>NZ_JAUSWH010000003.1 GCF_030815125.1 Allorhizobium paknamense
AGCCATGAGGTCCGACAAGACAGACACATCCTATGCCGCTATAATCAATCTATGTGCCGCACTCATCAACTCAAAATGAATGTCCACACGCCCTAGAGCATTTCCAGGAAAAGTGTCGTTGTGGTTTTCCATCCGGAAATGCATAGAGACAAAGATTTAGAGCGCCTCAGACACACAATACACCATTCGGGGCCCTTATTCTCATGGAGTTTTAAGCCCCGTTTTCTCTACCTGCCTCGATCGGAATGACGCTCACTGTCCTTGCTTGCTTTTCAGATAGGCGATCAGGTCGGCTACATCCTCGGGCTTTTTCAGGCCGGTAAAGCTCATGCGGTTGCCGGGGTGCAGTTTTTTCGGGTCGGTTACCCAGGCGGCAATGCTGGTTTCGTCCCAGACCGCGCCGTCTGTACCCGCCTGTTTAAGGGCCTCCGAATAGTTGGTGTAATCGCTGACAGAGGCCACCTTGCGGCCCAAAATGCCGGTGAGATGCGGGCCGATCTTGTTTTCCGGTTGATCGATGTTGTGGCAGGCCGCGCATTTCCTGAAGACGATTTCGCCCTTCGCCGCATCGCCATCGGCAAGCGCCAGGCTAGGGGCCATCAGAGTGGGCAAGGCAATCAGAGGGACCAATAGCAGTTTCATCGCGCTTATTGTCCTTTTCGAAGGGTATTAAAGCGCTTTTCGATCTGATGGAATCAGATCGGCGCTGTAACTCTTTATTTTGGGAGCATAATCTTGCCGATCCTCGTTTCATTCCGGTCGGATCATGCTCTAAAAAAGGTGACCGGTTGCCCGGTCACAGGTGGCGCGGGCTGTGTGAACCCGACCGCGCAGGAGGGCCCGGCCAGGGGCGACAAGGCCGGGCAATCCGGGTGTGCTCCAAGCTCTTGTGTTGACGCATTTCCGGACGGAAAACCGCGACGACACTTTTCTCGGGACAAGGCTCTAGTGGAATGAATTTGACATTTGATACCCATTTGCGGGGATCTCGATGATCAAATGTCAAATTCGGAAATTCCACTAGAATCATAAGGTTGCTAGTGGTTTTCATGATTGTGACATTTGCTCTCGAGGGTGCTGCACCGGGGTGCAAATGTCACAATCAAACCACTAGATCGACTTCGCCGCCATCTCCTTGGCGATATATTCCGATTGGCGGATGGCGAGAGAAACGATGGTCAGCGTCGGGTTTTCCGCGCCGCCTGTGGTGAACTGGCTGCCATCGGAGACGAACAGGTTCTTGATGTCGTGCGTCTGCCCCCATTTGTTCACCACGCCGTCGCGTGCCTTCTCGCTCATCCGGTTGGTGCCGAGATTGTGCGTGGATGGATAGGGCGGTGTGGGGAAGGAGCGCATGGCGCCAACGGAGGCGTAGAGCGCCTGGCCTTGCGCGTAAGCGTGGTTTCGCATGGCCACGTCATTGGCATGATCGGTGAACCAGACATCCGGGATCGGCATGCCGTATTTGTCTTTCAACTCCTTGTGCAGTTTCACGGCATTCTGCTCCTGCGGCATGTCCTCGCCGACAATCCACAGGCCCGCCATGTTGGGATAATCGTCGAGCGCCGAGGTAAACGACCGGCCCCAGCCGCCGGGATCGAGAAAGGCGGCCATGAAGGGCAGGCCGAGCGACAGGGTTTCCAGTTCATAGCCGCCAACGAAGCCGCGTGACGGATCATGCCGCGCTTCGTCGCGGATGACACCGGCCATGGTCGTGCCGCGATACATATGCACCGGCTTTTCGAACACGGCATAAACCGAGCCCGTGGTATGGCGCATATAGTTCTTGCCCACCTGGCCGGAGGAGTTGGCAAGACCCTGCGGGAACATCGAGGAATGCGAGTTTAAAAGCAGGCGCGGGCTTTCGATGGAATTGCCGGCCACGCAGACGATGCGCGCCTTCTGCTCCTGCACCTTGCCGTCCTTGTCGGCATAGACCACGCCGGTCACTTTGCCGGTCTTGTCATGCTCGATGCGCAGCACGTGCGATTGCGGACGCAGTTCCAGCTTGCCGGTTTCCTCGCCCTTCGGGATCTCCGTATAGAGCGTCGACCACTTCGCGCCCCATTTGCAGCCCTGGAAGCAGAAGCCGGTCTGCTGACAGCCCATGCGGCCATCGCGTTCCTTGGAGTTGATGGCCATGTGGCCGGTATTGCATTCCTTGTAGCCCAGCTTGTCGGCGCCTGCCTTGAACACCTTGAAATTGTTGTTGCCCGGCAGACCCTCGATACCATTCGTGCGGGTCACGCCCATCTTGTCTTCGGCGCGGGCGTAATAGGGCTCCAGATCGGCCAGCGTGATCGGCCAGTCGAGAAGATTGGCGCCCTTCACGTCGCCATAATGGGTGCGGGTCTTGAATTCATGCTCCTGGAAGCGCAGCGAGGCGCCTGCCCAGTGAGTGGTGGTGCCGCCGACCGCCTTGACGATCCAGGCGGGCAGATTGGGAAAGTCCTTGGAGACGCGCCAGCCGCCACCGGTGGTGCGGTGATCGAGCCAGGCGAGCTGGGCAAAGCTGTCCCACTCGTCATTGATGAAATCCTCGTGCTCGATCCGTGCGCCAGCCTCCAGCACGACTACATCGATACCCTTCTGGGCCAGTTCATTGGCAAGCGTGCCGCCACCGGCTCCCGAGCCGATGATGACGACGACGCTGTCGTCCTTCAGATCATAAGGTGCAGGCATGATATTCCTCCCGATAGCCCCTTCACCGCGCCGCATCAGCCCCGAACCCGCCTCCTCGCGGGCGTCGGGACCGATCCTCACAGCCATTCCAGATCGTTGAAACCACGATGGATGTAGCCGCCCTTGGAATAGGACTCGCCTTCATAACCGAAGATCGGCCAGATCTCCTTCTGGTTATAAAGGCTCACCACCAGATCACCGCGCACGGCCTGGAAGAAGGCGGATTTTTCGATATCGTGCAGGATGGCGACACGGTCTTTTTCCCAGCCGATGGCCGTATAGCCGCCGGGACCGGCGCGCTTGTTCAGGTCGGCGACGCCTTCCTCGACCAGTGTCTTGTGCTTGGGATCTTTCTGGGCCAGCTGGTCCTGGCCCTTGACGGCAATGGCGTAGAAACGGTCTGCCAGCCGGTCATGCGGGTAGATATCCCGGGCAAGCTTGATCAGCGTCGCCATGGTTTCCGGCTTCAGCGCCTGGGCTTCCACGGCCCAGGCGGCGTCGGGACAGATCACCGCCTGCCCCGAAACGATCAGGGCAGCACCCACGGTGCCGCGCTTCAAAACATCGCGGCGGGAAAGGCCGCGCTTGTCCTCATACAACGTCGCCATTCTTGTCCTCCTCCAGGCTGGATGGCGTTGATATGCTTATGTGTCCGCCGCCCCTCCTCGAGCGGCAAACCCCTACTTGTACCGGCCGTGGCGCTGCAAAACCTCGATCTTGTAGCCATCCGGATCGGTGATGAAGAAGAAGCGGGCGATGAGGCCGCCATCGCGATTGAAATCGACGATCTTGCCCGGGTTGAGGCCAGCCGCGTCGAGACGGGCATGTTCGGCCTCAAGATCGGAAACGGACACCGCGAAATGCCCGTACCCGTCGCCCAGCGCGTAGGGTTCGGTCCGCCCCTTGTTGACGGTCAATTCGACTTCGAACTCACTTTCGTCGTTGCTCATGTAGATGAGGGTAAAGGTCTCGAAATCGAGCCGGTCCGCCACGGAAAGGCCGAACGCCGTTTGATAGAATGCAACGGAGCGTGCCTCATCCAGCACGCGGATCATGGAATGAATAGCTTTTGCCAAATCGGACCTCCCTCAATTTTTAGGGAGAGTAACCGAGCCCCGGGTTTTGCGGGTAGCAGCCGATTACCGCATGGGAAAAATGTTCCCTCCTGCGGATGACCTTTGGTATCGTTCCGCATCGCAGGCGTCGAAGTGATTTGACGATGGCCGAGCTGGCGGACAGAGTAGCAAAATAATAAAAACGAGGAGGAAGCCATGTGTGAAATCTATGCCGGCCAGGATCCGGAGCGCTATCGGCCGATCAACCGTTCTGTCCGGATCGGCGGTCATTCCACCAGCATTCAGCTTGAGGCGGCCTTCTGGCTGCTGATCGATGAGATTGCCGAAAGGCAGGGCTATTCCACCGCCCGCTTTCTCTCGACGCTTTATGACGAGGCCCTGGAGATCAACGGCTCCATCTCCAATTTCAGTTCGCTCCTGCGCACAAGCTGTCTGATCTATTTGATCAACAAGGGCAAGGCCGCGCCAGAGCCTGCCCCCTTCAAGATCATGGCTGCCGAATGATCGGGCCGATGCCGGGATAGAAGAGAAGCCAAGGCGCGGTAGGCCCTGCAAGCGTATCCACGGCACCGTGCTCAAGAGCGCCAAAATGGGTGGCAGCCCGCAGCCATCCTGTCCGTGGCGCTTGGGATAGCCGCACCCTTGAAGCCGATTGTGAAGAGAAAAAACTTGAGCATCGGCCCGTTTCCTGATGAACAGGGCGCGTGGTGGCCAGCGATGGCCCTTGCGAACTGGCCAATTCGAGGAACTAAGCCTTTGCATCTGTCGTCCATTCCGCTTTACCTGTACCGGTTGATCAGAGGTGGTCGTGGCGGCTCACCCTTGCAGCGGCAGAGCAGTTACCTCAAGAAATTCGTGGCCTATCAGCCCGTTGGTGGGGAGCCGCCGGTTTCCACCCTTGACCGCAAGCGGCTGCGCATCACCTGGGTCATCCCTGACTTCAAGCCAGGCGCTGGCGGTCATATGACGATCTTCCGCATTGCCAGCTATCTGGAGCGCTTTGGCCATGATGTGCGATTCCTGATCCAGAACCCATCGGTGCACAAAAGCGGCGAAGAGGCGCGGGCGACCATCAATCAGCATTTTCAGCCCTTTTCCGGCCCCGTTGCCCTGTTTACGGGGGCAACGCCAGATGCCGAGGGTGATGCGCTGATCGCGACCGACCGCTTCACCTGCTATCCCGTCGATGCCATGCGCGGTTTTATCCGCAAGTTCTATTTCGTGCAGGATTATGAGCCTGCCTTCTATCCCTCCGGCACGGAAGCGCTTCTGACCGAGGCGACCTATCATTTTGATTTCGATTGCCTGTGTGCGGGGGAGTGGCTGCACCGGCGCATGTCCGAGCAGTATGGCCGCTGGTCCATGGCCTGGCCGCTGGCCTATGATGCGGCGGTATACCGGACAAACGGGCAGGAGATTGCCCGCAGCCGCAACCGTATCGCCGTCTATGCCCGTTACGTCACGCCGCGCCGCGCCGTGGAGCTGGCTTTCATGGCGTTGGAAATTCTGAAGAAACGCGGTCTGGATTTCGAGGTGGACTTCTTCGGCTGGGACATCGGCAAGCCCTCGGTCGATTTTCCCTACCGCAATCTCGGTATTCTGAAGGGGGAGCAACTGGCCGATCTCTATCGGCAGGCAACCCTCGGCGTGGTGTTCTCCGCCACCAATCATTCGCTGGTCAACAAGGAAATGATGGCTTGCGGCCTGCCCGTCATCGACCTTGACCTCGATACGGTGCGCACGATCTTCCCCGCCGACACGATGGCCTTTGCAAAGCCGACACCGGACGGAATTGCCGACACGCTGGAGGATCTTTTGCGACATCCTGAAAAGCGGCAGGCGCTGCAGCAACATGCGCTCGACTATGTCCAGCAGTTCTCCTGGGAAAAATCCGCCCGTCTGGTGGAAGCAGCACTGATCGAGCGGATCGATGCCACGCTTGCAAGGGGAGCCGCCTGATGGCGCGTTACAAGGCAGCCGTTGTCATTCCGGCCAAGAACGCCATGCAGGTCTTGCCGCAGGTGCTGGACAAGGTTCTGGCCCAGCGGACGGCCTGGCCCTTCGAGGTGATCGTCATCGATTCCGGCTCGCGGGATGGCACGAAGGAGTTCCTGCGCGCCGAAAGCCGCATCCGCCTGATCGAGATCGCGCCTGAAAGTTTTGGCCATGGCAGGACGCGCAATCAGGGTGTGGCGGCAGCCGATGCCGAATTCGTGGCCTTCCTGACCCATGATGCCGAACCGGTGGATGAGCACTGGCTGGCGAAGTTGGTGGAAGCCGCCGAACGGGATGAACGCATCGCCGGTGTCTTTGGCCGCCACATTGCCTATCCCTCTGCCTCGCCTTTTACACGGCAGGATCTGGACCAGCATTTTCGCGGGTTCCTCCAGCATCCGCTGGTGGTGCACAAGGCGCTCGATGCGGAGAAATATCAGCGCGACGAGGGCTGGCGGCAGTTCCTGCATTTCTATTCCGACAATAACTCTCTGCTTCGCAAAGCCGTCTGGGAGAAAATCCCGTACCCGGATGTGGAATTCGCCGAAGACCAGCTCTGGGCGCGCGCCGTGATCGAGGCCGGATATCATAAGGCCTATGCGCCGGACGCCGTCGTCTATCATTCGCATGATTACAGTTTCACCGAGCAATTGCGCCGCGCCTTCGACGAATCGCGCAATTTCACCAAATATTTTGGCTATCGCCTATCGCCCAATCCGCGTCAGGCCATCGCCGCCATGGGCAAGTTTACCTGGCAGGCCTTTCGCCAGAGGCTGGACCCGGCCTATGGTCCGGTCACCTTCACCGATCGCCTGTCAAGGGCGGCTCAGCGCATTGCCCTTGTCAGCGGCCATTGCCTCGGCGCCAACCACAGCAAGCTTCCACAGGGGCTGGCAGACAGACTTTCCCTTGATAACCGGCTTTTTAAGTCATAGATGAAATTTCAATGGGCAGTGCAGATTGCCATCTTTCTTTCTGAAAAGGTAAGCACGATGAATTTCTGCGTTTATCTGGACAACGGTCATGAAGTACATGGTTATTTTGTGCCGGACGGGTTCTCCAAGCAGCCTAAAATCCATGTTCGCGTGAATGGCGAAGATAAAATAACTGAAATAAACTGCTGGATATATCTAGAAGGTGCCAAAGCGCAAGGAGCCCATGAAACGGGAAACGTCGCTTTCGTTTTGTCGAAGGACAATGTTCCGGGTATAGATTTGGCCGATGATCTCGAGATAATCGATCCTGATAGCGGACTTGTGTTTTATCGACGGGACAAGTTCGGAAAATATATTCCAAAGAAGGTATTTCGGCTGGAGACGTCCTATGTACCCCAAATGGAAATAGATCTAAGTCTAAAGCCTTATTTTCAGTTTTTTGAGCATAGGGTGGAAAATTATGGCTTCGAAACAGTAAGGCAGATGCTGGAGATAATTCATCAGCCATCAGTATACGTTTCTGGCAGGGTTTTGCTGAAAAATTACTTGCTTTATATAGATTACAATATAGATACTACATTAATTTCGCTGAGGGATCCATTTTATGAGCTTGCAACAAGGCTAATTATATTCAGTCGCTTTAAAAAGCACCGTTTCCGGTTTGTGACCGAAAGAGACAAGACCTTGTTTCTTCCCGTTATAGAATGGTTTTCTGATGTCGATATACAAGATGAAGGCTCCATCAGAAAGAAAATACGCTCCGCTCCCAAGGATACGCTGAGCCTGCTGTCATCGCCGTTCACTCATCAACTCATTGCGTCATCACCTTCCGATGTTGCGAGGCTGGATGATGTTTCGAGGGCGTTGGACAGGCTTTCACAATTTACGCTTTTTGACGCGGGACGATATGAGTCAGGGTATGCCGATAATATTGCGGAGCTTTTAAACATTCCCGTTGGCACGATCAAAATAAAACCCCAATTGGAGCCTGTGCATCAGCTGGCCGATATCCTGAGAAGTATAAGCACGGTCGAGCATATTCTGGAGGCTGATTTGATCTTGTATCACTTTATTCAGAAGGCGGAACACAAGGCTTTTTCCAACCAGGAGGGCTAATTCAAGTATTTCTTGAAGACCCCAGAGCGGCGTTCTATCTTAAAGTGCGCAAAAACAAGAAGTTAAAGCTTTTTGGTGCTCCCATAGACACTGAAATGCTTTAGAGAGATCAAAAGTTGTAGGATTTTCAAATGCTTGCGCGTTATGCGCGTAGCAACGGCTGAAAATCTCCAGCATGATCGTTGGCAAGAGTGTTGCAAATGTTTTCAATCGGGAAATCCAGCGTAGGACCATATAACGCTATTCACATGCATAATCCGATTCGAAATTATGATTTAGGCTCTTTGCGAGACATTATTGCTAACGACTTAAACCCCTTATCGGAAAAAATCGGCTGCGTAGAGTTCCCGGCATCTGGTAACGAGAAAGATGTACTTATTATATTTGGAGGTAATTTAGAAAGATTTAGCATGTTGAGTGTCGCGCGACATGCGAAATGTAGAATAATATATTTTCAAGATGCGGAATCGTTTTGGTATGGTGGTTCCAGTCTTTTGCCATCTGTCTTTGATATTGGCATGGGGCTCTTGGAGTTTTTGCCAAAATCGCGTCCAATTATATTTGGGCAGTCATCTGGAGGGTATGCGGCGTTAATTGTCAGCGGAATGCTTAAGTTTTCCGTTGCTGTTTCATGCTCTCCGCAAACCTTTGCTGATAAGTCTTTGAAGGAAAACATACGATTTTCTTCCACTTTAAATGTTCAGTATACTCCGGATTATCTTGTCGATGTCGCAGATTTTCTTCGACATCGGACTGAAAATAAAATCATAGAGATATTTGTAAGCGCGAGCGAGCTAAACAATCCGTATACTTCGCATTTCTGGGGTGATTGGTTGCATGCTTCGAGATTACTAGGGATTCCTAACTTAAATATAAATATTGCGGAGAGTTCGAATCACGCCATAGTCTGGAGAAGAAGCGATTTATTTGCTGAACTCATTTCCGACATCATGAACGGTAAAGGCGAAGAAAATTTGCAAATTTCTGTCCGTAAATGCCTCTCCGGTATTGCTGAAAGTTTACCTTAATGCTCTTTGCTAAAAAATAAGGTCTGACCGGATGGAGTCTAAAATTTTCTGCCTACGGATTTCTGAGGAGAATTCGTAATTAAATTTTCCTGACCATTCTCCATTTTTGTTTCCGAATTCTGATTTAAATTTTGTGGGGCCTTGATCGGTCCTGCCGACTGTGTGAGCGGCCTGATATCCAGAGATGAAAGGATGCTTGTCTGCCTCCTTATCGCCACATCGGCAATTGATAGGGTTGTTTGCCTTGTGCCTGGTAGGAGCAGGGGCTTGAGGATCAATGAGATGGTATGGTTTCCAAGCTTGAGCCGATACGGTAAAATCCAGGATGAAGGCGCGGCAGGATGAGTTCATGACGGTGGAAGTTGGGTATCCCGTAAAGAAGCTGAGGGCGGTGACTGATGGCGCCCGTCGCAAACCGTCGATTGGCATGGAAGGCCAGCGGTTTTCGGAGCGTTTCGGGAGATTTTTTACCAAGCGGAACTCTCTGATCGTCTGTGTTCTTATTCCGAGCCTGCTGGCCGCGCTCTATTATTTCCTCATCGCCAGCGGTCAATATGTCACGGAAACCCGTATGGTGGTCCGTACCATTGGGGTCAGTGAGCGTTTCGATACGTCCGAAGTGCGCTCCGGCCGCTCCATCGTCGGCGGTGATTCGCTGACGCAGGATTCCTACATCGTCGCCAATTATCTCAGATCGCCGCAGATTGTCGACAAACTCGACCGCGAGATGGATCTGAAGAGCTTCTTCATCAAGGACGATATCGATTTTCTGTCGCGCCTCTCCGACGGACGCGAGGCCAGTTTCGAGGAATTGACGAAATATTGGAACGAGCACGTCGATACCTATGTCGATGGCCCCTCCGGTATCATCATCTTCACCGTGCGCGCCTTTTCGCCGGAAGATTCCATGCGCATTTCCAAGGCGGCGCTTGATGCCGCCAATCAGATGATCGACAAGATCTCGGAGAAAGCAAAGACGGATCTGGTGGCGCGCGCGCAAAGCGAAATGCAGGCGAGCCTGGAAAACTACCAGAAGGCGCTGGGTGATCTTCGGGACTATCAGAACCGGACCGGCATTCTCGATCCGACCTCCTCGGCCAAGATGGTCTCGGCCATTATTGCAAAGCTGACCGAGGAAAAGCTCAAGCTGACGGTCGATCTCAATTCCCTGAAGGCGGCCAAGGCTGACGATACGGCACGCGGGCGGGAATTGCGTCGCTCCATCCAGGCTCTGGACGACCAGATCGATCAGCAGCAGAACAGCCTTGCGGGGAAGAAGGACGATACGGGCGAGCAGCTTTCCAGCAGCATGATCGAATTTTCCCGGCTGGAAACCCGCCGCATCGTCACGCAAGCGCTGTATGAAGCGACTGCGCGCAATCTCGATACGGCGCAATCGACGGCCTTGAAGCGGACAACCTTCATTTCGGTGTTTTCGGCTTCGCATCTGCCGGAAAAGGCAAAATATCCGGAGCGCTTTTCCGAGTGGCTGGTGCTGACGGCTGGTCTCTTCACGCTGTGGATGACGGCAACCCTGGTCTGGATGTCCATCGAGGATCATCGGGTCTGATCATGATCACGCTGGAAAACGTCACCAAATATTACAAAACCGCGGCCCACCGCCGCTATATTCTGCGCAATCAGTCGGTACATTTCGCGTCAGGCCGGTCCTACGGCCTGCTTGGGGTGAACGGCGCTGGAAAATCGACGACCATGCGTCTGATTTCCGGGGCCGAAATGCCGAACAAAGGCAAGATCCACCGCAATGTGCGCGTGTCCTGGCCGTTGGGTTTTGCCAATGGTCTGAACACGATGCTGAGCGGCAAGGAAAACCTGAAATTCGTGGCCCGCGCCTATGGCGAGGATTTCCACCGCGTGCTGCGCTTCGTGGCGGAATTTGCAGAAATCGGCAGCTATCTCAATGAGCCGCTTCGCACCTACTCTTCCGGGATGATGGCGCGTTTTGCCTTTGGCCTGTCCATGGCCATTGAATTCGAGTGCTATCTGGTGGATGAAATCACCGCAGTAGGGGATTCGAACTTCCAGCGCCGCTGTCGCGAGGCCTTCAGGGCGCGGCGCGAGAAATCGGACGTCATCATGATTTCTCATGACATGGATACCATCAAGGACTATTGCGACATGGTGATGGTGCTGATCGATGGACACATGGTGCAATTCGACAATGTCGAGGAAGGCATTGCCACTTATATGCGCCTTAACCGCTAAACACCCGGTGGAAAGCTCTTGTCAGAAGAAACGGTAACGGAAGAAAAGCAGCTGCTGCACACGGAACCTCCTCCCGAGGCGGGTGGTGTGCTGGCGCGCAGCCAGAAAATGGCTGCGGCGCTGAGTTCCTATGCGCGTGCGCTGACCTTCGAAAACCGCAGCCGCCGAAACCTCTATCGTCTTGCGGGGCTGGCGCCGAAAGCCCGTGACCGCGTTTTTGCCTGGCTGCTGGGTAGCATTATCGGCCTGACTTTCGTGCTGCCCATGCTGGCAAGCGTCCTCTATTACACGATGATCGCCAGCCCCGGTTACGAATCGGAAGTGCGGTTCATCGTGCGCTCCTCGGTGCCCTTCCTGTCGCGTGACCGCTATTCCAGCGATAGCGTGGAACCGAAGGCGAAGCTGGTGCAGGACACGGCCATCCTGCTGAATTACCTGGACAGCCCGGCGATCATCCAGGATCTGCAAAAGCATGTTGACCTCAAGGAGATTTTCGGACGGTCCGGCATCGATCATCTGTCCCGGTTGCGGGAGGACTCGACCCAGGACGACCTGCTGAAATACTGGAAGAAGCATCATTCCGCTTCCGTCAACCCGAAGAGTGGCATCGTCGAGCTGGAGGTGACAGCGTTTTCACCCTCCGAGGCGCGGGACATTCTCGCACTTGTGCTCAAGCTCTGCGAGCAGCAGGTCAACAATCTGAACTCCGGTATGTGGAACGATCTCCTGGCCTCGACCCAGAGGGACGTCGATAACGCCACCAAGGAAGTGGCTGATCTGCGGGCCAAGCTGCGGGATACCCAGAACCAGACGGGCGTCTTCGATGTCAATATGTCCGCCCAGAGCATTATCGGCGTCTTGACGAAGGTTGAAGGCAGCATTGCCGAACTGCAAAGCCGCCGCGCCGCGCTTGCCCGCAGTGTCGGGCCTGATTCGCCGCAATTGGGCGATATTGACCGGCGTCTGGCAGGGCTGCAGGAACAGGCCAAATCGCTTCGCGCACAAACCGCCGGGGCCAATGGCAAGACCGGCAATCTCGCGGATTATTCCGGTGTTTTCGACCAGTTGAAGCTGGACCTGAAAATGGCGGAAAGCAAGCTTCAATCGGCGATTGGGGACCTGGAAAAGGTCAAGCTCGTCAGTTCGCTGCAACTGGTCTATGTCGATAATTTCACCGACCCGACCATGCCGGAAAAGAACAAATATCCCAACGTGCCACTGGCCCTGTTTCTCAACCTGCTGATTTTTGCCGCCATTTGCGGGACCGGCTGCGGGATCGTGCTGCTGATCCGCAAGAAACTGGACTGAAAACGCCCCGCTGACCTCGACGATGTTGCTACCTCCCCGGCGCATTCGCTGGAACGATGACCGGCGCGGTTCCGGGGCTGGGTTAACGCATGTCGCGTTTAACGCATAAATCCTTAAATCCTAATCGATTTAAGGATAAAATTATGCAGCAGATGGAAAGTGCTTCAGCGAACCTTTGTGCGCCCTATATGGCGCACGGCGCTGTCGTTGAGGATCACTACAGCTTTGCCTGCGGCTTGAGCCCATCACATGGGTGGTGCAACGCCATTGGTGCCGACAACGACACGGCTGGATGTCATGCTTCCATCATCGGCCATTTCGGCCACGACGAAGACGGGAGCCCCCGCTTTCAGATCCGCTTGGGTGGCCGGAGCGAAGGTCACCACAGGAGTGCCCTTGGGGATGGCTATGGTTTTTTCGCCGCCTTTATAGGACAGCGTCAGCGTTGGCCCGTCGCCGGTCGTGCTGACCGATTTGACCGCATTGGCAACCGTGGCATTGGTCATGGTGCTGCCGGGCTGCAGATCCCAAGGCCGGCTGCCTTCGCCGGTGCCTTTCATGGCTGCGGGAAAGATCACCACTTCCAGCGCATTGTTTCCACCATTGGCGCTCTGGGCCGAGGCGATGCCGACAAAATCGCCGGGCTTGATCGAGTCGGCCGAGGCTTTGGCGACGCTGGAAATCTTCCAGCCCTCCGAAAGCTTGACCTTGGCAGTCTCGCCTTCCCGCGTCTTGACGGTGAGTTGCGTGCCCTCGAATGTCTCTACAGTGCCCCGCAGCCGCATCGCTTCCGCTGCCTCGGCAGGTTGAACGCAGGAAACAAGGCCAATGCTCAGAACTGCGCCTGCAAGAGACGTAAAATATGCGAGTCGTCCGGTCATGGGGTGCCCTAACTCTTTGTGTTAAATTCTTTTCAGAGCATACACGGGTTCACCGGCTATGCTCTAAGCTCTTGTTTTTACGCATTTCCGGACGGAAAACCGCAATGGCACTTTTCCTGGAAAATCGCCTTCCGTTTTCGACGCTTTCCATCCTCCGATGCAATGGGCTCCCGGCCGACTGCATCGCCTATGCAGATTTGTCCGCCGCGTGCTGGGTTTCAAGCCCGCAGATCAGCGGGACACGAACAGTTGAAAGGCTCGTTTGCTGGTGGCGACCCCGCCATGCAGGGATCATCTCGCGCGATGGCTTAAAAGGGAAACAATGGCGATCAGTCTCATGGAAACGCTTGATCGCCTGTCAAGATTGTTTGGGAGGTCCGCGTCTTCTGAATAGAACGGAACCAGCTTCAAACTGAAAATAACTGGACACCGTTAAGCCGCCCTTCTGGGCAGGCAATGCGAGTTAACTCCCGACATTGACGAGATCGCGGTACGCTAGGGAATTAAAAAGATTTTTTTTTGGCTGGGGAACCTGGATTCTCACATAATTTCAAAGGCTTAGTGGAAAAACCTTGAAAGTCCCTATGTTTTCCCATCGCGAGCGACCGTGGATGCCACCTTTGTGCCCTAGCTTTGGGCATCAGTCAACAGGAGGGCGCGCGGCAATAATTTCCGCTTTCGGACCGTAAGTTTGCGGTGAGGCGGCCATGAACCGCCCGGCAGCTTTGCGCCCTTGTGTAGGGCAGACAGGACTTCGCCGCGTTTGCCTAAAGCAGCGTCGTCTGAGCACGACTGTCGTCCACAGTACGTCGCTAAACAGGCTTCTCCTAGTACGACTCGGGTGGTCCGGGCGCATCACCGCAACCGCAATTGCCGATGCATCGGCTGCGTCATTCTTCTGGCGCTTAATGAACGATTTAATGCAAATCCGCGTCGAACCGCACATCGTGGCCAATGTGCCGCTGTACTCTCAGCGCAAATCAGTACGCTCGTCCACCTGATTTCGCATGACGGGTTCACTGTTGAGATAACTCAGAAGAGTAAGTGCGTCCTGGATGTACGAAACTTGCCTTTTAACTATAAAATCCTTTAGGAGGCATACAAATTTTTCCTCAAGAAGCTGAAGGATGGGCGAATAAGTCCGCGCGACTTTTGCATCTGTTGCCATTTGAAGCCCAACGCGCACCGTCTCGATCTCGCTGATCCGTTCTCTCAGCGCTTGAGCGCAACTCGTACTCGTCGTCGAAAGACTGTCGGTCAAAGTCAGGCCTGCGGTGGCATGCCAAAGCGCTTCTCCATATTGCTCGAACCAAAGCTTCTCGAACGATATGTGCAACCCGTCTTCAGGAGCATGTGCCAGAAAATGGCGTGACGATCTCAGCGACCATCCCATAGATTTCATTCGCTGAAGCCAAAAATAATCTTCATTATACCAAGGAAGAAAAGGAGGTAGGCTCGCCGCGTTTGTAGGGGCATAAAGGAATGCACCCGATATTCCGCCTGGTGCAACATGAGGAACTTGATTGCGCTCCAAGCTTGCGAGCAATGGTCCCGCTGGCCTCTTTGACAGCAATAGTATGTGCGCAAGTAAGGAAAGATCCTGCCGGCCCACGTAGCCGCAACCGAGCACGGTTTTATCATGTCGTTTTATCAACATTGCTTCCTGCAGAACGCTTGACCCTTCTGGCGTCAGCGTAATTCCTTGATAGAGGCATGGCGTGAAGGAGATGTCGTCATCGAACATAAAGGTTGCGTCGTGGTCGATTGACGTCTCAGAGAGAAACTGCAGTCCTTCAGTCCTTGTTCGGCCAGGACCACGGCTGCCAACAAAAGGCCTGTCGACAACAAGGTGTTTGATCCTGATCTGCGGATGTGATGTGCTTAGTGACTGGACGACCTCGGTGTTACCGCTCGGATCGATACTGTCGTCCGCTACGACAATGCAAGAGATTTGCAACTCGGCTTTCGTCGCCGCGTCAAGGAAACTCGATAGGGCTCTATACAGAATAGTAGGACGGTTCGCGGTAGTGAACCGCACCGGGTTTGCCGGAGGCTCCAACTTCTGAGAGAGTGGAGCCGATATGAGCAAGACAACAAACAAGTTTTCACCTGAAGTCCGTGACCGTGCCATCCGTATGGTGCTGGATCATGAAGCAGAGCATTCGTCGCGGTGGGCTGCCGTTTCATCAATCGCGGCCAAGATCGCTGCTCGCCAGCCACGCTGCATGAGTGGGTCAAGAAGACCGAGGTCGATAGCGGCAAACGAGCAGGCCTGTCGAGTGATGTGGCCGAGAAGATGAAGGCGCTGGAGCGTGAGAACCGCGAGCTTCGCCAGGCCAACGAGATTCTGCGCAAGGCATCCGCATATTTCGCGATGGCGGAGCTCGACCGCCCCTTCAAACGATGATCTCGTTCATTGACGAACACCGTGGCGTGTTCGGGGTCGAGCCGATCTGCAGGCTATTGCCGATTGCCCCATCAACTTATTACGCGAACGTCGCCAAGCGCCTGGACGTGGATCGCCTGTCGATCCGCGCCCGCAGCGATATCAGCCTGAAGATTGAGATACGCCGGGTGTTCAATGAGAATTTCCATGTTTATGGCGTGCGCAAGGTCTGGCGGCAGTTGCAGCGGGAGGGCTTCGACATCGCCCGCTGCACTGTCGCTTGGCTTATGAGAGTAATGGGGCTGCAGGGCATCATTCGTGGCAAACCCGTCAAAACCACCGTGTCGGACAAGACCGCCCCATGTCCGCTCGACCGGGTGAACCGGCACTTCTTCGCGCCCGCGCCGAACATGCTCTGGCTTTCCGATTTCACCTATGTGGCTACTTGGCAGGGCTTCGTTTACGTCGCGTTCGTGATCGATGCCTTCGCTCGCCGTATCGTCGGTTGGCGGGCAAGCCGGACTGCTCATGCGGGCTTTGTGCTCGATGCCCTCGACCAGGCACTGCATGATCGGCGGCCCGTTCATCGTGGCGGGCTGGTTCACCACTCCGACCGCGGCTCGCAATATGTGTCCATTCGCTATTCCGAACGGCTGGCGGAGGCGGGCATCGAGCCGTCTGTCGGAAGCGTTGGCGACAGTTACGACAACGCTCTCGCCGAAACGATCAACGGTCTTTACAAGGCCGAGGTTATCCATCGGCGAGGACCATGGCGAAACTTCGAAGCCGTGGAGTTCGCCACGCTCGAATGGGTCGACTGGTTCAACAACCGCCGTCTTCTCGAACCCATCGGGAATATTCCGCCAGCCGAAGCTGAGGAGCAGTATTACGCCATGCTGGACGCGCCAGCTATGGCCGCATAACTTAAACGAAATGGCCTCCGGCAAACCCGGAGCGGTTCAGGTTCGGCCTATCATCGGCGCTGTGCCGTGCCCTCACTCCGAGCGCGGAAGCGACGCGCCCTCAAGTCTGTGGTTCGCACCGTTCACTGGAGCTTCTGAAAGCGCCGTCCGCTTCACAATTATTGCCACGTCCGTAGCGCGGACAAAATAGGCCCTGACTAAGCCGAGGGATTGACAGTCCAAGCAACGAAAGAGTTTGCCCGATCATCCGACTCCCCCGCCAGTTCGAGTTGTGTCCCCCTTCAATTGCATGCCACTGCTTTAGGTGGTTGTATGGAATCGCTGACGTCAACTGAGTTCGCTGAGGGTCTTATGCATATTGAGAGTTTGAGGCTTCGGAATTTCCGTTGCTTTGGAGATGAAGCGCAGACCATTTCATTCGATCCTGCACTCACCGCGGTAGTCGGCGCAAACGGGGCCGGAAAGACGGCGATAATTGCCGCCCTACAGAAGCTGTTTGCAACCCGTGCGGAAGACCGACCGCCGTTTGACGCGTGAGGACGTCCATTTCGGCCCGGATGAAACACCTGGTACGGTCGAGGATGCCAATGCAAGCTCGGAATACGAGCTTGACGATCAGTCGGGCGAGCTTGGCCTGCCGGATGATCAGATTCGGTCCGTCGACAGGAGAGAGATTGAGATCGAAGTCATACTGGCATTTCCCGAACTGAGCGATGGAATTGATAAGGACAAGGCGGATTCAGTGCCCGAAATCTTTCGGGCGATGTCATCATCCGGCCCCGGCCAACCCCTCAAAGCAAGGATTCGATTGGAGGCGCGTTGGATCTACGGCATAGACGAGGACGATATTAGCTCGCAAATGTTCTGGATCACCAGCCTGGATGACGTGCCGTTCGGAGAACGTGACATTGCCAAGCTTCCCTTCTCTGCTAACGATCGCCGACGCTTCCAGATCCGATACCTTCCCGCGACACGAGACAGTAATGCGATACTGAAGCTCGCTCTTCGAGAAATGCTCAACTGGCTTGAACGTCATGGGGACTGGGAAGGCGGTCGAGCGTCGATGGCTAAGCAGTGGGAAGCCCTGCAGAACATGTTTGACGCTATGCCCGCCATCAAAAAGATCAGCGAAGAACTTTCAATAAACTGGGGCCGGCTTTTTGAAGGTCGTCACCTTCGATCTCCTCGCTTAACTGTCCTCGCTCGGGAGCTTCAGCGGGCGCTTCGCGAGCTTTCATTAACGCTCGGACCGGGACCTGGTGGGCGACACAGGTCTGTGCAAGAACTTAGCGAGGGGCAAGCATCACTGTTCTACATCGCGATCGTTGTGACGCTTTTCAAGCTTGATGACGAACTTACCCGCACGAAGCCAGAGGGATTCCTCGCCGTTGAAGTCGCGCGGCCCTGGCTCACGGTTATTGCGCTTGAGGAACCTGAAAACCACTTGGCACCTTTCTACCTCTCGCGAATGGTCAACCTGATGCGGGAGCAGGCACAGAGCGAATCCGTCATGGCGATTCTTACGACGCATTCAGCCAGCGCTTTGCGTAGGGTGGATCCCAACCAGGTGCGCTATGTACGTCAGGATCCACTCACGCTTACGTCTCGCGTGAAGGAGATTCCATTGCCTGGATCCGACTCTGACGCCAGAAAATTTATCCAGGAAGCGGTCGCGAGCCATCCCGAACTCTATTTTGCCCGCTTGGTGATACTGGGCGAGGGGCGCTCTGAAGAAATTGTGCTACCACGACTCGCGCGATCACTCGATCCCGAGATGGATCTGGATCCAGCTTTTGTTGCCTTCGTTCCACTGGGAGGCAGACATGTCAATCACTTCTGGCGTTTGCTGGACGGTCTAAAGATCCCTTATGTAACCCTTCTTGATTACGATCTCGGGCGTTCAGGAGCTGGGCCGAGGCGATTGAAATACGCGGCAGACCAGCTCGAGAAGATCGGTGTGAATGCACCGCCACTTCCTCGCCCCCGAAAAGCTGGGGAATGGGACTCTCTTACAGGGATCGACGTTGGTTTCTGGATGTCATGGCTTCGCTTCAACAATGTCTTCTACTCGAGCCAACTCGACCTAGACATGATGATGGTCAAATCTTACCCGGACAGCTATGGCAAGGTCGCGTCGATTGATACGCCGGATGACGCCGACAGCTACAAGAAATCCGTTTTCGGCAAAGATGGTTCTGGCCTGGACGCCTATCAGGCTGCGGATCGCTTCTCTGCCTTAGAACTGGCGCAGTATGACGCCTTGTTCAAGTCGAACAGTAAGCCGGTCTCCCACGTCGAGGCTCTATCGAATATCTCTAGTGATAAGATGAAAGCCGGTTGCCCCGAGCCGCTTGTAGCCATGTTTGGACGTTGCCAGGATCTGCTTTCTCCATACATCCGGGGAGATTTCTAGTGTCGATCATCGAGCGAGCCCGATGGCATCCGGGAAATGGTATCAACCTAGACGCTGCAGCCCTGGACGTTGTTAAGAGTGATAAAAGCGCAGCCATTGTTGCAGGTCCCGGTGCGGGAAAGACTGAGCTTCTGGCACAACGCGCCAGCTATCTTCTCGAAACGAACACCTGCAAGGCACCCCGAAGGATTCTCGCGATCAGCTTCAAGCGTGATGCCGCAAAAAACCTGAAGGACCGTGTGACTGCACGGGCGGGTGAAGATCTTGGGCTGCGTCTGGAGAGCTACACCTTCGACGCCTTTGCCAAGAGCATCGTCGACCGATTCCGTTCGGCGCTTCCGGAATGGTGCCGGCCGGAGCGGAACTATGAAGTAATAATGCCACGTTGGCAGGACTGGGATGATTTCGCTGGCCGCCTTCGACGAGATGCCAATATTTCAATAAGCGCAACGGGGCTCGAGCGTGGTCACGCGACATTAACCGCCGAACCGGGACCGCTGCCGCTCAATCCCAAGAAAGATGATTTCTCTAATCAAGCGGGCCTTCATTATTGGGCAGCGCGTCTGAGAAAGGACCGAACCCACCAGCTAACGTTCGGAATGATTTCCACCTTGGCAATGACGATCCTGGCTCATAATCCTAATGTGCAGTCTGCACTGCGTATGACCTATTCTCATTTGTTTCTCGACGAATTCCAGGACACGACTGGACTGCAGTATGCGTTGCTGAAGCAAGCTTTCCTGGGATCTGACGCGGTGATCACGGCCGTCGGTGACAGCAAGCAGCGAATCATGACTTTTGCAGGAGCCAGATCCGGCATCTTCCAGGAATTTGCACAAGATTTTAGCGCGGATGTCATCGCTCTGACCGCGAATTTCAGGTCCAATCCAAGGATTGTTGCGATCGTAAATGCGATGGCAACAGACATAGAACCTGACGCAGTCCCGGTAACTTCTGCACGCGGTGAAGCTGACGTTCCACGCCTCACAGATGGCGCAATTCATTTCCCGAACGCGAGGGAAGAGGCCACTGCTATCGCCAAGTCGATCGCAGCGGCGGTCGGTTCCGGCCGGTACAAACCTGAGGACTTCATGCTTCTCGCGCGGCAAAGAGCAGACAAGCTGGAGGAAAACCTTGCGTTCGCCTTTGTCGAAGAAGGCCTCACGCTTCGCAACGAAGCGCGATCCCTAGGAGAAATTCAAATCCAGGAACTGATGACCGAGCCGCTACCAGATGTTGTGATCTGTGCGCTCCAGATGGCAATTGATGACCGGAATGGCGCCCCGTTCCATAGGCTACGCAACATGATCGGTCCGATCTTTGGTAACCAGGACGACAGGCCGGCTGCCGAACTAAAGGTGGAGCAGAAGATCAGAGAGGCGGTTAAGCTCGCTAGAGCCGCTACGGCCAACGCTCCGTCAGGGACCACGGCCGAGAGCGTTGCAACGGCCATCTTCGATTCCCTCGGGACGACTACGCTTTCACAACTGGCGCCAGATTATTCAAATCCTGCTAGGTTCGCCGCCATACAAACCGCAACCATCAAGTTTCTGCAGGAGTGTGCAGACTCGGCAGAGACTTGGCAGGAGGCGATCACGCAGTTCCAGGGCAGAAATCAAGTAAAGCTCATGACTGTTCATAAGAGCAAGGGGCTAGAGGCGCATACAGTATTCTTTCTTCATCTTCAGAACGACGGATTTTTCTCAAGCGCGGACATGGATGAGGAAGCCTTGGCCTTTTTCGTGGCAGCTTCTCGTGCTCGAGATCGCTTTTTTGTAACGACGACGACCCATGAAATCGGCCGGGTCGCGCGGCTATGGGAGATGGTGACGGCCGCGGAAATTCCTGAACTTGAGGCCAGTGCGCTTGATCGACTCGTGGACTGACAAGCGGTAGTGGGTGCTCACCGAGCAGAACGTAATAGCGGTACCTGAAACACATTGGTGGGCGATGCGACTGCCTAATCGCAAATGTTGCGCGGACGTATTGAGGAAATAATTTCCGCCTTACACTGCGTAAAGCGGACATTTGGCGGCGCATCGATTGCACCCTTTGCTAACCTTTCCATCGACGCAGGTGCGTGTGGCAGCGCGCCGCTCAGTTATTGCTAGATCTTCATCGATCGCTCCGAGCATCTCTATGTCGATCACGTGGGCGGCTATAGCCGCAGCCCTGACTGCTTCGATTGTCGAGGGAATTGTCGGGATATTGCCCGTGTGTTCTTCTCGGGTGACGGCAGCCAATATGTGAGCGGCGCCTTTCAAGCCCATGAGTGTAGCTCCAATTGCGGACGAAACATGATCTTGCCCTACGGCAACGTCTGTGGGGATTGGTCCTAAGGGCATAATTGGGACACCACTTGATGAAAGTGCGTCCGCGATTAACGCAATCGAACTGGGCCGCGCATGACCAGGCGACTCGATGATGACCCCAACCCCTTCACGCTTTATCTGTTGGGCTAGTTCGAGCTGTAGTCTGATTTCGGACATCTGTGCAGCATCGGCGCTATCGAAGATGTTGGCAGACCGGAACGAAGCTCCAAGGCTGATCGTGGTTTTATACTTCAGGCAGATAGCAATGATGTCAGGCAATATGCGCACATAAACGTTTTCCCGGCGTCGCGAGACCGCAAGGTCTTTGATGACAATGCCTCCGCCTCTGGAAGTAAATGGCACTAATCGAGATTGTGCCTGAGTAATGATTTCCTGGGTAGGGGTAGGATGAATGGTGATGATGCCAACCCCACCTTCGGCCTGTTCCCTCACTCGATCTAGTAGTTCTAGTTCGTCAATGCCCTGTTGACGAGGCTCGACCGTGTAAATCGGTAACGTCGCAGCGAAGTACCCAAAATCTAGTATTGCTTTCCAAATGGAAGGGTTGTTTTGGACAATGCTCAAATCGGAAACGATCTGGCATGGCGCGGCTGTTGCACGCAATGCCTCGAGTTTGCGAAGCTGGTCAGAAACGTTGCGACGATGGCTGGCACCGATCAACGCGTTGACGCGAGTTGGCTTTCCGGGACCAACGTCTAATGCAGCACCATCTGGACGAAAAACAAGCGTCACCAACTTTTCCACTGAGGCATTTTTGCTAACACAAGGTCGATTATTTCTGCAGGCTGCATCGGAGTTCCGCTGTCTGTGGAGCTTAGGTACTCGTGGTCATCTGGAAGGAGTTTCCGGATATGCGCGATCTGGGCCAGACCAGCAGACGAACCCGCGCTGTTTTCTGCGCACAGCAAGATGTTGCACCCGAGATCAGCAGCAAGCTCGACCTCGGCCCGAGTTCCCATTCCTCCGTCGAAGGCTAAGACGGTATTAGCCGATCGAAGCATCTCAGCCCGCCATTCCTTGAGGCGAGGCAAGAGTTCGGGATCATTTGAGAGAGCGGGAACTTGTGCATAAGGATTGGGAAAGTACCGAATCCGCTCTCGGAAATCGATCCTATCCTTGGCTGCCTGATCTACAAACGCCTGTATAAAGCTCCTGCTTGCGCCTGTGGACTGTCCATCAAACAAGACAACTGAAACATCGGTTCGCTTGGCTAGCTCTCTGCCGACTTCTTCAGCCAATTTGCTGTTTGCGGTATGACCACCGGTAACATACATCGTTGGGCCTCTGGACCTGAGTGCAATGCTATCCAAAGCATCCGCGTACTCATCGAAGTTGTTTACGATGGCGCAGTCAATTCCTATTCGCCGCAGGTCCATGGCCCACTGTTGTTGCCTTTGAATGGCATCTGGAGCTTTGCTCGGGTCAGCCTTCCGTTGAAGCATGTAACGCTGTTTCGGCACCTTGTGCGCCAGCCTTCGCGCCTCGACCAAAATGCTTGCTATGTTAGGATCACCATAGCCGTAGCCTGCGAACAGAAATGTTTTTCGCTGAAGATCGCTTCTCAGTCGCTCCGCCATCAGTGGATGTTTCACGAAATAATCTTCGAAATCTTCACGCGTAATGACGAGCTCATCCGCAGAGGAGCGATTTATGCATCCGTGCGCCTTAATAATTTCGCGTCGCCCCGGTTCATGGTGGTGCGCTATGTCTGTGTCTCTCGAATGGACAACAGGAGCGCCAACCGGGTAGGCCGTTTCCAAAAGATCGTCGTAGTTAGTAGTCCAGACCAAATCGATCGCGCTCCGGGCGAGCGACTGATGGTAGTGATTTGGTTTTGACTTCGACTGTTTGATTGCGGTTTTTATTCTAGCGAACAACGAAGTGCGAGATCCAGCAGACATGTTGACGATATATTGAGCGATCCCTGGAAGGTCGTCATCCTCCGTGATCTGCAGCCCCATAGGTTCCGCTAACGGACGCAACAGATCCATCCAGTTCGGAAGCTTTGAAGGAGTGGAGATGCCCGCGCCGACAAACGCGGCAGCATTTCCGGTGAATGCCGCCTTACTTATTTCTTCAACAAGCGTTTCTGTTGATATCGTCGGATTCATCAAATGCCTTCCCGCTCAGTAATATTCCCGAATGTAACCATAGGCTCGCTCGAATAGCTCTTGATCCTGGTGAAGCTTGTAACGGAACAGCGTCTGCCGCAAAGCCTTTCGCACCTCGCGCTCGCCAGCGTGCGTTACCTGCCATCCATCAAAGCGGACTGCCCGCACGATCTCGTCGATGTCATCCACGACCCGTTTGACCATTACAGGCGTATCGCCGTTTCGGGCGTCTTCGAAGAGCTCCGTCAATGCCGCCTTTCCGCGATCAAGCTCCTCCTCCTCGGGCGTCTCTCGCTCGGTTTGCACGACCTCGCGTGCCAGCGTCAGAAGCTCTTTCAGGAAGTCGATCGACAACAGAAGTCCCTGCTGGTGTCGATTCCTCAGGTCTTCCAAGCGCTCACCCAACGCCTTGAACTTCGGATTTCCTGCATGCTTCCGAAGGCGACCCGCCAGCTTGACCGAGATTTCCTTGGCCTTCTTTTCAGGATCAGGATTGCCAAGCACAGCTTCAAGCAATTCGGCATCTAAGACCAGAGTATCGAGATCGTCGCGGACCGCATCCACATGTACGTTTTCATGGATCAGCTCGATGGTCTTGGCACCCAGCCGATGCCAAAGCAGCCTCCCTGTGCCGCTGGAGGGCTTCAGGGATTCGTAGACCTGCGCCAGCCAGCGATAATCGGTCTCGTACTGCGTCAGCACCGGATCAGGCGACAGCGCCTCCCATATGCGCGCCAGAACGCTGAAATCGGCCGCAAATGCGTCGCGCAAGTCGTTGTTCGGGATACATTCCTGCGCGGCGATCAGGCCCTCGTAGCCAGTCAGGCTTCGGTCTACGCCCGCGAAATAGGCGAGGCACTTCTGCAGGGCGGTCGGCAGGGCGTTGATCAGCTCGGCGATGTTCGACACCGCCTTTTGCACGCCCTCCTCGTCGAACTTCAGCGCCTGCGCCACGTCGTCGAATATGCCGAGGTAGTCGACGATCAGGCCATGTGTCTTCTGCTCGCCATAGGGACGGTTCGTCCGGCATATCGCCTGCAAGAGCGTGTGGTCGCGCAGCGGCTTGTCCAGATACATCGTCTGCAGGATCGGCGCATCGAAGCCGGTCAGCAGCTTCGAGGTCACGATGATGATCTTCAGCGGGTCCTTCGGGTCGCGGAACCGGTCGAGCAGCTTTTCCTCGGCATCGCGGTCGCGCTTGAAGGCCGCATATTCCGGCTCGCCGCTGTTGACCGAGATCACCACGTCCGAAACCTCGGGCGGCAGGTGGCGGTCGAGTTCCTGCTTGTAGAGCAGACAGCTTTCACGGTCGAAGGTCACCACCTGCGCGCCAAAGCCGTTCGGGGCGACCTTCTCCTGGAAGTGCTTGGCGATGTCGCCGCAGATCGCGCGGATGCGCTCGGGTGCCTTGACCAGGATCGACATCTTGGCCGCCGCCTTGCCCAGCCGATCCCGGTCCTCGTCGGTCAGACCCTGCGTCAGCTCGGCATAGGCCTCCTCGATGGCCTTCTGATCGATGTGCAGGTCCACCAGCCGCGGCTCGAAATGCAGCTCCTTCGTCGCCCCGTCGCGGATCGAGTCATTCAGGCCGTAGCGGCTCATGTAGCCGCCTTCGTCCGTGTCAGCGCCGAAGGCGTAGAAGGTGTTCTTGTCGGCGCGGTTGATGGGCGTGCCGGTCAGGCCGAACAGGAACGCGTTGGGCAGCGCCTCGCGCATCTTGCGGCCCAGATCGCCTTCCTGCGTTCGGTGCGCCTCGTCGACCAGCACGATGATGTTGTCGCGGTCGTTCAGCACGCCGTCGGCCTCGGCGAACTTGTGGATCGTGGTGATCACCACCTTCCGCGCGTCCTTGCCCAAAAGATCGGCCAGTTCCTTGCGGCTTTCCGTGCGCACCATGTTGGCCATGTCGGCGGCATAGAAGGTGCCGGAAATCTGGCTGTCCAGATCGATCCGGTCCACCACGATCAGCACCATGGGGTTCTTCAGCGCCGGGTGCAGCCGCAGCTTGCGCGCGGCGAACAGCATCAGCAGCGATTTGCCCGACCCCTGGAAATGCCAGATCAGCCCCTTGCGCGGCTGGCCCGCCACAACACGCGCGACGATTTTGTTGACGCCATCCACCTGCTGATAGCGGGCGATGATCTTGATGCGGTGCTTGCCCTTCTGCGTGGCGAAGGCCGTGAAGCTGTCGAGCATGTCGAGCACCATCGCCGGGCGCAGCATCGAGGTGGCGGCCTTTTCCACCGCGCCCATCGTCTGCGGTCCGTCACCGTCACGCCAGGGGCCCCACATGTCGACCGGCATCCGGACCGCGCCATAGCGGAACTCCTTGCCCTCGGTCGCCACGGAAAAGACGTTGGGCACGAACAGTTCCGGCACGTTTTTTTCGTAATCGTCATGGATCTGGATGGCGGCGTCGAGCCAGCTTTGGCTGGACCGCACCGGCGTCTTTGCCTCGATCAGCACCAGCGGAATGCCGTTGACCAGCAGCACCAGATCGGCGCGCTTTTCCGTCTTGCCGGCTCGGATGATGAACTGCTGGGTGACGACAAAGCTGTTCTTTTCGATCTCATCAAAGTCGATCAGGCGGATGGTGACGTGTTCGCCATTCGCGCCAAAGGGCATGGAGCGTTCGCCCAAGAGCCACGCGGCAAATTCCTCGTTTGCCTTCACCAGACCATCCGACCGCGCGCCCATCACGATGGCGCGCAGGCGGTAGAGCACGTCATCGGCCCGGCCGCGGTTGGCGGCGATGTCGGGGTTCAGGCGGATCAGGGCGTCGCGCAGATTGGGTTCAACCAGCGCCTCTTGCGGCTGGCGGGGAAGGTCGGCGGGGGCGACGTAATGCCAGCCGAGGCCCGCGATCTTGCCGCCAGCGCGGGCGAGGCCGATGGAGAGCTGCGCCGGGCGGGCTGAGGCCCCACCCGCGAGAAGGTCGCGCAGATGGGCTTCAACGGTGTTGGATTCGGTGAAGGTCATCAATTATGCCCCGCCAATTCAGAGAGCCCATGTTTTTTGAGTGCAAATAGGGAGACCCTGCGGCTCCGGAGCTGGCCAAGCGCCTGATTCACAGTCTCGAGTTGACCCACGACAAGTTTCTGCTCAGCTACACTCGGCAACGGCACCTGCACTGCGTTCATGGTTTCAATACCAAGTGTAGGAACGCCACTGTTGCTGTTCATTGAGCGCTGAATCTCACCCATGAACGAAGCTGATCTGGTCAACCAAAGAAGGAACTCACGCGTAATCTCGGCACCTCTCGGCTTCATGATAACAATGGTGTGTGAGAAACACTTTTCATCGCGACCGTAATATCGCGAGAGTCCCAAGACGCCTTTTCGAGCAAATACGACGTCGTGCTCATCAAAGCCACATCTTGCTTTCTGTTCAGCAAATGTTGGGGAGGGAACGCGTTTACATCCTGCATAATCGTAGCCATCCTCGCCAACGAAGTCCTGCGTTGAAACTAGCGGAACCCCTTCCTCGACATAGTCCGGATAGCGATGCGATGGGTTCGGATCGAGAATTGCGACCACATCCCCGAACCTAACAAGGGGCAAGCCGCGGGTCTTTGCCGTTGAGACCGGCGGAATAGCCTCGATGAGCATCGAGCGCAGAAGCTCTTCGCCGCTTTCCGTCGCAAGATGACAGGCATTCAGTGCAGCTTCGTTCGCCGACAGCGCCTCCACCAACCGCGCCTGCTCCTGGATCGGCGGCAGCAGGAACTCAAAGCTGGCCAGACTGGTCCAGTTGGTGCGCGGCGACAACGACCCGGCCGAAGTGCCGACGGCATGATCGAAGAAGGCATCGGTCTGGCAGAGGAACGGCAGCAGTTCTGGCAGCAGCCGGTCGTTCGAAGGTTCCAGCACATAGATGTCACCAGAACAGACCCCTTCGAAATCCGCTACCGCTACCTTGCGCTGATAGGCGCGGCGCTTGCCGAACAGAACCTGCCCCGGCTTGAACAGCGTGGTGAAGGTCGTGCCATCGGCCACGTCGCCCCAGCGCCGGATGCGCAGGTCGCCGGGCTCGATATGCTCCAGCCCGACCACACGTTCGATCCCGGCAGCCTCGGGGTTAGCCACTCGCGCTTTCGACAGGCGCACTACGTCGCCAAAGGCCACGCGCGTCCACCCCGCCCTCGAAATCGGCCGATCAAGCATCGCTATCCTCCGCAGGCGTCAGGCCATCGAGCATGTCCACCAGCGCGTCCATGCCGGTCCAGAACTCGCGCCCGTTGCCATCAAACGCCGCCCAGGTCGCCGCCAGCGTGGCACCGCCTTCCACCGCCGCCTTGGGCCGCTTAACATAGCGGGCAATCGACAGGTTGCCGTCAGCCGACAGAACATCG
The DNA here is from genome assembly GCF_030815125.1 of Allorhizobium paknamense. Classification (GTDB taxonomy): domain Bacteria; phylum Pseudomonadota; class Alphaproteobacteria; order Rhizobiales; family Rhizobiaceae; genus Allorhizobium; species Allorhizobium paknamense. Next base: position 27,765 of record NZ_JAUSWH010000003.1, read on the forward strand.
GCCACCTCCGCCACCGCAGCAAAGCCGGGATCATCGGCAAAGGCGTGATAGGCCGACAGGATGCGCGCCTGATGCTCAGGGCGCAGTAAGCTTTGCGCCCGTTCGCGCGCAATTTCGGCCACCGCATCGATGAACAGAATGCGCCCCTTGCGCGCCTTGGACTTCTGCGACCGGCAGATCACCACGCAGGCCTCCATTGGCGAGTTGTAGAACAACCCGGGCCCAAGCCCCAGCACGCATTCGACCCGGTCGGATTCGACCAGCCTGCGCCGCATCTCGGCCTCTTCGTTGCGGAACAGGACACCATGCGGAAACAGGATCGCGCAGCGCCCGGTCTTCGGGTGCATCGACGTCAGGATGTGCTGGAAGAAGGCGTAGTCCGCCCGCCCCTGCGGCGGGGTGCCAAGGAAGTTGCGCCCCCAGGCATCCTGCTCCCACGCGCGCCGGTTCCATTTCTTGATGGAATAGGGCGGGTTCGCCAAGACCACGTCGAAGTTACGCAGCCGGTCGCCCTGCACGAAGGCAGGCGTGGCCAGCGTGTTGCCGCTGGCGATGTGGAAATCGTCGACGCCATGGATGACCAGGTTCATGCGCGCGATGGCGGCGGTGATGGTGATCAGTTCCTGCCCATACAGGCCGGTGGTGCGGATGTCGCCCCCACGCCGCTTCACCTCGGCCAAGCACGAGATCAGCATGCCGCCGGTGCCGCAGGTCGGGTCATAGATGCTCTCGCCCGGCTGGGGCTCCAGCATCTGCGCCATCAGATGGACGAGGGTGCGGTTGGTGTAGAACTCCTGCGCGGTGTGGCCGCTGTCGTCGGCGAATTTCTTGATCAGGTATTCGTAGCCGTTGCCAAGCTCGTCCTCGGGCACGGCGGCAAGGGTCAGGTCGTGCTTGGAGAAGTGCTCGATCAGGTTCTTCAGCGTGCTGTCCGGCATCTGGGCCTTGTCGGTCCAGTTGGCGTTGCCGAAGACGCCCTGAAGGCGCTCCGGGTTCGCGGCCTCGATGGCGAGGAAGGCCGACAGCAGCGCCCGCCCGACATCGCGCGGTGCAGCGCGCACGTCGTTCCAATGCGCGCCTTCGGGGATCACGAAGCGGTCGTTGGCGGTGGCGGTCGCGTAGCCCTCGTCGCCGGTTTCATCGAGTGCGTCCTGATAATCCCCGTCCCAGACGTCGGACAGACGTTTGAAGAACAACAGCGGAAAGATGTACTGCTTGTAGTCGCTGGCATCGATGAGGCCGCGCAGCAGGGTGGCGGCGCCCCAGAGATAACTTTCGAGTTCGCGCTGTGTCAGCCCGCTCATTGCAGCCACCCTCCTTCGACCAGCACCTTGCGCAGGTGGTCCTCGGCCGCCCGGGCGTCGGCCAGCGCTGTCTTGAACGCCTCGACGGCTTCGGGAAGCGGCGGGATGTCCTGGCCGATGGGCGGCAGGACGTAACGCGAGATGTTCAGCGTCCAGCCTTCCTTCTTGATCTCGTCCAGCGTCGCCACCTTGGCGCGATCCTCGACATCCTCGAATGTGCGGTACCAGGCGACGATCTGGTCGCTGTGCTCCTGATCGAGGAAGTTCTGCGCCCGGCCTTTGCGGAACAGGCCAGAGGCGTCGACGATCAGTACCTTGTTCTTGCGGGCCTCGGGCTTCTTGCGGCGCAGGATGACGACACACCCAGCCAGCTGCGTCCCGTAAAACAGGTTCGGCGCAAGGCCAATGACCGCCTCGACCATGTCCTTTTCCAGCAGGGCCTGCCGGATCGAGCCTTCGGCCGATTTACGGAACAGCGCGCCCTGCGGCAGGACGACGCCCATGCGGCTGTTTCCTGATGATGCCATTGAAGCCATCATGTGCTGAACAAATGCATAGTCGCCATAGCTCTCCGGAGGGATGCCGTACAAGGCGCGGCCCCAAGGGTCGGCTTCCCATAGATCGCGGCCCCATTCCTTGAGTGAGAACGGCGGGTTTGCGATGACACAGTCGAAAGTGGCGAGGCCGCCGGTGCTGGAGTCTGTGAAGGCCGGGTTGCGCAACGTGTCTTCACGAGCGACTTCAAAATCCTCGATTCCATGAAGGACAAGGTTCATTCTTGCAATGGCCGCAGTAGTCAGATTCTTCTCCTGGCCATAGATCTTGCCGTAGAACGTCCGAGGGTCGCCGCCTTTGCGGATGACGTGCTCTATCGCTCCGAGCAGCATACCGCCGGTACCACAGGCGGGATCGTAAATGCTCTCCCCTTCAAGGGGGTCGAGGATCTCGACCATCATCCGCACAACGCTTCGAGGCGTGTAAAACTCGCCTGCCTTGTTTCGACGGGTCACGTCGGCAAATCTGCCAACCAAGTATTCATAGGCGTCGCCTAGGACGTCGGTGGTTACCGCCTTGTTGCCGAGCTTGATCTCCGTGAATCCTTCGACCAGGTCCTTCAACAGCTCATCGCTGAACTTTTCCTTGTTGCCCCAATCAGCCGATCCAAAGACTCGATAAAGCGTTTCAGGATTCGCCCGTTCTATATCCTGCATTGCTTTTTGAAGTGCCGACCCCACGTTGGTGGCGACCTGTCGAATGTCCTTCCAGTGGCACCCTTCAGGGAGGACAAATCGGTGCACCTCCGGGAACATTGACGGATCGGCCTCGCCATAGGCCTCGCGAGCTTCCTCGGTCTCCTCGTCCCAGACATCCGAGATCCGCTTGAAGAATAGCAGTGGAAGGATGTAGCCCTTCCAATCGGTCCGATCGACAGCCGATCCACGCAGCGTGTTGGCTGCGTCCCAGAGGGCAGATTTCAGTTCCTGTACGCTCACGTTCTCAATGCTCATTCGCTCATTTTCGGCTCAGACCGTCGCTTCTATTCGAACGTCCCAGGATTGCCCACAATATTCAACTTTCCTGTCTCGGCAATCCAGAGCTGTCGTCAACGATAGAGCGCCTCTGATTTAGTGGCGTTTCATTTACCAAGTCATGATTTCCGACTTGTATAGGGGTACTTGCAAATACAAAAGGTTGTGGCTTGTAGGAAGCGCCGAATTTTAGAAAGAGACCATTATAATGCTGGATATCAAGTTTACGTGCCCAAACCCTCGTTGCGAGGGCTTTGAGATCCAAGCAGAAATTGATGATATTCAATACGATATAGCCGAGCAGGAAGATCGCGACTCGGTTCTCACGATGCAAAGCCGCGTCATCTGCGGCTGTGGTGACGAACCGTATATGGTGGAGCTTGTTGCAATGGGCGGTGAGAAAACAGTGAGCGTCCTTGAGCACCCAGACATTCGCGTGAAATTCAATGACAATAGTGGCGACTACACAAGCGAGATGATCGATTTATTTTACGCGCCGCCCGACAAGTGAATTCGGTGTCAGACTCCCGCGGAAATCATTTCCGTAGGCTCACCCCTTGAACACCTTCTCGCGGTGATACTGCAGGAACTGCGAATGCGGCCGCTCGTCCGGGCGTGACGGTACAAGCAGGCGCCGCTCGGGATTGATGAGCCGCGTGACGGTATCCGGCACGCCGCCGCTCGCGATCAGCAGGTTGTAGTCGTCATCGACAGAGATCAGGCCGCGGTCGAACATCCAGTGGACGGTGCCGGAGAGTGCGAGGCCGTTGCGGACGCTATCGGGGCCGCGGTCGGCAACGGGGCGGATGTGTGTAGCCTGGACCTCCGAGCGCCCGCCGCCATTGATCAGCTTGAGGCCCGTGACGGCGCACGTATCGTGATAGGCCGCCTTGATCACCACGGAAAACGCCCTGTCCCGGAAAGGACGCTGGACGATCTGAGCCACGATCTGGCGGTCGACGCTGTCGATCTCGTATGGCATCTGCGGATTGTCACCAAAGCCGAGGCGCGCTTCTTCGGCTGGATCGGGCGCCGGGCGTTCGCGATCCCGTCGCCCGAGCACATGCGCGAAGCCGGCAGCCAGGATGAGGTCGTATTCATCGTCCGGGATGTTGCGGACGGCGCGCCCGAATGCGCCCTTGTTCGTTGAACCGTCCTCCTTGCGAAGACCGCTCTCATAATAGTGGTCGGCCTCCTTGAACGGCACGGCATGATCGAAGTGCAGAAAGTCCTCTATGAGCGCGTAGAAGTGATCCGCCTTCGACGGATCCGCGATGATATCAACGATCCTGGCCGTCGCGAAATAGGCCTGCTTTCCACCGGTCTTCATCAGATCGCCGCTTGGCCGTCGTGGCTCATAATAGACGATCCAGTCACCGCGCGCGGCCTCGACCTGACGCAGATAGGTGCGCGGAAAATGATACCGCTGCTCCGGAAGGTCGTCATAGGTCGGATCGACCTTGGTGGTCAGAATTGCCTTCGCCATGAGTGCGCTCTTCCACGCATATAACGTCACCGGTCCACTTGGCTACCAGGCCCGGCGGGTTGTTGGAAGGGGCGTGGTTTTTGTGGTCGAAGGCCAGAGGCGCCAGAGTCGACACTCGCATTAAGTGCAAATGTTGTTTGGCTCGACGGAAAGCAAGATTCTTCTGAAGAGGCCATGGCGACGGCCATTTCGAAGTAAATATAGTATTGCTTAAAGTTTATATCTTGGTAAGCAATTGTTGCAAAACTATAGTTTGGTTTAATTTTTGTAATACTGTGAGATAATAGTGGGGTAAGGTCGATTAACCTTACGATCGCAACATCACACGGAGATAGACTGTGACGAATACAAAAGCCTCCCCTTTCGCTTCCGCCGCCCATGCCTTCTACGCAGCCAACTCGATTGCAGAGGACATCAAAGATAAGCTGGAAGATACAGCTACCTTCCTCATTAGCGTGACACGCCGCTCGACCTCAGAGGCCTTCGAGCGCGGCGAGCATCTCGAAAAAGCGGCCGCGCTGCTCCCGGAAGGGACACTGGAAAAATGGGCCGTCGAATGCTGCGGCTACACAGCGCGCCATGTCCGCACACAGCGCGCGATTCACCGTAACCTGGCTTACTACAAGGAGATCTTTGTGCAGCTTGCCGTCGGACCGACGGTGTTGGGCAAGCTGAGTGCCGCAACGCCGGAGCAGATCGAGCAGGCGATCGACTTGGCTCGTGAGACCGGCCGTCTGCGGGTTCAGGATGTCACGGGGATCATGTCCGGGTCAAAGGAGGACATTGAGGAGAAGCCCGAAATCGATCCGTACGATGTCGGTGGGCCTGCTGGGCTTAAGGCGATCATCGCCATCAAGGTACGGGACGGCATGAGATCTTTTGTTGGGCATATCGAGGAGATCCGCACCCACGTGCTGGAGGCCTTGCCCAAAAACAACATCGTCAAGAAGGATCTCGCCGCGAAAACCCACCTTACGGCACGCCTCGCGCACCGCGAGCTGCAAAGCCTCATCCAGTTCGTTAGGCCGCATCCGAACGACAAGCATGACACAACGGTTACGGTACTGCCTGAAAAATCCGGTTGGGAAAAGGTCAGCCGGTTGCTCTACAAGATGGGCAGCGAGACCTCCTGGCCCGATAAGGCCGAGCTTCGGACCTGGCTGGAAATCGAGGTCGTGCCGCTGCTGAACTGGGCGGCGCCCGAGAAAGACGAGGCGACCAGGCCGGAGGTCAAGGCTGATGTTGCAAAGGGCGTGGTCGCTTCTGCCAAGGTTGTCGCGGACACTTCGGCCCCGGCTAAAACCTCGGCCTCGCCTAAGGCAAAGGCATTGAGCAGGCCGTCGTTGGAGGAGAACCTCGCAACGCTCACGGATGGATTTGCCGCCATCATGACCGGCGACTTCAAGGTGCCCGCATCTGACGATGACGCCATCCCTTCGGTGGCCGAGGCGCTTGCCAAGCCTGAGAGGCGCTTTCAGCGCCCGGCGTTCATGGACAAGGTCAAGCGGACTTCGCCACCGACGACTGCGGCATGAAGCGGGAACGAAAACTGGAGGGCTGGATGTCCGGCCTTTCCATCACCATCGAGAGGGCCGCTTGTCGGCCCTTTCTCAATGGCGGCGTCGATCGGACACGTTGATCGCTGAGGCGGTTGCCTCGCACTTGTCGCAGGCGCTCAGTCGGCCTCGGTTTGGAAATCGCCGTGAGCCCGGCGTTAACCTTGTACCGGCTTCGTTCTCTTTTTGCAGTCCGGGTCCTTGAGCCCGAGCGCCGGTCCTGCCAGGTTGGGGACGTTCCGGATGGCCGGAACAAGCGGCCCAAGCCGATGCTACCAACATCGACAAGGGCCTGACCGTCAACCTTGTCTAAGAAGGAATCGGGCTATGAGCACGAATACCGTTTCTGTTCCCTATGGGGAAGTTCTCCGTTCCACGATCAACGCGGCCGATGCCGCTGCGACGTCCGGATCCCGCCCGCGCCCGTTCGGCTTTGGCCGCAATGCGGCTCCGACTGCGGTTCGCGAACCGGCGGTGCTGCGCCGTCACCCGCATCTGGTTCGCTTCGCTGACGTCGAAGCCGATCTCGATTTGCTGATCGACCGCGCCATTGCCGCCATTGCCGACGGCGAACCGATCGAGGACGCGATCCTCGGCCACTATGTCCACATCGCCTCGCTGGTGCGGGCGGTGTCGTTCCGCGAAGGCAAACTGTTGGAGCAGGCGGTCGAACGGCTGGCGAAAGCCAATCCGAACATCCTCGTTCTGACCCAGTCGCTAAAGCTCCCGCTGGTCAAGACCGCCATGGAAGCAGTGGCCGGAAACGACTGGTCGAGCCTTGATGGCGTGAAGCTCGATTGCGAGGCCCCGGCCAAGAGCAGCTACACGCCCGACCTCATCATCGTGAACCGTGCCCGGCACACGGCCTATATCCTCGACGTCAAACGGTCGCTCGCATCCTATGGCGACACGAGCCGTCTTGAGGAACTGAAGCTGAAGATGATGGCGTCGGCCATGGTTCTGCCGGACTGGCTTTACAAGAACCAGAAGCGGCTGATGGTCGATGCGGTCGAGGTGGCAATCGTCGACGGCGCGAGCCGACCGAGCGATCATGCCACTGGTATCTGGGCGCTCTCCGAACTCGACGACCTGCTGGAGATCGATGGTGTGGCCGCCTGCATGGCCGAACTGCGCCTGCGCTTCGGTATCCGGGTGCAGCAGCTTCTCGAGGCCGAGGCGCGCAAGGCTCTTGGTTTGGACAAGGCGCCTGTCATTGTTCCGGCAGCGATGAGCACGGCTGTGACCGCGGCGCTCGATCCGCGGATCAACCTCAATGGACCGAGCCGGAGTTACGAAGAAGATCTGGCAGCCCGGTCTTGCGACGATGACGATCTGCGTGATCGCCTCGATGATGACGGCTTCAGCGACGCCGATGAAACCGAGGATGATGAACCGGTCCCCATGTTTGTTCGGGTTGGCTTTGCCCGGCGCCCTCGGCACTGATCGAGCACGTCATCCGACTGCCGTTGATGCCTATTGCCTGATGGCCTGACCGCCGCGCCCTGACGCTTGCCGTCAGGCGCCTGATGTCGACCGCCATGCGTGACCATCAGGCCTGAAGGCTGCGGCTTTCCCATTCCATCTCTCATTGACGCTGGACCCGAGCGTGGTTCGGCGAAGGAGTTTCCATGTCTTCCGACATCACCCCGGATGTGCCGCCGCGCATCCGCTGCGAGGCGATCAAATCGTCCTCGACGTCACTGAACCCTGTCTGCCATCGTTCGCATGGCACCGTCCTCCGCTATCCCGGACCTGCTCGTCATGATCCGCTCGCTGACGATCCGGCCTTCTTGATCGGACTGACCCTTGGTCATGTCAGGCAGGGCGATGGTCTGACCGGCACCGTGCCGGACACGGTCATCAGCCGACTGCAGGCGCAGGCCGAGCGTGGCAATCCCGCCTGCCGCTTGCTGCTCGACTGGCTCGCGCACCGCAACCGCGATCTCGTGGCTCCGCTTCAGTCGGATACAGACGATCCGAGTCCAGCCGAGCCCCGTCCCCTTCGTCGCAGGATCCGGGAACGTCGCCGGGCTGGGCTGGGGAGCTTGAAGAAACGCACGGCGGTGAAGGCGGGATCATCCGGTCCCAAAACGGCAATTATTGCCGCGATGACGGAGGGCAAGGCCGATGAATAAACTCGCCCGTCTTCTGCTGCGCCGTCTCGACCGTGTCGCACGCCGGGAAGCCCAGCGCAATGCTCATGCCAATGGGCTTCTGTCTGCGAAGATCGTCGAGGTCGATGGTCATCTCCTGCGCCGCTACAGTCCCGCATTCGATACCGATCGGTTGGGTGGTGATCGGGATCGGGACCTCGCCTGGATCCGCCGCACCTTCGCGGCCTATCTTTTGCCGCCGGCTCAGCAGTCCGACATTGTGGTGACTGAAGGTAAGGCGTCGCCAGCGTTGCTGCCATCCTTAGACCGGCCCGATCAGGTGACAGCCGAGGATCATGCCGTTGCAATCGATCACAAACGCCGTGCCTATGCCGTCGGCCTCGTTGGCCGGGCGGGCAGGGCACCGCTGGTCAGCAATGTTGTTGCAGCCCTGGTGCTGGCCCGCGCGATCGAAAACACGCGCATGCCACTTGCGAGGATTGTCCACACGATTAATCTGACGGCGCCCGTGATCTGCCTGCACGCACCCGTGCTCGGCTTCGAACGGGCCATGCGGCGGTTGATCGAATTGCCGGGCTTTCTCCCCGGGGCTGTTCCGAACGGCATCGACGGTGACTATGTCTATGACGATGGCAGCTTCGTCGTCGCCGACGGCACGGGGCGTCCCTATATCCAGTTCATCGGCGAGTCGGTCCATCGCCTGACGGGCGCCACGCTGCAGCGCCGGCTGGTCAATGCGCTGACGCGGGATTATCCGGTTGTGGCAATCTCGGAGACGGCACAGCACATCCCATCCGAGATCAGCATTGCCGCCGATGTCGCCCTGGTGGGCGGCTGGTTGGACTGCCCCTTTGTCAGCATGATGTTCGAAGCCATGTATGGTGACACCGGTCTGGCGGCGCTCACCCGATGGACCAATGCCTATGACGCGCATTATCTGACCATCGACGACGTGGTGCTGGCGTTCCGGCCGGGTCGCGGCGCGTCCGAGGTGATCGACGTGCTGGCCTCGCTGACCGAGCGCAATCGTGTTGCCGCTCGCGACGGCGATGATGACGACGATGAACCACCATCCAAGGCCACGACAAAATCCTCGAAGTCGAAACAGGACGCGTCGCCGGAGAAATCCTCTTCCGGAAAAGACAGCGGCGGCGGATGGAAGCGTGACAAGCCGTCGGGTGCCGAGGTCATCCAGCCGGAGCCCTGTGGCCCAGGGGAAGACGATCGCCCGTCGCTGATGGTCGAGACGCTCTCCGGGTACGGCAAGGCCAAGACTTGGGCGCTGAATCTGAAGGCTGATCTCGCCGATCACAGGGCAGGGGCTCTCGCCTGGTCTGATATGAGCACCAAGCTTCTGCTCCATGGACCGCCCGGGACCGGCAAGACGACGTTTGCGCGAGCGCTGTGCAACAGCCTGCAGGTGCCGCTGGTCGTGACGTCAGTCTCGACCTGGCTGCAGGGCGGCCACCTCAACGATGTCATCGCCAAGATGGCCAAGACGTTTGCTGAAGCCCGCGCGATTGCCCCGTCCATTCTGTTCATCGACGAGATCGACGGCATCGGCAAGCGGCAGCCGGCAGAGCGTGAATATGCTGACTATTGGAATACGGTGGTCAACAAGGCGCTCGAACTGCTGGACGGCGCCGTGAAATCCGAAGGGCTGATCATCGTCGGGGCCACCAATCGGCCGGACCAGATTGATGATGCGATCAAACGCTCCGGGCGGCTGGAGACGCATATCGAGATCCCCATGCCCGACATGGCAACGCTTGCGGCCATCTTCATGCATCATCTCGGTGACGATCTGGCGGTGCTGGTTGGCGATGCTGGAAAACTGAACGGCGGGGCTCACGACGAAGTGGAGGCGGACGCCGCGGGAACGCATGAAGGCCCACCGCCACCAGAAAATGATGCTGACAGAGACAGTGATGAACACGGCTCAGGTGGCACCCGGGAAGGAACGACGACATGACAACGACATCGAAGCATATCGAACCGGGCACCCCTGAGGCGGCCGCGTCGGTGTTAAAGCGGCTGGCAACGAGGGCAATGGGCCTGACCGGCGCCGACATCGAACGGATCGTTCGCCAGGCACGGCTGAAAGCCCGACGGGAAAAGCGGTCGATCCGGTTCGACGATCTTGAGGAAGGCATCCGGATGGATCGGCCGCAGGTGCCTTACGATCTGCGCTGGCGGTTCGCGATCCACGAAGCCGGACATGCGGTCGTCCATCATGCGCTGCGGCTCGGCCCGATCCATGGCCTCAACATCGACACGCCCGGAGGCGGTGGCTATAGCCAGCTTGGCTTCACCGCGTCCGGCAGCGATACGCTCGGCTATCGCGAGGACATGCTTGCCATGCTCATGGCCGGACGGGCAGCCGAACAGATTGTGGTCGGTGCGATCTCATCGGGCTCCGGCGGCACTGAGGACAGCGATCTGGCGCGAGCAACCAGGCTGGCGCTCGCCATGGAGCGCTCCCTCGGCTTCGGCGCCGTCCAGCCGCTGCTGTATCGTGACGACAAGGACCCGACCGCCGTGCTCGACAGCAATCCGGATCTCGCGGCCCGCATTCATGCACGACTGGAAAAGGCACTAGCGAGGGCGGTCGACGTTCTGGGCGAGAACAGGGACAGGCTCGATGCCCTGATCAAGGCCCTGTTCGACGCCCAGGCCATGGATGGAGGTGCTGTGACGCAGCTTCTGAGGCAGGGTGATCGGAAGGCTGAAAACTGACAGCATGCCACCTGCACAAAACGACGCCCGGCGCCAAGGCAATGATGTCATCTGATCTGCCTCGGGTCGGCCTGAATTGCGGACGACTGATCTCAAGTCGCCCGCAATCTGAGACAAATTGCGCTCATTTGATTCCGTGGTCTGGATTCTTGATTCAAAGGTCGAGGAGGTTGATTCAGCAACGGCGTTTGCCTCAGGTTGACCGGTGTCGACGCGACATGACGTGCCCGCACATTGAGGCAAATTGCGGTCTTTTGATTCAAGGTTCCAGGCCACCGATTCTCAACTCTGGAAATCCGATTCCGCCAAACGGCGCTTGCGCCGGTCAGCCGGTCCCTCGACCATGGAGGAGGCAGAGGAGCGGGAGGGCGGGCAATGAACTTGAAAGCGGCAAGGCAGCGGCAGAAGGCGCTTCGCGACGCCAACAGGCAGGCCCGGCGTCCCGACCGGGACGACGTGGCAAGGGTGGCGTTGTTCTGGTTGATCCGCCGCGCCGTGGACAAGGGCCAGGAGGCCGAGCTTGAGACGTTCCAGGGCGTGATCGTCTCCATGCTGACCGAGCAGGGCTTCGATGAGCGCGAATGCGATGCCGTCTTCGATGACCTCGTCGCCAAATACCGGTCCGGTGGGCTTCCCTTCCGTAGGAAGCTCCATCTGCTCTTTCCGGACCGAAATCAACGGGAGACGTGAGCCGTCACTCTATCGGCCATGCGACGTCCTCCGCCGTCGTCTTCCCACGGTCTCGCGCCAAACGGCGTTTGCTCATTGGATACCTGCTCCCCCCATTACTTCTTAAAACGCCGTTTGATTCTGAATCGATTTTCCAGAGCGCGATAACGCACCCGTCGTGTTGCTGCGCCATGAAGCGAGGCAAGGTGCGGAAATTATTTCCGCCTCGGTTTCATCCCTTCTTGCCTGCACGTGCCCATGGCGGTGGTTGCCTGTTTTCGACCCAAGGGAGGAGCTGCAATGGTTTTCGCTCGATGCCCGCGGTGATGACAGGATAGTGCTTCAAGGCCTCGCGCATCAGCGGAAGGCCTGCCGGATTGGTGTAGCGTGTGTTCGTTTCGCTACCCTCGCTTAGCCGTCCGGAAATGTCATCGATCACCTCCCTCGAGACGCCCGCCTGCTTCAGCGTATCAGCCATGCCATGCCGAAGCGCGTGAATAGCGCGCGACCACATTTTCTCGCCAAGCGCTCCCTGCATTACGGGAACGAAGGTGTCGTAGAACCGATCGCCCGGGTCGTTGTCCGTCTTGTCCGAGAAGAGGTCCGGGAAGAGAGCTTCGTAGCCTAGTCCCTTGATCGCCTGATAGTAATCGAGGAAGCCCAATCGGATCAATTCGTCGGGCATGGGCAGCAGTCTTTTTGATTGCGCGGTCTTCAATCGCCTGATGCCATTGGTGCGAAGGAGGATGACATATCCGTCCTCGTCCTTCGCAATGTCGTCGACGGAAAGTCCTGCGAACTCTTTGCGTCGAGGGCCGAGGTACGTGAACAGGATGGGCAGATAGTAAAGCGAATCGTGGAAGACTTGGCTGCCCGGTTTTCTCCGCTTTCCCCGCAGATGATCCAGAGAGCCCCTATAGATCGGACTTGCGAAAATCGGAACGATATCCTGCGGCTTCGGCTTGTATTGCTGCTGACGAATATCGCCAGCCTTGGGCTTTCTCGGCCGGATCCCTTCGAAGGTCCAACTCTCAATTTCGAACCCGTGACCTTTCAGGTGTTTAAGAAAATGCTGCAGGTTCCCAAGGTGCTTGCGGATCGTCGCGGCGGCAAGGCCGACCTTCGGCTTTGTTCCGGATGCTTCCGCCGCTCGGCGCATCTCCTGGCCCTTGGCGCGCAGTTCCGGCGCCGACATCACCCGCATCCGGCTGCTGCGGCCCCAGTCGGTTGGAATGTCATTGAAGTGCTGGCGCAACAGGCCGATGTGATATTGCTCGATCTGCCCGGAATGCTCGATATCATGTTCAGCAAGCACGGACTGGAACATGCGCACAAGAGCCTTGGCATCACGGGCAGTCTCCGCCGTCCATTCTTTGCCCATATTGGCAATGAGCTTGTCAGACTCCTGTTCGAAGTCCGAAACGGGGACCACCCTTTGCCCGGCATCCGAAGCTTTCGGCGTGGCCTGTTTGCTCGTGGCTGAGCGCGGGGTCAGGTCGAGGTAGGCGATTTCCGGATCTTTTGGCGCGGCAGTCAGGGCGGATGCGGATGGTCGTTCAACAACCGAAGACGGCGGTGAAGGATCAGAGTCTGGGGGCGGAGGTTCGGCTTCCGTGACCTCGGCATTTCGCGTCACGGCTCTTCCGCCGCCCGTGAATTCGCTTCGACTTTTGTCCACCAGTTCGTGGCGCTCTTCGATATCAAGAAGGGCAGCGGCGCGACCTTCGAAGATTTTTGACATGGCGCGCTGGCGATTGGCGGCGGTGTCGTCGATCTCGAATTGGTAGATCAGCCGTCGGATGCCGTCTTCAAAGCCAGGGCTGCGCGCTACGGTCAGCTCGCCGCGATAGTTTGCCCTGATGGCATCGACATGCGATGCCGGCACGCCATTGTTCAACAGATAGGCCAGACCCGCGCAGTCATTCTCCAGAGACAGATCCACGCGCGTTCCGAACTTTGCCAGGAGCTGGTAGGCCCAGCCTGCTTCCAGATCGAGTTCCATCTCCTCGACATTGCCGCCACGCCCATTGCGCCTTGCCAGCGTGTTGATGTCGTCAAGTCGTTCGAGCTCCTTGTCGCGCTCATGCTCGAACAGTTTCTGGAGCTGTAGCTTGGACATCTTTTCTTTCGAGTTCAACTTCAATTCGGCCAGCCGCGTGTTGAGCTTCCGGCCGATGATCTGAGCCTTTCTATGGTCGGAACAGTGAAGGCTGAGTGAAAGGCGGCTGCCAGGACGGCAGTGAATGAAGGCTGCTGGAATGCGCGGCCGCCAGTAGAAGATGTTTCCCCGGCGGATGAGATTTTCGACCCCGTGGCGGACTGCCATGACGAAGACCCTGTATCAGGCCCGAAGGTCACCCAATGCCGATTTTAGCTTGGGGCATCACCTTTGGGCATCAGTTTTGGGCATCAGGTCGCCGATGACGCCAAAACGGGATCCGGCACGACGGAAAAACATGAGAATCAAGGATTTTTGGGAGAATTGGCTGGGGAACCTGGATTCGAACCAAGATTAACGGAGTCAGAGTCCGTCGTTCTACCATTGAACTATTCCCCAGTGAGACGTTCACGTCGTCTGGTGGGCGGCTTATAACCAAAACTTCGGGGATTGCAAATAGGTTTTTGAAAATTTTGCACAGGCTTTGCCAGGTCCCCTGATCCTCAAGGAAGGCCAAGGGAAAAAGCGTTTGGAGAAGCGCAAGGGTGCTGCTACAATTTTACCAACGAAAATCGAACTGCGCCTGCGGCATGCCTTCATGGCTTTGCGCGGCTGCGATGGAAAACAAACGTGGAAGACCCCGGCAGCGGCGCAAAGCCGCCATATTCGGGGGCGTCGAAGGAAGGCCGTGCGGAGCAGAAGGCTCAAAAGCGCGGCAGGGGGAAGCGGAGGGGGCGTAAAGCTTCGCCGCCGCCTAAACCCCTATCCGAAGATCGCGCGGTCGCGGCCGCGCCGGATCGGCGTCCCGTCAAGCAGGATGAGCAGACGCCTGCGCGCAAGCGCAAGCGACGTCGTAAGAACAGCGGTGGGAAGCCAGGGGCTATCCAATCGGTGCAGCCTGTTGCGAGCACCGAGGCGCAGCGTGTGTCCACGCAGGGTGCCGAGGCCAAATCCGGCAAGCGGCGCCGGCGTGGCGGGCAGGGCAGGCAGGCGGCACAGGTGCGGCCCCTGGCGCCCGGCAAGGCTGTGGAAGCTGCACGTCCTGCCGCAAGCTATGCACCGCCCACCGGACCGAAACCCGCCAAGCAGGACGCTCATGCCGAGCGCGGCCAGGGGCGTGATCGGGCAAAGGCGGAGCATCATCATCGTCCGTTCCCGCGCCACGATGCCTTTGGCGATGAGCATGGTGGCGATTATTATGCCGCGCTCGATCTCGGCACGAACAATTGCCGTCTCCTGATTGCCCAGCCGACCCGTCCCGGCCAGTTTCGCGTGGTCGATGCCTTTTCCCGGATCGTGCGTCTCGGCGAAGGCCTTGGCACGTCCGGCAGGTTGTCGCAGGAGGCGATGGACCGGGCGGTCGAGGCGCTCAAGGTTTGTGCCGCCAAGCTGTCCGGCCTGACTTTGCGCCGCAAACGGCTGATCGCGACCGAAGCCTGCCGGGCGGCGGCAAATGGCGAGGAGTTTCTGCGCCGGGTCCGGCAGGAAACCGGGCTGGAGCTTGAAATCATCAATCGGGAAACCGAAGCCCGGCTGGCCGTCTCCGGCTGTGCCTCGCTGGTGGGGCGCGAGACGCGGTCCATCGTGCTGTTCGACATTGGCGGTGGCTCTTCCGAGATCGCGGTGATCCGCATCGGCGACAATCGCTCGACACGGCTTGCCAACCACATCACCCACTGGACATCGCTGCCCGTCGGCGTGGTGACGCTTTCCGAGCGGCATGGCGGACGCGATGTCACGCCCGCCGTCTTCGAGGCGATGACGGCGGAGGTGGCGGCCATGCTCGACGGTTTCGACTGCCCGCCGATTGCCGCTGCCGCAGGCGCGGGTGGCGAGGAGGATTTCCATCTGATCGGCACGTCCGGCACCGTCACGACGCTTGCCGGTGTGCATCTCGACCTGCCGCGCTATGACCGCCGCCGCGTCGATGGCTTGTGGTTGACGGATGCGGAGGTTTCCGCCATGCAGGCGAAACTTCTGTCCTGGGATTATGCAAGCCGTGCCGCCAATCCCTGTATCGGGCCGGATCGCGCCGATCTGGTGCTGGCGGGCTGCGCCATTCTGGAGGCTATCCGCCGCCGCTGGCCGTCCAGCCGCATGCGTGTCGCGGATCGCGGCCTGCGGGAAGGCCTGCTGACGGATATGATGGCCGATGACGGCGTGTGGCGGCGTCACCGCCATCGCCGGCAGGGCCAGAAAGACCATAAGGACCAGGGCGGCAAGGACCACGGAGCCCGGCGGAGCTGATCAGATGACGAAACCACCCATTGGCGGCAACCGGACAGGCCGCAAGCTCGGCCAGAAGGTCAAGAAGGGCAAGCTCAAGGCCTCCTCGCGGCGCTGGCTGGAGCGCCACATCAACGACCCTTACGTGCAGCGCGCGAAGCTCGAAGGCTATCGCGCCCGCGCGGCCTTCAAGCTCCTGGAGATCGATGAAAAGCACCAGATCCTGAAGGGCGCCCGGCGCATCATCGATCTGGGGGCAGCGCCCGGCAGTTGGTCGCAGATCGCAGCCAAGGTCACCAATTCCTCGGATGAGGATGTCCGCGTTGCGGCCATCGACTTCCTGGAAATGGCGCCCTTGCCCGGCGTGAAGATCCTGCAACTGGACTTTCTCGATCCGGAAGCACCTGCACGCTTGATGGAAGCGGTGGGCGGCACGCCCGATCTGGTGATTTCCGACATGGCGGCCCCCACCACCGGCCACCAGAAGACCGACCATCTGCGCACCATGCATCTTTGCGAGGTTGCCGCCTATTTTGCCGTGGAAGTGCTGGCCGAGGGCGGGCATTTTCTGGCCAAGACCTTCCAGGGCGGCACTGAGCGAGAGCTCTTGACCATGCTCAAGCAGAATTTCCGGCAGGTTCTGCATGTGAAGCCCGCATCCTCGCGGGCCGAATCGGTGGAGATGTTCCTGCTCGCCAAGGGCTTCAAGGGACGCAAGCAGATGCCGGAAACTGAAGCGGAAGCCTGATCCCGCTCACTTCACCGGGATATTTTCAGCTGCCGCCACCGCTGCCCGGCGATGGCCGGAGACGTCCGATCCGGCATTCTTGTCCAGCAGAATGTAGGGAATGACCGAGGCGAGCGACAGCGTCGCCACGACGAGGAAGCCGAGGTGGAATTGCGGCAGTCCGAGCTCGCTGCCGGTGATGGCCGTGCTGACCTCCAGCACGAAGGCGGCGCAGGCCACGCCCAGCGCCAGGCTCACCTGCTGCAGCACCGAGGCAATCGAGGTTGCCTGGCTGGCTTCCGTATTGTCGATATCGGAATAGCCCAGCGCATTGGTGCCGGTGAAGAAGAAGGACCGGAAAAACCCCGCCATCAGCAGGAAGAACATGATGACCAGATGCGGCGTTTGCGGCGTGAACACGGCGTTGACATAGGTAGTGGCAGCACCTGCGAGCCCGGCGGTGATCAGCACCGTGCGGAAACCGGCGGCGGCGAACATGCGCCGCGCCATGAACTTCGTGGTGATTGCGCCGATAGCGCCAACAAAGGTTGTCATGCCGGATTCGAACGGTGTCATGCCAAAGCCGAGTTGCAGCATCAGCGGCATGAGAAAGGGAATGGCCCCGGTGGAGATACGAAACAGCGTGCCCCCGGTCTGAGCGGCGCGAAAGGCGGGTTTGCGGAAGAGGGCGAGGTTCAGAAGCGGGGCCGGGTGCCGCCTTGCGTGGAAGAAATAGCCGAAGCCGCAGAGAAAGCCGATGATGGTGGCGCCAACGCCGATGGCTGGCGGCAGCGCCGGAAGACTGATTACCGAAAGCCCGAAGACGATGCCCGCCGCACACAGCGCCGTCAGCACCAGCCCGATCACATCGAGCGGCGGTGTCTTCAGCTTTTCAATCTCGGGCAGGTAGATGGAGGAGAGGATCAGCCCGAGAATGCTGATCGGCACATTGATCAGAAAAATCCAGTGCCAGGTGAAATAGGTGGTGATGAAGCCCCCCACCGGCGGCCCTGCCAGCGGCCCGACAAGGCCCGGAATGGTGAGCAGCGCCATGGCGGAGACCAGTTCTTCGCGCTTTGTGGTTCTGAGCAGCACCAGACGGCCCACCGGCGTCATCATGGCGCCGCCCATGCCTTGCAGGAAACGCGCGGCGACAAAGGCCCAGAGCGAGCCGGAGATGGCGCAGAGAATGGAGCCCACGGTAAAGACGATGATGGCGGCGCGGAAAATGCGCTTGGCCCCGAACTTGTCCGCCATCCAGCCGCTGACCGGAATGAAGATCGCCAGCGACACCATGTAGGCGGTCAGCGCCAGTTTCAGGGTGATCGGCCCCACTTGCAGATCGGCGGCAATGGCGGGCAGCGCCGTCGAGATGACGGTGGAGTCCATGTTTTCCATGAAGAGCGCAACGGCAAGAATAAGGGGAACAATGCGATTCATGGCACCGGATCTTTATCAAGCGGGGATTTTGCCTGCCGGTGCGGCGAGCCTGCACCGGAACGGTTGGTTCTTAAGTCAGTTGCTGCGGCGCGCCAACCCAATAACGTCTGTGAGGCCGGCGATCACGCACACGTTATACGCATTGATCTGGTTCGCGCAGAACCTATGTGCAACGTGCTATAGGGCAATACGTTGTGGAGGTTGAAATGGTTTCCCTTAAAAGACGAACGATGTTTGCGGGCGCGGCGATGGGCGCGCTGGCGGCTCCCGCCTTGCTGGCGGGCACGGCCTCGGCTCAGACCGCCAAGTCCGAACAGAAAGAGCATTCCATGCCCCCTCAAGTAAACGGATTCAAACTGGGCGCGTTCCAGGTCGTCGTCGTGCAGGACGGGATCGGCGTCTCCGACAATCCCGGCCAGACCTTCGGCACCAATCAGAGCCCGGATAAGGTTGCAGCACTCCTCAGCCAGAATTTTCTGCCGACCGACAAATTCGCCAATGGTTACCATCCGGTTCTGATCGATACCGGCTCCGAGGTCATCCTGTTCGATACCGGCTTTGGCGAGCAGGGAAGGGCCAAGGGCAGTGGCCGCCTGCTGGAGGGCCTGAAGCTGGCCGGCTATCAGCCGGAGGATGTGACACTGGTGGTGCTGACCCATCTGCATGGCGATCACATCGGCGGGCTGATGGAAAAGGGCAAGCCGGCCTTCAGCAAGGCGCGCTATGTCACGGGCCGCAAGGAATATGAATTCTGGACGGATGCCGCCCGTATGGGCACCCCCGCCGAAGGCGGTCACAAGGCAGTTCTGGCCAATGTGAAGCCGTTGCAGGAGAAATTCACCTTCCTGGCGGATGAGGGCGGTGAAGTGGTTCCCGGCATCACCGCCATGCCCGCCTTCGGCCACACGCCCGGCCACATGATCTTCCGGGTGGAATCCTCCGGCAAGGCGCTGATCCTGACCGGCGATACCGCCAACCATTATGTGCTGTCGCTGCAGCGCCCGGATTGGGAGGTTCGCTTCGATATGGACAAGGCCATGGCGGCAGCCACCCGCAAGCGGGTTTTCGATATGATCGCGGCTGAAAAACTGCCCTTCCTCGGCTATCACATGCCGTTCCCCTCGGTGGGCTACGTGGAAAAGGCAGATGAGGGCTATCGCTTCGTGCCTAAGTCCTACCAGTTCGATATCTAAAGCATTGCCAGGAAAAGTGGGAACCGGTTTTCCGTCCGGGAATGCGTAAGAACAAGTAGAAAGCATTGCCAGGAAAAGTGGGAACCGGTTTTCCGTCCGGAAATGCGTAAAAGCAAATAAGGCTCGCCGGTTCCGCACCGGCGAGCCTTCATGCCTCGGTTTTCCTTGCGTTACTGGCTGATATGCATCGCCTCATGGGCTTGCCGCAGCAGTGTCACCATTTTGGACTGAATGGCCTCTTCGCTGACAGAGAGACCCGCGCTCTCGAAATCCTGCTTCAGGCGGGAGGCAATAGCGTCCGGCTTTTCCACGCCGAACTGGCAGAGCGTGCTGGCATAGGCGGTCGGGTCTTCCTTGTTCAGGAGGCTTGCCGCCCACAGGCCGATCAACTTGTTGCGCTGGGCTTCCACCTTGAAGAGGATTTCCTGGTCATGGGCAAACTTCGCCTCAAGGGCGCGCGCGCGCTGTGCAATGGATCTCATGTTTTGTTGTTCCCGACTGGCTTGGCCGCTTGAGTGCGGCATTTTTCGATGCACTCCTTCTTTATAAGCGTCGACTAAATGAACCGTTTTTCCGCTATTTCAAATTTTAATCATTTGCGAAAATGGGAGGATGAACAGGCCGCGATCTGCGAAAACGTGCATTTGCTATTTCCTTCCTGTCATGAACGTGTTACCAGCCCTCGCCAACTTCCAAGCATTTCTTGCAGAAGCGGCCGGAAAAAACTCCCGTTTTCCGGTGGGACTCTGCCTATTCAAACGAAGGAAATTGGCATGGCACGCATCGTAATGTCGGCAACCGGCGCGGAAGCGCTCACCTTTGACGATGTCCTCCTGCAGCCGGGACATTCGGAAATCCTGCCGGGGCAGACCAATATCGCCACCCGCATTGCCCGTGACATCGATCTTTCCCTGCCCATTCTCTCCTCCGCCATGGATACGGTGACGGAAAGCCGTCTGGCGATTGCCATGGCGCAGGCTGGCGGCATCGGCGTCATTCACCGCAACCTCACCCCGATCGAGCAGGCCGAGGAAGTGCGCCAGGTTAAGAAATTCGAGAGCGGCATGGTCGTCAATCCCGTGACCATTCACCCCGATGCGACGCTGGCCGAGGCGCTGTCGCTGATGAAGGCCCATGGCATTTCCGGCATTCCGGTGGTGGAGACCGGCGGGCGTCCGGGCCGTCTGGTCGGCATTCTCACCAATCGCGACGTGCGCTTCGCCTCCGATCCCTCGCAGAAGATCTATGAGCTGATGACGCGGGAAAACCTCGTCACGGTCAAGGAAAACGTCGAACAGCAGGAAGCCAAGCGTCTTCTGCACGCCCACCGCATCGAAAAGCTGCTGGTGGTGGACAATGAAGGCCGTTGCATCGGCCTCATCACCGTCAAGGACATCGAAAAGTCGCAGCTCAACCCCAATGCCGCCAAGGATGCGCAGGGCCGCCTGCGCGTCGCCGCCGCCATTTCCACCGGCGATGATGGCCGCGAGCGCGCCGAGCGCCTGATCGATGCCGGGGTGGACGTGATCGTCGTCGATACCGCCCATGGCCATTCCCAGAAGGTTCTGGATGCGGTGGCCCAGGTCAAGAAGATGTCAAATTCCGTCCGCATCATTGCCGGCAATGTCGCGACGGCTGAGGGAACGCGGGCGCTGATTGAAGCCGGTGCCGATTGCATCAAGGTGGGCATCGGCCCGGGCTCCATCTGCACCACGCGCGTTGTGGCGGGCGTCGGCGTGCCGCAGCTGGCCGCCGTCATGGCTTCGGTGGAAGAGGCCGCCAAGAGCGATATTCCGGTGATTGCCGATGGCGGCATCAAGTTCTCGGGCGATCTGGCCAAGGCCATTGCCGCCGGCGCCTCCGCCGTCATGGTCGGCTCGCTTCTGGCCGGCACCGATGAAAGCCCGGGCGAGGTCTATCTCTACCAGGGCCGTTCCTTCAAGGCCTATCGCGGCATGGGCTCCGTGGGCGCCATGGCGCGCGGCTCGGCAGACCGCTATTTCCAGGCCGAAGTGCGCGACACGCTGAAGCTGGTGCCGGAAGGCATCGAAGGGCAGGTGCCCTACAAGGGGCCGGTTTCCGCCGTGCTGCACCAGTTGGCCGGTGGGCTGAAGGCCGCCATGGGCTATGTCGGCGGCAAGGATATCAAGGACTTCCAGGAAAAGGCCACCTTTGTCCGCATTTCCGGTGCAGGCCTGCGCGAAAGCCATCCGCATGGCGTGACCATCACCCGCGAAAGCCCGAACTATCCCGGCGCTGCCTGATCGATAACCGAGATGTGTCCATCTGCGACCCGCAGCGGCTTGCCCGTCGCTGCGGGTCTTCTATTTTGTGATTTACATAAGAGGAGGACCAGCATGGACAAGCCCGAAATCACCCAGGCGATGATCGACGCCTATGATGAATACACCCATCTGACACTGGATCGCCGCGGCTTCATGGAAAAGCTGACGAGGCTTGCAGGGTCAGGCGCCGCTGCCGCCGCGATTGCGCCGATGCTGGCCGCCAGCAAGGCGCAAGCGGCGCTAACGCCGGACAATGACGAGCGGCTCACCATCGAGCATCTGAGCTGGCCGGGCGCGGGCGGTGAGATGAAGGGCTATTTCGCGAGGCCCAAACAGGCCTCCGCGCCGCTCGGCGGCGTGCTGGTCATCCATGAAAATCGTGGCCTCAACCCGCATATCGAGGATGTTACCCGCCGCATGGCGCTGGAAGGCTTTGCAGCGCTTGCCCCGGATTTCCTGTCTCCGCAGGGCGGCACGCCCGAGGATGAGGACAAGGCGCGCGACATGTTCGCCAAGCTGGACATGGACGTCACCGTGAAAAATGCAGAAAGTGCGCGCGCCTTTCTTGCCAAGCATCAGGGTGTCAACGGCAAGGTGGGCGCGGTCGGTTTCTGCTGGGGTGGCGGTCTCGTCAATCGCCTGGCGGCGGCCTCGCCGGAGCTGAAGGCCGGGGTTGCCTATTACGGCGCGCAGCCGCCCGCCGATCAGGTGCCCGCCATCAAGGCGTCGCTGATGCTGCATTATGCCGGGCTGGACGAGCGGATCAATGCCGGCATCGACGCCTATCGCAAGGCGCTGGAGGCCAATGGCAAGAGCGTCGAGATCTTCGTCTATGACGGGGTCAACCACGCCTTCAACAATGACACCTCGCAGGCCCGCTACAACAAGCAGGCAGCCGATCTTGCCTGGAGCCGGACGGTTGCTTTCCTGAAGAAAAATCTCGCCTGACGTGTCTCATGCCTGCGTCAGCCGCAGCCAATGATCGGCTGCGGCCTTGACGTCAATCAAAGGAATGGCCGCCAATTCCGCTAGACTGCCTTCATGACCGGGGCGTTGCTCCGGGGTGCGATTGTTTTTCAAACCACCAATTTCATGGAGGATACTATGGCTCAGACAATGAAGGCCGCTGTGGTCAGGGAATTCGGCAAGCCGCTGGTCATCGAGGAACTGCCCGTTCCGGAGCCGGGTCCGGGTCAGGTTCTGATCAAGTATGAAGCGACAGGCGTGTGCCATACCGATCTGCATGCCGCCAATGGCGATTGGCCGGTCAAGCCCAACCCGCCCTTCATTCCGGGCCATGAAGGTGTTGGTTACGTGGCAAAGCTCGGGGCCGGGGTGACCCGCATCAAGGAAGGCGACCGGGTCGGCGTGCCGTGGCTGCACACTGCCTGCGGCTGCTGCACCCCCTGCCGCACCGGCTGGGAAACCTTATGCGGTTCCCAGCAGAATACCGGCTATTCCGTCAACGGCACCTTTGCCCAATACGGGCTCGCGGATCCGGATTTTGTCGGCCACCTGCCGGATCATCTGGAATTCGGTCCGGCTGCGCCGGTGCTCTGCGCCGGTGTCACCGTCTATAAGGGCCTGAAGGAAACGGAAGTGCGCCCGGGCGAATGGGTGGTGATTTCCGGTGTCGGCGGCCTCGGCCATATGGCCGTGCAATATGCCAAAGCCATGGGCATGCATGTGGTGGCTGCCGATATTTTCGATGAAAAGCTGGAACTGGCAAAGAAACTCGGGGCCGATCTCACCGTGAATGGCCGGGCGGCAGACGCCATCGAACAGGTGCAAAAGGCAACGGGCGGCGTGCATGGAGCGCTGGTCACGGCGGTCTCGCCCAAGGCCATGGAGCAGGCCTATGGCTTCCTGCGCTCCAAGGGCACCATGGCGCTGGTGGGCCTGCCGCCGGGCTTTATCTCGCTTCCGGTGTTCGACACCGTATTGAAGCGCATCACCGTGCGCGGCTCCATCGTCGGCACCCGTCAGGATCTCGAGGAATCGCTGGTCTTTGCCGGTGAGGGTAAGGTCGCCTCGCATTTCTCCTGGGACCGGCTGGAAAACATCAACGACATTTTCCATCGCATGGAAGAGGGCAAGATCGACGGCCGGATCGTGCTCGACCTGTCGGCGGCTTAAATTATCTTAGAGCATAATCCGACCGGAGTGAAAGGAGGACGAATAAGATTATGCTTAAAAAAGAAAAGGTTAGAGCGCCGATCTGATTCAATCAGATCGAAAAGCGCTCTAACCTCAAATATTCGCGACATTCTCCCCGGTTTCGGTCCGCAGGGCTTGGGCCGGGGAGCTCTTGGCCGGTAACACAGCCTATCCCACTTCATCTGCCAGGCCTGCCGGGTGAAGCCTTTGCATTTCGCAACCTTCTCAGGTTTTGTAGCAAAACAATCCATAAATATATTTTTCCGAAATAAAACTCTTGAAATTCATCAATTTTTCGCCGGATGAATCAGGAATTTACTGCAAAAACGTCCCCGCAAAATTTCCGCGCCGTTTCGATTGTCCTTACGCTGTATTCGTGTGGATGAAAATCTCCTTGCGGGGCGGCCAATCTTAGCAAGCGCCGATTCATTTTGCTTTAACCTGCGCCCACTAAGGGTTGAAATCTGAAATTGTGCAGGCTGACAGCGATATCAACATAAGAGTGGCAAGAATTACAGATCGTCCTTGCCGGGCAGGGGCAAAGCAGCGCTGAGCGCTCAATGCCCACCGGCAAATCATTTTATTCAAAACCTGTTTTAGGACATTGGGCATGGAAAGAATAGAAGATCAGATCAAGACCTGGTCTGCCGACCGGCAGCGTATTGGTGGTGAAGTGAGCGCGGTTCTGGAGCCGGTGCTGAAGTCGGTGCTGCTGAAAGCCTATGCCGCCGTGGGCCAGCCCATGGCCGACCTGCCGAACGAACTCTACCAGACGGAACTGAAGAAGTTCAAACATATCTGCACGGGCGATTTTTCGGAAACCTACTTCCGCAATCAGGCCGAAATTGCCCGCAATGTCGCAAAGACCACCTCCATCACCGGCTATCTGCTCGGCTATTCCACCTATGCCGCCGATCTTCTGACGCAGCTTGTCAAGCGCGCGCGCTGGAAGGGCGGCAAACGCGATGTCTACATCCGCAGCCTGATGGAATCGATCTTTTCCGAGGTGGCTGTCGCCGTTCACTGCGTGATGAGCGATATGGCGGAAGCTGCGGCAAAGGAGCGGGCGGAATTCGATCGCCTTCAGGCCACCGAGGCCGAGGCCGATCGCCTGACGATGGAGGTGCTGAAAAAGGCGCTGACCGCCCTTGCCTCCGGCGATCTCTCCTACAGGGTCACGGACCACCTGCCAGCCAAGAGCGAAACGGCCCGCCTCAACCTCAACCATGCCACCGAGACGCTGGATCTCGCCATGCAGAAGATTTCCGCCACTGTGGAGGATATTCGCAACGGCATGGAGGAGATTGCCACCTCCACCGGCAATCTGTCGCGCCGCACCGAGCAGCAGGCCGCTTCGCTGGAGGAAACCGCAGCCGCCCTTGACCAGATCACCGCCACCGTGCGCCGCACCTCGGAAGGGGCAGTGCAGGCCACGCAAACCGCCTCCAGCGCCCGGCAGGACGCCACCCAATCCGGCCAGATCATGCGCGATGCCGAGGCGGCGATGAGCGAGATTGCCGCAAGCTCCGGCCAGATCAGCCAGATCGTTTCCGTGATCGACGAAATTGCCTTCCAGACCAATCTTCTGGCGCTGAATGCCGGCGTGGAAGCTGCCCGCGCCGGCGATGCCGGCAAGGGCTTTGCCGTGGTTGCCTCGGAAGTGCGGGCGCTGGCGCAGCGCTCCGCCGAGGCCGCCAAGGAAATCCGCAGTTTGATCGCCACCAGTTCCGAACAGGTGCAGCGCGGCGTGACGCTGGTGGAAAGCACCAGCCAGACGCTGGGCGGCATCGTCACAAAGGTGGCGGAGATCGACCGGCTGATTGCCGAAATCGCCTCCTCCGCCGCAGAGCAGGCCAATGGGCTGCGGGAAATCAACAGCGCCGTCAATCAGATGGATCAGGTCACACAGCAGAACGCGGCGATGGTGGAGGAATCCACCGCTGCCGTTTCCGAAATCCGCAACCGCTCGAACGATCTGGCGGCGCTGATCGACCGTTTCTCGCTTTCCGGCCATGCGGTGCAGAGCCAGCAGGCGGTCACGCCACGCCGCTTCGCGGCCTGACGTTTCCGTCGCGGCCTGCTGGCGCGCGTGGTTCGCTCCGAGCTTTGCCTGCTCCCGGAATGGAGCAGGCACTTCCGGCTTGTGCATAACTGAACGCATGCCGGAGATGGTTTTTGTAAAAAGCCGGAAAAATTTATCGAAAATGTGCCGTTTTGTGGCGTTTTGCTTCAATTTGACACGTATTCGCAGGGGTTTTTTGCTGAAAATTTACGAGTTCGCATTAATCAAAAATGAACACCCTTCCCCTACAGCCCCTCTGTGTGTTCCACATGATGCGGAACAATTCCTGACAGTTGGGGAACGGGACGGCAATGAATGGCCCGAAAGATAAATCGCGGATCGAGCCGCGCAAGGAGCCGAAGCAGAAGCGCAGTATCACGCGCTTTCACAGCATTCTCGGTTCTGCGGAAAGTCTGATCGTCGAACACGGCGTTGTTCAGATGAAGATGACGGATATTGCGGCCCATGCAGGCGTGCCTGTCGGTTCCGTCTATCAATTCTTCCCGGAAAAGGCTGCTATTCTCAAGGCTCTGCTCGACCAGCGGCTGGTACGGCTGAAGCAGGATATTGCCAATGGGTTAACGGGCATTGTGGATCGTGACGATGCTCGTGAGCGGGTGATGACCTTCATCGACCATGCCGCCGATGTGCATCGGACCAACGCCATCTACCGGGAGTTATGGGCGGGCATGTCGCTGGATCCGGAATTGCGCCGCGTGCAGTTTCGCGCCCATGAGGAGTTGGGCATACTGGCACTGCGCTTTCTCGAACCGTTTATCAATCACCATGAGAGCGGATGTCGCGAAAGCCGCTTCCTGCTGATTACCATGCTGACGGGATCTGTGCTTCGTTGCGTGGCCGAAGGCCATGACAAGGCGGAATCGCTGCTGGCGGAATGGAAGCTCACCATGTGCGAGATGCTGTTTCCCGAAGAAAGCCTCAAGGCGGCGTGACCTAAAAAGCTTGGTATTTCCAGCAAAAGTGCGCAGCGGTTTTGCGTCCGGAGATACGTGCAACAAAGAGTGTGGCATTTCCAGCAAAAGTGCGAAGCGGTTTTGCGTCCGGAAAGGCGTGAAGCGAGAGGTTTTACCGCTCGTCTCACCAGCCGGGCAGCATATGGCCCGCTTTCAGCCGGGGATAGCCACGGCTGAAGGTCTTGACCTCTCCATCCATGTCGTCCTCCACGGCTGCCGGATTGATATTGTCCAGGCAGGCGGTGATGTGGTCGGTGATGGCGTTGAGCAGGGAAGGGGAAAGGCCGGGCCGCTTCATGATGCCGATCTGCACGGGGGGCAGCGGCGGAAAACCATCCGCCTGCGTCAGCACCTTCATCCCGGTGCGCAGCGCCGATTCCGGCAGGACAGAAACCGCCATGCCCGCCAGCACGGCGGCAGCGACCACGGTGGAGGACCAACTGGTGAACAGGATCTGGTAGTCGCGCCCGTCGGCATCCAGCGCCGAGCAGGCAAGCTGGCGCCAGTTGCAATCCCGCCGCCCGACAGCAAGCGGCACGGCGGCATCGTCCTTGAGCGGGTGGTTGGCCGATGCCACCCAGCAAAGCGGTTCGGTGCGCACCACATCCGATTGCCGCACCTGCGGATTGTGGGTCACGAGCGCGATGTCCAGCTCTCCGCGCGACATCTTCTCGGCCAGGCTCGCCGAGGGTTCGCAGACGATATAAAGCTCCACATTCGGATGGGTCTTGGCAAAGCGGCCGATGATTTCCGGCATGTAGCGGTCGGCATAATCGTCGGGCGTGCCAATCCGCAGCGTGCCCTCCAGACGGTTATCGTCAAAGGCGGCGATGGCCTCGCTATTCAGCCGGATGATCCGGCGTGCATAATTCAACAGCTTCTCGCCCTCTGCCGTCAGCCGGTTGCCGCGCCCGTCCTTGATGAAAAGCTGCTTGCCCACCCGTTCTTCCAGGCGGCGCATCTGCATGGAAACGGCGGACTGCGTCTTGAAGACCCGCGCTGCCGCCTTGGTAAAACTGCCCGTGTCAACAATGGCGGTGAAGGTCTGCAACTGATCGATATCGAGTGGCGCTGACATGGCTGTCTTCCATCAGAATGGTTGATGCTAATTATTAGAAACATTCGTTGGACTGATCAATAGAATTTCCGCATGTTTTCAACTGCAAACCGTCGCCTTCTTCATCGGGACGGCTCCACAAGGCCATCAGCCTTACAAAGAAAACAGGATAAGGCCGCCATGAACCGGGGCCGGTTCCGGAAAAGATGTGTCATGCTGACCGCAGAAAGATTTGGAAAGACCTCGCAAACTGCATCGTTAAGCTTTGTTGTCATGCGCCTCACGGAAAAGGTTTTTGCCTTTGCCCGCAGCCTTCGCAATCGTCGCGCGGTCAGCGGCCTGACGGAGCTCGATGACACGTTGCTTCGGGATATCGGCCTGACACGGGCAGAATTGAACGCGGTGCTCAGCACGGCAGGCCTGTTTGAGGATCCGTCGCGAAAGCTCGCTGTCAAGGCACGAATGCCGAAATATGACCTTGCAGAACCGCCGCTTGGCTGAAATTATGTCTGCGAAACTGCTTATTTAGGTTGAGTTCCGATTTTTATTTCACGCATGCCGGGCTTTTGCAAGCCCTGATGGGCTCCCGGCTGCCATCCATCCCCGCAGGGCTTATGCCAATCCGCCCTGCCGCTTGCCCGGTGACAGTCCCTGTTGCCGGGCTTTTTTATAGAAATTGGCCCCGGCGCTTTCGGGAGACAGGTGAAGGCGGATCTGCCGGAAACAAAGCGGCCCGCATCGCTGCGGGCCGCAAACCGTATCACTACAGCGCCGTGCGCCATATATGGCGCACAAAGGTTCGCTGTAGCATTTTAAATCTGCTGCATAATTTTATCCTTAAATCGATTAGGATTTAAGGAATTATGCAGTAGAATTGCTCTGACCGTGATCAGAATTCGACCGCGCGGTCGCCGTCCTCGTCCTGAATGCGGGTCGGCAGGCCGATCCGGTTCAGCAGGTTGATGAAAGGCTTCGGCGGCAGTTCTTCCACATTGGCCATCTTCCTCACATCCCATTCGCCGGTGGCCACCAGCATGGCGGCGGCAACGGGCGGCACGCCGGCAGTGTAGGAAATGCCCTGGCTGCCCACTTCGTTATAGGCGTCCTTGTGGTCGGCGACGTTATAGATGAAGACGGTCTTTTCCTTGCCGTCCTTGAAGCCCTTGACGTAATCGCCAATGCAGGTTTTGCCGGTATATTCCGGGGCGAGCGATGCCGGGTCGGGCAGGCAGGCCTTCACCACCTTCAGCGGCACCACTTCCGAGCCGTCCGCCAGCTTGACCGGCTGCTCCGAGAGCAGGCCGATCGACTTCAGTACCGTGAAGACGTTGATGTAGTGATCGCCAAAGCCCATCCAGAAGCGCACATTGGCGCCATCCATGTTCTTGGCCAGCGAATGCACTTCGTCATGGCCACAGAGATAGGCCTTGCGCTTGCCCACGACCGGCAGGTCATATTCCTTGCCGATCTCGAACATCTTGTTCACGTTCCACTCGCCATTCTGCCAGGAATAGACGACGCCGGTGAATTCGCGGAAGTTGATTTCCGGGTCGAAATTGGTGGCGAAATACTTGCCA
Source organism: Allorhizobium paknamense (assembly GCF_030815125.1). Taxonomy (GTDB): domain Bacteria; phylum Pseudomonadota; class Alphaproteobacteria; order Rhizobiales; family Rhizobiaceae; genus Allorhizobium; species Allorhizobium paknamense. The sequence goes on from NZ_JAUSWH010000003.1 coordinate 57,015, forward strand.
TGGCTGCCGGCATTGATGTCGACGATGTCGACATCGGTGACCTTGTCGAGATATTCGTCCTTGGCGAGCCGCGCATAGGCATTGACCACGCCCGGGTCGAAACCGGCGCCGAGAATGGCGGTAATGCCCTTCTCCTCGCATTCGGGCGCCCGCTTCCACTCGTAATTGCCGTACCACGGCGGGGTTTCACAGATCTTGTTCGGCTCTTCGTGGATGGCGGTGTCGATATAGGCGGCACCGGTATCCATGCAGGCGCGCAGCACCGACATGTTCAGGAAGGCTGTGCCGACATTGATGACGATCTGAATGCCGAGCTTGCCGATCAGCGCCTTGGTGGCCTCGATGTCGAGCGCGTTCAGTGCGTGGGCTTCGAAGACGCCCGGCTGCTTCATCGCCTTCTTGTCGTGAACGCTGGCAATGATGGCGTCGCATTTCGCCTTGGTGCGCGAGGCGATATGCAGGTCGCCCAGCACGTCGTTGTTCTGGGCGCATTTATGCGCCACGACCTGGGCGACGCCACCGGCGCCGATGATGAGCACGTTCTTTCGCATGATAGGGACTAACTCCTTATGTCCAATCGTCAGACGCCTTCCTCACAGACTTAGGAAAGGCTTTGTTCATAATCCGTGTAATCGAAGTCACGGACCGTCCTGATGCTGCCATCCAGTTCACGGATGGCGATTGCCGGCATTTTCACGCCGTTGAACCAGTTCTTTTTCACCATTGTATAGCCGGCGGCATCCTGCACGGAGATGCGGTCGCCGATCTTCAAGGGTGCGGGGAATTTGAACTCCCCGAAAATATCGCCTGCCAGGCAGGATTTGCCGCAGATCATGTAGCTGTGTTCGCCTTCGTTCGGCTCGATCTTGGCATTCTCGCGGTAGATCAGAAGATCCAGCATATGCGCTTCGATGGAGCTGTCGACGATGGCAAGGTTCTTGCCATTGTAGAGCGTGTCCAGCACCGTCACTTCCAGCGTCGTTGATTTGGTGATCGAGGCTTCGCCCGGTTCCAGATAGACCTGCACGCCATACTCGCCCGCAAACCGCTTCAGCCGCTCGGCAAACTGGTCGAGCGGGTAATCCTCGCCGGTGAAATGAATGCCGCCGCCAAGGCTCACCCATTCGGCGCGCTTCAGAAGCGGCCCGAATTTCTGCTCGATATCGGCCAGCATCCGGTCGAACAGGCTGAAATCCTTGTTTTCGCAATTGTTGTGGATCATGAAGCCGCTGACGCGGTCCATGACCTTTTCCACCTTGCCCATGTCCCACTCGCCCAGCCGCGAGAAGGGCCGGGCCGGATCGGCAAGATCGAAGGAGGAGGAGGAAACCTGCGGATTGAGGCGCAGGCCGCGCACAATGCCGGACGCCTTCTCGGAAAAACGCTCCAACTGGCTGATCGAATTGAAGATGATCTTGTCGGAATAGGAGATCACTTCCTCGATCTCGTGATCGGCATAGGCCACGCTATAGGCGTGGGTTTCCTTGCCGAAACGCTGGCGGCCCAGCCGCACTTCGTATAGCGAGGACGAGGTGGTGCCGTCCATGTAATCGCGCATGAAATCGAACACGCCCCAGGTGGCAAAGCATTTCAGCGCCAGAAGCGCCTTCGCGCCGGACTTTTCCCGCAACAGCGCAATCTTCTCCATGTTGCGAAGAAGCTTCGTTTTGTCCACCAGGTAGTAAGGGGTCTGCATCGCCACGCCATACCTCTTGTTGAATTCACCGCACTGAATACCGAAGCCGGGCGGATGCGTTTACAGCGCCGTGCGTTTTATCAAACGCACAAAGGACGCTGTAACGCTTTTAATCCGCTGCATAATTTTCACCTTAAATCGATTCCGATTTAAGGAATCATGCAGTAGAACTTGCCTCCCGCCGTGGTACTCTCGTTGTTTTGGAGCCTGCCGTTATCGGTCCGATGCTCTAGGGTCAAAATTCAATCAGGATGGGTGTTCTGCAAGGCGTATTTTGTGTCTGAGTAGGAGGAAAGGTGCAGGAAATGCCGATCATTTTCAAACCTTTCCGACGCCCGCAGACGCAAAATACGCCTTGCCCGAAGGGTTGAGCGGGATGGGCCGCCTGATTGCGAACAATGCTCGACAAGGCCTCAGGGCCTTGCCTTGCGCTTGTTCGCGGCCATTCAATCCCATCCCGTTCAACAGAACACCCATCCTGATTGAGTTTTGACCCTAAAGCACGTTGCGGCTTATCAGCCTCATGCAACGTGCTTTACATTCTTGTTTTAACGCATGTCGTTCTCGCAAAACCGCTGCGCACTTTTGCGCGACATGCTCTAGGGAATTTGCCGGATAAACGCAACCCGGCTCAAGGAAATCCGGCTCACGCGGTCACCGGGTCCACCCCATCTTCCCGTCCTTTTCACCGGCAAATGCTTCAGCCGCATGACAGTCGGCACTATTGGTCTGATTTTGACATTTGCACCCGTTCGCAGCGCCCTCGAGAGCAAATGTCAAAATCTTGAAGACCAATAGCAAATTCTGGATTCTCGTGGGATTTTCGAATTTGACATTTGATCCTCGAGATCGCCGAAAATGGGTATCAAATGGCAAATTCATCCCACGCGACGATGAAAATTCGCAGACCAGATGTCGCAAAAGATTGCGTTTTTCTATTGTTCCGGCTTATACGAAGTGCCATTGAAGATGGCAGTTCGTATTCCTTTTTCGAATATCTCAAGCCATTGATGCATTTGGGATATTCGAGATCTTTCAAGGCGAGGAGGCTCACGCATCTTCGAGCCTTGGTATTAAAGCCCTCTCGCTGACGACAGGCCAGCAGAACGCGCCCTTGATACTGGAGCATCATGGATCAACCGGCCCCCCATTCTCCGCTTTCGCAGGCATCAGCCCTGCCTTGCGGCTCCATTGAGGTGTTGCCGCGCACGGCAGCGGCCATTGCCGATTTCCGCAGCCTGCTTGCCCCCGGCACGCGCATCTATATCGCGCATGTGCATGGAACGCCGGTGGATGACATGGTGAAGACGGCGACGCGCCTTCGCGGGGAGGGCTTTGCCGTCATGCCGCATATTCCGGCCCGCTCCATCGGCGGCCCGGAAGACTTGCAGCTATTGCTCACCCGCTACCGGCAGGAAGCGGATGTGCGCGAGGCTCTGCTGCTCGGCGGTGGCGCCACCAGCCCGGCGGGCCGTTTCACCAGTTGCCGGGACATGCTGGAAACCGGCCTCTTCGAAGCCCTTGGCTTTGAGAGGTTGCATGTGGCAGGTCATCCGGAGGGCAATCGCGATATCGACCCCGACGGCTCGACCGGCGAGGCGGATCGGGCGCTCTTCTGGAAACAGGATTATGCCCGCCGCACCGGCATCGCCATGGCCATTATCACCCAGTTCGCCTTCGAACCCACCTGTTTCATCACCTGGAGCGAGCGGATCGCCGCGCTCGGCATCACTCTGCCGGTGCATGTGGGGCTGGCTGGCCCGACCAAGCTGCAGACACTGATCAAATATGCCATCGCCTGCGGTGTCGGCCCCTCGCTCAAGGTTTTGCAAAAGCGCGCGCTGGATGTGCGCAGGCTGCTGACCCCCTTCGAGCCGACGGAGCTTGCCGGGGCACTGACGGCCTACAAACAGGCCAATCCTGAAAGCCTCATCTCAGCCGTGCATCTCTTTCCGCTCGGCGGCATAGACCCTGCCGCCCGGTGGATGTCCGCACATCCTACTGCATAATTCCTTAGATCCTGATCGATTTATACGAAGAGTCATTGAAAATGACTCTTCGTATTCCCTTTTCGAATATCTCAAGCCCCTGACGCAATTGAGATATTCGAAATTCTTTCAAGGCGAGGATGCGTGAGCATCTTCGAGCCTTGGTATTAGGGATAAAATTATGCAGCAGATATAAAGCGTTATAGTCTTACCTGATCCCGGCCTGTTCATCATAGGCTTCGCGGGCGTCGTTCAACCCGCGTGAGGCTTCGGCATTGCCGGTGGCGGCGGCGGCTTCAAAGATGCGGATGGCATCGCCATAGCGCTTCAGGCCCATATAGCTATAGCCGCGCAATACCATGAGATCGATGCGCTCCGGCGCAAGCTGCGCCCGTTGGTCGAGCAGCAGCAGCGCATTGGCATAGAGTTTCGAGCTATAGGCGGCAATGGCGCGGTCGGAGAGAATGGCCGCCTGCAGTTCCCGCGCCCGCTGCGGTGACAGCGGCGCGCGCGTGGCCGCCACTGCCGCCTTGCCGGTGAGCCCAAGCCGCAGATAGGCAAGGCTGAGACCATAGGCGGCGTCCGACCGTTCCGTGGCGGCTGTGCTCGTCAGGGCCTGTTCGAAGGCTGCCGTTGCCTCCAGCGGGCGATTGAGGCGCATCAGGCACCAGCCCGCGGCAAGCTGCGCGCCGGTGCTGGCAGCTTTCCCGTCGCAGCCATTGGCGGAAACGGGCCTTGCCGCCTCGCGCCGCGCCGAAGCTTGCGCCATGGCGGAGGTTTCGGCCACGGCCTCGGTCTTGTGGGCTCGCGCGCGTTCCGTGCGGGCCGTGGCCGGTTTGCTGACGGGGCGTTCGGTCTCTGCCTCCACGCCGATAGCCGCGATCCGCTCCGAGCGTGCGGCCCATTGCCGTTTCAGCGCCTCAAGCGCGGCCAGATTTTTCTGCTGGTCGAAGGTCAGCGCCAGACCATAGGCAGATGGCTCGTCATCGGCCTTCCAGGAAAGGGCGGTTTCGAACCAGCGACGAGCGGCTTCATTCTGGTTCAGCCCACGGGCATACCAGCCGAATTGCTGGGCGGTGGCCGCATCGCGGCCTTCCATCGTTGCCTGCGAGATGCGCGCCAGCACATCCTGCGCCAGAAGCGGTGGCGGGTCCTTGGCGAGCAGGTTGGCCGTGGCGGCAAAATAGGTGGCGCGGCTGTCATTATTGGTGTTGCGCCAACGGTAGAGCGCATCCTCGGCCTGATCATAGGCCTTGCGCTCGATCAGCGTCAGCGCCAGCCCCTGCGCCGCATCGGCATTGGGGCTGCGGTCGTTGGACAGGCGAAACCAGCGCTCGGCCTCCGCCATGTCCTTGCGGCGGAAGGTGTACCAGCCCAGCAGCGTCGCATCGCCGGCATTGCCTGCCTGGGCCGTGGTCTTCAGCCGGTTGAGATAGCTCTCCGCCACGGTCAGGGTCGTTTCCGTCCCGCCTTCCGCTACGAAATGACGGGCCAGATCGTCGCGAATGGGATCGAACTCACGCCCGCCGCCGGAGGCCGGTTTTTCGAGCGCCAGCAGGTCCTGCATCGGCCCGTAGGGAAGCAGCGTCATGGCCTTCTGCACCGTCGCCAGCCGCTCCGGCTCGGCCTGACAGCTTTTCAAAACGTAGCGATAGGCATCTAGCGCCCGTGACGGACGCTCGGTGCGGGCAAAGGCTTCGGCCACCCGCCACAGAACATCGACATCGTTACAATTCAACAGGCTGGGCGTAGCGGCGGCCTTGGTGATCACCTCCTCATACCGGCCCTTGTCGGAGGCATCGATGATCGCCATGCGGCTTTCGGCGGCGGCCAGCCGGTCCAGCAGATCCTGCGGCGGCGTCCAGCCGGGTTCCGCCGCCAGCCGGTCGCCGATCATCTTGCGTACTTCGCCATAGCGGCCTTCGGAATAAAGCCGCCACAGCGTTTCCAGTTGCGGATCGGGATTGGCGGGCACCGCCAGCGGATCGGCGGGCGGCTGCCAATTGGGGTAAAGCGTCTTCAACCGGCTGATTTCGGCCTGCAGCCGGGCGGTATCGCCCCGGGCCGCGAAATAGCGCAGCGCGCTTTCATCCACCTGCGGCTGGGCGGCGGCGGGCGGCTGCGCTCCGCCCTGCGGCTGCGGGGCGGGCTGGGTGCCACGCATCGGCGAAGGATCGGCCTGCGCCAGCATCTGGAAGCCCGGTTCCTCGGCGCCCTTGTCATGGCCGGGGCTCAGATCCAGTTCCTGCGCCAGCGCCGGGGAGACGGCAAGCACCAGCCCGGCCATGACGCTCCACCACTGGCTCCGCATTCTCAGCCGAGAGGCCGTCATCACCCTGTCTTTCCTGCCAGCCTGTCTCATGAGGGCCTCCCCAGACGGCGCAGGAGGAAGGCCATGAAGGCGCCGAACAGCATGGCAAGCAGGACAAGGCCGAAGGCATAGAACAGAATGTTCGAGGACAGCCAGTTGGCGGCGATCAGCCGGTAATTGGTCAGGGTCGCATTCATCGGTTTTTCCAGCCGTTCCGGCAGCCCGGGCCGGGTTTCGATGGCGCCGGTGCGGGCGGAATAGGTGACGATGGCTCCACTCAGTTCCTCCCAGTCCTTGAGGCTCGCCATGGCCTGCATGCCGCGGTTCAGGTCGCTGGCATCGGGGGCGGAAATCACCGTCCAGTGCCGGCTGCCTTCGGGGCTCGGCCCCTGGGCAATCAGGAAGCTTTCGAGCGCGCCCGGTGTGAATTCGGGACGGCTGCCTGGCAGGAAATGGAAGGCGGAGCCGGAAATGTCGAAATTGCGCTGCATCCAGGCTTCCAGCGCCCGGAGCCTGCTCTGGATCAGGCCGCCGCTGACCTTCGAGCGCCAGTCATCGAGGTTCACCTGCTCCTCGCTGCCGCGGCTTTCGGTGGAGGAGCCCTTCCAGCTTGATGCACTTTCGGCGGCAATGCCCACACGGGTCAGGACGCGGGCGGGCATCTGGCCGATGGAGCCGATGAAGATCGCATCCCGCTCGCCAATGGCCTGTGGGGCATTCACCAGTTCGAAGCGCAGCGGCTCGCCCGCCGCCATGGCCAGCCGCCCCAGAAAGGTTGCGGCGGCAGCCAGCGTATCGCTATCGGTCCTATCCAGGAAAAGCGCCAGCGGCTCGCTCAAATCGGCATAGGGCCAGCCGGTGCCAGCGGTTGCCGCCAGATTGGGCGAGCGGCCGATGCGCGCAAATTCCGGCATGACGAATTGCGAGGTATCGAACAGCGCAAACCGGGGAGCCGCCTTGGCGGCATTGCCCGGCAGGCAGGCCGCGCCGGGCCGGTTCAACAGATTGGCCTCCAGCGTTACGTGATTGAGCCCCGGCTTGAAATGCCTGAGCGTGACGCGCACCGGAAAACGGGTGAACAACCCGCCGCGTGTCGAGGTGATCGGCACGGTGGTGGCAATGCGGTCATTGACATAGATATCGATATGGCTACCCGGTCCGACATCGGCGGTATAGGCGGCATCCAGCAGGATTTCCGCTTCGCCATAGGCATTGGCATAGAAATCGGCGGGCACGGCAACGTTGAAGCCGGTGCGGTAGCGGCTGCCGGAAAATTCGGCACTTTCCACCCCAAGTTCGGAAAAGCGAAGGCTGCGCGGACCCGTCAGCAGCGGCGCGTCCGGCTCGCTCCAGCGCGCGGTGGACATGACGTCGCGGCTGTTGGTGTCAGGACGGCGATAGGTGCTGACCAGCGCATCGGCCGCCGAGGCAATGGCCGCCCAGGTGGGGCCGCTCAGCACCAGGATCGGCCGTCCGGTCTTCGGATCGTTGATATAGGCCGCTCCGGCACTGAGCCGCGTGGCGGCGGGAAGCGAGGGCAGGGCAGGCGCCAGTTCCTCCGGCGTGCCCACGGCCACCACCAGCGTGCCGGGGGTGGCGTCCGGCAGCTGGTCGCGGCTGAACTCCATCCGAGTATTGGGCATGGCGCCGAGGACGGAAAGCCCCTCGGCCAGCGTCAGCAGCGGGCGGCTGGTGCCCGGTTGCCCGAGGCTCGGGACAAAGAAGGAAAACCGCGTCTCGCCCTTGGCATCGACACCGATGGCGCGCAACACGTCCGGCGCGTTGATGCGGCTGCCAGGGGCGCCGGAAAAGTCGAGATAGGTGCCCTGTGCCGCGATCTTCGTCCACAATTCGTAGGTGGCGGGAATATCGCAATCGGTCCGGTGCCGCTGGCTGACGGCAAAGGTCAGGCTGTTGCCGCCAGGGCGCAAAAGGCCTGCCGGAATGTCGAAACGGAGCGTTTCGAATTTGGCGGAGGAACGGATCTGGCTCTCGCCGATCGGGCGGTTGTTGACGAGAACCGTCAGCTTCGAGGCCTCGGGCGCCACCAGCACGGCATTCTGGTAGCTCAGGACGAAATGGGATGGCGAGGCTGCCTCCTCCTGCGTCAGATAGACGCTCCAGGATTGACGGTCATATTCGCCGGTGAGGTTCAGTTCCGCTGCCGGGATGACATAGCGTTGCGTCCGGCCCGGCTGGGCTGGAGCGGCTTGCGTGGCGACGGGCTGTTGCTGGGGCTGCGGTGCGGCCTTGCCGGCAGGCTCAGGCGACACGGCTGCGGGCGGCAGTTGCTGCCGCTCGGGTGACATGTCGAAAGGCTGCGATGTCTCAGCCAGAACCGGCCCGGCCAGAAGACCGGAAAGCGCAAGGCAGAGGCAGAGGGAGGCAGGACGCATCACGGCTTGGCCCCCTCATGCGCGCCAGCATTGTCCTTCGGGCGCAGCGTCCGCACCAGATAGGCCAGTCCCCGGCTGGTCTGGAACAGCGCCATGCCCAGGAACCACACGGTGCCGCGAATGATCCCCGGATTGCGGCGGCGGGATTTCTGGAAGTCGCTCCACTGGTCGGAATTGGCAAAGATGAGATCGACGATCTGGCGATGGTCCTTGGCGCTTTGCGGCAAATACTGGCAGCCCAGCGCCAGGATTTCTCCCTGCTGTTCGGTATTGCGGATGACGAGCGGCAAAGTGGCCATCTCGTCGCGCCCATGCAGCTGCATGCGGATCTCGGCAATCGCGCCGGCCTGCATTTGCGAAAACTGCCGGCTGAAGACATTGAGCCTTGCGCCGCGCACCGAGACATCCTCGATGGAGGCAGGCGACCATTGGCCGTTGAAGCCGAATTCGCAGCGCCGCCGCACCCGGATGCGGCGGCTCGAGGCCCGTTCGCCGCGCTCGGACACCACCCCCAGCGCACAGCCGGCGAGAATGAGGTTGATCATGTTCCAGCCGCCCACCACCAGCGTCACATCGGCCTTATAGGGCTCGGCATAGATGCGGTAGACGGTGATCGCCACCGCGATAAGCTGGGCGGCAAAGATGACGAAGAAGGGCCGGCTGATTTCCGAAAGGCGGCTGGTGGCAACCGATTCGTCCTTGGCGGTGACCTTGAAAGTCGGCTTTTTCGGGTTCAGCACCACGGAGACGATGGCCGGCAGGAGATGCACGGTCTGCACATATTCATAGAGTTCGGAAATCCACGGCCAGCGGAACGACCCGTAGAGATAGTTCTGCATCATCAGGTTCACCAGCATATAGGCCAGCGTATAGGCCATGAACTCGCCGCCGGAGGCGGTGAAGATCTGCAGGTCGAACAGCAGGTAGAAGAGCGGCGCAAACAGAAAGATCGTGCGCGGAAAGGGAAAGAGCCAGAACAGCGTCGATGACATGTAGCACAGCCGCTGCGGCAGGCTGAGCCCCCGCTTCAGCAGCGGAAAGCGGAAGCGCAGGATCTGCATCATGCCCTGGGCCCAGCGGCTGCGCTGGCCGATGAAGCTGGCAAAGGTGGCTGGTTGCAGACCGGCAATCAGCGGCTTGTCGACATAGACGCTGTTCCAGCCTGCGCTGTGCAGCGCCAGCGCCGTCTCACAGTCTTCGGTGATCGAAATGCCGCTGAAGCCTTCCGTCGCATCCAGCGCCTTGCGCGACAACACCGCCGCCGAGCCGCAGAAGAAGGCGGCGTTCCACTTGTCCAGCCCGCGCTGGATGATGCCGTAAAACATCTCGTTTTCGCTGGGCATGGTGTCGAAGGTCTGGAGATTGCGCTCCAAGGGGTCCGGATTGATGAAGAAATGCGGCGTCTGCACCAGGAACAGCTTCGGGTCTTCGGCAAAATAGCCCACCGTTTCCTTGAGGAAATCGCGGGCGGGCGCGTGGTCGGCGTCGAAAACGGCGATCAGTTCGCCCGTGGAATGTTTCAGGCCGTTGTTGAGATTTCCGGCCTTGGCGTGCTCATTGCGGTCGCGGGTCAGGTAATTCACCTGCAGTTCCCGGCACAATTCCTGCAATTCGGCATGACGGGCTGCGGCAAGCCCGGCATCTTGCAGGTCGTGCGCATTGCGTTTTTGCAGCGTGCCGCCATCGTCCAGCAGCCAGACGGTCAGCTTGTCCTCCGGGTAATCCATGGCCTTGGCCGCGGCAAGCGTGTTGGCCAGAAGATGCGCATCCTCGTTATAGGACGGCACGAAGACGTCGACGGAGGGGAAGTGGTCGAGCTTCTGCTTGCGCGAGGGCCGCGAGGGCAGGGGGAGCGCCACGATGAACAGGCTGAGACCCAGCATCAGCACGTTATACATTTCCGCCAGATAGAGCAGGATGCCGGGAATGAAGTTTTCCGGCTGGCTGATGGGCGGAATGGTGCTGGTGCTGCGCCAGTAGACATAGCGCAGCACGATGACGGCACCGAAGCAGAGCGCGATCAGCCGCCAGACACCACCGGCCTTCAGGATCTTGATGATGGCCATCACCGTTACCACGGCAATGCTGGCAATCAGCTGCGTTTGCAGGCTGACCGGCAAGGTCGCCAGAAACAGCAGGCAAAAAGCCGCCAGCGCCGCCATCACCGAGTTCAAGATCAACTGCATTCGATCCGCTCCTCTTGCCGGTTCCGGCGCGGTTTACTCCGTGCCCTTCCGGCCGGCAGCTCATGCTGCCGTGTGTCTGCAGGTCCGGGCGCGCGGATCTCTCCCCGCCCTGACCTTGCGAAATTTTCTTGATCACGAATGGGGCCGAAGCCCTTTCGTGATGGACATGTCATTTTTCCGGCGGCATCGGTACCATCACCGTGCCGCCTGCGCTCGCAGGCTTTACCCCTGCCGCTGGAACTGTCTGGCCGGTCGCCGGGCCGGGCAGGGGAACGGCAGGCCCTCTCAGTGCCGGTTCCATCATGCTCTGCGGCACGGCTGCGGCTGTGATCGGTTTTGCCTGCCGCACCACCGTAGGGGCCGGGATCGAGGCTGTGGCGGCAGGGTCCGGGGAGGGCTGGAAGGCCGCTGACATCGGCTGTACCGTGCCGGTGAGCACGGCTTCTGCCGATTTCGGCTTGCCATAGGGGTTCCAGGCTTCCGAGCCATAGCCGCCGGTAATGGTGTAGCCGAGCATGGTCTTCAAAAGCTCGCTCTCTCCCGCCAGCCGGTCGCACAGCCGGGCGCGGACCTGGACGATGCCGAGATTGCCAAGCGACGAGCGCAGATTTTCCGGGCTGCGGATCTGCTGCCAGCCATAAATGCAGGTATCGCCGCTCGGCCCTTTGCCGGAGGCGTAGCCGAACGGGCCGTAACTGTTCTGCACGAAAAGCGCCGATGGCTGCCTCGCCACGCCATTGGTAGCATTATAGGCTTCGTTTTGCAGGCGCGCCTGCGTAAAGCGGCGATAGCTGCTATTGTCCGACGGGTCGGCGCCGTAGAGCTTCACATCGAGATAATTCTGCCCCGGCACCGCGGACTGCGTATCCAGCAACACGCGCTGCTCGGTTACATTGGTGCCACGCTTTTCGATCACTCCTTGAACGCCATGGCTGCCCGGCGGCGGCAGGATCATGGCCTGATCAGCCTCCACCAGCCGCGCACCCTGCAATGGCCGGGCGGCGTCGGTGCTGGCACAGCCTTGCAGCAACAGCACCAGAAGGGCTGCTGCCGGTAAAGCGTGCTGACGGGGTGATGATGGGGCTTTCATGCCGTCCGCCTGCTGTGTTCTCGATCACGACGAACGAGGATTGTTCTCAGTCCGAATCCTTGCTGTCGCAGCGATCCTTAAATAGTTTCAGTGATTCCTAAAACACGAAGTCTCCAAGACCACCATCTCTACGTATGTTATGGTTAACTAATGGTTAACACCAACCTTCCAACGGAGGGAGAGGCGGGATGTTTTTCAGACGCAAAACGTGTGGACAAGGTGATTCACAAAGGATGACGACGCGAAAAAGCCGCCCTTTGAAGGGGCGGCTCGTAACGGCTGATCACCTGACGCCGTTTTTATCACGAAAATGTCAGATGATTCGCGCGACGACCTCGCCCGCTGCCAGATAGCTTCCTTCGACGGCCTGACGGTGGAACACCCCATCACGCGCGGCAAAAACCTGCGTTTCCATTTTCATGGCCTCCATCACCGCCAGCAGATCACCCTTGGCGACCGCGGCCCCATCCTCTGCCTTATAGGCCTGGAGCGTGCCGGAAACCGGGGCCGTCACGGCATCCGCTGACGGAGCGCCCGCCGGTGCAGCGGCAGGGGCCGCGGTCAGGTTGCCCCTGCCTGCCAGCAGACCCGCCGGAAGACCAATGCGGTGACGCTTGCCGTCGATTTCGATGTCCATCCGCATCAACCCGTCATCCGCAACGGGCTCAGGCCGTGCCATTGCGTCCAGATGTCCGGCAAAATCCGTCTCGATCCAGCGGGTATGCACCTTGAAGCCGTCTTCGCCAGTAAAGTCCTTTTCCTCCAGCACGGCGCGGTGGAAGGGCAGAACGGTCGCCACGCCGTCGATGGTGAACTCCTTGAGCGCCCGCCTTGCCCTTTGCAATGCCTGTTCGCGGGTCGCGCCGGTCACGATCAGCTTGGCGACGAGGCTGTCGTAAAGCCCTGGAATGGTGGAGCCGCTCACCACGCCGCTATCGAGGCGAATGCCGGGACCGGAAGGCGCATCGAAAACCGCAATCTTGCCCGGCGTCGGCAGGAAGCCCCGACCGGGGTCTTCGGCATTGACGCGGAATTCGATGGCATGGCCGCGCGGTACGGGCGTCTCGGTGATGCTGAGCGGCAGCCCCTCGGCGATGCGGAACTGTTCGATGACCAGATCGGTGCCGGTGGTTTCTTCCGTCACCGGATGCTCCACCTGCAGCCGCGTATTGACCTCCAGGAAGGAAATCGTGCCATCGACGCCCAGCAGGAATTCCACCGTACCGGCTCCGGTATAGCCCGCTGCCGCGCAGATGGCCTTGGCCGCCGAATGAATTTTCTGCCGCTGCGCCTCGCTGATGAAGGGGGCAGGGGCCTCTTCCACCAGTTTCTGGTTGCGCCGTTGCAGCGAACAATCCCGCGTGCCCATCACCACGACATTGCCATGGGTATCGGCCAGAATCTGCGCCTCGATATGGCGCGGACGGTCAAGAAACCGCTCCAGAAAACATTCGCCCCGGCCAAAGGCAGCCGTTGCCTCGCGCACGGCGGACCCGTAAAGCTCGGCCACCTCTTCCAGCTTCCAAGCCACTTTCAACCCGCGCCCGCCGCCGCCATGGGCGGCCTTGATCGCGACGGGAAGGCCGTATTGTTCTGCAAAGGCAACGACTTCGGCAGCCGATGAAACGGGGCCGTCGCTGCCCGCCACCAGCGGCGCGCCGACTTGTTTTGCAATGTCACGCGCCTTCACCTTGTCGCCCAAGGCTTCGATCACCTCCGGCTTCGGGCCGATCCAGATCAACCCGGCATCGAGAACGGCTTTCGCGAATTCCGCCCGCTCGGAGAGAAAGCCATAGCCGGGATGCACGGCATCGGCGCCGGAGCGTCTGGCAATGGCGATCAGCTTTTCAATATCGAGATAGGTTTCCGCCGGGCGGCTGCCGGAAAGCCCATAGGCCTCATCGGCATGTTTGACGAACAGTGCCTCGGCGTCGGGATCGGCATAGACGGCCACCGATTGCAGCCCATAATCCCGGCAGGCGCGGATGACGCGCAGCGCGATCTCGCCGCGATTGGCGATCAGCACTTTCTTCATGGATGTCTCCTCTTATTTTTGGTGTGGCGCGATCTCTGCGAAAGCCTTCAGAGGCCGGAAGCGGATCGTCGCGTGAATGGGAATTTGACCGGCAAGGTCGAGATGGTGCTCGGCCACCGCCCCGATGACAGGATAACCGCCGGTGAGCGGGTGATCGGCCAGAAACAGCACCGGCTGTCCGCTATGCGGCACCTGAATCGCCCCCGTTGCCGTGCCTTCGCTGGGCAGTTCGGCGCTGTCCTTGCGCTCGATGGCGATCTCGCCGGAGAGCCGGATGCCGACCCGGCTCGATTGCGGCGTGACCTGAAAGCTCTGCGCCGTCAGTGTTGCAAGACCCTTTTCGGTAAACCAGTCGGCGCGCGGTCCAAGCACCACATCCAGCACCACCTCTTCCTTCGCGGCGGGCAGGTCGAAGGCTGGCAGTTCATCGATGGAGACCGCCGTAAGGCCGCGGCGATCTCCTTGCAGCGCCAGCACGGTTCCAGCCGTGACCGGCTCCGGCCCGACCACGGCCAGCGTATCGGTGGCGGCGCTGCCCAGCACCGGCTTTACGGCAAAGCCGCCGCGCACGGCGAGATAGGACCGCATCCCGCGGGCCGGATGACCGAGCGTCACCACATCGCCAGCCTCCAGCGACACCGGCTGGTAGGCTTGCGCCTCCGTCATCCTGCCGGATACGTCCCGAATGCTGATCGGGCAGGGCGCACCGGCAAGGCCGATCACGGCACGGCAGGTCACCTCGAAGGAAAAGCCGCCAAGGGTCACTTCAAGTGCCGGCGTGTTGAACGGATTGCCGACAATGCGGTTGGCGGCATTGAAGCTGCTACGATCCAGTGCGCCTGACGCCGAAACCCCCTGACCCGTCTGGCCGAAGCGGCCCAGATCCTGAAACACGGGCGGCATGGGCGCGGCCAGAACCCTGATCTGCGGGGCGTTTTCCGGGATCGGTTCCGGCTCGGCCTTCGCAGCCTCGACGGGGATCACGGTCTTTTCCTTCGCCATGTCGATGAAGCGCACCCGGTAGCCCGGCTGGAACAGCGCGCCGGGATCGCGGTTGATGTCCCACATTTTCAGCGGCGTCGAGCCGATCAACTGCCAGCCGCCGGGACTGTTTTGCGGATAAACTCCGCTAAAGGCCCCCGCCAGCGCTACGGAGCCTGCGGGAATGCGCGTGCGCGGGCTCTTGCGGCGCGGCACATGCAGCTTGGGATCGCCGCCGACCAGATAGCCGAAACCCGGCGCAAAGCCGCAAAAGGCCACCGTAAACAGGCTCTCCGTGTGGCGGCGGATCACCTCTTCCACCGAAAGCCCCGTCAGTTCCGCCACGTCGGGCAGATCCTCGCCATCATAGGTGACGGGAATGTCGACAAGCTTGTCGGAGGGCGGGATTTTCGCGGAAAGATCGCGCCCCGCTATCTCTCCCGCCAGCGTCTCGGCGCTGATTTTTTCCGGTCGGAAACGGATCATCAGCGTGCGCGCGGCGGGCACCATTTCCTCGATGCCGATGACAGGATCGGCCTCAAGCGAAGCGAACAGCGCCAGCGTCTCGTCGAGATCGGCCAGTTCCACCAGGATCGTCGTCAGGCTGACGGGAAGAAAGCGCATGGAAACCTCAGGCGTGATAGGCGGAATCGGGAATGTCGGTGATGAACATGTGCCCCGGCGCATGGGTAATGGCAAAGGGCACTTTCGAGGCCATCACGGCGGCTTGCGGGGTGACGCCACAGGCCCAGAAGACCGGCACTTCACCGGGCTCGATGCGCACGGCATCGCCGAAATCCGGCTTCGCCAGATCGGCAATGCCGATATCGTGAGGCGCGCCGACATGCACGGGCGCGCCGTGAACGGCAGGAAAGCGCCCGGAAATCGTTGCCGCATCCGCCACGCGGCTCGCCGGAATGGGCCGCATGGAGACGACCATATTGCCGGTCAACCGGCCCGCCGGGCGGCAGGCGCGGTTGGTCAGATACATCGGCACATTGGTCTTGTCGGTGATGTGGCGGATTTCGATGCCCGCCTCCACCATCGGCGTCTCGAAGGTAAAGCTGCAGCCGATCAGGAAGCTGACGAGATCGGGATGCTCGCCCCAGGCCGCACGGGCATCGGCCGTTTCTTCGACAAGCTTGCCGTCACGCCAGATGCGGTAAAGCGGCAGGTCCGTGGCAAGATCGGCATCGGGCGCCAGTTCCGTGCGGCGCGAGCCGGGATCGGACACATCGAGAACCGGGCAGGCCTTTGGATTGCGCTGCGCATAGAGCAGAAAATCAAAGGCCCAGTCGCGCGGCAGCACGATCATATTGGCCTGGGTAAAGCCCGGCGCAACGCCCGCCGTCGGCGCCACCGCGCCTGCGCGGTAGCGGCCACGGGCGTCGCGTGCTGCCGTCGCATCCACATGCGAGAGATAATCCCTGGATATCATGGCAGCCTCAAACCGTTGGAACAAAGGACGACACGGCAATGCCTTCGGCTGCAAACCGCTTGGCAATCGTCTCGGCAATCGCTACCGCGCCGGGGCTGTCACCATGCACGCAGATGGACTGCGCCTCGATTTTGATGATGCTGCCGTCAATGGCCTCCAGTGTGCCTTCCCGGGCAAGCTGCACCATGCGATCGGCGATTTTTTGCGTGTCATGCAGCACGGCGCCTGCCTCGCGGCGGGAGACAAGCTCGCCCTTCGGCGTATAGGCGCGGTCGGCAAAGGCTTCCGCGACGGTCTTGAGGCCGGATTTCTGCGCCAGATCGAGGATCGGCGCATTGGCAAGGCCCATCAGCACCAGCGAGGGATCGATGGCCTTGATGGCGGCGATCACCGCCTGACCCTGTTTCGGGTCGTGGGCGATGCGGTTATAGAGCGCGCCATGCGGCTTCACATAGCGTGCCGTGGTGCCTGCGGCAGCGGCAAGACCCTTCAGCGCGCCGATCTGGTAGATGACGTCACCGATCAGTTCTTCGCTGGTGACATCCAGATCGCGGCGGCCAAAGCCGACGCGATCGGGGTAGGAGACATGCGCGCCGATAACCACGCCCCTGTCGGCGGCGGCCTTCACCGTCCGATAGATTCCAGCCGGATCGCCGGCATGGAAACCGCAGGCAATATTGGCACTGGAGACGACGGCCAGCATGGCGGCGTCATCGCCCATGCGCCAGGCGCCGTAGCTTTCACCAAGGTCGCTGTTGAGATCGATGGCGGGCATGGTTTCCTCCTTGAATTAAAGGCCGAGCAGGGCGAAGATCGGGCCGATGGCCTTATAGCCCATATACCAGGTCAGGGCGGCGGTCAGCGCGCCGAGCACCAGCAGCCATGCCGGATATTTGTATCCTTCCATGAGATCCTGACGCTTCCACGCGGCATAGATGAAAATGGAAAAGCCGATGGGCAGGATAAGGCCGTTGAGACCGCCGACAAACACCAGCATCTGGGCAGGCGGCGTGGTGATGACCACGTAGAAGAACAGCGAGACGGCAATGAAGATCACCGTTGCCATATTGCGGGCGCGGTCGCTCATGTCCTGCTTGAAGACGGTGAGGAAGGAGACGGACGTGTAGGCTGCGCCGATGACGCTGGTAATGGCCGCCGCCCAGAGAATGACGCCGAAAATACGCAGGCCCAGATCGCCAGCCGCCGCCTGGAACGCCTGCGCTGCCGGGTTCGCGCCCTTGCCCGAGGTGTCGATGACGAGGCCACCTGCCACGACGCCGAGAACGGCGAGGAACAGCACGAAGCGCATAAGGCCGGTGACGGCAATGCCGGTGAGGGCGGCGCGATTGACGGCGGCGAGATTTTCACGGCCCACCATGCCCTTGTCCAGCAGGCGATGCGCCCCTGAATAGGTGATATAGCCGCCCACGGTGCCGCCAACGATGGTGACGATGGCCGCAAAATTGATGGTGGAGGGCAGGACCGCTTCATAAAGCGCCTGACCGACCGGCGGTCCCGAGACGATGGCGACAAACAGCGTCAAGGCGATCATCATCACCCCGGCGAGGATGATGAAACGGTCCACCAGCAGCCCGGCGCGGCGCGACAGAAAAATGCCGATGGCAATCAGTGCGCTGATGCCGCCGCCGATCTTGGGATCGAGGCCCAGCATGGCATTGAGCCCAAGGCCGCTGCCGCCGATATTGCCGATGTTGAAAAATAGCCCGCCGACAATCACCAGAACGGCAAGCAGATAGCCGGAGCCGGGAATGGCGGCATTGGCAATGTCGGAGGCGCGCCGCTTGGTGAGCGTCACGATCCGCCAGATATTGAGCTGGACCACGAAATCGATCAGCACCGAGGCAAGAATGCCAAAGGCGAACGCTGCCCCGAGAGAGGCCGTGAACGTGGCGGTCTGGGTAATGAAGCCCGGCCCGATTGCCGAGGTCGCCATCAGGAAAATGGCGGCCATCAGGGAATTGCGACGGCTCTTGCTGCTCTCTGCCTTTTCTGGGCTGGTCTGGCCCGGTGCCGTATGTTGCATGGCGATGTCCTTGTTCTTGTCATCCGCCCCTCGCGGATGTTGTGGCCATCACTCTGCCATGTTTTACGGGTCCGTCAATATTGTTGAACAATAATTCGATATTGCTCTGCAATATTGTTCAATTGTGCAGCGCATTGCGCAAGCCTTGATCAGCGATTGCGCATTGCTTGTGCAAAGATGCGGTGCTGCGGGCGGCTCACTTGCCGGTAATCGGGGCATCGGCAATAGTCCTCGCAACAACAGGACCGTGCCATGACTGAAGAGAACGAAGCGCTTTCCCTTGCCGAACGGCTGGCCGGCCAGATCCGCGACAGGCTGATTGCTGGCGAATTAAAACCGGGGCAGCGTCTTTCGGAGGCATCCCTCAGCAGCCAGCTCGACGTGTCGCGCAATTCGCTGCGGGAAGCGTTCCGGTTGCTGACCAAGGACGGGCTTCTGCATCATGAGGCCAATCGCGGCGTCTTCGTCGCCACCCCCAGCATGGCGTCGATCATCGATATCTACCGTGTGCGGCGGCTGGTGGAGTGCCGGGCACTGGAGCAGGCCTTTCCCCATCATCCGGCGGTCAGGCGCATGGGGCAGGCGGTGGAGCAGGCCCATGCCTGTCTGAAGGCCGAGGACTGGCAGGGCGTGGGCAGCGCCAATATGCGCTTCCACGGCGCCATCGTCGATCTGGCCGATAGCAGCCGCCTCAATGATTTTTACGCCCGCATCGCCGCCGAACTGCGCCTGAGTTTCGGGCTGCTGGCCGATCCCGAACTGCTGCATGCACCCTTCGTGCCGCTCAACCGGGAAATCCTCGAACTGGTGCTGGCGGGCAAGTCAGCCGAAGCGGCCGCCTCACTCGACGCCTATCTCCAGCGCTCCGAGCGCATGGTGCTGGCGGCCTTTGCCCGATCCGTCGAAACTGCGTGATCAAAAATCCAAGGGCCTGTTATCGACCACCTCTTTCATCACGAAGAAGGTGCGGGTCTGGCGCACGCCGGGCAGTGCGATCAACTGGCTGCCATGGATGCGATTGAAATCGGCCATGTCGCCGACGCGGATTTTCAGGAAGTAATCGAAATCCCCCGCCACAAGATGACAATCCAGCACGCAGCTCAGCTTTGCGGCTGCGGTTTCGAAATCAGCAAAACTGTCCGGCGTCGAGCGGTCCAGCACCACGCCGACCATGACCAGCGTGCCGAGATCGAGTTTTGATGGGTCCACCAGCGCCCGCACCCCGGTGAGGTAGCCATCCCGAAACAGCCGCTGGATCCGGCGGTGGCAGGTCGCGGGGCTGATGGCGACGGTTTCCGCCAGCTCCGCATTGGTCAGCCGCCCATCCTTTTGCAACAGGCGCAGGATTTTCAGATCGATGCGGTCGAGCGGTTCTGCCATGAAAGAAGCTTTCGAAAAGCAATGGAATATTGGTGGATATTGAGTAAATGAGAGGAAGAAGCGTAGTCAATGAGGAAAATTGCACAGAGAATTAGAAAGGACGTTTCATCCTGCTTCCGCTAGTCTTTCCCTCGGTTTCACCCTTGCAACACCGGAAAGACCATGCTGGAAAAATTCGAACGCTATCCGCTCACCTTCGGCCCCACCCACATCGAAAAGCTGCAACGCCTCACCGACCATCTTGGCGGCAAGGTGCAGATTTACGCCAAGCGCGATGATTGCAATTCCGGCCTTGCCTATGGCGGCAACAAGCTGCGCAAGCTGGAATATATCATTCCCGATGCCATCGCCTCCAATGCCGATACTCTGGTCTCCATCGGCGGCGTGCAGTCCAACCACACCCGCATGATCGCCGCGGTTGCCGCCAAGATCGGCTTCAAGTGCCGTCTGGTGCAGGAAGCCTGGGTGCCGCATGAGGATGCGGTTTATGACCGCGTCGGCAATATCATGCTGTCGCGCATCATGGGCGCGGATGTGCAGATGGTGGATGACGGCTTCGACATCGGCATCCGCAAGAGCTGGGAAGACGCCATCGAGGATGTGAAGGCCAAGGGCGGCAAGCCTTATCCCATTCCCGCCGGCGCCTCCGTCCATAAATATGGCGGCCTCGGCTATGTCGGCTTTGCCGAAGAGGTGCGCAAGCAGGAAGAGGAGCTTGGCTTCAAGTTCGACTATATCGTCGTCTGCACCGTCACCGGCTCCACCCATGCCGGGATGACGGTGGGCTTTGCCAAGGATGGCCGCGCAAACAGGGTGATCGGCATCGACGCCTCCTTCACCCCGGAGAAGACCCGCGCCCAGGTGCTGGAGATTGCAAAGCGCACCGCCGACCTGGTGGAGCTTGGCCGCGAGATCACGGCAGAGGACGTAGTGCTGATCGAGGATTACGCCTATCCCGTCTATGGCGTGCCCTCGGAAGAGACCAAGGAGGCCATTCGCCTTGTCGCGAAGCTGGAGGCCATGATTACCGATCCGGTCTATGAGGGCAAATCCATGCAGGGCATGATCGATCTGGTGAAGAAGGGCTATTTCCCGGAAGGCTCGAAGGTTCTCTACGCCCATCTCGGCGGAGCACCGGCGCTGAACGGCTATGGCTACGCCTTCCGCAACGGCTGAAAATCGCATGAAAAAGGCGGCTTTTTGTTTACGCATTTCCGGACGGAAAACCGGTTTCCACTTTTCCGGAAAATGCTCTAAAAGCCGCCTTTTTTCTATTTTCGAGAAAACCCTTTTCCGGTCTTCAGTAGCCTTTGCCACCGACAACGCGGCGCAGCGGCTGGGCTGCGGGCTTGGCAACGGTGTTGGCATTGGCTGCGGGCTTTTCCAGCGGGCGGCGCAGCGGCTGGGCCGGGCGCAGCGTAAACGGCTTGGCGGCCACGACAGCCACAGGCTTGACCACCTGCTTCGGCTTCTTCGGACCGTTGATCCAGCGCATCAGGGCTTCGAAGCCATGGCGCGCCTCGCGCTTGGCAACCTTCAGCCCATCCTCGCTCAACTGACAGGTGGCGCCGATTTCGCGCCAGTTCAAACGCCCTGCATGCAGCGGCGGCAGTGCGCGGCGCATGGTCAGGCTCAGCATATAGCTGCGCAGGTTGGTATAATCTTGCTTGCCCAGAACAGGGGCAAGGCGCACCTCACAGAAGCTTTCAATCTTCGCGTGGAAGGTGGCAATGGAAGGCATAATTTGCGGCATCTACTCACAACTCACTTTGGCCGGCGCATCGTGGAATGGCCGGGCCCGGGCAGGTAAGCGATGTCTGTTAATGAAAGGTTGCGGAATGCACAAGAGGTCTTATCGCACGGCGAAAAATCTTCAGCTATTCCAAAAACGCAGAGCTCGCATTTCAGGTCTTCGGAGAGAAAATAGAAATTAATCAACAGGTTGGGGTTGAAAGCGCGAAGAAGCGTGCAAACTTGACTTTTAAAGCATAATTCGACCGGAGTGAAACGAGGATCGATAAAATTATGCTTCAAAAATAAAATGCTAGAGCGCTCAGCCCACCGCCTGGCTGGCCAGGGCATAGGTCAGCATGCGTCCCGTCTCGCCGCCCACAACTGGCCAGGGCGCATGAAGCGACATGGTGGTGACGGTATCGAAGACGGTGAGCCCGCTTTGCTGGACAAAGGCGGCGAAAGCCCCGGTGGCCTGGCGGGTATCCAGTCTCAGGAATTGCCCCTGATGCGCCGCCACATGCGGCGCCGTCACGGCAATCGCATCCGAATCATTGGCGGCCACCACCGGGCCTATCACATGTCCGCGACCGAAGGGGCGGCAGAGCGAAAAGGCCTGGAGTTTTCCATTCCGTTCAAGGCCGATCGCCGTTGAGTGGGCAAGCAGCATGGTCATCAGCGGTTCCCGCCCCGCGCCAAAGGCCGCCTTGTCCAGCGCCACCATGGCGGCCAGATCCGCCGTGCCGAGGCTGCGGATCGCACATTCCGGCGTCTCGGTTGCAGCGTATGACGCCTCTCCCTGGCATTGATAGACGGTCGCTTCCACATTGAAGCCGAGGGATAGATAGAGCCGCTTTGCCGCCGCCGTCGCGCTCAGTCCCAGCCGCAAGCCCTGCGTGCGCTCCAGCACATGATCCATCATCCAGCGGCCAGTGCCCTGCGTTTGCAGGCGCGGCGAGGTGATGACCATGCCGATGGTGGCGAAATCGTCCTGCATGGGAAACCACATGGCCGTGCCCATCACGCGGCCGATCCCGTCGCGTGCAACGATGCCCTGCCCGAACGCCTTCAGGAAAGCCCAGTCCTCCGGGCGGTGCGGCCAGCGCACGCCAATGGAGAGCGCATGCAACGCCTCCACGGGAATATCGGCAATATCGGCCAGTTCAAACGCGAAGGATTCGATCTGGATCGAGTTGCCTACCGCCACGGGTCTCTCCTTCCCTGTTTATTTTACACCCTGTTTTACGGATCATTCTGCGGCGGTAGCGGCAACATATTCAACTTCTATTCCACGCCTTCCCGGCAGGTTTTGCCGAAGTGAGGCCAAGTGGAGCAGGCAAAACTCCCTTGAGCGGATAAAACTCTTCAACGGCGACAGTCAGGAACGAGGTGAAACATGGATTGCGTGGCATTGCTGGAAAAGCTCATCGGCTTTCCCTCGCTGGTCGGCACGGGGAACCACGCCATTGCCGGCTGGATTGCCGATTATGCCAGCACCCATGGCGCCGCTGTGCATCTGCTTCCCGGGCCGGAAGGCGACCGCGCCAATCTCTTCATCACGCTGGGGCCGGTGGACGCGCGCGGCTATATCCTCTCCGGCCATATGGACGTGGTGCGCGCCGACGAGCCGCAATGGACGAGCGATCCCTTTACCCTGAGGCAGGAGGGTGCGCGGCTCTACGGGCGCGGCACCAGCGACATGAAGGGCTTTCTTGCCGCCTCGCTCGCCCTTCTGCCGAAACTTGCGGGCAAGCGCCTGAAAAGGCCGCTGCATCTCGCCTTTTCCTATGACGAGGAGGCCGGATGCCGGGGCGTGCCGCATCTTCTGGCGCATTTGCCGGCGTTGTGCGACATGCCGCTCGGCGCGATTATCGGCGAGCCGAGCGGGCTTCAGCCCATTCTGGCGCATAAGGGCAAGGCGGCGGCCCGGCTGACGGTCACCGGCAAATCCGGCCATTCCTCGCGGCCCGATCTGGCGCTCAATGCCATTCACGGGCTCTCGCAGGTGCTGTCCACCTGCCTCTCCGTCAGCGCGGCGCTGGAAAAGGGGCCTTTCGATCCTACCTTCGCGCCCGCTTACTCCACCTTGCAGGTGGGCGTGATCTCCGGCGGGCAGGCGGTCAACATCATTCCCGCCGACGCGCGCATCGAGCTTGAGGTGCGCGCCATTGCCGGCCAGTCGCCAAAGGACCTGCTGCACCCGGTCGAGCGTGCGGCTGAGGCGCTGACGGAGGCTGGCTATGGCGTGGACTGGGTGCTGCTCAGCGAGTACCCGGCGCTGGCGCTTGATCCCACCTCGGCGCTGGCAGCGCTGGCGCGGGAGATCTCCGGCCAGGAACCGCTGGCCGCCGTCAGCTATGGCACGGAAGCCGGTCTCTACCAGCAGGCAGGCATGGAAGCGATCATCTGCGGCCCCGGCGACATTGCCCGCGCCCATAAGCCGGATGAGTTCATCACCCGGGATGAACTCATCGCCTGCGAGGCGATGCTGGAGCGGCTTGCGGCGCACTTATTTTAGGACGGATCGACATTCAGGCTTGAGCGGGCTGCAAACGGCAATTTGTCTCAGCTTCCGGTACTCATGTACCTTAAGTACACTCCGTTCCGGTTCTCGAAAATCACCGTTTTCGCCTCCCTCCAGCCTGAATTTCGATCCGTCCTAAGCCGCTTTTCAGCCGGATGTGCCGTCGTCTGTCCCGGATTCAGCGTCTTCTACCGCCTCGCTGCGGCACAATCTGCTGAACGCAAACAGGATGTGCCCATGGCCTTTCTTTTCAATTCCGATGCAGCGCGGGGCGCGATCTTCCGGGCGGCCTTTGCCGAGGCGCTGCCGGATTTGCCCTTCCATATCGGCGCGGCGGACGTTGACCCGAAAGCGGTGCGCTATCTCATCACCTGGACGGTGCCGGAGGATCTGGCGCGCTACGAAAATCTCGACATCCTGTTTTCCATTGGCGCGGGCGTCGATCAGTTCAATCACGACCTCGTGCCGCCGCAGGTCAAGATCGTGCGCATGGTGGAAGAAGGCATCGTGCGGATGATGCAGGAATATGTGGCGCTTGCCGTTCTCATGCTCCATCGCAACCTGCCGGTCTATCTGGCCCAGCAGCGGGCGGGGGAATGGAAAAGCCATGCCGTGCTTCAGGCGCCTGAGCGGCGCGTCACCGTGCTGGGGCTCGGCATGCTGGGCAGTGCCGTGCTGGAGCGGCTGAAGCCCTTTGGCTTTGTTCTTCAGGGCTGGAGCCGGTCAGAGCGGCAGATCGACGGCGTCGATTGCCGCCATGGCGTGGAGGCCCTGCCGCAGCTTCTGAAGGAAACCGATACGCTGATCTGCCTTCTGCCGCTGACGCAGGAAACGCGCAGTTTTCTCAATGCAGACCTTTTCGCCATGCTGCCGGAAGGCGCATCCCTGGTGCAGGCGGGGCGCGGGCCGCAGTTGGACCAGCCTGCCCTGCTGGCGGCGCTGGAAAGCGGTCATCTGTCCGGCGCGGTGCTGGATGTGACCGATCCCGAACCGCTGCCCGCCGATCACCCGCTCTGGCATCATCCCAGGGTCATCGTCACCCCGCATATCGCCAGTGTCACCCAGCCGGAAACGGCAGCCCGCTCCGTCATTGCCGCCATTCGCCGCCATGAGGCGGGGCTTGCCCCCGAAGGTCTCGTGGACCGTCAGCGCGGTTATTAGAGCGCCGATCTGATTGAATCAGATCGGCGCTCTAACATTTTATTTTTGAAGCATAATCTTGTCGATCCTCGTTTCACTCCGGTCGGATTATGCTCTAATTTCCAAAAGGACAGTCCCATGGCCCTCATCAAGACCCTCGATCTTCATCCCGCCTTCGAGCCCAAGCACGCCAAGCCCGATCCCGACCGGCTGATCGAGGGCGATCCCGCCTTCAAGACCTGGGCGCAGGACGCTTCGAAGGAAGGCAAGGTGCTGACAGGCATCTGGGAAGCGACGCCGGGCCTGACCCATTCCATCAAGGGTGAGCGCTTCGAATTCTGCACCATTCTCGAAGGTCTGGTGGAAATCACCGAAAAGAACGGCGAAACCTATACCTACAAGGCGGGCGACAGCTTCGTGATGAAGCCCGGCTTTGTCGGCACCTGGCGCACCATCGAGACCGTGCGCAAGATCTATGTCGTGGTGGATTGAGCGCCATGGGCCTGAGCTTCGATCCTGACAGCATCGACCTGCCTATCGGCCATTTCATCGGCGGCAGGCTGCACCCCGCGCCCGGCGAAATCGAGATGCGGCGGCCATCGGACGGGCGTGCCTATGCCGCCTGTCCGAAGGCTGCTGCTGACACCGTCGATCAGGCCGTCGAGGCCGCGAAGGCGGCGCTGAAGGAGAGCGGCTGGGCCACGATGCGCCCGCGGGAGCGGGTGCGGGCCATGCAGGCCTGGGCCGATCTGATCGAGGCGGAGGCCGAGCCGTTGGCAAGGCTGGAGGCGCTCTCCTCCACCCGGCCCATCGGGCAATTGATCGCGGGCGACATTGCCGTCACCGCCGAGCAGATCCGCTTCTTCGCGGAATTTGCCGACAAGGAAGGCAGCGACGTGGTGCCGACGGATGGCGCAAGCCTCGGCATGACGATCAGCGAACCCTACGGCGTGGTCGGCGCCATCACGCCCTGGAACTTTCCGGTCTCCATGGCGGGCTGGAAGCTGGGGCCAGCGCTGGCGGCGGGCAATGCCGTGGTGCTGAAACCCTCGGAAATGACGCCCTTTTCCAGCATTCGCCTTGCGGAGCTTTCGGTCAAAGCGGGGATTCCGGCCGGTCTCATCAATATCGTGCTGGGGGATGGTCCCGTCACCGGCAATGCCATGACCGGCCATCCGGAGATCGCCAAGATCTCGTTCACCGGCTCCACCGGCGCGGGCGAGGCGATCATGGCCAATGTCGCCCGCACCGGCATCAAGCCGATGACGCTGGAACTGGGTGGCAAGAGCCCGCAAGTGGTCTTTGCCGATGCCGATCTGGACAAGACGGCAGATGCGATTGCCACCAGCATTCTCTTCAATGCTGGACAGGCCTGCGTGGCGGGCTCGCGGCTGATCGTCGAGGAGAGTGTGGCAGAGGCGCTGTCGGCTCTGATCGTGGCGCGCATGCAGGCCGCAAGGCCGGGGCCGACGTGGGATGAAGCGACGCGCTATGCCCCGATCATCTCGCAAAAGCAGCTGTCACGCATGGATGGCATCGTTCAGTCGGCCATTGCCGCAGGCGCGGATTGCGTGACGGGCGGGCGCGTCATGCAGCATGAAGGCTATTTCTACCAGCCGACACTCCTCGCCGGCGTTACCCCGTCTTCGCCGGCCGTGCTGGAGGAAATCTTCGGCCCGGTGCTGACACTGCAAACCTTCCGCGACGAAGAGGAGGCGATGGCGCTCGCCGACCACCCCACCTATGGACTTGCGGCAGGGCTCTTCACCCGCGATCTGTCGCGGGCGGTCAGGCTGACCCGCAGGCTTCAGGCGGGCACAGTCTGGGTCAATCGCTATAGCCGCTCGCGCGATCACATCCTGCCCACCGGTGGCTACAAGCGCTCCGGCATCGGCAAGGATCTGGGCCGCGAAGCCTATCTTGCCAATCTGAAATCCAAGAGCGTGCTCATCGCGCTTTGAAATCAACTATTCTAAAGGCCGGGGTTTTCCATGTCCGAGTTGAAAGACAAAATGCTGTTTCGCGAGCAGGGTCTGATTGGTGGCCACTGGCGGTCCGCCGCCTCCGGCAAGGTGGTGGAGGTCATCAACCCCGCCACGGGAAAGGTGATGGGCATGGTGCCGGATATGGGCGGCGACGAGACCCGCGCCGCCATAGAGGCCGCCAATGACGCTTTTCCGGCCTGGAAGCAGAAGACCCATGGCGAACGTGCAGCGCTTCTTGAAACATGGTTTGCGCTGATGATCGAGCATGTCGAGGATCTCGGCCTGCTCCTGACACTGGAACAGGGCAAGCCGCTGGAGGAGGCAAAGGGCGAAATCCGTTACGGCGCATCCTTCGTCAAGTGGTTCGCCGAAGAGGCCCGCCGCATCGGCGGCCACACGATTCCATCCCCCACGCCGGATCGGCGCATCGTCGTGCTGAAGGAGCCGGTTGGCGTCTGTGGCATCATCACCCCCTGGAACTTCCCCAATGCCATGATCACCCGCAAGGTCGCGCCCGCCCTCGCGGCTGGCTGCACGGTGGTGATCAAGCCCTCGGAATTCACGCCGTTTTCGGCACTGGCGCTCGGCGTCTTGGCCGAGCGGGCGGGCATTCCGGCGGGCGTCATCAACATTGTGACCGGCATGCCCGCAGAGATCGGCAATGAGATCATGGCCAATGAGACGGTGCGGAAAATTTCCTTCACCGGCTCCACCCGCGTCGGATCGCTGCTGATGCGGGGGGCTGCCGATAGCGTCAAGCGGCTGTCGCTGGAGCTTGGCGGCAATGCGCCCTTCATCGTCTTCGAGGATGCCGATCTCGATCTGGCGGTGGAAGGAGCGATCGTCTCGAAATTCCGCAACGGCGGGCAGACCTGCGTCTGCGCCAACCGCATTCTGGTGCAGGCCAGCGTTTACGATGATTTTGCCGCCCGGCTTGCCGCCCGGGTCAATGCCATGAAGGTGGGTCCGGGCACGCAGGCGGGCGTCACTATCGGCCCGATGATCAACGAAGCGGCGATTGCCAAGATCAACCGCCATGTGGAAGACGCGCTTGCCAAGGGGGCTGAGATCATCACCACGCCGCACCTGCTTCCGGACGGCGCGCAATATACCGCGCCGGTGGTGCTGACCGGGGCGACCACGGGCATGCAATTGGCCGTGGAGGAAACCTTCGGCCCCGTCGCGCCGCTTTTCCGCTTCGAGACGGAGGAGGAGGCCCTTGCCATTGCCAATGGCACGCCCTTCGGCCTTGCCGCCTATTTCTACACGGAAAGTCTCAAGCGCTCCTGGCGGGTGGCCGAAGCGCTGGAATTCGGCATGGTCGGCCTCAATACCGGGGCCATTTCCACCGAGGTTGCGCCCTTTGGCGGCGTCAAGCAATCCGGTCTCGGCCGGGAGGGCGCTCAGGCCGGCATTGAGGAATATCTGGAATTGAAGAGCTTCCACATCGGCGGGCTCGCCTGACATGTCCAGGCCGGTGCGGCCCGAAATATCGCCAGTGCGCGAGATTCGCAATTTTCTGCCGTGTGGTGATCGGGTTTCGGCTAAAAACCGGCCCCGATCTTGCCAAACTAAAGATCAAGCTGATGAACGACAGCCTCGCAAAGAGGGGGTTTGCCAGCGATACGCGGATTTTTCCCCTCATCCCAGGTGAAGTTGCCGCGTTTCAAGCCCGGGAGGCTTGTTTCGGAAGACAGCAGATCATGCCGTGGCGGATGAAAGCCCGGCCATTCATCGGCGAACCCGGCAGCCACAAGCCGGGACGTCAAAATCTAAACAAGTAAGGGGAACGTCATGCAAGACAGCAAGATCACCAATTGGACCGCGGCTGACGACGCCATGGTCGAACATGCCATTCGCCGCGGCGCCACCCGCCGCGAGCTTCTGCAATTGCTGCTGGCCGGCGGCGTTGCCCTTTCGGCTGGCGGCGCCATTCTGGGCCGCGCCGGCCAGGCGCTGGCGGCAACGCCCGTCAAGGGCGGCAATATGAAGGCCGCAGGCTTTTCCGCCTCCACCGCCGATACGCTGGACCCGGCCAAGGCCTCGCTTTCCACCGATTACGTCCGCTGCTGCGCCTTCTATAACCGCCTGACCTTCATCGACAAGAGCGGCGTGCCGCAGATGGAACTGGCCGAAAGCATCGAAAGCGCCGACGCCAAGGTCTGGACCGTGAAGCTGCGCAAGGGTGTGACCTTCCACAGTGGCAAGACGCTGACCTCCGCCGATGTCATCTATTCGCTGAAGCGCCATCTCGACCCGGCGGTGGGCTCCAAGGTCAATGCGCTGGCCAAGCAGATGACCGGCTTCAAGGCCGTGGACGATCTGACGGTGGAGATCACGCTGGCCAATCCCAATGCCGACCTGCCGACCATTCTCGGCATGCACCATTTCATGATCCTTGCCGACGGCACTACGGATTTCACCAAGGCCAACGGCACGGGCGCCTTCGTCTGCGAAGTGTTCGAGCCCGGCGTGCGCTCCATCGCCACCCGCAACAAGAACTACTGGAAGGGCGAGGGCGCCCATCTCGACAGCTTCGAATTCTTCGCCATTGCCGATGATACGGCCCGCGTCAATGCAGTGATTTCCGGCGATGTGCAGCTTGGTGCGGCGGTCAATCCGCGCGCCACGCGCCTTGCCGAAAGCCAGCCGAATGTGAAGCTTTCCAAGACCACCTCGGGCAATTACACCAATCTCAACATGCGCCTCGACATGAGCCCCGGCGACAAGGCCGGCTTCATCGAGGGCGTGAAATACCTGCTGAACCGCGAGATGATCCAGAAATCCGCTCTGCGCGGTCTGGCCGAGGTTGCCAATGACCAGCCGGTTTCGCCCGCGAACTTCTATTATAATGCCGAGCTGAAGCCGAAGGCCTTCGATCCGGACAAAGCCAAGTCGCTGTTCCAGAAGGCGGGTCTTCTCGGCCAGTCCATTCCGGTTGTCGCCTCGGATGCCGCCAACTCCTCCATCGACATGGCGATGATCCTGCAACAGGCCGGTGAAAAGATCGGCATGAAATTCGATGTCCAGCGCGTGCCCTCCGATGGCTACTGGTCGAATTATTGGCTGAAGGCGCCGATGCATTTCGGCAATATCAACCCGCGCCCGACGCCGGACATTCTCTTCTCGTTGCTCTATGCCTCCGATGCGCCGTGGAACGAAAGCCAGTTCAAGTCGGAGAAATTCGACAAGATGCTTCATGAGGCCCGCGGCATGCTGGATCAGGGCAAGCGCAAGGAAATCTATGGCGATATGCAGGCCATGATCGCCAATGAGGCCGGAACGGCTATTCCCGTCTGGCTTTCCAACGTGGATGTCATATCCTCCAAGCTTCAGGGTCTGGAAGCCAACCCGCTCGGCGGCATGATGGGCTATGCCTTCGCCGAATATGTGTGGCTGGAAGCCTGATCGCGATTGCGGCGGCGGGGGCTTAAAGGGCCCCTGCCACTGTCCACGAAAGCGTGCCGTGATCCTTGTGTCTGGTCGTCACGCTTTCAGTCTTGTTTTGACGCATGTCTTGTCGGGGAAGGGGAAGCGCCCATGACCTCCCGTGTCCTGCCGCTGGTGCTCGGCCGTATCGGTCTTGCCGTGGTAACACTGACCATCGTGTCCTTCGCGGTCTTCGTGGCCACGGCGCTGTTGCCGGGTGACGTGGCGCAGATCCTGCTCGGCCAGTCCGCCACACCGGAGGCAGTGGCGGGCCTGCGCACCGCCATGCATCTCGATGAACCGGCGCTCTTTCGCTTCCTGCGCTGGATTGCCGGTCTCTTCACCGGCGATTTCGGCATGTCCTATGCCAACAACATGCCGGTGGGACAGTTGATTGGCGCGCGGCTTTTGAATTCGCTGAAGCTTGCGGGTGTCACGGCCCTTCTCTCCGTGCCGGTGGCGCTGACGCTCGGCATTCTGGCCGCCATCTGGCGCGGTTCGCTGTTCGACCGGCTGGTGACGGTGATGACGATTGCGGTGATCTCTGTGCCGGAATTCATGGTCGCCACCTCCGCCGTGCTGCTGTTTGCGGTCTATCTCAAATGGCTTCCCGCCCTGTCGCTGGCCAATGAGGTGCAGTCCTTCGGGCAATTGCTGAAGGTCTTCGCCATGCCGGTGATTACACTCAGCTTCGTGATTTCCGCCCAGATGATCCGCATGACCCGTGCCGCCGTGGTGGAGACGCTGAGCACGCCCTATGTGGAAATGGCCCTGCTGAAGGGGGCCTCTCCCGCCCGGCTGGTGCTGAAACATGCGCTGCCCAACGCCATCGGCCCCATTGCCAATGCGGTGGCGCTGTCACTCTCCTATCTGCTTGGCGGTGTCATCATCGTCGAAACCATTTTCAACTATCCGGGCGTGGCCAAGCTGATGGTGGATGCCGTGGCCACCCGTGACCTGCCGCTCATCCAGAGCTGCGCCATCATCTTCTGTGCAGGCTATCTCGTGCTGATCACCATTGCGGATGTGATTTCCATCCTCTCCAATCCGAGGCTGCGCTGAGCCATGGAAAAACTCTCCCGCAGCACCGGCTATCGCATCAACCTCGTCGGGCTTATCGCCTTTGCCGTGATTGCTTTCTGGGCGGCGGTGGCCATCGCCGCGCCCTGGATCATTCCCTATCCGATCGGCGATATCGTCGATTTCGACTATTTCGGGCCGATCTCCGGCCAGTTCTGGATGGGTACGGATTATCTCGGCCGCGACATCCTCTCGCGCATTCTGATGGGCGCGCGCTACACTGTCGGCATTTCGCTGGCGGCGGTCACCATTGCCTGCTTTTCCGGCGTGGCCATCGGCATGGCGGCGGCGGTGATCGGCGGCTGGGTGGATACGGTGCTCAGCCGGCTGTTCGACAGCCTGAACTCCATTCCCAGCAAGCTTTTCGGCCTGGTGGTGGTGGCGGGCGTCGGTTCCTCCATTCCGGTGCTGATCGTCACGCTGGCGGTGATCTATACGCCGGGCGCCTATCGTTTCGCGCGTGCGCTGGCGGTCAATATCAACACCATGGATTTCATCTTCGCTGCCCGCATTCGCGGCGAGGGCCTGACCTATCTGATCTTCGAGGAAATCCTGCCGAATATTCTGGGGCCGGTGCTGGCCGATCTCGGCCTGCGCTTCGTTTTCATCGTGCTGCTGTTGTCGGGCCTGTCCTTCCTGGGGCTTGGCGTGCAGCCGCCCAATGCCGATTGGGGGGCGCTGGTGCGGGAAAATATCGGCGGCCTGCCCTTTGGCGCACCGGCGGTGCTGTTTCCCTCGCTGGCGATTGCCTCGCTCACCATCAGCGTCAATCTCCTGATCGACAACCTGCCGAAGAAGATCCGCGACCGGAGCGCATAATGGCCAATCTCGTTGATATTCGCGATCTCAAGGTGGAGGTCAAAACCGATTCCGGCCGCAGGATGGACATCATCCGGGGTGTCAGCTTGCAGGTGGCGGAAGGGGAAATCGTGGCGCTGATCGGCGAAAGCGGATCCGGCAAGACGACGATTGCCCTGTCGCTGATGGGCCATACCCGCGCAGGCTGCCGCATTTCCGGCGGCTCGGTGATGCTGGCGGGCGAGGATATCGGCGCCATGAGCGAACGGCAGCGGGCCAAGTTGCGCGGCACCCAGGTATCCTATGTGCCGCAAAGTGCGGCAGCCGCGTTCAATCCGGCCCATACCATCATGGAACAGGTGATCGAGGTGGTGCGCATCCACGGGCTGATGCCGGTGGACGAGGCGAAGAAAAAGGCCGTTGCCCTGTTCAGGGCCCTGTCGCTGCCAAACCCGGAAACGATTGGCGATCGCTATCCGCACCAGGTTTCCGGCGGCCAATTGCAGCGGCTCTCCGCCGCCATGGCGCTGATCGGCGGGCCGAAGCTGGTGATCTTCGACGAGCCGACCACGGCACTGGATGTCACCACGCAGATCGAGGTTCTGCGCGCCTTCAAATCGGTGATGAAGTCCGGGGGCATGGCAGGCGTTTATGTGTCGCACGATCTGGCGGTGGTGGCGCAGATCGCTGACCGGATCGTGGTGCTGAAGGGCGGCGAGGTGCTGGAGGAGGGCGAGACGGAAAGCCTGCTCACCCATCCGCAGCATCCCTATACACGGCAATTGCTCGCCGCCTTCGAGCCCGCGGCCTATGTGCCGCCGCCCGTGGTGGATATGCCGATCAAGCGGCCGCTGCTGGAAGTGACGGATGTGGTGGCCGGGTATGGTACGCCACAGGCCAACGGTCTGCCGCTGATGGTGGCCGTCAAGTCTGTGCGATTTTCGCTGGATGCGGGCCGCAATCTCGGCATTATCGGGGAATCCGGCTGCGGCAAGTCCACGCTGGCGCGGGTGATTGCCGGGCTTTTGCCGCCGGTTTCAGGCTCGATCATTTTCGACGGCAAGGAGCTTGCCGCCCATGGCCGCCACCGGCTGCGCGAGGAATTGCGCAAGATGCAGATCATCTTCCAGTTCGCCGATACCGCCCTCAACCCGGCCAAATCCATCAGCGATATTCTCGGCCGCCCGCTGACCTTCTATCACGGCCTGAAGGGCGCGGGGCGCGAGGCGCGCATCAACCAGCTCCTCGATATGGTGCATCTGCCGCAGACGGTGAAGCACCGCCGCCCCTCCGAGCTTTCCGGCGGGCAAAAGCAGCGCATCAATCTGGCCCGGGCGCTTGCCGCCGAGCCCAAGCTCATTCTCTGCGATGAGATCACGTCCGCGCTGGACACGGTGGTCGCTGCCGCCGTGGTGGATCTGCTCAAGGAGTTGCAGCGGGAATTGTCGCTGTCCTACATCTTCATCAGCCACGATCTTTCCACCGTGCGCTCCATCTGTGACGAGGTGATGGTGATGTACAAGGGCGAGAATGTGGAGATCACCGATCCGTCCCGTCTGGGCGGCGAAGGCAGCCATCCCTATTCCCGCCTGCTCTATGCCTCCGTGCCGAAATTGCAGGTGGGCTGGCTGGACGGGCTGGACGCCGATGCCGAGATGGCGGCGGCGCTCGCCGGGCGTTAGAGCATTTTCAGGAAAAGTGGAAACCGGTTTTCCGTCCGAAAATTCGTAAAAACAAAGACTTAGAGCGTTTCAATGTTTCCGTGAAACAATGAAACGCTCTAGAGCATAATTCGACCGGAGTGAAACGAGGATCGATAAGATTATGCAGTAGCGTCGGCTCCTGTGTCCCACTTTTCCTCAAAACACGTCAGACTGTCTCCGGTAAAACTGGAAACCTGTTTTATCTCACTTCCCTTCCGGCTCCACCGGTTCGGGTTCGGCCTGCGTCTTCGAGCCCTTCATATAGGTCTCGAAGATCTGCTCCATGCTTTTCTGGTAGCTCTTCTGCACTTCCAGTCCGCTGTCGAACATGGTGTTGACCATGCTGCGCATGGCCTCCTTGGCTTCGGCCTGCGGTTCGGGCTTGGGCGGTTCCGGAGTTTTGGGCGCCTGCCCGAGCGAGGCGCTGACCATATCCGTCCAGGCCTTGGCGAAGGGATTGTCGAGAAAGGGATTGGCCGTTTTGGCTGCCGGCTCCGTCTTGATCCCGGCCATGTCTTGCCAGGCATTGACGAAGGGCCAGGCCTTGACGAAAGGATTGTCGAAGATCGGGTCGGGCTGCTTCGGCTTGGGCTTCGGCTGGAAGCCGGTGGCCTGCAACCATTGCTCTACCATGGGGCCGAAGGGCGTGCCGGAAAAGGCGTTCTGCGTATCGGAAAGCTGGCCCATGCCCTGCTTGAACAAGCCGCCCATGATGGTATCGGCCACGCCCGGCAGCATGCGTTTGAGAATATCCTGACCGATGCCGGTGATCTGGGCGGCCTGCGCGGCAATGGCGCGTGACACCTCCTTTGAGCCGAAGAGCTGTTCCAGCACGCGGTTGCCGTCGGCAATGCCCTCGGGGGTGAAGGCCTTGCCGAGATCTTCGAAATAGCGGGCATAATTGCCGGAATAGATCGCCGAAAACAGGGCGGAGAGATCATAAGGATTGGCGGCCGTCCGTTTCAACCCGGAGGAGAAGGCGGGCGCCAGTGCCGCAAAGGCTTGCGCGGCCTGCTCCTGCGCCAGGCCGAACTGCTTGGCCATGGCCTCCACCGCTGCTCCGTTCTGGGCCCTGAGCATCATTTCAAACAGTGGAATCATGGCGCTTTCCTCACTCCGTCGCTTCTTTCAGCGACTATAACGGGAAAACGATTCTTGCCTACTGCATATCCTTCAGTCTCAAGCGTTTTCAGGCCAGTGAACGCCCATGCCGCCGGGATCAATAGCGATAGGCGTCGAAAACAGGCTTCACACTGCCGTTCCAGTCGCCGTGATAATGCGCAAGCATCTCCTCAGCCAGTGTCCGGCCCTTTTCAAGAATCGTATCAAGCGGCGCGAGATAGAGGGTTTCATCCTCACCCTTGCCGTTCAGAAGGTTCCGGTTCTTCAGGCCGGAGCGGGAAATCGCCACCACGTCGCGGGCAATCTCCAGCAGGCTACGGCCATCGATCTTCGCCTTCAGTCCCGCCGTCGGCACGCTGGCGCGCAGTGCCGAAACGGCTTCGAAATCCCAGCCGGATGTCAGCTCATCGGCGCTGGCAAGTGCGGCATCGTCGTAGAGCAGCCCCACCCAGAAGGCGGACAGCGCCGGAATATGGCTTTCCGGGCCGTTATCGGCGCCGCGCATTTCCAGGAAGCGCTTCAGCCGCACATCGGGAAACAGGGTGGACAGATGGTTGGTCCAGTCCCCCATGGTCGGCTGCCAGGCGGCAAGCGCGCCCTTGAGAGCGCCGTTCATGAACTGCCGGAACGTGACGTGGGTACAGTCATGGTAACGGCCGTCGCGCACCACGAAATACATCGGCACGTCCAGCGCCCAGTTTACGTAATCGCCGAAACAGAAATCCGGCTGGAAGGTGAAGGGCAGGAGCCCGGCGCGCTGGTTGTCGGTGTCGGACCAGATGTCGCCGCGCCAGGACTGGAAGCCGTTCGGCCTGCCATTGGTAAAGGGCGAGGCGGCAAAGAGGGCGGTGGCGAGCGATTGCAGCTTCATCGACACCCGCATTTTGCGGCGCATGTCGGCTTCCGAGGAAAAGTCGAGATTCACCTGAATGGTGGAACTGCGATACATCATGTCCAGACCCTTGCTGCCCACCTTGGGCATATAACGGGTCATGATGTCGTAGCGGCTTTTCGGCATGCGCGGCGTTTCTTCCAGCCGCCAGAGCGGGCTGCCGCCGACCATCAGGAAGGAGATGCCGAGCGGATCGCAGATCTCTTTCAGCATCTGCATATGCTTGAGTGTTTCCGTGGCCGTTTCATGCAAGGTGGCAAGGGCCGCGCCCGACAGCTCGAACTGGCCGCCGGGCTCGATGGAAATTGCACCCTGGCCGCTGCCGCCGGCCAGACCGATGATGTTTTCGCCATCCATGATCGGCTCCCAGCCGAGCCGGGCCTGCATGGCCTTGAGGATCGCGCCGATCCCGGTTTCGCCCTCATAGGGCACGGGCGACAGATCCCGGGTATAAAAGCCGAATTTCTCATGCTCTGTGCCCAGCCGGAAGGCCGATTGCGGCTTGGACCCCTCTGCCAGATAAGCCGCCAGAACGTCCACGGAGGCAAGCGGCGTATCGTCAATCGTATCGCGGGCCATGAAGCATCCTTGTCGAAAATCCGGACCTTGGGTTTGGGGTGATAGGGCGGATTGGAAGCTCCGCGCAAGTGAATTTTATCGAAGCCACTCTTCAGAAATGGAAAACGGTTTGGCCGGAAACGGTCAGCAAATCAGCGCCAGTCGCCTGCCGTTGCCTGCAGCACCGCCAAGGCCGCGACGGCGGCAGTGTCGGCGCGCAGGATGCGCGGCCCCAGCGGAATGGCGGTGACAAAGGGCAGTCCACGCAGCAGCGCACGCTCCTCCTCGGAAAAACCGCCCTCCGGCCCGACCAGCAGCGCCAGCTTCGTCTCGCTGATGGCGGAAAGCGCGGCCATCGGATTGTTGGTGGCGCTGTCTTCGTCGCAGAAGACGATGCGCCGGTCTGCGGGCCAAGTGTCCAGCAGCGTTTTCAGCTTCTGCGGCGGTGCGATTGTCGGGATCGCCAGAATGCCGCATTGCTCCGCCGCCTCCACGGCATTGGCCTCAAGCCGCTCCAGACTGGTGATCTTGCCTTGCACATGCTGGGTCATCACCGGCTGCAACAGCCCCGCGCCCATCTCCACCGCCTTCTGGATCAGATAATCCATCCGCCCCACCTTGAGCGGCGCGAAGAGAAAGACGAGGTCCGGGGCCTCAGGCTGCGGGCGTGTTTCCTCAAGCGGGGTGAGCAGGATCTTCTTGCGGGTGGGATAGGTGAGGGAGGCGCGCCATTCGCCGTGACGGCCGTTGAACAGCAGGATCTCCGTCCCTTCGGCAAGCCGCAGCACATTGGCGAGATAGTTGAATTGACCGGCATTGGCCTCAACCGGCTGGTCCTTGAAAAGATCGGCCTCCACGTAGAGGCGTTGCATCCGGTAATTGGCGCGCATTCTCGTTCCGGTCCTATCCAAACAGCGCGAACATAACGCGGTAGACAATGGCCGCAAGCCCGGCGGAGACCGGCAGCGTCACCGCCCAGGCCAGCAGAATGCTGAGCAGGTAGGAACGGCGCACCAGCCTGCGGCGCACGGCTTCATCGCGATTGGCCTTTTTCCTGGCCGGTCGCGGCGGGGCCTCGTCCGTTTCGTCCGTGTCTGTATCTGGCGTCTCAGCACCCCGCAGGCTGAGCGCCTTTTCGGCGAGGTAGGCTTTGCGGCGGCGGGAGTGGCGATTGTAATATTCGCGAAAGAAGCCGACGCCGAACACCGCGCCCACCGCAATATGGGTGGAACTGACCGGCAGGCCGATCCAGGAGGCGGTAATCACCGTCACTGCCGCCGACATGGCAACGCAGAAGGCGCGCATCGGATTGAGCTTGGTGATTTTCGAGCCGACGAGGCGGATCAGCCGCGGCCCGAACAGCAAAAGCCCCACCGATATGCCGAGCGAGCCAATCGCCATGACCCAGAACGGAATGGTGATGCCCGCCGACGGTCCAAAGCCGATCGGCCCGTAGGAGCGCAAGGCATTGACGATGCCGGTCAGCGGCCCGATGGCGTTGGAGACGTCATTGGCGCCATGGGCGAAGGACAGAAGGGCAGCCGAACCGACGAGCGGCAGGCGAAACAGGCTGCGCAGCGACTGGTTGCGGTTTTCAAGCCCCACCGATTGACGGCGGATCACCGGCACCATGAGCGCCCAGACCGCCAGTCCGATGATGCAGGCGACGCCAAAGGCCCGGAGCCGCCCGACGGAATAGACCTGATCGACCCCCCGGATGGTGAGATAGAGCGAAAAACTCGCCGCCATCAGCCCGATCAGAATGGGCAGCCAGCGCCGTGCGGCGGCGATCTTGTCCGGCCGATAGACGATGAGATCATAGATCACAAACAGGAAGCCCGCCGCAATCAGCCCCCCCAGCATCGGCGAAAACACCCAGCCCAGGGTGATGCCGGCGATGGCCGGCCAGTTGATGGCCGAGGAGCCGACGGCGGAAAAGCCCGCGCCGATGATGCTACCAACCATGGAGTGGGTGGTGGAGACCGGCGCATTGAGCCAGGTGGCGAGATTGATCCAGAGGGCTGCCGCAAACAGCGCCGACATCATGATCCAGGCAAAGACCAGCGGGTCCTCGACGAGGGCCGGAGAAACGATAGAGGTGGAAATGGTGCGCACGACTTCACGGCTGCCGATCATCGCGCCTGCGATTTCGAAACAGGCGGCCATCAGCAGAGCGCCGCGCATGCTGATGGCGCGGGCGCCGACGGCTGCCCCGACATTGTTGGTCACGTCATTGGCGCCGATATTCATGGCCATATAGGCCGCAAGGGCGGCAGCGGCAATCAAAAGGGCTGCGTCAGGATGGCCAATGGCAAAGCTCAGCGCATAGGCGGCGGCCAGCACCACGAAGATCAGGGCAAGCCCAAAGGGCGCAAGCCCGCGGGTGACGTGCTGGGTGGCCGTTTCCAGGAAGGTCAACCGGTCCAGATCCTTGTCCAGAACCGTCTTGCCGGGCTTGGCCGCAACCGGCTTGCCGGTCTCGGGTTTGAAATCTGTCATGATCGCGGCTGTGAGGTTTTGGAGTTCAATCGTCTGCGGAGGCGTGCGAAGCACCAAATCTGCCCTTCCGTCCCTTCCGTGGGATCGCAAAAAGCGCAAACCACAACCGGCGTCAAGCCCTCAGGAGGAACGCTTCGCCAACCTTTGCGGCATGGTCTTCAAAAGCTCCTGCAATTGCGGCTCGCGCACCCGCCGCGCCGCCTCCGCGCAGGGCACCCATTCCAGCCGCCGCGTGCCCTTTTCAGGATAATCATCCTTCAATTCGCGCACTTCCAGGAGGAAGACCTTGACCTCGCACGGCATGGCAATGCCCTCCGGCATGACCTTGTCATAGAGATAGCTGCCAAAGGCTTCTTTCGACACCTTGCCCTTGACGCCCGCCTCTTCATAGGCCTCGCGTTCGGCCACCGCATGGGACTTCTTGTTGCCCATCGGCCAGCCCTTCGGAATGACCCAGCGGCCCGTATCCCGGCTGGTGATCAGCAGAACCTCGGGTTGAGCCGAACCGTTCGCGTCCTCGCTCCATCGGTAGCAAATGGCGCCGAATTGCTGCCTGGGCGGCCGCCTGAACATCAATTCTATCTCGGAGGCTATGCGGCCCAATATGGTCAATCCTGTTCTCGCTTTCCCGTCAGAAGTGCTTTTTGGGCCGCTGGCATCGACGAACAGCAACGGTCCGGTTGGCGCTTCAGACAGTGTCCCACCATAGCGCGCATAAATGTAAGGTTTTATGACAGTTTTTTGAAAATTTCCTCTGGTATTTCTGGGAGGATCCAGAGGAAACGGCCAGCAAGCCCCAAGGAAACGGCATATGACATATCATTATGTCAAAAACAAAGCATGCAACCGGGCCTTGGCGCTCTGCAGACCTGTCCGAACCTCACAATGGTGGCGTGATTCGCGGCTGTTTCAGGGGGCCATCCAGTGTTTCAGGCCCTCGATGACGCCATCGGCTTCCGGCTTGCGGGCGCGGTAGATCAGCGGATTGTCCTTGGCCAGCGCCGTCAGTTCGTCAAGCCCGTTGGCGGGCACGATGCCACGCACGGTGGAGAGCGTGAACATCTCAAGGTCGTTGCCGGTATCGCCCGCCACCACCACCTCATCCAGATGGACGGCCAGTTGCCGGCAGAGCCAGGTCAGCGCCTGTCCCTTGTCGGCACGGGCGGGCAGAATGTCCAGATCGCGCTTGCTGGAATAGACGAGCTTTACGGCCAGTCCCTGATCGAGCAGAGCGTTTTCGATGGACAGCAATTGCTCCGGCGTTGCCTCGTGCAGATACCAGCTGGATTTACGTTCATGCTGATAGCGCTCGGGCTGGTATTGCAGTGCCTCGATCCCGGCCAGGAGGGCGTTGATCTTTTCGACATCATAGCCCGCTCCGATATTGAGATGGTAGTGGTCGGCAAGCTCGGGCTCAGCTGCGCCATGCAGCATGGTTCCGACGCCGCCAATGATGAAATCGGCGTCCGGCAGGCCCTGTTCGGCGGCAAAGCGCAGAACGTCATCCACAAGCCTGCCGCTGTTATAGACGAGCAACGGCCGGTTTTCCGGCTCGATCTTCTGCCAGAAGGCGGCAAAGCGGCGCGCGGCTTTGGTGTCGCCTGCCAGCGTTCCGTCGAGGTCGGATGAGAAAAGCCGGATGGGTTTCAATCCCCGTCGTTCCATGGTTCGTCCCAATCGGTATCATCGAGTGCGGGGCTCACGGCGCGCCCTTCCACCAGCGCGACAAGCTGCTGGGCAATGCCCGTCCAGGTGAAGAGGCTGCGGGCCTTGTGGGCACCCATGCGCGAAAGCCGCCCGTTGAGACGCGGATGTTTCAGCGGCTTCATCATGGTGATGCCGAGGTCTTCCCGGTCGAACGGATCGGCATAGAGCGCGTGCCGCCCGTAGCTGACGGCGCGGAAAAGGCCGCCATGAATGGTCACCACGGTTGGCGTCCCGCAGGCCATGGCCTCGATGGCGGTCATGCCGAAGGGTTCGTAGCGGCTGGAAAGCACGAAGAGGTCGGCAGCGCGGTAGTAATCCGGCAGGTCCTCATCCGGCACAAAGCCGGTGAAATCCACCCGATCCTCAAGGCCAAGCGCATGGACCTGTTCTTTCAGCTGCGCCAGGAGCCCGCTTTCCTGTTCGTCCATGTTTTCGCCGCCCACCGCAAGCCGAAGCCGCGCCTCCGGCAGGCGCGCGGCCAGCACGGAAAATCCGTCCACCAGCAAATCATAGCCCTTGTTGGTGGCAAGCCGCCCCAGCGCCAGCACGACCTGCCCCTCGAAGCCGAGGCGCTGGCGCAGCATCTGCCGTGAGGCGCCGGAAACCGGGTAAAAGCGGTTGTCGTCATAGCCGGGCGGGATCATATGCACCCGGTGCCGGGCCACATTATAGTCGTCCACCAGCATGTCGAGCTGGATGGGCGTGGTGGCGATCACCAGCTGGCAGGTGCGGTAGAGGATCAGCTCATGCTGGATCCGCTCCTTGAAATTGAACTCCGCCTCGAAGCGATCGGCCCGTTCGGGATAGTCGGTCTCCATCTGCCGCTTTTTCCACAGGCCCAGGGAATGCGGCGTATGAATATGAGGAATGGTGAGCGCCTCCGAGAGCCGCTGGCCTGCCACGCCCGCATCCCAGTAATGGCTGTTGACGAAGAGATAGTGGAGGCCGTGCTGCTTGATGAAACGCAGTGCCTTCTCGTTCCATTCCTTCAGATGCCGGTGCAGATATTCCTTGGGGATAAAGTCACGCCCGCCGCAGGGAATGCGGATCACCCGGCAATTGTCATCGACGATGTCGATCTCCGGCTGGTCCTCGAAGCGGCGGGTGTAGATGTCCACCTTGTGGCCCAGCTGGCCCAGCTTCTTGGCAAGTTCCAGAACATAAACCACCTGTCCGCCGGTATCGGCAGCGCCCAAAGGCGGGTTCGCGGCGACATAGCCGTGGGTGGAAACAAGGGCAATTCGAGGCGTTTCGGCAGTGTCCGGTGAGGTGATCATGCTTCCGCTTTGAAAACTTGTTTCGAATATGACCTCATATAATAGGTCAGGAAGAGAATTGTTCCATGTTGCTGGAAAAATAATTCGAAAATATGACCCGTCTCGGAATATTTTTATGATGTATATCTAATAAAGCCGTTGGCACGCGCCAAAGACGGCATGCTCCCGGAAATGTTTCAGCATGCGGCGAAATCGCGCAAAAACACTTCCTGTATTTTAACCCGTGCTATTTTAGGATGCGCCATCCAGTTCCGATCAAGGTATGTCACTGATGGCTTTTCGTTCCATCCTGCCCGGACTTGTCCTGAGGATGCGGCGGCTTTTTGCCGTGCCCAATGACAATCCCGAGTTGACGCTTGCACAGTTCAAGGCGTTTTCCCGGCAGGTGCCGCTGCTCTATTTTACGCTTTGCACCAATATGATTGCGCTGTGCTGGGCGCATCGGGATATCGCGCCGCTGTGGTTGACGCTCTATC
Source organism: Allorhizobium paknamense (assembly GCF_030815125.1). Lineage (GTDB taxonomy): Bacteria > Pseudomonadota > Alphaproteobacteria > Rhizobiales > Rhizobiaceae > Allorhizobium > Allorhizobium paknamense. The sequence goes on from NZ_JAUSWH010000003.1 coordinate 99,481, forward strand.
TGCCGGGAGCATTCGTCCTGGTCTGCGCGCTGCGCACGGTGGGCTGGCTGAGCAAGCGCAAGGTTGAGGTGGATGCCGCGACGGCCTATCGGCGCCTGAAGTCCACCAATTGGCTGGCCGGGCCGATTGCCATCTTCTGCTCCGGCTGGTCGCTGTGTTTCCTGCCCTATGGCGAGGCCTATCACCGGTCGCATGTGGCCTTCTTCATGGCCATCACCGTGATCGGCTGCATTTTCTGCCTGATGCATCTGCGCTCGGCGGCGCTGATCGTCACGCTGATCGTCAATGCCGTGATTGCCGTCACCTTCATGACCACCGGGGTCGAAACCCTGATGGCCATGGGTTTCGACGTGGCGCTGGTCAGCGGCGCGTTGATCGTGATCCTGCTGGCGCAATACCGGGATTTCCGCCGCCTGCATGAATCGCGCCAGGTGTTGCAGGATCAGCAGCAGGCCTTGCGCCAGCAGAATGACGCGGTGAAGCGGTTGTCCGATGAAAATCTGCGGCTCGCCAATCTCGACAGTCTGACGCTCATTCCCAATCGCCGCAGTTTCTTCGAGCATCTGGATCGCGTGCATGGGCGCGCGGCAGAACAGAATAGCCGCTTTGCCGTCGGCGTTCTCGATCTTGACGGCTTCAAGCCCGTCAACGATCTGCATGGCCATGCTGCCGGCGACCGCCTGCTCTGCGACATTGCCGAGCGGATGACGGCGCTGACCGGCGCCGACATTTTCGTCGCCCGCCTCGGTGGCGACGAATTCGGCATCGTGGTGGAGCGCGATACCACGCAGGCGCGGCTGGAAGGGCTGGGCGCGGATGTCTGCGCTGCCATCGGCCTGCCGGTGCAGATCGGGGCGGGCAGTGTGCAGGTCACCGGCTCGGTGGGTTTTGCCGTCTATCCCACCGATGGCGAGGATGCCCAGCAGATCTATGAAAAGGCTGATTACGCCCTTTACAGCGCCAAGAAGGCGCGCCGCGGCGGCACGATGATCTTCAATCCCGCCCAGGCGGTGGAGATGTCACGCCAGAAGGCCATCGAGGAGGCTTTCATCACTGCCGATCTCGATGAGGAACTGTCGCTGCTCTATCAGCCGATCATCGAGGTGAAGACCGGCCGTTGCATTGGCTTCGAGGCGCTTGCGCGCTGGAGCAGCCCGAAAACCGGCATGGTGCCGCCCGCGCATTTCGTGCCGATTGCCGAACATACCGGCCGCATCGGTCTCATCACCCGCAAGCTTCTGAAAAAGGCGCTGGATCTTGCCGCCACCTGGCCGTCCGGCACCTTCCTGTCCTTCAATCTCTCGGCCAATGATCTGACCAGCCATGAGGGCGTGCTGCGGCTGATCGCCATCATCGAAGCCAGCGCCGTGCCGCCTTCGGCGATCAATCTGGAAATCACCGAGACCTCGATGTTGCAGGATTTCGAGCAGGCGCGTGCCGCCGTGGAAATGTTGCGGCGGGTGGGTGTCGGCGTGGCGCTCGATGATTTCGGCACCGGCTATTCCAGTCTCAGCCAATTGCACAATCTGCCGCTAACCAAGCTGAAGATCGACCGCAGCTTCGTGGTGGATATCGAAACCTCCACCTCCAGCCGCAAGATCGTCCGCTCCGTGCTGTCGCTCTCCGCCGACATGGGGCTGGATGTGATCGTCGAAGGCGTGGAAACCGAAGCCCAGCTCAATCTCCTGAAGCGCATGGGTGCAACGGTTGTGCAAGGCTTTTTCTACTCGCCGCCCATTGCCGCGGATCAGACCCATGCCTGGCTTTCCAGCGGCAGGCCCCGCGCAAGACGCCGCGGATGAAGAGGCTTTAATTTCGGCCACCGCGCTGATATTCCTTGTCGTCTGGCAGGCCATTCGGAGTGAGGGGTGGCATCCGCCTGATCGATCTGACTTTTCGTTTTTACGCATTTCCGGACGGAAAGCCGGCTCCCACTTTTCTCGGGACAATGCTCTGGGAGGATATCATGGCCGAAGCCATCCGCTTTCTTCAACCCGATCCCCGGATTGTGGCGGAGCGTGAGGCGATCATCGCCGAGCTTGCCGCCATCCTGCCGCCGGAACGGCTGATCCATCGCCCGCGCGAACTCACCCCCTTCGAAACCGATGGCTTCCTCGCCTATCGCCGCACGCCGCTGGCCGTGGCCCTGCCGGAAACCACCGCCCAGCTTGCCGCCGTTATGGCCGCCTGTCATCGCCGCAAGGTGAAGATCGTGCCGCGGGGTGCCGGCACCTCGCTTTCCGGCGGCGCCATCGGCCAGGAAGATGCCGTGATCGTCGGCCTGTCGGCGATGACGAAGATCCTCGACATCGATCTCTTCAACCGCACCGCCACCGTCCAGGCCGGTGTCACCAATCTCTCGATTTCCGAGGCGGTCGGGCCGGAAGGCTTTTTTTACGCGCCCGATCCCAGTTCGCAACTGGCCTGCACCATCGGCGGCAATATCGGCATGAATTCCGGCGGCGCGCATTGCCTGAAATATGGCGTGACCACCAACAATCTGCTCGGCGTGAAGATGGTGCTGGTGGATGGCACGGTGATCGAGCTGGGTGGCAAGGCGCTGGATGCGGCAGGTTACGATCTTCTCGGCCTCGTCTGCGGCTCGGAAGGCCAGCTCGGCATCGTCACCGAGGCCACCGTGCGGCTGCTCGCCAAGCCCGAGGGTGCGCGCCCCGTGCTGTTCGGCTTCGACAGTGCCGAGGCGGCGGGCACCTGTGTGGCCGATATCATCGGCGCGGGCATCGTGCCGGTCGCCATCGAATTCATGGACAAGCCCGCCATCGAGATCTGCGAGGCCTTTGCCAAGGCAGGCTATCCCATGGATGTGGAGGCGCTGCTGATCGTCGAGGTGGAAGGCTCCGAGGCCGAGATGGAGGCCATGCTGGCGCTGATCTGCGATATTGCCCGCACACATGGGGTGAAAACCGTGCGGGAAAGCCAGTCCGCCACCGAAGCGGCGCTGATCTGGAAGGGCCGTAAATCCGCTTTCGGCGCCACGGGCCGCATTGCCGATTATATCTGCATGGACGGTACGGTGCCGCTCAGCCAGCTTGCGCATGTGCTGAAGAGAACCGGAGAAATCACCCGCTCCTACGGGCTTAGGGTCGCCAATGTCTTCCATGCCGGAGACGGCAACATGCATCCGCTGATCCTCTACAACATCAACGATCCGGAGGATGCCGCGAAGGCGGAAGCCGCGGGCAACGATATTCTGCGGCTCTGCGTCGATGCCGGTGGCTGTCTCACCGGCGAGCATGGTGTCGGCATCGAAAAGCGCGACCTGATGCGCCATCAATATAGCGAGGCCGATCTGAAGCAGCAGATGGCGGTGCGCGCCGCCTTCGATCCGGACTGGCTGCTCAACCCTTCCAAGGTCTTTCCGCTGGAGGGCCGCTCGTGAACATGCCCGTTTATGCCCCCACGTCCGAGGCAGAAGCCTCGCAGATCATCAAGACCTCAGCGACGAATGGCGCGGCGCTGCATCTTCAGGGCGGCGGTACACGGTCAGGCTTCGGCCATGCGGTGAAGGCTGATTCTGTTCTCTCCTCGCGCGGCCTCTCGGGCATTGTGGCCTATGACCCGGCGGAAATGGTGCTGACGGCACGGGCCGGGACGCCGATGGCCGAGATCGAGGCCGCCGTGACCGAAGCCGGGCAGGGCCTGGCCTTCGAGCCGCCGGATCACCGCCCGCTGATGGGCACCACCGGCACGCCGACCATTGGCGGCGTCTTCGCCACCAACGCCTCCGGCCCCCGGCGGTTCACGGCAGGCGCTGCGCGCGATCATCTGCTCGGCATCCGCTTCGTCAACGGCAGGGGGGAGGGGATCAGGGCCGGTGGCCGGGTGATGAAAAATGTCACGGGGCTCGATCTCGTCAAGCTGCTGGCAGGCTCCTACGGCACGCTGGGCTTTCTGACCGAGGTGACCTTCAAGGTGCTGCCGCGCCCGCGTGCGGTTGAGACGGTGGTGCTCTCCGGTCTTCTCGATGATGAGGCCGCCCGCGCCATCGCCATTGCCATGGCCCTGCCGGTGGAGGTGAGTGGTGCCGCGCACCTGCCGGAACTGGTCAGCCCCCGGCTGCTGGGTGGCCATCTGCCCAGCGGCCCGGCGACGCTGCTCAGGCTGGAGGGCCTGCCCGCCTCCGTCACCGAGCGGGTGGCGAAGCTCCGCGAAGCCCTGTCACGGCTCGGCAGCGTCACCTCGCTTGGCGCGGAGGAAAGCCAGCTGCTCTGGCAGCAGGTGCGCGATGTGATACCTTTTGCCGATGGTCAGAACAAGCCGGTCTGGCGCGTCTCCGTCGCGCCGATGGCAGGGCATCAACTGGTGGCGGGGCTGAGACTGCACGCCGCCATCGATGCCTTTTATGACTGGCAGGGCGGGCTCGTCTGGATGCGCCCGGAGAGCGAATGCGATGCCTCTCTCATCCGCCAGGGCATTGCGGCGCTGGGCGGCGGCCATGCCACACTGATGCGCGCCGATCAGCCGATGCGGGCGATAACCCCCGCCTTCGAGCCGCTCTCGCCAGCGGTGGCTGCGCTCACCGCTGCGGTTCGGCTGAGCCTCGACCCCAAGGCTCTCTTCAATCCCGGCCTGATGACGCCGCCCCAAGCCTCTTTTGCGGAAAGCGCATGACATGCAGACCAATTTTTCCCTCACCCAGCTTGCGGATCCGAAACTGGCCGAGGCGGAAGGCATTTTGCGCAAATGCGTGCATTGCGGCTTCTGCACGGCCACCTGTCCCACCTATGTGACGCTGGGCAATGAGCTGGATAGTCCGCGCGGGCGCATCTATCTCATCAAGGACATGCTGGAAAATGGCCGCGCGGCGGATGAGGAGGTGGTCACCCATATCGACCGCTGCCTCTCCTGTCTGGCCTGCACCACCACCTGTCCATCCGGGGTGGATTATATGCATTTGGTGGATCATGCCCGCGCCCATATCGAGAAAACCTACCGCCGCCCGCTGGCCGACCGGCTGATGCGGGCGCTGCTCGCCTTCGTGCTGCCTTTTCCGCGCCGTCTGCGGCTGGCCCTGCAACTGGCGCCGCTGGGGCGGCTGCTGATGCCGGTGTTCAGGGCCAGCAAGGCGCTGAGGCCGCTCGCGGCGATGCTCGATCTCGCCCCGAAGCGCCTGCCGGACGCGCGGCGGGAAGACGTCAGGCCGAGTGGGCCGCCCAAGGGCCGCGTGGCGCTGCTCAAGGGCTGCGCGCAGACGGTGCTCGATCCCGGTATCAATGCGGCGGCACAGCGGCTGCTCACCCGTTTCGGTATCGAGGTCGTCACCGTCGAGGGAGAGGGGTGTTGCGGCTCGCTCACCCATCATATGGGCCGTGAAGAGGCGGCGCTGGACTTTGCCCGCCGCAATATCGATGCCTGGTGCCGGGAAATCGAGGCGCGAGGGCTCGACGCCATCCTGATCACCACATCCGGCTGCGGCACGACGATCAAGGATTACGCCCATATGCTGCGCCAGGATGCCGCCTATGCCGAAAAGGCGGCTAAGGTGGCGGCGCTGGCGCGCGACATCACCGAATATCTGGCCGTGCTCGATCTGCCGGAATTGCCGCAGCGGCCGCTGACCGTGGCCTATCATGCCGCCTGTTCGCTGCAGCATGGCCAGAAGATCACCGCCATTCCAAAGCAGGTCCTGCAGCGGGCAGGCTTTCGCGTGCGCGAACCGGCGGCCTCCCATCTCTGCTGTGGGTCTGCAGGCACCTATAACATTCTCCAGCCGGAGATTGCCGGGCAGTTGAAGGAGCGTAAGCTGCGTTCTCTGGCAGCGCTGAAGCCGGATGTGATCGTGGCGGGCAATATCGGCTGTCTCACCCAGATCGGTTCCGGCACGCAAACGCCGGTCCTGCACAGCGTCGAATTGCTGGACTGGGCCTATGGTGGAGAGACCCCGGTAAAATTAAGGGATTTATAACAGGGTTCTGCAACAATACCGTGTCATCTGCAGGGAGGCGCAGTCAGGGAGGCTGCCCCATGAAAAAACAGTTGGCATGCCGGCAAGCGCTGGTTTCGTTTTTCATCCCCCTTTTTGGTTTTTTCGCGCTGACAGGCCGTCCGGCCCATGCGCTGGACCGCTATTACTGCGCCGTTGACGATCCGCTGGTGAAGCTGGTGGTGGAAATGGCCTTCCGGGAAGATGCCGGCTGGCCGCTGGCCTACCTGCGCGGCGTCATCGTGTTCAAGCCTGGGACCAAACAGACGCTGGAAGGCCAGCTCTCGCTTGCTGGCGGCGATGTCAAACAATACTGGCGAGACGGCGAAACCCTGCGCCTCTACACCTCCAGCCGCTCCGGCACGAACGAGGATGTTTCGCTGGTCAGCCTGTTGCTGGAGAGCCACGTCACGCCCGATGACATCAATGTATTTCGCGGCGGCTATACGATCAGCGTTCAACCGCCAGTGCTCGGCCCCGGCCAGAAGCCCGTGCAGCAGAAGGGTAGCCTGACGTGTAACCGGTTCTGAGCCCGGATCCAGTCTCTTATACCAAGGCTCGAAGATGCTAACGCATCCTCGCCTTGAAGGAATTTCGAATATCTCAAATGCATCCAGGGCTTGAGATATTCGAAAAGGGAATACGAAGAGTCATCTTCAATGACTCTTCGTATTATTGTTCTCAATAAGTGAACGAAATGTCTTTGATTGTTTATCTATTCACGACATATGATTTTTGTCATGAATAGCGGCAAGCGCAGGGCTTGGATCAAGGCTTTCCATCCTGCCGGAGCTGAAACACCTTCGGCCATCGGGCCGATAACCGGAGACATCCCATGTCCAACGCCAACAATGCCATCATTCTGCTGGCTCGTATTCTGCTATCGGCCATCTTCATTCTGTCCGGCTTCGGCAAGCTTGCCGATCCGGCGGGGACGGCCGGTATGATCACCCAGGCCGGCATGCCGGCGGCAACCGTGCTTGCCTATCTGGCCGGTCTCTTCGAACTGGTGACCGGCCTTGCCGTGCTTATCGGCTTCCAGACCCGTCTCGCCGGCTGGGCGCTGGCCCTGTTCTGCATCTTCACCGGGGTGGTCTTCCACGGCCATGCCATCAACGTGCCGGGCTTCCCGGATGCCGCCAACGGCTATCTGAGCGTGATGAACCAGATCATGTTCATGAAGAATATCACGCTGGCCGGCGCCTATATCCTGCTCGCCACCTATGGCCCCGGCGCCTATTCGCTGGATGCCCGCCGCGGCGCTTACAAGCCTGTTCTGGCTTAATGGCCAGAGCATTTCCAGGAGCCGTGGACTTCGGTTTTTCGCCCGGAAATGCGTAAAAAACAAAGAGTTAAACCCTTAAAAAAGCCCGCTGGCAAAACCAGCGGGCTTTTTCTACATCTATCTTATTATGACAAGACAGCGCGCATGTTTTCGATGATCCGGGCAATCTGCGGATTGCCCTCATGCTCCGGCTTTCGGGCACGCACGAGGCAGGCCTCGGATCGCAGGATCACCCCGTCGTTCAGGATCTTCAGGTGGTTGGCCTTCAGTGTCGAGCCGGTGGAGGTGATATCGACGATGATATCGGCCTGCCCGGCAGCCGGTGCGCCTTCGGTGGCGCCCAGGCTTTCCACGATGCGGTAAAGCTGGATGCCATGCTGGCGGGAGAAGAATTGCTGCGTCAGCCGCCAGTATTTCGTGGCAATCGCCAGACGGCGGCCATGGCGGGCGCGAAAATCGGCGGCGACATCGCCGAGATCGGCCATGCTATCCACATCCAGCCAGAGTTCCGGCACGGCTACCACCACATCGGCGTGACCGAAGCCGAGACGGGCGGCAATTTCCACCCGTGCATCGGCATCGGCCAGCCCTTCCCGCACCAGATCTTCGCCGGTCACGCCGAAATCCACCGTGCCATTGCCGATCTCACGGGCGATTTCCGAGGCCGAGAGAAAGGCGATGTCGATATCTTCGCCCTCCACGCGGCCGCGATAGGAGCGATCATTGCCGACGGCGACGATTTTCAGCCCCGCCTTTTCGAAAATCGCCGAGGCCTCTTCCTTCATGCGCCCTTTGGAGGGCAATCCGATGGTGATGGTCATCAGCGCGACCTCGCAATCTCGATCCGGTCCAGCCAGAGCGAAAAGCCCACGGCCGGAATGGGCTGTTTCGCGCCCAGCAATGTCAGCAGGCGGTCAAACCGGCCACCACCGGCCAGCACCGCCTTTTCATCCTGTTCGGCCACTTCGAAGACGAGACCGGTGTAATAATCCAGCGGACGTCCGAAGGCAGCACGGTAGGTCATGCGGGAGAGGTCGAGGCCAAGCCGGGTGAGGGCCGCCACCCGCTCCTCGAACCGGGTGAGCGCGTCGCCGAGCGTCAGGCCCGCCGCATCGGCAAAACCGGCCAGCGCGCTGGCGGCATCGTTGAGCGGCAGATCCAGTGTCAGGAATTCGCGCAGCAGCAGGAGAGCCGCACCGTCGAGCCGCGTCCTGGCCAGCGCCCGCTTTTCCTTCAGCCGTGCCGCGATTTCCCTTGGGCTGCGGCTGGCATTGGTGGAATAGCCGGTTTCTTCCATGCGTGCGGCAATCAGCGCCATCAGGCCTGCCTCATCCTCGGCGGCCAACGGCTTCTCCACCGCGTCCGGCAGGCCGGAGACAGGCTGCGGGCTCGCCAGATTGTCCAGAAGATGATCGAGATGGGCGCTGTCGCCAAAGGCCTGGATCAGCCGCTTCTGCCAGCCCGAGGGCAGGCCCAGCGCCTTCACCACCGCCTCGAACACCGCCTGATCGCCCAGCGTGATCGCCAGCGGGCGGCCCGGCAGCAGTGTTTCCAGAATGCCGACCGCATCGCTGATGGCGCGGGCATCGGCGCGTGCCGTCGCCGTCTCGCCCAGGTCTTCGATGCCGGCCTGATAAAATTCGCTGGGGCCTTCACGCCGCTGGCGAAACACCTCGCCCAGATAGGCATAGCGTTTCGGTGTGCCGGTGGCGGTTTCGATATGGCTGAGGCAGACGGGAATGGTGAATTCCGGGCGCAGGCACAGGCTTTCACCGGTCTCGCTTTCGGTGAGGAAAATCCGCCGCCGCAGATCCTCGCCTGCCATATCCAGAAACGGCGCGGCGGGCTGGATAACCGGCGTATCAACGCGCGCCGCCCCGCGCGCGGCGAAGTTATCAAGAAGGGCGCCGGCAAAATCCGGCATGTTAATCAGGGGCATGAAAGGGCTCCTGTCAGGAAAACGGGGCAGGCCTCGGCCAGAACATCACGCGGCATGATCTTCCCTCACATCGCCTGGATGAGTTCGATGCGGTTGCCGAAGGGATCGAACACATGCAGCCGCGTGAACCCCGCAAGTGGCACATCGGTTGCGGTTTCATAGCCGCCTTCGCGCACCCGGCGTTCAAGCCGGGCAAGATCATCGACCAGAAATGCAGGATGGGCCTTGCGGGCGGGGCGGAAATCCGCCTCCACCCCCAGATGAACCCGCAGGCTGCCGCTTTCAAACCAGCACCCGCCCCGCCCGGCGAGATCGGCAGGCTTTTCCACCTCGGAAAGACCGAGTACCGCGCTATAAAAGGCACGCGCACGCGCTTCCTCACCGGCGGGCATGGCAAGCTGAACGTGGTGAAAGCCGAGAAGTGCCATCAGTTGTTCTTTGCCCGGTCACGATCGGCCTTCTGCGCAGCCAGCATTTCCTTCACCTTGGCCACCAGTTCGGCTTCCGGCACCACGACCTGCGCCACGCGGGCCTCGCGCCATTCGGTGTTGTCGGTGATTGCGCCGGAAAGCCGCTTGCCTTCGATCAGGTCCTTGATCTGCACCGCGCCCTGGGTCCGCTCGTCACCGCCCTGAATGATGGCGATGGGGGAGCCGCGACGGTCGGCATATTTCAGCTGGTTGCCGAACTTCTTCCAGTTGCCCTGATAAATCTCGGCACGGATGCCTTCGGCTCTCAGCGCCTGGGTAAAGCGCTGATAGCGCCCCATGGCCTCGACATCGCCATCCATGACCGTGACGAGAACCGGCGCGATCACCTCATCGGCCCCGAGCTTGCCGAGGTTTTTCAGCGCCGTCATCAGACGCGACACGCCAATGGAAAAGCCCGTGGCCGGAACCGGCTGGCCCATGAAGCGCGAGACGAGACCATCATACCGCCCGCCGCCGCCGACCGAGCCGAACACAACCTTCTCACCCTTTTCATTGGTGACGTCGAAGGTGAGTTCGGCTTCGTAGACGGGGCCGGTGTAGTATTCGAGGCCACGAACGACGGAGGGGTCGATCTTGATGCGTGAGGCGTCATAACCTGCACCCGCGACCAGAGCGCCGATCATGTTCAGTTCTTCAACGCCTTCTTCACCTTTGGTCGTTCCCGCGACCAGAGCGGCAAGATCGGCAGCACTTTCCGCATAATCCTTGATGCCGACGAAAAACAGCACCTTGCCGATCTGCGTCTCATCCAGCCCCGCACCCTTGGTGAAATCGCCGCTCTCGTCCTTGCGGCCTGCACCCAACAGAAGCTTCACGCCTTCCGGGCCAAACTTGTCCAGCTTGTCGATCGCCCGCAGCACGTTGAGCCGACGCGCCGCATTCTCATCGCCGCCAAGCCCAATCGCCTCCATCACGCCATCCAGAACCTTGCGGTTGTTCACCCGGATCACGTAATCGCCGCGCTTGATGCCGAGCGCTTCCAGCGTATCGGCCATCATCATGCACATTTCGGCATCGGCCTGCACGCCGGGCGCGCCGACGGTATCGGCATCGAACTGCATGAACTGGCGAAAACGGCCCGGCCCCGGCTTTTCATTGCGGAAGACGTAACCGGCGCGATAGGTGCGGTAGGGAAGCTGGATCTCGTTGAAATTTTCCGCGACATGGCGGGCGAGCGGCGCGGTGAGGTCGTAGCGCAGGCTCATCCATTGCTCGTCATCGTCCTGCAGCGAAAACACGCCCTCATTGGGGCGGTCGCTATCGGGCAGGAACTTGCCCAGCGCATCGGTATATTCAAAGAGCGGCGTTTCCACCGGGTCGAAGCCATAGCGCTCGTAGACGGCGCGGATCTTCTCCACCATCTCGTTGACGGCCCGGATGTCATGAGCCTCGCGATCCACGAAACCGCGCGGCAGGCGGGCTTTGAGTTTCTGCGGCTTCTTGGTCTTTTCGCTCATGATCGGCAACCGATTGTCTGTGTGTTCAAAAGTGCCTGTCTCTTAGAGGATGCGGCAGGGCGGGGCAAGGTGAAAGCACCATTCTGGACGCATGACGATCTCTGCCCAAGGTCAGCCTCAGGAAACGGTTACGCGCTACACCGCTCGAAACTGTCAGGCTGGCGTGCATCATGAAAATCCTGTTCTTCATTCCCTTCGCCCCGGATTTCGATCCGCAGACCCCCTATGAGCGGCCTTTGGGCGGCACGGAATCCGCCGTCGCCTATCTCTCCGCCGAACTGGCGCGGGCTGGCGCAACGGTCACGTTGCTGAACCCCAGAGCCCCGGAGCGGGTGGTGCAAGGGGTGCGGGTGGTGCCGCCGCAGGCTTTTTCGCCCGATCAGGTTCGCAGTCAGGATCTGGTGGTGGTGGTTTCCGGCGCCTTCGGGCAGAAGCTGCGCCAGAGTATCGGCCCGTCCACGCCCATGGTGCTCTGGTGCCATCTGATGAGCGACCAGCCCGGCGTGCGCAAGCTGTTGGAGCAGGAGGAAATGCTGACCTGGGATGGGTTCGTCACCGTCAGCCGCTGGCAGGCGGAACGCTATCACCAGCATCTCGGTGTATCGCTGGACAAGGTCCATGTCATTGGCAATGCGATTTCTCCCGCCTTCGGACGGGAGCCCTTGCAGCCCGCCTGGTTCGAGACGGGGGCCGCCCCCTCGCTTTTCTACAGCAGCACACCCTTTCGCGGGCTGGACCGGCTGTTGCTCGCCTATCCCACCATCCGCGCCGCCGTGCCGGATGTGACGCTCAAGGTCTTTGCCGGCATGGCGCTTTACGGTGAAGACCCGAATACCGATCCCTATCGCTATCTCTACGATCTGACGCGGGCGTTGCCGGGGGCAGATTATGTCGGCCCGGTGCCGCAGCAGAAACTGGCCGAGGCCTATCGCGATGCGGCGGCACTCGCCTATCCTTCGAATTTTGAGGAAACCTCCTGCATCACCGTGATGGAGGCGATGGCGAGCGGGGCCGATGTGCTGACCACCGCCCTTGGCGCCCTGCCGGAAACGCTGAACGGCCATGGCCGGATGATCGCGCCGACGGATCTGAGCAAGGCGCTGGTGCGCACGCCCTTCGATATCCTGCCCTATGCGGACATGGTCATCGGCGCCTTGAAGGAAGCCCGCGCCAACCCTGCCGAGGCCGCAGCCCGCCGCGCCGCCCGCGCGGCTTACGCCCGGGAGGCCTATAGCTGGTCCACCCGCGCCAAACAGTGGATTGCGCTGGCGGAAACGCTGGTTGCGCGCAAAAGGGCGGCTTAGCTGCCATGATCCTGGAAGCCCTGAATTATGCCGCGACCTTTCCGGTGACCACGCCCGCCCATCGGCCCTTTATCCGTTCCTCGGTCAATCTCTGGTCGCGGGCAAGGCGCTGCGCAAAGGCCTGGGCACCCCATGAGGACAATACCCGTGGCGCCATTCTGGCGGCGGCTTCGGCTGCCAAGCCGCGCCGCACGGCGGTGGTGCTGGGCTCTGGCCTGCTTCGCGATGTGCCGCTGCGCCCGCTGGCCGCCGCCTTCGATACGGTGGTGCTGATCGATCTTGTGCATCTGGCCAGCGTGAGGCTGTGGCTTGGCGTGCAGGGGCTGAAGAATGTGCGGCTGATCGAGCGCGATCTTTCCGGTTATGATGCGCTCAAGGCCGGGCAGACACCCGAGCCGCTCGATTTTCTGCGGCGCGTTCCCTATCTCGATCTCGTCATCTCGGCCAATCTGCTGTCGCAGATCGGGCGCGGGGTTAAGCGCCGTCTGGAAAAAGAGCCGCCCGGCACCCTGCCAGAGGACGCGGTGGCCCGCCTGATCGCCGCCCATATCGATGGATTGCATCAGCTTCCCGCCAAAACCTGTCTGGTCACGGATACCCGCTTTGAGGTTGTCGATCGCACCGGGGCGGTGCGCGATGCAGCCGATCTCATGGCCGGTGTGCCGCTTGCCGCTGCGAAAGCCGAGTGGAACTGGCCGGTAGCGCCGCTTGGCGAGGAAAGCCGCGATTATCAGATCGTGCACCAGGTGGGTGCGTGGTTTTGATCGCCGATCATTGGACCCGCGTGAATGGTGACTTCACAAGCCGCGGTCCCGCTCCTACTATATACGCATGAAAACAGTCGTCCGTCTGCTGCTGTTGTTGGCCGTGCTTGGCTACGCAGCCCTGCCTGTTTCCGGCATGGGTTGCGGAATGGATGTGAGCGGCCATGAAATACAGGCTGCCATGCATCATGACATGAGCGCGCATGGGGAGACGGCAAAGCCCGGCTCTGCCGAAAAAACCCATTGTGGCGGGCAGGGGGCGCAAATGTTCAGCGGTCATTGCGCGCTCTGTTTTCTGCTACCAGCCACCCCGCCCATGGCGCGGGCAGGTTCGCTTTTGCATGACGCGCCGCCACCGCATTTCAGCCTGGCGCTGCTCTTTGAAAAGGCTGCGCCGCCGCTGCCGCCCCCTCGTTCCTGAAACAGACTTTTCCAGCCCGGCCAAGCGCCGGGTCATCGACAAAGACTGTTTTGAAAAGGAACGAGAGATGAAAAAGACCATCATCACGGCAGCCTTGCTGCTGGCCGCCGCCTTCGGAGCTTCTGCCGAGGACAAACCCATGCACATGCATGGCGCCATGGCGGGGCAGGAGCAGGCGCAAAGCCCGTCCTCACAGGCCTTTGCGGCTGCGAATGCCCGCATGCACAAGGCCATGGACATCGACTACAGCGGCAATGCCGACGTGGATTTCGTGCGCGGCATGATCGCCCATCACCAGGGCGCCATCGACATGGCGAAGGTGGAGTTGCAATATGGCAAGGATGAAAAGCTGCGCAAACTGGCTCAGGACATCATCACCGCCCAGGAGGGTGAGATTGCGATGATGAAGGCGTGGCTTGCCGAACATTCGCGATAGAGCATTGTCCTGAGAAAAGTGTCGTCACGGTTTTCCGTGTAGAAATGCTGAAGAGCAGAGGCAGGACGGGAGCGGTGCCGCCGCTCCCGGTTCTGAGAAGGAGGAGAGCATGACCCGTTCGCTGTGCATGATCGGCCTCGATGCCGACGATACGCTCTGGCAGAACGAACATTATTACCGCCTGACGGAAGAGCATTTTCGCAGCCTGCTGGCCGATTATGCCGCGCCGGAGATGATTTCCGGGCGTTTGCTGGAAGCGGAGAAGCGCAATCTTGCCCATTACGGCTTCGGCATCAAGGGCTTTACCCTGTCGATGATCGAAACGGCGCTGGAGGTGACGGAGGGTCGAGCGCCGGGGGCGGTCATCAGCCGCATTCTGGAGATTGGCCGCGAGCTGCTGCAGCATCCGGTGGAGACGGTGCCGGGGGTGGAAGAGGTGCTGGAGGCACTGGCGGGTCACTATTTCCTCGTGATGATCACCAAGGGCGACCTGTTCGATCAGGAGCGGAAACTGGCGCAATCCGGCCTCGGCGATTTCTTCGATGCCATCGAGATCGTGTCGGACAAGACCGCGACCGTCTATCGCCGGATTTTTTCCAAGCATGGCGAGGAGCCGGAGCGGGCAATGATGGTGGGCAATTCCCTGAAATCCGATGTGGTGCCAGCATTGGCCACCGGGGCCTGGGGCGTGTTCGTGCCCCATGAACTGACCTGGGTGCTGGAACATGTCGAAAAGCCGGTGGATGCGCCGCGCTTTCGCGAACTGCCGGATCTGCGCGCCCTGCCGGAGCTTGTGGCTTCCATCAATAGCTGATCAGCGACAGCGCCGTCGTTTTATCAAACGTACAAAGGACGCTGTAAGCCTTTAAAGCTGCTGCATAATTTTATCCTTAAATCGATTAGGATTTAAGGAATTATGCAGTAGGCCGGAGAAAGGCGGCGCGCAGCGCCTCCACCTGCGGGCGGCAGATGCAGCCTTCCAGATGGTCGTTTACCAGACCCATGGCCTGCATGAAGGCATAGACGGTGGTGGGGCCGACGAAGGTCCAGCCGCGCTTTTTCAGATCCTTGGAAAGGCGGATGGAGGTTGGCGAGGTGGGGTTGGCGCGCAGCGTCTCATAATCCATCCGTGCCGGGCGCTCCTGAGCTTCTGGCTCGAAACGCCAGAAGTAGGCGGAAAGTGATCCGAACTCCTCTTTCAGCGCTACGGCCCGGCGGGCATTGTTGATGGTGGAGACGATCTTGCCGCGATGGCGGATAATCCCGGCATCGGCAAGGCAGCGGGCAATATCCTCCTCGGTGAAGTGCGCGACCTTTTCGAAATCGAAACCCGCAAAGGCCGCGCGGAAATTCTCCCGCTTGCGCAGAATGGTCAGCCAGGACAGGCCCGACTGGAACCCTTCCAGACAAATCTTCTCGAACAGCCGATGGTCATCGGTGACCGGGCGGCCCCATTCCTCGTCATGATAGCGACGATAATCCTCAAGTCCGCCATGCCAGAAACAGCGAAGCGCACCGCTTTCATCCGCGATCAGTCCGGCCGTTTCCGTCATGGTGATTCTCCCTTGTCTTCAGTTTTGTTTACTATTTGTTCACTCTTTTTTCAAACGGATTGCTAACCCTGATAAAAGCTTTCCTCAATTGTTAAAGTTGAAGCGAAGGCCTGTTTACCTTTTGAGCACCCGCGTGGTGTCACGGTCGGCGCGTCAATATTTTTTCCGGGGCCGTGCCATGTCTTGCCGCAAATCTCTTTTCAGCCTCTGCCTTGCCGCACTTGTTCTGCCCTTTGCCGCAAACGCGGATGACCGCTATCAGAGCCGCCCGCCGGTGATCGTCAGCCCCGATCTCGCGGCGCCCTGGCTGCTGCAACTGGGCGTCAAGCCGCGAGGGGCGGTGGATCAGCCGCGTGCCGCTGCCCCGCAGGTCATGCGTCAGACGGCACCCGTCTATCCGCCGCGCCCAGCCCCCATGGACAATCGCCGGGTCGTCTATCAGGCAGCCCGTCCTGCTGCCGTTCAGCCGGTTCCGCTGCGTCCGGCCATGGCGCCACAGCCCAAGGCGCAGCAGGTGGCCATGCAGCCGCTGCCCCGGCAGGTCACACCGACGGCGCCGCAATTCCTGCCGCAGATCGTCTCTTACCAGACTGAGGAAAAGCCGGGCACGCTGGTGATCGATACCAATAACCGGTTTCTCTATCTGGTGATGGAGGGCGGCAAGGCGAAGCGTTACGGCGTGGGGGTCGGCAAGCCGGGCTTCGAATGGGCCGGTGAGCACCGCGTGACGCGCAAGAGCGAGTGGCCGGAATGGATTCCGCCGCAGGAAATGATCGAGCGCGAAGCGGCCAAGGGCCATTATCTGCCCGCCCGCATGGCCGGTGGGCCGGAAAACCCGCTGGGTGCGCGCGCGCTCTATCTTGGCTCGACGCTCTATCGCATTCACGGCACCAATGCGCCTTGGACCATCGGCTATGGTGTGTCCTCCGGCTGCATCCGCATGCGCAACGAGGATGTCACGGATCTTTATGAACGCGTGCCGGTGGGCACCAAAGTGATTGTCATGTGAGGCTTTTTTGTCGCAAGCAGACAGATTGTGTCGCCAATGCGTCAAGGTCGGATGGGCATGCTTGAAACCTTGCTTTCATTGCATAAACATCACGATCATCAAGCGATGGAGAGGGGTATTCATGGGAATGATGACGGTAAAGAGCGTGCTGGCCGGAATGCTGGCATTGCAGATGGTGATGGCGGCTTCGGCCGAGGCCGCTCCCCGGCCAGCGGATGATCCGGCCAACTCCACCGCAAGTTCGGTGGTGACGCCGGACATGATGAAGCGTCCGGTGCCGGACAAGTTCAAGCGCCGTCTGGTGCGGCTCTCCACCAGCGAGCAGCCCGGCACGATCATTATCGATACCAACAACAAGTTTCTCTATCTGGTCGAAGGCAATAATCGCGCCACGCGCTACGGTGTCGGCGTCGGCCGCGAAGGCTTCGGCTGGTCCGGCGTGGTGAAGATCGGCCGCAAGGAAGAATGGCCGAGCTGGCGTCCGCCCGAGGAAATGCGGGTGCGCGAGGCGCGCCGGGGTCACATGCTGCCGGTGGTGCAGCCGGGCGGGATCGATAATCCGTTGGGCGCGCGCGCCATGTATCTCTACAAGGGCAATCAGGATACGATTTTCCGTATTCACGGCACCAACCAGCCCTGGTCCATCGGGCTCAACCTGTCCTCCGGCTGCATCCGCATGAACAACAAGGATGTCGAGGATCTTTATGCCCGCGCGCCAATCGGCACCAAGGTCATCGTCGTCGGCCCCGGCAACAAGCAGGGCGATGTCAGCTATGACGATCGCGGCATTGACATCTTGAGAACGATCTTCGGCGGCTGATCGGTCATCTCGGCATTCACGCATCTACAGGGACCCGAAAATTTCGGGTCTCTTTTTTAGTCCATCACCCGTTGATCGTCGCCGGCAGGTGGTGCGGTAAAGTGCGGAAAGACGAAGATACCGCGGATCACCTCGACCGGAGGCCGCAGCATGTCCAGTGGACTGACGCTGGAGAGCGGCAGGCTTACCCGATGCGGCTCCCCTGCCAGCGCTTGCATCAGCGAGGAGGGTGGGCACGGATCCGTCAGCCGCTCCAGCGACCGTCCCAGACAGAAGACCGGATAGCGAAAGCCGCTGTTGACGATGGTGGCGGAAAAGCAGAAGGACGAAGGCGTCGTGGCAGCCTGTTCGAAGATCGACAGGATATGGCCCCGGTCTTCGGCTTCATAGCAGCGTGTCAGGCTGAGCAGTCCGCATTCCGGCAATGAAAGACCGTGGAGCGCCACCGCCCGTGGCCCCAGTTTCAAAACGCCATTGGCAAGGTCACTCGTCCATTCCTCCACGGCGGCATAGGGGGCGATCGCGGGATAATCATCATTGTCCGCCACCAGGCCTGTTGTCAGGTCTGCCTTCGGATCGAGTGCCGTTAAAATCTTAAACAATGTGCTCACCCCCGAGGTAGAACGCGGACGGCTCCACCCCTTCCTTTGTCCCCAACTCCGCCCCGATTGTGCCAGACACACCAGGGACGCTGTCATTCTATCTTGCTTTTTTCGTTCCAAGCGCAAAACCGGCTCAGACATGTTCTCTGCTTTTCAGCCATGTCCAAACGGGAAACGGTGTCCCACCATCCCTGGAAATGTCAGTTCGGAGCAGACCGGGGTCATACCCCTTACCCGGCCTTCTCCACCTTTGATGCATGCTCTTGCGAAGGTCGGGGCGAGGCATTGCCGTCCCGACATCTGGAGCATGTCCGGCGAACACAGGATTGCCGGACAGACTCTATCTTTTTGTTTTTACGCATGTCCGGACGGAAAACCCGAAACAGCCGGAGTTTTGCTTTTATGCGTTCCCATGAAGAATTCCCGCCCGCTTTCCTGAACAGATCCCGGTGATTCCCGCTGAGAAAAATGAATAATCCTCACATACTGAAAAAACCTGTCAAAAAAAAGCGGGAAGATGTCAGTTGTGTGGTTGTCTGGCGAGACTATTTCCGGGCGAAGTCGCCCTCGCTCCTCCCAGTGGCTGCCTCTTGCCGATCCAGCCATAAATTCGAATTTAAACGGATACAATATTTCAGATACGTTACAGATTAAGATTTTAACGCCATTTCTCAGATTTTCTCTAAAGCGCACGCAAAAAGGGCGGCCCGAAGACCGCCCTTTCCGAAATGAACCGACTGGCTCAGATATGTAAGGCTATTGCCTTATCACGATCCATGTCCATGCCGCCCGTTCAGCGCGCTTGACGCGCTGAACCCCTAAGAATGTCGCGCGCTTGACGCGCTGAACCACTTTAAGTGCATGGGCGAAGCTTTATGGCCGCGCTGCGATAAGGCTACTGCCTTATCACATCATGTCCATGCCGCCCATGCCGCCCATGCCGCCCGGCATAGCCGGAGCGTCCTTCTTCGGCAGTTCGGCGATCATGGCTTCCGTCGTGATCAGCAGCGAAGCAACCGAAGCGGCGTTCTGCAGAGCGGTGCGAACAACCTTGACCGGGTCGACGATACCCATGGCGATCATGTCGCCATATTCGCCGGTCTGGGCGTTGTAGCCGTAGTTGTCGTCAGCCTTGTCGAGAACCTTGCCAACAACGATCGAAGCTTCGTCACCGGCGTTGTCGGCGATCTGGCGAACCAGAGCCTGAAGCGCGCGGCGAACGATGTTGATACCAGCTTCCTGGTCATCGTTTGCGCCCTTGGCGGTGATCTTCTGGGCCGAACGCAGAAGAGCGGTACCGCCGCCCGGTACGATGCCTTCCTGAACGGCAGCGCGGGTCGCGTTCAGAGCGTCGTCGATGCGGTCCTTGCGCTCCTTCACTTCGACTTCCGTTGCGCCGCCAACGCGGATCACGGCAACGCCGCCAGCGAGCTTGGCAAGACGCTCCTGCAGCTTTTCGCGGTCGTAGTCAGAGGTGGTTTCTTCGATCTGGGCCTTGATCTGGGCAACGCGGCCTTCGATGTCGGACTTCTGGCCGTTACCATCGACGATCGTGGTGTTTTCCTTGGAGATCGAAACCTTCTTGGCGCGGCCGAGCATGTCGAGGGTGACATTTTCGAGCTTGATGCCGAGATCTTCGGAGATCACGGTACCGCCGGTGAGGATGGCGATGTCTTCCAGCATGGCCTTGCGGCGATCGCCGAAGCCCGGAGCCTTGACGGCAGCAATCTTCAGGCCGCCACGCAGCTTGTTGACGACGAGCGTTGCAAGAGCTTCGCCTTCAACGTCTTCAGCGATGATGACGAGCGGCTTGCCGGTCTGAACGACGGCTTCGAGAACCGGCAGCATGGCCTGCAGGTTGGAGAGCTTCTTCTCGTGCAGGAGAATGAAGGCGTCTTCCAGATCGGCAACCATCTTTTCCGGATTGGTGACGAAGTAGGGCGACAGGTAGCCGCGGTCGAACTGCATGCCTTCGACGACTTCCAGCTCGGTTTCAGCGGTCTTGGCTTCTTCGACGGTGATAACGCCTTCGTTGCCGACCTTCTGCATGGCTTCGGCAATGTCCTTGCCAACCTGCGTGTCGCCGTTGGCAGAGATCGTGCCAACCTGGGCAACTTCTTCAGACGTGTTGATCTTCTTGGCCTTGGCCTGGAGATCCTTGACGACTTCAGCAACGGCGAGGTCGATACCGCGCTTCAGGTCCATCGGGTTCATGCCGGCGGCAACAGCCTTCTGGCCTTCGCGAACGATAGCCTGGGCCAGAACGGTTGCGGTGGTGGTGCCGTCGCCTGCGATGTCGTTGGTCTTCGAAGCAACTTCGCGGACCATCTGGGCGCCCATGTTCTCGAACTTGTCTTCCAGTTCGATTTCCTTGGCGACCGATACACCGTCCTTGGTGATGCGCGGAGCGCCGAAGGACTTGTCGATAACCACGTTACGACCCTTCGGGCCGAGCGTGACCTTGACGGCGTCTGCGAGGATATCAACGCCACGCAGCATCTTTTCGCGTGCGCTGCGGCCGAATTTGACTTCTTTAGCTGCCATTTTTCAGGACTCCCGGGCTTGCGCCCCTAAATCTGTGGATTGGAACGAAGGGTATCCGGCTGAAATCAGCCGATCACGCCCATGATGTCGGCTTCCTTCATGATCAGAAGGTCAGCGCCGTCGATCTTCACTTCCGTGCCGGACCACTTGCCGAACAGAACGCGGTCGCCGACCTTGACGTCCAGAGCGATCAGCTCGCCGCTGTCCTTGCGGGCGCCCGGGCCAACAGCGATGACTTCGCCT
Organism: Allorhizobium paknamense; assembly: GCF_030815125.1. Lineage (GTDB taxonomy): Bacteria > Pseudomonadota > Alphaproteobacteria > Rhizobiales > Rhizobiaceae > Allorhizobium > Allorhizobium paknamense. Next base: position 120,293 of record NZ_JAUSWH010000003.1, read on the forward strand.
TCAGCCGGCTTTTCCTTGGCGGTGTCGGGAATGATGATACCGCCCTTGGTCTTTTCTTCAGACTCCAAGCGACGAACCACAACGCGGTCGTGCAGCGGACGGAAATTGGTGCTTGCCATTGTCTAATCCCTCGATCAAATGACATTCGCAATCCGGGTTGGATTGCCTTGAACCTGTTAGCACTCACTGCCTGCGAGTGCTAGCGGCGTTGAGATAAGCACGCTCCCGAGGGGAGTCAAGAATGATCGTGCGAAAAAAATTCATGAAAAAACGGTAGAGCATGCATATGACAGAACCATGTCCATCCCTGCCGCTTGCCCCCTCACGCCCTGCCGTTTCGAAAGCGGACCTGTCTGCCGCCTTTTTCCGGGTCGGGCTCATGAGTTTCGGCGGCCCCGCCGCCCAGATCGGGCTGATGCACCGGCTGCTGGTGGAGGAAAAGGCCTGGCTCACCGAAGCGCGTTTCCTGCATGCCTTGAACTATTGCATGCTGCTGCCCGGCCCGGAGGCGCAGCAACTGGCCACCTATACGGGCTGGCTTCTCCAGGGCGTGCGGGGCGGGCTGATCGCGGGCCTGCTTTTCGTGCTGCCGGGACTGGCGGTGATGCTCGGCCTGTCGGCGGCCTATGCGCTGTGGCATGATATCGGCTGGGTGGCGGGCCTGTTCTTCGGCCTCAAGGCGGCGGTGATCGCCATTGTCTTCGAGGCGCTCTTGCGCATTGCGCGCCGGGCGCTGAAGGATGGTTTCCACCTTCTGCTGGCAGCGCTCGCCTTCCTCGCGCTCTTCGTCTTTTCCCTGCCTTTTCCGCTGGTCGTGGCCCTGGCGGCGTTCTGCGGTTTGCTGCGGACGGTGGTTGGCGTCCGGATCGCCGCGCCGCCGGTAGAGGAGGGGCCTTTGCCCCCGTTGCAGCCGAAAACCCTCGCGCTGTCCGTGCTGGCCTGGACGGCGCTCTGGCTCTCGCCGCTGCTGATCTTCGCCTCAGCGCCGCAGTCCGGGATTTTTCCGCTGCTGTTTTCCTTCTTCGCCAAACTGGCCGTCGTCACCTTTGGCGGGGCCTATGCGGTTCTCGCCTATGTCGGGCAGGTGGCGGTCGAGCATTATCGATGGCTGAGCCCTCAGGAAATGCTGGATGGGCTGGCGCTGGCCGAAACCACGCCGGGGCCGCTGGTGCTGGTTCTCTCCTTTATCGGCTTTCTCGCCGCCTTTCGCGCCTCGGGCGGATGGGAGCCCGTGGTGGCGGGCCTTGTCGGCGGGCTGCTGGTGGCCTGGGCCACCTTCGGTCCCAGCTTTCTCTTCATCTTCGCAGGCGCGCCGCTGATCGAGCGGCTGCGCGGTGAGGCACGGGTCGCCGGTGCGCTCTCCGCCATTACGGCAGCGGTGGTGGGGGTGATCCTCAATCTGGCCGTCTGGCTGGCGCTGCATGTGCTGTTTGCCGATGTCGGCGAGATCCGCCCGTTGGCGGGGGCGGCATTCCCCTGGCCGCAGCTTGCCTCTCTCCAGTTTCCGGCGCTGGCCATCACGCTTGTCTCCGCTTTGCTCCTCTTCGGGCTGCGGCAGGGTGTCGGCCGGGTGCTGACGCTGGCTGCAATCCTCGGCCTTCTCTGGCGTGGCGGCCTGTGGCTATGAGGAGCTTATGGCCGAAGGGGGAGAGAGAAATTCCCTTGCCATCCTTCTCATCCTTTGCAATGTCAGCCCACCGATGAAGTCATGTCAGGAATGATCCATGCCGCAGCAGCTTTCCACCTTTCTCGATGCCGCCAGCCGTTACGACGTTGCGCTCTGCGATGTCTGGGGCGTGCTGCACAATGGTGTCGATGCCTTTCCCGGCGCGGGCGAGGTGCTGACGGCAGCACGGCAGAAGGGCATGACGGTGGTGCTGATCACCAATTCGCCGCGCCCTTCCTCCGGCGTCGTGCCGCAATTGCGCACCCTTGGCGTGCCGGACAGCGCCTATGACCGCATCGTCACCTCCGGCGATGTCACGCGCCGCCTGATTGCCGAGGGACCGAAGAAGGTTTTCCTGCTCGGTCCGGAGCGCGACCTGCCGCTGTTCGATGGGCTGGATGTGACGCTGACCCCGGCGGAAGAGGCCGAATGCGTGGTCTGCACCGGCTTCTTCGATGACGAGACGGAAGTGCCGGAAGATTATCATGAGATGCTGACCGGCTTTGCCGCCCGCTCCGTGCCGCTGATCTGCGCCAATCCTGACCTGATCGTCGAGCGCGGCCACCGGATGATCCCCTGCGCGGGGGCCGTTGCCGCCTATTACGAACAGCTGGGCGGCAAGACCCGTATTGCCGGCAAGCCGCATGCGCCGATTTACGAGGCGGCGCTGACAGCGGCCCGGGAGGCGCGCGGCGGCGAGCTCGACAAGAGCCGCATCATCGCCATCGGCGATGGCATGCCCACCGATGTGCGCGGCGCGGTTTCCGCCGGGCTTGATCTTCTCTATATCTCCGGCGGCATTCATGCGGCGGAATATTCCCTGCATGGCAAGACCGATGAGGCCTTGCTGAAAACCTATCTGGTGGGCCAAGGTGTGACGCCCGCCTTCTGGATGCAACGCCTCGCCTGAGTTTTCGGACATTTTCCATGACTGTGTTTCATCGCAATGAAAAAAAGACCCCGCTGCCCGATGGCCTGAAGGGCGGCGTTGTCGCCATCGGCAATTTCGATGGCGTGCATCGCGGCCACCAGACGGTTCTGAACCGCGCGCTGGATCTTGCCGAGGAACGCGGCGTGCCCGCGCTGGTCCTGACCTTCGAGCCGCATCCGCGCAGCCTGTTCCAGCCCGCAAACCCGGTCTTTCGCCTCACCCCGGCACCGATGAAGGCGAGGCTGCTGGAGGCCATGGGCTTTCAGTCGGTGGTGGAATATCCCTTCGACCGTGATTTCTCGCAGCGCTCGCCGGAGGATTTCGTCCAGTCCATCCTGCAGGATTGGCTGGGCGCTTCGGAAGTCGTCACCGGCTTCGATTTCCACTTCGGCAAGGGCCGCGAAGGCGGACCGGCCTTTCTGATGGATGCGGGCCGCCGCCATGGTTTCGGCGTGACGCTTCTCGATGCCTTCCGCGATGAAAATGCCGAGGTCGTCTCGTCCAGCCGCATCCGGGCGCTGCTGGCGGAAGGCGGCATTGCCGAGGTCAACGGCCTGCTCGGCTATCGCTTCACGGTGGAGGCGGAGGTCATCAAGGGCAAGCAGCTTGGCCGCCAGCTCGGCTTTCCTACCGCCAACATGGCGCTGCAGCCGGAAGCAACCCTCAGGCCCGGCATCTATGCCGTGCGCCTGCGCCGCGCCGATGGCGTGATCCGCGATGGCGTGGCAAGCTTCGGCTACCGCCCGACCGTGACGGAAGACGGTGCGCCGCTTCTGGAAACCTTCGTGTTCGATTTTTCCGGCGATCTCTATGGCGAGGTCTGCGCCGTCTCTTTCTTCGGCCATCTGCGGGACGAGTGGAAGTTCGACGGCCTCGACGCGCTCGTCACCCAGATCCGCAAGGATGAACAGGACGCCCGCGCCATGCTTTCCGGCGTGCGGCCGCTGAGCGCCCTGGATCAGAAAATCGCTTTTTAGAGCGCCGATCTGATTGCATCAGATCGGCGCTCTAAGGTTCTCTTTTTGAAGCATAATCTTATTCGTCCTCGTTTCACTCCGGTCGGATTATGCAGCAGATGTAAAGGGTTACAGCGAACCTTTGTGCGCCATGTATGGCGCACGGCGCTGTAGCAAGGCTTGCGTCAGGCGCAGGGCAGGTCTGCCGAAAAGCGGGGTCTGCGCGGTGAAAAATGCTGTAGAAGCCCGTGCTTGCGCATTTTTTGCAGGCAACTGCCTCATAACCGTTCAGAGAGCCAGATAGAAGGAGTACGTGTCATGAATGAGTGTGTTGATCAGCGTTCGCTTTTCCGGTCTTCCCCGCGTTTTACCATTGGCCGTGATCAAAAAGGCTTCTGGGTCCTTCAGGATAAGACCAACCGGCTCGGCGGCCTTTTCGCCAGCGAGGAAGCAGCGCTGAAATTCGTATCGAAGGAATGCAAGGATCACACCGCCGAGATCAGCCGTGCTCCCGCATCCATGACGGTCGAGCTTGCTGCCAGCGAAACACGCCTTTCCCGCGCCGCCTGACGCGCCTGCCTCTTTGGGGGCGTTCAAGAAATTTGTAAAAAACAGCCTGTCTCACTCAAGACAGGCTGTTTTTTTGTTCGTAACTACTACTTTAGATTTTAATATTGCATTATTTTGCGTAAAAAGTGTTGTTAAATTGCGCAAAGTCATATTCTGGGCGGTTTTAGGGTTGCGGCACGCCAGCGAATGCGGAAGTCTCCGCGTTCGGCGGGGGAAAACGCCCTCGGTCCTGCCTTGGGAGGCTTTCATGCACAAACCTTTATGGACGGCGGCCTGCTGGCTGCTTGTCATTCCCTATATCGGGCTGCTCTGGGTGCCGTTCTACAACAAGAGCGAGCCGCAGCTTTTCGGATTTCCGTTTTTCTACTGGTATCAGCTCGGCTGGGTGCCGCTGGCCTCGCTCCTGATCTTCGTCGCCTACAGGAGCTTCCGCGATGACGAATGACATCAACGTGACGGCGCTGTCCGTCTTCATCTTCTTCTTCGTCCTCGTCACCGTCATGGGTTTCGTCGCCGCCCGCTGGCGCAAGCCGGAAACGCTCGCCCATATCGATGAATGGGGGCTTGGCGGCCGCAAGTTCGGCACCTGGATCACCTGGTTTCTGGTGGGGGGCGATTTCTACACCGCCTATACCGTCATTGCCGTTCCGGCGCTCGTCTATGCGGTCGGGGCCTATGGCTTCTTTGCGCTGCCTTACACGATCATCGTCTATCCCTTCGTTTTTCTGGTCATGCCGGTTTTGTGGCGGCGCGCCAAGGAGCATGGCTATGTCACGGCGGGCGATGTGGTGCATGGCCAATATGGTTCGCGCGCGCTGGAGCTTGCCGTGGCGCTCACCGGCGTCATTGCCACCATGCCCTATATCGCGTTGCAACTGGTCGGCATGGCGACGGTGCTGAAGGCGCTCGGCCTGCATGGGGAAGTGCCGCTTGCCATTTCCTTCATCATTCTGGCGCTCTACACCTATTCGGCGGGCCTCAGGGCCCCGGCGCTGATCGCCTTCGTCAAGGACATCATGATCTATATCGTGGTGATCACGGCCGTCGCCGCCATTCCGCTGAAGCTCGGCGGCTATGCCAATGTGTTTGCCGCCGCCGATGCCGCCTTCCAGGCCAAGGGCTCGGGCGGGCTGCTGCTCGGCTCCAACCAGGTTGTTGCCTATGCCTCGCTGGCGCTGGGCTCGGCGCTGGCCGCCTTCATGTATCCGCACACGCTGACGGGTATTTTCGCCTCGAATGGCGGCAATACCATTCGCAAGAACGCCGTGCTGCTACCCGCCTATACGCTGCTGCTCGGTCTGCTGGCGCTGCTCGGCTATATGGGCCATGCGGCGGGGCTCAAGCCCCAGAGCCCGAACGACATCGTGCCGATGCTGTTCGATACGCTGTTTCCGGACTGGTTCGCGGGCTTTGCCTTCTCGGCCATCGCCATCGGCGCGCTGGTGCCTGCGGCGGTGATGAGCATCGGTGCGGCCAATCTCTTTACCCGCAATTTCTGGAAGGCCTATGTCAATCCAGATGTCTCGCATGCGGGTGAGGCGCAGGTGGCCAAGGTCACGTCGCTGCTGGTCAAGGTGGGGGCGCTTCTGGTCATCGTCTTCCTGCCCACCCAGTTTGCGCTGGATCTGCAATTGCTGGGCGGCATCTGGATCCTGCAAACGCTTCCGGCCCTGGTCTTCGGTCTTTACACCAACTGGTTCCGCGCGTCCGGCCTGCTGGCGGGCTGGGTGGTTGGCTTTGCCGGCGGCACCTGGCTGGTCTGGCTGAATGGCTGGAAGCCGCTGCATGCCCTCTCGCTCGGCGGTGCGCCGGTCACCGTCTATATCGGGCTGCTGGCGCTTGCCGCCAACATCCTCGTGGCGGTGCTCGTCAATCTTGTCGCAGGCGGGGGCAAAGCCCGCGCCTGACAGTCTGTTCAAGAATTGCTGCTGGCCTGGCGAAAATGGTGATTTCGAGAACCGGAACGGAGCGTACTTAGAGCGCTTTTCAATCTGATTAAATCAGATCGGCGCTCTAAGCTTCTATTTTTGAAGCATAATCTTGCCGATCCTCGTTTCACTCCGGTCGGATTATGCTCTAACGTACGTGAGTACCGGAAGCGCAGAAATTGCCATTTGCAGACGGCCAGCGGCGATTATTGGACGGACTGTGAGGGATCGGGTGGCGGCGGTCTAGGCCCGCTGCCACCCTTCTTTTTGCTTTTCTTTCGGGGCAAAAGCGCTTAAACAACCGCCCGATGACAAAGCTTGAGCCAATAAGCACGCTGCGAATTATTGGCCCGGCCTTTCGCGCGGCCTGAAGGCCAGCCGAAGGGTCCGGGTTTTTGGCGTTTGTCCAGCGTCTGCCCCGCGCGCAGACGTGCTGCCGAAACGCCCCTTTCCTCCCTCATCGCACTTCAAGGCGCGCGCAAAGCCGCCCATTCAATGGTTGGACCATGACCGAGACCACGGACAAGCAGGACTATTCCTCCACCCTTTATCTGCCGCAGACGGAATTTCCCATGCGCGCCGGGCTGCCGCAAAAGGAGCCGGAACTGGTGGAGCGCTGGAAGAAGATGGATCTCTACAAGCGCCTGCGTGCCTCTGCCGCAGGCCGCGAAAAATTCGTGCTGCATGACGGCCCGCCCTATGCCAACGGCAATATCCATATCGGCCACGCGCTGAACAAGATCCTCAAGGACGTCATCACCCGCTCCTTCCAGATGCGCGGCTTCGACAGCAATTACGTGCCCGGCTGGGATTGCCACGGCCTGCCGATCGAATGGAAGATCGAGGAAAAATACCGCGAGAAGGGCAAGAACAAGGACGAAGTGCCGGTCAACGAATTCCGCAAGGAGTGCCGGGATTTCGCGAGCGGCTGGATCAAGGTGCAGGCCGAGGAATTCCGCCGCCTCGGCATCGAGGGCGATTTCGACAATCCCTACACCACCATGAATTTCCACGCCGAAGCCCGCATTGCCGGTGAATTGTTGAAGATCGCCAAGAGCGGCCAGCTCTATCGCGGCTCCAAGCCCGTCATGTGGTCTGTGGTGGAGCGTACAGCACTCGCCGAAGCGGAAGTGGAATATGCCGAGGTCGAGAGCGATACGATCTGGGTGAAGTTTCCGGTGGGTGGTGCAGGCAGCCTGTCCGATGCGTTCGTCGTCATCTGGACGACGACCCCTTGGACGATCCCCGGCAACAGGGCGATTTCCTTCTCGTCCAAGATCGGCTATGGCCTCTATGAAGTCACCGCTGCTGCCAATGAATTCGGTCCGCAGCCGGGTGAAAAACTGATCTTCGCCGACAAGCTGGCCGCTGAGTGCTTTGCCAAGGCAAAGCTGGAATTCACGCGTCTGCGCGACGTGAAGGCCGAGGAACTGGCAGCCATCACCTGCGCCCACCCCCTCAAGGGTCTCGCTGGCGGCTACGACTTCGCCGTCCCGCTCCTCGACGGCGATCATGTCACTGACGATGCCGGTACGGGCTTCGTCCATACCGCCCCCGGCCATGGTCGCGAGGACTTTGATGCCTGGATGGCCAATGCCCGTGAACTGGAAGCGCGCGGCATTTCCTCGAAAATCCCCTTCACTGTCGGCGATGACGGCTTCTACACCGAGGATGCGCCCGGTTTCGGCCCCTCGGCGGAAGGCGGTGCGGCCCGTGTCATGGACGATAACGGCAAGAAGGGCGATGCCAACAAGCGCGTCATCGAGGCGCTGATCGCCGCCAACACTCTTTTCGCCCGGGGCCGCATCAAGCATGAATATCCCCATAGCTGGCGCTCTAAGAAGCCGGTGATCTTCCGCAACACGCCGCAATGGTTTGTCACCATGGACAAGGATTTCGGTGACGGCTCGACCCTGCGGTCTCGCGCCCTGTCCGCTATCGATGACACACGCTTCGTGCCTGCCGGTGGCCAGAACCGCCTGCGCGCCATGATCGAAAACCGTCCGGACTGGGTGCTGTCGCGTCAGCGCGCCTGGGGTGTACCGATCGCCATCTTCGCGGATGAAAAGGGCGAAATCCTCGTGGACGACGCGGTCAATGCCCGCATCATCGCAGCTTTCGAGGCCGAAGGCGCGGATGCCTGGTTTGCCGAAGGCGCCAAGGAGCGTTTCCTGGCCGGTCGCGACGATCAGGACCGCTGGACCATGGTGAAGGATATTCTCGATGTGTGGTTCGATTCCGGTTCCACCCATACGTTTACGTTGGAAGACCGGCCCGATCTGAAATGGCCTGCCGATGTCTATCTGGAAGGGTCTGACCAGCATCGCGGCTGGTTCCATTCCTCGCTCCTGGAAAGCTGCGCCACGCGGGGCCGCGCGCCCTACAAGGCCGTCGTCACCCACGGGTTTACGATGGACGAGCAGGGCCGCAAGATGTCGAAATCCCTCGGCAACACCGTGGTGCCGCAGGATGTGATGGCGCAATCGGGCGCGGATATCCTGCGTCTGTGGGTGATGAACACCGATTACGGCGAAGACCAGCGCCTCGGCAAGACCATCCTCCAGACCAATATCGACGCCTATCGCAAGATCCGCAACACCATCCGCTGGATGCTCGGCACGCTGGCCCATGACACCGGCGACGCCTTTGCCTATGCCGATCTGCCGGATCTGGAAAAGCTGATGCTGAACCGGCTGGCGGAGCTGGACAGGCTGGTGCGCGAGGGCTACGACGCCTTCGATTTCAAGCGCATCACCCGCGCGCTCACCGATTTCGCCAATGTCGAACTGTCGGCCTTCTACTTCGATATCCGCAAGGATGCGCTCTATTGCGATGCGCCGTCGTCTGCCCGCCGCCGCGCGGCACTCTATGTCATCCGCAAGCTGTTCGACTGCATCGTGCTGTGGTTTGCGCCCATGCTGCCCTTCACCACGGAAGAGGCCTGGCTGTCGCGCAATCCGCAAGCTGAATCCGTGCATCTCGAACAGTTCCCCACCATTCCGGCGGAGTGGCTGAACCCGGCGCTGGACGAGAAGTGGGTGAAGATCCGCAAGGTCCGCTCGGTCGTTACCGGCGCGCTGGAAGTGGAGCGCAAGGACAAGCGCATCGGCTCCTCGCTGGAGGCAGCCCCCGTGGTGCATGTAGCCGATGCCGCGCTGCTGGCAGCCCTTGACGGGGTGGATATGGCGGAAATCTGCATCACCTCGGCCATTTCCGTGGTCAAGGGTGAGGGCCCGGCGGAAGCCTTCCGCCTGCCCGAGGTCGCAGGCGTTGCCGTGGAGCCGAAACTGGCGGAAGGCCGCAAATGCGCCCGTTCGTGGCGGATCACGCCGGATGTCGGTTCCGATCCCGATTATCCCGAGGTTTCGGCCCGCGATGCCGCTGCCTTGCGCGAACTTGCTGCGGTGCAGGGTTGATTTCTTCTCGCGGCATTTGCTCTTTTGCTGATCTTTCGGTAAAAGCTGCCTGAAATTGGCCGGAATTTTCTTTCAGGCGAGAGACACTCGCCTGAAATCTCCGCGAGCCTGCGCAGATACGCTGCACAGGCCGTGGTGGCTGGGGTGGAGCATCGAGCTGTGGCGCTGCTCTGGCGCGTCATGCTGAAAGGCTGGAAGATTTATGGTAAAGGCACGTATGGTTCGCGTTGGCATGACCTTGGCCGGCATTTTTGCCGCCTGCACCAGCTTGAGCAGTTGCATGAGCGGCCCGACCTACGGGACGGACAAGACCGCCATGGAACAGCTGGCGGATGACCTTGGTTCCGCCGCCTCGATCTCCGGCAACAAGAAGCCCGAGGGCAAGTATAGCCCGCGTCCCGATCTTGTGCTGCCGCCCAAGGGTGCCCAGGCAGAACTTGTGCAGCCGCAGACCTCGCTTGCCAGCAAGGACAATCCGGAATGGGTGGAATCGCCGGAAGATACGCGCAAGCGTCTGGTGGCCGAGGCCGACGCCAATTCCAACAATCCGAATTACCGCTCGCCGCTGCTGGCCGGTTACGGCACCAATGGCACGATGACAGAAACCCAGAAGTGGCAGGCCTTCCGTGACGCGCGCAAGATCCAGAAGGGTGCCTATCTCGATCAGCGCCGCGTGCTTTCCGATCCGCCGGACAGCTACCGCATGGTGGACGAATCCAAGCTGACCGATCTGGGTGAACCGGAAGCCAAGAAGGAAAAGCGCCGCCAGAAGGAAGCGCAGATCAGCAATTCCGGCAAGAACTGGTGGCAGCCCTTCCAATAAGAGCCGATTATTATTTTCTAATCCAGGGTCCCAGCTTTTCCTCCGTCATGGTCGGGCTTGACCCGACCATCCATAAGGCGCCTGCAGCATGGATCCTCGGGTCAAGCCCGAGGATGACCGATGGGGATCACAGAGGCTGATCATTGATCTGCGGGCCGGTTCGGCCCCTTTTTATTTTGGGTACACCATGAGCTTTATCATTCGCGATGCCGAGGTCGGCGATGTGCCGGTCATTTTGCGTTTCATCACTGATCTTGCGATTTACGAGAAGGCCGAGCATGAGGTCAAGGCCACGCCGGAAAGCCTGGCGGAAAGCCTTTTCGGAGAGGCAAGCGTCACCCGCGCCGTCATTCTCGAAAGCGAAGGCAAGCCTGCCGGCTTTGCGCTGTGGTTCTACAGTTTCTCCACCTGGCTTGCGCGCAAGGGGCTCTATCTGGAAGATCTCTATGTCGATCCGGCCTTTCGCGGCCAGGGTGGCGGACGGCTTCTTCTGCGTCATCTCGCCCGCCGGGCGGTGGAGGAGGGGTGCGGCCGTTTCGAATGGAGCGTGCTGGACTGGAATACGCCTGCCATCCGGGTTTACGAGTCCATCGGCGGCGAGCCGCAGAGCGAATGGATCCGCTACCGCCTGTCCGGCGATGCCTTGAAAGCCTTCGCCGACGAGGCGTGAGCTTGTAGAGCGCCGATCTGATTGAACCAGACCGGCGCTTTGACATTTGGTACTAGAGCATTTCCGGTGAAAACGGGATCACCTGAAATGCTCTATCTATTTGTTTTTACGCAGTCCGGACGCAAAACCGCTAACGCACTTTTGCTGGACATGCTCTAATAGCACAAGATTAGTGCACGATGTCCCGGGTGATGTCCGTCAGGCAATATTCCGCCACGGCGGCAATGGTCCAGGCCGGGGTGCAGGCGCCGGTGGAGCCCGGGATCAGCGAGCCGTCCACCACATAGAGGCCCTTGATCGGGTTCTGGCCGAAATCCAGCAGCCGCCCGCGCTTGTCGCAGGCCTTGCCAAGCACGCAACCACCGAGCGGATGCGCCGTCATGCCATAAGCGGTGATGAACTGCTCCTTTGTGCTCTTCAGCAGCTCTTTATCCGAGTCTCTCGAAGCATACAGACCGCTCGATGGGAAAATCGGCATCGGTCCGCCATAGCGAAGCGGCTTGGAAAGACCATAAGAGTGTTCGCCTGGCCCTTTAGATTCGTTCGCCTCGCACCAGCGATGTAGAGTGGTGATCAAAGTATTCAGGGAGTCTGTCACACCCTTGCCGCTGAGTTCAGAGGCCTCGCCCCTGACCATTTTTGATAGCAGGGGGTTGGTGGCTGGCTCCTCGCTGCTCGGGTAAAATAGCGTATAGGTCTGACGCCCGCCCTCTTTCTGCTTGGTGGTCGGTACGAATTGACCGGGAGCCGGCTTATAGCAGATCGCCATATTGTAGGTGTTCTGCAGGTTATCGACTTCCTCATACCATGCGGGGTAGAGAAGAAAGCGGATGAATGGAGCGGCATGATGATCCAGCATGAAGTCTATGCACTCATCGAAGGCCTTTTTCAAAGTCTCATCATCGACCTTGTTTCCATCTGATTCAAAGAGCGAGGGATCTTTGACGTAATAGAATGAAGCGTCGACCGAACCGGGGCCGCCATCGGACGGGCGGGTTCGGCCATTCATGGTCTGTGTGCCCATGACATCGCCGTTCTGCCCCCAGAACATGCCGACATACCTGCTAAGCGCCGGCAGGCCGTTCTGGCTGATGTCCAGCGGGTTCGGGTTGTTGGCAAATTCCAGGAGCATCGGCGCGCTGTGCATCGATCCCGCCGAGAAGATGACGTTCCTGGCACGGTAGACGACCGGCGAAGGGCTGAGCGGGTTCTGTGGATTGATGAGGTTGGCGGTGACGACATAGATCGGCTCATCTGCCGAGGAGGCCGGGTCGATGAAGACATTCGTGACTTCGCACAGGCACTGGATTTGCAGCATGCCGGTATCATTGGCCTGTTTCAGATAGTTCTGGTCCAGTGCCTTCTTGATGCCGCGCAGGCTGCCATCGGTTTCCTTGGTAAAGCTGTTCATGCCATACCACATTTCGCCGATGATGGCCGAAGGCAGCATAGTGGCTGCGATTTCATTCTTCACGACATCCCAGTCCATCGCCAGTTCGGTTTTTTCCAGATGCGTTTCTTTGATCGGCGGATGGAAGCTGTCGTCGCCATCGTGTTTTTTGATCGCTTCCACCTGTTCCATAAAAGCCTTGGTCGAGAGATAGGCTGGGCTATTCAGGACTCCATCCGGAATGCTGTTCGGATCCATGATCGCCTTCACGGTCTCGTAGTGTCCTTCAAGATCGTCATAGTTCAGCAGGACATCATCGATGGAACTGAGATTTTCCGGATCGCGGAAAGCCAGCGTGAAGGCGAGCTTCGACGGCTTCTGGAAGAAGGTGTTGTAGACATGCGAGGTGCCGCCGAGCGCCGCACCCACCAGTGCCGTCATGGTCAGGCCCGGATTGGCGATGGCTTCCAGCAGGCCTGGAAACTGCGTGATCGGGCGGCAGGCATAGGTCTGTGCGGTGTTGAAATTCACCGTCTGGTCGTCCATGGCCGGGCCGTTCTGCGGCGTACCGAGCGGTTCTGCCGTGACGAACCAGCCTGCCCGCTGATCGGGCTGGCGATAATTGCAGAAGGGCGGTGTCGTGACCGGGTTGCCGGTGAGATTGCCCCACCAGTCCTGGCCGCGCTCCAGAAGCAGAACCGGCTTGTCGCCGGTCCAGCCCTTGTCGCGGAAGGCTTCGCTCAACCGCAGCGCCGAAACGCTGCCGCCGAAGCCCGAACCGATGATGATGACTTCCTGAAGAGATGTATTGTTGACGGGTGTCGCCATAGTGGAAAAGCCTTTTTATACGCAAAACTGGGCAGGCGTTATACGAAGAGTCATTGAAGATGACTCTTCGTATTCCTTTTTCGAGTATCTCAAGCCATTGATGCATTTGAGATATTCGAAATTTCTTCAAGGCGTGGATGCGTTAGCATCTTCGAGCCTTGGTATTACATCACGATCCGGCTTTTGGCCGCGTTCATCGCAATAACTTCGTTTTTCAGCGAGGGAATGACATCCATATTGCTGGAGATCACCTCCAGCATGATTTCGGAGATGCGCGTGCAATCATCCTCGTCATAGCCCAGGCGGGTGATTTCGGCGGTGCCGACGCGCATGAAGCCATCCACATGGATGTTATGGTGCTTCAGCTTGTCGCGATGGCCCATGGCGATCTGCTTGTCGATCTTCGGCAGAACCTGATGGCAATAGGAGAATTCGCTGAAGCGCTTGGTGGACTGGCCGCGCATTTCAAAACCGGCATCGTTCAGCGTGCGGGCAAAGGCGCGGGAATTCTTCACCACCTGCTCGGCGTAACGCTCCCACGGAACCTCATCCAGCACGATGCCGAGCGAGGCGATGCGCGCCAGATGCGGGTTGCAGATCATGGTCGGGCCGTTAAGCGGGGTAAAGTTGGAGACAAGCTCGATCCGCTCATGCAGTTCCTTGTTGTTGGTGGCGATCATGCCGCCCTGCGGGCCGGGGAAGGTCTTGTGGGTGGAGCCGAACAGAATATCGGCGCCTTCGCGCAGCGGGTCCTGATATTGCTTGCCGACGATCAGACCGAGGCTGTGGGAGCCGTCATAGGCGACAATGCCGCCATAGCTGTGCACCAGATCCGCCACTTCCTGCAGCGGCATGGGGAAGGTGAAGATGGAGGCGCCGAGAATGACGAGCTTCGGCTTTTCCCGCTCCAGAAGCTCCAGCGTCGCTTCCAGGTCAAGCTGCCATTCCTCGTCGGAAAAGGGCAGCGGCAGCGAAACGCGGTCGAACACCTCATACTGGAACGGATAGCCGCCGCCGGGGAAGAAGGGCGGAACGCGCCCCACCTTGTCGCCGGGCGAGGTCAGCGCGAAGACCACCGCCATCAGGCTGGCGCTGCCGGAAATGGGAGAAATATTGACGTAATCGGCCTCGAACACGCGGCGGGCCTTTTCCTCCGTCAGGGACATGATCTGCTGAGAATAATCGGTTCCGGCATAAAAGGGCGCGGCATAGCGCGAGGCGAGATCGGAGCTGAGAGCAGCCAGCGCTTTCTCGGACATCCGGTTTTCGCTGACGATCAGATTGATCGCGCCGCTGCGGGTTTCGGTGTGCTTCTGAATCAGCTCTTCAATGTCACTCATGCAAAAATCTCCACAAAATATTGTAATTTTGTTAGGTTGCGACTTTTGCGCGCATAACATGCTAACTTTCGAAAAGTCAACGAGAGAAGCCTGTTCGCGATGGTCTTTATTGGGATGGACTGGATAAAAGTCAAATAAACGCAAATTTTAGGCAGTTGATGCTTAAGCCTTGAGCACGTAAATTTGCAGAATCCTGGAATAAGTAGGGGTATTCTATTTGAAGAAGATGACAAAAAGAATCGATGCGTGGGAAATATAAACCCATAATATTTTAGGGTGCGGCGCAACATGCTTTCCATCGGCCATGACAAACTGTCATGAGACTGTCACGCGGCTCCGCTTCCGTCGCGGCGATCACGGAAAAAGCGCTTGAGCAGGCTTGCGGCTTCGGTTTCGGCAAGGCCGGAATAGACGTCCGGGGCATGGTGGCAGGTGGGCTGGGCGAAGAAGCGCGGTCCATGATCGACGCCGCCGCCCTTGGGGTCTTCCGCGCCGTAATACAGGCGGCGGATGCGGGCAAAGGATATTGCCGCGGCGCACATGGCGCAGGGCTCCAGCGTCACGTAGAGATCGCAATCGGTGAGGCGCTCTTCGCCCAGCGCCTGTGCTGCCCGGCGAATGGCAAGAATTTCGGCATGGGCGCTCACGTCCTTCAAGGCGCGGGTTTCATTGCCGGCGCTGGCGATGATCTCACCCTCCCGGACGATCACCGCGCCCACCGGCACCTCGCCGCGGGCGGCGGCGGCCTCTGCCTCAAGGAGGGCCTTGTCCATGAAACGCCGTGTCGGCAGCATGTTGAAAACTTTCTGCTTAACCAAGCCTGCCGGAACTGATAGGACACAGGCCAAACGACAGGCAAATAGAAAAATGACCGATAACGAGAAGTTCCAGCGCCGGGGCGGCAAGCCCTTCGGCCAGAAAACCAATGCGTCCGGCAAGGGTGGCTCCGGAAAGGGTGGCCGCAGCTTTGCCAAGGGCGAGGGCAAGCCCGCCCGCTTTGGCGGCAAGGATGAGGCCCGCAGCGAGACGGGCGGCAAACCTGACCGCAGGTCTGGCGCGCGCACCGCAAACCCGGGCAAGCCTTTCAAGGCCGCTGCCGCGAAGGGCGAGGGCAACCGGCCGGTGAAGGCCGCTTTCCGCCCGAAGCGTACGGAGGCCCCTGGCGCCGTGACGGGCGACGAGACCATGAAGCCGGAGCGTATTTCCAAGCTGCTTGCCCGCGCCGGGATTGCCTCGCGCCGCGATATCGAGCGGATGATCATGGAAGGCCGGGTGTCGGTCAATGGCAAGGTGTTGGAAACGCCGGTGCTGAACGCCACCTTTGCCGACCGCATCGAGGTGGATGGCGAGCCGGTGCAGGGCATCGAACGCACCCGTCTCTGGCTCTACCACAAGCCGGCAGGGCTTGTGACCACCAATTCCGATCCGGAAGGCCGCCCGACAGTGTTCGACAACCTGCCGGCCGATCTGCCGCGCGTCATGTCGATCGGCCGCCTCGACATCAATACCGAGGGCCTGCTGCTTCTCACCAATGACGGCGGCCTTGCCCGCGTGCTGGAACTGCCCACCACCGGCTGGCTGCGCCGCTACCGCGTGCGCGCCTATGGCTCTGTCGATCAGGCGGCACTGGACAAGCTGAAGGACGGCATTGCCGTCGATGGCGTGCTCTATGGCGCTATCGACGCGACGCTGGACCGCGCCCAGGGCCACAATGTCTGGATCACCATGGGCCTGCGGGAAGGCAAGAACCGCGAGATCAAGAATGTGCTGGGCGCGCTGGGTCTCGACGTGAACCGGCTGATCCGCGTTTCCTATGGCCCGTTCCAGCTCGGCGACCTGCCGGAAGGCAAGGCCATGGAGGTGCGCGGCCGCATGCTGCGCGATCAGCTTGGTCCCCGCCTGATCGAGGAGGCCAAGGCCAATTTCGACGCGCCGATCTTCAACGCTGCCGGAAGCCGCGAGGAAGACGAGGAACCGAAGGGGGCCAAGCCCGCCCGCGCCGCAAGGGCGGAGCGTCAGGATGACGAGCGGCCCGCCCGCAGCGGCAAGCCGGAGCGCAAAGGTGGCAGGGATGGTGGCCGCGAACGGGCGCTGGAGCGGCTGGACACCAGCCGCCGCGACGATCGCGACTTCGACAGGCCGAAACGCAAGCCTGCCGGCACCAGCCGCACCGCCAATGTATGGATGGCGCCCGGCGCAAGGCCGGTGGCCGCCGCCAAGGCGGAAGGGGCTGCCGAAGGCGAAAAGCCGATCCGCAGCCGTGATGGCAAGCGCCCGGACAATCGCTATGGCCGCAACAAGGATGGCTCCGCCACCCGCACGCTCTCCAAGCACGACCCGGACCGCAAAAGCGGCGGCAGGCCGATGGATCGCGGCCCGCGCGTGGCGGTGAGCCGCGCCCGCGACGAGGAGGGCGAATGGATTCGCGCCGAAGCCCCGGCCCGCAAGCCTCAGGGCGAAGAGGACGCACGTCCCCGCCGGGACGGTGGCTCTTTTGGGAAAGGGCGCGAGGGCGGTTCTTTCGGCAAGGGCCGCGAGGGCGGCAAGTTCGGCGGCAGCCGTGATGGCGGACGGGACCGCCCAGAGCGCAATGGCGACGAGCGCAGGGGTGCCCCAGGTGCGGGCAAGTCCTTTGGCGGTAAATCGGGCGGTGGCAAATCCTTTGGCGGGAAGCCAGCCGGCGGTAAACCGGGTGGAAGGCCTTTCGGCGGCAAGCCTTCAGGGGGCAGGCCTTCGGGCGGCAAGCCAGGCGGTTTCAAGGGCAAGAGGTAAGCCATGCGGATCGTTGGAGGAGAGTTTCGCGGCCGCACCATTGCCTCGCCGAAATCCAATGCCATCCGGCCCACCATCGACCGGACGCGGGAAAGCCTGTTCAACATCATCCTGCATGCCCATCCCGAAAGCCTGGAGGGCACGCGCATTCTCGATCTCTTCGCCGGCACCGGCGCGGTGGGGCTGGAGGCCCTGTCGCGTGGCTGCCGCTCGGCGCTGTTTGTGGAAAACAGCGTCGAGGGCAGGGGACTGCTCTGGGAGAATATCGACAGTCTCGGCCTGCATGGCCGGGCGAAAATCCTGCGGCGCGATGCCACCGATCTTGGGGCCGTGAGCACCATGGAGCCTTTCCATCTGCTGTTTGCCGACCCGCCCTACGGCAAGGGCCTCGGCGAAAAGGCCTTTGCCGCGGCCCACAAGGGCGGCTGGCTGGTGCCGGGGGCGCTGGCCATCCTGGAGGAGCGCGGCGATGTCGAGGTGGCTGTCGAGGCTCCCTTCGAACCTCTGGACAGCCGCACCTTCGGGGATACGCGCATTCACTTCTATCGCTACCGGCCGGCTTGATCCCATGCCCACTCGCGCGAACGTGTCTTGTAGACACTTGTCGCGGGTGGCAAGGGAAGCGCCAACGGTATCAGGTGCAATTTTCGCCTGTCTTCATTTTGTTTTGAGAGGTGTCGTGCTTTTTGTTTCCCACAGTCTTACAGCGCCGTGCGTTTTATCAAACGCACAAAAGACGCTGTAAGACTTTAAATGTGCTGCATGATTTTCACCTTAACTCGATTCCGATTTAAGGAATTATGCAGGAGGGCACACGAAAAACGGCTATATCGCGCAGGCGCTTTCAGGAAGACGCAATGCAGAAAATGAATGAGCATAGCGCTTTGGCCGCTGGCAAGCCGCGCGCAACCCCCACTGTTGGCGTGGCGCTGGGGGCTGGCGGGGCGCGGGGATTTGCCCATATCCATGTGCTGGAAGCGCTGGAGGAACTGGGTATCCAGCCCGTGGCGATCGCGGGGGCCTCCATCGGCGCCATTATCGGTGCTGGCAAGGCCTGCGGCATGTCGGCTGCCGAAATGCGCGAACATGCACTGGAAACCATGGGCAACCGTACTGCCGTCCTCAATCGCATCTGGAGCCTGCGTCCGCCCTCCGTCAAGCATGCGCTGGGCGGCTTCCGGCTGGGCCAGTTCAATCTGGAACGCATCCTGCGGGCCTTCCTGCCGGAGCGGATTCCCGCCGATTTTTCAGAGCTGTCGCTGCCGCTCAAGGTCATCGCCACCGATTATTACGGGCATTGCGAACGGGTCTGCGAGGAGGGCGATCTCTATCAGGCGCTTGCGGCCTCTGCTGCCATTCCGGCGCTGTTTGCACCCGTCAATCTCGATGGGCGGCTGATGATCGATGGCGGCATCTTCAATCCGGTGCCCTATGAGCATCTGTTCGGTCTGGCGGATATCGTCATCGGCGTCGATATCGTCGGCGGGCCGGTGGGAACGGGGCTGGAACTGCCGAACCGGATTGAAAGCCTGTTCGGCGCCTCGCAATTGATGATGCAATCGCATCTGGCGCTGAAGCTGAAGCTCGGTGCGCCTGCCATTTTCATCCGCCCGCCCGTCAACGGCTTCGGCGTGCTGGACTTTCTGAAGGCCCGGCAGATTTTCGAGGTGTCGATTGCCGTCAAGGATGAGGTGAAGCGGGCGGTGGAAGCGCAATTTGCTTTGCTTCAAGCCTGATTGCACCGGACATGCTCTACAGCGCCGTGCGCCATATATGGCGCACAAAGGTTCGCTGTAGCGCTTTATATCTGCTGCATAATTTTCTCCTTAAATCGATTCAGATTTAAGGAATTATGCAGTAATCTCTTGTTTTACGCATTTCCGGACGGAAAACCGGTTTCCCCTTTTCTCGGGACAATGCTCTAGGGTGTGTGGGGATTCAGTTTTGGGGGAGGCGAAAACGGTGATTTTCGAGAACCGGAGCGGAGTGTACTTGAGTACATGAGCCTAGGTAAGCGCAGGAAATTGCCGTTTGCAGCCCGCCCAAAGCTGAATCCCCACACACCCTAGCCAGCGATGAACTGGCCCCTGTGCCGGGTTGCCGTCAGGTCCTGATAGTGGCGGTAGAGATAGCGCAGCGTGGCGGCGGCATCGGCAGGCTTGCCGAAGTAATAGCCCTGGCCCATGGCGCAACCCAGCCCGCGCAGCATTTCCGCCTCGACCTCGGTTTCGATACCCTCGGCGACGACCTTGAGGTTCAGCCCGTCGCACATGGTAATGATCGCCTTGACGATATGCTCGGAGGTGCGGTCCGTGGTGATGGCCGAGACGAAGGCGCGGTCGATCTTGACCTTGTCGAAGGTGAATTCGCGCAGCCGCCCCAGGCTGGACTGGCCTGTGCCGAAATCATCCAGCGAAATCTTCACGCCAGCCTGACGCAATTCCTCAATAATCCGGCTGGCGGTGCTGGCCGAGGCCATCACGGCGGTTTCGGTGATTTCAAGCTCCAGCCGTGCAGGGTCCAAACCGACGCTGCTGAGAATGGAGAGCGTGCGCGAGGTGGTGGAGGGATCGGTCAGTTGCACGGAAGACAGGTTGAATGAAAGGAACAGGTCGCGCGGCCAGGTGAGTGCTGCATCGGCGGCCTTGCGCAACAGGGTTTCCGAGAGCGTATCGATAAAGCCGCGCTCCTCGGCCAGCGGCACGAAGACGGCGGGGGAGACAAAGCCGAGATCGGCATCGATCCAGCGCGCCAGCGCCTCGAAGCCCAGAACCTGCTGATCGGCCAGCGACACGATGGGTTGGAAATGCACATCCACCGCATCGTTGATGATGGCATTGCGCAACGCCTGTTCAAGCTGGGTGGAGCGGCGCATTTCCTGGGCGATTTCGCGCGTATAGACCGTCACCTGTCCGCGCCCGCGCCGCTTGGAGCGATAAAGCGCGGTTTCAGCACTTTTCATCAGGTCATCGAATTCCGCACCCGCAAACGGATAGATGGCAAAGCCCAGCGAGGCGGAGAGCCGCACATTGCGGTCGCCCAGATCGTAAGGGGCCGAGAGCACGTCCTTGATGAGATGGCCGATACGTTCGGCGCTGCCCGCCTCGAAGATCAGCGGCAGGATGATGGCGAATTCATCGCCGTCATGGCGGGTGACAAGGCTGCCATCGGGAATGCAGGCCTTCAGCCGGTGCGCCACCTGGCAGAGGATTTCATCGCCCGCTTGCGAGCCGAAGAGATCGTTGATGGGTTTGAAGCCGTCGAGATTGACGAGGGCAACCGTGAACGGCGCAGGGTCGGCTGCCCGTTCGGCAGCGAGCGAACATACCTTTTCCTTCAGCCGGCGCTGATTTCCCAGCCCCGTCAGGGAATCGGTAAAGGCCGGTCCGGCCCTCCCGCTCTCGTCTGCCGGCATATCAGCAGCGCCCATGGAAAATCCCTAAAATGCGTCCGTTGCAATCATTCCAGGAAACGCGCTTCCGCTGAATCTGTTCATTTCTTCATCGCATTCCACTGCCATCACGAAAGACGCATCTGGAGATACGGCTTCCGATGCTTAGGATGGGCGGCAAATCCTAATAAAATTTTAGTTTCGGCGACTGCGGGACCTGTGGATTCTCACCCGTGATTTAGCATATTGACAGGGTGGTTTCCCGTTATCCGTTTGCGCATCCTGCACAGATGGTCTTCAATCTGCGCGAAAATGGCTCATTTTGGGAAAATCATCATTAACTGTGCCATTTCAAGCCAGCAACGCCTCATGCCTGAAGCACGGACCTGGCCACATGCCCATGACGTTGCAGCAGATGCTCGATCATGTCCGGGCTCAGCGGTTTGACGATGGCATCGTCCATGCCCGCTTCCAGGCATTTCGGTCGGTCCTGATCGAAGGCGGGCACGAGGACGCCGACGATGAGCGAGCGCGGACCGCCTGCCTTTTCCTGCTCGCGCATCACCCGTGCAAGGTCGAGGCCATGAATGTCAGGCAGCGAGATATCCATCAGCACCACTTCAGGCCGCAATTCCTGCCAGATGCGCAAGGCATCCGTTCCATTGGCCGCCAGCGTATAGCGGCAGCCCAGCCCTTCCAGGATCTGTGAAAAGACAATCTGGTTCACCGCATTGTCTTCCACCACCAGAATGCCGGCGGAAGGAGATGGGGCTGCGGCAGGCTGCGGCGTCTGGACAGCCTCTGTTGGCGGTGTGAGGGCAAAGGGCTTTTCGCGGCTTTGGGCAAGGGCGGTCCCCAAGGTCTCCGGTGTCCAGTCCGCGTCGACCATCACCGCCGCAAGGGCCTGTTCTTCGGCGAGCGCCCTGCAGAGCGGCGGCATGCGCCTGTCCACCAGCACCCTGTCGATGCGGATATCGGCGGAACGGGCAACGCCGAGAAAGGCCCGCTGCTCGCTTCCACTGGCCACCGCGCAACAATCCACGCCCGCCGCCTGAAGCCATGCCGTCAGGCTCCGGGACAAGATGTCATCGCTGCTGACGACAAGAATTTTCAAACCGGCAAGATCTGCCCGCGTCATGGCAGGCCCTTCCAGACGGGTGACGGCGGTGGGCTTTGTGAGCGTTAGAGACGGCGCTGCGGACAGAATCCGGCGGCTGTCACCGGCCTCGGCGGCAAAGCTGACGATGGTGAAGATGCGGCCCGCCTTTTCCACCCGGTAAAGCCAGGCGCGGTAGTCGCCCAGCGCGACGGCTTCGCCCAGATGGCCGGCATTGTCACGCCTGCGATGGATCTCTTCCAGGAACTCCGCCGCAAAGATGACGCCCGCGCTCTGTCCCTGCAAGGCGGCGGCACTGAGGCCGGTGAGCGAGACCATGGCGCGGTTGATCGCCACGATGACAGCGGCATCATCCAGCACGAAGAGCGGCTGCGGCAGGCGGTCCAGAATTTCCTCGGTGACTTCGACGCGCTCCTGATCCAGCCGCCACTGTTCCTCACGCTTTTTCTGCTCGGTCACGTCGGTCATCAGGCAAAGGCCGAAGCCGGAGGGCAGGCGCCGTTTCGACATGCGGACCTGGCGGCCCTTTTCCGTGCGATCCACACCTTCCCAGCGCTCCCGCCATTGCCCGGCCACCCGTTCGGCAATCCAGTCCTCCCGCGACGGCGGGTTGCTCAGCCTGCGGATGCAATGGTCATAGATACTGCCCAGCAGATCCCGGAGCCGGGTGCCCGGCTGCAGGTGGAACTCAGGGATTGGAAAGAAGCCGAGAACTTGCGGGCTGCCATAGACGACGAGATCGTCGCGGTCGATCACCAGCAGGGCACTGCCCTGGGCATCGCAGACCGCATCCAGCAACCCCCGTTCCAGCACATGCTCTGTCATCGCGCAGCCTTCCAAGCCGGCGTGGCAGGAAATGCGGCCCTTTCTTCGGTCAGCATCGGTGACGATCCCTAGCGATGCGAAGGGTTTTTCGGTCCGTCAGGCGGCGGGGCAAGCCCTGACGCCTGGTTTTTCGCCCGAAATGATCCCCTCGATCGTTCAATCAAAGACGTTATGAATTGAAACAAGCCTATGGGTTTGTGATTAACGACGGCTTAACGGCATCCAAACACCCTTGTCCCCCGCTTTCTGGGGAGAGAGGGCCGTGCGCTCTTTCCTCACGGCGGGGAATCCTTGAAAATAAAGAGATGGTCGTCAAGCAGCTCCCAGAAACCCTGATCAACCAGATCGCCGCCGGTGAGGTCATCGAACGACCGGCCAGCGCGGCCAAGGAATTGATCGAAAACGCCATCGATGCCGGGGCCACCCGCATCGAGATTGCCACGGCGGGCGGCGGCAAGGCGCTGCTGAGGATCACCGACAACGGCGCAGGCATGGATGAGGCCGATCTGGCGCTGGCGGTGCGCCGTCACTGCACCTCCAAGCTGGAGGGGTCTCTGGCGACGATCCGCAGTCTTGGTTTTCGCGGCGAGGCTCTACCTTCCATCGGGTCGGTGGCGAAGCTGTCCATCGCCACCCGCAGGCCCGGCGCGCCGCATGCGCTGCGCATCCAGGTGGAGGGCGGCAAGGTCTCCGAGATTGGCCCGGCCTCCGGCAATTTCGGCACGATTGTCGAGGTGCGCGATCTCTTCTTCGCCACACCGGCGCGGCTGAAATTCCTGAAGACCGAGCGCGCCGAGGCCGCCGCCATCACCGAGGTGGTGAAGCGCATGGCGATTGCCTTTCCGGCCATTCGCTTCGTGCTCTCCGGCACGGACCGTTCGCTTCTGGAATTTCCCGCCACCGGCGAGGATCATCTGGCGCGGATCGGCCAGGTGCTGGGCGCGGATTTCCGCAGCAATGCCATCGAACTGGATGCGGAGCGGGAAGAGGTGCGCCTTCAGGGCTTTGCCGGCATCCCCACCTTCAATCGCGGCAATTCCGCCCATCAATATGCTTTCGTCAACGGTCGCCCGGTGCAGGACAAGCTGATCCTCTCCGCCATTCGCGGCGCCTATGCGGAAACCGTGCCGCAGGGGCGCTATCCGGTGGCGGTGCTGTCGCTGACACTCGATCCGGCCTATGTCGATGTGAATGTCCATCCGGCGAAATCCGATGTTCGTTTTCGCGATCCGAGTCTGGTGCGCGGGCTGATCGTCGGCGCCATTCGCGAAGCTTTGACGCGGGAGGGCGCGCGCCCGTCGACCGCCGGCGCCGATGCCATGCTGCGGGCCTTCCGTCCGGGGTTTCATCCCGGCGCCAGTGCAGGCTTTGCGGGCCGTCCCGCCGCAGCGGCGGGCTGGACGCCCTCTGCCTCGCCCCACCGCCCGCTTGGACTTTCACCGCTGCAGCCGGGCCTCAGCGAAGGCGTGCAGGGCCGGTTCGATAGCCTCACCATGCCCGCCGCCCGCGCCGAAACGCAGTTCTCCGAGCCGGTGGCGGAGGTTTCGGCCTCTGCCGGGCCAGAGCGGCAGTTTCCGCTGGGCGCGGCGCGGGCGCAGGTGCATGGCAATTACATCGTGGCGCAAACCGGCGATGGTCTGGTCATCGTCGATCAGCACGCCGCCCACGAGCGGCTGGTGTTCGAGGACATGCGCAAGGCGCTGACAGGTCGCCGCCTGCCATCGCAGGGCCTGCTCATTCCCGAAATCGTCGACCTGCCGGAAGAGGATTGCGACCGTCTTGCCGCCCATGCCGAGGAATTCGACCGGCTGGGTCTGGCGCTGGAGCGTTTCGGCCCGGGCGCGATGGCGGTGCGGGAAACGCCAGCCATGCTGGGTGAAATGGACGTGCAGGCGCTGCTCAGGCAATTGGCCGATGAGATCGCCGAATGGGAGACCGCGGGCGGCCTGTTTGCGAGGCTGGAACATGTGGCCGCCACCATGGCCTGCCACGGCTCGGTGCGGTCCGGCCGTCTCTTGCGGGTCGAGGAAATGAACGCGCTTCTACGCAAGATGGAAGAAACGCCCGGCTCCGGCCAATGCAATCACGGCAGGCCCACCTATGTGGAACTGAAGCTTGCCGATATCGAGCGGCTGTTCGGCAGGAGTTGAGATGGGCGGCAGGGCAGGGCGGTCACCTCCCCGCAGACGGGAAACCTCCCCCTCTCGGGAAATCTCTGGTAATTTTGGCGGCCTGCCCTTATTTCAGGACATCGCAAGTCCTGAGGGCACACAGTCTTATCCCGTGCAGGGACAGGCATTGAAGGAGCAGATGATGAACCGGTTTGAAAAGAGCGGCGGCAAGCAAGCAACGGTGCGCTATCTGGATGCCGATTTCCAGATCATCGATCCCGGCTCCTATGTCGTCTGCGCCATCACCGGCCGTCCGATCACCGTCGATGAGCTGAAATACTGGAGCGTCGACCGTCAGGAAGCCTATGTCGATGCCGGCGCCTCGCTGGAGGCCGAAAAGCGCGCCGGAAACCTGCCGAACCAGAAGGGGTGAACGGTTCCACTTTTCTGGAAGCGTTTTATTTTGCGACCCTTGCCCGAAAATTCGCCAGCGCCTGTTCAATGACATGTCGCGGCATATCGGGATCATCGAAGCGCATCTCGATCTCCACGACTTTGGAGCGGGCGGCAAGCTCTGCTGTACGGCCCTTGCCGCCTTTCAGGCGCACGGCATCCTTGGCGGTGGTGACCAGTTGCAGATCCTGCTCATCGGCGGTGGCGAGAAGCCCCTCGATCTCATCGGGTGACAGCGGCTGGTGGTCGCCGAAGGCGCGGGTCACGACGAGATCCGCCTGCAATTCCTCCAGGGTGCGGTGGAATTTCGTCGGATCGGCAATGCCGCAATAGGCCAGAACGCGCTCACCGGAGAGGCTTCCGGTCACCGGATGCAGCCGTGCCGTCAGCACCGGCTTTCCGGCCCGGGCCACAAGCCGCACAACGCTTTCGGAGCCATCGGTCCCTGCCGTTGGCTCACCCACCAGCAGCATGGCGTCCATGGCGGCGATCTGTTTGGGCAGCGGCGCGCGCAAGGGGCCGGCGGGAAAGACCAGATCATTGCCGGTGCCGCGCCTGCGATCCACCACCACCAGCGCGAAATCGAGCGTGAGCCGGGCGCTTTGAAAGCCATCATCCATGATGATCAGGTCAACGCCCTGCCGCGCCAGTTCCGCCGCGCCCTCCGTCCGGTGGGGTGAAATCACCGTCATGGCCTCGCGCGCCAGCAGCAGGGGTTCATCACCCACTTCCGCCGCCGTGTGGCGTGTTTGATACACAAGCGTGGTCGTCTTCAACCGGCCACCATAGCCACGGCTGAGAAAGCCGGGCCTGAGGCCCATGGCCTTGGCCGCCTTGGCGAGCGCCAGCGCCGTCGGCGTCTTGCCCGCCCCGCCGAGGGTGAAATTGCCGACGCAGATCACGGGCAAGTCCGCGCTTTGCCGCTTGGCTCTCGCCATGCGCCGTCCGGCAATGTGTCCGTAAAGAAGGCTCAGCGGCAGCAGCGCAAAGGCGCGCCAATCCGGCTTTCGCCACCAGAAGGAGGGTGCGTCAAGCTTCTGTTTTCGCAACGGATTTGTCCGAAAATCGACCCCTGCGCTCCGGTCCGGTATGCTAGAGCATTTCCAGGAAAAGTGGAAGCCGGTTTTCCGTCCGGAAATGCGTAGAAACAAAGAACTAGAGCGTTTCAATGTTTCCGTGAAACAATGAAACGCTCTAGGCAAGTATCTGCTCCAGCTCGGTGATATCATTGAGGCAGGCATCGGAGCCCGCTTCCAGGGTCAGCCGCGAGCCGGTTCCGGTGAGCACGCCCACCACCAGTCCGGCGCCGGCATTGCGGCCCATCATCAGGTCGTGATTGTTATCGCCCACCACCGCCACCTGTTCCGGCGTGAGCCCCGTGGCGGCACAAAAACCCAGCACCATGCCGGGGTCCGGCTTGCAGCCGTGGCCGCTGTCATAGCCCGCCACGAAATCCACCAGTTCCTCCAGCCCGAAACGGCGGATGATGGTGCGGATGGAGCGTTCGTTATCCGAAGAGGCGATACCGAGCTTCAGGCCCCGTGCCTTCAGCCGGGAAAACAGCGGCGCAAGCTCCGTCACCGGCACCGAAAGCTCGGAGGCGGAGGCGAAAATCGCGTCCAGTTTTGCGGTGAGGACCTCGGCGTCGAAGGGGGAACCCGCCTCGGCCAAGCCTTCCGCGATTTCGGCGGAATTGCCAGCCGCCAGCAGGCTGTCCGGCACCACATGGCCGCTTTCGGGGTCCATGCCGCAGGCCATCAGCAAACGATCGGCCAGAACCGGGTCGCCATCGGCGGCCATCAGCGCCAGTTGCCGATTGACCGGCCCCCAGCTTGCGTCATAATCGAGAAGGGTTCCGTCCTTGTCGAAGACGATACCGGAAATAACGGGCGTCTTGCGGCTCTCCACACTCACTCTCCCGCTGCCGCACGCGGTTCAAGGCGGGCTTTGACGGTGAGCGGATTGGTGTAGGGTTCCAAGGCCTTCAGCGTCGCGGTCAGTGCGCCGCGCATCTGCTGGACCGTTTCCATCCCGGCATCGGCCATCTTGTGGCGGGCAAGATGGTTGTTCATCAGGAAATGCACGCCCTTTGCCAGCATTTCGGCATCGCGAACCATGCGTGCGCCGCCGCTGCGCACCAGACGCTGATAGCTTTCGCGGAAATTTTCCACATGCGGACCGCTCAGCACCGCGCAGCCCAGAACCGCAGGTTCCATGGGATTACCGCCGCCGCCACCCTGATAGAGCGAGCGGCCGACAAAGGCGATTTCGGTGAGCCGGAGGTAAAGGCCCATTTCGCCGATGCTGTCGCCCAAAAGAATATCGGTCTCGGGCGTGATCGCATCGTTACGGCTGCGGCGGGCCACCGTCAGGCCCTGCGCCGTCATCATCGCCTCGATCTCGTCGCAGCGCTCGGGATGGCGCGGCACGACGATGCTGAGCTGGCCCATCGAGGCCTTCAGCGCCCGGTGCACCATGGCGGCGATCTTTTCCTCGCTGTCGGCGGTCGAAATCGCCGCCCAGGTCTTGCGATGGCCAATCTGCCGTTCATAGGCGGTCAGCACCGCCGGATCGCAGGGTGGCGCATCGGTATCCACCTTGATATTGCCGGAGACAGTCACCGGCCAGGCGCCGAGGTCGCGGAAGCGCTCGCCATCCATATCCGATTGCGCCACCACCAGCGCCAGCTTCGAAAACAGCGCCTGTGCCAGCGCCGGATGGCGCATCCAGCGCGCATAGGACCGGTCCGACAGCCGGGCATTGACGAGGATCTGCGGGATTTGCCGGTTGTGCAATTCCATCAGCGTCGTCGGCCAGATTTCGGATTCGACCGAGATTGCCACATCCGGCTGCCAGTAATCGAGAAAACGCCGCACGGCGGGGCAGAGATCCACCGGGGCAAACTGGTGGATCACTTCGTTTTGCAGCCGTTTGCCGGCAATATCGGCGGAGGTGACGGTGCCGGTGGTCAGAAGCACCCGGATATCGGCGCGGTTCAGTTCCCGCATCAGCGCCGAAACGGCCATCATCTCGCCGACGCTTGCGGCATGCAGCCAGACCAGCGGCCCGTGCGGACGCGCTGCCGCCGCATAGCCGACGCGTTCCAGACGGCGGCTCGGGTCTTCCTTGCCGCGCGCGGCACGCGCGCGCAACGCGACCCCGGCCAGGGGATAGCCGATCAAACCCGCCCAGCGATAGGCGGCCAATCCAATGCGGGCCAATGCGGTCATTGTCCTCCAGCCTGTCTCAGCATCATGCCGAGAGCGCCGAGCGCCCTCTAACAGGTGCCTGCAATGCCGCAGGACGACCAAAACGGCCCTGCGACGATTCCCTGTTTTGTTGTGTTTTCCGTATCACGGTCAAGATCAATTCTTGCACGGCGAATACGGTTTAAAAAGGGAGCGGATATCACCTTCAGGCTTTATCCGCACATCTTTTCATTATTTTACAACGGAGGGATCGAGCAGACGGTGCATATGGACGATGAAGTAGCGCATATGCGCATTGTCCACGGTCTGCTGGGCCTTGGCCTTCCAGGCCGTCAGCGCCGAGGCATAATCAGGAAAGATGCCGACGATGTCGAGGTCCTGAAGGTTGCGAAACTGCACGTCGTTGAGATCGCTGAGTTCGCCCCCGAACACCAGATGGAGAAGCTGTCTTTTATCGCCTGTTTCGGTCATTGTCGTCTTTTCCGCTTGTTGTCTCCCCCGGAGATTTCTCTGGGGTATTTCCAGGAAAAGGTCAACCGGTTCACGTGAGCTTGAAGCTGGAGACCAGGAGGGGAAGAAGAGGGGAAGCCCCCGCCAGCAGATGGCCGTGGCGCACGTCGGGGCGGTTATAGGAGAGAAGGTCTCCCGCGCCGTCCACCAGTGCGCCGCCCGCCCGTTCGAGAATGAGATCGGCGGCGGCAAGGTCCCAGTCGTGCGCGTTCTTCAGCACGAAGGTGGCGTCGATGCGGCCCGCTGCCACCAGCGCCAGCCGATAGGCCAGCGAGGGAATATGCGGCACCCGCACCAGCCTGTCGCGCAGGTCTTCTGGAAAGGCTTTCAAAAGCTCAGGCGGGGCGGCCACCTTCAGGCTGTCGCCTGTTTGCGGCTCCGTCACGCGGATTTCTGCGCCGTTCAGTGTCGCGGGGCCGTCAACGGTTGCGAGATAGGTTTCCTGAAGGGCGGGCGCAACCAGGGCTGCCGCCACGGGGCGGCCCTGATGCACCACGGCAACCGAAACGCACCAGGTTTGCAACCCGTTCAAAAAGGCGCGCGTGCCGTCGATCGGATCGATGACGAACAGGGTTTCGCGGCCAAGCCGTGCCGCATCGTCATCGGTTTCTTCCGAAAGCCAGCCGTAATGCGGGCGCGCCGTCAGCAGCCGCTCGGACAGCAGCCGGTTGGCGGCGTAATCGGCGGCGCTCACCGGCGAGCGGCCCTCATTCTTCCACCATACTTCCGGATCGCGCCCGAAATGTTCGAGCGCCACCTCTCCGGCGGCGCGGGCGGCCTCGGCAATCAGCGCCAGGTCGTCCTGCCAGCCGTCAGCCCTGTGTCCCGGTGCTGGGGCCACGGTCTTCTCCTTACTTTCCGGCAAGCGTCATGCCTTCCACCGCAAGCGTGGGGGCCGCGACGCCGAATTTACGGTCGATATCGCTGGCGGGTGTGACGCGCATGAACATGTCCTTGAGGTTGGAGGCGATGGTGACCTCCGAAACCGGATAGGTCAATTCGCCCTTCTCGATGCGGAAACCGGAGGCGCCCCGGCTGTAATCGCCGGTGATCATGTCCACCCCGTGACCGATCATGTCGGTGACATAAAACCCATCGCCCACCGAGGCAATCAGCTCTTCCGGGGAGATATCGCCCGGTTCCAGCGCCAGATTGGTCGAGGTGGGGGAAACGGAGGTGCCGCCGCGTGCGCCGCGTCCGTTGGTTTCCAGCCCAAGCTCGCGGGCGGCGGAGGAGGAGAGGAACCAGTGCTTCAGCACACCGTCCTCGATCATCGTCAGCTTTTGTCCCGTGATGCCTTCGCCATCGAAGGGACGCGAGGCGGAGCCACGCACCACCAGCGGATCGTCGGTGATGTTCAGCCCGGCCTTCAAAACCTGCTCGCCCATGCGGTCGCGCAGGAAGGAGGTTTTGCGCGCCACTGCCGCGCCGTTGATGGCGCCGGCGATATGCCCGACAAAGCCGCGCGCGACCCGCGGATCGAAGACCACGGTGACATTGCGCCCCGTTTCGATCTTGCGGGGGGCAAGGCGGCGGACCGCCCGCTCACCGGCGCGCCGGCCGATCTCCTCGGCACTGTCGAGGTCACCGTAATACAGGCGGCTATCGTAATCATGGTCGCGCTCCATGCCGGTGCCTTCCCCGGCAATGGCGCCTGCCGAGCGGCTGAAGCGGCTGCCGGAATAGCTGCCGGAAAACCCATGCGAGGTCACCAGCACCAGCCCGCCCATGCCCGCCGAAGCACTCGCCCCGAGCGAATTGGTGACGCCCTTGACGGCACGTGCGGCATCTTCGGCGGCAAGTGCTGCATCGCGCAATTGATCGCTGGAGACGTCCGTGGCATCGAAAAGGTCGAGATCGGGAAAGCTGCGGGCCAGCAATCGCTCGTCGGCCAGACCGGTAAAGGGATCTTCCGGCGAAACCTTCGCCATGGCGACCGCCCGTTCGGCCAGTGCCTTCAGGTCAAAGCCCGGATTGGCCGAGACCGAGGCCACCTTGCGGCCTACGAAAACCCGCAGGGAAAAATCGTCGCTTTCAGAGGATTCGGTCGACTCGACCTTGCCGAGCCGCACGCTGACGCCGCGCGAGCGGGAGCGCACCACCACCGCATCGGCCTGATCGGCGCCTGCCTTCAGGGCAAGCTCCACAAGCTGTTCGGCACGGGACAGGAGATGATCGGGGCTGATTTCAGATGACATGGCTTGGCCTTTCTCATCCTCCCCATTTATTGTGCATCAGCACCTGCATCAAGGCCGTGCGGTGATTCTCCCCGCGGGATTCGCCAGATGGCACGATATTGATGGCACGATATTGAAAGGACTGGCATGAGCGCCCCCAACCATTTTTTCGCAGAAGCGTTGATGCTGCTGGGCGGCGCCGTGGTGGCCGCGCCGCTGTTTCGCCGCTTCGGCCTCGGCACCGTGCTCGGCTATCTGGCGGCGGGCGCGCTGATCGGCCCCATCGCCCATCTGATCACCGGTGCGGAGGAAATCCTGTCGGTCGCGGAGCTTGGCGTGGTGTTCCTGCTCTTCATCATCGGGTTGGAATTGAAACCCTCGACGCTCTGGCGCATGCGCAGCGATATTTTCGTACTCGGCGGGCTGCAGGTGGTGGTGAGCGGGCTGCTTTTGATGGGGGCGGCCGTCTTTACAGGCGTCCTGGACTGGCGGGGGGCGCTGGTCGCTGGTTTCGGCCTGTCGTTGTCTTCCACCGCCTTTGCGCTGCAAATCCTCAACGACCGCAATGACCGAAACAGCCGCTATGGCCAGCGCAGCTTTTCGATTCTGCTATTTCAGGATCTTGCCATCGTGCCGCTGCTGGCGATGATTTCCATCCTCGCCAGTCAGGCGCAGCCAAGCCCGGCGGCGGCGTGGCGGGATATCGGCGTGGCGCTGGCCGCCGTCGCGGCCATGATTCTCGCCGGGCGTTACCTGCTCAATCCGCTGTTCCAGATCATTGCGCGCACAGGCGCGCGCGAGGTCATGATTGCAGCCGCCCTGTTCATCGTTCTTGGGTCGGCGCTGCTGATGCAGGTGGTCGGTCTTTCCATGGCCATGGGCGCGTTTCTATCCGGCGTCATGCTGGCCGAATCCTCCTACCGCCATGAGCTGGAAACGGATATCGAGCCCTTTCGCGGCATTCTCCAGGCGCTGTTTTTCATGGCGGTGGGGCTTTCGGTCCAGTTCGATATCATCCTCGCCAATCTCGGTGTGCTGCTGGCGGCGGTGCCGGCGGTCATGCTGATCAAGGGCCTCAGCATCTATGCGCTCTGCCGGATCGGCGGCTCGCCCCATAATGACGCCATCCGCATCGCCACCCTTCTGCCGCAGGGCGGCGAGTTTGGTTTCGTGCTGTTCACCACGGCCACCGGGGTCAGCATTTTTTCAGGCGCGACCGCCTCTCTGCTGATTTCGGTTGTGACGCTGACCATGGCGCTGACGCCGGTGGTGGCGGCGCTTTCCTCGCGCTTTCTCTCCGGTGAAGACCATGAGGAACTGGATGAGGATTTCGACGGCGCTGGCTCCGATATCCTGATGATCGGTTTTTCCCGTTTCGGCCAGATCGCAGCGCAGATCCTGCTGGCCAGTGGCCGTGACGTGACGATCATTGATGATTCCGCCGATCGTGTGCGCCAGGCCGCGTCCTTCGGCTTCCGCATCTATTTCGGCGATGGCGGCAGGCTGGATATCTTGCGGGCTGCCGGCATTGAAAAGGCCAAGATCGTCGCCGTGTGCACCCATAACCGGGTGATCACCGACCGGATCGTTGATCTCATTCGCAGCGAATATCCGAATGTGCGGCTGTTCGTGCGCTCCTATGACCGCGTGCACAGCCTGGCGCTCAGGGAGCGCAATGTCGAATACGAACTGCGCGAGACGCTGGAATCGGGTCTTGTTTTCGGTAGGCAGGCCATCCAGGCGCTCGGCGTGGATGAAGATACGGCGGAAGCCATCACGGCCGATATTCGCCGCCGCGATGAGGAAAGGTTGCAGATCCAGGCCGTCGAAGGTGTCAGGGCAGGCAGCCACATGCTGTTCAACCGTCCGGTCCTGCAACCGGAACCGCTGGTCAAGCCCAAGCGAAATGAGGGATGAAGAATAAAGGAAGGGGGCGGCTTCCGGGGAGAGCCGCCCCCTGCGCAAGCTGGAGATCAATCCTGCTTACTTACGACACGAACGTCATATCACGTCTTTGTGACTATATTGTTTCCGTGGTTCCGGCTGGAAAGCCCGTTCCCACTTTTTCTGGAAACGCTCAGCTTTACTGCTTTGTCGTCGAAGACGTGGTGCTACCGTCACGCTGATTTTCCAGCGTCTTGAATTCCGGTGCCGACTTCAGCGCATCTGCCGTTTCCATCGTGGTCAGACGCACTTTGGTGGCGTCCTGCCCGTCACGCGTCACGTTGATCTTGTCCATCGGCATGGCGACATCCTTCTGGCCCATGCCCAGGAAACCGCCAACACCCACTACGACAGCCACGACGCCGCCGTTCTGCTGCAGGATGAGGTCGTTCACCTCACCAATGCTCTTGTTGTCGGAGGTGTAGACATTCTGGCCAATGAAGTTGGACGCGGCGAGCTGGTCGGCACCCTGCTGGGTGATGTAGGTGCCGCTGGCGGCGGTGGTGCCCGGCGCTGCCGGAGTAGCACCCGTCGCACCCGGGGTGGCGGGCGTCATGTTGCCGCTACCGCTGCCGGTGGTGCCCATGGTGCCGGTGTTCGGGGCGCCAGTCGCACCGGTGCCTGCTGCGCCTGTGCCAGCGCCCTGGGCGAAAGCCATCGGGGCGAGCGCGGTGGTGCCTGCCAGAACTGCTGCTGCGATGACGTTAAGCGACTTTTTCATCTCGAACCTACCTTTTCATATGTTGAGTGAGTAACGCGAAGCCAAGTGGCTGGCCGCCGCGTCGGTTCGAAAACAAAATGCCTGAGAAAGAGGCTGGTTCCTAAAAAAACATGCAATTTATTTTTGCATTTGGCCGGAACCCTGGGCAACCTGCAAGGGTTAGGGCGCGGATGCGCGCAAGAGCGTTATAACTCTTGCGCGCCTTATTGCTTTGTTCATACATCCATCCGGCAGAGATGGCTTTATCTTTTGGCTTTTTCAGAGGCGAAAGGCCGCGTCGTGCCGCCCCTCTACTTTTACCGACAGTAGAAATACCTTGCCACCATGCGGATCTGCTTCCAGCCCGGCTGCGTCCAGGCCTTCCGTCGCTGAGGTCACCAGCAATTGCGAGGCATCCCGCCCGATAAACGCCGGGCAGGTCGATTGGGCCGCCGGAACGCGGTAGCGGGCCAGATGCTGTCCGGTTGCGTCATAATGATCGACCGCGCCCACGCCCCACCGGGCATTCCAGATCCCGCCCCGGGCATCGCAGACGGACCCGTCGATGCCGCCGTCCTGTCCGGTGCCGTCGATATGCACGTCCGGCTGCCCGAGCGGCAGACCTGTCTGCGGATCGAGCGCCACCTTCATCATCTTATTGACCCTTGTGTCGACGAAATAGCCGATGCTGCCGTCCGGCGAGAAGCAGATGGAGTTGGGAATGCTGAGGCTTTCGAACAGCCGTGTGACCTTCGTTCCCGCCACATGATAGATGGCGCCCGCTCCATCCTCGGCGCTGCGGCCCATGGTGCCGATCCACAACGCGCCGCACGGATGCACGCGTCCGTCATTGGAGCGATTGCCCGGCTTGTCGGCTTCCAGCGGCGCGTGGAGCGACAATGCGCCGCTGGCGCGGTCACGCAGGAACAGGCCCTCATCCGAGGCCAGCAACTGACGGCCATCCTCAAGCCGCGCCAGCACGCTGGCCATGAAAGGCAGGCCGTGCGCCCTGATCTCGCCGCTGCCCAGTTCATATTCATAGAGCGTGCGTCCCAGAATATCGAACCAGAAGGCGGTATCGGTCGCGGCATCATATGTCGGGCCTTCGCCCAGATGCATGCGCGCCACCGGCAGGATCGTTCCGTCGAAAGACTGTTCCAAAATACTTCTCCCTGATGAAATTGCGCCGCGGACAAGGCCGGTGACCGGCTGTCCTTGCGACGGTTGCGAACCGTTTCCGCTGTCATGCACCACGGTCATGGTTTGGTGCAATGGGGGCGATATTTTCCCTTTTTGCAAGCGTCAGGCGCCGGTGTTGGTGAGAGGCAAGTGAGACTTTGCTAAACGCCTGCCGAATACCGGCAATGCAAAGCTGTCATTGCAACTTCCGGCTTTTTTCTGTATCGGCCACAGCCATCTGAAGCATTATTGCGCTTTTTTACTCGGGTGCAGGATATTTCGTGGAAAGATCGGGTGTGACAGCCAGACCTGCTAAGGTTATGGTGCTCATCCGCTGTCTTTCAACAAGCGACAGATTGCGGAACAGATATTTACGACAAAGACAGGATTGAGCAGGCGAATGGGTGACGATCTTATCAGCGCACCGCTACCCGTCGAGCAGATGAAAGCGCGCCTGGATGCCGTGGAAGGTTTCATCAAGGAACTTGGCCTGTCGCGCACGCAATTCGATGTCTTTCGTCTGATGAAACGGGTGACGGATTATTTTTCCGCACGCGTCTTCATGGTGATGAACA
This sequence comes from Allorhizobium paknamense, assembly GCF_030815125.1. Taxonomy (GTDB): domain Bacteria; phylum Pseudomonadota; class Alphaproteobacteria; order Rhizobiales; family Rhizobiaceae; genus Allorhizobium; species Allorhizobium paknamense. Next base: position 155,774 of record NZ_JAUSWH010000003.1, read on the forward strand.
TGCCGCCGGTCGGCTCTCCGACCCTTGCCGCCAGTTCGGTCATCACCAACTGGCCGGCGGAAATGCTGAGTGAATACGACAGTCACAACCTTCTTCTGTCCAGTCCGGTCTTCGAACGCCTGCGCAGCGTATCCGTTCCCTTTGCCTTCGACATGATGGCGGTGGCGCGGGAGCGGGACGCGAAAACCTCGGAAATCACCAAATCGCTGTTTTCCCGCTTCAACATGCCAAGGGGCGGGTGCTTTCCCGTCTGTGACGGCGCGGGCAATCGCGGCATCGTCACCTGGACGGGCGACATGCCGGCGTTTTCAACGCCGGACATGATGGCGCTCAATTATCTTTCCGCCCATATCTTCAACCGGCTGGCGGAAATTCGCGACATGGATGCCCGCGTAACCGAAACGCTTACCGAACGCGAGATCGAGTGCCTGAACTGGACGGCTGCGGGCAAGACCTCCATCGAAATTTCCGAAATCATGGGCCTGTCCGAACATACCATCAATCACTATCTCAACCGCGCCACCAAGAAACTCGATACCGTCAACCGCACGCAGGCCGTGGCAAAAGCGCTCAGGCTGGGGTTGATCAAGTAGATGGCTGGCAGGACGCCTTGCTCCCCGACCTGATTTCAGTCAAAACTGTTTTCAAGGTGATTCCAACGGCTTGGTGCTTTCTTGCGATATAGGCCTGTGTCCTGGGTGATGCTTTTCCGCTGGAAGGCGCGGAGCCGTCATGGCTGAGCGGCAGCAGATCACCCTCGGCTATGTGCCGCTGATCGACAGCGCCGCCCTCATCATTGCCCGTGAAAAGGGCTTTGCCGGCGATGAGGGCATCGATCTTCGCCTGAAACGGGAAATCTCCTGGCAAACCATCCGTGACCGCGTCGCCGTGGGCCATTTCGAAGGGGCGCTGATGCAGGCCCCCATGCCGGTGGCGGCAGCGCTCGGGCTCGATCCCGTGCCCTCGGCGCTCATGACGCCTCTGGTTCTGTCGCTGGGGGGCGGCGGCATTGCCGTTTCCAAGCCGCTTTATCATGCCATGCTGGATGAGGGCCTGTCGCTAGCCGATCTTCAGCCGGAACGGGTCGGGACCGCTTTCAAGACCGTGACCGACAAACGCCGCCGCCGCACCCTGCCGCCGCTGCGGCTTGCGGTCGCGCATATCCATTCCAGCCAGGCCTATCAATTGCTCTACTGGCTGGCAGCCTGCGACATTCGGCCGGGCCGGGATGTCGAACTGGTGGAACTGCCCTCGCTTTTGATGGTGGATGCACTCGCCACCGACAAGATCGACGGCTTCACAGCCAGCGAACCCTGGCTCAGCGTTGCCGTGGACCGGGATATCGGCAGGCTGGCTTTGGCCGACAGCATGATCTGGCAAGGCGGCCCGGACAAGGTGCTGGGCCTGTCCGCAAGCTGGGCTGAGGCGCATCCGCAAGCCACCGATGCACTGCTGCGGGCCTGCTACCGGGCGGGCGAGTGGTGCGCCAATCCGGCCAATCTGGAAGAACTTGCAGCCATTCTCTCCGCCCCGCACCATCTCGGCGTCGAAGCCCGGCTCATCACGCCGTCTCTCACCGGCCAGCTCAGTCTTGCGCCCGGTGTCCACGCCTTCATTGCCGATTTTCTGGTGCTCGACCCGCCGCTCACTGGTTTTCCCTGGCAAAGTTACGGGCTGTGGTTTTACACCCAGATGATTCGCTGGGGCCATGCGCGGTTCGACCCGGGCGCTGTGCAAGGCGTTCGCGATTGCTATCGTACCGATCTCTATCGCCGGGCGCTCCGCCCGATCTTCGCACCTTTGCCGCAGGGCGATCTCAGGCGCGAAGATTATAACGAACGCCATGGTGCCGGTTTTTTCGATGCCCGGGTCTTCGATCCGGAGGCGTTCGAGGCCTATCTGGAAAATCCTTAAGATCATCGGTCAAAAACCGGTCGTTTTGCCCATGGGTTGGGCACGCTATGGAATTCTGTTTCAAAATACCCCTGATATTTATGGTATTTGAAGGTGTAGGGTTTCTCCGTGATCTGAAAGATGATGGAAAATTCCCTCGAAAATACGGGTATTTGCTGCACTCATGCCCGAAACTGCCATCGATGCGCTGCCATCTGGCACGTTTCCTGCTTTCTCGTTCTACAAAACAAGGTCCAGAGGGGGCCACGGGAAGGGCGCGACAAGACGCCTCGTCCAAAAAAGCCGTTCGGCAGAGACTGCCGGACGGCTTTTCTGTTGGTTGCGACTGTTCACGGAGGGTACGGCGCCCGTCCGTGCCCCTTCCGTTTTCCGCCCGAACACCTTATCTCAGCGACAAGAGCAGGCGCCTGCGATCCGGCAGGCTCCTTTTTTCATTCTGTTTGTCCGGCGGCGTTTTCCGCCTGCCCCGGCAGACGCGAGGATTTGATCCATGGCGCTTGATAAAAACACTGTGCTGGCGGCCCTGAAGACGGTGCGCGGCCCGGACCTTTCCGGGAATATCGTGGAGGATGGCCTGGTGTCGGATGTCTTCATTTCCGACGGCAAGGTCTATTTTTCCCTGAACGTCCCCGCCGAACGCGCCCGCGAACTCGAACCGATGCGGCAGGCAGCGGAACGGGTCGTCAAGGCCATTCCCGGTGTGAAGGGTGCTCTGGTCAGTCTGACAGCAGAGCGAAAGGCGAGCCCGTCCCAACCCGCGTCGCGGCCTCAGCCGCAGCCTTCAGCCGCCTCACGGCCCACCAAGGCCGGTGTGCCCGGCATCAAGACGATCATTGCCGTTGCCTCCGGCAAAGGCGGTGTCGGCAAATCCACGACGGCGGTCAATCTGGCTCTCGCTCTCAAGGCCATCGGGCTGAAGGTCGGCATTCTCGATGCCGATGTCTATGGTCCATCCATGCCGCGCCTGCTCGGGATTTCGGGCCGTCCCGAACAGATCGATGGCCGGTTGATCAAGCCCATGGAGAAATACGGCATCAAGGCCATGTCCATGGGGTTTCTGGTGGACGAGGGCACGGCCATGATCTGGCGTGGCCCGATGGTGCAATCGGCGCTGCTGCAGATGTTGCGGGAAGTGGCCTGGGGTGAGCTTGATGCCCTGGTGGTGGACATGCCGCCCGGCACCGGCGATGCGCAACTGACCATGGCCCAGCAGGTGCCGCTGACCGGGGCGGTGATCGTCTCCACGCCGCAGGATCTGGCGCTGATCGATGCCCGCAAGGGCATTGCCATGTTCAAGAAGGTGGAAGTGCCCGTCCTCGGCATCATCGAAAACATGAGCTATTTCATCGCCCCCGATACGGGCGCGCGCTACGATATTTTCGGCCATGGCGGCGCCCGCAAGGAGGCTGCGGCCATTTCCGCGCCCTTCCTGGGCGAAGTGCCGCTGACCATGTCGATCCGCGAGCATTCCGATGCCGGCACGCCGGTGGTGGTGGCCGAGCCGGAAGGTCCGCAGGCCGCCGTCTACAAAGAGATTGCAACGGCGCTCTGGCAGCAGATCGGCACGGCGCCCGGCAGACAGGCGCCAACGATCGTCTTCGAATAAAGGTTTTTACGCATTTCCGGACGGAAAACCGGATTCCGGTTTAAGGAATTATGCAGTAAAGAGCCGCCGCGATCCGGTTTGACCGGACCGCGGCGGCGCCGCCAACGTGTAGGGTTCTTCGGCGGGATGAAAGCTGCCGGGAAGCCGGTTTCGACGCATCAAGCCCACAGCGGCGAAAGCGGTCCCACCCAGACCGGGGCGCTTGCGCCATGCTCCAGTCTCGGATTGCAACGACGCCATAATGCCACAAAAAGATGCAGTCGCATTGACCGAAATCAAATCCACTCACAGTTGGTGACGCACCCTTGAATTTTCCGTGAGCCTGCGGCATATCGCTGTCACGCACGCAATGGTGCGCAACTGCGGGCCCCTCTGGCGGGAAAATTCGGCTTTCCCGTGATGTCGGAGTTGTTGTGATCGACAACGCCGAAGAGTTGACCAATCATGGAATGGATCACTGCTGATTTTCTCGGTCAGCCACTGTGGATGTGGCTTGGCTTTCTCACTTTCGTCTTCATCCTGCTCGTTATCGACCTTGGCCTGCTGAGCGCCAAGTCGCGCCATATCAGTGTCGCGCAGAGCATGAAGCTTTCCGCCTTTTATATTGCCATGGGCATCGCCTTCGGCGGCTTCATCTGGTGGCGCATGGGCCATGAAGCGGCCGTGCTCTATCTCACCGGTTATGTGGTGGAAGAGAGCCTTTCGCTCGACAATATCTTCGTCATCGCCCTGATCTTCGGCTATTTCAAGATTCCCCAGCATCTCCAGCATCGCGCCCTGGTCTATGGCATTATCGGCGTGGTGGTGTTGCGCGGCATCATGGTGGCGGCGGGCACGGCCATTGTCGACCAGTTCCACTGGGTTCTCTATGTTTTTGCCGCCTTCCTGGTCTATACGGGCATCAAGATGCTGCTGTCGGCGGAGGAAGAATATGATGTGGCGGGCAACCCCATCCTGCGCTTCCTGCACCGCCACCTGCCGATCACCGAAGACCTGCACGGGGAAAAATTCTTCGTGCGTCTGCCCCAGCCTGGCGATGCGGTGGGCAAGCCGAAGCTCTTCGCCACACCGCTGTTCCTGGCCCTGGTGATGGTGGAATTTGCCGATGTCATCTTTGCGGTGGACAGTGTTCCGGCGATTTTCTCGATCACCACGGATCCTTATCTGGTCTTCACTTCGAATATCGCCGCCATTCTCGGCCTGCGCGCGCTTTATTTTGCCCTTTCGGCCATGCTGGAACGCTTTGTTCTGTTGAAATACGCGCTTTCGGCGGTGCTGATCTTCATCGGCGGCAAGATTCTGGCGGGTGAAATGCTGGGGCTGGGCAAGATGCCGCCGCTGGTTTCGCTCGTAATTACCCTTGCCATCCTGTCGGCAGGTGTTATTGGTTCGCTGCTGAAGACCAAAGCGCGCTGACGCGTGAGCACCTGAGACAGGCGTGAAGCGGGTGCCGTTCGGAAAGATCTGAAAACAACAGCAGGAGCGTTTCTGAAACTGGGGGCGCTCCCGCCGAAAGCGGACGAAGGTATCGGATATTTGATCAGGGCGTACAGGTGTGACGGGACCGCGGGGATCCTTCTGCCCAGCGAAGCGCCGGACAGGCTGGACGATGCGATTGTGTGGATCGATCTCGTTCATCCGGACAAGACCGAGGAAAGGCTTGTGGAAGGGCTTCTCGGCATGCCTCTTCCAACCCGCGAGGATTTGAAGGACATCGAACCCTCAAGCCGACTCTATGTGGATGATCATGGCGTTTACATGACCGCTTCCCTGATCTGCAAGGCCGATAGCGACCTGCCGGTATTGGCCGATGTGGCCTTTATTCTGGGCGGCAACCGGCTGATTACGGTGCGTTACGCCGAACCCCGCTCCTTCGATCTGTTTACCGCAGCCCTTGGCCGCAGCAAGGCCGGCTATCATTGCGGCGCGGCCGTCTTGGCCGGGCTTCTGGAAACGGTCGCGGACCGGACGGCGGAAATCCTGGAAATGGCCGGCGCCCGGCTCGACCGGCTGGCCAGTGAAATCTTCCTGGACCGCCGGGCCGCCAAGAAGCGTCCGGCCCGGCAGCTGGAAGACAAGCTTCTCGACATTGCCGGTTTCCAGCGCCTCGTCAGCAAAACCCGTGACAGCCTCGTCTCGCTGTCGCGGCTGGTGGGCTTCGTCCTGTCCGTGGAGCCGCTGCGCCGCCATGAAGAGGCATCGGCCCTCTGTCACGTCGTGGCGCATGATGTTCAGTCGCTGTCGGAACATGCGGCTTTTGTCGGCAACAATATCAGTTTCATGCTGGATGCTTCGCTCGGCCTGATCAATGTCGAGCAGAACGCCATCATCAAGATTTTTTCCATCGCCTCCGTGGTGTTTCTGCCGCCGACGCTGGTGGCCTCCGTTTACGGCATGAATTTCAAGCTCATGCCTGAGCTGGACTGGAGCCTGGGCTATCCCTTCGCGCTCTTTGCCATGGCCCTGTCCGCTGTCATTCCCTTCCTGTTTTTCCGTTGGAAAGGCTGGCTCTGAAGAGCCTGTATCGATCGATGTCCCAGGAAACCTCCCATACGCCCGAAGCCAAAAAGGACCTGCGCAGCTTCCTGCTCTTGGCGCTCGGCTCCGTCGGCGTCGTTTATGGCGATATCGGCACCAGCCCGCTTTACGCCTTTCGCGAAGCGCTGAAGCCGATTTCCCATGATGGCATCACCCGTTTCGAAGTCATCGGGCTGACCTCGCTGATCGTCTGGACGCTGACGATCATCGTCACCCTGAAATATGTGCTGTTCCTGCTGCGCGCCGACAATGACGGCGAAGGCGGCACGCTGTCGCTCCTGGCGCTGCTTTCCAAATCGGCGGGCAAGCATACGGTGGTGCTGATGGTGCTAGGCCTTGTGGGTGCGGCACTTTTCCTCGGCGATGCGATGATCACGCCCGCGCTCTCGGTTCTCTCGGCGGTGGAAGGTCTCAAGCTCGTCGCCCCGCATGCGGGCGGCTTCATCGTGCCGATTTCCGTGGTCATCCTGATTGCGCTCTTCGTCGTGCAGTCGCGCGGCACGGAGACGGTGGCGAATTTCTTCGGCCCGATCACCGCCGTCTGGTTCATCGTGATGGCGGCGGGCGGCATTTCCCATATCTTCGACGATCCGGCGATCTTCCGCGCCTTCAACCCCATCCACGCCGTGACCTTCCTGTTTCAGGAAAAATTCCTCGGCTTCGTGGTGCTGGGCTCGGTATTCCTGACGGTGACGGGGGCCGAGGCGCTCTATGCCGATCTTGGCCATTTCGGCCGCCGCCCCATCCAGTGGGCCTGGTTCGTGCTGGTCTTTCCGGCGCTGGTGCTGAACTATCTGGGGCAGGGGGCGCTGGTGCTGAAGGATCCGCAATTTGCGTCCGATCCGTTCTACCTGATGTTCCCGAGCTGGGCGATCCTGCCGGTGGTGATTCTCGCCACCGCCGCCACCGTCATCGCCAGCCAGGCGGTGATCACCGGCGCCTTTTCCATGGTGCGTCAGGCCATCCATCTCGGCTTCCTGCCGCGTATGGAAATCCTCTTCACCTCGGAAACCCATACCGGCCAGATCTACCTGCCGTCGGTCAACACGCTGCTGCTCATCGGCGTTCTCGGCCTTGTGCTGCTGTTCGAAAGCTCGGATGCGCTGGCAACCGCCTACGGTATCTCGGTCACCGGCGCCATGGTGGTCACCACCATCATGGCCTTCGAATTCGTGCGGGTGAAGTGGAAATGGTCGGTGCTGCTGGCGCTGCTGCTGCTGACGCCGCTTCTGGCGCTGGAAATGGTGTTCCTGGGCGCAAACCTTTTGAAAATCCACGATGGCGGCTATATTCCGGTGCTGTTTGCCGCAGGCTTCACCATCGTGATGTGGACGTGGCGGCGCGGCACGGCGATCCTCTTCGCCAAGACCCGCCATGCCGATATTCCGCTGTCCTCCTTCATTCCCTCGATCGAGCGCAAGAGCGATCATGCGCCGGTCTCTGTGCCCGGGACGGCGATCTTCCTGACCAGCGACCCGGAAACCGCACCGGCGGCGCTGTTGCACAATCTCAAGCACAATCATGTTCTGCATGAAAAGAACATCATCCTGACCATCAAGACGGTGAACCGCCCGCGCGCCAGCGAGGCCGAGCGTTTTGTGGCCGAAAGCTTGTCGGAACGCTTTTCGCGGGTGGAGATCCGCTTCGGCTACATGGAGCAGCAGAACGTCTCGCAGGCGCTGGCGAAACTCAGGAAGGGCGGGCTGAAATTCGACATCATGTCCACCTCCTTCTATCTGGGCCGCCGCAAGCTGGTGCCCGATGCCAAGGCCGGCATGCCCAACTGGCAGGACAGGCTGTTCATCGCGCTCGCCAACTCCGCCGCCGATCCGTCGGACTATTTCCGTCTGCCGGCAAACCGCGTTGTGGAACTGGGAAGCCACGTCATCATCTGACGGCCTGAAAGACGGGATTTCCGGGATTCTCCCGGAGATTCCCGCCTGCCCGGCGCGCGAAATTGGCGCAGCTTTCAGCACTTAAACCGATTTTGACCGTTAAGGGTTTGATTCTAAAAAGTTAATTTGTGGTGAGCAATCGTCCGGTTGCGCTTGACTATATGAGGCGGCAAAATTATGGTGCGCCCGACTTCAAAACGGGCCGGACGGGTGTTTTCCAGGCCGTTTGCATAACCGCATCGGACCTTTGCTGAGGGGCCGGCGGTTTCGGACGGAGGAGGGGCATCATGGACGAGCACGAGAAGGACCTGGAACGTCGCCGCAGCCGGCTTGGGGATAAACTGGCCCGGATGGATCTGCAGGCAGGGGAAGACGCGAAGAGGGGCGAGCAGGCCTCCGCCAGCCGCAAAGGCTTTGGCGAGGCCATGAAGCTTTCAAGCGAATTTCTGTCCGCCGTCATTGTCGGCGCGTTGCTCGGGTATCTGATCGACCGTTTTGCCGGGACGTCGCCATGGGGGCTGATCATTCTGCTGCTCCTCGGCTTCTGTGCCGGAGTTTTGAACGTATTGCGTGCCGTGGGAAAGGTGGCTTCACCGCATCCCGCGGATCGCGATCCGAACGAAAAACGGAAATGATTACGGCTCTGCCGTAATGGATAATGAGGGTGGCCGCCAAGGCGGCAAAGCGAGAGAGAGCATCAGGTGTCAAACGATCCGACTCATCAGTTCCTGATCCAGAAGATAATTCCGATCGAAATTGGTGGTGTGGATCTGTCCTTCACCAACGCTTCGCTGTTCATGACGGCCACGGTTGCCGCTGCGGCAGGCTTTCTCTATTTCGCCACGTCGCGCCGCGCCGTGGTGCCGGGTCGCGCCCAGTCGGTCGCCGAGATGGCCTATGAATTCGTGGCGTCCATGCTGCGCGAGGGCACCGGCGGTCATGGCATGACCTTCTTCCCGATGGTGTTTTCGCTGTTCATGTTCGTGCTGACGGCCAATCTGCTCGGCATGATGCCCTATTTCTTCACGGTGACGAGCCAGATCATCGTGACCTTCGCGCTGGCGGTCTTCGTCATCGGCACGGTGCTGGTCTACGGCTTCTACAAGCACGGCCTGCATTTCCTCGGCATCTTTGCGCCGGCTGGCGTGCCGAAGGCGCTCTTGCCGCTGGTCTCCGCAATTGAAATCATTTCCTTCCTGTCGCGTCCGATCAGCCTGTCCGTGCGTCTTTTCGCAAACATGTTGGCCGGTCACATCACGTTGAAGGTTTTCGCGGGCTTCGTCGCCTCGATGAGCGCGCTGGGTGCGCTCGGCGTCGGTGGCGCAATCCTTCCCCTCTTGATGACGGTCGCCATGACCGGCCTCGAATTTCTCGTCGCCTTCCTGCAGGCCTATGTCTTCGCGGTACTCACCTGCATGTACCTGAATGACGCCGTGCACGGGGGTCACTGAGAAAACAGTCGCTGGCCCCGGGGCGACCGGGTGTCCTCACTAGCCGCAACAACCATTTCGAAGGAGTATCCACATGGAAGCGGAAGCAGCAAAGTTTATCGGCGCGGGTCTCGCATGCCTCGGCATGGCTGGTACGTCGCTGGCTCTCGGCCGTATTTTCGGTGACTACCTCACCGGCGCTCTGCGCAACCCCTCTGCTGCCGACAGCCAGTTCGGCCGTCTGGTTTTCGGCTTCGCCGTTACGGAAGCTCTGGGCATCTTCTCGCTGCTCATCGCTCTCCTTCTCCTGTTCGCCGTCTGATTTTCGGCTGGAGATCGGGATCACGGCTTGCTGAAAGCGCAGCCGTGATCCCGTGTTTTTGCGAATACACCTGGAGGTGAGCATGTTTGTGACTCCTGCCTATGCCGAGGATGTTCCGGCGGCGGCTGAGACCCATACCGAGACCGGCGTTGCCCATGAGGGCGGCCATGGCGGTGGCGTATTCCCGCCCTTCGACCATACCCACTTCGCCTCGCAGGTCTTGTGGCTGGTCATCACGTTCGGCCTCTTCTACATGCTCATGCAGAAGGTGCTGGTGCCGCGCATCGGCGCCATTCTCGACCAGCGTCACGACCGCATCGCCCGCGACCTCCAGGAGGCCACGCGCATGAAGGCCGAGGCAGACGCTGCCGTCGAAACCTATGAAAAAGAATTGAGCGCCGCCCGCGCCAAGGGCGCCCAGATCGCCAATGCAGCCCGCGATGCAGCCAAGGCCAAGGCCGATGCTGACCGCGCGGCCATCGAGGCGGAACTGGCCAGCAAGATCGCCAGCGCCGAAGCCCGCATTGCCGAGATCAAGGCACGCGCCTTTGCCGAGGTGGATGGAATTGCCGCTGAAACGGTCGGCCCGATCGTTGAACAGCTGACCGGCAAGCGCATCAGCGATGATGACGCCAAGGCTGCTGTCGCCGCTGGTAAGGGAGCCTGAGACGATGCAGTTTGATGCAACTTTCTACGCTTTTGTCGGCCTGCTGCTGTTCTTCGCCCTGATCGCCTATCTCAAGGTGCCGGGCATGATGGCCAAGGCCCTGGACGAGCGCGCCACCGGCATTCAGGCAGAGCTTGATGAAGCCAAGCAACTGCGGGAGGAAGCCCAGCAGCTTCTGGCAGAATATCAGCAGAAGCGCCGCGAGGCCGAGGAAGAGGCCAAGGCCATTCTCGCCGCTGCCGAGCGGGAAGCCGCTGCGCTGACCGAGGAAGCCCGCCAGAAGACCGAGGAATTCGTCGCCCGTCGCAATGCGATCTCGGAGCAGAAGATCAAGCAGGCCGAAGACGACGCCATCAAGGCCGTCCGTTCCGCCGCCGTCGATCTGGCTGTTGCCGCTGCGGAAACCCTGCTGGCCAAGCAGACGGGTGGCGATGTGCAGGCAAGCCTGTTCAAGGACTCCATCGGCCAGGTCAAGAGCCGCCTGAACTGAAAACGGCCTCAGCGCTGATGATGACAACCCGGTCCATGTGGCCGGGTTTTTCTTTGGGCAGGGGCCGGGCATGCAGCAGATGTAAAACGTTACAGCGAACCTTTGTGCGTCCTATACGGCGCAGGGCGCTGTAATACCAAGGCTCGAAGATGCTAACGCATCCTCGCCTTGAAGAGATTTCGAATATCTCAAATGCATCAGGGGTTTGAGATATTCGAAAAGGGAATACGAACTGCCATTTTCAATGACTCTTCGTATAAGTGGCTCCGCGACACAATGAAACGCTCCGGGATCAACTCTCGTCCCGCTTGAGCGGGCGGAAGGACATGCGATGCAGCGGGCAAGGGCCGTGGGCCTCGATGGCCTTTCTGTGGGCTTCCGTGCCGTATCCCGCGTGCAGGTCAAAGCCGTAGGCGGGGAAGAGAGCGGCGGAGCGCGCCATCATCCGGTCACGCATCACCTTGGCGACAATCGAGGCAGCGGCGATGGAGAGGGAGCGGGCATCGCCCTTGATGACCGCGCTGCCACCGCAAGGCAGACCCTCCGGCACATCGCGACCATCGCAGAGCACATGGGCGGGTAACAGTGTCAGCCCTTCGACGGCGCGGCGCATGGCGTCGAGGCTGGCCTTGCGAATATCCCGGCGGTCAATATGGGCGGGGCCGGAGGAGGCGATGGAGACCGTCGCGGTGCCCAGGATCTCTTCGAAGAGCGCTTCTCGCCGACCGTGGCTGAGTTTTTTCGAATCGTTCAGGCCCGCTGGGATGTTGTCCGGGTCGAGGATGACCGCAGCAGCGACAACCGGCCCTGCCAGCGGCCCGCGCCCCGCCTCGTCGGTTCCTGCGATCGGCCAGTGCCCCTGTAATCGGCTGCGTTCTTCCAGCGAAAAATCAGGAACGGGAGGGAGCGCATCGAAAAGCGATGGAGCTCTGGCGGAGGAGGAGCGGGGCGTGGAACGTTTTACCATGCCGGAACTGGTGGCATAGCCGAACGCACCTCGCAAGAACTTTGCTGACCGGGCCGGTTGCCGAGTATTGGAAGGCATGATCGCCGGCCCATGCTGCCGCCCGCCCGCGATGGCAGCGACAACAGGACCGGCGACGCCGGTGCGGCTGGCAGGGGAGCGCGCCGCGCCGGCAAACACAGCGCATCCCGAAAAGTGGTTCCGGTTTTCGGATAAGATGCGCGTCAGGCAAAGCGCATCCCGAAAAGTGGTTCCGGTTTTCGGGTATGATGCGCGCGGGAAGAACAATCTGATGGAAGGAAGGCCTCAGCAGCCCAAGGAAAAAGGGGGAGAGCGGCGGCGGATATCGGGGATTGCCGCCGCTCTCGCGAAACGTATGCTTTGCGGCGGACACACGTTTCGAAATCAAAGGTGCTGCGAAACAATAAAACGTTCCTCGCTCCGTTCGGTCAAACGGGGCAGCGTGACTGGTTTTTCTTGACCCAAGGGCTTCCGGCTTTCGTGCGATGCATTACAAAAGCGACAATTGCACCCCACTGCCATTGGGTGGCGTGAAGAGATCGTCGCGCAATTGCATGCTGCGCCGTCCCAGGCCAAGGCGCCGGGTCGCCATTTCGAAACGGCGGCTGATCTGCCAGGCATAGGGGCCTGCCCCCTTCATGCGCTTGCCGAACTCCGCGTCGTAATCCTTGCCGTCGCGCATGGAGCGAATGAGCGACATTACATGGCGGTAGCGTTCCGGATAATGCTGCAGCAGCCAGTCGCGGAAGAGCGGGCTGACTTCCAGCGGCAGACGCAGCAGCACGTAGCTCGCTTCCCGCGCGCCGGCGGTCTTGGCCGCGTCGAGGATCCGCTCGATCTCGTGATCGTTCAGCGCCGGGATGATCGGCGAGACCAGTACCCCCACCGGCACCCCTGCCTCGCTCAAGCCCTTGACCGCTTCCAGCCGCCGTGTCGGGGTGGAGGCGCGCGGTTCCATGCTGCGGGCAAGCTTGCGGTCCAGCGTCGTCACCGAGATGCCGACGCGGGCCAGACCCTTTTCGGCCATGCCAGCGAGAATATCGAGATCCCGCAGCACCAGCGCCGATTTGGTAACGATGGAGACCGGGTGATTGGCCTCGCGCAGCACTTCCAGAAGCTGCCGCATGATGCGCCATTCCCGCTCGATCGGCTGATAGGGATCGGTATTGGTGCCAATGGCAATCGTGCGCGGCTTGTAACCGGGCTTGGACAGTTCGCGTTCCAGCAGGCGAGCGGCATCCGGCTTGGCAAAGAGCTTCGCCTCGAAATCCAGCCCCGCCGAAAGCCCCATGAAGCTGTGGGTGGGCCGGGCAAAGCAATAGATGCAGCCATGCTCGCAGCCGCGATAGGGATTGATGGAGCGGTCGAAGGGCACATCCGGCGAATCGTTGCGGGTGATGACGCTGCGCGGGCGCTCCACCTGTACCTCGGTCTTGAACACCGGCAGATCGGCAAGCCCCTGCCAGCCGTCGTCAAAGGCCACGCGTTCCTGGCTTTCTAACCGTCCGGACGGATTGAGACCCGCGCCTCGACCGCGCCGCCGCTCGCCATCCACGCGCAGGCCGGAGGCTGCCACCAGAGCATCGGCAATATCCGGCGTATGGGCAGGCTGAAAGGCAGCCTGCCGCACATCAGACAAGAGTGTCATTGTGGGCTCCTTAGGACTTAGAGCGCTTTTCGATCTGATTGAATCAGATCGGCGCTCTAACGTTTTCTTTTTGAAGCATAATCTTGTCGATCCTCGTTTCACTCCGGTCGGATTATGCTCTAAAGCCCGTTGCGGCTTATCAGCCTCATGCAACGTGCTTTACGTTCTTTTTTTAACGCATGTCGTTATCGCAAAACCGCTGCACACTTTTGCGCGACATGCTTCAGTCGTCCATTCGTGTCTTCAGTCTTACGCCCAAAAAGAGAACATTGCAAGAACAAAAACCGGAGTGCGTGCGGGCAAATGCCAAATGCCGCTTTTCGGTTTTGTACGAGTGCGGACATATGGCAAAGCGTTTTGCGATGGGTTAAGAAAAGCCATGCTGACCGTTATTATCGAATGCCAAGATCAGGAAAGCGAGCTTGCGCACACCCTGATGGCGCTGGTTTCAGGCGCTGTCGAAGGGGTGATTTCCGATGTCGTGATTCTGGATAACGGCTCACGGGACGGTACGCCGCGATTGGCTGACGCGGCAGGCTGCCGGTTTTATGCTCGCTGGGAGCTGAAGGATATCATTACCGCCGCGCGTGGCGAGTGGCTGCTGCTGGTGGAGCCAGGCGCGCGGCCCAATTCCGGCTGGATCGAGGAAATCGCCGAATATGTGGCGCTGAATACCGCGCCTGCACGATTTTCCCCGTCGCGGGCGCATCGCCCCTCGCTGTTTCGGCGTCTTGGCCGCCGCTGCCCGCCGCTGGAACACGGGTTTCTGCTGCCAAAACAGCAGGCTTTAAGCTTGGCGCGTACCGGAATGCGCAGTGCCGATCTGGTCAGCGGGCTTTCCAGCAAGGCGCTGTCCAGCGAATTGGTGCCCGCCCGGGCTTTGAAGGGTTCCCGAATGGGAACGGCGGTGTGAATGTCTCACCCCTTGCCGCGCTGCAAATGCTCTTCCAGACGCGGGATGATCTCCACGAAATTGCAGGGCCGGTGGCGATAGTCCAGTTGCTGGCCCAGGATACCGTCCCAGGCATCCTTGCAGGCTCCGGGTGAGCCCGGCAGCACGAAAACGAAAGTGGCGTTAATGAGCCCGGCCGTCGCGCGCGACTGGATGGTCGAGGTGCCGATCTTCTCATAGGAAATGCGGTGGAACACGGCGGAAAAGCCATCCATCCGCTTGTCGAACAGGGGTTCGATCGCCTCCGGCGTGACGTCGCGGCCGGTAAAGCCCGTGCCGCCCGTGGTGATGACCACATCGATATCCTGTGCTTGGGTCCAGGCCCGGACCTGATTGGCAATCCGGTCGCGATCATCCGGCACGATGGCGCGGTCCACCAGCCGATGGCCGGCCTTTTCGATGCGCTCGGCCAGCGTCGTGCCGGATTTGTCATCGGCCAGCGTGCGGCTGTCGGAGACAGTGAGCACGGCGATGCCCAGCGGGATGAAGGGCTTGTCGTTATCCAGTCCGGTCATGTCAGTCTCCTGATCCCATGAGGGTTGAAGCGGAAAAATACCAGTCCGGCCTTGCAGAGAGAAGGGCGGCGCAGGCTTTTTCAGCCTCATCCTCCGTGGCGTAGAGGCTGAAGCAGGTGGCGCCGGAGCCTGACATGCGGGTGATGAGCGCCCCGGTTCCGGCCATCAGCGCGGCCAGATCGGCGATTTCGGGGCAGAGCAGGCGGGCCGCCGGTTCCAGATCATTGCGCAGCGTCTGCAGAAAGGCGATCCATGTCCGTTGATCCGCCCCCAGGCGCGGCAGGTGGCCAATCGGCGGATTGTGGCGGCTTTCAAGTCTCTTGAAGATGGCTGGTGTCGAAACCGGTTTCAGCGGATTGCCCAGCACGAGGCCGAAGGACGGAAAATCCGCAACCGGTGTGATGTGTTCGCCAATTCCCTGCGCCTGTAGCGGCTTTCCCGCAAGGCACATGGGCACGTCAGCTCCGAGCGTCAGGCCGATTTCCATCAACCTCTCAGGCGAAAGGGACGATTGCCAGAGGCGTTGCAGCCCGTGGAGCGTAGCAGCAGCATCAGCGGAGCCGCCGCCGATGCCGGAGGCCAGCGGCAGGTTCTTTTCCAGATGAATGGCCACCGGCGGTGCGGCATGGCCAAGCGCCTCGCTCATGCGGCGAAGCGCATCCCGCGCCCTCAGCACCAGATTTTCGCCGCCTGATTCCTCCAGCAACAATGGGGCAAACCGGCCGGAGATGGTGAAGCCATCCACTGCCGCCGGTTCGAAGATCAGCCGGTCCCCCTTGCTGCTGAAACCCACCAGCGAATCCAGCAGATGATAGCCATCATCCTGCCTTCCCGTGACATGCAGGGCGAGGTTTACCTTGGCTGGAGCCTTTTCTTCCAAACGCTTCATCAGCGTCGAGAACAAACGATCAGGTCTTCTTTTCCGGATCGGCTGCCGGAGGCTCGGTGCTGGCCGGCGGCGTCGGCTTCACGGCATCGGCAGCACCGGGGCCGGGCGGCAGTTCCGGCAGGCCGTTTTCCAGCTTCTCGCGGATTTTCGGTTCCTGATCGGCCTCCGGCTTGAAGGCCAGCGCCTGACGCCACTGATAGATGGCTTCCAACTGACGGCCCACGCGCCAATAAGCGTCACCCAGATGGTCGTTGATGGTGGCATCGCCCGCTTTCAGCTGCACGGCGCGTTCCAGCTCATTGACCGCATCGTCGAAACGGCCAAGGCGGAAATAGGCCCAGCCGAGCGAATCGACGATATAGCCGTCATCCGGCTTCAGCTCCACGGCCTTCTTGATCATCTCCAGGCCTTCCTGGAGATTGCGGTTCATGTCTACCCAGGAATAGCCAAGATAGTTCAGCACCTGCGGCTGGTCGGGGTTAAGCTCCAGCGCCTTGCGGAAATTCGGCTCCGCCTGATCCCACTTCTTCAGCCGCTCATAGGCAATGCCGCGCTGGAAGAAGACTGACCAGTTGCTCTTTGCGGGCGTCGGGCCGATCACCGCGACGGCCTTGTCGTAATTATCCGCCATCTCGGCGTAGTCCTTGGCGTCGGACAGCACGCTGCCATAGGCGAGATAGCTGCGGATATCGGAAGGGTCGGAGGCGATCAGCCCCTTCAGATGCTCCCGGGATTCGGCGGTCTTGCCGGTTTCGGCCAGCGCCAGGCCAAGTTGCAGTTCGGAAATGCGCCGCATCGGCGAATCCTGCGCCACCTGCTGATAATAGGAGATGGCCTGCTCGGTCTGCTTGTTGGCTTCGGCAATGCCGCCCAGCATGATCAGCATGTCGGCGCTCGTGGGATCGAGCGCGCGCGAAAGCTGCAGGTAGAGCGCCACCGTATCCTGCGCGCCCTGGCGGTTCAGCGCGCCGCCAATGGAAAACAGCACGGAGGCGGCGCCCTGCTGAGCCGTGGTAATGGCCTGCGGCGGTGTTTCGCCCTTTTCGATCTTCTCCTGCAAGGCCTTGAACGGCGCGTAATTGCTGATCATTTCGTCGCCAGCGGCCAGCGCATCCAGCGCCTTCTGCTTGTTGCCGGCCTTCGCCTCCAGCGTTGCCAGCGCCATGACGGAGCGCAGGAAGGTGTCGGGCGCAGTCGCACCGCCTTCACGGTCGGTGATGACGCTGGAAAGATAGCTGCGGGCCTTGGCCGTATCGCCCATGGCGGCCGCCATCACGCCGGCATTGTAGTTCTTGAAAATGCCGTACCAGCCGGGACCCTTCAGCGCATCGATCTGCGCCAGCGCTTCCTTGCCACGGCCAGACCCCATGCGGGCCCAGGCCACCAGCAGGGCGTTGGTCAGCCGGTCGAGATCGTTCGGCCCTTTATAGGCCAGGATCTTTTCGGCTTCCTTGTAATCCTTGGTGCGAATGGCCTCCAGGCCACGGGCCAGGACGGTGATGCGCTCCACGGCGGCATCCTTGCGCAGTTCGCGCGCCAGCTTGACGCCCTCGGCAAAATTGCCCGCCATGAAATGCGAAAGCATCAGGCTTTCCTGCAATTCGGTATCGTGCGGCGCAAAGCCCAGCGCCTTGCCGTAAAGCTCGACGGCCAGCGGAAAATCACGATCGGCATTGGCGGTGCGGGCGGCAAGATAAGCGCCGGAGAAACTGTCGACATCCTTCAGCGAGAAGCCTTCCGCCGCCGGTTGCGCCGTCGTTTCGGCCCGGGCCGTCAGAGGGCCAGCGATCATGCCGCCCACACCCAGACAGGTCACGACGAGAAGCGCCGAACCGGAGAGAAAACGTCTGGCAAAGATCTGCCGCATGAACATGCCTTTCAACGAGATAGCCAGCCGGAGCGCTGACCCTGAACGATTTGCCTCAACATCCAAGACAGAGCCGTGCGCATCCAGCGCAACAGGCAACTGTAGAATCTCAACCTAGCGCGTTTCCCTCCCGCGCGGAATCATCGAAACGCACCAAGTCTGTGTGAAATACGAAGTGTTCTTGAAAAGAACTCTTCGTATTCCCTTTTCGAATATCTCAAGCCCTTGATGCAGTTGAGATATTCGAAATCTTTTCAAGGCGGGGATGCGCCAGCATCTTTGAGCCTTGGCAGAATGCCCATCCGCACGGAAAATTGCTTTTGCCCTTCGGGTGACATTCCGATCTGCTTGAGGCAACAGCGTGGCTTTTTTGCGCACGCCATTGCTTTTGTTCAGGCGTAAAATGTCAGCTCACGCGCTCGATGCAGAAGTCAATCACATCCATGAGCGCCTGTTTCCAAGCACTGTCGGGCAGGGGGGCGAGCGCATCGCGGGCGACATCGCCATAATGCACGGCGCGTGCCACCGTATCGGCAAGGCCGTTATAGCGGGTGATGAGGCCCATGGCGCGTTCCAGATTGGCATCGTCGTTCTGGCCGTTTTCAATCGCCTCGCGCCAGAAGCCGCGCTCGGCCTCCGTGCCGCGCCGGTAGGCGAGAATGACGGGCAGCGTGATCTTGCCTTCGCGGAAATCGTCACCGGTATTCTTGCCAAGCTCGGCGGCCTTGCCGCCATAATCCAGAGCGTCATCCACCAGCTGGAAGGCAAGGCCGAGATTCATGCCGTAGGACTTCAGCGCATTGCGCGCGCCACGATCGGCACCCGCGACGATGGGGCCGACTTCGGCGGCGGCGGCAAACAGCGCCGCCGTCTTGGCGCGGATGACCGATTGATAATCGTCCTCGGTGGTTTCCATGTTCTTGGCCACGGAAAGCTGCAACACCTCGCCCTCGGCAATGACGGAGGCGGCAGTGGCCAAAACGTCGAGCGCGTCGAGCGAGCCGACCTCGACCATCATCTTGAAGGCCTGGCCCAGCAGAAAATCGCCCACAAGCACGCTGGCCTGGTTGCCCCAGATCATGCGGGCGGTAGATTTGCCGCGCCTCAGATCGCTTTCATCCACCACATCGTCATGCAGAAGGGTGGCCGTGTGCATGAATTCCACACTGGTCGCCAGCTTGATATGACCATCGCCCTCATAGCCGAACATGGCGGCGGAGGCGAGCGTCAGCATCGGCCTGAGCCGCTTGCCGCCGGAGGAGATCAGGTGATTGGCCACTTCCGGAATCATTGCGACATCGGAGCCGGCCTTGGAGAGAATCAACTGGTTGACCCGCTCCATCATGTCCTTCGTCAGGTCCACCAGCGGCTTCACCGAGGCCTGTTTGTTCTTCTTTTCACCTAGCGGTACGACTGCGCCCAAAGCACTGGACTCCTGTTCATGTCGAGCGGCCCACGACCTGGAAGGCCGCGGCCTGTGTGGCTTAAACCTGCCCATTCGGCCGGTTCCGGCGCCACGTGCATTAAACCCATAAATCGCTTTGCGAAAGAGCATAAAAACCCGCTCGCCCTGCGGCAAGAGCGGAAATGCCGTGTCGAGCAGAATTGATAGGATAACATGGCGTTGCGATCCGTGTTCCCTTTCAACCTCCGGCGCGGGAAGTCTCATGCGAACGGTCATTGAAAATGGCAGTTCGCATTCCCTTTTCGAATATCTCAAGCCCCTGATGCATTTGAGATATTCGAAATCCCTTCAAGGCGAGGATGCGCTAGCATCTTCGAGCCTTGGGATCATGCGCTGCAATCGCCGTTGTGCAGTGCCGAAATACTGCCTTAGTTTGCGTGCAATTGCGTCATGATGTTTTGTTTGCGACGCACGACGGTGGGTGGCCGTCGCGGCGAAAAGGGGGCGTCATGCAGGAAAACCGCTCGGACAAGAGCAGTCATATGCGAATTGCCTGCCTCGATGGATTGCGCGGACTGGCCGCACTCTGGGTTCTTGTCGGTCATGCGCATCTGCTGACGGGCTTCCGCGTGCCGATCCTTGCCAGCCCCGATCTCGGGGTCGATCTCTTCATCCTGCTCTCCGGCTTTCTGATGGTGTTTCACTATCAGCTCCGCCGGGATCGCGAGCCCTGGGAAAGCCCGGCGACCTGGGCAAGCTTCTGGCTGCGGCGCTTCTTTCGCATCGCCCCGCTTTATTATGTGCTGCTCTTCGTGGCGCTGGCGCTTGGGCCGGTGATCTATGAAGCGCGGATGGTGATCGATGCCTTCAATGGTGTGCATCCGCAAGCGGCCTCGCGCTATCTCGATGGCAGTGTCACCAATCATCTGGCGCATATGAGCTTCCTCTATGGCCTGCATCCGAATTTCGCCTATCGCACGCCGCTGCCGGATTGGTCTATCGGTCTGGAAATGCAGTTTTATGCCGCGCTTCCCTTCATCATGCTGCTGGTCGGCTTTTTCGGCTGGGCGCGGGGGCTCGCCGGGGTGGTGGCGGGCGGTGTCGCTCTGGCCATTCTGGCGGACCGGGCGGGGGTGCATTTTCCCATGCCTGCCTTTCTGCCGCTCAAGCTGCACGTCTTTGCCGCAGGCATGTTGATGGCGGCGGCCCTCTTCTGGGAAAAGCGAAAGGCGTGGCTGGCGCTGGCGGCAGCGCTGCTGCTGGTGCTCATTCCCATCGGCGGCGAAATGGGCCGCCTGCATGAAGGGGTGCGGCTTTTGATCGTCACCGGCTTCTTTGCGCTGGTGCATGCCCGGCATCTGCCGGGGCGGCTTGCCGCGCCGCTCACGCGCCTCGGCGATCTGCTGGGCAATCGCTTCTTCCACCTGTTGGGCGAATTGTCCTTCGGCGCCTATCTCATCCATCTTCTCATCATGCAGCCGGTTATCGCCTTTCTCATCACCCATGGGAATTTCAGCAATCCGGTGCGCTTTGCGCTGTCGCTGCTCGTCACGATCCCGGTGGTCTACGGCCTTGCTTTCCTCGGCTATCGCTTCATCGAAGTGCCGGGGCAGAAGCTTGGGCGCATGGTGCTGAAGCGCAAACCTGCAGCCGCCTGATCATGCCGGGCTTTGCACTTTGACGGGCGCTCCTGTATGGAGGCCCATCACCGCAGAGCACAGGAGCAGCAGGGTGCAGGCCGAAACCATCGATGCCTTTCATCGCGGGCGTTTCTTCCTGTTGCAGCCGAAGGGCAGGGGGCACCGTTCCGGCATGGATGCCATGCTGCTGGCATCGCTGGTGGCGGCGGAGCACCCGGTGCGGGTGGCCGATCTCGGCGCTGGTGCAGGTGCTGCCGGTCTGGCGGTCGCCGCCCGGCTGGAGGCCGCCGAGGTCACGCTGGTGGAGCGCTCGCCCGATATGCTGGATTATGCCCGCCGGACGCTGGCGCTGCCGGAGAATGCCGCCCTTGCCCCCCGCCTGCATCTGATTGCCGCCGATGTGACGCTGACGGGTCAGGCCCGGCGCGCGGCGGGCCTGATGGAAGACGTGTTCGACCACGTCATCATGAACCCGCCCTTCAATGACGGCCGTGACCGCCTGACGCCCGATGCCTTGAAGGCCGAGGCGCATGCCTTGCAGAAGGGCCTGTTCGAAGCCTGGATCCGCACCGCAGGCGCCATCATGAAGCCCGGCGGGCAATTGTCGCTGATTGCCCGGCCCGAATCGCTGATGGAGATCATGGCCGCCTGCGGCCAGCGCTTCGGCGGGGTGGAAATCACGCTGATCCATCCGCGCGAGGGCGAAAGCGCCATCCGCCTGCTGCTCACCGCCATCAAGGGCTCTCGCGCCCGGCCACAGTTTCGCAGCCCGCTTTTCATGCATGGCGCGGAAGGCCATGCCTTCCTGCCCCTCGTGGATGATTTGAACAATGGCAGGCAGGCTTATTACCGCCTCGCCTCACGCAGGTCCCGCTGATTTTCAGGGCGCGCCCATTGCGTTTCCCGCGTCCTCTCTTACATCACGGAGGATCAACAGGAACGGGCTCTGGAGGCTTCAGGGATCATGGCAGGCGGTTGGAAGCGGTTTTTGCCGAAACGGTTTCGCAAGCAGGAACTGGTCATTCCCGTGGTGCGCCTGCATGGGCCGATCATGAGCGGCGGCAGCCGCTTTCGCCCGGCGCTCAACCTTGCCAGTATTGCCGGCCAGCTGGAAAAGGCGTTTTCGCTGAAAAACAGCCCCGCCGTGGCGCTGTCGATCAATTCTCCGGGCGGCTCGCCGGTGCAATCGCGGATGATCTACCAGCGCATCCGCAGTCTGGCGGAGGAAAAGAACAAGACGGTTTTGGTCTTCGTGGAGGATGTGGCGGCCTCCGGCGGCTATATGATCGCCATTGCCGGGGATGAGATCATTGCCGATCCCACCTCCATCGTCGGCTCCATCGGTGTCGTTTCCGGCGGCTTCGGCTTTCCGGAACTGCTGAAGAAAGTCGGCGTCGAGCGGCGCGTCTACACCTCCGGCGAGAACAAGGTGATTCTCGATCCCTTCCAGCCGGAAAAGGAAAGCGATATCGCCTATCTGAAGACCTTGCAGGCCGATATTCACGAGGTCTTCATCGACATGGTCAAGGCGCGGCGCGGCATTCGGCTGGCCGATCACCCTGATCTTTTCTCCGGCCTGTTCTGGACGGGCCGCAAGGGTTTCGAGCTTGGGCTCGTCGACAAGCTCGGCAGTCTGCGCGAGGAGATCAAGGCCCGCTACGGCAAGGAGGCCAGGCTGCAACTGGTCTCGGGCAGCCGTGGCCTGTTCGGCAGAAAGGCGCACGGTGTGGATGCAGCACTCGGCGCATCGCAGGCAATCGGCACGGCTGCCGCTTCCAGCCTTGCGGAAACCCTCGAAGAAAGGGCATTGTGGGCGCGTTACGGTTTATGACGGCCCCGATCCCATGTTTCGCATTCTCTTCTTCGCCTTTGTCATCCTGCTGATCTATTGGTATGTCCGCCGCTTCACGGCGGATGCCGAGAAGGTCGTGCGCCGCAGCAAGCGCCAGGAAAAGGAACGCCAGACCGGGGCCATCACCACGCTGATCAAGGACCCCCGGACCGGCGAATATCGCGTTCCCCGTGAGGATGAGTAGGGGTCCGTCTTGACCCGCCCGCGCTGTCGTGGCAGGTCAGGCCCAGATTTGACAGGCGGTATTGACCATGACTTCTTCTCTCGCCCCGCATATGGACCCCAAGCGCTCCTTCCAGGCCCTGATCCTGACGCTCCATAACTACTGGGCCGACAAGGGCTGCGCGGTGCTCCAGCCCTATGACATGGAAGTGGGCGCGGGCACCTTCCACCCGGCAACGACGCTGCGCGCGCTAGGGCCGAAGCCGTGGCGGGCCGCCTATGTCCAGCCGTCGCGCCGCCCCTCGGATGGCCGCTATGGCGAAAACCCCAACCGTCTCCAGCATTATTACCAGTATCAGGTGATTCTGAAGCCGAATCCTTCCAACTTGCAGGAGCTTTACCTGGGCTCGCTGAAGGCCATCGGCCTCGATCCGCTGTTGCATGACATCCGCTTCGTGGAAGACGATTGGGAAAGCCCGACGCTGGGCGCCTGGGGCCTGGGCTGGGAATGCTGGTGCGATGGCATGGAAGTCAGCCAGTTCACCTATTTCCAGCAGGTCTGCGGCATCGAATGCTCGCCGGTGGCGGGCGAACTGACCTATGGTCTGGAGCGGCTGGCCATGTATGTGCAGGGCGTGGACAATGTCTATGACCTGAACTTCAATGGCCGGGAAGGCGAGGAAAAGATCTCCTACGGCGATGTTTTCCTTCAGGCCGAGCAGGAATATTCCCGGCACAATTTCGAATTCGCCAATACCGAAATGCTGCACCGGCATTTCATCGATGCCGAGAAGGAATGCCAGGCGCTGCTTGCTGCCGGTGCGCCGGGTGATAGCGACAATCAACGTCTGCATAAATGCGTGTTTCCGGCTTATGACCAGTGCATCAAGGCGTCCCACGTCTTCAATCTTCTCGATGCACGCGGCGTGATTTCCGTCACCGAACGGCAGAGCTATATCCTGAGGGTGCGCACGCTCGCCAAGGCCTGCGGCGAGGCCTTCCTGCTCACCGATGCCGGTGGTGTCAATTTCGGCAAGGCTGCCTGATCACCGCGCGGAGGGTCGCCCATGACGCTGGAAACCCTCCTGACGCGGCTCATCTGGACGCGCCGCGTCTGGCTGGCGGCAGCACTCCTCTGCGGCATTCTGCATGTCATCGCGGTGCTGATCTATCTCTACGGCGCCTGGGCGCAATATGTGCTGATGCGCAATGGCCTGCCGGGTTTTGCCCAGGTCAATATGCAGATGGTGCGGCTGGTGCAGTTCTGGGGCAGCCAGCTCGACGGTGTGTTGCAGGTGGCCCGCTTCCTATGTTTCGTCATTACCGTCGTCTGGGTCTGGTTTGCAGGCCGTTTTGCCCTGGCGGCCAATCCCGAGCGCAAGCCGCGCTTCGGCCCCTGGGTGACAGCGGCCAGCTGGTTCGTGCCCATCGTGCATTTCTTCGTGCCGCCGGTGGCGCTGATGGACATCGTCCGCGCCACGCGGGTAGACCCCTTGCTGCTGGGAGAGGCGGAGCCACAGAACCAAAGCCGCGATATGGTGCTGCTGATCCTCGTTGCCCACGGACTTTACATCGCCGCCATCCTCAGTGGCCGCTATATGTCGGCGCTGGCGGGCGTGGCGCAGGGCCTGCCGGAGATCATGCTGCATGTGCTGCATCTGGCAGCAGGCAACAGCGTGGTGGTGCTGCTCTGGCTGGTGGCGCTCGATGCCCTTTTGCACCGGATGAGCGAGGCGCAGGAAACCCGGCTGGCGCGGGGACGGCTGCCGGACCGGCAGGAACTGCCGCCGCGATTTGAGCCGCCGACGATCTGACGGCATATTTGCACGATCCCTGTTTTCAAGATTGCAACGGCGGGCGGTCCACGCTACCCAAATTCCCAGTATTCACCGCCGAACCGCCGGATTGCCGCATGAGCCTCGACACGCTGACCCTTCTTCCCGTCACCCAGCCGCTGACCGGCCATGTCAGCCCGCCCGGCTCGAAATCCATTACCAACCGGGCGCTGTTGCTGGCGGGCCTTGCCCGGGGCACCAGCCGCCTGACCGGCGCGCTGAAAAGCGATGACACGCGCTATATGGCGGAGGCGCTGCGCGCCATGGGCGTGACGGTGGACGAGCCGGACGCCACCACCTTCGTCGTCACCAGTTCCGGCGCCTGGCAGGAGCCGGCGGAGCCGCTTTTCCTCGGCAATGCAGGCACCGCGACACGGTTCCTGACGGCAGCCGTGGCACTGCAGAAGGGCCGCTTCACAGTGGATGGCGACCAGCATATGCGCAAGCGCCCCATCCTGCCGCTGGTGGAAGCGCTGCAATCGCTGGGTGTCGCCATTGCCGCCCCCAGCGGCTGCCCGCCCGTTGCCATCGATGCCAAGGGCGGGTTTTCAAAAGACCGGGTGGTGATCGATGCCGGGCTTTCCAGCCAATATGTCTCGGCGCTGCTGATGGCGGCTCCGCTCACCCGCCAGCCTTTTGAAATCGAACTCAAGGGTGCGGAGATCGGTGCGCGCGGCTATATCGATCTGACGCTGGCTGCGATGCGCGCCTTCGGCGCAAGCGTCGAGGAGGTAAGCGCCTCGATCTGGCGCGTGCAGCCCACGGGCTACCGGGCCGCCGATTTCCATGTCGAGCCCGATGCGTCGGCTGCCACCTATCTCTGGGGCGCGGAAGTCCTGACCGGTGGCAAGATCGATATCGGCACCCCCGCCGAGGCCTTCACCCAGCCGGATGCCAAGGCCCATGCTGTCATCTCGGCCTTTCCCCATATGCCCGCCGTCATCGACGGGTCGCAGATGCAGGATGCCATTCCCACCATCGCGGTCCTTGCCGCCTTCAATGAAACGCCGGTGCGCTTCGTCGGCATCGCCAATCTGCGGGTGAAGGAATGCGACCGTATCCGCGCGCTCTCCACCGGGCTCAACGCCATTCGTCCCGGTCTTGCCACGGAAGAGGGCGATGACCTGATCGTCGCCGCCGATCCGGCGCTTGCCGGACAGGTTCTGCCAGCCAGGATCGACACCTTCGCCGATCACCGCATCGCCATGAGCTTTGCCCTGGCAGGCCTGAAAATCTCCGGCATTACCATTCTCGACCCCGGCTGCGTCGCCAAGACCTATCCGGATTATTGGGATGCGCTGGCAAGCTTGGGCGTGACCTTCGAAAAACCCTGATCGGGCTTTCCCGGCAAGTTAACCATTGTAAGACGGCCCTTCTTTTTGCTAGCAGGGGCCAGCCGTAAAACTCTGGCCTCTGATGAGGCAAGGAAGCCTGATATGCCTGATCTTCTGCTCGAACTCCGCTCCGAGGAAATCCCCGCCCGCATGCAGCGCAAGGCGGCGGGTGATCTGAAAAAGCTCGTGACCGATGCGCTGGTCGAGGCTGGCCTGACCTATGAGGGCGCGAAGGAATACTGGACGCCGCGCCGTCTGACGCTGGACATTCGTGGCCTGACCGCCCGTTCGGCCGATGTGAAGGAAGAGAAGAAGGGACCCAGCGTGAGCGCGCCGCAGGCGGCCATTGACGGCTTTTTGCGCGGCGCGGGGCTTGCCTCTATCGATCAGGCCGTGGTGAAGACCGATCCGAAAAAGGGCGATTTCTACGTGGCCTTGGTCGAAAAGCCGGGCCGTTCGGCGGAAGAGATCATCACCGATGTCATGCCCGGCATCATTCGAAGCTTCCCTTGGCCTAAATCCATGCGCTCGGGGGCTGCTTCAAGCCCGAAGGGCGCCGTCTATGGCGGCATTGAAGGCCGTGGTTCGGAAAGCCTGCGCTGGGTGCGCCCGCTGCAATCCATCGTCTGCACCTTCGGATCCGAGCATGATGAAGTGGCGGTCATCCCCTTCAAGGTGGATGGCATCGTGGCGGGCAACGTTACCTATGGCCACCGCTTCCATGCGCCTGAGGCCATCACCGTCAAGCGTTTCGACGATTATGCCGCGAGCCTCGAAAAGGCCAAGGTGGTTCTCGACGCCGAGCGCCGCAAGGACATCATCCTGCACGACGCCCGCGATGTGGCCTTTGCCAGCGGGCTGGAACTGGTGGAAGACGAGGGCCTGCTGGAAGAGGTCTCCGGCCTGGTGGAATATCCGCAAGTGCTGCTTGGCACGTTCGAGGCGGATTACCTCTCCATTCCGGCGGAAATCATTCGCCTCACCATCAAGACCAACCAGAAATGCTTCGTCACCCGTCCGGTCGGCGAAACGGACAAGCTCTCCAATCATTTCATTCTGATTTCCAACATCGCCGCCCATGATGGCGGCAGGGAAATCATCCACGGCAATGGCAAGGTGGTGCGGGCGCGGCTTTCGGATGCGCTGCATTTCTGGAAGCGCGACCAGGGCAACCTGCCGGACCTCGAAACGCTGCAAGCCTCTGCCGACAAATTCGGCCTCGACCTGAAAAAGCCGCTCGACCAGCGCATGGCCAAGCTCGACGCGCTGAACGTGACCTTCCACGCCAAGCTCGGCACCCAGGGCGAGCGCGTCTTGCGCATCCGGGCTCTGGCCAAGGCGCTGGCCCCCATCGTCGGCGCAGATGAAAAACTGGTGGACCGTGCCGTGGTTCTCGCCAAGGCCGATTTGCGCACCGAAGCCGTGGGCGAATTCCCGGAACTGCAAGGCGTGATGGGCCGCAAATACGCCCTGCTGCAAGGTGAACCGGAAAGCGTCGCCGCTGCATTAGAGGACCATTACAGGCCGCAAGGCCCCTCCGACCGCCTGCCGAAAGACAAGGTGGCCATCACCGTGGCGCTGGCCGACAAGCTCGATACGCTCATCGGCTTCTGGGCGATTGACGAAAAGCCGACGGGGTCGAAGGACCCGTTTGCGCTGCGCCGCGCGGCGCTGGGCGTGGTGCGGATTTTGCTGGAGAAGGGCATTCGCTTGCCTCTGTCCACCGTGGCAAAGGATGCTGATCTGCTCTCCTTCTTCCACGACCGCCTCAAGGTCTATCTCCGCGATCAGGGTGCCCGCCACGACATTATAGACTCGGTCCTGACACCGGAGGCCGACGATCTGCTGATGGTGGCCCGCCGCGCTGAAGCGCTCACCGCCTTCATCACCTCCGAGGATGGCAAGAACCTGCTGGCTGGCACCAAGCGCGCCACGCAGCTTCTGGCGGCGGAGGAAAAGAAGGGCACGGTGGTGGCCGATGGTGTGTCTGATGCGCTGTTGAAGCTCGATGCGGAAAAGGCGCTTTATGCGGCGATCACCGAAGCCACCAAGGCGGCAGCCGAGGCCGTGGCACGGGAGGATTTCCGCTCCGCCATGCAGGCCCTTTCCACCCTGCGGGCGCCGGTCGACAGGTTCTTTGAGGATGTGCTGGTCAATGACGAGGATGCGGCCATCCGCGCCAATCGTCTGGCCCTGTTGAAGGCCATCCGCGAAGCCACCGGCACGGTCGCGGATTTCTCCAAGATCAGTGGTTGAACAAAGGCGGGCGCGGCGAAGGGACAAGATCCTCGTCAGCGCCTGTCTTCTCGGCTTGCCGGTTCGCTATGACGGGAAGGGCAAAGCCCTGGACCATGCGCTGATGGATCGCTGGCGGGAAGAGGGCAGGCTTGTTGCCTTCTGCCCCGAGGAAGCGGGCGGTTTGCCGACCCCGCGTCCGCCTGCGGAGATCGAGGGCGGAAAAACCGGAGATGATGTTCTGGACGGTCGCGCCCGGGTGCTGGAAAAGACGGGACGGGATGTCACGGCAGAATTTATAGCCGGAGCAGACCTCGCCTTCCGGGAAGCCCGGTTACAAAGCTGCCGGTTTGCACTCTTGATCGATGGCAGCCCCTCCTGTGGGGCGGGCTTTCTCTATGACGGTTTCTTTTCCGGCACGCGCCATCCCGGCTTCGGGGTGACGGCGGCGCGCCTCAGCCGTGCCGGAATCCATGTTTTTACCCAGACAGAGATCGAAGCCTTACAGCGCCGTGCGTTTTATCAAACGCACAAAGGACGCTGTAACACTTTAAACCTGCTGCATAATTTTCACCTTAAATCGATTCCGATTTAAGGAATTATGCAGTAAGCCTCGTGCTCGATCAGTGACGCTTGGTATCAATCCCGCGCCAATAGTCCGCCAGCACCGCATCATGATCCAGATGCGCCTGCCACGCCCATTCCTCCATCTGCCCGGAGCGATAGCAGGCCAGCAGCAATTCCTGTTCGCTGCTGAGGGGCGGCAGTTCATGGGCCTCGGTGCGGGCCGTTTCGGGCTCCATCAGACCCATTTCCGTCAGCAGGCTCACCAGACTGCCGCGAAGATCGGAAACATGTAGTGACATGGCTCATCCTCCCTTTTGTCAGCTTATAACACAATCACCTCATGCAAATGAAAGGGCGGCGGGATTGGTTCCCGCCGCCCTTTCATTTGTGAACAGAGTAGGATGGACGATCAGCCGGCCTGCCGCATGCGCTCGGCCATGGTGGAAAGATCCCCACCGTTCTGGCGGGACACACGGAAGCCCTGGATCAGGGTCAGCAATTCGCCGGTATCATTGGCCAGCACTTCCGCCGATGCCGTGGTTTCCTCTGCCATGGCGGCATTCTGCTGGGTGGCGGTATCGAGCTGGTTCAGAGCCGAGGAGATGGAGCGCAGCGTCGTATCCTGCTCCTGGGCGCTGGCGGCAATGCGGGAGACCACCTCATTGGCCTCAGTGATCTGCTGGGCAATGCGGCGCAGCGCGTCACCCGTGCGGCCCACAAGCTGGACGCCCTCATTCACCTGGCCTGAGGAGCGGGCGATCTGCTCGCGGATTTCCTTGGCGGCGGCGGCGGAGCGTTGGGCAAGCTCGCGCACTTCCTGTGCGACCACCGCAAACCCCTTGCCGCTTTCGCCGGCGCGGGCGGCCTCGACACCGGCATTCAGCGCCAGAAGGTTGGTCTGGAAGGCGATTTCGTCGATCACACCGATGATCTTGGCAATTTCTTCGGAGGATTTTTCGATGCCGCTCATCGCTTCGATGGCGCGGTTGACCACGGTGTCGCTCTGCTGTGCCTCCTGGCTGACCGTCTGTACGCGGTTGGCCGCCTCGCGGGCGCCGTCCGCCGTTTGGCGGATGGCGACGCTCAGCTCATCCAGCGCGGCGGAGGTTTCTTCCAGATTGGCGGCCTGACGTTCGGTGCGTTGCGCCAGTTCGCCGGAAGCCCGGCGGATTTCTTCCTTGCTGACGCCGATATCCGTGCCCTTGAGGTTGACGCGGGCCATGGCCTGCTCCAGCCGTGCCAGCGCATCGTTGAAATTATGCCGCAGCCCTTCATATTTCGGGCCAAGATCGTCGCAGCGCACCGTCAGGTCGCCCACCGCCAGCTTTTCCAGCGAGGTGCCGATGGTGGCCACCACATGTGCCTGCTGGCGGGCTTCCTCTGCCTGCATGGCGGCGCTGCGCTCACGCTCGGCCTCCAGGGCGCGCTGCTGTTCTTCCTCGCGCGCCACCATGGCGTGACGCTCGCGCACCTTTTCCTGCAAGGATTTCGTGGCCTTGGCCATCATGCCCACTTCGTTCGGCATCTCGGCATGCGGAATGGCGATGGAGACATTTTCATCGGCCACGGCGCGCAGACTGTCGTGAATCGCCTTCAGCGGACGGGAAATGCCGCGAATGACCATATAGGCGGCAGCAAGGCCGAGAACGCCGACGATCAGGTTGACGGAGATCGCCTTGAAGATGGCGGCATTCACTTCCGCATCGAGATCGTCCATGTAAAGCCCGGTCACCACCACCACGCCCCAGGGCTCGAAAGCTTTGGCATAAGAGGTCTTGCGGAAGTTATCCCCTTCCTGGCCCGGTTTCGGGCCATAAAAGTCGGTCTGCCCGCCACCGGCGCGGCCAAGCTTTACCAGTTCGTCGCGATAGGCATAGCCCTTGCTGTCGGCCTTGCCCTTGAAGTTCTGGCCCACGCGCTTCGGATCGGGATGGAAAAGCATGGTGACATCATAGTCATAGCCGAAGAAATAACCGTCCGGCTCGAATTTCATGGCGTTGACGATGTCGTAAGCCTGCTTCTGTGCGTCCTGGCGGCTCAGTTCGCCTGCCGCTTCCTTGGCCTGATAGCGCTTGAGGACGGAAATGGCGGTTTCCACCTCGGTGCGCAGCATTTCATAGCGTTGCTGATAGATGGTTTCCGATGCCGAACGGATCTGGAAGAAGGTGGCAATGGCAAAGGCCGCCATCAAGCCACCGACCAGCAGGAAAAGTTGCAGCGAAATCCTGAGATTTTTCATATCTGCCCCGAAAAGCCCAATGGATAGGGTCGGGATTTTAGAAGGCATCACTAAATAAAAGATGAACTATGTCCTAAAACAATAGTTTTACCCCATAATATTCGGGGGTAAAAATCCTCGCACCTCTACCGGGATCGCTCGCCCGGCAAGCACAGGATCAACGGCAATCAGTTCAGTCTCAGGGCAAGGCTTTCAGGCGAAAAGGCGGGCGAGAGCGCGGCGGTGGTGGTGGCGCCGTCAATCGCGGCCACGGGCGGTGTGCTGGCCAGCATGCTGGGGGTTGCCATCCACTGATCGGCCTTGCTGACGAACATCACAGGCGAGCCACCCAGCCAGGCTTCTGTGCGCACAAGCTTCTTTTCACCGTGAATCTCGCGAAATTCCAGGGTCTGCGTGCCGGGAGCAAGCTGCGGCGCGGCGGCCTCTTCCCGCTTCGGCTTCTGCTGGGGCGCCGGGCATTGAGCGCAGGTGACGGAGAGAATGCTGTTTGCCGTCACACGCGGCGCGGAAATCACGTCGATGGAGCCAGCCGCCGCCGCAAGGGGCAGGGCGCTCACCATAGCAACCGCAAGAATGACAGAACGCATCGGTTTGAGCCTCTTCAGATCAGCAGAGGACAGCCGCATCGGCGGATGTCCTATCAGAAGCCGATCCTAGTCCGTGCATCTTTCATTCCGGTCAGCAAAGACGGTAAAATTTGAATTACCGGGAGGCCTTCAGCCTTCCTCTTCACGGGCAATGGCGCGCCAGCCGATATCGCGGCGGCAGAAGCCGTTTTCCCATGTCACCTCATCCAGCAGGCGATAGGCCTTGGCCTGCGCCTCGCGCACGCTTTTTCCCCGTGCCGTCACGTTCAGCACCCGCCCGCCGGTGGCCACCAGTTGTCCGTCCTTCAGCGCTGTTCCGGCGTGGAAAACCTTGGCGTCGCTGCTTTCGGCGGGAAGATGGGCAATCGCCGTGTTCTTTGCGTAGGAACCGGGATAGCCCTTGGAGGCCAGAACCACGGTCAGCGCCGGGTCGTCATGCCATTCCGCCGTCACCTGATCCAGCGTTCCGGTGGCGGTGGCGTAGAGCAGCGGCAGAAGATCGCTTTTCAGGCGGGTCAGCAGCACCTGGCATTCCGGGTCGCCGAAGCGCACATTATATTCGATCAGTTCCGGCCCCTTGGCGGTGATCATCAGCCCGGCGAAGAACACGCCGCTGAACGGCATGCCCAGTTCCGCCATGCCGCGCATGGTCGGCTCGATAATCTCCTTCAGCGTCCGCTCCACCAGATCCGGTGTCATCACCGGAGCAGGCGAATAGGCCCCCATGCCGCCGGTGTTCGGGCCGGTATCGCCATCGCCGACGCGCTTGTGATCCTGGGCGGTTGCCAGCGGCAGCAGGGTTTTTCCGTCGCAGAGGCAGAAGAAGCTTGCCTCTTCGCCATCGAGAAAGGCCTCCACCACCACTTCCGCGCCCGCTGCGCCAAAGGCGCCTTCGAAACAATCGTCGATGGCGGACAGCGCCTCCTCCAGCGTCATCGCCACCGTCACGCCCTTGCCTGCGGCCAGGCCATCGGCCTTGATGACGATCGGTGCGCCCTGTGCACGCACATAGGCTTTTGCTTTCGGGGCGTTGTTGAAGCGCTGATAGGCGCCGGTCGGAATGTTGAAGCGGGCGCAGATATCCTTGGTAAAGCCCTTGGAGCCTTCCAGTTGCGCAGCCGCCGCCGAAGGGCCAAAGACGGCAAGGCCGCCCGCGCGCAGCCTGTCGGCAATCCCCGCCACCAGCGGTGCTTCCGGCCCGACGACGACGAAGGTAATGCCTTTTTCGTGGCAGAAGGCCAGCACGGCATCATGGTCATCGACATTGAGATCGGCCAGTACCGCATGCTCGGCAATACCGGGATTGCCGGGGGCGGCGTAAAGCTCTTCCAGAAGGGGAGATTGCGCAATCTTCCATGCCAAAGCATGTTCGCGTCCGCCGGAACCGATCAACAGCACTTTCATGGCCTGCCTCCAATGTCTTTGATGGGCGGTTACGGCGCGGGCGCGCAAAAATCAAGGAAAAAGCCGGAAGGGCGGCTTTCCTGTGGAGGGGCTTGCACATCCGTTGCCTCGCCACGATCTCTCGTTATGGTCCCTGCACCAATTTCGGAGAAGTAGCATCGCCATGGCCGACGACATCAAATCCATTGCCGCCCTTATTGCCGGTGAGATCAAGGCACGCCCCGAGCAGGTGGCCTCTGCCGTGGAGTTGCTGGACGAGGGCGCGACCGTGCCCTTCATTGCCCGCTACCGCAAGGAAGTGACGGGCGGCCTGGACGATACCCAGCTGCGCACGCTGGCCGAACGGCTGACCTATCTGCGCGAGCTTGGCGCGCGCCGCGGCTCCATCGTCGAAAGCATTACCGGCCAGGGCAAGATGACCGGCGAGCTGATGGACAAGATCTTCGCCGCCACCACCAAGGCGGAACTGGAAGACCTCTATCTGCCCTACAAGCCGAAGCGCCGCACCCGGGCGGAAATTGCCCGCGAAAAGGGGCTGGGACTGCTGGCGGACGCCATTCTGGCCGACCGCGCCAGCGATCCGGCAAAGCTTGCGGAGGCCTATCTGAAAGAGGATGTGCCGGATGTGAAGACGGCGCTGGAAGGGGCGCGCGACATCGTGGCGGAGGCCATGTCGGAAAATGCGGAACTGTTGAAGACGCTGCGCACATACCTCAAGGACAAGGCCTGGCTTTACGCCAAGGTGGTGGACGGCAAGCAGGCTGTGGGCGAGAAGTTCGCCGATTATTTCGACCATTCCGAGCGCTGGGCAACCGTACCCGGCCACCGGGCGCTGGCCATGCTGCGCGGCTGGAACGAGGAGGTGCTTACCCTCGCCATCGAGGCCGACAAGGACGAGACCGCCGCCATCAAGCCCGCCCAG
Organism: Allorhizobium paknamense; assembly: GCF_030815125.1. Classification (GTDB taxonomy): domain Bacteria; phylum Pseudomonadota; class Alphaproteobacteria; order Rhizobiales; family Rhizobiaceae; genus Allorhizobium; species Allorhizobium paknamense. The sequence goes on from NZ_JAUSWH010000003.1 coordinate 189,674, forward strand.
CGGATGGTTGCCAATGCCTATGAGGTGAAGGCGAAGGGCCCCGCCGATCAATGGCTGCTGGATGTCGCGGGCTGGACCTGGCGGGTCAAGCTTTCCACCTCGCTGTCACTCGATTTGATGCGCGAACTGCGCGAGCGCGCCGAGGAAGAGGCGATCCATGTCTTTGCCCGCAATCTCAAGGATCTGCTGCTGGCCGCCCCCGCCGGATCGCGGCCCACCATGGGGCTTGATCCGGGCATCCGCACCGGCGTCAAGGTGGCGGTGGTGGATGGCACCGGCAAATTGCTCGAAACCTCGACCGTCTATCCCTTCCAGCCGAAGAACGACCTGCGCGGCGCGCAGGCCGAACTTGCAAGCCTCATCCGCAAGCACAAGGTGGAACTGATCGCCATCGGCAATGGCACAGCCAGCCGCGAGACGGAAAAGCTGGTGGCCGATCTCTTGGCCGCACTTCCGGCAGCGGCCGATGCGCCGAAGCCCACCAAGGTCATCGTCTCGGAGGCGGGCGCGTCCGTCTATTCGGCGTCGGAAACGGCGGCCAAGGAGTTTCCGGGCCTCGATGTTTCGCTGCGCGGTGCCGTATCGATTGCGCGGCGTTTGCAGGACCCGCTGGCCGAACTCGTCAAGATCGAACCGAAATCCATCGGCGTCGGCCAGTACCAGCATGATGTCGATCAGGGCAAGCTTGGCCGGTCGCTGGATGCCGTGGTGGAAGATGCGGTAAATGCGGTCGGCGTCGATCTCAACACGGCGTCCGCGCCGCTTCTGGCGCGGGTGTCCGGCCTTGGCGGCTCGATTGCCGAGGCCATCGTTTCCCATCGCGACCAGAACGGCCCCTTCGCCACCCGCAAGGATTTGCTGAAGGTGGCGCGGCTCGGGGCGCGCACCTTCGAACAATGCGCGGGCTTTCTGCGCATTCCCAATGGCAAGGAGCCGCTCGATGCCTCCGCCGTTCACCCGGAAGCCTATGGCGTGGCGAAGAAGATCGTCGCGGCCTGCGGGCGCGATCTGCGCACGCTGATGGGGGATAGTGCGGCGCTGAAAAGCCTCGACCCCCGCCAGTTCGTCGATGAAAAATTCGGCCTGCCGACCGTGAAGGACATTCTCTCCGAGCTTGAAAAGCCGGGCCGCGATCCGCGTCCGAGCTTCAAGACGGCCACCTTTGCAGAAGGCGTGAACGAGATCGATGACCTGAAGCCCGGCATGCTGCTGGAAGGCACGGTCACCAATGTCGCGGCCTTCGGCGCTTTCGTGGATATCGGCGTCCATCAGGACGGGCTGGTGCACGTATCGCAGCTGGCGGATCGCTTCATCAAGGACCCGCATGATGTGGTGAAGGCTGGCGACGTGGTGAAGGTGCGCGTGGTGGAGGTGGATGTGAAGCGCAAGCGCATCGCCCTTTCCATGCGCAAGGATGGCGGCGAGGCCCCGCCGCCTTCGATGCGTGACAATCGCGGCAATGCCAATATGCGCCATGCCGGCAAGGGAGAGCCCCGCAAGAGCGAGCAGTCCTCCATGGGCGGTCTTGGCGCGGCGCTGGCAGAGGCCATGCGCCGGAAGTAGCGAGCGCATTTTATGCGCAACCTATGGGTTTTGTTCCATGATTTTGGTTAAAAATATGTGACAAAAGCATCTTGTCACAGCCTCCAAAGAGCATAGGGTATCCGTCTGTCGGGACGGAAATCCTTCACTTCTGGAGGTGTCAATGGCATTATCGCTACGTCGCATATTGCAGAGGATCATTCGCCGGGGAACGCTTGAGGTCACCGGCGCCGATGGTCAGACCGAACGCATGGGGGACGGGTCGGACCCGACTGTCGCCCTCCGCTTCCTGGACGATCAGGCCGAAGAAGAGGTTGCCCGGGATGCCCAGCTCAAACTGGGCGAAGTCTACATGCAGGGCCGCATGCTTGTCGAAAAGGGCGACATCTACGACCTGCTGACGCTGATCAAGGACAATACCCTCGTCACGGATCTGAATTTTTCCATGCTGTGGCGCGGTCTGGTGCGGATTGCCGAGGCGAGGCTGAGAGGGCTTTTTCCCGTCAATCACAACCGGCGCAATGTCGCCCACCACTATGATCTGAGCGCCAAGCTCTTCGATCTGTTCCTCGACGAGGACTGGCAATATTCTTGCGCCTATTTCAATCCGCCCGGCATTTCGCTGGACGAGGCGCAGCTTGCGAAGAAACGCCATATCGCCGCCAAGCTTTGCCTGGAAGAAGGGCAGCGCGTGCTGGAAATCGGCTCCGGCTGGGGCGGTATGGGGCTTTATCTGTCCGAACTTTGCGGCGTGGATGTGACCGGCATCACGCTCAGTGAAGAGCAGTTGAAGGTCTCGCGTGACCGTGCAGCCCGCCGGGGCATGGAGGATTTCGTCCGTTTCAACCTGCAGGACTATCGCACCATGACGGCGAAGCCCTTCGACCGGATCGTCTCGGTCGGCATGTTCGAACATGTGGGGCGCGCCAATTACCGCAATTTTTTCGGCAAGGTGAAGGAGTTGCTGGCGGATGACGGGGTGATGGTGCTGCACTCCATCGGTCAGCCCTATCCGGCGCTTTATAACAACCCCTTCTTCGAGAAATATATCTTTCCCGGCGGCTATATACCGTCGCTGGCGGAAGTGCTGCCGGCCATCGAAAAAAGCGGATTGCTGGTGGCCGATTGCGAAATCCTGCCCATGCACTACGCCCATACGCTGCGCCATTGGCGTCAGCGCTTCATGGCGCGCAGGCAAGAGGCGGCAAGGCTTTACGACGAGGCCTTCGTGCGCATGTGGGAATTCTATCTGGCAGGTTCGGAAATGGCCTTCAGCCACGAGGATTTCTTCATCTTCCAGCTTCAGATCACCAAGAAGCGCATGGCCGTGCCGGGCAATCGCGACTACATCCTGGAGCGCGAGGCGGAGCTGAAAGCCAAGGAAGCAATGCGCCCACCGCTGGAAAAGGTGATTTTCCGCGACGGCCAGGAGGAGCCGCCCGCTTCGCTGCCGGAAGAGGAACTCGACCCGCCCGTGCTGCGCCCCGGACGACAGGCGGCAGAATAGGACAGGCTGCCGGCTGTCTTGCCGATCGCGTCTCCGGCTTCTGTGCGGGGGCGCTTTCCGGTTTGGGCCCTTTCGTCTATCAATGCATCATGACACACGAAGCCTTCTCCTCCGCCCGCGTTTCTGACGCACCCTCCGACAACTGGGTCTACCGTTTTTTGCCGCGGCCCGTCTGGCCCTATGCGCAACTGGCCCGCTGGGACCGGCCCATCGGCTGGCAATTGCTGATGTGGCCCTGTTTCTGGTCGTCGGCGCTGGCGGCCAATGCGCTGGCGGGCGAGGGGCGGCTCAATGCCTGGCTGTTCCTCGGCCATTTGCTGCTGTTCTTTATTGGTTCCGTCGCCATGCGCGGGGCGGGCTGCACCTATAACGATCTGGTGGACCACAAGATCGATATGGAAGTGGCGCGCACCCGCTCGCGCCCACTCCCCTCGGGGCGGGTCAGCCGCGGGGCGGCAAAGCTCTTCATCCTGGCGCAGATGCTGGTGGGGCTTGCGGTTCTGCTCTCCTTCAACGGCTTTGCCATCGGGCTTGCCCTGGCCTCGCTGCTGGTGGTGGCGATCTATCCCTTTGCCAAGCGTTTTACGGATTGGCCGCAATTTTTTCTCGGTCTTGCCTTTTCCTGGGGCGGGCTGATGGGCTGGGCCGGGCTGTTCGGCACGCTGTCGCTGCCGGCCGTGCTCACCTATGTCGCCGCCGTGGTGTGGACCATCGGCTATGACACGATCTATGCCCATCAGGACAAGGAGGACGATGCGCTGATCGGCGTGCGCTCCACGGCGCGGCTGTTTGCCGAGGATACCAGGATCTGGCTGATCGGTTTCTATGGCCTGATGCTGCTGTTGCTCCTTGCCGCCTTTGCCTTTGCCGGTGCCGGCTTTCCGGCCTATATCGGGCTGGCGGCGGCGGCGGCCTTGCTCGCTTACCAGATCATCGTGCTCGACATCGACAATCCGGACCAGTGCCTGGCGCTCTTCAAGATGAACACGCCGGTCGGGATTATTCTGTTCCTCGGGCTCCTCGTCGCCATTCCGTTTGCGTAAATGTCAGCTGGCGATATTTGCCTCAAAACGAAACAGGCCCATGCGGGTGCATGGGCCTGAAAACGCTAACATGGATTGGCGAAAATCAGCGCCGGGCGATGATCTCGCGCCCGGAAATCTTCATGGCAACGCCGAGCGAACCGGTGCTGCGGCGCACCAGGAAGCGCGGACGGCGCTCGGCAAAATAGGAGTGGCGGCGGCGGGTGCGCGGCGGCTGCGTGCGGATCTCCCCCAGATGATCCTCCAGCGGCCGGGCCACGCCATCGGCTTCCACCATCAGCATGGGAATGCGGAAAGCCTGCGCCCAGGCGCGCCAGTCGGCGGCGATGTCGCACAGGTCATGCGCCACCAGCAGCGGAATGCTCAATTCAGGATCGTCATGATGCAATTCAAGCGTCACTGTAACCTCCCCGTTTCCGTGGTCAATGGCACGGGCAGCCACACCCTTGAAGGCGCGAGCCGGCAGGGCGAAGGACAATGGCAGGCCGCTTGAAGGCAGGATCTTGCGAAGCACCGCACCCCGTTCGTCGACCGTGATACTGACATCACCGGAGGCATCGCGCAACGCATAACTCATCTGCTGCGGAAACCGGGCGGGATCCAGCCGGAACGTCGCGCCGGCCCATACGGGCTTCATAACCGTGTTTGTCATCATGCTACCCTTGTTTTACCTGAGAGCCGTCTCGAGGGGCTCTTTCTTCGGGACTTTTCTTGTCCTCTGGGGCAGAAGATAGCGCCGGCCTGTTCCGGAGCGCTTAAAAATCGCGGTTAAGAAAGCTTTGTCGCGTGGGATGGTTATTGAAATCCAAGCGCGGAAGGTTTCATTTCGGTGAACGTTTTCTGTCTGTTTTTAGCCAATTCTCTAATAGAATTTGGGGAAATACTGGGGTAGTATGACCTGCCCAAAAGCCAGGGGCAAGGCTTGTCGGTCATGATGACCTGTCGAAATTTGGGTGCTTCGTCCGATGATGGGTGAAAGCACCGCCAGCAACGGCAGGAGGCCCGTGTGGGGTGCGCACCTGCCGATGACAGGAGCATCGCCATGGTTTCCACCTATGCCACCTACGACATGATCACGCGGGACATGAAGGCCAGTCTCAAGCGCGTATCGCAGGAGCCCCAGGTCAGCCGCGAAGCCACCTATTACAAGGAAAACATCGGCAAGGTGAAAACCGTCGAGGATTTTCTCGATGACGACCGCCTCTACAATTACGCCATGACCGCCAACGGTCTGGAGGACATGATCTACGCCAAGGCCTTCATGAAGAAGGTTCTGGAAAGCGATCTGACCGATTCCAACAGCTATGCCAACAAGCTGACGGATGATCGCTACCGCAAGTTCGCAGCCTCCTTCAATTTTTCCAAGGGCACGACCGATGCCCAGACCGATGCGCAGGAAGACGATGTGATCGGCCTCTACAAGCAGTCGCTGACCACCGAAGGCGATACGCTGAAGGAGGATGTCGAATATTACGACAGCGCCATCGACAAGGTGACCTCGGTGGATGACATCGTCAAGAACAGCCGCCTCTCCAGCATGATCCTGTCGGCCTACGGCATCGATCCGACCTATTATTCGGCAGACCATCTGAAGAAGGTGCTGACCAGCGATGTCAACGACACCTCCTCCTATGTCAACACGCTGACCACCGACAAATCCGCCTATCTCAGCATCGCCAAGGCTTTTTCCTTCAATTCCGACGGCACGCTGGTCAACAGCACCGCCCAGACGGCGGACCAGAAGGAAGAGCTTGAAAACCTCTATCTCGAGGAAAAATCCACCGTCGAAAGCTCCTTCATGGCCTCGCGCGAGACGGAGTATTACACGAAGAAGATCGCCACCGTCACCAGCGTCTCCGACATCACCGGCGACAGCCGCATGTTCGATTATGTCAAGAAGGCGCTTGGTCTCGACACGAACATGCTGAAATCCACCTTCGAAAACATCGTCACCAGCGATCTCAGCGACACGAACAGCTATGCCAATACCCAGGGCGATGGCAGCTATCCGAAGATTGCCGCCATGTTCAATTTCTCCACCGATGGCACGGTGACGGCGGGCAATGCCCAGTCGGAGACGCAACTTGCCCAGACCACTTCCGGCTATAGTGAAAACTATGACGACAAGGATCAGGCAACGATCGACAGCCTGACCAGCTATTATTCCACCCAGATGAAATCACTGAAGACGGTGGATGACCTGCTGAACAATGTCCGCATCTATCCGATGCTGATGAAGGCTTATGGCATTGGCGAGGACGAGTTTTCCAAGGCGACGCTGAAAAAGGTCCTGACCAGCGACATGACCGATCCCACCAGCTATGCCAACAAGAGCAAGGACAAGCGCCTGATCAGTCTGGCCTCGGCCTTCAACTTCAAGTCCGACGGCACGCCGGACGTGCCGCTGCTGGCGCAGCAGGAAAGCACCATTACCGCCGTCGCGAAGGATTATATCGTCCAGAAAACCAAATTCCTGGACGGCAAGGACCAGACCAAGGCCAAGACCGAGGCCGAGGCTGACGCGAAATATTATCAGGAAAATATCGTCAAGATCCGCTCTGTCGACGAATTGTTGAAGGATCGCAAGCTCACCGATTTCGTCCTGACCTCCTACGGGCTCGATCCGAAGGATGTCAGCGACGATATGCTGAAGAAACTGTTCAAGTCCGACCTCAACGATCCGAAAAGCTTCGCCAATACCCAGAGCGATGAGCGCTATGCCGAATTTGTCGCCTCCTTCAATTTCGGCACGGACGGCAAACTGACCCACACCACCGAACAGGGCATCCAGAACCGCGGCGAGGTTGTCCAGACGCAGAACCTCTACCTGCACCAGACGCTGGAAACCGAGCAGGGCGATGACAATGCCGGTGTGCGCCTGGCGCTCTATTGGGAGCGCAAGGCGCCGACCATCACCTCGGCCTATGACATTCTCGGCGATCAGGCGCTGCTCGAAGTCTTCCGCACCACCTTCAGCCTGCCCACGGAAATGAGCAGCATGGATATCGAAAAGCAGAAGGCGCTGGTGGAGAAGAACCTCGACCTCAAGGATCTCACCGATCCCGACAAGCAGAAGAAGTTCCTGCAACGCTTCATGGCGATGTATGATCTGAACAATGGCACCGGCACCGATACCTCGGCGGCCAGCGCCGCACTGACCATTCTCGGCGGCGGGTCCAGCTCGGACGGCATTTCGGCAAGCTCGCTGGAAGCGATCAACAGCCTCTGATCCTCTTTTCGACCCATTGTAGGGCTTGCCCTGCGGCTTTGCTTTGGGTAGCGATATATCCCAACGGATATATCGATGGGGTTGATCATGGTCGGATGGTGTCAGCGGCGGCGTTTTATGTCTTTTTTTCTCGCCCTGCTGCTGGCCCCAGGCCTCCAGCCCGCACGGGCGGCGGATAAGGTCACGGTCTTTGCCGCTGCCAGCCTGAAAGAAACGCTCGACCGGCTGGCTGCCGACTGGAAGACGCAAACCGGCAAGGAGGTGACGATATCCTTTGCCGCCAGTTCCGCGCTTGCCAAGCAGATCGAGCAGGGTGCCCCGGCAGACCTCTTCATTTCGGCAGACCTCACCTGGATGGATTATCTGGCGAAGGCCGATCTGATCGATCCGCAAAGCCGGGTGAACCTGCTGGGCAACCGCATCGTGCTGATCACTGCGGCCCAATCCAATCTGGCCCTCAAGATCGGTTCCGATGCCGATCTCAAAGCGGCGTTGGGGGATGGACGTCTTGCCATGGGCGCGGTGCAATCGGTGCCCGCCGGCATGTATGGCAAGGCGGCGCTGGAAAAGCTCGGGCTTTGGGAGAGCGTGAAGGACAAGATCGCCCAGGCGGACAATGTGCGTGCCGCGCTGCTTCTGGTCTCCCGCCAGGAAGCGCCGCTCGGCATCGTCTACGAGACCGACGCCAGGGTCGATCCCGGCGTGAAGATTATCGACCGCTTCCCGGAAACCAGCCATCCGCCGATCATCTATCCCGCCGCCTTGACCGAAGCGACGAAAAATCCCGATGCGAGCGCCTTCCTCACCTTCCTGCAAGGAGCCAAGGCCGCAGAGGTGTTCAAGGCGGCAGGGTTTACGATGTTGGGCGAGGCGCATTGACGGGTGCGGACATGTCATTCGGTGCCCTTTCAGCAGATGAGATCACCGCGCTTCTGCTGACGTTGAAGGTCGCAAGCGTCGCCGTCATCGTCTCGCTGCCCTTCGGCATCGCCACCGCCTGGCTTTTGGCGCGGCGGCGGTTTCCAGGGCATTTTCTGGTCGATGGGCTGGTGCATCTGCCGCTGATCCTGCCGCCGGTCGTTACCGGCTATCTGCTGCTCATCACCTTTGGGCGGCGCGGCGCGGTCGGGGCCGTCCTCGACCACTGGCTGGGATTGACCTTCTCCTTCCGCTGGACCGGGGCGGCACTGGCATCTGCCGTCATGGGCTTTCCACTGATGGTGCGCGCCATAAGGCTGTCGCTGGAGGCGGTGGACCGGCGGCTGGAAACGGCGGCCTCGACGCTCGGGGCTTCACCCGTCATGGTCTTCCTGACCATCACCCTGCCGTTGATCCTGCCGGGCATTGCCGCCGGTGCCGTGCTGGCTTTTGCCAAAGCCATGGGCGAATTCGGCGCCACCATCACCTTTGTCTCCAACATACCGGGCGAGACGCAGACGCTTTCTTCCGCCATCTACAGCTATACCCAGGTGCCGGGCGGCGAGGCGGGGGCATTGCGGTTGACACTGGTTTCGGTGGCGCTCTCGCTTCTGGCGCTGATTGCCTCGGAGGCGCTGTCGCAGCGTCTGGCCGCCAGGGTGGCGCAATGACGCTGACGATCGATATTCGCCACCGTCAGGGAAACTTCACGCTGGAGGCCACGCTCGCGCTGGATGCGGGGCTGACGGTGATTTTCGGTCCGTCCGGGTCCGGCAAGACCTCGCTGATCAACGCCGTGGCGGGCCTGATCCGCCCGCAAGAGGGGACGATCCGTTTCAATGGCGTGCTGTGGAGCGATGCCGCCGGCGGGCATTTCCTGCCGCCGCACCGGCGGCGCATCGGCTATGTCTTTCAGGAGGCGCGGCTTTTTCCGCATATGAGCGTGGCGGGCAATCTCACCTACGGCCAGCGCTTTGCGCCGCGCACAGAAAAAAAGGAAAGCCTGGAGCGCATTGCCGCCCTGTTGCGGCTCGATCATCTGCTGTCGCGCATGCCGGGGCAATTGTCCGGCGGCGAGCGGCAGAGGGTGGCGCTGGGCCGGGCGCTGATGGCGGCACCGCAATTGCTGCTGATGGATGAGCCGCTTTCCGCGCTCGATCAGGGTCTGAAGGCGCAGATCCTGCCGGATATCGAGCGGATCAGGGATCACGCAGGCATTCCCATTCTCTATGTCACCCACGCCTTGGCGGAGGTGACGCGGCTGGCCGACCGCGTGGTGGCGGTCGAAGAGGGCAGGCCGCGCCTCATCGACAGCCGCCACGACCTGCCGGCCCTTGCCGAAAGCCGCCCGGGCAGTTTCCTTCAGGCGGTCATCACCGGCCATGACGACGCAGAAGGGCTGACGCTGGCGCAAACTCCGGCGGGGCCGCTCTTCCTGCGCCAGACAAGTCTTGCCACAGGCATGAGAATCCGCCTGTTCCTGCCCGTCAGCGATGTCATTCTGGGTCGTGAGGTCGAAGGGGCGCTCTCCACGCTCAACCGCCTGCCCGGAACCGTCAGGGCCATCCGCGAGGATCAGGGAACGGTGACGGTGCATGTCGATTGCGGCGGCGAGATCATCCGCGCTGAAATCACCCACCGTTCGCTCCTGGCCCTCCAGCTTGCCGAAGGGGTTTCCGTCACGCTGTTCTTCAAGGCGGTTTCCATCGAGACCAGCGGCGTTTTTCGCCGGTCATCCAGGCCTTGAGGTTTGCGCCGCAAGCCAGGCCAGATCCTCCGCCATCGCCGCGCGGGCGCGGACTTCCATGGCAAGTGAGCGGGCGAGAAGAGCCTGTCCGAACGCCGTCAGTTCCGCGCCACCGCCCTGCTTGCCGCCATGGCGGGTGATGATGGAGACCTCCGCGAACATGGTATTGATTTCATCCGCCAGCAGCCAGGCGCGGCGATAGGACATGCCGAGCGCTTCACCGGCCGAACGGATCGAGCCTTTTTCGGAGATCAACCCCAGCAGCGCCACCTTGCCGGGACCAAGCCGCATGCCATTGGCAAAATCGATGCGGAAGGTGAGCTTCGGCGGCTCGCTCATCAGGGGGAAACCATCTTGCCGGGATTCATGATGCCCGCCGGATCGAAAGCATGCTTGATGCGGCGCATCAACTCGGTTTCGATGGCGGGACGCGTCGCCTCCAGTTCGTCGCGCTTCAACTGGCCGACGCCGTGCTCGGCGGAAATCGAGCCGCCATGGGCGCGCACGATGGCGTGGACGATGGCGTTGACCTCCCGCCAGCGGGCAATGAAGGCGTCCTTGTCGGCCCCCACGGGCTGGCTGATATTGTAATGAATATTGCCGTCGCCCAGATGGCCGAAGGCGCAGATGCGCGCGCCAGGCACGGCCTCCATCACCGCATCCGCCGCCTCGCGCATGAAGGCGGGAATGCTGGCGACCGGAACCGACACATCATGTTTGATGGAGCCGCCCTCCGGCTTCTGCGCCTCCGACATGCTCTCGCGCATATGCCAGAGCGCCTGCTGCTGCGCCACGGAACCGGCGATCACCGCATCTTCTACAAATCCCGCCTCGGCACCGGCATGCAGCACGGCTTCCATCATATGGCGGGCGCTGTCGGCGCTGTCTGAGGTGGAAATATCGATCAATGCGTACCAGGCATGCGGGTTGGCCAGCGGATCGCGCACGCCGGGAATATGGCGGGTGGTGAACTCCACGCCGATGCGCGGCATCAACTCGAAGCCTGTGAGCGCCGAGCCGCACAGCGCACTGGCCTTTTCGAACAGCGAAAGCGCCATCTGCGGCGATTGCAGGCCGACAAAAGCCACTTCATGGCCGAGCGGACGCGGATAAAGCTTCAGCACCGCGCCGGTGATCACGCCCAGCGTGCCTTCCGCGCCGATGAAGAGATCGCGCAGATCGTAGCCGCTATTGTCCTTCTTCAACCGGCGAAGCCCATCCCAGATTTCGCCGGTGGGCAGCACCACTTCCAGGCCCAGGCAGAGCTGCCGCATATTGCCATAGACCAGAACGGCGGTGCCGCCGGCATTGGTGGCGAGATTGCCGCCGATGCGGCAGGAGCCTTGGGAGCCGAGCGAGAGCGGAAAGAGCCGGTCCACCGCCTCCGCCGCCTTCTGGATATCGGCGAGAATGCAACCCGCATCGGCGACGATGACATTGCCGACCGGATCGACCTCGCGAATGCGGTTCAACCGCGCAAGCGACAGCAGCACATCGCGCCCGCCCGTGCGCGGCACCTGCCCGCCGACATGGCCGGTGCGGCCGCCGACGGGCACGATGGGCGTGGCGGTTTCGGTGGCAAGCGCCATGATCTCGGAAACCTCCTGCGTCGAGCCCGGCAGAAGCACCAGCGGCGAGGCGCCGTGATAGAGGCCGCGATTTTCATGGAGATAGGGGGCGATATCCGCCTGTTCCGTCAGCGCATTGCTTGCGCCGACAATGGCGATGAAGCGCTCCAGCACGGCCGGGAAAGAAGACTGGTCATTCATGGTTCGCCCTCAGCTTTTCGGCGCCGCCGCCCTTTGCAGCCGGTCATTGATTGCTTCGCCGAGCCCGTTTTCGGGAATGGCGGTGACGGCAATGCGCCGCGCACCACTGGCATCGGCCAGTTTCATCATGTGAAACAGATTGGCCGCCGCCTCGGCAAGATCGCCCGCAGGGCTCAAATCGAGCACCAGTGCCGCCGTTTCAAGACCTTGGGGTGCTGCACCCGCAAAGGTGATCAGCGCTTCGCCCGGCTCCACATGGGTGGCGTTCAGCCGCATGGCGGCCTCCGGCGCGTAATGGGAGGCCAACATGCCCGGCGCCTCGATGATGGCGCCCGCCTTTTCAGGCCGCTGCACGGTAAGCCCGGTGGCTGCCTCGATGGCCTCGGCGGAAAGTCCGCCGGGCCGCAACAGGCGGATCACGCCGTTTTCCACCTTGAGAATGGTCGATTCCACCCCGACGGGCGCGGCACCGCCATCGAGAATGAGCGGGATCTTCCCTCCCAGATCCTCAAAGACATGCGCGGCAGTGGTCGGGCTGATCCGCCCGGAGGTATTGGCGCTGGGGGCGGCAAGCGGCTTGCCGAAGGCGGCAATCAGCGCGCCGGGAAAGCCGAGCGGCACGCGAATGCCCACCGTCTCCAGCCCCGCCGTGGCCAAGGCGTGGATCGTGCTGTCGGCTCTGAGCGGCAGAATCAGCGTCAGCGGGCCGGGCCAGAAGCGTTCGGCAAGCTTTCGCGACAGCGGATCGAACAGGGCATGGCGTTCGGCCATGGCGAGATCGGCCATATGGCAGATCAGCGGGTTGAAGCTTGGCCTTCCCTTGGTCTCGTAAATCCGGGTGATGGCGCGGGGATTGGTGGCATCCGCCGCCAGACCGTAGACGGTTTCGGTGGGAATGGCGATGCACGCGCCCGCCTCAAGAGGCGGCAGCGCCGCCGCAATCGCGGCCTTGCCGTCCGGGCGCGTGGAAACAATGTCAGCCATGCCTGTTATCGTCCTGCGGGCGCGGTGGGATCATGCCTGCCTTATTCCATCCCCGGCCTCTATTGTGAAGTATTTTTTAACACCGTTTCAACGGCAAAACCGGTGAAAACCAGGGATTTGCGCGGTTGGCCGCCGATAGCTAAAACTTTACGGATCGCCGTAAGAGAAAGAAAGAAGGATCGGGCTACTCTTGCCTCCAGCACCTGATTCGATGTGGGGAAAGCATTCGATGCAGCCTTTGAAAAACCCGGCTTCCAGTATCGCATTGCGCGTTGCCACCGCCATGCATCAAATGGGGATTGAAGGTCTCCCACGCAATTACGAACTGGTTTACGAGGCCTATTCGGGCAGCAATCCGGATCTGGTGCGCGAGTTCATCGCGCTTGGCAAGGTCAAGAGCCAGGAGGCGCTGGACGCGCTGGGCCGCAAATATCTGCCGCATCATCACGAAGAGGCCATCCTCGCCCGCCATAGCAACAGGGTGCGCGCCGAGATGAGCAGCTTCATCAGCCTGCTCAACCAGGAAAAATCCTCGCTGTCGGATTATGGCCGCCTGATCGGCGATGCCAGCCGGGTGATCGGCGCGGAAGCCGATCTTGGCAATCCCGAACTCAGCCGCCAGATCCAGGCGCTGAAGGCCGCCACGGATCAGCGTGTGGCGGAAAACAGCAATGTCGTGAAGACGGTGGTGGAAAAGACCGAGCAACTGGCCGATGTGCAGCGCGAGGCCGAGCAGGTGGAGCAGGCGAAATTCGTCGATCCGTTGACCGGCATGGGCAGCCGCCGCGCCTTCAACAAGGCGCTTGCCAAGATCTACACCAATCCCTCCATGCCTATGCTCTGTGGGCTGGCCGTCGGCGAGATCGACGAATTTTCGAAGCTCGCCGATCATCTGGGGCCGACGGTGACGGAACGCTTCATCAAGCAGATCGCCAAGGTGGTGAAGGCCGTGGCCGGCACTGACGACCTCGTCTGCCGTTTCGATGGCAGCCGGTTCGGCATCCTCTTCTACACCTCCGACCAGGACGAGATCAGCCGTATCGTCAATGCAGTGCGCGCCAAGCTCAAGGCCACCGCCGTGGTCAATGCCGGATCGAACGGCTCGCTCGGCCCGCTCACCATGTCCTTCGGCCTCTGCCTTTCCGAACAGGCCCCCAACGCCTTCGACCTGATGACCTTCTCCGAGCGGGCGCTGGGCGCCTCCAAGGCGGCGGGCGGCGATACCGTGACCCTCTATGGCAGCGCCGACAACAATGCCTATGTGCCGAAGGACTGGCTGATCTACAAACCCTATGTTGTGTGACAGGTCGCCTCGGCGATCAGGCACGCAAAGATGAAGGGGCTGGCGACGGTCCCCCAGACTGATCGAGAAGGGGCCGGTAACGGCTCCCCCAGACTGATCAAAAAGGGGCCGGCGACGGCCCCGGTCTTTTTCCGGTTGCCTGCCGGGCGTGATAGCGCTAACTCCAAGCTTCTATGAAGAGGTTTGCCGTGCGGCTCCCAAGGCGCGGCGGCCATGACGGCGTGAGGAGAATGCCATGGACGACACACGGGCGGAAAAGATCAAGACAGTGTTCCGCGTGACCAGCGGCAATTTCCTCGAGATGTTCGACTTCTTTCTGTTCGGCATCTATGCAAGCCATATCGCCCACACCTTCTTTCCGAACGAGAATGAACTCGTCTCGTTGATGTCCACCTTCCTCAGCTTCGCGGCGGGCTTCGTGATGCGGCCCATCGGCGCGTTGACGCTCGGGCCGTATATCGACCGCATCGGGCGGCGCAAGGGGCTGATCGTCACGCTGGCGCTGATGGCCATGGGCACGGCGCTGATCGTCTTCGTACCTGGCTATGCCACCATCGGCATCGCCGCACCGCTGCTGGTGCTGGTGGGTCGCCTCTTGCAGGGCTTTTCGGCGGGTGTCGAACTGGGCGGTGTCTCCGTCTATCTGGCGGAGATGGCCACCCCTGGCCGCAAGGGCTTTTACGTCAGCTGGCAATCGGCCAGCCAGCAGGTGGCCATCATCGTCGCGGCGCTGATCGGCTTTACCCTCAACAAGCTCTTGATGCCGCAGCAGATTTCCGAGTGGGGCTGGCGCATTCCCTTCGCCATCGGCTGTCTGATCATTCCCTTCATCTTCGTTATCCGCCGGTCGCTGCAGGAAACGGCGGAATTTGCCGCCCGCGCCCACAAGGCGCCAACCACGGGCGAAGTGTTCCGCACGCTGGCCGCCAATTGGGCGGTGGTGCTGGGCGGCGTCGGCATGGTGATCATGACCACCGTATCCTTCTATCTCATCACGGTCTACACGCCCTCCTTCGGTAAAACCGTGCTGAAACTGCCGGAAGCGGATGCCCTGCTGGTGACGATTGCCGTCGGCCTTTCCAATTTCATCTGGCTGCCGGTTTCGGGCGCGGTGTCCGATCGCATTGGCCGCAAGCCCATTCTCATCGGCTTTTCGCTGCTCGCCGTCTTCACCGCCTATCCGGCCCTGGCCTGGCTGATCCGCGACATCACCTTCGGACGCATGCTGGCCGTGGAACTGTGGCTCTCCTTCATCTATGCCTGGTATAACGGCGCCATGGTGGTGGCGCTCACCGAGGTGGTGCCCGTCAACGTCCGCACGGCAGGCTTCTCGCTTGCCTACAGCCTTGCCACCACGCTGGGCGGCTCGTCGCTCGCCATCTCCACCTGGCTGATCGAAACGACGCAGGATAAGGCCGCCCCCGGCTACTGGATGGGTTTTGCCGGTCTCTGCGGCCTCGTCGCCTCGCTCTTCCTCTATCGCAAGGGTGGCAAGCGCGAGGTGATTGAAGCCAAAGCCGTTCCGGGGAAACTGTAGTGGCGGTTTGCCGTCCAGCGCCTTGTTGACAAGGTGTCTCTGTCGATGTCACCTCCTCTCCTGTCTCGGCAGGGGGGATCTATGGCTAGACTGAGAGTGTACGATATCAGCGACGGGTTTCTCGCCATTCAGCTCATGGATGTGCTGCGGCTTCTTGCACCTCGCTCCTTGCAGGCGACATGGGTAATTTCTTCGGTCAAGTCGTCCAAACCTGGGCTCGAATGGTTTGAGGCCACTGGTGAAGGCGGGGAACAGCTTGAGGCGCTGGCTGCGAACAATGCCTGCCTGTCTGGCTCCGACTTGGCATGTCTGGCGGAAAATACCCGACAGGTGATCTGGGGAGAGTTCACGGCTCGGAACTCGGAGCAGCCGGGCAACCCCTGGGTGATCATCAGGGCGGTCGACAGTACCTTCTACGAGATCGAGACCGACGACGAAACGGTCCTCACCACGATAACCTCGAGCTACAAGGATATCCGTATCGGCGAGCCACCGGTGATGTCATGGGTGTTTGACCGCGCCTTTGAATGATCCTGGCTCTTTCTACTGGTGTTCACGAACTTCCTGACAGACAACCGATTCCCACTTTGCGTGTAATTGCTCAGCGCCGCTGAAAGCGGGCGATAAGCCGGGCTAGTCTGCCGAAGGGCGGGGAAATCAGCCGCGCCGGGTTCAGCCCGCGCACGTCCGAAACGCCCTTGGCATGGGAAAACCGGCGAAATCCGTCCCGACCGTGATAGGCGCCGACGCCGCTTGGACCCACGCCGCCAAAGGGCAGGTCCGGCTGGGCAATGTGCAGCAGGGTTCCGTTGATCGTCACATTGCCGGAATGGGTCTCGGCCAGCACTTCCGCCTGCTCGGCCCGGTCGCCGGAGAAAAGGTAGAGCGCCAGTGGCCGCGGGCCGGAGCGGATGAAGCGGATCGCCTCCTCCAGCGTTTCGTAAGGCATGATCGGCAGGACGGGGCCGAAAATCTCCTCCTGCATGATCGGGCTTTCGGGGTTGGGGGCAAGAATGAGCGTCGGGGCAAGCCGTGCGCCCGGGCCTGGAAGGGCGCTGTCGCAGGTCAGCACATCTGCGCCGTCCGCGCTTGCCGCTGCAATCGCCGCTTCCAGCCGCGCCCGGCCAGTTCCCACGAGGCTGGAATAATCCGCCCCCTGCCGTGCTTGCGGATAAAAGCCCTTGATCTCTTTCAGGATTGCTTCTGCCAGCGGTTTGAGCAGAGGGCGCGGCGCCAGCACGTAATCGGGGGCAATACAGGTCTGGCCGGCATTGACCATCTTGCCGAAGGCGATGTCGCGAGCCGCTTTTTGCAGCGGCCAGCTTTCGGTGACGATGGCGGGCGATTTGCCGCCAAGTTCCAGCGTCAGCGGCGTCAGATGGGCCGCTGCCGCCGCCATGACTTTCCGGCCCACGGCGGTCGAGCCGGTAAAGAGCAGATGGTCGAAGGGAAGGCCCGCAAACGCCGCCGCCACGTCCGGCCCGCCCGTCACCACCGTCACCTCTTCGGGCAAGAAGAAGTCTGAAATGGCGGTTTGCAAGAGGTCGGCGGTTTCCGGCAGCAGTTCGGAGGGCTTGATCATCGCCCGGTTGCCCGCCGCCAGCGCCTCGATCAGCGGCTCCAGCGTCAGCATCAGCGGATAGTTCCACGGCGCCATGATGCCGACGACGCCGAGCGGCTGGTAGAAAACCCGGTTGCGGAACAGCAGGAAATCCAGGCTTGCCGCTCGCCGCTCGGGCCGCATCCAGCGCTTGAGATGGCGGCGCACATGCCGCTCCGCCGTCAGCACCGGCCCCAGTTCCAGAAGCTCGGTTTCGGCGTGAGGCCTGCGGCCGAAATCCCGGTCGATCGTTTCGCAAAGGCGCGCGCCATAGGCCTCGACCAGCCGCCGCACGCGGGCAATCTTCTCCAGCCGCTCCGCCACGGTGGGGAAGGGGGCTTCGTCAAAGGCGGCGCGCTGGGCTCTGAGCAGGCTGTGCATTTCCAAGGATGATTTCGACATGGTCAACCGGATCTGGAACAAGATGATCCATTGTTGATTGGAGAAGACAAAGAGGCAATGGTCATGTCATGCTTGCCTTCTTGGCCCCGCCCGTCATGATGTCGCAATCCATGGGGGCGATGTCGTAGGCCAGTAGTGTGCGGCAGGCGGGCTTATGGCTAAGTAGATGCATGCTGAAGGGCAGCGGCGATGCACCGGTCCCGAAGACAAGATGAAGGTTACGCCGGGCGGCCCGGAACGAGGCGGAAAGCCGCTTTCCTACGATCCCCGCGCTTTTTATGAAACGAGGATGTCATGGATTTCCAGAGTTCCGTCCTGCGCCAGCTGAAAAACCGCCGCGAAGGCTACAGCCTGGAACAGCCCTTTTATATCGATCAGGATTATTTCAAGCTCGATATGGAGATGATCTGGTATCGCGACTGGCTGTTCGTCGGCCATGATTGCGAAATTCCGAAGGCTGGAAACTATGTCACGGTGCAGATCGGCGATTATCCGGTGGTCATCGTGCGTGGGCGTGACGGCGTGATCCGCGCCTTCCACAATACCTGTCGCCACCGCGGCCACCGCGTGTGCACCCAGGAGCGCGGCGCCTCCGCCAAGCTCGTCTGTCCCTATCACCAGTGGACCTATGACCTCGACGGGTCGCTGGTCTTTGCCCGCCAGATGGGCGAGGATTTCGACAAGTCGCAATTTGGCATGAAGCCGGTGGCCTGCGAAAGCATGGCGGGCTACATCTTCATCTGCCTTACCGAAGAGCCGGCGGATTTCTCCACCTTCCGCGCCACGGCCGAGCCCTACATGCTGCCGCACCGCCTGCATGAGGCGAAGGTGGCGCACAAAAACACCATCATCGAAAAGGGCAACTGGAAGCTCGTCTGGGAAAACAACCGGGAATGCTACCATTGCGCCGGTAACCATCCGGAGCTTTGCCGCACCTATCCGGAAGCCCCGTCCGCCACGGGCGTGCAGGGCGCGGGCGAAGATCCCTTCATCACCGAACACTGGCAGCGCTGCGAGGGTGCCGGTCTTCCCAGCCAGTTCACCATGCACCAGAGCGGCCAGTTCCGCGTGGCGCGCATGCCCCTGATCGAGGACGCCGAAAGCTATACGATGGACGGCAAGCGCGCCGTCAAACGGCCGCTGTCGGACGATGTGAAGATCTCGCATATCGGCACCATGCTGCTCTTCCACTATCCGACCACCTGGAACCATCTGCTGGTCGATCACGCCATTTCCTTCCGCGTCCTGCCGATCAGCGCCGAGGAAACGGCGGTCACCACCACCTGGCTGGTGCACAAGGATGCCAAGGAGGGTGTCGATTACGATGTCGACCAGCTCACCCATGTCTGGAACATGACCAATGACCAGGACCGCGCCATCGTCGAGGAAAATGCCTTTGGCATCCGTTCGCCCGCCTATGAGCCCGGCCCCTATTCGCCCGATCACGAAGGGGGCGTCATGCAGTTCGTGGAATGGTATTCCAACTTCATGATCAACCGCCTGCAGGGCGACAAGCAGCGCCTTTCGGTGGTTGCCTGATCCTCGTAAGGCCGGCACCGTTTCCGGCCTTTTTCTTCTTAATGTTATGGAATGCGCGCGCCGCATTCCCCCGCATTCCGTAATGGTAGATCATGGCAAACCCTTCCTACAAGCATGTCGATGAGATGCGTCCCTGGTCCGACAAGGAGCATCTTCTGGAATGCGTGGCCTGGACGCCGGAAGCGCCGGGCGTGATGACCTTCACCTTCAAGCCCGACAGGCCGGAACACTGGTTCCGCTATCTGCCGGGCCAGTTCGTCACGCTGGAACTGCCGGTGGGGCCGGAGCCGGTGCTGCGCACCTATACGCTCTCGTCCAGCCCGTCCCGGCCCTATACGGTGGCGGTGACGGTGAAGGCGCAGGCCGATTCCATCGGCACCCGCTGGATGTTCGACCATCTGAAGCCGGGCATGAAGATCAAGGCCTTCGGCCCCCTCGGCGATTTTTCCTATGTGAAGCATCCGGGCGAAAAATATCTGTTCATTTCGGCAGGCTCCGGCATTACGCCGATGATGTCGATGACCCGCGACATGGCCGACCGCCAGCCGGACAGCGATATCGCCTTCATCCATTGCGCCCGCACGCCGGACGACATCATTTTCCGCTGGGAACTGGAATACAAGGCCCGCTACCTGCCGCATTTCCAGCTCGGCTTCATCGTTGAGGATCTGCAACGCTCGCAGCTCTGGACCGGGCTGAAGGGTCGGATCGACAAGGCGAAGATCGCGCTGCTCGCCCCGGATTTCCTGGACCGCACAGTGTTTTGCTGCGGGCCGGAACCCTTCATGGCCACCGTGCGCGAAAGTCTGGCCGGTGCCGGTTTCGACATGAGCCGCTACAATGAGGAGAGCTTCAAGCCCGCCGCGCCGGAAGCGCCGGTCTTCATCAACGAGGAGGGGGTGGAGGCCAAGCCGCTCAAGGTCTCCTTCACCATGGCCGGCAAGACGGCCACCTGCGAGCCCGGCTTTACCGTGTTGCAGGCGGCGCGCTCCGTTGGCGTGCGTATTGGGGCGGCTTGCGAATCCGGCCTGTGCGGCACCTGCAAGGTGATGAAGATTTCCGGCGAGGTCGAGATGAACCACAATGGCGGCATTCTCGATGACGAGATCGAGGAAGGCTATATCCTCGCCTGCTGCTCCCGCCCGAAGGGAGATGTGGAAGTCGAAGTCTAAAGCATTTTCAGGAAAAGTGCGTAGCGGTTTTCCGTCCGGAAATGTGTAAACACAAAGAGTTAGAGCATTGCCCTGAGAAAAGTGCACAGTACACGACGCTAGGGTTTTGCGTGTGGTTTACCCCCCTCTGTCCTGCCGGACATCTCCCCCTCAAGGGGGGAGATCGGCAAGATGAAGACCCTTTCTAAATCCCTGAAAAATGCTGCAATCACAAATATTTATCGAGGGATGACGCCTTGTCCGTATTGCAATCTCCCCCCTTGAGGGGGAGATGCCTGGCAAGGCAGAGGGGGGTAGGCTGCACGACATACCGTGATGTCGTGTACTGTGAGAAAAGTGGAAACCGGTTTCGCTCCGGAAATGCATAGAAACAAGAGTTACATACTAGCGATGATCTTGCGCAGCGCCGAGGTGCGCGCGCCCAGCAGCAGCACGTTTTTCAGGGCCTGCATCGGATCGCTGGTGCGAAACAGCAGGCCACCATCGCGGATGGAGCGGTCGATGACCATCTGCCGCAGCTTGGGATCGGGCTTCAGCGCCACGGCGAAATACATCCGGCCATATTGCGGGGTGATGCGCTTGAAGAAGGCTTCCTCACCGCCCAGTTCCGCGTTGAAATTGGCGATGTAGAAGGCCCAGGGCACATCGGCATAATCGGCAAAGCTGCTGCGCGCCGCCGTGACATGGCAGTAGCCCAGATGCGGAATATCCTGAAGCGTGCGGTGAAACACCACTTTCGGAAAGCGGATGGCCTTGTGGAAGCTGTTGATGCGCTGATGGGTGGTTTCGCCCGCCGCCTCCAGACGCTGCCCGGTGCGGGCCGCCACCTCCTCATAGGTCAGGTAGCGCTTTTCATCCGCCAGCCAGTCTTCCTGGTCGCGGATGATCTTTCCGGTGCGCAGAAACTCGGTGTGAATGCCCTTGGGCAGGCGCTTGGCCGGTTCCTCGGTCTTCGCAACCGCATAATATCGCAGCTTGGACATCGTCGGCTTCCCGGTTTTACTGCATGATTCCTTAAATCCTAATGGATTTAAGGATAAAATTATGCAGCAGATTTAAAGTGTTACAGCGTCCTTTGTGCGTTTGATAAAACGCACGGCGCTGTAAACGAGCAGAAACAAGCGTTTTTTGATCGCCGTCCATCATCCCGGAAACAGACCGGGCCTGGAGGCCTCCTGCCGTTCTAGAGCTATTGGATTTCCTGAAGCTTGCGATTTCGTTAATACAGGGTTCAGTTGAGATGAATTAAACCTTTCCTATATCAAAGTGGTGTGCCGTGTTCTGCACGAACATGGTCTTTGTTGGAGACGATGATGAAGACGATCAAAGCGTTTGCAATCGCTGCCACGGGTCTGGCCGTGCTGTCCGCCAGCCTGACCTCTGCGGAAGCCATGCCTTTCGCCTCAGCTTCGCCCGCGGCCGATCGCGTGCCTATGGTGGAGCAGGTGCAGTGGCGCGGCGACTACGGTCCCGGCCCAGGCCCAGGCTATTATCGTGGCTATCGCGGCTACCGTGATTATCATCCCGGCTATCGCCGCCATCACGATGGCTACTGGTATCCGCTCGCGGCCTTTGCCGCCGGTGCGATCATCGGTGGAGCCATTGCCTCTGAGCCGCGCCCGGCAGCCCCGCCGCCGGTCTATTCCAATGGCGTCAATCCGCGCCATTACGAGTGGTGCTCGGCCCGCTATCGCAGCTATGACAGCTACAGCAACACCTTCGTGACCTATAATGGCACGCGCCAGCAGTGCTATTCGCCTTATTACTGACGACAGAGAAATAAAACAGAAAAGCCCGGTTTTCCGGGCTTTTTTATAGGATATTGGCCCGCCGCAGCACCAGCCAGGCCAGCAGGATCGATCCCAGCATCAGCCCCGTCGCATAGATCCAGCCTTCCGGCCCGGTGGTAAAGGGCAGGTGCGAGGTGTTCATGCCGAAAAAGCCGGTGACCAGCGATGGCGGCAGCAGGAAGGCGGTCATCAGCGACAGCACGTAGAGATGCCGGTTGGTTTCCGAGGTCTGCTTGGAATCGATCTCTTCATGCAGCAGCCGGGCGCGCTCATGCAGGGCATAGACGTCATGATCGGCGGATTCCAGCCGGTTGATCAACCGGAAGGCGACATCCTCGAAGCCCGAGGGCATTTCATCGTCATCCACGGCAGCGGCGCGGCGCATCAGGCTCAGCATGCCGCGCAGGTGCCGGTGGAGCCGCACGATCACCCGCCGCACGGGTGCCAGCCGGGTGCGCTCATCACGCATATCCTCCCCATAGACCACATCTTCGATGCGGTTGATCTCATCGGTCAGCTCCAGCACAAGCTGGATGATGCCGCGCTGGAATTCCGCCACCAGCACCTCATAGACCTGCATGGGAGAGGCGAATTTCGCCGGGTTCTTTTCGATGGCGCCGCGCAGCAGGTCCACGGAGCGGATCGGCTGTACGCGGGTGGTGATAATGAAGCGATCCGAAAGCGCAAAATGCAGCCAGCCGAAATCCCGCGTCGTGCTGTCGAATTCGCGCTGGAAATCCACCAGCGTGCCGAAGATCAGCTGCTCATCCACAGAGAGAGCGGCGTGATGCTCATGATTGAGCAGTGCTGCGCGGGCGGCCTCCGTCAGTCCCGGAAACTGTTCCACGAAACCCGGCACCCGAATATCCGCCAGATTGAGATGCAGCCACAGAAATCCCTCCTGCGGCAAAAGCGTGTCCGCCGGCTGGCTGGTGGGCAGCCGGGTGGCCACGCCTTTTGCCGCGTCGATATGATAGGCCCAGACGAGACCGGGAATGGCAGGGGCTTCCGTCAGCATGGTTCACCAGCTTGAAAATCCAGAGCGTTTCAGTGTTTCACGGAAACATTGAAACGCTCTAACTCTTTGTTCTTACGCATTCCCGGACGGAAAACCGCTACGCACTTTTCCTGGAAATGCTTTATAGGCAACTGATCCCGCTTTGCCCTGAGGGCCACTCGTTGCGAGCCTGTCCAAAACCAACAGAAGCGGGATAGCCTAAGCCACCCCGCTTCTGGTTGTGACCGGCGGGGACGCGCCGGACGACCTTGCTGTAAGCAATGAATGTGACACTATTATCTCTTTGTCCAGCTTGCCCGAGGCGCAATCCCCAAAAGCTCTCGTCTGTCCAAGGGTTTGGCGGGAAAGGCCTGCGGATTTCAACCGGCAGGCGGACGGATTTATTGACGCTTACGTAAAAATCAATTAGCCATGAGAACGAAGAGTGAGGCGGCGCAGAACGGATTTGCCTGAAGGCTCCTATGCGCCGTTCTGACGAAGACATGCGGAGGAGGACTGCCATGTACAAGGCCCCGGTCGAGGAGATCGCCTTTACCCTGAAACACGTCGCCGGGCTCGGTCCGGCCCTTTCGGAAGGACGTTTCGGCGATCTTTCGGAGGATCTGGTGGATGCCATTCTGGAAGAGGCAGGGCGTTTCGCGGCTGAGGAAATGGTGCCGCTGGGCGAGGCGGGGGACCGGCAGGGCGCAAAGCTTGGCGAAGGCGGCGTGGTGCTGCCCACGGGCTGGGCCGATCTCTACCGCCGCTGGGCCGAAGGCGGCTGGAACGGTCTGGCGCTCGATGCCGAATATGGCGGCCAGGGCCTGCCGCAGATGCTGAATGTTGCGGCGCTGGAAATGTGGAATGGCGGCTCCATGAGCTTCACCCTCGGCCCGGTGCTGACCATGGGCGCGGCGGAAGCGTTGCATGCCCACGGGGCGGCGGCGCTGAAGGAGCGTTTCCTGCCGAAAATGGTCTCCGGTGAGTGGATGGCCACGATGAACCTCACCGAGCCTGCGGCGGGCTCCGATCTCGGCGGTCTGCGCACCCGCGCCGATCGGCGCGATGACGGCAGCTACCGGATTTTCGGCCAGAAGATCTACATCACCTGGGGCGATCATGACGCCACCGACAACATCGTCCATCTGGTTCTGGCGCGCCTGCCGGATGCACCGGCAGGTTCGCGCGGCATCTCGCTGTTCCTGGTGCCGAAATTCCTGGTGAAGGAAGACGGTTCGCTGGGTGCGCGCAACGATCTGCACTGCCATTCGCTGGAGCACAAGCTTGGCATTCACGGGTCGCCCACCTGCACGATGATCTATGGCGACGGCAAGTTCGGCGATGAACCGGGGGCCATCGGCTACCTGATCGGCGAGGAAAACAAGGGCCTCGCCTGCATGTTCACCATGATGAACAATGCGCGTCTGGCGGTCGGCATGCAGGGTGTGGCCATTGCCGAAGCCGCGACCCAGAAGGCCCTGGCCTATGCCAGGGAGCGCCGCCAGGGCAAGGCCCCCGGCTGGACGGAGGCGGGCATGAGCCCGATCATCGAGCATCCCGATGTCGCCCGCATGCTGGTGACGATGAAGGCGCTGACGCAAGGGTCGCGCGCCATCTGCTATGCCTGCGCTCATGCCATCGATATGAGCCACCATCTCGAAGGCGCCGAGGCCCGGCATTTTGCCGAGCGCGCAGCACTCCTCACCCCCATCGCCAAGAGCTTCTCCACCGATATCGGTGTCGAGGTTGCCTCGCTCGGCATTCAGGTGCATGGCGGCATGGGCTTTATCGAGGAGACGGGGGCCGCCCGCCTGCTGCGGGATATTCGCATCGCGCCGATCTATGAAGGCACCAACGGTATTCAGGCCATCGACCTCGTCACCCGCAAGCTGCCGCAATCGGGCGGCGATCATGTGCGCGGCTTTATCGAGGAGTTGAAGGCGGTGGCCGTGGCGGTGGATGCCTCCAACCGCCCCGGTTTCGGGGAAACCGCCACCCGCCTGCTCGGCGCCATCAAGGATCTGCAGGAGGCCACGGAATGGCTGCTGTCGAAGCTCGGCGAAGGCGCGCTGGCCGAGGCGCTGTCTGGTGCCACACCCTATCAGCGGCTGTTTGGCCTGACGCTCACCGGCGCTTATCTCGCTAAGGGCGCGCTCGCCGATGGCGATGACCGGCGCGAGGCCCTGACCCGCTTTGCTGCCGAAAACCTGCTGGCGGAAACGGCAGCTCTTAAATCCACGGTCACCGGCGGTGCGGCAAGCCTTGCCGCCGCCCGCGCCGTGCTGGCGTGAGGTGGCCGGCATGAGCGACACCATCCTGATCGAGCGCCCGGACAACCACCCGGGCGTGCTTGTCATTCGCTTCAACCGGCCGGACAAGAAAAACGCCATTACGGCTGCCATGTATTACCGTATGACGGCGGCGCTGAACGAGGCCAATGACGATGACAGCCTCCGCGCCGTGGCTTTTCTCGGCACGGAAGGCTGTTTTTCCGCTGGTAACGACATGGCGGATTTCATCGCCTACGCCACCTCCGGCAGCCGCGAGGAGCCTGCGGCCTTTGCCTTTCTCAAGGCGCTGGCGGGGTCAAGCAAGCCCCTCGTGTCGGGGGTCGATGGTCTCGCCATCGGCATCGGCACGACGCTTCACATGCATTGCGATCTGACGGTCGCTTCCTCCCGCAGCCTGTTCAAGACGCCCTTTGTGGATCTGGCGCTGGTGCCGGAGGCAGGCTCCAGCCTGCTTGCCCCGAAGATCATGGGGCACCAGCGGGCCTTTGCCCTGCTGGCGCTCGGCGAAGGCTTTTCCGCCGAAGAAGCCCATGCCGCCGGGCTGATCTGGAAGGTGGTTGAGCCTGATGCGGTGGAGGCCGAAACGCTGACGCTTGCCTCCCGCCTTGCGCAGAAGCCGCCGCAGGCGCTTGCCATTTCCCGCAGCCTGATCGGTGGTGATCGGGCGGAATTGATGGCCAGAATGGAAGAAGAAGTTCGCCATTTCGCCGATCGGCTGAAAAGCGCCGAGGCGCTTGCGGCCTTTCAGGCCTTTATGGCGAGGCGTTAGAGCGCTTTTCGATCTGATTGAATCAGATCGGCGCTCTAACTTTTTATTTTTGGAGCATAATTTTATCGATCCTCGTTTCACTCCGGTCGAATTATGCAGCAGATATAAAGCGCTACAGCGAACCTTTGTGCGCCATATATGGCGCACGGCGCTGTAGAGGGCATGGCCTGACGGCTCTTTTAACGGAGAAACGCAAAATGCCTTTCCAAGCCACTGCCCGGTGGGTTACACGTTGAAAATGCTGAATATAAAGCGACATTGCCAGGAAAAGCGTCGTGACGATTTTCCGCCTGGAAATGCTCTCAATCTGCCGGAGGCCTGATGCGCCAGATCGCTGCTCTTCTATTCACTCTCGCCTCGCTTGCCGCCGCTCTTCCAGCCGCTGCTGCGCAGCCTGCTGCGGACGGCCTGCTGCAACTGGCCCAGGCCGAGCCCAACACCACCAATCGCAATATTCCCGCGCAGGGGCAGGGTGTACGCCCGGCCCGCTATGTGTGCGTCATCAAGCCCCCGGCCAGCGACAAGCAAGCCGGGCGCTATAGCTGCCCGGCCCGGGCTGGCCGTGTCGGCGAAAGCTGCCGCTGCCAGAATGCTGTCGGTAGCGGGCGATTGGTGCAGTATTAGAGCATTGTCCCGAGAAAAGTGGGAACCGGTTTTCCGTCCGGAAATGCGTAAAAACAAAGAGTTAGAGCGTTTCAATGTTTCCGTGAAAGAATGAAACGCTCCAGAGCGCTCCGATCTCACCCCTTGCTCAGCGTCGCAACGATCTCCACATGCGGTGACCAGAGAAACTGGTCGATCGGCGTGATGGAGGTGATGCGGTAGCCACCGGCGGTGAGGATGGTGAGGTCCCGGGCCAGCGTCAGGGCATTGCAACTCACCGCGATGATGGTCTTCACATCGGATTTTGCCAGTTCATGGCATTGCGCTTCAGCGCCTGCACGAGGCGGATCGAAGACCACGGCATCCAGCCCCTTCAGTTCGAAGGCCATCAGCGGACGGCGGAAGAGGTCGCGCCGTTCGGCCTTGACCGGCTTCAGCCCCTGCGTGGCCCGGGCGGCGGCATCCAGCGCCTTGATGGCCTTTTCATCGGACTCGACCGCCAGAACCTGCGCCTTGCGGGCAATTCTGAGCGCGAAGGTGCCGATCCCGGCAAACAGGTCAGCCACTTTCTTCGCCTTGCCGAGATGCGCAATAACCAGATCGGCCATGGCCTCTTCCGCTTCGCGGGTGGCCTGGGTGAAGGCGCCCGGCGGCGGCGAGACCATGGCGCCTGCAAAGTCCAGCAGCGGCTTCTGCGGCTCGATGACGATTTCACCATTGACGGAGACGCGGGCAATGCCCCTGAGCTTCAGCGTGGTTTCCGACAGCACCCGCCGCTCGCGCTCCTTCAGGCCGCCGCGCACGCCGTCGAAGGAGACATCCAGCCCGGTGACGGTTTCAATCACCGTCATGCGAAAAGCATCCGAACCGCCCGCCAAGGCCGAACACAGCGCTTTCAGCGCGGGAAACCGCGCCAGAATGCTTGCCGTGGTGATGGGACAGTCTTCGATGGGCACCACCTGATGCGTGCCCGGCTGATTGAAGCCGAACACCAGCCCTTTTTCGCGGTTGCGCACGGTATAGACCAGCCGCCGCCGCTGCCCGGGCTCTGCTTCCACAAGCGCCCCCACCGGAACATCGAGCCCGCGCGCTTTCAGCGCAGCAATCACAAGCCCGCGCTTATAGGCATTATAGGCCGTCTTTTCCATGTGTTGCAGCGCGCAGCCGCCACAGGTGCCGCCGACGCCATCCGGCCCGAAATGGCGGCAGGGCGGCTCCACCCGCTCGGGCGCCGCCGCGGCGATGGACATGATCGTGCCCTGATTGCCGACTTTCGCGATGGCAAGCGTCTCGCCGGGCAGCGAGAAAGGCACATAGATCGGTCCGTCAGGCCCGTTGGCGATGCCATCGCCTTCGGCGCCGAGACTGTGAATGGTAACGGTTTGCGTGCTCATTTTTGTTCTCCGGGCTTCACGCCCGCCAGCAGGAATTCGTGATTGCCATCGCCACCGGCAATGGGTGAGGGGGTGAGGCCAAGGCTTTGCCAGCCCATCTCCGCCACCAGCCATCTCTCCAGATCGGCGGCAATAGCGGGCGCGGTCTCCGGTTCCTTCAAGAGGCCCGCCTTGCTGATGGCGTCGCGCCCGGCCTCGAATTGTGGCTTCACCAGCAGAAGACAGTGGGTTCCGGGCTCAGCCAGGGTCAGGGCGGGCGCCAGCGCCAGCTTCAGCGAAATGAAGGAGACATCCGACACCAGAAACCGGAAGGGTCGATTGCCGATATCCTCCATGGTCAGAAAGCGGGCGTTCAATCCCTCGATATTGGTGACGCGCGGATCGGCGGCAATCGCTTCGTGCATCTGTCCATGGCCGACATCCACGGCCATGACATGCGCGGCCCCGCGCTCCAGCAGCACCTGGGTAAAGCCGCCGGTGGAGGCGCCGACATCCAGACAGGTGAGGCCTTTCGGGTCGAGCTTGAAGTGCTCCAGCCCCGCCTTGAGCTTCAGGGCTGCGCGCGACACGTAATCACGGGCAGGGTCGTCGATCTCGATCCGCGCCGTGGAACTGACGATCTGTCCGGGCTTGGTCACCACCTTGCCATCCACGCAAATGGCGCCGCGCTCCACGGCGTCGCGGGCCCGCGAGCGGCTGGAAAACAGGTTCAATGTGACCAGCAACTGGTCAAGACGTTGGGAAGGCGCGTTCATGCCCCGTCAATGGCCGGTTCGGCGCGCGCATGCAAGCCCATCCTTTTCCCGGATTGGACCGAATGCAATCTTTTGTTGAGTTTAATAATATGAATTTAACCAGGGATAAAGGCTGTCGCGACAAAGATCTGTTGAGAGGAGCCCCACAAAAAGCCCGGATTTTCAGTGGGCGGCTTCGTGTCTATATGCATGCTTCAATATAAGCAATTGATCAAAAGTAATGGTGGTTTCATTTGGTGCAAGTGAGCGTAACGCCTTCGCTTATCCGTCGATGGCGCATTTTGGGCGGCAAAAATTGCCCCAAAAAAAGACGGGTTTATGCTATTTGACCGAAACCATTCATTAATGTCACATACTTTAGATTGTTCGAATAGGTATTTAACGAGGCAGTGAGCGCCCCTGCTGCCGTAAAGGAACTGTGATTATGAAACGACCGACGATCAAAGTAGCGCTCATTGCCTTGCTTGTTGTTCTGGGCACGGCTGTGGGTGGATTATCCTTCACCGCTCTGAGCAGTATTTCCAAGATCACGGGAAAAGCCAGCGAGGTCAGTGATTACTGGATCAAGCAATTGCTGATCGCCCGCGACATCAAGGGCAACTTCGCCGATTTGCGGCTGGTATATGCCCGTTATACCATGGCGATGACGCCGCAAGAGTTTGCCGATGAAGATGCTGCTATCGTCAAAGTCAATGCCGCCCTGGACAAGTCGGTGGCCGATTATGAAAGCGGGATCCGCACGGCGCTCGGCAGGCAGTTGATGGACAAGATCAAGCCGTTGCTGGCCGACTACCGCGCCGCGACGCCGCCTTATGTGCAATTGCAGCGCGACAGCAAGGACGCTGAAGGTGCGGCCTATTTCAAAGGCGTGCTGAAGCCCAAGGCCGATGCCGTGAATGCGGCCATCGCCGAGCTTGTGCAAGCCGTCGTCACCCGGACCGAAGAAGCCGCCGATGATGCCGAAGCCACGGCGGGCAGTGCCATGGTCATCACCTCCATTCTGTCCACCGTTGCAATGGCCATTGTTCTCTTCGGCATCGCTTTTGCTATCCGCGGCATTGCGACCCCGATCCGCCGGATTGCGTCCGCCATGAACGTGCTGGCGAAGGGCGATCTGGAATCGGCCATTCCCTACAGCCAGCGCGCCGATGAAATCGGCGAAATGGCGGTGGCCGTGGAAGTCTTCCGCAAGGCCGGGCTGGAGAACCGCCGCCTGACCGCCGAAACCGAGGGGGCGCGCATCGAGCGCGAGAAAATGGAAGAAGCTGCCCGCCAGCGCGCGGTCGAAGATGCCGAAAAGCTGCGTTTCGCCACCGATACCCTCGGCGATGGGTTGAAGCGTCTGGCCGCAGGTGATCTGTCTTTCCAGATCAGCCATCCTTTCGCCCAGGAATATGACAGCCTGCGCATCGACTTCAATGCCTCGGTCCAACAGCTTGGTTCGGTCATCAGCTCGGTCCTGCATGCGGTGGACAGCATGGAAAGCGGCACGCGGGAAATTTCCAGTGGCGCCAACGATCTCTCCCGCCGCACCGAACAGCAGGCCGCCTCGCTGGAGGAAACCGCAGCCGCCCTGGATGAAATCACCGTCAACGTTTCCAATGCCTCCAAGCGCACCGAAGAGGCCCGCAATGTGGCAAAACTGGCCAATCAGGAAGCCGTCAAATCCTCCGAGGTCGTCTCCCATGCCGAGGACGCGATGCGCCGGATCGAGGAAAGCTCGCAGCAGATTTCCAACATCATCGGTGTGATCGACGAGATTGCCTTCCAGACCAACCTTCTGGCGCTCAATGCCGGTGTTGAAGCGGCACGCGCCGGGGAAGCGGGCAAGGGCTTCGCGGTTGTTGCCCAGGAAGTGCGCGAGCTGGCGCAGCGTTCGGCGCAGGCCGCGCGTGAGATCAAGGGCCTCATCCAGAACTCGTCTTCGGAAGTGGATAGTGGCGTGCAGCTGGTGCGCGATACCGGGGTGGCGCTGAAGGCCATCGGTCAGCATGTCGTCCAGATCAACGCGCTGATGGATGCCATCGCCACCTCCGCCCGCGAACAGTCCGTCGGTCTCTCGGAGGTCAACACAGCCGTCAACCAGATGGACCAGACCACCCAGCAGAACGCCGCCATGGTCGAGCAATCCACCGCCGCCTCGGCATCGCTGGCCAGCGAGGCCAACAAGCTGAAGGAGTTGATCAGCCGCTTCCAGGTGCCTGCTGCCGGTCAGGCGGCAGGCGGATATCGCAAGGCGGCATGAGCCTGAAGGCTATCTATTTGACAAAAGACAATAAACCGGCCGGAAACGGCCGGTTTTTGCTGTCGATATACGCGGCAGGGCTGTATCCGTAACCCTTTATTAGAGCCCCGGCGCTAGGGTCGCCGCAAGGGTGACGGGATGGCCGTCCTGCTCGGCCCGTCTTACGCCGCAAGGCTGGGGCGGTTGCAGCAAGGGTCAGCCACCGGCTTTCGAGGGTGCGGGATTTTTTCTGATCGGCAGGATCGGTTTCCAGGCGTTTTTCAGGAAACAAAGGCTTGGATCATGATGCCGCATTTTCATGCCGACCTTCCGTCACGGCAGGATCAGGAGTGGAAAGTGCCGATGTCTTTTCAGAATTTATCGCTCAGCAAGAAGCTGTATCTGACCTTTTGCGCGATCATGGCAGGCTGCTTCCTCGCCTCGATGGTCGTGCTGATCCAGGGACGGCAGGCAAGCTCCGCTTCGCGTGAGCAATTGCGTGTTGAAACCATCCTGGAAGTGGTGGACCGCGCCCAGCAGGCCATGCTGGAAGAAGCCACAAATCAGCGCGGCTTCCTGCTGCTGAAATCCGACAGTACCTATCAGGGTGTTCTGAGTGCGCGGGATGCCGTGGTCAAGGCGCTGGACGATGTCAGCGCTAAACTGAAAGGCGATGCACGGCTCTCCTCGTTCGTGAACGACATGCGCGCCGCTGCGGATCGTTTCCATACCCAGCGCGCCATGCCGCAGATCCAGGCCGCAAAGGATGGCCAGCCGCTTGAGCAGGTGGTGCAGATCGGTGCGAGCGGCTCGACCGGCGATCTCGATCTTTTCCGTCAGGCGGCTTCCGCCATTCGCAGTGACCTGATCGGCCAGGTCAATCTCCAGCGCAGCACGCAGGAAAGCGCCCATGCCAATCTTGAATTCGCATTGATCGCAGGCTGCGTGGTGGCCGGCGGTGTCGCGGTGGCGCTGATCTGGCTGCTCGCCCGCTCCATCGTCGTGCCGATCACCGGCATGACCGCCGCCATGACCCGGCTGGCCGAAGGCGACCACGGCGTCGAGGTGCCTGCCGTCGAGCGTGAGGATGAAGTGGGCCGTATGGCCAAGGCGGTTCTGGTGTTCAAGCAGGCGGCGGTGGAAAAGCTGCGGCTGACCAGCGAAACCGAGGCCATGCGCCGCAAGTCGGAAGAGGAACATCGCGCCGCCGAAGCCGAAAAGCAGCGTGAGGCCGATGAAATTTCCTTCGCCGTTTCGCAACTGGCGCAAGGACTTCAGGAACTGGCCAATGGCAATGTCGCCTGCCAGCTGGACACGCCCTTTGCCGCCCGTCTGGACAGCCTGCGCGTCAATTTCAACGACAGCCTGCTGAAGTTGCAGGCGGCCCTGCGCACCGTGGGCGAAAATGCCCATGCCATCAATGCGGGCGCTGCCGAAATCCGCGCCTCTGCGGACGATCTCGCCCGCCGCACCGAGCAGCAGGCGGCCTCCGTTGAAGAAACCGCCGCCGCGCTGGAGCAGGTCACGCGGACGGTGCGCGATAGCGCCCGCCGCGCCGAGGATGTCGGGCAACTGGTGACGACCACCCGCACCGGTGCCGAACGCTCCGGCGATGTGGTGCGCAAGGCCGTGGCCGCCATGACGGAGATCGAAAAATCCTCCGGCGAGATCGGCAATATCATCGGCGTGATCGAGGACATTGCCTTCCAGACCAATCTTCTGGCGCTCAACGCTGGCGTCGAGGCGGCGCGAGCCGGCGATGCGGGCAAGGGCTTTGCCGTGGTGGCGCAGGAAGTGCGGGCGCTGGCCGAACGCTCCGCCAATGCGGCCAAGGAGATCAAGGGCCTGATCAGCACCTCTTCGGCCCATGTCGGCTCTGGCGTGGAACTGGTGGGCGAAACCGGCCGCGAACTGGAACAGATCGTCAAGGCGGTGCAGGAGATCAGCGAAAACGTCACCGCGATTGTCACGGCCAGCCGCGAACAGTCCACCGGCCTGTCGGAAATCAACACCGCCGTCACTGCCATGGACCAGGGCACCCAGCAAAATGCGGCCATGGTGGAACAGCAGACCGCCGCCAGCCATACGCTGGCGTCCGAGGCCGATGCCTTGATGCATCTTCTTCGCCAGTTCAAGCTGGGCAATGAGGGCGTGGCTCAGACAAAGGCGGGCACCGGCCATGCCGCCCCGGCGCGCGCAACGCCTGCACGGCCTGCCTCTTCTGTCCCGGCAGCGCGTCCCGCCCCGGCCAGCGGCCAGCAAAAGCCGGTGGCTTCCCCCGCCCGTGCCCTTGCCGCGCGCCTGGGCAGTGCCTTCGGGGGTGGTTCCTCCTCTGCCGCCGTCAAGCAGGAATGGTCGGAATTTTGACAGATGATAAAATCTGACCTGTGCACGGCAGAGGTCAAACAAAAAGGGCTGCATTTTGCGGCCCTTCTTTTGTTTTGCCGATTGTCTTTCGTCAATTCGCACCAATCAGCGATGTTTTAGAGCGCTTCAGTGTTTCACGGAAACACTGAAGCGCTCTAAATCCCTGGTTTACGCATTTCCGGACTGAAAACCGGTTTCCACTTTTTTCGGGACAATGCTCTAGCCGTTCGTGATTCGTTTTTGCGACCGAAAATTGCAGACTTTTCGCATGGTTGAAAAGATTCCAGCGCTGGGAACGCTTAATTATTTAGAATTCAGAATGATCTAAAACTATATTTAGGGTGTTTGGCTCTTTCAGCCACAATGGATCGGATGATACCGCAAACACGCAAGCCTCGCGCAAGCTTCAAAGGTTAACAGAGCCTTAACGAAGCGATGGAAAGGGGCTTGCGATGAGGATCGACAGCAGCCTTGGAAATTCACAGTATCAGAGTCGTTACGTCCATGGCGTAACCAATGCGGAAGATGCGGCTGCCGAAACGGCGGTGGTCTCACGCTCGCGCTCTGCCGGCGGCAATTCCACCAGCACCCTGCTTTCGGCCTCGCTTGCCAATGCGCTGTGGAGCCTGGACACCGGAAAGAGCAGCGCATCGTCTGCGGCGGTCAAGGACGCGTCGGAGGATGAAACCTCTTCCTCCCCGGTGCAGCAGGTCGAAGCACTCTACCTGGAGCATATGTATTCCAACGAGGAGTAGGCTGATCCCTCAGTCTACAGAAAAGGGGCATGTGGCGGCATGCCCCTTTTTCATGTCCGGGGCTTGTCACGTTGTACAGGGGGTCCGGAAAAAGGGGATCCGCCAAGCCAGCCATCGCGATAGACCACCCGTTCCACGCCGGTAAAGCGGGCAAGCCGCAGCAGTTCGGCATGCAGCCGTTCCAGCCGCCCGGTGGAGGGGCGCACACCCTTTTCCAGCCATAGCCGCTTCACATCGAGACTGCCGGTCTTGCGGTCGGCTTTCATGTCGATCCTTCCGATCAGCCGGTCCTTCTCCAGCAGCGGAAAGACATAATAGCCATATTCCCGCTTCGGCTCCGGCACGAAGACCTCGATGCGGTAGAAGAAGCCGAAGAGCCGTTCCGTGCGGTTGCGGTCACGGATCAGCGGATCGAAGGGGCTGAGCACCCGGATGCGGGAAGGCGGCTCTGCGGGGTTGAGCAGGCGGGGCAGGTCTTCTGCCAGCGCGAAAGCCCGGCGTGGCCGGTCCCCGGCGCATTCGATCTCCACCTCTTCCAGCGCCGCGCGCTGGTCTTCGATCCAGTTTTTTGCTTCCTGTGGGGTCACCAGCGCCCAGAAACTGGCGATTTCGCCGGAGGTGGCAGCGCCCAGCCGCGTCAGGGCTGACCGGCAGGCCCAATCGACAAAGGCATCGTGCTCAACGTCCTGATCGTAGTGCGGCTGCGGGATGACCCGCTCGGCCAGATCATAGATTTTTTGAAAATTCTCGCGGGCGGCAATGGCCAGCCTGCCGCTGCGCCAGAGATATTCCAGCGCCGTCTTGGAGGGGTGCCAGTTCCACCACCCGCCGGATTTATGCTCTTCTTCCTTCAGGTCCCGGGAAAGAACCCGGCCATTTTCAAGCACATGGCGGTAGGTGTCCTCATAGATGGTCTCGAAAGCCTCGCCCTGCCATTTGCGCCAGTTGTTTCGCACCCGCTCTTCTTCCCGGCGGAAGCGGTGCTTCCAATAGGGGTAAAAGGCGGCGGGAATGATCGAGGCATCATGCGTCCAGTGCTCGAAAAGCTGGCGGTCCTCTTCCAGAAGCGCCGTCAGATCCTGGCGGCGATAGGTCTGGTTGCGGGAAAACAGGATCTGGTGATGGGCTCTCTCCACGGTGGCGATGCTGTCCACCTGCACGAAGCCCAGTTCCTCGATCAGCGCCAGCAGCCCCGCCCGTGACAGCGCCTTTCCCGGCGGCCGGGAAAGCCCCTGCCGCTCCAGAAACATGCATCGCGCCACGTCATTGCCAATCACCTGGGTCATCGGCGCAGGATAGGGTTTGTTCTTATTTTGTTCAAGTCTTCCCGCGCTTGCGCGCCTGATTTTCCGCCATGATACACAGGAGTTCGAACATCATGGTGGCACCTGTCAGCGCCGTCATGCCGCCAAGGTCGAAGGGGGGTGCCACTTCCACCACATCGGCGGCGGCAATATCCACGCCCTGCAACAGCCGTACCATGGCCTGTGCCTCGCGCGTGAGGAAGCCGCCCAGTTCCGGCGTACCGGTGCCCGGCGCCATGGAGGGGTCGATGCTGTCGATATCGAAGCTCACATAGGTGGGCTGGTCTGCGGCAATGGCGCGGGCCTCGGCCATCACATCCTCGGGGCCACGGGCGGTGAATTCTTCCATATAGATGATGCGGATGCCCTCAGCCTTTGCCCAGTCGTGCTCGTCCAGTTCATAATTTGAGCCGCGAATGCCGATCTGCACCATGCGTTTCGGATCGAGCAGGCCTTCCTCGATGGCGCGGCGGAAAGGGGTGCCATGGGTAAAGCGCGCGCCGCCGAAATAGCTGTCATTGGTATCGGAATGGGCGTCGAAATGGATGAGGCCGAGGGGAGCCTTGCGCGCCACGGCGCGCAGCACCGGCAGGGTCGTCAAATGGTCGCCGCCTGCGATCAGCGGTCGCGCACCGGCCTCGACGATCCGGGAAATGCCGTTTTCGATTTCCTCAAGCGCCCGCATCAGGTCGATCGGGTTGACCTGCAGGTCACCGGCATCGGCAATATTGGCAAGCTCGAAGGGAGCGATTTTCGAGACATGATGCACCCGGCGCATCAGGCTGGACTGGTTGCGGATTTCGCGTGGGCCATGGCGGGCCCCGGCCCGGTTGGTGGTGCCGCCATCCCAGGGAATGCCGACCAGGGCAATATCCAGCCCTTCGGCGGAGGTGACGGCGGGAAGGCGCATGAAGGTGGAATGACCGGCAAAACGGGGAATTTGCGCGGCATCGACGGGCTGGTTGTAACGTGTCACGAGGGGCTCCGGCCTTTGGAACTTGCGGGGAAAACCGAGATGCCCATCCGAGCAAAACCATGGCAGGAAGTAAATGCTCTTTTCTTGATGACGGGGCTGATTATAAGAACAGGGCACCCATCTGTGAAAGGTCCTACGCCGCTTGAATATCCAGTTCGATCAAGCCAGCCTGTCCTATGAGGGGCAGGTCGCCCTTCACCCCTTGACCCTTGACCTTGGCGAAAGCCGGATTGGCGTGATCGGGCTGAACGGCTCCGGCAAGTCCAGTTTCGCGCGGCTGATCAAGGGCCTTGTCAAGCCGAGTGCGGGACGGGTGCTGCTGGATGGGCTGGATACGGTCAAGGATGCCAAAGCCGTTCTGCCGCAGACCGGCTTCATCTTCCAGAACCCGGCCAACCAGATCATCCTGCCGATCATCCGCGACGATGTGGCCATGGGCCCGAAGGCGCAGGGGCTGAAGGGGCCGGCCCTCGATCAGGCGGTGGAGGCTGCCCTTGCCCGCTTCGGGATTGCGCATCTGGCCGAGCGCCGCCCGCACGAGCTTTCCGGCGGGGAGTTGCAACTGGCGGCCCTTGCGGCGGTGATGGTGACGCGCCCGAAGCTGGTGATCTTCGATGAGCCGACAAACCAGCTGGACCTGAAAAACCGCGCGCTGGTGGCAGCGGCCATCGAGGCGCTGGAGGAGCAGGCGATCGTCATCAGCCATGATCTGGAATTGATCCGCGCCTATGGCCGGGTGCTGGTCTTCCATCAGGGGCGTCTCGCCTTCGATGGTGATGCCGAGAGCGCCATTTGCCGTTACCGGGAGCTGGCGCTCGCATGATGAGCCTTTACGTTCAGCGCCGGAGCCTGCTGCATCGCCTGCCTGCGGCAGTGAAGCTGGTGGCGCTGGCCTTTCTGGCGCTCGCCGTTCTGGCTCTGCCGGGTCTCGTGCCGCTGGTCATCGCCGCTCTGCTGGCCTTTGGCCTTTATCTGCATGCCGGGCTGCAGGGCAGGGCGGGTCTCGCGGCCCTGAAACCCCTTGCCCTGTCGATTGCGCTGATCGCGCTGTTCACTGCCCTTGTCGCCGGGCCGAGGGAGGGGGCTGAGACGCTGTTCCGGCTCTTGTCGCTCACCCTGCTGGCAACTGCCGTAACGGCCAGCACGCCGCTTCACGATTTCATGGCGGTGATCGAGCGGGCCGCCCGGCCGCTGGAAAGGGCAGGGCTGGTGCGGGCCGCCGATATCGGCCTTGCGGTCGGGCTTGCCCTGCGCTTTTTGCCGGAGGTGGTGAACCGCTACCGGGCCATTGCCGAGGCGCATCAGGCGCGCGGGCTGAAACTGCGCGCCACCACCCTGCTGGGGCCACTGATCATTTCCACCCTGCGTGAGGCCGACGCCATCGCTGCCGCCATTGACGCCCGCGGCATTCGCGGCCATGAAAAGGAAAAGAGGGAGACATGACCATGCAAACCCGCGATCTCGTTCTCATTGCCCTGTTCGCCGCCATCATCGCCGCGCTCGGGCTGGTGCCTGCCATTCCGCTCGCCTTTATTCCCGCACCCATCACCGCGCAGACGCTGGGCGTCATGCTGGCGGGCGTGGTGCTGGGCGGCAAGCGCGGCGGTCTTGCCGGCGCGCTTTTCCTGCTGCTGGTGGCCATCGGCCTACCCATCCTGCCGGGCGGGCGCGGCGGTCTTTCGGTGTTTTTCGGCGCCACCGGCGGCTTTCTGCTGAGCTGGCCTGTCGGCGCCTTCGTCTCCGGCCTCGTGGCGGAGCGCTTTGCCGTTCGCGGGCTTGGCGCCGTGCCCCAGACGCTGGGCTTTTTTCTCGCCGCCACCGTCGGCGGTGTCGGCGTCGTCTACCTGATCGGCGTGCCGTTCCTTGCCGTAGTCGCGGGCATGGGATTGCCCAAGGCGTTCCTCGGCTCGCTGGCCTTCATTCCGGGCGATCTGCTGAAAGCCGCCATTGCAGCGCTTGCGGGCCGCGCCGTCATGGTGGGCTATCCGCTGATGGGCCGGCGCACGGCGTGATGGGTTAGGACATCCTAGAGCATTTCCAGGAAAAGTGAGTAGCGGTTTTCCGTCAGGAAATGCGTAAAAACAAAGGCTTAGAGCGTTTCAATGCTTCCGTGAAGCAATGAAACGCTCTAGGAAAAGTGAAAACTGGTTTTCCGGGAACACCCTAAGGCAGCCACTGATAAAGCCAGTCGCGCAAGGCCTCCGGCAGCGCGACGGGCTCGGCGCTTGTCCGGTCCACGGCCGTCCAGAGAATATCCACCTCGGCGGCGCGGCGCTTTTCCCTGTCCAATACAATAGAAAAGCCGATGGATTTGCCGCCGATCTTCTCCACCGTCACGGTAAACTGCACGGCGTCTCCGGCAGACAGCGCCTCATGCACGCGGCCTTCGAATTTGGTGGAACGAAAGTCCGGCTCCTCCGCCGCTCCCGGCCGTTGCTGCCAGAAACGGTAAAGCGCCTCTTCCGCCAGCGCGATCAGCGCGGCATTGGAAAGCCGTCCGCCCGGGCCGATATCGCGCAGGCCAAGCGTCATCATCGTCACATCAAGGCGTTCTTTTCTTGCCATGGCGTGTTTCCGTCCCAATTCTCTCCATGTAAAAGGAAGGATAGTTTTTAGACAAGGCCGAAATCCGTGACCACACGCCTCTATGAAAATCCGATTTTTCTGGATCACAGGACCCCGGAGGGTCATCCCGAACGGCCGGACCGGCTGCGCTCGCTGAATATCGCGCTGGAACATCCGAATTTTGCCAGTCTCGACCGCAGCCAGGCGCCGCAGGCCAATGAAGATGCGGTCATGCTGGCCCATCCGGAAGAGCATTTCATTGCGGTGATGCGGGAAGTGCCGGAAGAGGAAGACCGCATCAACCAGCTTGAGGCCGATACCTATGCCTCGCAGAAAAGCCTGCAGGCCGCGCTGACCGCGATTGGTGGCGCCATGGCCGCCGTGGACGATGTGATGACGGGCACGGTGGACAATGCCTTCGTGGCGGGCCGCCCGCCCGGCCATCATGCGGAAAAGACCAAG
This sequence comes from Allorhizobium paknamense, assembly GCF_030815125.1. Taxonomy (GTDB): domain Bacteria; phylum Pseudomonadota; class Alphaproteobacteria; order Rhizobiales; family Rhizobiaceae; genus Allorhizobium; species Allorhizobium paknamense. The sequence goes on from NZ_JAUSWH010000003.1 coordinate 229,218, forward strand.
GCCATGGGTTTCTGTCTCTTCAACACGGTGGCCATTGCCGCCCGCCATGCGCAAAAGGTCCATGGCGTGGAGCGCGTGGCGATCGTCGATTGGGACGTGCATCACGGCAATGGCACCCAGGACATTTTCTGGGACGATCCTTCCGTGCTTTTCTGTTCCACCCATCAGATGCCGCTCTATCCCTGGACCGGCAAGAAAGAAGAGGTTGGCGCCCACGGCACCATCGTCAATGCGCCGCTTTCGGAAAATACCGGCTCGGATCACTTCCGCGAGGCCTTCAAATCGCGCGTACTGCCGGCGCTTCATGATTTTGCGCCCGATCTCATCCTGATTTCCGCCGGATTCGATGCCCATCACCGCGATCCGCTGGCCCGGATCAATCTGGTGGGTGAGGATTTTGACTGGGCAACGGGCCGCCTGATGGAAATTGCCGATCGCTTTAGCGGGAACAGGATCGTCAGCCTGCTGGAAGGCGGCTATGATCTGGAAGGTCTCGCCGAGTCGGCGGGCATGCATATTTTGAGATTGATGAAGGGTTGAGTATGACGGACAGCGCCAACGACATCGCAAGCTATTCCTTTGAAAAGGCGGTGGCGGAACTGGAAGGCATTGTAGCGCGGCTGGAACGCGGCGATGTGGCGCTGGACGAGTCCATCGCCATTTACGAGCGCGGCGAGCTGTTGAAGAAGCATTGCGAAACCCTGCTGAACGCCGCCGAAAACCGTATCGAAAAGATCCGCCTGGATCGCGCCGGCAAGCCACAGGGCGTGGAACCGCTGGACAAGGATTGAGTTCGGCTCTGCAATCTCGTGCTTCAAGGGCCGTGGAGTGCTGCCCGGCCCGCTTATCCCCTTTGCGGATGGGCTGAACGGGCCTATATAAGCGCGAGGGGCGTAAGACACACGCGCATCCTTGATCCCCTTTGTCCGGCAAAGCCCGCAAGCTCCGCCGAACGGGGGTTCCGTGACAATGATAATGACAAGAGGCCGGAGCCCACGTGACTGCCAAGCCGAATACACCGCTGCTCGACCAGGTAAAGCTTCCTGCCGATCTTCGCTCTATCGAGGACAAGGATCTGCCGCAGCTGGCGCGCGAACTGCGCGACGAAATGATCGATGCCGTTTCCGTCACCGGCGGGCATCTGGGCGCGGGCCTTGGCGTCGTGGAACTGACCATTGCTATTCACAAGGTGTTCGAGACCCCGCATGACCGGCTGATCTTCGATGTCGGCCATCAATGCTACCCGCACAAGATTCTGACCGGCCGCCGCGACCGCATTCGCACGCTGCGGCAGGAAGACGGGCTTTCCGGCTTCACCAAGCGGGCGGAGAGCGAATACGATCCCTTTGGCGCGGCGCATTCCTCCACCTCGATTTCCGCTGGTCTCGGCATGGCGGTGGCGGCGGATCTCTCTGGCACGCCGCGCAACGTGATTGCGGTGATCGGCGACGGCGCGCTCTCCGCCGGCATGGCCTATGAGGCGCTGAACAATGCCGGTGCGCTCGATGCCCGCCTCATCGTCATCCTGAATGATAACGACATGTCGATTGCCCCGCCGACAGGGGCGATGAGCGCCTATCTGGCGCGGCTTGCCTCTGGCCGCACCTATATGGGCTTCCGGGAGTTCGGCAAGAAACTCACCGCCTATCTGGGCAAGAATATCGACCGCGCCATTACGCGCGCCGTCGAACATGCCCGTGGCTATGTCACCGGCGGCACCATGTTCGAGGAAATGGGCTTCTACCACATCGGCCCGATTGACGGCCATTCTTTCGACCATCTCCTGCCGGTGCTGCGCAATGTGCGCGACAATGCCCAGGGTCCGGTGCTGATCCATGTGGTGACGCAAAAGGGCAAGGGCTATCCGCCCGCCGAAGCCGCCGCCGACAAATATCACGGTGTCAACAAATTCGATGTCATCACCGGCGCGCAGGCCAAGGCCAAGCCGAATGCGCCGAGCTATACCAGCGTCTTCGCCGAGGCCCTGGTGCAGGAAGCCCGCCATGATGATAAGATCGTCGGCATTACCGCCGCCATGCCCTCCGGCACGGGGCTGGACAAGCTTCAGGACGTGTTTCCGGAGCGCACCTTCGATGTCGGCATTGCCGAACAGCATGCCGTAACCTTTGCGGCGGGTCTGGCTGCGGAAGGCTATAAGCCCTTCTGTGCGCTTTATTCCACCTTCCTGCAACGCGGCTATGATCAGGTGGTGCATGATGTGGCCATTCAGGGCCTGCCGGTGCGCTTTCCCATCGACCGCGCCGGTTTTGTGGGCGCCGATGGCCCGACCCATGCCGGTTCCTTCGATACCAGCTTCCTGGCCAATCTGCCCGGCTTCGTGGTGATGGCCGCCGCCGATGAGGCGGAGCTCAAGCACATGGTGCGCACGGCGGCTGCCTATGATGCAGGCCCGATTTCCTTCCGCTACCCGCGCGGCGAGGGCGTGGGCGTGCAGATGCCGGAACGCGGCGAGATCCTGGAAATCGGCAAGGGCCGGATCATGAAGGAAGGCACGAAGGTGGCGCTTCTCTCCTTCGGCACGCGCCTCGCCGACTGTCTGCTGGCGGCTGAAGACCTCGATGCCGCCGGTCTTTCCACCACGGTGGCCGATGCCCGCTTTGCCAAGCCTCTCGACCACGACCTCATCCGCCGTCTGGCCCGCGAACACGCGCTGCTGATCACGGTGGAGGAGGGGGCCATTGGCGGCTTCGGCTCGCAGGTCGCGCATTTCCTCATCAATGAGGGCCTGCTGGATGAAGGGCTGAAACTGCGCTCGCTGGTGCTGCCCGATGTCTGGATGGATCAGGCCAAGCCGGAAACCATGTATGCCAAGGCCGGTCTCGACGCTAAGGGCATCGTCTCCACGGTATTCAAGGCTTTTCCGGGCCTGAGCCAGGAGCAGTTGCGGGTATTGGGTGTGTAAGCCTGCCTACTTCGCGATAATGGCCGCCAACGCCTTCAGGCACTGCTCGAACCCTGTCAAATCGGTCAGCAGCTTATCCGCAGGGGCAGGGTGCACGATGATCGGGCCACCCCGGCGTTCCACGCCGCCATGCAGCATCAGGTTTTCGATCATCTCGAAATCTTCCAGCGCCGTGCCATCCGTGGCGCGCTTGCGGCCATCTTCCCATTCGCGCACGTCGCCCTGATAAAAGGCGCTGGTGCGGGCGAAGTGGTTCTCCGCCACATTGGTATAGGCCGCCACCAGCTTGCCCTGGGCGCACATATAGCCAAGTTCGAAGGCGGTGCCGGGATCGGCGGCGATGCCGCGAAAGGGCGTGAGATTGGCAATTACGCCATCGGCGGAATTCATCATGCCCTCATCGACGGCGCTGATCTTCAGGCCGAATTCATGCCGGGTCGGCGCGGGCTCGATGGAGATGTCACCGGGGCAGATCGGCGTGAAGCCATAGGAGCGGGTGAGTTCCGCCTTGGCATCAAGAATCTCGCGGGCATTGGGCAAAAACACTTCCGGACCGGCAAGGTAAAGCTTCAAGGTCATGGATTGTCTCAGAAATTTGAAATGTCAGCGCTGTTTGCCATTCTGGCCACGGTCGCGCAGGACGTGGTCAGCCAGCGCGCAGGCTACCATGGCCTCGCCCACCGGAACGGCGCGAATGCCGACGCAGGGGTCATGACGGCCCTTGGTGCGGACATCGACATTCTTGCCATCGGCATCGATGGATTGCCGTTCGGTCAGAATGGAGGAGGTGGGCTTGATGGCAAAACGCGCCACGATCGGCTCACCTGTGGAAATGCCGCCGAGAATACCGCCCGCATGGTTGGAGAGAAAGAGCGGCTTGCCGTCATTGCCCATGCGCATCTGATCGGCATTTTCCTCGCCGGTGATTGCGGCGGCCTCGAAGCCATTGCCGATTTCCACGCCCTTGACGGCGTTGATCGACATCAGCAGGGCGGAAATATCCTGATCCAGCTTGCCGTAGATCGGCGCGCCAAGACCGGCGGGCACGCCTTCGGCCACCACTTCCACCACGGCGCCGACGGAAGAGCCCGCCTTGCGGATCTCATCCAGATAGTCTTCCCAGAGCGGCACGATCTTCGGGTCCGGGGCAAAGAAGGGGTTGTTGTCCACTTCCGCCCAGTCCCAGTTGGCGCGATCGATCTTGTGCTTTCCGATCTGCACCAGTGCGCCGCGGATTTTCACATCGGGCAGCACCAGCCGGGCAATGCCACCGGCGGCAACACGCGCTGCCGTTTCGCGGGCAGAGGAGCGGCCGCCGCCGCGATAGTCGCGAATACCGTATTTTATATCATAGGTGTAATCGGCATGGCCGGGCCGATATTGCCGGGCAATCTCGCCATAATCCTTGGAACGCTGGTCGGTGTTTTCGATCATCAGCGAGATCGGCGTGCCGGTGGTGATCATCGAGCCGTCTTCCTGCGGCATGACGCCGGAGAGAACCTTGACCAGATCAGCCTCGCGCCGCTGCGTGACGAAGCGGGATTGGCCCGGTTTGCGCTTGTCCAGCCAGATTTGCAGGTCTTCCAGCGTAAAGCGCAGGCCGGGCGGGCAGCCATCCACAACGGCGCCCAGAGCGGGCCCATGGCTTTCGCCCCAGGTGGTGACGCGGAAGAGATGGCCGAAGCTGTTATGCGACATGATCGTGAATCAACCTGTTTCACAGAAGAGCGTTTCGTTGTTTCATGGAAACGCTCTCCTTTTTGTTTGGGCGCATTTCCAGGCGGAAAACCGGTTTCCACTTTTTCTGGAAATGCTTTGGACGATGTAAAGGCCGCCACTCATAGCCTTCCGCCACAGTGCTGTGAAGTCCATTCGCCTGACCAATTGCGGGTCTGGAACGTGGATGAAGCCATTAATACGAGGAGTCATTGAAAATGACTCAGCGTATTAGGCCTGCAATTCCATCGTTTCGGCCGCGCCGGTGCGCTCCGCGACGAAGCGGGCGAAGTCGGCATAGGGGAGGGGCTTGGCAAAGGCATAGCCTTGCAGGAGATCGCAACCCAACTGTCTGAGGATGTCCGCATGATCGAGGGTTTCCACACCCTCCGCCACGGTTTCCACGCCGAGCGAGCGGGCAATGTCGATGATTGAACGGATCAGCGCCTGTTCGCGTGGGGCCGTCACCACCGGCTGCACCAGTTGCCGGTCGATCTTCAACCGTTTTGGCTTGAGCTTCAGCAGGCTGATGATCGAGGTATGCCCGGTGCCGAAATCATCCACTTCGATTTCGATGCCGAGCGCTTTCAACCGTTCGATATTGCCGCCCAGCCGGTCATCGGCTTCATCAAGGAAGATCGATTCCACCAGTTCGAAGGCGATTTCACCGGGTGTGATGCTCAGGCTTTCCAGCGTCTGGATCAGGTTCTCGTCATAAAGCCGTTTGGAGGATACATTGACGGAGATGCGTGGCACCTTCAGCCCCTGGGCGGCCCAGCGCATCTTGTCCTTCAGCGCCTGTTCCAGCACCATCTGGTCGATCCGGCCCATCAGATTGAGGTCCTCGGCGATCTTCAGGAAGCTATTGGTGGCCATGATGCCCTTTTCAGGATGGTTCCAGCGCACCAGGGCCTCGGCCCCAGCCAGTTGCATGCTGTTGGTGCAAAATTGCGGCTGGTACCAGACGGTCAGTTCATCGCGTTCCAGCGCACTGAGCAGGTCATCGGCCATGCGCTTGGTGCTGACGATATTGGACTGCAACTGATCGCTGAAGAATTCGAAGGCATTGCGGCCTTTCCGCTTGGCCTCGTAAAGCGCCAGATCGGCATTGATCAGGATCTTGCGGGCCTCCGTGCCGGCGGTGCCGCTGCGGGCAATGCCGATGGAAACGCCGCAACGGCAAGGGGTGCCCTCGAACTGGATCGGCGTGTTGATTTCCTCGATGATCCGGCCTGCCATCAGGGCCAGCGCCTGATCGTCCACGGGCCGTTTCAGGAGGATGACGAATTCGTCGCCGCCGATGCGGGCGGTCAGGTCGCCCGCTGCCACATGCCGGGTCAAAACCCGCGCGGCCTGCGCCAGCATGGCATCGCCTGCGGCATGGCCGAGCGTATCGTTGATGTCCTTGAAGCGGTCGAGGTCGAGATGCAGGATGGTATAGTCCGGCTGCGTCCTGTCAGCCGACGCGCTTAGCATATCCAGTTCCAGATCCAGCCGGCGGCGGTTGCTCAAGCCCGTCAGGGGGTCATGCAGGGCATTGTATTCGATACGGTTCTTGGCCAGTTCCAGTTCGATAGCGCGGGCCTCGGCCTCGCCCTTGGCCTTGCGCAATTCTTCCGTCAACATGACATCGGCGGTGACATCGAAGGCAACGCCGATCAGCTTGCACCGCCCGTCGCGGGCGTTGTGCACCCGCCCGACAATGCGGATATGGCGCACGGATCCATCGGAAAACTGCACACGATGGGTATCGTCCAGCCGGGCCATCTGGGCTGTCGCCCGGTCCGCCGCCGCCTGGAGGCGTGGCCGGTCGGCGCGGTGCACATTCTTCAGCCAGCGCGCATCGCTGACATGGCCGTCCAGCCGGGGCAGATCGTAGAGCTGGCACATGCGCTCGTCCCAGATGCGATGGCCGCGAATGAAATCATGCTCCCAGACCCCGCAATTATAGGAGGCGAGCGCCAGTTCGAAACGGTGGGAAAGCTCCTCCAGCTCCTGTTCGCGCAAAGAAAGCTCATCCAGCGCCAGTTCCAGCTCGGCATTCTTGATGTCGGACACTTCCTTGGCGCTGCGCAGGTTGTTCTGCATGGCGATGTCGGCGGTCACGTCGAAAATCACGCCGGTGATGCGGTTGCTCGAAGGCGAATGCGCGCCGACAGAGCGCAGATAGCGCAACTCCCCGTTCAGCGATTGCACGCGATAGGTCTCGCTGGTCTGGCCGGTCTTCATCGAGGCGCAACGAAACAGATAGACCTCGGCCTTTTCCCGGTCCTGCGGATGAATGCTGGCCAGCCAGTCCTCCCGGCTTGCCAGGGTCGCGGCCTGTCGCCCATGCAGGCGGGTGGCGCGTCCATCGTGAATAAGCGCCCCTGTTGCAGGGTCCAGCTCCCAGATGCCGATATTGGAACTGTCCATGGCAAGATCGAAACGCTGCGACAGCTCCCGATGACGCTCCTCCTGCGCGGCGAACTGCCGCTCGAAGGTCTTTCTCTGCCATTGCAGGAAGAGCAGTGCCGCAGCAACCGCCAGCAAGGTGCCGATCCCGTCTCCCGCCATTGCGGTGCTGGTGCCCACCGCAAAGGGCAGCGCCAGAACCAGCAGGAAAATCACGCCGAGCCCAAGGAGAAAACCGGGCCGCGCGCGCTCTGCCGCAGCCTTTTCCCCGGTGCTCTTAAAGAAGTGTTCAAGCCACAAACCATGCCCCCATCGTAACCGGCGCAGTTTATGAAAGGCGCATTAATTTAGCCTTGCTGCTTATGGCTTTATTCGGCTTCATGCAGATATCGCCAATTATAGTTGGGGAAAGGTTTCCATCCAGCTTGCGGATGTCTAATACGAAGAGTCATTGAGGATGACGCTTCGTATTCCCTTTTCGAATATCTCAAGCCCCTGATGCATTTGAGATATTCGAAATCTCTTCAAGGCGAGGAGGCTGACGCATCTTCGAGCCTTGGTATAATGGCGCAGGCTCCTTCTTGCTGAAGCATTTCCTTGGGGCATGCATCAGACAACAGAAAAACAATTGCTGTGAATTCAGCGGGGAAACGGGCAAATTTTGCCATATTCGAAAGGCTATTCTCACCATGAACTTCATGCAATCGACGAGGGCCCAACGGATGCGTTTCCTGATCGCGATGCTCATGCTGAGCGCCAGCTTCTTCCAGCCGATGCAGGCCTTTGCCGTCAGTGACGATGTGGAAGCGACCATCAAGACCATCAACCAGGACAAGCTGGTGCTGACGCTGGATGACGGCAAGAATTATTCCCTGCCGGAAGAGTTCAATTTCGACGGGCTGAAGCCGGGCCAGAAGGTCATCGTCTATTACACGGTGGTGGATGGCAAGCGCGTGGTCGACGATTTGCAGATCGTTGAGTAAGTCCAAAGCATTTCCAGGAAAAGTGCAATTGCGGTTTTCCGTCCGGAAATGCGTCGGAGCTATAGCTCAATTTTACAGCCAGTGGAGCGCGCCTTCGGCGATATTGACCGATAGAACCCGGTCCTGCGGCACGTCCATGGCGCAGGCCTCATTCGGGTCGAGACCGCCGAACAGGCGGAAGAAGCTGCGGATGACGCCGCCATGGGTGACGGCAATGGTGGGCTTTTCCAGGCTGCGCATCCAGGCCCCGGTCCGCCAGGACAGAATTTCATAGCTTTCGGCATGCTCGCCCGGTGCGATGAAGTCCCATTTGCCGCGCGCGCGTTCCTTCACCCGCTGTGGGAAGAGCTTTTTCAGCTCCGCCGTGGTGTGGCCTTCCCACTCGCCGAAGCAGATTTCCTTCAGCCGGTCATCGACGGCATAAAGCTTGGGATCGAGCCCCATTTCCGCACGGATGCGTTCCATGGTCTCGCGGGTGCGGCCAAGGGGGGAGGAGACGAAATCGAAGTCTCCCACCCGATCTGCGAGGATATGGGCCAGCAATTCGCCATTGCGCATCGCCTGCCCGCGTCCGGTGGCGTTCAGGGGAATATCCGTCTGCCCCTGAAAACGCCCTTCGACATTCCAGTCCGTCTGTCCGTGGCGAATGATGTAGACTTGCACGGCAGACACGGCCTTCTGTCTTATTCTTTCACCACCGAAATATCCGGCGCATCCACGGCCTTCATGCCAACGGTGTGGTAACCGCAATCGACATGATGCACCTCGCCGGAGACGCCGGTGGAGAGGTCGGAGAGCAGGTAGAGGCCGGAGGTGCCAACCTCGTCGATGGTGACGTTGCGCTTCAGCGGCGAGTTATACTCGTTCCACTTGAGGATATAGCGGAAATCGCCGATGCCGGAGGCAGCCAGTGTCTTGATCGGACCGGCCGAGATGGCGTTGACGCGAATGCCACGGCCACCCATGTCCACCGCCAGATAGCGCACGCTGGCTTCCAGCGCGGCCTTGGCAACCCCCATGACGTTGTAATGCGGCATGACCTTCTCGGCGCCGTAATAGGTCAGCGTCAGCAGCGAGCCGCCATCGTTGAGCAGCGCTTCGGCGCGCTTGGCCACAGCCGTGAAGGAGTAGACGGAAATGTCCATGGTGCGGGTGAAATTGTCCCGCGTCGTATCGAGATAGCGGCCCGTCAGCTCATCCTTGTCGGAGAAGGCGATGGCGTGCACCACGAAATCGATCTTGCCCCAATGCTTTTCCACATTGGTGAAAACCGCATCGACGCTGGCGAGGTCGGTTACGTCGCAGTCGCCGGCCATGAAAGCGTTCAGTTCCTGGGCAAGCGGTTCCACGCGCTTCTTCAGCGCGTCGCCCTGCCAGGTCAGCGCAATCTCCGCCCCCGCATCCCGACAGGCTTTTGCAATGCCCCATGCGATGGAACGGTTATTGGCAACGCCCATGATGACGCCACGTTTGCCGGCCATAAGGCCCGATGTTTGAGCCATTCTCTGCTCCTTGAGACTTTCGATCGACCTTGCCTATGGCATAGCGCGCACATGGGTTCAAGCTAGGGGTTATCACCAGCTTGAGGCTCAGGTAACAAATACTGTTAGTCTTGGTAACAAAGGGTGTGGCTGAGAGCGCCTGTCTCCCAAGTGGCTGTGGAAAAACATCAATCGCCGCGTGCGCGCAAAGATGCGCAAACGCCACGTTGCAGAGTGGAACGCGTCTGGCGGCGTTCAGAGATAGAGCCCGTGCTTGATCAGCCGCATCAGGTCGGTGATCTTGTCGTCCGGAGCCTCCTGCAAAACCACGCGCAATTCCACCAGAAGCGCGCCGCGCTCACCGCCGCCGCTCGGCAGGCCTTCGCCGTCGATGCGGATCACCCGGTCGGAGCCGCTCCAGGCGGGCACCGTCACCGTCAATGGACCGGAGGGACCTTCCAACTGCACCTCGCAGCCCAGTACCGCATCTTCCAGCGAGACCGGCAGGCTGCATTTCAGGTCGAAGCCATCCACCATAAAGGGGCCGGATTTCAGCACGCGCAGCGTCACCACCACGTCGCCGGCCTGCATGCCCTGGAGCTTGAGGCCTTTGCCAGCCAGCCGCACCAGGCTGCCATCGGTCAGGCCCGCTTCCAGTGGCACCCGCAATTCACGGCCGTCGCTCAGTTGCACCGGCACGGTGTTCTGCTGCAGCAGATCCTGCACGGCAATCGTCGCTTCCACGGTAATATCCGGCGCCTTTTCCAGCACCGGCGGCGGCTTGCGGATCAAACGCACCAGTGAGGTGAAGATCTGAAGCCCCGGCAGCAGGAACCCGCGCGAGGGGCTTTCACCCTCCTGTGCACTCCTGTCCGTCTCGTCCTTGCGACGATCGAAAATCTTGGAAAGCGCTTCTTCCGTTTGCGGATCGGGCTCGCTGGAGGCGTCCGGCTTCGCCTCGGTTTCCGGCTTTTCAGCGGTCTTGGCGCGGGCAGGACCGGCTTTTGCCTCCGCTGCCTTGGGGTCTGCGGTCTTCGCTTCAGCAGTCCTGGTCTCGGCAGTCTTGGCTTGGGCAGCCTTGGCTTGGGCGGCCTCGGCCTGTGCCTGGGCTGCTTCGGCTCTTGCCATCATGGTTTCCGCCGCCTTTTCGGCGCGGGCCTTTTCCGCCTCGATCCGGGCCAGTTCCGCCATAACCCGTTCGGCATTGGCCTTGGCCTGGCGCGCCCGTTCCGCTGCGGCGCGGGCTTCTTCCCGCTGTTGCATGATGGTCTGTTCGCGCTTCATGGCATCCATCTTGGCCATCCTCTGATCATAGCGGCTGCGCTTTTGCGGATCCTTCAGCACTTCATAAGCCTGGCCGATCTCCGCAAAGCGTTGCCCCGCGGTGGGATCATCCTGGTTCTGGTCCGGATGGGAAGCCTTGGCCTTGGAGCGCCAGGCTGATTTGATTTCGTCCTCGCCGGCATCGCGGCGGACGCCGAGAATAGAATAAGGATCGCGCATGGGTCATCCAACAGAGGCAATAATGATAAAACCATATGTCCTCTTACAAAGCCGTGCCGCAGACATAAGGGCGCGAGAAACAGCTATTGTATGTCGTTTCGAGGCAGCGCGGGACAAGTATTTTCCTTTCCCATCCGCGCCCTCGTGAATCATTCACGAAAAAGACCATGGAGGAGCCGAGTGCCTTCCATGGCAGGACAGGAAAAGCTTAGAAACCAGATGCTAATCAGAGGTTACAGGCGGGAGGGGAGGGGGAGCTGGTCTGCTGCTATGGTAAAGTTTTACTTGATGACCGTACCAGATCATTAACCAGAAAGAGGATGATGGCCTCTTGCGCAAAACATGACAGGATTTGGCAGCCGGACGCCCGGTCGCGATCATATCTCAGGACTGGCGGTCGAAATTCACCAATTGCCACTGGCCGTCGCCCACCAGACAGGTGCGGCCATAGAATTTGGCAATGCCGTCATAGGCGTGGCGGCTGGTCACGAAGGTGCGGCACAGCACGCCATTGCTGTGATCCTCGGTAATGGTGCTGATGACACCGGCGCTGCCCGTGGAGGCATTGGCCCAGGGCAGGGGGGTCTGCCCCACCTTGACGATATCGGCGGAAGAGACGGCGTTGCGCACCGTATCCTGATCGGAGCGATGTTCGGCTTCGTTGCTGTTGGGAATGGTGGCGGTGGAAATCGAGCGGTCCACCTTCGGGCTGCCGCCCAGGTCCATCACGCCCCCGACGCAGCCATTCAGCACCAGCGATAGAAGACCAAGCGCGACAAATTGCCCCCGAACCGCATGGCGTCCCTTTTGACCTCTCGCTGGCTTTGCTATGTCTCTCAAAGTCAATCCTGTCATCCACGCGCCGCAGTCGGCTTCACGCTAATCGGGGGCTTTTAATTCAATATGTCCGAAAATCAGTTAACAACCGGTGACTTCTCTGAAAGCGACGATCCTTTTGCTCTTTTTGCGTCATGGCTGCAGGATGCGACAACCAGCGAGATCAATGATCCCAATGCAGTCGCGGTAGCAACGGTGGATGAGACCGGTCTTCCCAATGTGCGCATGGTGCTTTTGAAGGAGTTCGATCAACGCGGCTTTGTCTTCTATACGAATTTCGAGAGCCGCAAGGGTAGGGAGATTCTGTCGCAAAGGAAAGCGGCGATGTGCTTTCACTGGAAATCGTTGCGCCGTCAGGTGCGGTTGCGCGGCGAGGTGGAAGTGGTCAGCGACGAGGAGGCCGATGCCTATTACCGCTCGCGGCCGCTGGGAAGCCGCATTGGCGCCTGGGCCTCGAAACAGTCCCGCCCGCTGGAAAGCCGCTTTGCATTGGAAAAGGCGGTGGCGGAATATACCGCCCGATTTGCGCTCGGCGATGTGCCGCGTCCGCCGCATTGGTCGGGTTTCCGGCTGAAGCCGGTCAGCATCGAATTCTGGCACGACCGCAAATTCCGCCTGCATGACCGCATCGAGTTCATGCGCGAAACCCCGGATGCGCCGTGGGAAAAGCTGCGCCTCTATCCCTGACAAGGTTTCAAGGCGAATTTGATCTCACGCGCCCGAAAGCATCGGGCGCGCCAGGGCAAAGGGAATGCCGGAGGCCAGCGCCGAGACATAGGCCGGGTTCTGGAAATGACCGTTGAGCGAGACGCGCGGCAGTTCCAGCAGGCTGCTGCCATGGCTTTCCTGCAAGGTGCCGGGGCGGGTGGTCACGGCCAGCTTGAAACCGGCTTCTGCCACCAGTCTCGCCGTGCGGGCATCGACGCTGCGGCCATCGCCATAGGGATAGGCAAAGCTTTCCGGGCGCTTGCCGGTTAGGCCTTCCACATAGGCGGCGCTGTCGGCAAGTTCCTGGGTGAGGCTGGCGTCATCCAGAAATGTCAGGCCGCGATGGCTGACGCCATGGGCTCCGAGGCTCACCAGCGGATGACCGGCAAAGGTCTTCAGTTCCTCAGCGGTCATCATCGCCCGGTCGAGGGCTTTGGCTGCATCGAGACCATGGGCAAGCGCCAGCGTGTTCAATGCGGTGATGGCCTCTGCCTCGCGGCGGCTGGAAAGATCGCGGGCAATCTGCCGGAACGCGCGCTCCTTCTGCGCCGGTGTCACAGTGGGTATGGTCTGCAGGCGTCCGCCCAGCGGGAATTCCAGCCGCTCCACCTTGCGCAGCAGTTCCGCCAGCGTTTCCCACCACATCGTATGGGTCCGCTCGGTAAAGCCCTTGCACACGAACAGCGTCACCGGCGCATCGAAGCGCTCGAACACCGGCAGCGCGACCGTCTGGCTGTTGCGATAGCCGTCATCGAGGGTAAAGGCGGCAAAGGGCCGTCCGTCGGAGGGCGTGCTCAGCAGGGCCGGAACATCCTCCAGCCGCACGAAGCGATATCCATCCCGCCACAGCGCCCGAAGGGCCGAATCCAGAAAACGCGGTGAAATTTCCAGATGCCGGTTCGGATCCGGTGCCGGCGTGTCATAGGCACGCACCTGATGCAGCGTGAAAATGATCCCACGCCCGCGCGCGGCCGTCATCACCTTCAGCCTTTGCAGCGCCAATGCCGTTTCCAGCGCGCGTGCGATCAGCATATGCTTCAGCCGCATGAGTATCCGTTTCTCGCTCCTTGCCTTCCTGTCCAATCACTCTCAGGCTCGGCTCAATGTCAAGCCCCCGTGATCGGTAAAGACCTGTCTTCCCTGCTTAAATGTCATATGCAGGCGCTAACATGATGAATCCGGCAGCAGGATGAGATATTTTAGTAGTCCATTGAATTGGCGGGGAAAATTCCGTCTTCAATGTTGTCGGAAAGCAGGCGGCGCCGACCGCCGTCTGCCGTTTCTCTTGAAAACTGTCAATTTTCCGGTGTCTCAGCGCTGACAATTTTCACGAGCAGCACCATGGCGGCCAGAGCGCCCAAGGCGATCACGAAGCTCACCAGGAAGGTGGCGCCAAGGGCATGGACAAGTTTCGCCGGCGCGGCGTGATCGGTGAAGCCGCTGCCATTCGCCACCAGTCCTGCTACCGCGCCACCCAGGGCATAGCCTGCCGATTGCAGGGTGGGCAGCAGGCCGGAGGTCTTGTCGCGTTCCTGCTGCGGGGTGATCGCCATGAGGATTTCGCTGAGAAAGGCCCAGCTCAAACCGAAACCAGCCCCCGTCACCGTCAGCGCGGCGGCAAAAAGCGGCAGGTTTTGCACGATCAGCGCCAGCATGCCGAGCCCCAGCCCCAGCACTTCCAGGCTCACGCCCAGCTGCAGGCAGCGAGGTTTCACAGCGGGCGTCACGGAGGAGATCGTCATGGCCGTCACGCTCCAGGCGACAGCCGAGAGCGCGCCGATCGCTCCCGCCGCAAGCGGCTTGAAACCCCATAGATGTTGCAGGGCGTAGACGCCATAGATGGAGAAGGCAGCCTGCGCGAGCGGCATCAGCAGCACGGCCCACAAGCCTGCACGCAAGGCGCCGCCCTCGCGGCTCCGGCTGCTCTTCGGAAAGATGCTGTCGAGCGACACGGCATCGATCCGGATAAACAGCCAGAGGCAGAGAAGGGAAAGGCCCACCATGGCTGCGCGTGACAGTGCAAGCGGCGTGACATTCGCCGCCAGCAGCAGAACGAAGGCAAAGAGCAGCAGGGTAAAGCGCCCCATCGCCAAGCCCGTCATGATGGCCGTGGCCTGCCTTGCTCCCTCCTGCCGCAGCGGCAGAGCCAGCACCAGCAACAGGAAGAGGGCAAGCACCGGCATATTGATCAGAAAGGCCGCCCGCCAGGACCAGATCTCCGTCACCAGTCCGGCGAGCGCCGGTCCCGCAAAGGCGCACACTGCCCAGGCGGCGGCTTCGGCGGCAAACACTTTGGCGATCAGCCGCTGCGGGTAGATTTGCGGGATCAGCATGTAGCAGAGGGCCGCGACCGCCCCTTCGCCCCCGCCTTGAAGGATGCGTCCGGCGATGATCATGCCCATGGTCCCGGCAGAAGCGGCCAGCAGCGTGCCCCCTCCAAACAGCAGGGATGCGGCGATGAGCGCCGGACGGGCACCCAGCCGGGCCTTCAGCGAAGCCGCTCCCGCACCGGTGACGATGGAGGCGGCCAGATAAAGCGTGCTGGCCCAGGGCAGAAGCCGCGCCCCGCCCAGGGCATCCACGGCCGAGGGCAGGGCCGTGCCGACGAGAAAGGCATTGAAAGCATAAAGAGCAACGCCAAGGCACAGTGTGATCGTGGTCAATCGAAAGCGCACATCCAGCAGGCCGCCTGTGTCTTCCGCCTCGCTCAGATTTTGCCGCCGGTCCGGGCTTGCTGACACACCAAAAGAAAGGCGTTGCTGTTTGCGCACAGCGACGGATCGCCGATGCAGCGCCCTGATGACGTCTCTTCGGTCAAGATCCTGCTTCTCCATAAAAATTCCCCTCTCGCATGACTGTTCGAACCATGATCGGGACGCTACAACCTCAACTTAAGTTGAGGTAAAGAGGAAAAATGCGATGCCTGATCTTTCCGTGGGCGAGGTGGCCCGCCGCAGCGGTGTGGCCGTTTCCGCCCTGCATTTCTATGAGCGCAAGGGATTGATCCGCTCCCACCGCACCAACGGGAACCAGCGGCGCTTTGCCCGTGATGTGCTGCGCCGGGTGGCCATCATCCGGGCGGCGCTGCAATTGGGAATTCCGCTGGCCGAAGTGGGTGGCCTGCTGGCGGCGCTTCCCGCCGGACAGGTGCCAAGCCGCGGGGATTGGCGCTCCATTGGCCTCACCTGGCGTTCAAGTCTGGACAAACGCATTGCCGCACTGCAAAAACTGCGGGATGATCTGGATGGCTGCATTGGCTGCGGATGTCTCTCCATGGAGCATTGCGCCCTGTTCAACCCGCAGGACACATTGGCGGCGGAAGGACCGGGCGCGGTGTTGCTGGAGCGGTCGGAGTTGAAGCCGGTGGAAGGATAAAACCTGTTGCTGCAAGGGGCTTGAGTTGTGCGCTGAAAAGTTGCCACGCCGTTTTCGCGCAAGGAAAGGAGGGCACAATGATGTATCTCAAGGCCAAGGCGATCACGCTGGTCTCTAATGCACGCGTGGAATGGGCGGGTGGCGTTTCTCGTCCTGACAGTTTCGTGAAGAGCGGTGCTGTCCATGATAATCCACAGGTTTGCCACAATTGGGCAACCTTTCGTTAATGATATTGGGCAAGATGAAGGCATTGAACGATTGTTGCCCCATTTTGAGGCTAGTCACCTGTCGCGCCCGCGCCGGGTGGGGGATGTTTCGAGGTCAGTCAGTTGAAATTGCGTAAGATTCCGTTTGGAGGCCGAATGAACAGGATTCTGGTCGCTCTGTCCTGTTTCATGATGATGAGCATGGCTGCAACCGAAGCCTTTGCCGGCAGTGCCCAGCTTCTTCTCGATGCCCGCACGGGCCGGGTTCTGGCATCGGAAAACCCCGATGCGTTGAACCATCCGGCGTCGCTCACCAAGATGATGACGCTTTATCTCACCTTCGACGCCCTGCGCCGTGGCAAGCTCTCCTGGGACAGCCCGGTCGAATTTTCCAAATATGCCTCCGCCCGCCCGCCGACCAAGCTGCGCGTCAAGCCAGGTGATTCGATCACCGTTCGCGAAGCCGTTCTGGGCATGATCGTTCTCTCCGCCAATGATGCCGCCACCGCCATGGCCGAAAAGATCGGCGGTACGGAAGAAAATTTTGCGGCGATGATGACCGCCAAGGCGCGCCAGCTCGGCATGCCCAACACCACCTTCGTCAACGCCTCCGGCCTGCCGGATGACCGCCAGATTACCACCGCGCGTGACATGTCGGCGCTGGCCGTGGCGCTGCTGCGGGATTTCCCGCGCGAATACCAGCTGTTTTCCACCCGCAATTTCGCCTTCCGCGGCCGCACCATCAATGGTCATAACAATCTGATGTACCGCTACAAGGGCATGGACGGCATCAAGACCGGCTATACCAATGCTTCCGGCTATAACCTCGTCAGCGCCGTTTCCGATGGCAGCCGCCGCGTGATCGGCGTCGTCATGGGTGGCCGCACTGCCGCCAGCCGCGACAACATCATGGCGCAGCTCATCACCAAAAACATCACCAAAGCCTCCACCGGCAATGCCCTGATCGCCAGCGCCGTACCGGGCCGGCCACTCCTGACCGCCGAAGCCACCGGTTCCATCCCCACGCCCAGCGATCGCGAGCGCAAGATCACCGTGGACGATGTGATTTCCGCCAATGCAGTGCCGCCTGCGCCGGTCCCGGGCTCGCGTTACGGCGCCGCCTACGCGGAAGGCAATGTCAACAGCGCCGCTGCGGCCACCGAAGCGATGATTTCCGGTGCACGTCCGCGTCCGGTCAAGCCCATTCCGCTGCGTCGCGATGGCACCTGGCAGATCCAGATCGCTGCCGCTCCCAGTGCCGAAGAAGCGATGAGCCTGCTGCAAACCGTGCGCGACAAGATCGGTGGCCCGCTGATCGACCGCGACATCTACACAGAAGCCGTTACCCATGATGGCACCACCATCTACCGCGCCCGCTTCACCGGCTTTCCCTCCAAGGACGATGCCCAGAGCGCCTGCGACAAGCTTGTGAAAAGCAGCTATGATTGCGTGCTGATGCCCGCACGCGGTTGATCTTCTCCTACCGCTCGTTTCCCCTAAAACGGGTCCTTCGGGACCCGTTTTTCATGAGAAGCCTCAATTTTCTTCTCATGCATATCCACGACCGCTTTCATTTTCTGATCGACAATCTGCGCCAAACATGGCATCAAGTCAAGAACAAAAGATGAACATTTAGGACGCTGACATGCTGCAAGATTTGACGGAGGCCTTCGAAAAGGCCTCATCCCTTTATGCGAATGCGAATGGAATTGCCCGTGATCCGGATTGGTTTCTCTTGAAACTGGCAGAGGAGTCAGGGGAGGTGCTGCAGGTAGCCAACAGGCTCACTGCATAATTCCTTAAATCGGAATCGATTTAAGGAATTATGCAGCAGATTTGAAGCGCTACAGCGAACCTTTGTGCGCCATGTATGGCGCACGGCGCTGTAGTGGCCGCAGCCGCAGCAAAGGCATGAGCGAGATGGAGTTGAAACAGTTGCTGGCCGATGAAACGGCAGATCTCCTCGGTCACATCCTACTGTTTGCCCGCCACCACGATCTCGATCTCGGGGCCGCCATCGCTCGAAAATGGTATTTTGATCCACAGACCTATGATCGGCTGTAAGCTCTTGATCGACGTGCTCTACGCTTTTGTTTTTACGCATTTCCGGACGGAAAACCGCAACGACACTTTTCTCGGGACAATGCTCTACCCCACTGCAAAAGGCGGAAGATCGGTTTCAGCGGCTCTGCTCAAGAGCAAAGCCGGGGAAAAACCGGCAGCAGGCGTGAAGGTCATCGATGACGGCCGCACACAGGGCGGCGATCTCATCCGTGGCTGGCAGCATGTCGGGCACCATCACCGCCATCATTCCGGCACTGGCGGCGGAGCGAATGCCGTTATGGGAATCCTCCAGCGCCAGACAATGAGCCGGATCGACACCGAGCCTGGCTGCGGCGGTCAGATAGGGGTCCGGTGCGGGCTTGCCACGGGCGTAATCGCCCTGGGCAATGATGGCGTGAAAGCGTGGCAGAATGCCGAAGTCCGAAAGATGATGCTGGACCTGGCCATGGGCCGAGGAGGTGCAGATAGCGCGCGGAATGCCATGCGCGTCCAGAACATCCAGAAGATCCGTCACCCCCGCCTTCAGCTTGAGCTCCTGTTCGATCAGCGCATCGAAATGCGCGAGCCATACGGACCGAAAGGCGTCCGCATCGAAATCCGCACCGAAATGATCCTTCAGAAGCGTGACGATACCGGGCCATGGGCGCCCCAGCATGCCTTCGTAAATACTGGGGCCTACCGGAAGCCCCGAAGCCTCCCCTGCCGATATCACCGATTTTCGATAGAGAATCTCGCTGTCGAGGATAAGCCCGTCCATATCGAAAATGACGGCCTTGGGCGGGCGGGGAAGACTATGCATCATGAGACCGGCCAATATCTTCAAAAAATCGCAGCAGATAGCCATCCGGATCGGCGATAACGCATTGTCTCTGGCCTATCTGGTGGTCATCCCGCCTGTACCACTTTTCCTCTACGGGCAGATAGAGTGGTATCGAGGATTTCTGCAATGCCGCTAAAATCGGCTCCAGCCCATCCGTGCGGATCTGCAGGTTCATGCCTCTGCCCAGCGGCGGGGTGAGCGGTCTGGTCGCATCGGTAAGGTCGCGGCCGATACCGATCTGGTCGATCATCAACTGCGTTTCGCCAAACGCGAGATAGCTAAAGCCTTCTTCGGGGCGCTCATAGACCACGGAAAACCCCAGAACCTCGACATAGAACCAGCGGGAAGCCGCCCAGTCAGTGACGCCGAGTTCCGGCACGAGCGCATTGCCGGAAAACTCTTTTGCCCTCACGTCCGGGTGCCGCCCACGGTGATCTCGTTCATCCGCAGATGCGGCTGTCCCACGCCCACCGGCACCCACTGGCCAGCCTTGCCGCAATTGCCGATGCCCGTATCGAGCTTGGAGTCATTGCCGATCATGGTGATGCGCTGCATGGCGTCCGGGCCATTGCCAATCAGCATCGCCCCCTTGACCGGCGCTCCGATCTTTCCATCCTCGATCATATAGGCTTCGGTGCAGCCGAACACGAACTTGCCCGAGGTGATGTCCACCTGACCACCGCCGAAGGATACGGCGTAAATGCCTTTTTTCACCGAGGAAATAATCTCTTCCGGCGTCTTGTCGCCAGACAGCATGTAAGTATTGGTCATGCGCGGCATGGGCTGGTGCGCATAGCCCTGGCGGCGGCCATTGCCGGTTGCCTTCATGCCCATCAGCCGGGCATTCTGCCGGTCCTGCATGTAGCCGACGAGACGCCCGTTTTCGATCAGCACATTATAGGCGGAAGGGGTGCCTTCATCGTCTACGGTGATCGAGCCGCGCCGGTTGCCAATCGTGCCGTCATCCACCACAGTAACACCGGGGGCGGCGACCATTTCACCCATCAATCCGGCAAAGGCGGAGGTTTTCTTTCGGTTGAAATCGCCTTCCAGACCGTGCCCCACCGCCTCATGCAGCATGACGCCCGGCCAGCCATTGCCCAGCACCACATCCATAGTGCCGGCAGGGGCTTCGATGGCCTCCAGATTGACCAGCGCCTGTCGCAAGGCGTCATCAGCACCCTTGTGCCAGCTGTCGTCGCTCAGGAAGTCAGCAAAGCTCATGCGGCCCCCAAAGCCGAAGGAACCGCTTTCCTGCCGCTCGCCCTGGCCGGCCACCACGGAAATATTCAGCCGTGTCATCGGGCGAATGTCGCGCACCCGGTGCCCATCCGCCCTCAGGATTTCAACCACCTGCCAGCTTGCGGCAATCGAGGCCGTCACCTGCCGCACCTTTGGGTCCTTGTCGCGCAGATAGGCGTCGATTTCGGTCAGCAGCTTGACCTTTTCCTCGAAAGTAGGGCTGCCGATCGGGTTTTCGTCGCCATAAAGCCTGGCATTTGTGCGCTGCGGGGCGCTGGCATAGGAGCCGGAATAGCCATGTGTCACCGCGCCCACCGCATCGGCAGCACGGGTGAGTGCCGCAAGCGAGAGCTCACCGGCATGCGCATAGCCCACCGCTTCGCCTGCAACGGCGCGAAGCCCAAAGCCCTGATCCGTGTTGAAGCTGCCGCCTTTCAGGCGGCCATTGTCGAAGGACAGGGACTCCGCCTGGGCATGCTCGATGTAAAGCTCACCGTCATCCGCGCCGGAAAGCGCCTTTTCCACCGCCTGCGTCAGCGCGCGCTCGTCACAATCAAACAGGCTCACAAGGTCGGTGGTCATCAGCAGATCCTCTTTCTACACTCTAGCCCATGTAGTCGGAGCAGGCGGACGGGACAAGAGCAACCATGAAACGGCTTACGCCAAGGCTCGAAAATGCTAACGCATCCTCGCCTTGAAACGATTTCGAATATCTCAACTGCGTCAGAGGCTTGAGATATTCGAAAAGAAAATACGAAGAGGCATCTTTGATAACTCTTCGTATTAGGGTGTGTGGACATTCGCCCTTGAGCGGGCTGCAAACGGCAATTTCCTGCGCTTACCTAGGCTCATGTACCTAAGTACGACTTAAGCTCCGGGTCTCGCAAATCACCGTTTTCGCCACGCCCAAAGCCGAATGTCCACACACCCTAAGGCAGAGCGTCATAGCCCTCGCCAAAGCCGTTCAGCTCCACCGGAATGCCGACGCGATCCTGATCGGAGGATTCGCGCACCGCAAACACCGCACTTTTGCCGGACCTGAGAATTTTCATCAACTGATCGTCGATTTCCACCTCGACATAGCAGCCCTCGGCAAAGCAGCGGGTGAAATAGGCACGCCCGACATTATTATTGTCGACGAAGAATTCCATGCCGTCCTTCAGGAGCACGCCGAGAGGCGCCAGCACGCGCAGCACCTTGGCCTTGCGGTCTGCCGTTTTCAGCACGACGACGGACAGGCTGACTTCAGGCCGGTCCTCGGCAATCACGTTCTGCATCAGGGCGCATTGTTCCTGCGCGGTTCCGGCTGGCGTGTCGCAGATGATGGACCAGGCACCATGATTGGAACGAACGGTGCCCGCCTGCTGTTGTTGAGCGAAAGCGGACGGCGCGGCCATCAGCGTCGCCGCGATCCCGGCCAACCCCGCTGCCACCCTGCCAGCGCGCAACACATTTTGGAAAACCATGAAACCCTCTGGAATTCGAATCAATCGGCCCATTGTTAAGCCCGGTGCCGCCGGTGAAAAGTCTTTATCACGCCGTCCGTCGAGAGGCGCATAAAGAAAAATGGCGGCATGGCAAGACCGGTAAAAACATCATTCCTCTTTTTCAGCGGAGTGAGGCATAATTGGGACTGACGAAGGGGACCGCCTTCATGCCCCTCGATTCGCCCGGGTGCCAGTCCCTGAAAATCTGCGGGCGGCCCAAAAAAGTTCTGTGAGGGATTGATGATGCGCAAAATGCCGCATGGAAGAAGGGGTTCGCGTTGTTGCGAAGAAGGCAGAATTGTGATTTTAAATTAGGATCATATCAGTGATTGTGCGCGGTCCGTTGATTTGGATCAAGCGCTGGAGGGAGAGGCAATCGTGATAGAAAGACTATGGAAGACACTGGCCGGAGGGATCACCGCAGCCGCGCTCTGTCTCTTCGCCGCCACCACCGCGCTGGCGGATCAGCCCGCCGAATGGCAGATCGATCTTCAGCCGCATGCGACACCGGTCATGGAGCAGGTGCGCTGGTTCAATCATTATACGCTTTGGTTCATAGTGCCGATCACGCTGTTCGTGCTGGCGCTCCTGATCATCGTCGTGGTGCGGTTCCGCGCCAGCGCCAATCCGGTGCCTTCGCGCACCAGTCACAACACGCTGATCGAGGTGGTCTGGACGGTCGGGCCGGTTCTGGTGCTGTTCTTCATTGCCATTCCCTCCTTCAACCTGCTGACCTACGAGCTTGTCGTGCCGGACAAGCCGGACCTGACGGTGAAGGCCACCGCCACGCAATGGCAGTGGAATTACGAATATCAGGGCGCGCCGAAGCCCGTGGCCTTCGACAGCTATCTGCTGAAGGACCAGGATCGTGCCAGCGCGGGCAAGGAAGACCACAAGATCTATCCGCGCCTTCTGGCCGTGGACAATGAAATGGTCATCCCGGTCGGCAAGACCGTGCGTCTGCTGGTCACTGCCGCGCCCACCGATGTCATCCACTCCTTCGCCATGCCGTCCTTCGGCGTGAAGATCGATGCCGTGCCGGGCCGTCTCAACGAAACCTGGTTCCGCGCCGACCGCGAAGGCCTGTTCTATGGCCAGTGCTCGGAGCTTTGCGGCAAGGACCACGCCTTCATGCCGATCGCCATCCGGGTGGTTTCGGATGACAAATACAACAGCTGGTTGACGGCTGCCGGTGCGGATCTCGGCGCCGCCAACAAGGCGCTGATGGCTCAGACCGACGCTCCGGCCAAGAGCGCCGTTCTCGCAGAGAACGTGACGAAGTGAGGGAGTGAGGACAATGGCAGGACCTGTCGCAGATACCCATGGGGCTCACGCCCATCATGACCACAAGCCGAGCTTCGTTTCCCGCTGGTTCTTTTCCACGAACCACAAGGATATCGGTACGCTCTACCTGATCTTCGCAATCATCGCAGGCATTATCGGCGGCGCGCTGTCGGTGGCCATGCGCATGGAGTTGCAGGAGCCGGGCATTCAGATTTTCCACGGCCTCGCCGCCATGGTCTATGGTTTCGAAGGTGATGCCGCCATCGATGGCGGCAAGCACATGTATAATGTGTTCACCACCGCGCATGCGTTGATCATGATCTTCTTCATGGTCATGCCGGCCCTGATCGGCGGTTTCGCCAACTGGATGATCCCGATCATGATCGGCGCGCCGGACATGGCGTTCCCGCGCCTCAACAACATCTCCTTCTGGCTGATCGTGCCGGCCTTCCTGCTGCTGTTGCTGTCCATGTTCGTGGAAGGTCCGGCAGGCGCTTATGGTGTCGGCGGCGGCTGGACCATGTATCCGCCTCTGGCCACTTCGGGCCAGCCGGGACCGGCCGTGGATCTGGCGATCTTCGCGCTGCATGTGTCCGGTGCCTCTTCCATTCTGGGGGCGATCAACTTCATCACGACCATCCTCAACATGCGCGCCCCCGGCATGACGCTGCACAAGATGCCGCTGTTCGCCTGGGCTGTTCTGGTCACGGCCTTCCTGTTGCTGCTGTCGCTGCCGGTTCTGGCGGGCGGCATCACCATGCTGCTGACCGACCGTAACTTCGGCACCACTTTCTTCGCACCGGAAGGCGGCGGTGATCCGATCCTCTACCAGCACCTGTTCTGGTTCTTCGGTCACCCGGAAGTCTACATCCTGATCCTGCCGGGCTTCGGCATCATCAGCCACATCGTTTCCACCTTCTCCAGAAAGCCGGTCTTCGGCTATCTCGGCATGGCCTATGCCATGGTCGCCATCGGTGCGGTGGGCTTCGTGGTCTGGGCGCACCACATGTACACGGTCGGCCTGTCGCTGGCCGCGCAGCGCTACTTCGTGTTCGCCACAATGGTCATCGCCGTTCCGACGGGCGTGAAGATCTTTTCGTGGATCGCCACCATGTGGGGCGGCTCGCTCAGCTTCCGCACGCCCATGGTCTGGGCCATCGGCTTCATATTCCTGTTCACGGTGGGTGGTGTCACGGGCGTGCAGCTTGCCAATGCCGGTCTCGACCGTTCGCTGCATGACACCTATTATGTGGTCGCACACTTCCACTACGTGCTGTCGCTCGGCGCCGTCTTCGCCATCTTCGCGGGCTGGTATTACTGGTTCCCGAAAATGTCGGGCTACATGTATAACGAGTTCATCGGAAAGCTGCATTTCTGGGTCATGTTCGTTGGTGTGAACATGGTCTTCTTCCCGCAGCACTTCCTGGGTCTCGCCGGCATGCCGCGCCGCTACATCGATTATCCGGACGCTTTCGCGGATTGGAACCGCATTTCCTCCTACGGCTCCTACATTGCCGCAGTGGGCGTGCTGATCTTCCTGTTCGGCGTGTTCGAAGCCTTTGCCCGCAAGCGGGTGGCTGGCGATAATCCGTGGGGTGAAGGTGCAACGACGCTGGAATGGCAGCTGTCTTCGCCGCCGCCTTACCACCAGTGGGAACAGCTCCCGCGTATCAAGTAAGTCTTTAACATCTTCCCCTGCCGCAGGTTCTGCCTGCGGCAGGGGCAACAAGAAAAGGAAGCAAGCCCTGCTCGGGTCGCTTCCGTCAGGGTCAGGAAATGGCAGTCATAGACAACAGCGAAACCATCGGCAGCCTTCAGGGCGGTACCGGCCTTTCCGAGGCAGGGGCGCGGGATTTCTTCGCGCTGCTCAAGCCGCGTGTCATGTCGCTCGTGGTCTTTACCGCCTTCGCCGGTCTCGTTCTGGCGCCCGGCCATATCAATCCGGTCCTGGGCGCCATTGCCATTCTCTGTATCGCCGTGGGGGCAGGGGCCTCCGGTGCGCTGAACATGTGGTATGACGCCGATATCGACGCGGTGATGACGCGCACAGCCTCGCGTCCCATTCCCGCAGGGCGCGTGAAGCCGGATGAGGCGCTGGCCTTCGGCATCACGCTTTCGGTGTTTTCGGTCGCCATTCTCGGGCTGACGGTCAACTGGTTCGCCGCCGCTTTTCTGGCCTTCACTATTTTCTTCTATGCTGTCGTCTATACCATGTGGCTGAAACGCTCGACGCCGCAGAATATCGTCATTGGCGGCGCGTCGGGTGCATTCCCGCCGATGATCGGCTGGGCCTGCGTCACGGGCGGAGTGTCGCTGGACAGCATCATTCTCTTCCTCATCATCTTTCTCTGGACCCCTGCGCATTTCTGGGCGCTGGCGCTGTTCAAGATGCAGGATTACGGCTCCGTCGGCGTGCCGATGATGCCGAATGTCGCGGGTATTCCGGTCACAAAGAAGCAGATTTTCGTTTATGCGGCGCTTACTGCGCTCTGTTCGATCGCGCCTGCCGCCACCGGGCTTGCATCCCTCTGGTACGGTCTGGCTGCCGGGCTTTTCAGTCTGGCCTTCGTTGCCTATGCCGTGCTGGTGTTGCGCATGCGCGACGGTGATGAGCGCATGGCTCCGGCGCGCAAGCTGTTTGCCTATTCCATCTTTTATCTCTTCGCGATCTTCTCGGCCTTGCTGGTCGATCATTACGCCCAGACCCTGTGGGGCATGGCATGATCGAAACCGTCAAGCCCACCGAGGCACAGAAAAAATCGAGGCGCAGCCGCAATATCGCGCTGGGCCTTGTGCTCGCCGGCCTGGTCGTCCTGTTTTATGTGATGACCCTGGTCAAGATCAGCGGCATGGGACATTAGGGAGAAGACCATGGCAGCGGGAGGAGAGCGGAGAAAATCGAAGGACTGGACGGTCGCGCTGGCTTGTCTGGCTTTTGTCGGCGCTGCTGTCGGCATGAGCTTTGCCGCCGTACCCTTCTATCGCCTCTACTGCCAGTTGACCGGCTATAACGGCACGACACAGCGGGTGGAGCAGGCCTCCGATGTGGTGCTGGATCGCAAGATCAACGTCACTTTCGATGCCAATATGTCGACGGGCCTGAACTGGGATTTCAAGCCCATGCAGGCCTCCGTCAATCCGCGTATCGGCGAAACCGTTGAGATCAAGTATCAGGCGACGAACCGTTCGCCCTACCCGACTAAGGGGCAGGCGGTGTTTAACGTCACACCCATGGAAGCAGCGGTCTACTTCAACAAGATCCAGTGTTTCTGCTTCAATGAGACCGTTTTGCAGCCGGGTGAAACCCTGGAGATGCCTGTGGTGTTCTATGTAGATCCGGACATCGTGAAGCAGGAAGAGACGAAAAATATCGGGACGATTACGTTGTCCTACACCTTCTATCCGCATGGCGGGGAAAAGCCGGTTGCGGGCCTGCCGGAGGATGCAGGCCAGACGAAGCCGAAATTGTGAGCAGGCCCGGCATGCCGGGCTCCGGAGAGGTTTAATTGGGGAATTGCTGACATGGCAGATGCGCATCAGAAACAACACGACTACCACATCATCGACCCCAGCCCCTGGCCGATCCTGGCCTCCGTCGGCGCCTTCATCATCACCTTTGGCGGCGTGGGCTACATGCGGTATCTGCATGGCGGCTCGTTCAAGCTGTTCGGCATGGAACTGGCGCATCCGTGGCTGTTCTTCATCGGGCTTGCCATCATTCTCTTCACGATGATCGGCTGGTGGGCCGATACGATCAAGGAAGCGCATCAGGGCGCCCACACCCGCGTTGTGTCGCTGCATCTGCGCTACGGCATGATCATGTTCATCGCCTCCGAGGTGATGTTCTTCGTTGCCTGGTTCTGGGCCTTCTTCGATGCCAGCCTCTTTCCGCATGAAGCCATTCAGGCCTCACGGGTGGAGTTCACTGGCGGGCAATGGCCGCCAAAGGGCGTCGAAGTGCTCGATCCCTGGCACCTGCCGCTTTACAATACCGTCATCCTGCTCCTGTCCGGCACCTGCGTAACCTGGGCGCACCACGCCCTGCTGCATAATGACCGCAAGGGCCTGATTTCCGGCCTGTCGCTGACGGTTGCGCTTGGCATCCTGTTCTCCTTCGTGCAGGGCTATGAATATGCGCATGCGCCCTTCGAGTTCAAAAGCTCAATCTACGGCGCCACTTTCTTCATGGCCACGGGCTTCCACGGCTTCCACGTTCTCGTCGGCACCATCTTCCTGATCGTCTGCCTGCTCAGGGCGCTGAAGGGGGATTTCACCCCCAAGCAGCATTTTGGTTTCGAGGCGGCGGCCTGGTACTGGCACTTCGTGGACGTGGTCTGGCTGTTCCTGTTCTTCTCCATCTATATCTGGGGTGGCTGGGGCGCGCCGCTCGCCGTGGAATAAGCCGAGGATATCCGGGAGCGGCTGTCAGCAGCCGCCCCGGTTTTTGCAAGGAGGCCTGCCATGAGCGACGAAAACCGGTATCCGCCCGTGGAGCCTCAGCGGGTTGCCTTGTCCGCCTGCTGCCCGCGCTGTGGCCGAGGTAGGCTGTTCAAGGGCCTGAGCGAATTGAAGCCCGCCTGCGAGGTCTGCGGGCTTGATTACACCACAGTCGATCCGGGTGATGGCGCGCCGATTTTCGTCATTCTTATTGCCGATTTCGTGGTGGTGGGTCTCGCGCTTTACACAGAGATCACCTATTCGCCCGGTCTTTGGGTGCATTTCTTTATCTTCGGCCCGCTTGCCATTCTCCTGTCGCTCTGGCTGCTGCGCACCATCAAGGCGTTGCTGATTGCGCTGCAATACCGCAACCATGCCCGGCCCGGCACGATTGACCGGAGCTAGAGACGCATGCGCCGTTTCAAGCTGGCGTTCACCATCGTCCTGACGCTTGCCGCCATTGCCGTGCTTATTGGTCTCGGAAACTGGCAGATGCATCGCCTCGCCTGGAAGGAAAGCCTGCTCGCCGCCATTGAGGAGCGCCGCCACCAGCCGCCCGAAACATCTGAGGAGATTGCCGCCGAGGTCGGTTCAGGCGCGGAGATCGATTACAAGGCGATGACCGCGACGGGGACGTTTTTGAACGACAAGGAGCGGCATTTTCTGGCCACGCGCGATGGCGTGCCGGGTTATCATGTCTATACGCCGCTCCAGCTTTCGGATGGGACGTTTCTCTTCGTCAATCGCGGTTTCGTGCCTGCGGAGAAGAAAGACCCGGCCACCCGCATGGGGGGGCAATTGCTGGGCGAACAGCGCATCACCGGTCTTGCCCGCGCGCGGCTGGCAGGCAGGCCGTCTTCTCTGGTGCCGGATAATGATCCGGTCAAGAATATTTTTTATTGGAAGGATCTCGATGCCATGGCCGCCAGCACCGGCCTGCCACAGGAGAAGGTCCTGCCGTTTTTCCTGGATGCAGGGCCTGAGCCCGTGCCGGGCGGTCTGCCAGTTGGCGGCGTGACGGAGATTGATCTGCCCAACAACCACCTGCAATACGCCTTGACGTGGTACGGGCTCGCCGCAACGCTTGCGGTTGTTTCGGGATTGGCTTTTTTAAGAAGAAAACGCTGACAAAGATTTTACTTCATTTTCAATCTGCTAATTTGAGGCGCGGGCATGGGGGCTCGTAAAAAGGGGAAAATATGGTTGCCAATCTGCTGGTTGCTCTGGTGGCGCTGGAGCATGTCTATATTCTGGTGCTGGAGATGTTTCTCTGGACCCGGCCCGTGGGCCGCAAGGCCTTCCGCATGAGCCTGGAAAAGGCCGAGATAACCCGGGTCATGGCGGCCAATCAGGGCCTTTATAACGGTTTTCTCGCGGCGGGGCTTTTCTGGTCGGTGCTGCATCCCGATCCGGCCTTTGCCTATCAACTCAAGCTGTTTTTTCTTGGCGCAGTGATCATCGCTGGCCTATATGGGGCAAAGACCGTGTCGCGGCGCATCCTGTTCATCCAGGCGGCGCCCGCGGCCCTTGCCCTTTTCAGCGTGCTCTTGACAGGATGACCATGGATAGCCTCAGCGCAAAGATACCCTTGACGATCCGCCTTTGCGGTCCACGCGGCTTTTGCGCCGGGGTGGACCGGGCGATCCAGATCGTGGTGCTGGCGCTGAAGGCCTATGGCGCACCGGTCTATGTGCGCCATGAAATCGTGCATAATCGCTATGTGGTGGAAGGTCTGCAGGCCAAGGGAGCGATCTTTGTCGAGGAACTCGATGAGATCCCGGCGGAGCATCGCAGCCAGCCCGTGGTGTTTTCCGCCCATGGCGTGCCGAAATCCGTGCCGGAAGATGCCCGCACCCGCAATCTTTTCTATCTCGACGCCACCTGTCCGCTGGTGTCGAAAGTGCACAAGCAGGCCATGCGCCACCAGCGGCTTGGCCGACATGTCATCCTCATCGGTCACGCCGGTCATCCGGAGGTGATCGGCACGATGGGGCAATTGCCGGAAGGCAGCGTTTCGCTGATCGAGACGGTGGAGGATGCGGCGCGCTACCAGCCGGAAAATCCGGATAACCTCGGCTATGTCACCCAGACCACGCTTTCGGTCGATGACACGGCTGGCGTCATCGACAAGCTCATGGAGCGCTTTCCCAATCTCACCGCACCTGCGGCGGACAGCATCTGTTATGCCACCACCAACCGGCAGGAAGCAGTGAAGCAGGCAGCGCCCGGCTGCGATCTTTTCGTGACCGTCGGGGCGCCCAATTCCTCGAATTCGAAGCGGCTGGTGGAAGTGGCCCTCAAGGCCGGTGCGCAGCGCTCCATCCTGGTGCAGCGCGCCTCGGAGCTGGATTGGGACGAGATCGGTCCGATCCGCACGCTTGGCCTCTCCGCCGGTGCCTCGGCGCCGGAGGTGGTGGTCAATGAAATCATCGAAGCGTTCAAATCCCGCTTCGATGCCACCATCGAACTGGCGGAATTCACCATCGAGAACGAGAATTTCCTGGTGAACCGGGAATTGCGCGAGGTGGAACTGACCCAGCAGGACATGGCCTTCGTCAACGGCTGAGGCTTCAAGCGACAAAGCTGTGCCTCGCCCTTGGCTGGGGCTGGTACTTCCGGTGTGAGCGCTCTAAAACAGCCGGATTGGCAAACAACAGCATCCGGGCGCAAGCAGTGGCAGTCTATACCGACATCAACGAAGTGGACCTGAAAGCCTTTCTGGCGCAGTACGAGACGGGCGACCTTCTCTCGTTCAAAGGCATTGCCGAGGGCGTGGAAAATTCCAACTTCCTGCTGCATACCACCAAAGGCGCGCTTATTCTCACGCTCTATGAAAAGCGGGTGGAAAAGACGGATCTGCCGTTTTTCTTAGGCCTGATGCATCATCTGGCTGATCGCGGGCTGAACTGCCCGCTGCCCTTGCCGCGCCGGGACGGCGCTTTGCTGGGGGAATTGTCGGGCCGTCCAGCGGCGCTGATTTCCTTTCTGGAGGGCATGTGGCTGCGCAAGCCCGAGGCCAATCATTGCGGTGCGGTGGGCCGAGCGCTCGCGGAAATGCATCTGAAGGCAGAGGGTTTTGCCCTTGCCCGGCCCAATGCGCTCTCGGTTCCGGGATGGCAGGCGCTCTGGGCCAAGGCGAAGGATCGCGCGGACGAGGTACAGCCCGGGCTTTCCGAGGAGATCTCCGGCGAACTGGAGCTCCTGGCACGGAGCTGGCCAGAGTCCTTGCCTGCTGGCGTCATCCATGCCGATCTTTTCCCGGACAATGTCTTCTTTATCGGCGATGCGCTTTCAGGCCTGATCGATTTCTATTTCGCCTGCAATGATTTCCTCGCCTATGATCTCGCCATTTCCCTCAATGCCTGGTGCTTTGAAAAAGACGGCAGCTATAACCTCACCAAAGGCAAGGCGATGATCGAGGGCTATGTCGCGGTGCGGCCCCTGTCGGATGAGGAACTGGCTGCCCTGCCGCTTCTGGCGCGGGGGGCGGCGCTGCGCTTTTTCCTCACCCGGCTTTACGACTGGCTGACGACACCGGCCGGGGCCCTCGTCGTCAAGAAGGACCCGCTGGAATATCTGCGCAAGCTGCGCTTCCACGCCAAGGCGCAGTCGGCGGCGGATTACGGATTGTTTGTATGAAGCATATCGAGATTTTCACCGACGGCGCCTGCTCGGGCAATCCCGGTCCGGGCGGCTGGGGCGCTATTCTGCGCTACGGCGAGAAGGAGCGGGAACTGTTCGGCGGCGAGGCCGAGACCACCAACAACCGCATGGAACTGATGGCAGCCATCCAGGCGCTGGGCGCCCTGAAGGAGGCTTGCGAGGTAGATCTTTACACCGACAGTGCCTATGTGAAAGACGGTATCAGCAAGTGGATTTTCGGCTGGAAGAAAAACGGCTGGAAAACCGCCGACAAGAAACCGGTGAAAAATGCCGAACTGTGGCAGCAGCTGGAAGAGGCTCGAAACCGGCATAAGGTCACGCTGCATTGGGTGAAGGGCCATGCCGGACATCCCGAAAACGAACGCGCCGATGAACTGGCGCGCCGCGGCATGGAGCCGTTCAAGAAGGGCAACCGCATCTAGAGCATTGTTCTACTGCATAATTTTATCCTTCAATCGGAATCGATTGAAGGATAAAATTATGCAGTAGATTTAAAGTGTTGCAGCGAACCTTTGTGCGCCATTTATGGCGCACGGCGCTGTAAATGCTTGTTTTTACGCATGTCCGGACGGAAAATCGGATTCCACTTTTTCTGGAAATGCTCTCATACAAAGGAGATCGCATGATCCTTCACACGGTTCTGATCCGTTTCAAGGCGGCGGTGCAGGAGGCGGAGAAACAGGCGCTCTACGATGCCGTCCGAGCCTTGCAGGCCGATATTCCCGGCATGGACGATGTGAAGGCGGGTCCGAATATGTCGAATGAGGGGCTGGATGGCGGCTTTCGCGATGGCTTCATCATCACCTTTGCCACACGCGCGGCGCGTGACCAGTTTCTCAAGCATCCGGATTATCTGGTGATTGGCGATACGATTGTCGCCTCTACCGATGGCGGCCTCTCCGGCGTGCTGCTTTTCGAACTGGAATTAGAGCGCCGATCTGATTGAATCAGATCAGCGCTCTAACATTTTATGTGTGAAGCATAATTTTATCGATCCTCGTTTCACGCCGGTCGAATTATGCTCTATGAAGACTGTAACGCTGCATCCGCGGCAATGGCCTTCAGCGTCGCCTCGAAATCCCGGGTGAAGCGCGCTGTGTCGAACAGCGGCGCGGTTTTCCGTGCGGCAATCAGATGCTGGCGCAGGTGGGAAAGGCGGTTCCCATCCTGCGCCAGTTCGGCCGCCAGGCGGCCAAACCCTTGTAAATCCTCGGCAACAAGCTGCGGCAGGCCGACAGCCTGCAACAGGCTTTGTGAAACCCGGCCAGCAAAGCTTGTGCCTTTCCAGGTGACGACCGGCACCGCCGCCCACAGCGCATCCGCCGTGGTGGTGTGGCCGTTGTAAGGCCCGGTATCCAAAGCCAGATCGGCATGGCAAAGCCGCTGCAGATGCTGGTCGAGCGGTAGTTTCGGCGCAAAGATCAGCCGTTCGGGCTGAACGCCTGCAAGGCTGGCTGCGCGGCCGAGATTGGCCTTTGCCATGGCTGGCATGTCGATCAGCCAGAGCACGGAGCCCGGCACGGCTTTCAGCACGTCCATCCAGGTGCGAAACACCGCGCCACGGATCTTGACCGGCTGGTTGAAGGAACAGAAGACGATGCCCTCATCCGGCAGCCCGAAGCGGCTGCGCGGACCGTCGCGCTCGACCACCAGCCGCTTGTCATCATTGGCCTGATAGCTGTGCGGTAGGGTAAAAAGCTTTTCCGCATAGAAGGCTTGGGCGCTGGGCGGCGTTACAGTGGCGTCGGTGATGGCGTAATCAATGCCCACCCCCGCCACACTGCCCGGAAAGCCGAGATAGGTGACCTGTATCGGGGCAGGTCTGCGGCAGAAAATGCCCAGCCGGTTATTATGGGTAAAGCCCTTGAGATCGATGAGGATGTCGAGATCAAGCGCTGCAATGGTGCGGGCTGCGGCATCGTCATCAAGGTCGAGAATATCGACGAAATGGTCCACGGCGTTCAGAAAGCGATCTCTTAGAGTGTTTCCAGGAAAAGTGGGAACCGGTTTTCCGTCCGGAAACACGTTAAAACAGTTTAGCGGCCCGTTCCGGTCCTTGGTCCGGGTGTGGCAAATGCCGAAAACCTCAAACTGGCTTCGGTCATGCGCTTCCAGCACGCCGGCAAACAAGGCCAGTGTCGCGTGCTCATGAAAATCTGAGGAAAGATAGCCGATCCGCAAACGCCGGTTCGGCTTCGGCCGATAGGGGCGCCGCGCCGCGAAGGCGCCGACCCGCTGCCGGGCAGTATTGATGGCGCTCAGCACGTGATAGGCTTCGTCACCGCTCCATTGCAGCGAGCGAAATACGGTTTCGCGGATATCCAGTTTTTCGCCGTCGGTGGCGTAAGCTGCCTCAAGCCGCGCCTGCAGGTCTTCCGCCAGAGGGAAGTCGCAGAGACCCAGCGCGCACCAGAAATATTCCGTCAGGACCAACCGGTCCTCGGGGCGCGCGCCAAAGGCTGCGGCCACCAACGGCATGGCGTCCTCCAGCCTGTCGAGGCCGATCAGCACCATGCCGGCATTCATCCAATTGTCGAAGCTCTTGCCGATTTCGGCCAGCGTTAAGGCAAAGGGAAGCGCACGCGAATAATCGCCCGCCTCACGGTAGAGGCTGCAAATCGAATGAACGATATCGATATTCCGCGGAAACAGCCGGTCGAGGCTGATGAGCAGATCCAGCGCCTGCCGCGTCTCACCGGCCTCGAAATAGTGAGAAACGGCACGAAGGCCAAGGGTGCGGCGCATGTCCGGTCTTGCCGCCATGGCGGCCTCATAGCAGCGGGCAGCTTCGAGATGGGCGCCGAGATGTTCGTGGATCGAGGCCCTGAGGATCAGGGCGTCCGGCGTTTCGCCTTCGCAGGCGCTGGCGCGGTCAACCGTGGCGAGGGCTTGCTGATAAGCCCCTTGCAGAAATTCCTGCCTTGCCTGGTTGAAAAGTGCTGCCACGAAATTCCTGCCGGTCATGATTTGACATCGGCAGGGTTAGGCCGACAGCCTTGCTCCAGGCTGTCGGCCTTTCCTGTCTCTGCGGATTACAGCCGCGCCAGCATGGCTTCGGCAGACGAAACCGTGGCCTGGCCGGGATTTTCCTCGATATCGAGGCTCTTCACCACGCCATCGTCGACCAGCATCGAGTAGCGCTTTGAGCGCACGCCGAGACCACCGGCGGAGAGATCGATGTCGAGACCGATGGCCTTGGTGAAGCCTGCATCCCAATCGGCGAGGAAGTGAATCTTGCCTGCACCGCCGCTGGCCTGCGCCCAGGCGCCCATGACGTGCCAGTCATTGACGGCGATCACGGCAATGGCGTCCACGCCCTTGGCCAGCAACGCATCGCGATGTTCCAGATAGCCGGGCAGGTGGTTCAGCGTGCAGGTGGGGGTAAAGGCACCGGGAACGGCAAAAACCACGACGCGCTTGCCCTTGAACAGCTGCTCCGTGGTGACTTCGACGGGGCCTTCCGCCGTTTTTTCCTTGAAACTCGCCTGGGGAAGGTGATCGCCGACAGCAATGGTCATGAAAGCTCTCCTCATTGAAATCAGGTCGCGACGCGACCGTCAGGGCTGCACTATAGGCAGGGCCTGATCGAACACAAGCGGCGCTTCCATGGCCCGGTGATTTCCCGCAAGCACCAGCAACCGCCAGGTTTTGCCGGCGGGGCTGTAGTTCTTCGGCAGCTTGCCAAGGGCAATCCTGAGCGACATATGCCGGTCATCCCCGGAAAGGCGCTGGTATTCCATGAAAAGATGACCTTCCGGACCGGTCAGCAGCAGGCGAGGCTCCGGCTTCGATCCTGCCGGGACCAGAAGATCGACATCGAGGCTGGCAAGATCGGCAGCCATGCGAAAGCCCGTAACGGTAAAATCTTCGGACGGCGGCGCGGGCAGACGGCTCTTTGCCTTTTCCACCGCCCTGATCTCGCCGGGATCGGATCTGTCTTCCCCGGTCAGCGGCACGGTCAGGTCTGCCTGAAAAGGAATGCAGATATTCCGGCACATGCCGATAAAAGCATTGGCCCGAAAGGCTTTTGCCTCCCCTTGTGCCGTCAGGGTGAAGGGAAAGGTCACGGGCAGATCGTATCCGACATCACGAACCGTGCCGATATCCATGCGTTTCGGCACGGGAAAGGTCAGATCGGACATGGTAACCGGCTGTCCGGGCGCGGGCGTCAGCTGCGGTGGAATGCCCGCATCGCCGGGTTCGCGCCAGTAGGTGAACCAGCCGGGATTGGGCTCGATCTGCAAGGCCGCCTGGCGAAGGCCGTTTGTGTCCGGCGGCAGGACGATGAGGCGCATGCGCCCGCCTTCGCTGACCGCCCAGCTGGAACTGGCGGCATGGACATGCGTTACGGGAAGAAGGCTGAGAAGGCAGACCAGAAAAAATCGATGCATGAGGACCGGTTTGAAAGAGGTGCGTCAGCCGATATAGGCGAGGGGGCACCCACCTGCCAATCACGCTTTCGGCGCTGCCATCATTTTCGGTTGATTGATGTGGGTCTATGCCCCACATTGTTATTTTAAGAGTGTGTCGCATGTTTCGGCCTGCTTCCAGTGGCAGGCCTTGCAATCCAACCCAACGGAGGCAACATGGCATTTTCGACCCTGAAGCCTGATCGTGAACGCGGATTTCTGGATGGCCAGTTTCTGATTGCCATGCCCGGCATGAGCGATGGCAATTTTTCGCGCGCCGTGGTCTATATCTGCGCTCACTCCGCGGCAGGGGCCATGGGCTTCATCATCAACCGGTCACAGCCGGTGAAATTTGCCGATATCCTGCTGCATCTGAACCTGATCGATCAGAACGACGCGATCATGCTGCCGCATGAAACGCGGGATTTTCCCATCCAGTGCGGCGGCCCGGTGGAAACCGGGCGCGGTTTCGTGCTGCATTCGGATGATTATCTGAGCGACAGTTCCATCCCCGTCAGCGACGACATCTCGCTCACCGCCACGCTCGATATCGTGCGCGCCATCTCCGACGGGCGCGGGCCGCGCAAGGCCACCATGCTGCTTGGCTATGCCGGATGGGGGCCGGGTCAGCTGGAGGCGGAAATCGCCCGCAATGGCTGGCTCAACTGCCCGGCTTCGGAAGACCTGATCTTCGACCGATCACTGGACGGAAAATACGAACGCGCCCTTGCCCTCATCGGCATCAGCCCCGCGACGCTTTCGGCAGAAGCGGGGCATGCCTGATTGAGAAAAGCTACGCGCGCCGCGCCCGCTGCATCTGGTCCTTCAGCAGCCTGAGGGCGCTGTCTGCGCCCATGGGGGCGCCGTAGAGATAGCTTTGGCCGTAGCGGCAGCCCATCGCCTCGAGATCGTCGCCCTCATCCTCGGTGGAGACGCCTTCTGCGATGACCTCCATGCCCATCTCATTGGCCATGGCAATGACGGAGCGCAGCAGGATATCCCGTTTTTCGCTCTCGCCGGACAACAGGCTACGATCCAGCTTCAGCGTATCGAAGGGGAAGCGCGTCAGATAGGACAGCGAGGAATAGCCGGAGCCGAAATCATCGAGCGCCAGGCTGATGCCGGCTTCCTTCAGCTTGGTCAGCACCAGCCGGGCCTGTTCCGGGTTTGCCACCACCACGCTTTCGGTTAACTCCAGCTTCAGCTTGGCCGGATTGGCGCCGATCCGCGTGAGAAGCGTGCGAATATCGTTGTAAAGCGCGTTGTTGATCAGCTGCGCGCTGGAGAGGTTGACGGAGACGAAGACCGGCGCATCGCCCGTCTGGCGTTCCCACTCCACCAGATCGCTCGCTGCCCGCTCCAGCGCGAACATGCCAAGCGGCGTCATCAGGTCGCTGGCTTCGGCCAGCGGAATGAATTCGGCGGGGGCAATTGCCCCCCGGCGCGGATGTTCCCAGCGCATCAGCGCTTCGAAACCGGCCAGATCGCCGGTTTCCAGGCGCACGACGGGTTGATAGACCATGGAGAGTTCGCCGCGCTCGATGGCGCGTGACAGGTCCGCTTCCAGTTGCAGCCGGTCCGAGACCGTGCCACGGAAGGCGGGGCGGAAGGGTTCTACCTTGCTGCCGCCGCCGCGCTTGGCGCGGTACATGGCAAGTTCCGCGTCGGCGAGCAGGCTGGCGGCACTTTCCTGCTGGTCCATCCAGGAGACGAGCCCGATGGAGGCCGTCAGATTGATCTCGCGATTGGCGAAATTGATCGGCACCATGATTGCCTTGCTCACCGCATCGGCGAAATCCGCCACCCGGGCCGGATCTCGTTCGGAGACGAGGATGAGGCCGAACTGGTCGCCCGCCAGCCGCGCCAGCGTATCCTGCGGCTTCAACAAGCGCCGCAGCCGCCGCGTCAGGGCAATGAGGATATTATCGCCCGCCGAAATGCCGAGCAGATCGTTGACATGGCCATAGCGGTCGATGTCGATGATCATCACCGTCGGGCGGATCGTGTCCGATTGCGTGGCGATGTTGAGCAGCGATTGCAGCCGGTCGAGGAAAACCTCGCGGTTGGGCAGGCCGGTCAGGTTGTCGTTCATCGCATCCTGCAGCAGCCGTTCCACCGTGTTCTTTTCCTCGGTCACGTCGCTGATGGTGCCGATGCAGCGGATGATCTCGCCATTCGAGCCCAGCACGGGGCGCGCGCGGATCTGCAGCCAGTGGAAATGCCCATCCTCGGCGCGAATGCGGAATTCATGGGAAAGCTTGCCGCGCTTGTGTTCCAAGAGCACATCCAGCGTGGCACGGAACCGGTCGCGGTCATCGGGATGCAGGCGCGGGATCCAGTTGCGCGCCGCCCCGTGCAGGGAGCCTGCCGCAAGGCCGAGCCGCATCGACATGTCCGGCGTGGTGATCACGCGGTCGCGCGCCACGTCCCAGTCCCAGACAGTATCGCCAGCGCCGGTCAGCGCCAGCGATTGCCGCTCGAGATCGGAAAACAGGCCCTGGTTCAACGCCCCGCCCGCAAAGGCGTGTTGCATGACGGTAAAGCCGATCAGCAGCACGATCAGCACCAGCGCCCCGCCATGCGCCGCCTGGATGATGTCATTGGACAGCCTGCCCGTCACCGTCATCCAGCCCCCGACCAGCCAGACGATGATCAGCGCCCAGGTGGGGACGAGAAGAATGGCGCGGTCATAGCGGTTGAAGCCGAGATAGACGATCAGCACGATACCGGCTGTGGCCGTCAGCGCGAAGGACAACCGGGCAATGCCCGCGGCAATCGATGGATCGTAGATCGCGACGCCAAAGAGCAGGCCAAGGCCGAGGATCCAGGCAAAGGTAGCGTGGCCCAGATGCACGTGCCAGCGATTGAGGTTCAGATAGGTGAAGAGGAAGATCACCAGGCTGGAGGCAAGCGCCACCTCCGCCGAGGCGCGCCAGATCTGGTCATTGCCGGAGGTGATGCTGATCAGCTTGCCGAGAAAGCCGAAATCCACGCAGATATAGGCGAGCACCGCCCAGGCCAGTGCGGCCGCCGCCGGCAGCATGGAGGTGCCCTTGACCACGAAGAGAATGGTCAGAAACACCGCCAGAAGCCCGGCAATGCCGAGCACGATGCCGCGATAGAGCGTAAAGGCGTTGATCGTGTCCTTGTAGGCGTTCGGCTCCCAGAGATAAAGCTGTGGCAGGTTGGGGGTGGCAAGCTCCGCCACGAAGGTGACGACCGCGCCGGGGTTCAGCGTGATGCGGAAGACATCGGCATCGTCGCTCGGCAGCCGGTCCAGCGCAAAGCCTTCGCTGGGCGTGATGGAAATGATGCGCTGCGAACCGAGATCGGGCCAGAACACCTTGGAATTGACGAGGCGGTAATGCGGCGCGACGATCACCCGCTCCAGCTGCTCGTCCGAGACATTGGCCAGCGCGAAGACGGCCCAGTCGCCCTGATGCTTGGGCGAGGTGGCGCGCACTTCGATGCGGCGGCGAATGCCGTCGGCACCGGCAGCGGTGGATACCTGGAAGGCTTCGCCCTGGTTCAGGTAGATCTCTGTGGTGGCCGTGAGGTCAAGCGCGGTATCGTCGCGGGAAATCTTCACCGGCTCGGCGGCGAAGGCGGGCGCAAGCGACGACAGCAGCACAGTCAGCAGCAGCACGATCCGCACCGCATAACCGAACGCGGCCTTGAACAGGGGCTGACGCGCCGTCATGAATAATAGGTCTTCGGCTTGGTGGACGTATCCGGCGAAATCAGCGAATAGATCGCGTGGTCGCGCCACTCACCATTGATATTCAGATAACTGCGCAACAGACCTTCCCGTTCGAAGCCGGCCTTTTCCAGCAGCCGGACGCTTTTGTGGTTTTCAGGAATACAGGCCGCCTCGATGCGATGCAACTCGAGTTCCCGGAAGATAAAGGGAATTGCCAATTGAAGTGCGGCAAACATGTGGCCTTTTCCGGCAAAACGCTCGCCCATCCAGTATCCGATCATGCAGGTCTGGGCGACGCCGCGGCGGATGAGGCCGATAGTCAGCCCGCCCAGCAAGGCGTCATCCTCCTTTCGGAAGATGAAAAACGGCACCGCCAGCCCGCAGGCATGTTCCTGTGAATTTCGTAAAACCCGGGCGCGGAAGGCGGCTTCCGTCAGCTCGTCCGGCCGCCACAGCGGCTCCCAGGGCTGGAGAAAGGCGCGGCTTTCCGAGCGTAACCGATACCATTGCTCGTAATCGGAGGTGCGCGGCAGCCGCAGGCGATGGGTCGCGCTCAAAAGCTGCGGCGTCTCCGGCTGGCGCGACAGAAACCGAAACACCGACCGTGTCATGCCCCATCCCCCGGCAATGTCCTGTTGTCTCATGAAAACCGGAGCCGGCGGGGCATTCCCCATCTCCCGCCGGGGTCCGGTGAAAGGATCAGCTGGCCGCCTTGAACAGACGGTCACCGGTCATTTGCAGTGCGCCGCGAATTTCGTCCATCGGCGCCAGCTTGTCCAGCGGGCCGATGGCAGACAGCGTCGGCGCGCCCTGGAAGAACAGCCGTCCTGCCAGATCGGTCAGCCGCTCGACGGTGATGCTTTCCAGCCGTTCCATCAGTTCGGTGTTGGAGATGGTGCGGCCATAGAGCATCATCTGCCGGGCGATCTGCCCGGCGCGCGCTGCCGGACTTTCCTGTCCCATCAGCAATTGCGCGCGGATCTGGGTGCGGGAGCGGTCGATCTCCTGCTGCTCGATGCGGTCGGAAGACTTGCGCAGTTCCTCGATGATCACCGGCACCAGTTCCGGCAGGTTTTCCCCGCCGGTCGCGGCATGGATGCCGAAAATGCCGGTATCGGAAAAGCCCCAATGGAAGGCGTAGACGGAATAGCAAAGCCCGCGAAACTCGCGCACTTCCTGGAAAAGGCGGGAGGACATGCCGCCGCCGAGAATATTGGCGAGGATCTGCGAACAGTAGAAATCGCGCATGTGATAGGCGCGGCCCTCGAAACCCAGCAGAAGTTGCGTATCCATCAGGTCGCGGCTTTCGCGCACGTCGCCGCCGGTATAAAGTGCGGCTGCGGCGGTGGGGGCGGCTGAAGGCGCGGTTCTGAGGCCCGCAAAGCGCTGCTCCACCTGGCGCACGAAGCTGTCATGATCCACGGCACCCGCTGCCACCACGAACATGCGGTCGGTGGTGTAATTGCGGGCGAGATAATGGCGGATTTCGTCGCTGGAAAAGCTCTCCACCGTTTCCGGCGTGCCGAGGATGGAGCGGCCAAGCGTCTGGCCCTGAAAGGCGGTTTCGGCGAAGCGGTCGAAAACCACGTCGTCGGGCGTATCCCAGGCGGCGCCGATTTCCTGCAGGATCACATGCTTCTCGCGCGACAGCTCCTCCTCGTCGAACACCGATTCGGTCAGGATGTCGGCTAGCATGTCGACGGCCAGCGGCACGTCATCCTTCAGCACCCGGGCATAATAGGAGGTGGTTTCGGTCGAGGTTGCGGCGTTGAGTTCGCCGCCGACATTCTCGATTTCCTCGGCGATCTGCCGGGCGCTGCGCCTTGCGGTGCCCTTGAAGGCCATATGTTCGAGCAGATGGGCAATGCCATGCTCGTCCGCCGTTTCGTCCCGCGCTCCCGATTTCACCCACACTCCCAGCGCCGCGCTTTCGAGATGGGGCATTCTTTCCGTAACGACCGTCAGGCCGGAAGCCAGCCGGGTGCACTCAACATTCATGGTCCGTCTTTCCACGTTGCAGGCCGGCCGCCCGGAAGGCCCGGGCAGCGCCGGTCTGGCCGCGCCTGTCATCCTGCCGCGCGGGCGCGGGCGGCAATAAAGCCTTCCACCACGCCGAGATCGGCGGCCAGGATATCGAAACGCTCCTCCCTGTCCATCAGGTCAGCAAGCCACGTCGGAAGCGCCGGGTCAATAGCCGAGGCTAATTTTACTGCCGCCGGAAATTTCGCCGGATGGGCGGTGGCCAGCGTCACCATGGGGCTTTGCGGCTTCTGGTTCTTCGCGGCCACGAAGACCCCGCAGGCCGTGTGGGGGTCGAGCAGATAGCCGGTTTCGCTCAGCGTCGTGCGGATGGTTTTTGCTACATCCTTTTCCGTGGCGCGCCCGGCGCGGAATACGCGCTTGATCACCTTCAGCGTCTCGGGCTCGATGTCGAAGGCGCCCGATTGCTTGAGGCTTGCCATCTGGCCGCGGATCGTGCCGGCATCCCGGCCCGAGGCCTCGAACAGAAGCCGCTCGAAATTCGAGGAAATCTGGATATCCATGGAGGGCGAAGTGGTGGCCTTGACGCCGCGCATCTCGTAGCGGCCGGTCTTCAGCGTGCGGGCCAGAATGTCGTTGTCATTGGTGGCGATCACCAGCCTGTCGATCGGCAGGCCCATTTCGCGGGCAACATATCCGGCGAAGATATCGCCGAAATTGCCGGTGGGCACGGTGAAGGACATCTTCCGGTCCGGGCCGCCCAGCGACAGGGCCGCGGTGAAGTAATAGACCACCTGCGCCATGATGCGCGCCCAGTTGATGGAGTTCACGCCGGAGAGCCGCACCTTGTCGCGGAAGGCGGCGTGGTTGAACATCTCCTTCACGAGATTTTGACAATCGTCAAAATTTCCCTCCACCGCCAGCGCATGCACATTGGCGGCTTTCGAGGTGGTCATCTGCCGCTGCTGCACCGGAGAGACCTTGCCCTTGGGGAAGAGAATGAAGATATCGACATTGTCGAGCCCGGCAAAGGCATCGATGGCGGCCCCGCCGGTATCGCCGGAGGTGGCGCCGACAATGGTGGCGCGCTCGCCCTTGGCCTTCAGCACATGGTCCATCAGGCGGCCCAGCAACTGCATCGCCACATCCTTGAAGGCGAGCGTCGTGCCGTGGAAAAGCTCCAGCACGAAATCATTCGGCCCGATCTGCACCAGCGGCGCAACTGCCGGATGGCGAAAGGTGCCATAGGCGGCATCGATCATCGCCTTCAGGGCGGCATCCTCGATCTCGCCATCCACGAAGGGCTTGAGGACGGCAAAGGCCACATCCTGATAGCTCTTGCCGCGCAGCGCCTTGATCTCGCGTTTGCTCATCTTCGGCCAGGTGGCGGGAAGGTAGAGGCCGCCATCACGGGCAAGCCCTGCCAGAAGC
Organism: Allorhizobium paknamense; assembly: GCF_030815125.1. Classification (GTDB taxonomy): domain Bacteria; phylum Pseudomonadota; class Alphaproteobacteria; order Rhizobiales; family Rhizobiaceae; genus Allorhizobium; species Allorhizobium paknamense. Next base: position 271,861 of record NZ_JAUSWH010000003.1, read on the forward strand.
GCATCGCAGAAGCCGAGAACGGGGGCTTCGCCGCGGGTTGAAATATAGTCCATGCCGATTATCCCTGGTCGAGTGCCGATGGGGGTGCAAGCCTTCCGGATGGCGGATCGTTCCACCTTGCCGAAAATTGCAACAAAGCCCGCTCCCCTGATCGATTTTTTGCCGCGCCGCTGATATAGACCAACGCCTGAGGAGATGGAAAGGCCACATTTTGCCCTTTCCGTTCCGTGGTTTTGTTTTGCAGAGGAAGGAAACCGGTGTTTCAACATGTAATGCGCGGCGCGGCCGCCCTGTCCCTGGCCGCACTTCTGGCAAGCTGCAACACAAGTGGTAGCGGTGGCGGTAGCGGCCTTTTCGGCTCCGGCTCTGCGCAGCCTGCCGCCAGCCAGACCGCCGCTGCGGCAGCCCCTGCCGGTGCTGTGGTCCAGTCCGTCTGCCCGCAGGTCAGCCTGCGCGACGGCACCGCCTATTATCGCACCTATGCCAAGAGCGGCAGCAAGGATCCGCAGGATGTGGTCTATCAGGCGTCGCTCGCCGAAACGACCCGCGCCTGCACCCGTTCCGATACCGCACTCAACATCAAGGTCCAGGTTCAGGGCCGTCTGGTTGCGGGTCCGCAGGGCCATGCCGGCACGATTTCCGCCCCCATCCGCGTTGCCGTGGTGGAAGGTGAGAAGGTGCTCTATTCCGAACTCACCCCCTTCAGCATGACGCTGGCCAGTGTCGATCAACCGGCGCAATTCCTCTTCTCCAAGGATATCAGCGTTCCCGGTGACGTCAGCCCCAACGCCATGGTCTATGTCGGCTTCGATGAAGGTCCGGCCAAGGCCCCGGCGAAAAAGGCCCGCAAGAAGTAAGAGCGAGAGGGGCGGGGAGCCCGGTCTTCCGAGATGATGACGGTCCTTCGCAATCCCGCCGCAGGCGGCGCACGCAATGTCCGCCTGTGGCCCGAGATCGAAGCGGGCCTCGCCCGCGTCTTTCCAGCCTTTGAGGTCGTGGAAACCCGGCGCGGGCAAACGGCGCAGCAAGCCCGGGCTGCCGTCGAGGCCGGTGCCGAACACATTCTGGCCATTGGCGGCGATGGCACGATCAGCGCTGCTGCCGACGGCATTCTCCGTTCCAGCCGCCCCGATGTACCGTTGAGCTTTCTGCCCGCCGGAACCGGCGCGGATTTCGCCCGCAATTTCCTCTGGCCTGCGACCCTGGCGGACAGGCTTGCCGCCCTTGCGGATGCGCCGCAAACCCGCCTCGATGTCATCGCTGTCGAGCGGTGGACAGGCGGGCGCTGGGACCATGTGAGCCATGCCGTCAATATCGCCAGCGCCGGTGTTTCCGGTGAAATCATCGCTGCCATGGCAGGTCGTAGCGGTTTCAGGCAGAGCTTACCGTTTACCCTGCGATATCGGCTGAACTGCATCCATGGCATTCTGCGCTACGCCCAAAAATCCCTGCAAATTCTGGTGGATGGCGAGGAAGTGGCCAGCGGGCCGATGCTGGTGGTGGCGGTCTGCAATGGCGGCTGGTTCGGCGCAGGGATCAATGCCGGTCCGGATGCGCGGCCCGATGACGGTCTGCTCGATGTCATCATCGCGCGGGGCAGCCATGTTGCTGGCAATCTCGCGGTCTTTTCTGCCTTCGATCGCGGCACGCATCTCAGCCATTCCCGCGTCATCAAGGTGCAGGGCAGGGTGGTGGAACTGCTGCCGCTGACCGGACCCGCCGCTAGCGCCGAGGCCGATGGCGAAATCATGCCGTCCGCGCCCTTGCGCCTTTCGGTGCTGCCGCAGGCCCTCAACGTCAGATTGTCTGCCTTGAAAGGCAAATGGCTCAAATAGAGCAGTTCCAGGAAAAGTGGAAACCGGTTTTCCGTCCGGAAATGCGTAAAAACTAAAGAGTCAGAGCGCGCCTTCCCACTCCGCCATGGCGGCGATGACGGCGGGCAGGTCCATCATGCGGGCAATCACCGTTTCGGCCCCCGCATCGGTCAGGCGGTCGGCATGGGAGGGGTAGGTGTGGGAGGCGCCGGTAAAGCCGACGACCCGCATGCCTGCGGCGCGGGCGGCGGTGACGCCATGGACGCTGTCTTCCACCACCACGCAGGTTTCCGGCCGCACGTTGAACTGGGCCGCGCCATGCAGATAGATATCCGGCTTCGGCTTGACCCGCTCAGGCCCGAGATCCTTGGCGGAATAGACATGCGGCCCGAAGGCGTCCTTCAGGCCCACCTTCTTCAGCATCATGTCCAGCCGCGCGGAAGAGGAGTTGGAGCAGATGCAGCGCGGGCCGGGCAGGCGTGACAGCGCATAGGGCACGCCGGCGATCATCTTCACCTCGCGCGCCAGCCGGTCGTCCAGGAGCTTTTCCGATTTGTCGATCAGGCTGGCGGAAAGCGGGATCTCCACTTCCTTTTCAATGGCGAGCAGAATGTTCTTCCAGGTCATGCCGGCAAAACGTTCGCCCATTTCCTCGACGGAAATCGGATAGCCCGCCTCGGTCAGCAATTTCGATTCGACTTTTGCGGCAATGATCTCCGAATCCACGAGCACGCCATCGCAATCGAAAAGAATGAGGTCGAAACCGGCCATTTTTTTATCCTTCTGAGTGATAAGCCGCCTGACTACAGCAAGTTTTGCTTTAGAACAATCAACGTCCATGCAAGACAGCTATTCATCCTCCCGACAGAGCAGTTTGCGTGGCCAAGAGCACCGTGCCGAACATCGGAAACGTCACGATGGTCTCGCTGGTTTGTTTTCGCATCGGATTTTTCTGAAAACCGGTTCCCACTTTTCGGTCCGATGCTGTAATCACATGAGGATGAGCAGCAAGGACGACACCATCACCAGCCGCATTGCCCGCAGCCTCGCCGAACGCATCGTGCGCGGCGAGATGACGCCCGGCGCGCGGCTGGCGCAGGATCATATCGCCGAGGAGTTCGATGTCAGCCAGGCTTCGGTGCGCGAGGCCTTCCGGCGGCTGGAGGCGCAGGGCCTTGTGGTGAGCCTGCCGCGCCGGGGGGTGCGGGTTGCCAGTTTCGATCTCAAGCAGGTGCGGGAAGTGGCTGAAATGCGCGCGGCCCTTGAAGTGCTGGCGCTCAAGCACGCCGCGCCCTTTCTGACGCCCGCCCTGCTGGATGAGGCGGAGGCCGCCACCGCCGCCTGCGATGCCGCCGAGAATGTCGAGGATTGGGAGGCTGCCAATCGCCGCTTTCACCGGCTGATCATTTCCACCTGCGACATGCCGCGCCTGCTGGCCGCCATCGATGACCTTCATGCCGTCAGCGCCCGCTTTCTGCTGGCAGGCTGGCAAAGCACCTGGGAGCGTCGCACCGATCACGATCACCGCGCCATTCTTCAGGCGCTCAGACGCGGCGATACCGTCAATGCCTGCGCCGTGCTGGAGCGGCATGTGCAACTGATTGGCCGGGTGCCCAGCGCCCTGAATGCCGGTGCTGCCGCCAGCCGTTTTGCTATCGTTGGCTGATTATCGATAAAAATCCCCGAAGAATCCCGTATTTAACGTAGCGGCAAAAACATCTGCTTGCGCAAAATAATTTTATCGATAATTTTTCGCTCGACTGCGATTTATCGATAGAAAGGATATCGGCATGTCTTCCATTCCCTCCACGCCCTTTGCCGGGCGTTTCGATCCGCTGGCGCTCTCCGGGCGCTCTTTCATGGTGAAACTCGCCCTGGTGCTGGGCGGTACTCTGGTTCTGGCGGTGGCGTCACGGATTTCGGTGCCCATGGTGCCGGTGCCGATCACCCTGCAAACCCTGGCGCTGACCATGATGGGCGTGCTTTATGGCTGGCGGCTGGCGCTGGCCACTGTGCTGGCCTGGCTGGGTGAGGCAGCCCTTGGCCTGCCGGTGCTGGCGAATGGGGCGAGCGGCCTTGCCCCCTTCTTCGGGCCGACGGCAGGCTATCTCCTGTCCTTCCCCCTCATCGCCGTGCTTGCCGGCGTGCTGGCGGAACAGGGCTGGACGGGCCGTCGCCTTGTTGCCAGTTTCATCGCGCATTTTTCCGCCAATCTTCTCTGCCTGATGACTGGCTGGGCATGGCTGGCGGTGATGATCGGCGCGGAAAAAGCGTTTTTTGCCGGTGTCGCGCCTTTCATGATCGGTGCGATGCTGAAATCGGCGCTGGCGGCGGCGTTATTGTTCGCCATGGCGCAGATGCCCCAACCAAAGTGAGGATCAGATCGTGACGGTTCGGCTGCGAGCGCATCACCTTCTGTGCATGTTGACCTTTGTCGGCGAGGGCTACAGCCCCGCCTTCATCGCCAATTACCGCCGCATTGCCGAAAGGCTGACGGGCGGCGAGGAGATCGAGATGGTCGAAGGACCGGACGACCTTTGCCGCCCGCTCTGCGACAGCGCCGAGGCGCATTGTTTCCGGGAAAGTGTGTGCGAGCGCGATGCCGCGGCGGCCCTGGCCGTCTCGGCGCTGCTCGGGCGTTCCGTGGAGGCGGGGGTGCGCTTTCTTCCCGATGCCGCCACGATCACCCGCCTGCGCCAGGCCTTCGTCGCAGGCTCCATCCGCGCCGCCTGCCGGGAATGCGAATGGGCCTATCTCTGTGACGACATTGCAGGAAAGGGCTATCGCGGCGCGCTTGTCCACCCGTGTTGAAACATGATCCTGACGTGCGGAGACAGCATTTCGTTCAGAAATGCGTAAAAACAAAAAGCAAGAGCGGTCCGGTGTTTTCACGAAACACAGGACCGCTCCTGCCTGTCTCCGGTTGAGACGGTTCTCACATTTTATCGCAACCATTCAGCATTTGGTAACCAAGATCGGTAACCATGTTCTTGTTCATCAGTGCTGCGTCAGCGTAATCAGTGAGTACCATTATGGCTTCCGTTTTTCCGCTTGCCGACCTTCGTCGCTCCAATACCCCTCGCGCCTGGCTGAATTCCATCATCAAGGGCGATTGCGTTGCTGCTCTCGAAGCTCTGCCGGATAAATCGGTGGACATGATCTTCGCCGACCCGCCCTACAATCTTCAGCTCGGTGGGGCGCTCCACAGGCCGGATCAGTCGTTAGTAGACGCCGTGGACGACGAATGGGACCAGTTCGCCTCCTTCGAGGCGTACGATGCCTTCACACGCGCCTGGTTGCTTGCCTGCCGGCGCGTGTTGAAGCCCACGGGCACCATCTGGGTTATCGGCTCCTATCACAATATCTTCCGCGTCGGCGCCACGCTTCAGGATCTCAACTTCTGGATCCTGAACGACATCGTCTGGCGCAAGACCAATCCCATGCCGAACTTCAAGGGCCGCCGCTTCCAGAACGCCCATGAAACCATGATCTGGGCCTCGCCCGATCCGAAGGGCAAGGGCTATACCTTCAATTACGATGCGCTGAAGGCCGCCAATGACGATGTGCAGATGCGCTCCGACTGGCTCTTCCCCATCTGCTCCGGCGCCGAGCGTCTGAAGGGCGAGGATGGCAAGAAGATTCACCCGACGCAGAAGCCGGAAGCGCTGCTGGCCCGCTGCATTCTCTCCGCCAGCAAGCCGGGCGACGTGATCCTCGATCCCTTCTTCGGCTCCGGCACCACGGGTGCAGTTGCCAAGCGGCTTGGCCGCAATTTCGTCGGCATCGAGCGCGAGCAGGATTATATCGATGCCGCCTCTGCCCGCATTGCCGCCGTGCAGCCGCTGGGCAGCAACGAATTGACCGTCATGACCGGCAAGAAGGCCGAACCGCGTGTGGCCTTCACCGCGTTGATCGAGGCGGGGCTGCTCAAGCCCGGCCAGGTGCTGATTTCGGAAAAGCGCCGCCACACCGCGATCATCCGCGCCGATGGCACGCTGGTTTCCGGTGACGATAGCGGCTCCATCCACCGCGTCGGCGCCCGCGTGCAGGGGCTCGATGCCTGCAATGGCTGGACCTTCTGGCATTATGAAGAGCGCGGCAAGCTGAAGCCGATCGATGCTCTGCGCGGTGTGATCCGCGAACAGATGGCAAAGCTCGGCTGACCTTTTCCTAAGTTATGCTTGTAAAGGCCGTGGCTGAAGAAGCCACGGTCTCTGCTTGCCTTTTTTTTGACACAATGACATATGTTATAGCGTAACAAGTAATGTTATTACGTTAGGACATTGGCATGCAGGAGCCGGACCCCATTCTTCCCAGCCTTCTGGCGCGGTCGGCGCTGGTCAGGCTGGCCTTTGCGCTGGGGTTGATCGGGCTGACCTGGCTTGCCATTCAATGGGCCGTGGCGCTGCCATGAGCGATCCTCTCATACGCTTCAGCAATCTCACCATTGCCTATGATCGTCACCCGGCGGTGCATCATGTCTCGGGCACCATCGCGCGCGGCAGCCTGACGGCGATTGCCGGGCCGAACGGTGCCGGAAAATCCACGCTTCTCAAGGCCATCATGGGCGAGGTGCGGGCGGCAGAGGGCAGGGTGGAGCACCGGCTGTCACGGGCCGATTTCGGCTATCTGCCGCAGGCCGCCGAGATCAATCGCCGCTTTCCCATCAGCGTTCTCGATACGGTTTTGATGGGGGCATGGCCGCGCAGCGGAGCCTTTCGCAGCATCTCCCGGCAAGATATGCAGGAGGCGCGCCGCGCCCTTCAAACGGTGGGGCTGGAGGGTTTCGAGACGCGCAGCATCGGCACGCTCTCTGCCGGGCAGTTCCAGAGGGTGCTGTTTGCGCGGCTATTGCTGCAGGATGCCAAGGTCATTCTGCTCGACGAGCCCTTTACCGCCATCGACGCCCGCACCACCCGCGACCTGATCGAGCTGGTGCATCACTGGCATGGCGATGGCCGCACGGTGATTGCCGTGCTGCATGATTTCGATCAGGTGCGGGCGCATTTTCCTCAAACCCTGCTTCTCGCCCGTGAACTGATCAGTTGGGGTGAGACTGAAGAGGCGCTTTCGCCGCAAAACCTCTTGAAGGCCCGCGCCATGGCGGAGGCCTGGGACGAGCAGGCCGAGATCTGCATGCCCGAGCGTAAAAGGCCTGCGGCATGAGCGCCTACGATCTCTTCATTGCGCCCTTCATGGATTACGGCTTCATGCGCCGGGCGCTGGTGGCGGCTCTCTGCCTCAGCCTCGGTTCCGGCCCCATTGGCGTGTTTCTGATGCTCCGGCGCATGAGCCTCGTCGGCGATGCCATGAGCCATGCGGTGCTGCCGGGCGCGGCCATCGGCTATCTGGTGGCGGGCTCTCTGTCACTGACGGCCATGGGCATTGGCGGGCTGATTGCCGGGCTTTCGGTGGCGCTGCTGTCCGGCATCGTCAGCCGCTCGACGCTGTTGCAGGAGGATGCAAGCTTTGCCAGTTTCTATCTCGCCTCGCTGGCGCTGGGCGTGCTGATCGTCTCGCTGCGCGGCTCGAATGTCGATCTGCTGCATGTGCTGTTCGGCACCATTCTCGCCATCGATACGCCCGCACTTTACCAGATCGGCGCCATTTCATCCTTCTCGCTGATCGCGGTGGCGCTGATCTACCGGCCACTGGTGGCGGAGTGCCTCGATCCGGGCTTCCTGCGCGCCGTCGGCGGCAAGGGGCCGCTCTATCACTTCTTCTTCCTGTTTCTGGTGGTGCTCAATCTGGTCGCGAGCTTCCAGGCGCTCGGCACTCTGATGGCGGTTGGCCTGATGATGCTGCCTGCCGCCATTGCCCAGCTCTGGGCGCGCAGCCTGCCGCGCATGATGGCGGTGGCCGCAGGCGTTGCCGTCGGTTCCAGCTATTTCGGGCTGATCGCTTCCTACCATCTGGAGCTTGCCTCCGGCCCTACCATCATCCTCACGGCAGCGATTGTCTATGTCGTGTCGATCTTTCTCGCGCCTGCCGGTGTGGCCTGGCGTTTTCTACCCCTTCCGCATCTCAAGGGCTGAAGCCCTGTACCTCTGGAGATCCTGCCATGAAGCCCCGTCACCTTCTTCTCTCCGCTGCCCTGCCGCTGGCTCTCGCCCTCGCTGCCGGTCCGGCGTCTGCTGAAACGCTGAAAGTTACCGCGTCGTTCACCGTGCTGGCTGATGTGGTCAAACAGGTCGGCGGCGATCACGTCGAGGTCTCAAGCCTTGTCGGCCCGAACGGCGACCCCCATGAATTCGAGCCGTCTCCGGCCGATGCCAAGAAGCTCAAGGCGGCCAAGGTGGTGTTCGTCTCGGGCGAGGGTCTGGAAGGCTGGATGGATCGCCTGATCTCGGCCTCCGGCTACAAGGACAAGCCCGTCACCGTGTCCGAGGGCATCAAGACCCGCACCATGGAAGAGGATGGCAAGACCATCACCGATCCGCATGTGTGGAACAGCCCGGTCAATGTGAAGATCTGGGTCGCCAATATCGAAAAGGCGCTGTCTGCCGCCGATCCGGCCGATGCCAAGGATTTTCAGGCCAATGCGGAGAAGTACAACAAGCTGCTGGATGAGCTGAACACCTACGCCCATTCCAAGTTCGACAAGGTGCCGGCGGAAGAGCGCAAGATCCTGACCAGCCATGACGCCTTCGGCTATTTCGGGCGCGAATATAATGTCAGCTTCCTGTCGCCGGTCGGCGTTTCCACCGAAAGCGAAGCCTCTGCCGCCGATGTTGCCAAGCTGATCGAGCAGATCAAGGCGGAAAAGGTGAAGACCTACTTCTTCGAAAATTCCAACGATCCGCGTCTGGTGCGCCAGATCGCCAAGGCCACCGGCGCCAAGGATGGCGGCGAGCTTTACGTCGAATCCCTCTCCGACAAGAAGGGACCGGCTCCGACCTATGAAAAGATGTTCCGCTACAATGTCGAGCAGCTTTCCAAGGCCATGCAGAAATCGAGCTGATTGGTTCCCGCTATCGGCTTGATAGAGGCTGTTGCGCGCTCCCTACACGCGCAACAGCCTTTTCTTCATCAGCAGTGCGGTTATAGTCTTCCATGATAACAGTCCGTTCAATAATCGCCGCTGGCCGTCTGCAAATGGCAATTTCTGCGCTTCCGGTACTCACGTACGTTAAGTACGCTCCGTTCCGGTTCTCGAAATCACCATTTTCGCCAGGCCAGCAGCAATTCTTGAACAGACTGTAAGGAGGAATGCCGTGACAATCACATCTTTGGACGAACTTTCCGCTCTTTATGGCGCCGTGCGGGAAACATCGCTGGCCAAGGAAATCGACCATCTGAATGCCGATTACGCGGCCTTCGTCCGCGCCTCGCCCTTTGTCATTCTGGCAACCGCCGGGCCGGAGGGCACGGATTGCTCGCCCAAGGGCGACCAGCCGGGTTTCGTGCAGATCCTGGATGAGAAAACCATCGCCATTCCCGACCGCCCGGGAAATAACCGCATCGACAATCTGAAGAATATCCTCGCCGATGGCCGCGCTTCCGTGCTGTTTCTGGTGCCGGGCGTGGGTGAGACGCTGCGCATCAATGGCCGCGCCAGGATCACCGCCGATCTTGCCCTGCGCGAACGCTTCGCCGTGGAGGGCAAGCTGCCGGTCACGGTGATCCTGATTGCGATCGAACGGGTCTATTTCCACTGCGCCAAAGCGTTCCTGCGCTCAAAACTCTGGGACCCGTCCTCGCAAATCGACCGCGCCAGCCTGCCAACCCCAGGCCAGATTCTCAAGCACATCGTCCATGGCTTCGATGGCGAAGCTTACGACCGTGACCTGCCGGCACGGGTGCAGGCGACATTGTATTAAGGTTGTATTTTATTTTGATCGCCTCTATCCAGGAGGGAAAGAGCAAGTCAATTCATGATTGACAAAGTGGGTGCGGAATACTAGATTTTTGGTAACAAGACCCGCCACACGTGCTCTCTAAGGAGAGTGTGCTTCGCAAGAAGCCGTGCAAAAGGCGGGTTTTTAGTGTCCAAAATTCCGTTTGTAAAAAATTCGTTTTCGCCTGCCGAGCTTCTCGCAAAGCTTGAATGCAGGGGATTGCTGGTTGAGGACAGGCAGTTTGCGCTTTCCTATCTTACCTTTGTTGGCGGGTATCGCCTTAAAGGCTATTATTTTCATGTTCTGGATGGTGAGACAAAGCACTTTCCTGCTGGTTACCGATTTCAACATATAGCGGACCGGTATGAATTTGACCGTCAACTGCGAGCCTTGACCTTCACCGTCATCACAAGGCTTGAAACGGCTGTTCGGACCACAATGGCCAATCATCTCAGCGATACCTATGGCCCTCACTGGTTTCTGAAGCACGAACTCTTCCGGCAAACACATGACTGGTCTCTCGGGCGCTTGATCAACCAGATCGAGCATGAGGTAGACCGTGCGAAGGCAACGGCCTTTGTCAGCAACTATGCCACGAAGTTTTCAGAGCCCTACCTGCCCCCGAGCTGGGCGGTTGCGGAATGCGTATCCTTCGCGATGTGGTCCAAAACCTATAAGTCTTTGCGGAATGAGACCGATAAGAGAGCCATATCTGTGCGTTTCAAGGTCAATCAGCCAGATGTTTTTGCAAGCTGGCTGCATTGTCTGACAATCGTGCGCAACACTGTGGCCCATCATGGGCGGCTGCTGGGACATCGCTTTGCTGCGGGGCCGCAAAATTGCAAGGAGCGCAATCTCCTGTTTGATGATCCACACAGTCTTTATGCTGCGGCGACGGTCATGAACTACATGCAAACCGTCACACGGCTTCCCAATGGCTGGAAAGCCGATCTTCAAGCTCTGTTTGCCCGCTTCCCTCAGATTTCGCCGGAGGAGGTTGGCTTTTCAGCAGGCTGGCAGAGAAATCCAGGCTGGTGAGTCCTCTCTCACCCGCCCGGATGACAAAATCTCGCGGAATGCCTTCCGTGACGATGCTCTAAATCAAGCCGTAAGCCTGAAGATCACGCTTCAGCTTTTCCGGGCTTTCGAAATGCACCGCCTGCCAGCCGGCAAGTTTTGCGCCCTCAACGTTCGCCACGCTGTCATCGATGAAGATGGCGTGTGCCGGGGAAAGATCAAAATCCCGGGCATGGCGCTCATAGATCGCCACATCCGGCTTGATCAGGCCGATTTCGCCGGAGACGGTCACGCCGCGCGGCAGGTTGAGGAAGGGGAAGATCTCGCGGGCCTCGGTAAAGGTGTCGGCGGCGAAATTGGTGAGCATGGTCACGTCGCGGCCTTCATCGATCAGGCCCTTGAAGATCTCCACCGTGCCCTCATAGGCATGTGGCACCATTTCGCGCCAATGTTTCCGGAAGGCGCGGATATGCGCTTCGCGCTCGGGATGCTCCGCAATCAGCAGGGCTTCCGCATCGGTCCAGCTGCGGCCGCGATCCTGTTCGAGGTTCCATTCATGGGTACAGACATTGGCAAAGAACCATTGCCGTTCCGCCTCATCGGGAATGATCCGGCTGAAGGGCAGGTTCGGATCGTAGTGGATCAGCACCTTGCCGATATCGAAAACGATGTGCCGGATCTCGGCCATGAATATTACCTCGCAGGTGTGAATGCTTCTGGAATGGCCGCGACAATAGCTTTTTTCATCACGGTGGGAAGCGCCTGTTCTTCAAGATTTGCAATGGGTTCCCACCATTCGTGATGGGAGTTTGCAAAGCCCTTCACATTTTCGACGAAGAACACCGAAAGCCTCAGTTCGAAATGGGTGAAGACATGGGTGACCACGCCCTTTGCCTGCCATGCTGCGGTAAAAGGCGCGCTGGCTTCGGTGTCGTCGCCATCGATGCGGGCGGTCCATTCCGTTGTCGGCACCTCCGTCATGCCGCCCAGAAGGCCCTTGTCCGGGCGGCGGCGCAGGAGAATGCGGTTCATGCCGTCCACCGCCACGAAGGCCGCCCCCAGCCGCACCGGCTTTGCCTTTTTCGCGGCCTTGACCGGAAAAAGCTCCGGGTCATGGGCGCTGAGCGCCAGACAATCATCGCGGAAGGGACAGAGCGAACAGGCGGGCCGTTTCGGGGTGCAGATCGTCGCCCCCAGATCCATCATCGCCTGGGCAAAATCGCCGGGACGGTCGGCGGGGGTGAGCGCCGCCACCTTCGCTTTCATTTGCGGTTTGGAACCGGGCAGGGGATCGGCAATGGCATAAAGGCGGGAGATCACCCGCTCGACATTGCCATCCATCACCGCCGCCTGCCGGTTGAAGGCAATGGCGGCGACAGCGGCTGCGGTATAATCGCCAATGCCGGGAAGCGCGCGCAATCCCTCTTCGCTGTCGGGAAAGACACCGCCATGCTCTGTCGCCACCGCTTCGGCGCATTTTTTCAGGTTGCGGGCGCGGGCATAATAGCCAAGCCCGGCCCAGGCGGCCATCACGTCCTCGCTGGGCGCGGCGGCCAGATCCGTCACCTTCGGCCAGCGGGCGAGGAATTTCTGGAAATAGGGTTTGACCGCCTGCACCGTGGTTTGCTGCAGCATCACCTCGGAAAGCCAGATGTGATAGGGATCAGGCTTCACACCTTTTTTCGCCATGGGCGGCGAGATGCGCCACGGAAGATCGCGGTGGTGGCGGTCATACCAGACGAGAAGCGCGCCTGCGAGACGGGATTCATCTTTGGGTTGAATAAGCTTTTTCACACTCGATCATTTGCCGTTGCGCTGTAAACCGCGCTATATCTAAGCGAATCAAAGATTCCAGCAAGGGTGGGATGGATTTTCCCGATGGCCGGTTACAGAAAAGGCGCCAGCCAGATTTCGGAACTGGCCAATGGCATCATCGATCCGGTGATTGCGCGCCGTGCGGGCATTTCCACAGCACTCCTCAGTTCCTGGGATGAGATTGCGGGCGCCGATTTTGCCGATTGCACACGGCCGGAAAAGATTGTCTGGCCGAGGCGGGACTATGCCGGGCAGGAGGTGGGACACCGCCCCGGCGTTCTCACCATTGCCTGCGAGGGTGCACGGGCGCTTTTCCTCAATCACGCCCAGGGCGAATTGATTGCCCGCATCAACGGCTTCTTCGGCTATCCCGCGATCGGCCAGATCCGCATCGTGCAGAAGCCGGTGTCCAATACCCATGCCAACCGGCCAAGGCTGCGGCGGCTGGATGCGGTGGAGGAAAAGCGCCTTGCCCGGATGACGGAGGGTATCGAGAGCGACAATCTCAAGCGCGCCATCGAAAGACTGGGCCGCGGCGTTCTGGCGCGCAAGAACAAATGACCATTATTTAATTTGCATCGAAACCGCCTATTTCTCACATAAGAGTTATGACCGGCGGTTCGCCTGGCCTTGTTTCGCCATGTGTGCCCGCTATAAGGCAAAGAAAGTCAACGCTGAGACCGGGTGTATCCATGGCGAATTTCGAACTGACCTTGACCAAGCGCCGTCTTCTGGCGGGCATTGCCGCCGCTGCCACGGGTGCTGCGGCCGTTTCCCTCGCGGGGCCTGCCCTTGCCGCGGATGTGCCGAAGGCCGAGCGCGATGTCGATATGACTGCCGTGCTGAAGCCCGGCAATCTGCCGGAACAGGCGCTGGGCAAGCCGGATGCGCCGGTGAAGATCGTTGAATATTTCTCGATGACTTGCCCGCATTGCGCCCATTTCCACGCCACCACCTTCGATGCCATCAAGGAAAAATACATCGATACCGGCAAGGTTTACTTCGTGTTCCGCGAATTCCCCTTCGACCCCTCCGCAACGGCAGCCTTCATGCTGGCCCGCTGCGCGCCGAAGGATCAGTATTATCCCTTCATCACCATGTTCCTGAAGCAGCAGCGCGCCTGGGCCGCGCCCGCCGATGGCGATGTGAAGGGCGCCATGCTGCAAATGTCGAAAATGGCCGGTTTCTCACAGGAAAGCTTCAATTCCTGCTTGACGAACGCCCAGCTTGCCGCTGATGTGACGGCAGTTCGGGACCGGGGTGCAAAGGATTTCGGCGTCAATTCCACCCCAACCTTCATCATCAATGGCAAGGTCTATACGGGAGACATGCCGGTTGACTCCATGTCGGCGCTCATCGACAGCCTGCTCTGATCCGGTCTTGCCGATGGCAAAGGGCGACGGCGAAAGCCGTGCGCCCTTTTTTGCGTTTGAAGGTTTGGCATTATGAAGTTCACCAAGCTGCGGGTGGTGGGCTTCAAATCCTTCGTGGAGCCCACGGAATTCATCATCGAAAAGGGCCTGACCGGTGTGGTCGGGCCAAATGGCTGCGGCAAGTCCAACCTTGTCGAGGCGCTGCGCTGGGTGATGGGGGAAAATTCCTATAAGAACATGCGCGCCTCCGGCATGGACGACGTGATCTTTTCCGGCTCCGGCAATCGCCCCGCCCGCAACTCGGCGGAGGTGCAGCTTTTTCTCGATAATTCCGACCGCACCGCGCCTGCAAACTTCAACGATGCCGATGAAATTCAGGTGTCGCGCCGCATCGAGCGGGAAAACGGCTCGGTCTACCGCATCAATGGCAAGGAAGCCCGCGCCAAGGATGTGCAATTGCTGTTTGCCGATGCCTCCACCGGCGCGCGCTCGCCTTCCATGGTGGGGCAGGGGCGCATCGGCGAGCTGATCCAGGCCAAGCCGCAGGCAAGGCGACAATTGCTGGAAGAGGCCGCGGGCATTTCCGGCCTGCATTCACGCCGCCACGAGGCGGAACTGAGGCTGCGTGCCGCCGAGACCAATCTGGAGCGGCTGGAGGATATTGTCGCCCAGCTTGAAAGCCAGATCGAAAGCCTGAAGCGGCAGGCCCGGCAGGCCAACCGCTTCAAAATGCTTTCCGCCGATATCCGCGCCCGCGATGCCATGCTGCTGCATATCCGCTGGACGGAAGCGAAACAGGCCGAAGCCGAGGCCGAGAGCGCGCTGAACGAAGCGACCTCGCTGGTGGCCGAACGGGCGCAGGCGCAGATGGAAACCGCAAAACATCAGGCGATTTCCAGCCTGAAGCTGCCGGAACTGCGTGAGGAGGAAGCCAAAGCCGCTGCCGCCCTGCAACGCCTGCAAATTGCCCGCAGCCAGCTGGAAGAAGATGCCGGTCGCCTGTTCAAGCGCCGGGACGAGCTGATGCGGCGGCTCTCGCAACTGGGTGAGGATATTGCCCGCGAGGAGCGGCTGGTTTCCGACAATGCCGAGGTTCTCGCCCGTCTTGAAGGCGAGGAGAGCGAATTGCAGGCGCTTCTGGCGGAGTCCGGTGAAGAGGCGGAAGAGCTGAAGATCGCCTTCGAGGAGGCCGCCGCCAGCCTTGCCGAGACGGAAAAAGCCTTTGCCGCCGTCACCGCCGAGCGGGCAGAAGCCGCCGCCGGTCGCAACCAGTTGGAACGGGCGCTGCGCGATCTTGCCGACAAGCGCCTGCGGCTGGAGCGGCAGGCCGATGAGGCGGGCCGCGAATTGCAGGGCCTGGCCGAAAAGCTTGCCAGCCTTCCCGACCCGGAGGAAAGGCGCGAGGCGGTGGAGGCGGCCGAATTTGCGGTGGAAGAGGCCGAAGCGCAGGTCATCGAGACGGAAGACGGTTTGAACGAGGCCCGCCGTGCCGAGGCCATGAGCCGTGGCCCGGTGGATGCCGCTCGCACCCGGCTCTCCGCGCTGGAAACCGAGGCCAAAACCATTGCCCGGATGCTCGCCTCCACCACGGCGGGCGAATTTTCTCCCGTCGCCGAAGAGCTGACGGTGGAACGCGGCTTCGAGACGGCGCTGGGGGCGGCCCTTGGCGATGATCTGGAAAGCCCGCTGAATGACAAGGCGCCCGCCTATTGGTCCATGCCAGGGCCGGATGGGGACGATCCGGCACTTCCCGCCGGGATCACGCCGCTGATTGCCCATGTTCAGGCTCCCGCCGCCCTTGCCCGCAGGTTGAAGCAGATCGGCGTGACCGATCTTGAGACCGCCCGCCGCCTGATGCCGCAATTGCAGCCGGGGCAGCGGCTGGTGACGAAGGAGGGCGCGATTGTCCGCTGGGATGGTCATGTCACCGGTTCGGAAGCGCCGAGTGCGGCGGCCCTTCGCCTTGCCCAGAAAAATCGGCTGGCCGAACTGGAAGGCGAGGCCGAGGAAGCCCGCATCGTGCTGGAGGAGGCGGAAGCGGCGCTTTCCGAACGCCGCGAGGCCATCACCGCTGCCGAGGCATCTCTGGCGGAGGCACGCGACCGCCAGCGCATGGCCGCCCGCAAGCTTTCGGAAGCGCGCGAAGCATTGACGGCGGCAGAACGCGCCTCCGGCGATCTGCTGCGCCGCCGCGCCGTGGTGGAAGAGGCGCAAAAGGGCCTGCGCGACCAGATCGAGGAAGCGGAAGCGCTGACCGAGGAAGCCCAGATTGCCCTTGCCGATCAGGCCGATCTGACGGCGCTGGACCAGCGGCTGGACGCGCTGCGCCAGGAACAGGCCATTGGCCGCGCCCAGGTTGCCGAAACCCGTGCCCGCCATGAAGGCTTTGCCCGCGAAAACGACCAGCGGCAGCGGCGTATTCTCGCCATAAAACAGGAGCGCCAGACCTGGGGCGAGCGCGCCCGCAGCACTGAAGAGCATATCCATACGCTGAAGGACCGCGAGGAAGAGGCCCGCGAGGAATTGCTGGAACTGGAAGCCGCACCCGACGAATTCGATGAAAGGCGCCGTCTGCTGATGGCCGAGCTGGAAAAGGCCGAAAAATCCCGCCGCGATGCCGGTGACCGGCTGGCGGAGGCCGAAACCGCGCAGCGCGAGGCCGATCAGGCTGCCGCCACCGCGCTTTCGGCGCTGGCTGAAAGCCGCGAACGCCGGGGCCGCGCCGAGGAAAGGCTGATCTCCGCCCGTGAGCGCCGCAAGGAAGGCGAGGCCCGCATTCTCGAAGCGCTGAACGTGCCGCCGCATGAGGCCTTCCGCCTGACCGGGCTCAAGCCCGAGCAGCCCTTGCCGGATCTGCGCGAGGTGGAGCGCGAACTGGACCGGCTGAAAATGGAGCGCGAACGGCTGGGCGCGGTCAACCTGCGCGCCGATGAAGAGCAGAAGGAACTTTCGGAAAAACTCGCCCACCTCATCAAGGAGCGGGATGACATTATCGATGCCATCAAGAAGCTGCGCGGCGCCATCCAGAGCCTGAACCGCGAAGGCCGAGAGCGGCTGGTGGCGGCTTTCGATGTGGTCAATGCCCAGTTCCAGCGGCTCTTCACCCATCTTTTCAACGGCGGCACGGCAGAACTGCAACTGATCGAAAGCGACGATCCGCTGGATGCGGGGCTGGAAATCCTTGCCCGCCCGCCCGGCAAGAAGCCGCAGACCATGACGCTGCTCTCCGGCGGCGAACAGGCGCTCACCGCCATGGCGCTGATCTTTGCCGTCTTCCTCACCAATCCCGCGCCGATCTGCGTGCTGGACGAGGTGGACGCCCCGCTCGACGACCACAATGTCGAACGCTATTGCAACCTGATGGATGAAATGGCCGCCTCCACGGAAACCCGCTTCGTCATCATCACCCACAACCCCATCACCATGGCGCGGATGAACCGGCTGTTCGGCGTCACCATGGCCGAGCAGGGCGTGTCGCAACTGGTTTCGGTGGACCTGCAAACGGCGGAAGCCCTGCGGGAGGCGGTGTGATGCGGCGATGGCCCGTCATTCTGCTGGCCCTGACGCTGCCCATGCCCGCTTTTGCCGAAAGCCTCTCCGGCAATTTCCTGGCGCAGGTGGTGAAAACCTCCAAGCCGCATCGCGATAGTCTCAATGCGCTGATCCGCGGCAGGCAGGGCATTCCCACCTGGGTGCGCAACATGATCGTGGCGGATAATTACATTACCCTTGCCTCCGAACAGAAGGATGTGGAGGGCAAGCCCATGCAGCTTTTCCCCGCCTGCCAGTTCAAGCGCTGCGATGAAAGCGCCATCCGTCTGCTTTACTCCGCCGATGGCAAGCATGTGGTGATGCGCATTCAGGATAATGCCCTGGGCGTGGTGTTTCTCGGCGATCCGACGCCTCAGGAAAAAGCGGCGCTGCAGCCGCTGCCTATTCAATAAACTCCCCCGGATAGACACCCCAGACGGAAGCCTGCGGCAGATAGCCCCTGCCGCTTTGCTCCAGCAGGGAGACGGCGCACCATTTGCCATCGCAATGGCGCAGCACGATCCGCACCTCCGGCTGCAGTTTCGCCACCACCCGGGCGGAGGCGGAGGGCGAAGCCAGAAGATTGATGAGGGCGCCTTTCGATTTGATCCAGGGGGCCACCAGCCCGGTGCGGCGGCTGGAGAGCAGCGGCGCCATCATCCAGCCGCTGGCGCCGTCGCTGTCGCGCACCAGCCGCCAGTGGCCATATTCATCGAGGATCTCCAGCGGCAGGCCCTTGGCGTGATAGACATAGCGGATCGGGTAATCGGTGGAGGGGCCGACGCGCATCCGCGCCTGATCCGACCGGAGCGAGACGAAGCGCGGCACCGGAAAGCCGGTTTCCCGGCCCTTTTGCCTCATGACCATCGCCTCGCTTGCCGCAGGGGCTATGCCGCACAGCCCGGCAAGCGCAAGAGCCAGGAAAAACCGCAGGGGATGCCGCATCGGCATGGGTCCTTTATACCAAGGCTCGAAGATGCTAGAGCGTTTCATTATTTCACGGAAACAGTGAAACGCTCTAACTCTTTGTTTTTCGCATTTCCGGACGTAAAACCGGTTCCCACTTTTCCTGGAAATGCTCTAACGCATCCTCGCCTTGAAGAGATTTCGAATATCTCAATTTCGTCAGAGGCTTGAGATATTCGAAAAAGGAATAGGATGAGTCATTTTCAATGACTCATCGTATCACCGGCAGGCCGCCGCCTGTTTCAGCGCTGCCGTTACGCCTTTCAGGGAATAGGTGTAGCGGGTCTGCGTCCCCCGGCGGGAGGTGGCCTCCACCTTGAGGTCAGAGCCGGCCTGCATGGCGGCGACCACCCGCTTGTCATCGGCCTCCTGCCGCGTCCAGCCGACATTGTCCTTCGGCAGCATGTCGAAATGATCGCCATCGACAGTAACGCGAATCGTCGATCCCGGCTTGGCGGTATAGCCCAGCACCGCCTGCGGATAATAGGAGCCGCCGGCTCCGGATTTCGGCGCGATCAGAAAGAAATTCTTGCCATGATCCACGCCCACCGGATCTTCCTTCACCGGCACGGACAGCACGTAGCACACGGTGCGGCCACCGCTTTTGTAGGAAAACAGGCCCCAATGGTCGAACTGCTTGACCATTTTCGGCGCTGCGGAGGCAATGCTGGCGGAAAAGCTCAGAAGGGCAAGGGTCAGGAGAATGGTTTGCAGGGATGACATGAAGGTCGGCTCCTTTCGTCTTTTTGGTGGCGGTCAGCAAGAACCGGTCATACCCCAAAGGACTGCCGATAAAGTTGCCGAAGCGTTAATTTCCCTTCACAATCGGTTGAGCTATTTGCGACATAATTTGTTAGGCTGCTGAAACGAATAGGCTTTCAACCCATATTTCTGTCGCATTTTGGCCATCGATGCGGCGCGGCGCATGAAAGATGCCGCCGCGCATGTGCCGATCCCACGGTGTAGCAAAAATGACGATACAGCCATGCCGTAATAATGCTGCAATGCGGTATAGAGTTGAAGGTCATCATGTTTTGCAGGTAAACTGATTTGCAGAACCTGGTGGGACGGCCGGGATGGGGAAGAGGGTCAAGATGCGAAAGTGGGTTTACACCTTCGGCGACGGAAAGGCCGAGGGCGGCGCCGGAGATGTGGATCTCCTGGGCGGCAAGGGCGCGCATCTGGCTGAAATGGCAGCCCTTGGCCTGCCGGTGCCGCCGGGCATGACGATCGTGACCGATGCCTGCTCGCATTTTTACGCCCATGGCCGCAGCCTGCCGGACGCGTTGAAGGCCGAAGTGGCCTCCGCCTTGACGCAGATCGAGACGATGTCCGGCCGCCGCTTTGGCGATGCCGCCAATCCGCTGCTGCTGTCGGTGCGCTCCGGGGCGCGATCCTCCATGCCGGGCATGCTGGATACGGTGCTCAATCTCGGCTTGAATGCGGCCACCGTCGAGGGTCTGGCCGCCGTATCGGGCGACGAGCGCTTTGCCTGGGATAGCTATCGCCGCTTTATCCAGATGTATGGCGATGTGGTGCTGGGCCTCGATCACGAGGTTTTTGCCGAAATCCTGGAGGATGAAAAGGCCCGTCTCGGCATCGAATACGATACCGACATGGCGGCGGAAGACTGGCGGCATCTGACCGGGCTTTACAAGCAGGTCATCGAGGAGGAACTGGGCGAACCCTTTCCCGAAGATCCGCAGGTGCAGCTCTGGGGCGCGGTCAGCGCCGTCTTTGCCTCATGGATGAACAATCGCGCCGTCACCTATCGCATGCTGCACAATATCCCTGGCGATATCGGCACGGCAGTGAATATCCAGGCCATGGTCTTCGGCAATCTCGGCTCCGCTTCCGCAACGGGCGTCGCCTTCACCCGCAATCCGTCGACGGGGGAAAAGGCGCTCTACGGCGAGTTCCTCGTCAATGCGCAGGGCGAGGATGTGGTGGCGGGCATTCGCACCCCGCAGGCCATTACCGAACAGGCCCGGCGCGAATCCGGCTCCGACAAGCCATCGATGGAAAAGCTGATGCCGGAGGTGTTTGCGGAATTTGCCGGCATCTGCGCCCGGCTGGAGCGTCACTACCGCGATGTGCAGGATGTGGAATTCACCATCGAGCGCGGCAAGCTGTGGATGCTGCAGACCCGCAATGCCAAGCGCACCACCAAGGCGGCGATGAAGATCGCCGTCGATCTGGTGGAAGAGGGCGTGATCACCGAGGAAGAGGCGGTGAGCCGCATCGATCCCGCCTCGCTGGACCAACTCCTGCACCCGACTATCGATCCGCGCGTGAGCCGCGAGGTGATCGGCACCGGCCTTCCGGCCTCGCCGGGGGCGGCGACTGGCGAGATCGTGTTTACCGCCGAGGATGCGGTCATCGCCGAGGATGAGGGCCGCAAGGTCATTCTGGTGCGGGTGGAAACCAGCCCCGAGGATATTCACGGCATGCATGCGGCGGAAGCGGTGCTGACCACCCGTGGCGGCATGACCAGCCATGCGGCGGTGGTGGCGCGCGGCATGGGCATTCCCTGCGTGGTCGGCGCGGGCTCCATGCGCATCGACCTGCGCAACGGCTTCCTGCTCGGGCTCGGCGTCAAGCTGAAGAAGGGCGATGTCATCACCATCGACGGCACCTCCGGCCAGGTGCTGAAAGGGGCGGTACCGATGATGCAGCCGGAGCTTTCCGGCGATTTTGCCCGGCTGATGGAATGGGCCGACAAGGCACGGCGGATGACCATCCGCACCAATGCCGATACGCCCGCCGATGCGCGGGCGGCGCGCTCCTTCGGTGCGGAAGGCATCGGGCTTTGCCGCACCGAGCACATGTTCTTCGAGGGTGACCGTATTCACGTCATGCGGGACATGATCTTGGCCGAGAGCGAGGCGGGCCGCCGGGCCGCGCTCGACAAGCTTTTGCCGATGCAGCGCGAGGATTTTACCGAACTGTTCAAGATCATGCACGGTCTTCCGGTGACAATCCGCATGCTGGACCCGCCGCTGCACGAATTCCTGCCGAAGACGGCCAAGGAAATCGCCGAGGTGGCGCAGGCCATGGGCATGGAACCCCGGCAACTGGCCGAGCGCGTTTCTGCCCTGCATGAATTCAACCCGATGCTCGGCCATCGCGGCTGCCGGCTGGCGATCTCCTATCCGGAAATCGCCGAAATGCAGGCGCGCGCCATTTTCGAAGCCGCCATTGCTGCGGGCAAGGAAACCGGCGCGCCGGTGGAGCCGGAAATCATGGTGCCGCTGGTCGGCCTGCGCTCGGAGCTGGATTACGTCAAGGCCGCAATCGAGCGGGTGGCGAGCGAAGTGATGGAGGAGGGGGGGCTGCACATTTCCTACCTCGTTGGCACGATGATCGAGCTGCCGCGCGCCGCGCTTCGCGCCCATGTGATTGCCGAGGCGGCGGAATTCTTCTCCTTCGGCACCAATGACCTGACGCAGACCACTTTCGGCATGTCGCGCGACGATGCCAGCGCTTTCCTGCCGACCTATCAGCGCAAGGGTATCATCGAGCGCGACCCCTTCATCTCGCTCGACTTCGACGGAGTTGGGGAGTTGATCCGTATCGCCGCCGAGCGGGGCCGCCGCACAAGACCGGACATGAAGCTCGGCATTTGCGGTGAACATGGCGGCGATCCCGCCTCCATCCACTTCTGTGAGGAAATCGGGTTGGACTATGTATCCTGTTCGCCGTTTCGCGTGCCGATCGCCCGTCTTTCCGCCGCGCAGGCCGCTATTCGCGGCTCGATTGAATGAGTGTGTGCGTTTATAATTGATAACTGTCATTTATTGACAATTTTACCGGTTATTTTCCAGTTCCTTTACATCCCTTGTTCTATGACTGACCAAGCTGAAACGCTCGGATGAGGAGCGTTAAGCTCTGATAAACAATCATTGGCGCAGGGCATTCTCGTGCCGCGTCAGCCGAACAGGTCGTTCAAGGACAAGGGTTCATGCGGTTTCATCCTCTGTTTCTGCGTTTGCTGCGAGATCGCTCCGGCAATTTCGGGATGATCTCCGCTTTCCTGATGGTGCCGCTGCTTCTGGCGGTGGGCGTGGCTATTGATCTGAGCCGCGCTTATAATTCCAAGATCAACGCCCAGACGGCAGCCGATTCCGCCGTGCTGGCCGCATCCGCAGCCTATAGCCGCTCCACCAGCCTTTCCACCATCGCCGATCAGATCGATGTCTATCTCAAGGCCAATGGCGGCAGCAGCCTGACGCGCGTTTCCGGCCCCACCATCAATTCCGCAGGCAATGAGCTTTGCGTCACGGTGCAGCAGTCGGTGGAAACCACCTTCATGCAGATCGCCTCGATCAACAGCGTGCCTGTGACAGCGCAATCCTGCTCGTCCATCGGTCAGCAGGATCTGGAAGTGTCGCTGGTTCTCGATGTTTCCAGTTCGATGATCGAGCAGGGCCGTTTTGCGCCGATGCAGCAGGCGGTGCTGAGCTTTCTCAAGAGCTTTTCCAACAACACGGCGGCGGCAGAGCACGCCCGTATCGCCATCGTGCCCTTTTCCAGCCGCGTCAATATCGGCATGGCCCGCACCAGCTGGCTGCGCGCCTATGAAAGCAACGCCGCCGTGCCGAGTCGCTGGAAGAATATGAGCTCCTATTACAGCGATTCCAAGTATACACTTTCCACCTGGGTGGATGGCGTCACCCGCTACGCCTATACGTCCAAGCCGAATTACTATTGGGCAGGCTGTATAGAGCCCCGCGCCGACGTGGAGATGTATGAAAAGGGCAGCTATACCAGCCTTTCCACCAATGATGCGCCACCCTCGACCCTGGGCTTCGTCGCCATGGACGATAATCCCGGTGCAAAGGGCCAGTTCAGCTACTGTCCGCCGCCGATGATCGGCCTCACCAATGATTTTACCGGCCTGCAGACGGCGGTGAGCAAGCTGACCTCGGAAGGTTCGACACGCCTTGATGCCGGTGTGGTGGCGGGCTGGTATTCGCTCTCGCCGCAATGGCGCACCGCCTGGGGCGGCACGGCGCCGCAGGACTATTCAAACTCGCTGCGCAAGGTCATCATCTTCATGACCGATGGTGAAATGAACACCAAATGGGGTGAAAACGGCGATAGCACCAAGCTGGACTGGCTCTGCGTCAACAATCAGAGCGACAGTTGCGATAGCAAGGCCACGGAAATCTTTCTGGCCACCTGCCAGAACATCAAGAGCGCCGGGATCGAGATCTTCACCATTTCCTACAGTTCTGATGCCGATGTCACCAATCTGAAGAAATGCTCCAGCGGCACCAGCTATGCCTATAGTGCGTCTACGACGAATATTCAGACGGTCTATGAAAATCTCGCCGCCAATCTCGTCTCGGGCTGGGCACGGCTGACCCAGTAATATCAAGGGTCATTGGACATGCCCGTTGGCAGACCTTGCTGACCGGCGGTGACAAATCGCCTCATTTATGAAATAGGGCGGGTCTGACGCAGCAAAGACAGGCCGCCCATGAGCCCGCAGTCCATGAAGCCCCAGACCGGCTCCCAGACCTCCCGCAAGCGCCGCCAGAAGGGCAGGCCGCCGGAAAGCGCATCTGTTCCGGCACGGCGCGGGGCGGAGCCGCAGATGGCGGCGGCGACGGCGCGCAAGGCGTGGATACGGGCGGTGATGCGGCAGGATCGTTTCAAGGCGGCAGCGCTGTTTGCCGGTTTTGGCCTGTTTCTGCTGCTGGTTTCGCAGGCTTTCCCTCATGATTACGGCTTCACCGAGCTGGGGGCGCTGTTTACCTTCTCGGTCTACGACCTCGTGCTGGCCATGCTGGGCATTGCTGTGGCGGTGGCCCAAATGGAAACGCGCCGGCAATTTGCCATCACCATCGGGCTGTTTCTCGCCGTTCTGGTGCCGATGCTGCTGTTCTTCGACGGTATCTTTGCGCTGATCCGCGACAGCGCGTTGGGGGGCCTGCTTTATCTGGTGGCCCCGGTAGCGGTGGCCTCCACGGGGGCAAGCCTCTGGCTGAGAGGCAAATGGCGGGGTCGCGCCGTGGCCGTGGCGGCCATGGTGGTGGGCTTTTCCTTTTCGCTCTTCCTGGGGCTCGATGATTTCGGGGTGGGTATCCCGTCCTTTGCCATCGCATCGGTGATGTCAGCGCTGTGGATCATCCTCGCCCCGGCCTTTCTGCTGCGGTGCTTCCGGGGGCCATGGCTTATCATTCCGGCGCGCATTCTCGGCAGCTGGCTCATTGTCATCGCGGTCATCGTTACCGTTTCTCTCTACGTGCCGCTGCCCATCAAGGCGCAACCGCCGCTCGATCTCGGGGCTGAAACACCGGCAGGCTCGCCCAACCCCGCCCTGCAGGACAAGGGCGCCTACGGCACCATGCAATCGGATGGCCTGCTGCCGGATGACGAGGAAGAACCGCAGGCCGACCCCAATGCGCCTTCGGTTTTCGACAGCCTCAAGATGCCGAAGATCGGCCCCTGATCTCCGGCCCCTGATCTTCTACAGGCAACGAGAAGCCGCTTGCACCTGTCTGCATGACAGGTTTGATACGGCCTATCCTGCTGTCGCAACCCTCTGTTTCCAGTAGAGTCATCAGCCTGTCATAGTTCGAAATACGGTATTTCGAAATAAAACGGCGATTTTCCTGTTTCTCCGAAATCTACTTCGGTTGTATTTGATATAGGTACAATTATGAGGTAATGATTTATCGAAAAATCTAATATAAAATTTGAAATTCGAGTTTTATTGTGATGTTAACGAATATTGTCTTAGAATTACTATCAAATAATTCTAATGTAGTTCGGGGCAATGAACTATCATGTGGGGACATGTATTATATATTGATGCTCTAAAAAAACTTCTGGAAGAAACCCGCGCGGTTCCATGGGGATGCTTTTTTGTAAAAGCGCGAACCATGCGATCAGCAGCGGCAGCACTTCTGGCGGACAGTAGCGGCAATATTGCCATAACCTTCGCCTTGCTGGCGGTGCCCTTGATCGGCGCGGTCGGCATCAGCATCGATTATGCGCGGGCCTATAATATCCGCACACAATTGCAAACGAGGCTGGACGCAGCGCTCTTGAATGCCGTCGGCGATATCGACAGCGGCAATATCGCAGCACTGCAGGCCAAGGTGCAGAGCTGGATGCAGGCCAACAGCTATGGTGAGCTGCAAAGCTTTACCCTCGGCGATCTTTCGCTCGATCCCGCCACCATGATGATCAATGCCACGGCCTCGACAACCGTTCCCACCTCTATTGCCGGGATTTTCGGGGTGAACAGCCTGGATATTACCGTCAATTCCTCCGTGCAGGGTCCGACGAAACAATATCTCAACGTCTACTTCGCACTGGATAAATCCGCCTCCATGCTGCTGGCGGCCACCAAGGCGGGGCAGGACCAGATGTATGCCTCGGATGCCAAATGCGCCTTTGCCTGCCACTCCGGCGATGGCACGACCTATACCTACAAGGGCGCGACCTATAAGAATGCCTATCTTCTGGCGCGCGCCATGGGGGTGCAGCTCAGAACCGATGTGGCGCTGGAGGCGGTGGGCGATGTGCTCGACCTGATCGACAGCGCCGATCCGAAACATGAGCGTATCCGCAACGGTCTTTATCTCCTCGGCCAGACCGCCAAGCAGGTCAGTACGCCCGGCTTTTCCACGGATGCCAGCCGCAAGCTGCTGAAGGACGACACCAGCGGCACCACCAGCGCCACCTCCGATTCGCAATCCTATTTCGACTGGTCGTTGCCCGCGCTTGGGAAAATTGTCGGTTCGGCGGGCGATGGCAACAGTTCCAGCACACCCAAGAAACTGGTGCTGATGATAACGGACGGGGTTCAGTCCGAGCGGCCCTGGGTCTGGAACGTGACCTGGGCCAACCGCATGCCGACCTCCGCCGATCAGTTGCAAACCGTCATCACCCCCCTGAACCCGGACTGGTGTGCGGATATGAAAAGCCAAGGCGTCAGCATCGGCGTGGTCTATACCACCTACCTGCCTATTCCCCAGGATTTCGGCTATATGGCCACGCTGAACAAGACCATGGCCAGCAGCAGTTTCGTCTCCGTCTGGCGGGGCAAGCTGGCTGGCGGTGCCGGCAGCATGAAGCGGGTGGATTATATTCCCACCGCACTGTCGCAATGCGCCTCCAGCCCCGATCTCTTCGTCTCGGCCAACACGCCGGACGAGATCGTGGGTGGCCTGACGAAGATTTTCAAGAACTACATGCTCAAAGTGCGGCTGACGAGTTGAGCCGATGAAAAAGCTTCTCTCCTCCTGCAAAGCGAATAGAGCGGTTTTGCCTTTCCGCGCATGCCGCGTCTTGCTCCGATGCTCCAGCGGCGCCGCCGCCGTGGAATTTGCCATTCTGCTCGTGCCCTTCTGCATCCTGGTGTTTGCGCTTCTGGATCTGGCGCTGGTCTTCTTCGTCTCCAGCGCCCTGGATTCGGCCCTGGACACTGCGGCGCGCTCAGTGCGGCTGGGCAAGGCCTATAGCGAGCAATGGACGCTTGCAGACTTTAAAACGCAGGTCTGCAACAACATGGCCTGGCAGTTCGATTGCGAACATAGCTTGAGGATCTCCACCACGGTGCTGAAGAATTTCTCCGATGTTCAGCTCGCCAATCCCGCAACCGACGCCATCGCGCTGATCCCGGAAAGTTTCGATCCCGGCAATTCCAGAACCTACATGTCCATCCAGGCCTTCCTCACCTGGCCCAGCCTGCTCTCGGCGCTGGGCATGGAGCCCTATCCGGTGGTCAACGGCAATTATGTCCTCTCCGAAGCGGTGCTCTTCCGCAACGAACCTTTCGGAAATTGATGATGACGCTCTTTTTTGACAGGCAGATCATGCGGCGAATGTCCCTACGGCAGGGCAGGACAGCATTTCCAGGAAAAGTGGGAACCGGTTTCCACCTTTCACGGAAATGCTCCAGACGCCGGTGGCGCTCAGGCTTTGGCCGCTTCCTTGCCGACCGTTCCGGGCAATCCGGTGTGGAATTCGCCCTTCTCGTCCCCGTGATGCTGCTGTTGCTGGCGGGCACGGTGGATCTGGGCGAAGCGCTGATCGTCAACCGCAAGATCGACAAGCTCGCAACCACGCTTGCCGATGTGATTGCGCAGGAATCCAACTGGCCGTCCAGCGATGTCGATAATGTCATCACCGGCGGCACAGCCATCGTCACGCCGTTTGAGACCAGCAATCTGAGGATCATGATCGGCGTCGTCCATTTCGATAGCAATGGCAATCCGCTGGTCAGCTGGACGCGGGCCTATCGCACCGACCCTCTCAAAAGCGGCACGCCCTGGCCCTATCCGCTGACGGGCGCCATTATCGACAAGAGCAATGAACTGGTGGCCGTGCATGTGGAATATAATTTGACCACGTCCGTCTCCGACCTCGCCAAAAGCTTCTATGGCAATGGCAGCTACAGTTTCGTCCGCGATGCGATTTTCCGTCCGCGTATCTCAACCACCATTACCAATACCGGATAATATAGGGAGTCATTGCAGAGGAGCCCCACTCACCGCTCGCGGAACGCCTTGTTGAAATAGAGCGCCAAAGGTTTGACCAGATAGGAGAAGGGCGAGCGTTCCGAAGTCTGGATGAAGGCCTCCACCGGCATGCCGGGAATGACCTGCACATCCCCAAGCCTGGCGATCTCGCCCTGATCCGGCTTGATCTTGGCCTTGTAGAAGCTGTTTCCGGTCTTCTCGTCGTTGAACACATCGGCGGAAACTTCCACCACCGTGCCGTGGATATCCGGGGTCTGGCGGCGGTCGAAGACGCTGAAGACCAGATCGGCCTTCTGCCCGACATGGACCTGATCGATTTCGTTCGGCGCGATGTTGGTGGTCACCACCAGCCCGACATTCTGCGGAATGATGTAGAGAATGGGATCGGCGGCGCGCACCACCGCGCGCAGCGCGTGGATATTCAGGCCAAAGACCACGCCGCCCACCGGCGCGGTCACCTCCGTGCGGCTCAGCGTTTCCAGCGAGGAGGCACGCTTCTGGCGCAATTCGGCAATCTGCGCCTCGGTTTCGCGCAATTGCGTTACGGCTTCCTCACGCACCTGACTGCTGACATTGAGAATGGCAATCTCGATTTCGGCAATCTTGGCGCGGCTTTCGGCGATACTGGCTTCGGTGGTGGCAATCTCACCATCGGCTTCCACGGCGGAGCGTTGCAGGGTCATCACCTTGCTGGTCTGGGTCAATCCGTCCTTCAGCAGCGCTTTTTGAACCTCCAGTTCCTCGCCGATCAGCCGGCGCTGCTCCTTCAGTGCCTCGCGCTTGGCAATTAACCCCTCCACCTGCTGGGCGGTCTGGCGCTTGCGCTCCTGCAATTGCCCCACCTGCTTTTCACGGCTCTCATGACGGGCGGCCAGAAGGGTGCGCTGCCCGTCCACCACATCGCGGGCATGGGCATCGGTTTCAGCCCTTTGCAGCAGTTCGGGATCGAACTCGATGCTGCTGGCATTCATCTGCTCGGCCTTCAGCCGTCCGGCCATGCCGAGCAGGGAGAAAAGCTGGTTTTCGATAATGGTGAATTCCGCCCGGTCCAGCTTGTCGTCGAAGCGCACCAGAACCTGACCCGGCACCACCACGTCGCCTTCCTTCACCAGAATGTCCTTGACGATGCCGCCCGTCTGGTGCTGCACCACCTGCCGGTTGGTTTCCACTTCCACCGCGCCACCGGCCACCACGGCGCCATTGATGGTGGTGAACACGCCCCAGAAGCCGAGGCCGAAAACCAGCACCGCCAGCGTGCAAAAGCCGAGCGCGGTATAGCCGCGCGTGTTCCAGGCGGAGGCGGGCTTGCGGGTGGGAAGGGTCATGAGGACCATGGCTGGGCTCCTGTTGACCGATGATGCGGCGGCGGCGAAAGCCATCATCGTCATCGGCCGGTCTCGATTGTCGTTACTGTTTCAGTGGGCTGCCCACCGGCATGGGGCCGACCGGCCCCACCACCTGGGCGGCATTGCGCAAATGAGCGCGCAGCACCTCGTCGCGGGGGCCGAAGGCCACGCGCGCGCCATTGTCCAGGATCATCACCAGTTCGCATTCCTCAATGGCCGCCGGGCGATGCGCCATGATCACCGCCGCCCCGCCCGCAGCCTTCAGGCCGCGAATGGCGCGGTTCAGCGCCTCCGAGCCCTCGGCATCGAGATTGGAATTCGGCTCGTCGAGGATCAGCAGCACTGGATCGCCATAGAAGGCCCGGGCAAGACCGATGCGTTGCTTCTGCCCGCCGGAGAGGCGCTGGCCGGAGGCGGGCAGTCGGGTATCGTAGCCCTGCGGCAGTTTCAGGATCATCTCATGCGCACCGGCCTTGCGGGCGGCTTCGATCACCTTTTCCGCATCCGGCGTGCCGCTGAGGCGGGCAATGTTTTCGGCAATCGTGCCCTCGAACAGCACAACATCCTGCGGCAGATAGCCGATATGATCGGAAAGAGCATCGCCATACTGATCAAGTGTTGCGCCATCCAGCCGGATCTTGCCGCCCATGGCTGGCCACACACCCGTTAAAAGCCGCGCCAGCGTCGATTTGCCGGAGCCGCTGGGGCCGATCACGCCCAGCGCCTGACCGGGCTTTAACTCCAGGCTCACCATGCGCAGCGTCGCCATCTGCTCGCCGGGCGGCAGGGCGGTCACCTGTTGCAGGCTGATAAAGGCCTTGGGCCGGGGCAGGGCGGTGCGCTCCACATGGGCGGGCACCTGCTGCAACAGCCCGGCCAGATTGCGCCAGCCTTCAAAGGCGCGCTGCACCAGACCCCATTGGGCAATGGCCGATTCAATCGGCGCAAGCGCCCGGCCGATCAGAATGGAGCCGGCAATCATCGCGCCAGCCTTGATCTCGCCGCGCAGCACCAGCCAGGCGCCCAGCGCCAGAATGGCCGATTGCAGGAAAATGCGGAAAGTCTTGGAGGCGGTGGAGTAAAAGCCATTGGCATCGGAATAGGCGATATGGGCCGAAAGCGCTTCATGCCGCAGCCCATGCCAGCGTGGTGCTGCGGAGGTGATCATGCCAAGTGCGCGCACCGCATCGCCATCGCGCACCAGGGCGGAGGTCAGTTCATCGCTCTTGCGCGTCACTTCCGCCGCCTGCTTCTGAAACCGTTTGGTGCCGCTCTGGTTCAGCGCCGTCAGCGCCACCAGCGCCAGACCGCCCACCACCGCAAGAGCCCCCATCCACGCGTGAAACACAAAGATGATGAACAGAAACACCGGCGTCCAGGGAATGTCGAACACGGCAAACACTGCGGAGGAGGCCAGCATTTTCTGCACGGCATCCAGATCCCGCATGCCGGAGGTGGTGGTGATGCCGCGCTGGCCAAGCGTGCTGCGTTCCAAAAGCGCCCGGAACACCCGAAAATCGAATTCCTCCTGAAAGCGCGCGCCGATGCGGGCTGCGATCCGGGCGCGGACATGATCCAGCACCGCCATGATGGCATAAAGCGCCGTCATCAGTAGAAACAGCACCAGCAGGGTCGCTTCCGAGCGCGCCGCCAGCACCCGGTCATAGACCTGCAGCATGAAGAGCGGACCGGTCAGTACCAGCAGGTTGACGAAGAAACTGAACAGCCCGATCGCCACAAAGCCGTTGCGGCTGCGGCCAAGCGCCCGGCGCAACTCCTCAAACCCAGCCTTGTCATTCTTCGATGCCTGCATGAAACGCCCCAACTCTTTGTTCTTACGCATTTCCGAATAGAAAACCGGTTTCCACTTTTCTCGGGACAATGCTCTGGCCGGACGCGCACCCACCTTCACGCCCGTTTCGAAACCCTTCGGCTATTCTATCGCTTTAAATTTAAATTTTTCTAATTCGTCCGGCAGGCGATCATATCTACCGCCCGCTACCCGTCTCGGTCGTGTAAATCACAGCATAAAGCAGCGGCAGTGTTGAGAAAAGTCGGGAATAAAAAAAGCCCGCACGAGGCGGGCGATTTAAGCTGGTCGGAGTGGAGTGATTCGAACACTCGACCCCCACGTCCCGAACGTGGTGCGCTACCAGACTGCGCTACACTCCGTGACCAGCGGGGTCTCTATAGACCAGCCGTTTCTGATAGACAAGCGGGGCTGCCAAAAAACTTTCATTTTTTTGAGAACCCATTCATTTCAAAGGCTTATATTGAAATTTTCACGGAGAGCGCGCGTGTTGCCCCGAATGGCGGCTCCGCCCTTGGTCCGCCTGTCTTCACAATCCCGTTTTTCCCAGCCTTCCCGTTGAACATCGGTGAAAAATTAGCGGCGGGAGAGTTTCACACTTGCGCCATAATGCAGTATGGAACAGCGGGAATTGCTGGGAAGGGCGGTTTGCGGCCTTTCCGTTCTATAAAGGGACAATAAAGATGACGTTTCGCATGATGCTCGCAGCTGGCCTTGCCCTGGCGCTGGCGGGCTGCTCCACCACGGGCGGGTCCATGGCTGTTTCCAAGCCGTCTGCCTTGCAAACCCGCTGGGCTGGCCAGTCGGCTGGCGTGTTCTTTGCCAAGTTCGGCCCGCCGATCAATGATGAAGATGTGGGTGGGGATACGGTTTACACCTGGCGCGGCGGCTTCAAGACCCGCAGCGTTCCTGCCGCTTACGACAAGACGGCGGATGGCAAGCGCGGCAAGCAGATCCGTCCTGCCCGCACCGACTATCTGCGCTGCGAAGTGCGCATCACCGTGTCCGACAATTACACCATTCGCGACATCAAGCCGGTCTTCGACAAGAAGCTGGATGATGGCCGCACCTGGTGCGAAGAATTCCTGGCCGGAAACTGATCCGGGACCGGATTTCCAGCAAAACCGCCGGTCCGCCTCTGCGGCCCGGCGGTTTTCTTTACATCAACTGCAACAGCGATTGGGTGGAGGAATTCACGATGGAGAGTGACTTGATCCCCAATTGCTCCTTGGCCTGAAGCGCTTTCAACCGGCTGGATTCCTCGTTCATATTGGTATCCACCATGCCGCCCACGCCGGTGGTGATGGAGGATTGCAGGTCCTTGGCGAATTCATGCTGGGTTTCCACCCGGTTCGCCTTTGCGCCCAGCTCCGTGGCCACGTCGGTCATGCGCTCGGTCATGGCATCCACCACCTTGATCATCTCATCCAGTTCCTGGTTGGTGGTGGTCGAACTGAGCTTGATCTCGTCATAACTGGTGCCGGCATTGGTGCCGTTGAACAGCACCCAGGTCTTGGAGGCGCCGAGCGCATTGGCAAAGCCCGGCCCGGTGAGAATGCCTTCGTCACCGCCCTTGTCATCGATCATATAGTTGACATTGGTCGTGCCGGCCTGGCCGTCGATGTCATAATCGATCGTATCGACACTGAGATAGCCGTTATTGTCCCGCTGGAAGGAACTCACAAGGCTGCGCTTGCCCGGATCGTTGCGATCCGAGCGCTGAAGCCAGTTCTCGCCTGAAAAGGAGGAGCTTTCGGCGATATTGCGCAATTCATCCTTCATTTCGGCAAGCTCGGTATTGATCTTGTCGCGATCCACCCCCGGCTCGCGCGCCATCACCAGCCGCGACGTCATGCGCGACATGATATCGGTTGCCGAGGACATGCCCTGAAAAGCAGTATCCAGCACCCCCGCCGCCATGCTGAGGGCGTCTTCCACCGCCTTGAGCGACCGGTTATCCGACCGCATGGTCGTGGCTATCGACCAATAGGCCGCATCATCCGCTGCCGTTGCGACACGATAGCCGGTATTGACCCGCGCCTCGCTCTGGTCGCGGCTGGCAACCGTATTCCGCAACGAGCCAAGTGCGACATAGGCCGACACATTGGTATTCTTACTCACCATACGCTTTACTCACAGACGCAAAACGAAAACAAAAAATCCCTGCTGCCGGCGCAACACCACGCCGGACACCACCTCATTTGCTCAATTGTCCTGAAACCCCAGGCTGAGAATTTTATAGCGCCGTTAAGGTTAAGTCCCGCCCAAGGAAGATGGTGAATGGGGGATTAAGTTAGGAGTAATGGTGTTAACTGTTGTGTATGGCGGAGCGGCGCCTCGTTCTCGTCGTAGGAGATTTTTAACGTATAGATTGCAATTTCAATTCAATGAACTTTTAGTCGCGGGGCCATGTGGGGCATGGGTAAAGTCGTATTCAATGCTGTAAAAAATGAAGATGAAGAGCGTTACGAATATATAAGGCGGACAAGAACGATCTGCATGTATCCGGGCGATAGGCCGCAGGGTATCTATTCGAAATCCCTCGTTAAGGTAAAAGTTGCTAATCCACAAGATGACAAAACTGTGGAGGGCGTCTTCTGCATTGATTCAAAGGGATCAAAAAAGGGTCAGCTTCTTGCTCACCACTCGCACTTCAAGGGCATTGCCGCAGGTTCGGTTGTTGATATTGATATTAAGCCTGCAGCACCTGTAGATTATGTGGAGTGGCTGCAACAAAATGACGATCCCGAGCGGAAGGCCTTGGGGGAGATATTGAATTTTGCGCTTACCGGCGCTGAGGATGCAAAAACGGCTCGGACAGCTTCTGAGGAAAATCTCGATGCTGCTCAACGAGACAGATCGGTCGCAGCACACGATAGGCAGCGAGGGGTGTTTTACGGCATCGCCGGTTTTATCGGAGGTATCGTGTTTGATATTGGCATGCTGGAAGAGAAACTCGGCATCAAATTCCCCTTAGTGCTCATTATCATGTTGTTTCTGATCGTTGTGTACGCAATTTTTCGCGGTTTTCGCCCCGAACGAACCACATAACCTGAATGCTTTAAATGGCTGGGGCGCCTGGAACAAAATCCAACTTTTTCTAGGGCATTGTTTCGCTTTATTTTATTGTAATTGTTGACCTATTTCTGTCGAAGTTGTAACACCGGGCTGTAACGCCGGGATGCTACACGGGGACCGAAATGGCGCGTATCAGTTACCTTCTTCGTCGTGGTGCAAGCTACTATGCTCGCATCAAGGTTCCGACCGACCTTATTGAGATCATCGGCAAGAAGGAGCTTGTGAAGGCGCTCGGCACGAAGGATGAAAATGTAGCAAAGCGTGAAATGTGGCCGGTAGTCGAAGGCTGGAACCGGCACTTCGAAGACCTTCGATCCCGACGCGAGTTGAAGGGCGACGATAAGGCCGTGGCCGTTTGGCAGCACTACGAGGAAACGCTTCAAAGCTATGACCTCAAGCAGCGCGCCCTGCCAACCCCGGCGCAACAGGATGCAGAGTTGCAGAAACTCTACCGCCGAATCGAAGTGGGCGAGATCACGTCTGACGACTTCGTTGGAATGATCAACGCATATGCCCACTATGAGCTTATGCTTCGCGCCCGCACCGACGACGCGAACCTTCGCACCCGTCGCTTGAACGCCTTAAAGATCGCGCTCACGTCCGGCGATACGAAGTTGATTGAACCGGCAGTGAAGGACTTCATTTCGAAGCAGCGCCTGCTTGTCGATGTCGATTCTGGTGAATATCGCGAACTTTGCACGCTGATGACGCGAGCAGAGATCGAAGGCTTGCAGCGCACCCTTGAACGGGACAAGGGCGATTTCACCGGTTCGCCAAAAGACCCCATTGTAAAGCCCGTAGTGGGTAGCGCGCAGGAGGCGGCAGCGCCGGGTGAAGCCATTATGGAGCTATTCGACAATTACGCCCGCGAAAATCCTAAACAGATCACGGCTGACACATTAGCACAGGCACGCCGCGATGTGGGGACGTTCGTAGATTTGGTTGGCAGCACCTGCCCGGTTCATCGGATCGACAAGAAAGCGGTTCGTGAATGGAAGGCCTTGTTGATGAAATACCCGGTAAAGGCGACTGAGACCAAGGCGTTTGAAGGAATGAAGATCGCGGAGATCGTCAAGCACAATGAGACGGTCGGCAAGCCCGCCCTGACACCGCGCACCGTCAACCGCTATCTGTCCAGTCTCGGGGCATTCTGCAATTGGCTCGTGAATAATGGCTACCTCGATAGCAATCCGACGGAAGGCATGTCGCTGGCGAAAGACAAAAAGAAAAAGGTCTTCCCCTTTAAGACCGACCAGATGAACGCCCTATTCAAGTCTCCGTTGTTCACCGGATGCCAAAGCGATGACGCTCCTCGGTTCTGGCATAAGCCCGGCAACGTCCTTGTCCGTGATCACCGCTTTTGGGTGCCGTTGGTTATGCTTTATTCGGGCGCTCGTCCGGCAGAAATTGCGCAGCTTGCTATTTCCGATGTTCGGGAAGAACGCGGCCATTGGATCATGGACATCACGGAAACGACGGATGGCGACGATGAGGAAGAAAACACTAAGAGCGTCAAAACAGAAGGTTCGCGGCGCGTCGTCCCTGTCCATAAGGAACTCGTGAGACTTGGCTTTCTCGAATATCACACCAGCATGAAGAACGCCGGACAATCGCGCCTCTTTCCCTTCGCAGGACGCAATTCACGAGGACAGATGATCGCGGATTACAGCCGGGAGTTTGGCCGCTACCTTGCCCGTATAGGGCTAAAAAATGGACGTGGCCTTTCTCTCTATTCCTTCAGGCATGGCGCGTTCGATGCCGTGCGCCGCGCTGGATATTTGGATGAGCAATTTAATTTCATCTTCGGCCATGTCAGCGGGAACAAGGTCACACGCGGTTACGGTGTTCTTGCGCAAGGTATGCTTGAGCAGCGCGTCGAGTTAATCAACGCGATTGCATATCCTGGTTTAATCTTGCTGCATTTGCATAGTGCGTAACGTTAAGGTTGTAAAAAAGTTTTTGACTTATGGTGGTGCTGCAAAGGTGCCTAACAACTGCAGGACAATTGATGAGCGAGTTAGATAACGCCGTAGAGGTGACTCCGAAAAAGGGCGCCTCTGCCAAGGATAGATTAAAGAACGCCTCAGACTACGCTGGGGCTATAAACAGGATGATTTTTCTCTGGGGATCGATCCTTTTTTGTGTATATTGTCTGAGGAATTCTAGTATTTCATTTCTGGGGTTTAATTATAATTTAGATTATTTGGGATTTTTTGCGATTCTTTCCGTAGTAATATATTTAGCGA
Organism: Allorhizobium paknamense; assembly: GCF_030815125.1. Classification (GTDB taxonomy): domain Bacteria; phylum Pseudomonadota; class Alphaproteobacteria; order Rhizobiales; family Rhizobiaceae; genus Allorhizobium; species Allorhizobium paknamense. The sequence goes on from NZ_JAUSWH010000003.1 coordinate 308,192, forward strand.
TAGTTCTTTGGGTGATTGTGCGGGAGCTTGTAATATATACGTTCTCAGTGTCGCTTGGCGTGTTACCATTAATGTCTGAGGAAATTTGGAGGAGCGCAACGCCGACCGTCAGGGTGAAATGGACTTGGCTGACGATTTTTTTTAGCATCATGTTAGCGGGTTTGTTGGTGGCCTCCCTCAAGTTTCTCTATTTGATTGTTCGTAACGGATAGGACAATATATCTAAATAGGAATAAAAACCTAAAAAATGATTCACAAATGAGTCCAGATGTGCGATTCTATTCTCAATTTAATTGAGGATGAAACGCATGGACTTCACCGGAATTTTTTCAAGTGCAAAGAAGGCCTTTGGCTTTCCGGCAGAAGAGAAGGCGTATTCCCTCACCGATTCTGCGAGCAGCGAAATCTTTGGCGTGATCCCGACTGCATCCGGCGTTGTCGTTACTGGCAACTCGGCAATGCATGTCCCGGCAGTGCTTCAGGCCGTCCGTCTAATCTCTGAAACTATCGGGTCACTACCTTGCAAGCTCTATCGCGAAGCTGACGACAGCAAGGAAGCTGCCAAGGATCACCCCGGCCACAAGATCACCCATAGCCGTGCTAATGACTGGACCAGCGCCGGGCAGCTTCGCATCGACCTCACAGTTGACGCCTTGCTTCATGGTGCGGGCTGTGCGCAGGTTGTCCGCGCGTCCGATGATCGTCCCCTTGAGCTTCACCGTCTGGACCCGTCGAAGGTGCAGCGCCGTTGTGAGGATGACGGCGAACCCTTCTATCTCGTGTCAGCGGAACGCGGACAGGTCAGGCTCTCCTATCGCGATGTTCTCTATATCCCTGCCTTCGCTGGCGTTTCGCCGGTCAAGCTTGGCCGTGAGGCCATCGGTATCGGCCTCACCCTCGAAAAGCATACCTCGAACCTCTTCAGTGACGGCGCACGTCCGTCCGCAATGTTCTGGAGCGAGAACACCGTTCCCGACACCGAAGCCGGGACGAAGGTTATTGCCAACATCCTGAAGGACTACCGGGCTGCTTTCAGCGGCGGTAAGCAGTCACGCCCGCTGATCGTGCCGAACGGCTTCCGATATCAGCAGATGGCGCTTGCTAGCACCGATGCCCAGTTCATCGAAAATCGCCTTGAGCAGATCAACGAGATCGCCCGCATCTTCGGCGTCCCGCCGCACATGCTCTACCAGCTTGAGCGCGCGACCTGAAGCAACGCGGAACAGATGGCCGCGAGCTTCCTTCAGCTTTGCCTTCGCCCTTGGCTGGACAAGTGGCAGGACGCTTATGCGACCGTGCTTCTAACCGACGAAGAGCGCGACACCCTCTATTTTGAGTTCGTCATTGACGACCTTCAGCGTGCCGACGCGGCAGGCCGTGCCGAGATCTTCGGCAAGCTCGTCGCCATGCGCGCTATGACCCCGAACGAAGTCCGCGCCGCGATGAACCTTCCCGCACTGCCCGGCGGCGACGAACTCGCAAATCCCTATACCACCACGACCGCAAACGGCCTGCCCCACAGCGAGCCGCCGAAGGAAGCAGCCTAATGAAGCACACCGCCTTTTTCGGTGATGGCGAAAAGACCTTCGCCCTTACGACCGAGATGATTCTTGAGCTTGAGCGGAAGACCGGCGTCGGTATCGCCGCGCTTTATGCCCGTTTCATGCGGCAGGAATTCCACTTCGCCGACATGATTGAAATTGTCCGCACCGGCCTGATGGGTGGCGGGACTTCCCCGGTCGAAGCACAGACCCTTGTCGATACCTACGCCAAGCCGCGCCCGGTCATGGAAGTGTTTCCGCTTGCATTCGACATTCTGGACGCCCGCTGGAACGGCACACCGGAAGAGGTGGCCGAATGACGGACACTCAGAATCTCGAAATCAAGGCGACCGTTTCCATTGATGACACCGGCACCGTCACCGGCATCGCATGGCCGTTCGGCTCGCCGGATAGCGTCGGTGACGTGATCGAAAAGGGCACCGTCGCCTTCGCGAACAGCGTGCCCATGGTCATGGAACACGATCAACAGAAGGTTGTCGGCATCTGGGAAACCTATGCCGAGACCGACCGGGGCCTTGAAGTGAAGGGCCGCTTGTTCGTGGAAGGTATCGGCCCCGCCCGCGATGCGCACCGGCAGCTTAAGGCCGGGAAGATCGGCGGATTGTCTATCGGCTTCCGTCACACCGGTTTCGAAACGCGCGCCGAAGGTGGCCGCGTCTTCAAGTCCATCATCATCAACGAAATCAGCCTTTGCCGCTTCCCGGTGCATCCGGGGGCGCACGTCACTGTCGTTAAGTCCCAAACTGAGGAAAATATGGAAAACGAAATCGAGAATGCACCGGAAGCTAAGGCAGATCCGGTTATCACCCCTGAAGAACTGAAGGCCATCAAGGCCCGCATGGACAAGCTGGAAGCGAAGGCGAACCGCCCGCTTGCCGCAAACAGCAACCATCCCAACGGTGGAAACGACAACGATGAGCGCAAGGCCTTCGTCTCGTATCTTCGCCGTGGCATCGAACGTATCAGCCCGGAAGAAGTGAAGGCACTCACCGTATCGACCGACGCGAATGGCGGATACCTGGCACCGGAAGAATTCGGCAGTGAGCTTATCAAGCTCTTGAACGAGTATTCGCCGATCCGCAGCTATGCCCGCGTCGTTTCGATCTCGGCACCGGAAATCAAGTATCCGCGCCGCGTGTCCGGCACTTCTGCAACGTGGGTGTCTGAAACCGAAGACCGCACTGAAAGCGGCATGACCTTCGAACAGATCACGCTGACCCCATTCGAACTGGCGACCTTCACCGACGTTTCGAACCAGCTTCTCGAAGACAACGCCTATGGCCTTGAGGGCGAACTTCTCGCCGACTACGCCGAAAGCTTCGGCAAGACCGAAGGCGTAGCCTTTATCAAGGGCACCGGCACCGGGCAGCCGAAGGGCATCATGACCGCGACCGGCATCAAGGAAGTGAAGACAGGCGTTGCCGCGTCCTTCCCGACCACGAACCCGGCAGACGTGATCATCGGCATGTATCACCAGATTGTTACGTCGCACGCTCAAAACGGCGCTTGGCTCATGAACCGCAATACCCTGTCCGTCATCCGGCAGTGGAAGGACGGCACGGGCCGTTACCTTGTGCTTGACCCAATCACCGCAGGCGGCGTTATGACCCTGCTTGGCCGTCCGATTGTCGAGATGCCCGACATGGACGATATTGGCGCTGGCAAGTTCCCGATCCTGTTCGGCGATCTGTCGGGCTATCGCATCATCGACCGCGTCGGTCTTTCGACCCTTCGCGATCCCTACAGCCTCGCAGGCAAGGGACAGGTTCGTTTCCACGCCCGCAAGCGTGTCGGTGCGGACGTGACGCACCCCGACCGCTTCGTGAAGCTGAAGGTCGCGGTATAATCCTATGACTTATCAGCGGCCCGCATATGAACAGGTAACGATTGCGCACGGTGGCAGCACCGTGACGCTTCGCCCGACCTTGCGGGCCGCTGTTACCCTTGAAGCCCGCTTTGGCTTCCCGGCGATGTTCCGTGCGCTAGAGGAAGGCAGCTTCACCGTCATTTCCGAAATCATCCGCATGGCTTCGTCCCCCATGCAGGATGCAGCGGCTTTCTTGTTTGGCATTGCAGGAAAGCCGCTTTCCTCTTTCATCATCCCGGCCCGCATTCCGCTTGCAGAGCTTGTGTCAATGCTCATGCCCACGCCCGATCCGAAGGCAAAGCGTGTTCCCAATTCAGGCAAGCCCGTCACGTGGCCGGATTTCTACGCTGGCCTTTATGAGAACGCGACCGGCTGGCTTGGCTGGGCGCCCGAACAGGCATGGAACGCGACCCCCAACGAGATTTGCCGCGCCTATGCCGGACACGTCACCAAGCTGAAGGCCATCCATGGTAGCGGCGAAGAACAGGGCAGGGACCACGAACAGAACTCGGAGCAAGCCGCCCGCAGCATCGCCGATGGCCTTGACCCGGAATTTGACCGTAACGCCCTTCGCGCCCTGAAGGCAAAGCTGAAGGGTGCCCGATGATGAAGCCACCCCGGATTTGCAGTTGCGGCAACATCGTCACCAACGGCGAGCTTTGTGATTGCCAGATGAAGGCCAAGCGCGAACGCAATGCCCGTCACGACGCCACCCGCCCGACTGCCGCACAGCGCGGTTATAACCATGAATGGCGCAAAGCCCGTGCGGAATACCTTCTTGCGCACCCGTTCTGCCGCGAGTGCGCGAAGCAGCAGGTGTTCACCCCCGCGACTGTTGTGGATCACACCATTCCGCACCGTGGCGATAAGCGCCTGTTCTGGCACCGCGCCAACTGGCAACCGCTTTGTGCACCATGTCACAACTCGGTCAAGCAACGGCAGGAGCGCGCGCTGTGATTAAGGCCCTTGAAATGGCGAAGGGCGCCACAGGGGCGCCCTTCAATCTCCCGGCAGGACTCGAACCTGCAACCCCCAGCTTACAAGGCCGGCGCTCTATCCAGTTGAGCTACGAAAGGTCAACGGGTTGCAATATGATAATTCTCAACCCGCTTGTCAAGGAAGGCGAGAAGATTTCTGCAGCGCGCGCAGCCGCCCGTCAGCATGCCTGTGCGCTTCTCACGACGAACAGCCCTCACGACCAGAATGTCGCACAGGCGATTGGCACATCTACATCGAAACAGCACAGGGCGGGGGCTCCAATTTATGCGTATTCAATGGGACCGGCGGGGGGAGCACTTTGCAAGAGAGCATCAATATAACTTTTTCAGGAAATGACACATGACGGTTGTTAGCCTCAACCTCGCCAAACAACACATGAAGATCGACGGAACCGCCGAAGATGAGCTTATTGCGCTCTATCTCGACGGCGCGGAAACATGGATTTCGAACTACATCGGCAGGCCTCTGACCGAGTTTGACCCGCTTCCGGCAGACATGAAAATCGCCATTTTGCGGCTTGTTTCCTTCTACTACGAGTGCAGAAACCTCGCCACATTTGGCGTTTCCGCCCAGCTTGCGCCCATGGGCGTAACCTCGATTCTCGATTCCTATCGTGAAAAGTGGTTTGGCGATGGCGAATAAGAGCGGCAACGGCCTCACAGAGACCATGGCAGCATTCGACCGCATCGCCCGCGCCCCGCGTGAGGCCGTGCTTCCTGCCCTGATGAAGTCCGGCGAAGAGCTTGCGGCAGCCCAGAAGGCGCTTGCCGAAACGTCCCGCGATACCGGCGCGCTGATCGACAGCATCGAAGTCACCGCACCCGGCCAGCACACACCGCCCTTCAGTCAGCCGGGCGGTTCCCGTGTTGCCGGTGAGACGGAAGTCCTCGTGACCGTCGGCAACGAAGACGTGCGTTACGCGCACCTTGTCGAATACGGGACGGCCAAGGCTGAAGCCCAGCCCTTCTTTTGGCCCGCGCTTCGCCTTCTGCGAAAGCGCCTTCAGAACCGCATCAACCGCGCCGCGAAGAAGGCCGTTAAAGACGCATGGAATGAGCAATGATCGAACCGACGCTTGCCCTTCAGACCGCTATCCGCACCGCGCTTATCGCCGACCCGGCAGTGAGTGCCCTTGTCCCGGCTAGCCAGATTCGGGCCGGAGGTTCGCGGCCTGGCAAGACGCCGTGCGTGATCATGAGCGACGGCAACACCGCCCTGCATGGTCAGGACTACACCGCCCAGCGCGCGGCGTGGGTCTACGTGGACCTGCATATCTGGACGCTGGACGCTGGCGAGGACGCCGCGAAAGAACTCGCCTTCGCCGTGACGACAGCGCTCGACAAGTCCATGACCATCGAAGGCGGCTATTGCGACCATTTCCGCGTCAGCGCATCCCGGTTCCCACGCGATCCTGACTCGGCTTATGGTCATGGCGTCCTGTCCGTCGAAGCCCTCATTCGGTGGATTATTTGATGCTGAATATCGGAAGCATGGATCGCCGCATCACCATTGAGCGCGAGACGGAAACCGTAAAGCCGTCCGGCAGCGTCGTGAAGTCGTGGGCGCCCGTCGCCACTGTATGGGCGGAAGTCCTTCAGCAGTCGGCGAGCGAGTTCTTCACCAGCTACGGCGAGGCAGAGACGGGCACCGTCATTTTTCGTGTCCGCTATCGCCCTGGCATCACGACCGCGGACCGCGTGACCTATGAGGGCACGGCCTACGGCATCAAGGAAATCAAGGAAGTCGGCAGGCGTGACGCGCTGGAGCTTCGCGGCGAGGCCCTGACATGACCCACCTTCGCGGCGTCAAGCCGCCCGTTGAACGCGACAGTAACGCACTGACTAAGGCACCTTCGGCACCGAAGCACCTTTCAGCCTATGCCCGCGCCGAATGGAAGCGGATCATGCCGGGCCTCATCGAACGCGGCATCATCACCCTTGGCGATCTTGGCGGGGTAGAAGACTACTGCCGCGCCCGTGGCCTTGTCCGCGAGATCGAAGACACCCTTCGCGCGTCCGGCGAAATCGACATGAAGCTTTGCCGCCTTCAGGACAAGGCAATGCAAACCGCCCGGCAGCTTGCCGCCGAATACGGCTTGTCGCCGGTATCGCGCGCCCGTGTCGGAAGTGCAGCCGGTGGCGACGATGACGACGACAATCCGATGAGCATCGGCAGGAACCGCCCGCATGACTAAGAGCGCGTTTCCGCAGTGGGTTTATGACGGCAGCGCCATCGATGACCCGTTCGGCTACGGACAGGAAGCCGTCGATTTCATCCGGGCATTGAGGCACCCGGCGAGCACCGCGCCGAAGGGCCGGTTCCAGCTATACGATTTTCAGGAGCGCATGACCCGGCGCATCTATGGGCCGCGCAACGCCGATGGAAGCCGGATCGTCCGCACGGTTTTCCTGATGCTGCCCCGTGGCAACCGCAAGACCAGTATCGCGGCAGCATGGGCACTACTGCACACCATCGGCCCGGAGGCTCGCCCGGCAGGGCAGGCCATCTTTGCCGCGTCCGACCGCGAACAGGCTGGCATCGGCTTCAAGGAGGCCGCAAACATCGTGCGCGAGGATCGGCGCTTGATCGCGGCGACCCGCATCTATGACGCCCATAATTCGGCAAAGAAGATCATGTGTCGCCCGAACAAGGCGGAATTGCTCGCTGTTTCCAGTGATGGCGCTGCCCAGCACGGCAAGACGCCTTCCTTCGTCCTTGTCGATGAAATCCACGCTTGGAAGGGCCGCGACCTTTGGGAAGCCCTGAAGTCCGGCATGGCGAAGGTTCCCGACACCCTCATGATCATCGCCACGACCGCAGGCCGTGGACAGGAAAACATCGGTTTCGAGATTTACGACTACGCCCGGAAGGTCGCGACCGGCGAGATTAAAGACCCGTCGTTTCTGCCGATCATATTCGAAGCCGAACCCGGCGACGATTGGCGCGATGAAGCTGTCTGGGACAAGATTAATCCCGGCCTTGCCCATGGCTTCCCCGATCTTGGCGGTTTGCGCACCATGGCACGCGAGGCCGAACACCGCCCCGCCGAACGGTTCGCATTTCAGCAGTTTCATTTGAATATGTGGCAGGCCGCTTCCCGCGATCCGCTCTTCGATATGGCCGTTTATGACGCGGGCCGCGATCCGAACTTCGACCTCGCCGACCTTGAGGGCCTGCCGTGCTGGCTTGGCGTTGACCTGTCCCGGTCCGGCGACCTCACCGCCATCGTCGGCGCATGGCGTCACGATGATGGCCGGATCACGGTTCACCCGTGGTTCTTCCTGCCGTCCGAAGGTTTGGAGGACAAGGGGAAGCGTGAACAGGTTCCCTATGTCCGGTGGCGCGATGAAGGGCTGTTGAACGTCATCGACGGCCCGGTGATCGAACCGGACCTGATTGCCGACAAGATCATTGATCTTTGCGGCACCTATGACGTGCGCGAAGTTATCTTCGACCCGTCACTTGCCGGGCCACTTATGGGCAAGCTTATCGATCACGGCGTCAACGTGCTTCAGGTTCCGCAAACGGCGAAGCACATGCACGGCCCGATTTGTGACCTTGAGCGCGTCGTGAATGGTCGCCGCCTTCGGCACGGCGCGCACCCGATCCTTCGCAACCACTTCGAAAGCGTCGTGGTGAAGCGGGCAACCAGTGCCAGCGAATTGACCACGATGCACAAGGGAACCCGTCATTCGAACCATATCGACGGCGCGATTGCGTCGGCGTTGTCCGTGTTCCGGGCGGCGGCGAACGACAATCAGCCCACTCTTCACGAACTTGACCCCGACGAATACGCCGCCCGCATGGATGCCATGTGGGATGAGGCAGCATAAGGAATACCTGGAATGGATGATACGCAGCGCCTTGTTGTAAGCCTTGAAGCCCGGCTTACGAAGTATGAGCGGGACATGGCCCGCGCCCGCAACGTCACGAACGACAACTTCAAGAAGATGGAAGGCCGCGCCCGGCAGTCTGCCGAAAACATGGAGAAGACCATGGCCAAGGCGTCGGCCTCCATCGGCGAGAAGCTTCAAGGCATGTTCGCACCGCTCATGAAGGGCGGCGCGGTTGTCGCTGGCGTCGGCGGTGCTGCCATCGCCCTCAAGGAGATCGCAAACAGCGTTGCCGAAGTGGACCGTGAGGCCCGCAAGGCTGGCGTGCCGTCGAAGGTTTGGCAGCAGTGGACCTATGTTGCGACCGCGACGGGCTTGAGCATTGACGGTGTGACTGACGCCCTCAAGGAGTTGAACATTCGCGGCGATGAATTTGCCCAGACCGGCAAGGGCAGCGCCGAAGAAGCATTTAAACGGCTTGGTTATACGGCGAGCGATGTTGCGCAGCGGTTGAAAGACCCCAATCGTTTCCTTGATGAAATTATTGGCAAGCTTCAGCAGATGGATGCGGCGGCACAAACTCGTATTCTGGATGAGGTTTTCGGCGGTCAGGGCGCGGAAGAACTGGCTAAGGTTTTGGGGCTGTCCGTCGCTGAAATTCAGAAGATGCGCAGCGAGGCAGCGACCTTCACCGACGAACAGATTGAAGCCGCGAAGCGTATTGATCGCGAGTTTTCGACCATGTGGCGCAATTTCATGGTCTATGCCAAGCAGGCGGCAGTCGAAAGCGTTAACGTCGCTGCGAAGGTCATCGGTTATATCAATGACCCTTCAGGCGGCGCGCGTGATAAAGTCATTGCCGACTATAATGGCGTCGATCAGCAGCTTGAACGCCTTCGGCAGCAGCGCGACAAACTGAATAGGCAGATCGCCGATACCGAAGAAAACCCCCTGAACGTCCTGAAGGAAGCCGAACTTCGTCAGCTTCGTGCCGATCTGTCTTCAGTCGAAGAGAAGATTGCCGCGCTGACGGGCAGCAGTAAGGATTTGTCAGCAGCAAGCACCAGTCTTGCAAGCGCTTTTGATCGCGATGTTACAACGGCAGCAAATTTCAGATCGGCGCTCGCCGATCTTAAAAAGCTTGTGCCGGAACTGAAGGTTGAACTTGATAGCCTTGCGACTACGGACGGCATTGACGCAGCCTATCATAAGGCAGTGAACAGCGCCCGGACGATGGGCGAAGTCATGAGCGCCACGAACATTGCCAATCGGGCGAAAAGCATTGCGCGATATGGTAAGTATGACAACATCCTTGATCTTATCGGCAGTGTCGAAAGCGGTGGCGATTATAATGCGACCCTTGATAATGGACGATGGACGGGCGGCGCGCAGAACCTTGTCGGCATGACGCTTGATCAGGTCCGTGACCTTCAGCGTAAGATGCTTGCCGATCCGGCAAACCGGGCGCTTTACGGTAACGGCAAGGGTTCGTCCGCACTCGGTAAATATCAGATCACCGGCGCGACCCTCGAAGGACTGATTAAGGAGCTTGGCCTTTCGGGCGATAGGCTGTTCGATCAAGAGACACAGGATGAACTTGCCCGCGCCCTTCTTCGCCGACGTGGCAATGATCCAGCCGCACTTCGGCAGGAATGGACAGGCTTGAAGCGTGTAGATGATGGCACCATCCGCACGGCCTACGGTGCAACCCCGACAGCGGCCCAGCCGCTTACCCCAACTGACAGCGAGAAGCAGCGGACGGAATTGCTGAAGCAGCAGGATGCGGCGCGCAAAAGCTTGAATCAATCGGTGCAGGAAGGTCTTGACCTCGCACGGTTCGAACAGTCGATTTCCGGCATGTCAGCCTCGCAGCAGCGTCTTGAGCTTGCTGTGTATCAGGCCCAGCAGGAAGCCAAGCGGGCGGGCATCACGCTCACCGATGAGGAACTTCAAAAGCTTCGCGAGAAGATCACGCTGACCCAACGGCTTGACGGTGAAAACCAAAAGGTTGCAGCGTCCGCAGAGGGTTTGAAAAATGCACAGCAGTATTTCGCTGAAAGCTTCACGTCTTCACTGTCCGGCTTGCTGACCGGCACCCAGACCTTGAATGGTGCACTACAAAACATTTTGAATAGCCTGATCGATGCAACCCTTCAGGCGGCACTTCTCGGCAAGGGACCGCTTTCTGGTCTGCTTGGGGGCACGGGAACCGGATTGCTTGGCGCGATCTTCGGCTTCGCTGACGGCGGCTATACCGGCGACGGTGGCAAGTATGAACCGGCAGGTGTTGTTCATCGTGGCGAATACGTCATGTCAAAGAAGGCTACCAGCCGGATCGGCGTTGCTAATCTAGAGGCCATGCACAACAGCGCGCTTCACGGATATGCCGAAGGTGGCCTTGTCACGAGTGCCCCAGTGCTTCGTTCGCCGAACCTGAAGGCTACAAACGCTAACGAACCGGCAGCACAACAGATCACCATCTCTGCACCGATCACCGTGAACGGAAGCGCGGGCACGCCGGAACAGAACAGCGACCTTGCGGCAAAGATGGCGAAGCAGTTGGAAGTGTCGATGCGGACTGTAGTTGCTCAGGAGATTTTGCGCGCATCACGGCCTGGGAACGTTCTAAATAAGCGCATGCGGTGATAATTTTACTGAACGTAAGTGTTCACTTACTCATATAAATCAGCTATAAAGAAATACCCGGTGCGGCTCAAAGCACCGGGTATTCTGGAAGAACCAGCCGCTTACTGGTTGAGATTGAATATAGGATAATTATCCTATTTCGTCAAGTCAGAAGCGGTGCCTCTTGAGTTATTCGTGAACCTCAAGCGGACCATACTGGCCTTGAACGATAAGGGCGATACCGGGAACATGACCGGCGCTTTCAGTCAGCCAGAGACGAACGGAAAATCATGCTGACCGGCTCCCCGATGGAGAACATCGGACGCTTCAGTAAGGTTGTCGCCGCACCGGCCATGCCGGGAATGGACGCAATAAAAAGATGGACGCCATGTGAAACGCTGACAGGATCAGCAACCACAACGTCCAGTCACGTATCGATTGAAGGAAAGTCGAACGTGGCGCACCTACCGCTTTGCCCGCAAGGGCAGGATTACGGAGTGCTGCTAGGCAAATGGAAGCCGCCTAGTGGGCCTAACGAGCCAGAACTCTTCACCACCTGTTTGACGCAGATATCCCCCTCGACTTGAACCACTGCCGACCGCTCGCCGGTCGGCTTTATGTGTGGTTCAAGTCGAGGGGGAATAAGTCCTATTCCCGCAGGTGATTATGCGCACCAATGATGAGACAGACGCTCAACCGGACTAGCGAGCGACAGCGAAGCTGGGCAAGGCCGAAGGCCGCGCAGGGAGGGAGCGAAGCGACCGAGTGTCAGCCTATCTCGATTGCCACTGAATTGACCAATCGTCTTCTTCCCATGCCCCGTTCGTTCCGAGTGGGCGAAGGACGATATGCGCCTTCATTAGAGCGGCTTGCGGCTTCCGGGCGAAGTAAGCGCCTCGACACATCCGGGTGGCAACGAGGTGTAGGATTTCATCCGCCGACAGCGTTACGGTTGTCCGTAGTCCGGTTTCATCTTCAATTTGGCAATCAAAAAGCGTCCCCATTTCATGCCTTCTAGGTTTTGAATTGGACAATAGATTGGACTTGATGGTCCAATGAAATTTGGCGATACAGTCCAAGTCACCGGAGAGCGAATATGCCAAAGAAGACTTGGGCCGAATACAAAAGAGAACAACGTAAGCGCGAACGTGAGCGAAGGCTCACGGAACGTGATGCGGCAGTTCCCGATCTTCGCACGCCGTTCTTCGAATATTTTGAAAAACACGGGGGTATCGATCTGAATTGGTATGCCAGCGTTATGGGGGCCGAATGGTTCAACTTTGAAGACGACAGTGGAATTAAACCCGATAACGTCGATGCGCTGGCACGTGAAGACGTAGAGAACGCAGCGACTTCGCTAGCCAAGGCGGAATTGCTGATCGGACTCTTTATCAACGCAGCAACTGATCTTGCCTCGGTAGTTTCTGCCTACAAGCGCTCCGAGATTGAAGCACGACTATTGGAGGCGCAAAGATCATCCCCGGTCAACCGGGACGAGGTGATCCGTCTTAAGAACTTACGTTACCGGCTGAATAGGCAGGTGCGTTGGGCCTTCCCACAATGGAGGGCATCGGGCGATTAGCCCTTAAAGAAAGGGAACGGCAAAGCGAAGTTTGGTCGCCGAACTTTGCCGCCCCACGGTCTCAAAACATCGCACAAACCATGGAAGGAAATAGCGATGATTACTGAAACTACCACGACCCAGGCACCCGCCGCAACGGATGCCCGCGAACGTCTTCTGAATCTGATTAGCGGACAGCTAGAAAGCGTCTACGCCATGCGTGAAGAACGGATTAACTGGTTTAAGGAAGCCGCCTATCTTCTCAGGCAAGTCGAGTTGTGGGCTGTGCAACACGAACCGGAGGGGCATCTGATCTTTCGCGATCCGGCCGACGCCATCACGATGGATTCGATCTGATGGCAATTGTTATTGAAGACGGGCGGAAGCTTACACGGCGCGAAGAGCTTGAATGTGAAATCGCGCTACTGATTGAAGAATCAGTCAGGTCCGACCAAGATGTTAGCCCTTTCGAGCTTGCGGGGTTGATCCTTGAGCTTATTGAAGAAGAAACCGGCTCAACGTTTAACGGCTAGCGCACATTAGCTATGAGTTCATCGCAAAATGACGATTCACACGACTGGCGAGGTAGCAATCTCGCCAGTTTCAACGCGCCATAGAAGATTGCAATATTTTCTCACATAGCGGAGGTTAATATGTGTAGTCAATATGAAGGGTTGTCCGCTAAAGAAGCAGACGATCTTATGATTGGAATGATCAATCTTCTTGTTTGTGATGTTATGGATGAAGCCAGAGCCATGACAAAAAAAGAATGGGACACACGAGACGCCCGGTATCTTCCTCATTATTTTGCCAGCGCGATTTTCTATACGGTTCAAAACCGGCTACGAGAAGCGCCACAGTGCTAAGTCGTCGCCAGCGTAAGAAACAAAGGCAGGAACGGCGGCGGAAACAGTGGTTTCATCAATATGAGATTGAATACTTCATAAGGCGCGAATATCCCGGATGCCCTGAAGCCGCTGTTCTCTATTACGCTTGGGAAATCTGCACTCGCTGGAAAAACTGGCAGGGCGTGTCAATCGAGGCGGCAGTTGACGTTACGATACAAAACCACCTTCGACACGAATTCACTGACTATGATCAAATGCTCATGGTCGGCGTGCATCGTAAGGATGCTCGAAAGCGCGTGCAGCCCCGAGTGCGGGCCATGATGGCAAGTTGGAAGATGAGTGCGCCCTAGACTCGGTCCTACACTCTCGTTGGGTTTTTCTTGTCTATACCCTTCGACATATGCACAATTGGGAATACGCAGGGGATTCTATCAATGCAATTCAACTATCGCGCCACGGCGCGCTTAATAGCCCGTCACGCGGTCCGCCTAGCATGGACGACCACGCAGCAAAAGTGGACGACATCATTCGGTCTGGCCGGGCTGGTGCTGGCAACAATGGTAACGCCAAGCTTCGGTATCGTGGCTTTCGGCACCGCCTTCGCCGGTTGGTGGCTGGCCGTGTTCGTGATTACGCTGCTCTTCGGCCTCATGGGCAACCGCGTCGGTGTGGGTCGAGAGAAGGCAACAATGGTGCACCAAGCGCAGACCAGCGCGCGGCAGGACTAACATGAAGCGGATGGTAGTCTGCGCCCTCGTGGTTTTCTCTGGCGCGAGCACCGGTCATGCCGATGATAAGGAAGCCGCGTGCTTAAGCTCAGCCCTAAACACGCACCTTGCGGCAAAAACCAAGCTATTTGATGCAGCCGGGCCGATCATGAGTCCTGACACACAGATGAAGCGTCGCAGACTTGATGAGCAATACTGCATGTTTGTGACGGAGTGCAGCCTGACGGACCAGACAGGCGATGCCAGGAGGATGGTAGCAAGCGCCTTGTTTTCCTCGTGTCTCAAGACAACTGAGGACTGACTGCTACCTGTTTCGCCAATTTTGCGCAATAAGGTAGATAGTTGTGGCTTAGCATGTATTGACCAAGAGCCAAAAATAGAACAAAATAAGAACATACAAGGAAATCAAAACGGAAGACTCAACAAAGTCGATAGGTGATGCTTGAATTACAACCACTGTGATTCGAGGCATTGGCAAACATTCGGCGTGAGGGTTTAAAGGGATGGCTTCTAGGAAAAACGAGGAAGTTAGCGCGAGTTTTCACTATCTGGTCCGTGTGCGGAAGAGTGCGGATCAAGAAGTAATGACCCCGTTCACGGCGGCGGAATTCGCTGCCTTGTTTGCTCGGATGCAGGCGCAGAAGCCTTTCGATTTGACCGTGGATCGAGACATTGAAAGACTTCGAACTCAGAAGGAGGGGCCGCTCGAAAATCTTGCGATGATTAACCCTCGCACTATATTCGGGACGTTTAGAGCTTCCTATTACGGACATGGTTACGACAACTCAGAGAAAGGTCGGATTTCGGCCGATAGTGTGAACCTTCGGCCATTTCACTTTGTCCTCTATCTTGCTGAGTCAGGTAGGATATATGTCGGCTCGCAATATTTGGGGCAGTTTGGCGGCTATCGGATTCTCCGCAGCACAATCGCGGGTATGTTGCCCGAGAGCGGGACCATAAGGTCGATATCTCACCGGCTGGGAGCGTCTTACTACAAGAATGCAGTGCCGAAGGAAATCCGAGTGAACGTCGCAAACAAGTCAACGTCACTTGCGGGACGTAGTCAGCTCGGCGGGAAGATGATGATTGCTCTTACCCGGACCAGCAAGGATGATCCGCTTATCAATAGGGTGAAGCGAGATGTGATACCCTTTTTTGGTAAAGGCCAAGGAGCGATAAGGCAAGCGGTAGCCAGTTTGATGAACCAGAGCGACTTGGTAGAGATTGATGACGAGGATGTATTGGATTGCACCGTCCTAGCTGACATGAATGGAAAGTCTACGACCATCTACATGTTTGAGAACGGGATGCACGCAACCAGATTCAGGCTGGATGTTACCGTCGATGATGATGGGCACCCTGCTAATGCTGACACCTGCAATGAAATTGTTAACGCACTTAACGAGCACGTCATAGATGTGATAAGCAATGGCTAGTATCAGTTCGATCATCGCGAGAAACAACGCTACGTTCTATAACTATAGAACGGGCGAACGACTTCGCGTGTGGCCGAGGGTTATGCTTTTCATCGTCATATCGCCAATTTTGGCTTTCCTTTTGACAGACGAGCTTACCGATTTCATCAATTCGATCAACACTGTTGCGTCAATCCTCCTTGGCTTCGGCTTCAGCGTGCTATTTTATATTGCGAGCAGTAAGGATGATGAGGTCTCGCCCAACTCGTCGCTGGAGCAGAAGAACCGCGCGCGCCGAGTGAATGCCCTCTCGCGGGAGCTTTTTCACAACGTCTCTTATTTCGTGATGATGGCATCCGCAGGTCTGGCTTTTGCGATGATTGTAATTGCACCAGAAGCTCAAGGTGACTGGTTTTCGAAGCAAGCTCTTCCGCTTCTGGGTAAGGCGATACCGAAGGCGGCTGACTACCTCTGGTGGGTTAGCCTTGCCATTCGTAGTGTTTTCTTCTTCCTCATAATCGAGGCAGGCTACACGTTTGGTCGCATCGTGGGCAGAGTCAATTTTCTTTTCGAGGAGAAGCTGTCGAGCGGGAATGGCACCCAATAGCCAACACTAAGCTCGCATCCGATGTGAAGCTGAGTTTTCACCGCGCTCGGTGCTAGCGTGATGAGCGCATCGTTATTGCGACTCGACGGACAGGTTGATGGTGGTTGCCTCAACTGCCACGGTGATCCGTGTGGTGCATCCGCAAGCGTGTAACACTTAGGGTGCTCTAATAAGCGCCAAGCCCTTGTTTTTTCGTTTAAAAAAGGAGCTGGCTGGGGCGCCTGGATTCGAACCAGGGGATGGCGGTACCAAAAACCGCTGCCTTACCGCTTGGCTACGCCCCAACTTTGAGAATGACGAAGCATTGCCTCGCCTGCGGTGGAGCGCTCTTAGCAAAGCATTGGGCGGGCTGCAATCACCTTTCGCAGGAATTTTGTGAAGGAATGCTTTCAAAAAAATCGGGAACGATGTCCGCCCCCATGGGTTGTCCTCCTGTCAATTGAAGACGTTCCTTGAAACAAACGGAAAGGAAAGGATCATGACGTCCATTACCTCCGCGAAAATTCTCATTCTCGCCACCCATGGCTATGAGCGGTCCGAGTTGCATGTGCCGCTGGAAGAGCTGAAGCGCAGGGGCGCTGACGTGAAGATCGCCTCGTTGAAGAAGGAGCCGATCAAGAGCTGGGACGAGAAGGATTGGGGCGATACCGTCGATGTCGATCTGACGGTGGATCAGGCCTCGGTCGAGAATTTCGATGCGCTCGTCATCCCCGGCGGTCAGATCAACCCTGATATTCTGCGCACCGATGAAAAGGCCGTGAAGCTGGTGAAGGATTTCGTGGCCTCCGGCAAGGTCGTTGCCGCCGTCTGCCACGGTCCGTGGCTGCTGGTTGAGGCTGATGCGCTCAGGGGCCGCAAGGCAACCTCCTACCACTCCATCAAGACCGACGTGAAGAATGCCGGTGCCGAATGGGTGGATAAGGAAGTGGTGACCGACAAGGGCATTATCACCTCGCGTAATCCGGGCGATCTGCAGGCCTTCGTGGCCAAGATCGTTGAGGAAGTCGAGGAAGGCCGCCATCAGCGCCGCGCCGCCTGATTTCATTTGCCCGATGGTTTGGAAAGCCCTCTTTCTCCGGAAAGGGGGCTTTTCTCGTGTTTTCCTCGCTCTCCTCTTGCGGTAGCAATGGGCAAAACCATCGGAGACCAGCCATGCCCGGATATAGCGCCCGTCCGCCCGCCACCTCCACGCTTTTGCAGGAGGATGCGCAGGTGCGCATCATGCGCTGGGATTTCGAGCCGGGTGCCGCCACCGGCCATCATGTGCATGGCATGGATTATGTGGTCGTGCCGCTGACCGATTGCCATTTTCTCATTGAGGATGCAGAGGGAGAGCGCCGGGTGTTCACGCCCGCCGGTGAATCCTATCGCCGCCCGGCGGGAATTGCCCATAATGTCGTGAATGGCGGTGAGGCTCCCATGGCCTTCATCGAGATCGAATATAAAGCATAACGGACCTTCCCATAATGAATGCTTCCTGGCGTCTTGCCGAGACCTACCAGCCCGCCCATGGCGAGGCCGTACCGCTTGCGCCGGGCGTGCAGCGCGTCACCGCCGGCAATGTCGGCGCCATGACCCACCAGGGCACCAACAGCTACATCGTCGGGGAAAAATCCGTCTGCGTCATCGATCCGGGCCCGGAGGACGAGGCGCATTTCCAGGCGCTGCTGAGGGCGCTGGAAGGCCGCGAGGTGACCCATATCCTGGTCACGCACACCCATAAGGACCATTCCATGCTCGCCCCCCGCCTCAAGGCGGAAAAGGGCGGGCTGCTGGTGGCGGAAGGGGCACATCGGCTGTCACGTCCCCTGCATCCGGGGGAGGTCAATCCTTTCGCCAAAAGCTCGCATATGGAGTTCACGCCGGATCTGATCGTCTCGGATGGCGCTTTGCTGCAAGGCGACGGCTGGGCGCTGGAAACGGTGCTGACGCCCGGCCATGCCGCCAATCACGCCTGCTTTGCCTTGCGGGAGCTCGGCGTGCTGTTTTCCGGCGATCACGTCATGGCCTGGGCCACCTCGGTGGTCGGGCCGCCGGATGGGTCCATGGCCGCCTATCTCGCCTCGCTGGACAAGCTGCTGGCCCGGCAGGACCGTTTCTACCTTCCCGGCCATGGTGGACCGGTCACGGAGCCGCGCGCCCTGGTCAGCGGCATGCGCACCCACCGGTTGACGCGCGAACGCGCCATTCTGGGCCGGGTGCGCGCAGGCGATCACACCATCGAAGCCATGGTGCAGAGCATGTATCGCGGGCTGGAGCCCGGCCTCCTCAAGCCCGCAGCCCTTTCGGTCTTCGCACATCTTGAAGATCTTGTCCGCAAGGGGGAGGTGGTCGCCGACGGTCCCGCCTGTCTCGATAGCAGCTATTATGCTGTGTAAAATCTATTGATTTAATAGAAAAATAGTGCCATCTTCCGTCTTGCTGGGCGCTGCGACGCCCGAAAGACCGGGTCAGGGGGAGGGAAATCTCCGACGCGCCGGGAGATGAGAGATATTTGCTCTTCAAGCCGCCCGGCTTGAAAGGCAATTCCTGTTCCTGTGGGCCGAAAACGGCGATACTCCCCGAACGATAAGCCTTGTAGCCACAAGCGTTCGGACATTTCTTCAGGAACATCTCCTTCAGGACCCCTGGCATGACATTGCAAAGCAGAATTGAAGCCGCCGCCGCGCTCGATGCAGCCTTCGCCTCGCTTGATCTTGCAGGCCGGTTGCAACTGGTCGCCTCGCTTGGCGGGCGTGCCGTTTTCACCACCAGCCTCGGCATCGAAGATCAGGTCATCACCGCGGCTATCGCGCTTTCGGGGGCTGAGATCGAGGTGGCGACGCTGGATACGGGCCGGCTCTTCAAGGAAACCGCCGATCTGATCAGCGAGACGGAAGAGCGTTTCGGCATCAGCATCCGCCGATTTCATCCTGCCCAGGACGATATCGACGCCTATGCCGCGAAATACGGCCTGAACGGTTTTTATGAAAGTGTCGAAGCGCGCCATGCCTGCTGTCATGTGCGCAAGCTGGTGCCGCTGGCCAAGGCGCTGGAAGGCGCTTCCGCCTGGGTCACGGGCTTGCGCCGCAGTCAGTCCGGCAACCGCGCCACTACGCCGTTTGCGGAATATGACGCCGAGCGCCAGCTCATCAAGGTCAATCCGCTGGCGGACTGGTCTCTGGAAGAGATCAACGCCTATGTGGAAAAGGAAGCGGTGCCCACCAATCCGCTGCACAAGCGCGGCTATCCCTCCATCGGCTGCGAGCCCTGCACGCGCGCCATCAAGCCTGGCGAGCCGGAGCGGGCGGGCCGCTGGTGGTGGGAAAATGACGAGAAGCGCGAATGCGGCCTGCATGTGCCGGAAGCCGCACTTCCCTCGCTCAATTCCAGTTCTCTCTAACAAATTCCGTCATTCACTGCGTTCCTGCCTGCCCTTGGGTGGCGGGACTCGCGGCAAAAGGGTAGAAGACAATGGCCGTTCAGCCTTTGCCAGGAAGTCAGATAATGCATTTGCATCAGTCCGAGTTTGATCCGCATTCCAAGGATGCCGCCCCGCGCGCGCCGCTGGACCCGCATCTGAAGGCGCTGGAAAACGAGGCGATCCACATTTTCCGCGAGGTGGCGGCAGAGTTCGACAATCCCGTCATGCTCTATTCCATCGGCAAGGATTCCTCCGTGCTGCTGCATCTGGCGCGCAAGGCCTTTTATCCTGGCCGGGTGCCGTTTCCGCTGCTGCACATCGATACCGGCTGGAAATTCAAGGAAATGATCGCTTTCCGCGATGAAATGGCCCGCCGTTACGATCTCGATCTGGTGGTGCATACCAATCCGCGCGGCAAGGCGGAAAATGTCACGCCCTTCACCCATGGTTCGGCGCTTTACACCGACATCATGAAGACGGAAGCCCTGCGGCAGGCGCTGGATGCCGGCAAATATGACGCCGCCTTCGGCGGTGCGCGCCGCGACGAGGAAGCCTCCCGCGCCAAGGAGCGCATCTATTCCTTCCGCACGCCGGATCACAAATGGGACCCGCGCAACCAGCGGCCGGAACTGTGGAGCATCTATAACGGCATGATCCGCCGGGGCGAAAGCGTGCGCGCCTTCCCGCTGTCCAACTGGACGGAAGTGGATATCTGGCGCTACATCCAGGCGGAAAACATTCCGCTGGTGCCGCTCTATTTCGCCGCCAAGCGCCCCTATATCGAGCGCGACGGCATGATGATCATGGCCGAGGACGAGCGGCTGGAGCTTCTGCCCGGCGAGGAAAAGAAGGAAGGCATGATCCGCTTCCGCACGCTGGGCTGCTTCCCGCTCACCGGCGCCATCCGCTCCGAGGCCGAGACGCTGGACGAAGTGATTGCCGAGCTTGAAATCGCCACTGTTTCCGAGCGTCAGGGCCGCGCCATCGACCGCGACCAGTCCGGCTCCATGGAAAAGAAAAAACGCGAAGGATATTTCTGAGATGACCGCAAGCGCCAATGCCCTCGCCACTGCCGAGCCCCAGGCGGAGACCGCCGCCAAGCTTCGCGACACGCGCCCGCTGCGTCTCATCACCTGCGGCTCCGTCGATGACGGCAAGTCAACCCTCATCGGTCGCCTGCTCTGGGATACCAAGGCCGTCAAGGAAGATCAGGCCGCGACGCTGAAGCGCGATAGCGGCAAACAGAACGATCTCGGCCTGCCGGATTTCGCCCTTTTGCTGGATGGTCTTCAGGCCGAGCGCGAACAGGGCATCACCATCGATGTCGCCTATCGCTATTTTGCCACCGACAAACGCTCCTTCATCGTGGCCGATACGCCCGGCCATGAGCAATATACCCGCAACATGGCAACGGGGGCCTCCACCGCCGATCTCGCCGTACTTTTGGTCGATGCCCGCGCCGGTATTCTCGAGCAGACCCGCCGCCACGCCACGATCGCCTCGCTGATGGGCATCAAGCAGTTCGTGCTGGCGGTCAACAAGATCGACCTCACGGAGTATGACCGCGCCGGTTTTGAAGCGATCTCCAGCGAGTTCCGCGAGATTGCCCTGACGCTCGGCGTGCGCCAGGTCACCGCCATTCCGATGTCGGCGCTGAAGGGCGAAAACGTCGTCTATTCCGGCAAGGCCGTCATGCCCTGGTATGAAGGCCCGACGCTGGTGGAAACGCTGGAACTGGCGCCGGTGCGCGGCGCACAGTCCACGGGCTTTCGCCTGCCGGTCCAGCGCGTTTCCCGTCCGGGTGAGAGCTTCCGCGGCTATCAGGGTACGGTGGCCGGTGGGGCGGTCAAGCCGGGCGACAGCGTCGCCATCCTGCCGTCCGGCGCTATCGCCAATGTCAAGCAGATCGTCACCTTCGATCTGGTGCGCAATGCCGCCGTGGCCGGTGATGCCATCACGCTGGTGCTGGACCGTCAGGTGGATGTATCGCGCGGTGACATGATCGTTTCGCTGGAAGCCCAGCCGCTGACCGGGCTTGCCTTCGATGCGCAGCTCGTGGCGTTGCAGCCCGGCGGCATCCTGCCCAACAAGCGCTACTGGCTGAAGAGCGGCTCGCGCCGCCAGCGCGTGCAGGTCACGCCGGTCTCGCAGCTGGAGCTGAAGAGCGGCAAGTGGCAGCCCGCCGAAAGCCTGGCGATGAACGCCATCGGCAAGGTGCATCTCTCCTTCGACGAAAAGGCAATTTTCGACCCCTATGAGCTGAACCGCACCACCGGCGCCTTCATCCTGATCGATCCCGACACCAACAATACGGTTGCAGGCGGCATGATTACCGCCAAGCGCTCCGATTTGGGCGGCCTGCATTCGCAAGAAGGCCGCGTGCTTCTGTCGCTGCCGGCCGATCTCGCCGACCAGATCATGGCCACTGAAGCCATGGCCTCGCGCCGGGACGAGGTGGAAATGCGCCGCGTGACCGCCGCCAAGGCCCGCGACGTGCTGGACGGGATCGACGGCTGACTTCGAAACCGGTTCGCATTTTTCTGTCCGGAGCCGCAAATTTCAAACGCCCCGGTCCTGTGAAAGGACCGGGGCGTTTCACTCTGCGTAGAGGCTGCAGAGCTTACCCGCCGGTCCGCCTGGTCGTGTCACGGGTAATGAGCTGAAAACCGAGATCCAGAATCTTTGGTGTGGGGCGCCCGGCGCGGGTGCGCAGCACCATGTCCAGCCCCTTGAAGCCGAGATCGTAAAGCGGTGTCTGCACCGTGGTCAGCGCTGGCACCGTGTAGCCGGAAAATTCAAGCCCGGTGAAGCCGCAGAGGCCCATCTGGTCGGGAACGCTGATCCCGCGCCGCTGACATTCGAACAGCAGGCCGGTGGCCATCTCGTCGGTGGCGCAGAAAATCGCATCGAGATCCGGAGCGGCGGCAAAAAGCCCGTCCAGCACG
Source organism: Allorhizobium paknamense (assembly GCF_030815125.1). GTDB lineage: Bacteria > Pseudomonadota > Alphaproteobacteria > Rhizobiales > Rhizobiaceae > Allorhizobium > Allorhizobium paknamense. The sequence goes on from NZ_JAUSWH010000003.1 coordinate 330,585, forward strand.
CGCGAGGCGGCGGGAATGACGGTGTCGCCGCCGGTCAGGAAGATCAGGTTCGGATCGAAGATCCCCGCATCCTGCAGGGTATGCTGGAAACCGGAAAGGCGCATGCGCACCGGAATGTCCAGCCTTGCCGCCGCAAAACCGATGCGTCGATAGCCCTGGCTCAGAAGATGTTGCGTGGCGGTGGTCGCCGCAGCGGCGTTGTTGATGCCGATGGCCATGTCCACCGGCGGCATGGTGATGTCGATGAACTGCACCACGGGGCAGGGGGCGCGGCTCAGCATGTCCATCACACCCGGGTCCATCTGCACGCCGCCGATCAGGATACCGGTGGGGTTCTGGCCGTAAAATTGCTTGAGCTGGTAGATCTCTTCCTTGGGATCGTAGCGTGTATTGGCATATTGCAGCCGGATACCGCTATCACGCGCCCTGTCCTCCAGCCCGCGCATCACGGGGGGGAAGATGGCGCTGCCGAGCAGGGAGGTTAAAACCCCCACCAGATTGCTGTGACGGCTGGCCAGCGCCCGTGCGGCAAAATCCGGCACATAGCCGGTTTCCTCCACCGCCTTGAGGATCGCTTCCCGCAGGGCCTCGGAGACTTTCTCAGGCTTGTTGAGCGCCCGCGACACGGTGATCGGGCTGACCCCCACTTGTTGAGCGACTTCCGTCAAAGTTATTTTCGACGATGCTTTTCTGAGGCTTCTCACGATGCGCTTTCCCCCACATTTTACGCGAAACGTACCGCTCAAGATAGACAAAAACAGGCTTAGTTACCTATGGTCGTATATTTAGTATATTTCAGAAATAAAAAAAATAGCCATGACATATGTCAAATTTCGCGGAAAACTCCCTGAAAAATATGAGGCGGATTCCTTCGTTTTCGACTGATTTCCGCAGCTTGTGCTTCATAAAGTTGAGAAAGTCTAAAGCCGATCACAACTATTTGTTTTGACAGAATAATCTTATATACCTGCCGGGTACGGTTCTGTCGCAAGGGTGGTGTTTTCCCTCGATAGACCTGCCGGGTTTCGCGAAAAGCGGCAGGGGATTGCCGGTCACGAAATGTAAAAATATGAAAAAAACCTGCCGGTGCACTTGCCTTGCACATGCCTTAAACTTCTCAAAAGAGGGCCGCTGATTCGTAACTCTCAACCTCCGCACCCCAGGGTCATGCATACCGTGTGGTGCAGGTGGAACATCGGCGGGCAAACAGCAGGGACCGGCGAGTTTTCATGACGATCCGCTACATTCGCCCCATCTCGAGGGCGGCGCATCTGGCCCGGCGGATTGCCGGGTTTTCCGTGTTGACGCTGGTTCTGGCCTGGCTGCTCTATCGGTTCGGGCCGCTGCAAACTCCGAATTTCATTGCTCTGGTGCTGATCTCGGCCTTGCTGGCTGCACTTTCGGTGCCGCTGGCGCTGTGGGGGCTTTGGCGCCTCTGGCAGATTGGCGCGGAGGGGGGTGTTGCGGCGCTCAAAGCGCTCCTGCTTGCCCTTCTGCCGCTTGCGGTGGCGGCTTTCGGCGTTCTTCGCTATGAAAACCATCCGCGGCTCTATGAACTGGCCACCGATCCCGAGGATCCCCCCGCCTGGATCGAGGAACCGGTCGCCGCCCAGCGCTGGATGCCGCGCCCGCCGTCCGACCTTGAAGGCAATGCCGCCGTGCAGCGGGCGGCCTATCCCACCTTGACCGTCCGCCGCTATGACGGCGCGCTGGACCGCGTCTATCAGGCGGTGCGAAAGGTGGCTGCAGACCGCCGCATCGCCGTGGTGCTGACGCGCGGCGCCGATCATGCCCGGCCCGATTTCCAGCCGCCGGAGACAGTGCAACCTGCCGGTCCCGGCCTGCCGAAAATGCCGATCCCGCTGCCGCGACCCGATCCGCCGCCGCCCTCTGCCCCGGATGACGGCGAACCGGCAGGCATGGTGCGGCTTCAGGCGGTGGCGCGTCATCGCCTTCTCGGCTTTCCCTTCGATCTCGTCATTCGCCTGCGCGAGGAGGATGAAAGCGTGCTGGTGGACCTGAGGATCGAAAGCCGCTACGGCCCGCATGATCTGGGCTTTGCCGCCGCCATCGCCAATGACTATCTGACGGCGCTCGATGCCGAATTGCTGGGAATTGCGCAGAATTAACTCTGTACTGCCTGTGGAAAACATCGGCGTTTCAGCTTTTGCCTTTTCTGCAAAACCACCCTTCCGGCGCAAAATTACCTCATCCAGCGCGACGTGGAAAAAGAACTCTTCTGTCAAACCTCGCTCCGCAACCGTCCTTTTGCTATTTTTTTGCCACGATTGACTAAATCGACTGGTTTAGTAGCCTTCCATCAGCAAAAACAAGGAGGCTGCTGATGAGAATTTGGAGAAAAGCGGGAGGTCTGGCACTGGGTCTTGCCTTGGTTGTGGCAGGCGTGGCGCCAGCGCTTGCCGATACCAAGCTCCTGAACGTGTCCTACGATCCGACGCGTGAATTCTACAAGGCCTATAACGCCGCCTTTGCCAAGCATTGGAAAACAGAGACAGGTGAAACCGTCACCATCCAGCAGTCGCATGGCGGCTCGGGCAAGCAGGCCCGCTCGGTGATCGACGGCCTGGATGCCGATGTGGTGACGCTGGCGCTGGAAGGCGATATCGACGCCATTGCCAAGGAAACCAAAAAGATTCCGGCGGATTGGCGCAAGCGTCTGCCCAACAATTCCTCGCCCTATACCTCCACCATCGTCTTCCTGGTGCGCAAGGGCAATCCCAAGAACATCCATGACTGGGCCGACCTTGTGAAGGGTGATATCCAGATCGTCACGCCCAATCCGAAGACCTCCGGCGGTGCGCGCTGGAACTATCTGGCTGCCTGGGCCTGGGCCTACAAAGAGTTCAACGGCGACGAGCAGAAGGTGCGCGATTACGTAGCCGAGATCTATAAGCGCGCCCCCGTGCTGGATACCGGCGCCCGTGGCTCCACCGTCACCTTCGCCCAGCGCCAGATCGGCGACGTGCTGATTGCCTGGGAAAACGAGGCCTATCTCGCCAAGGAGGAATTCGCCTCCGATGATTTCGAAATCGTCGTACCGAAGTTGTCCATCCTGGCGGAACCGCCGGTGACGGTGGTGGATGGCAATGCCGATGCCAAGGGCACGCGCAAGGTGGCGGAAGCCTATCTCAACTACCTCTACTCCGCCGAGGGCCAGACGATTGCGGCAAAGAATTTCTACCGCCCGTCCAAGCCCGAACTGGTGCCGGCGGACGTGAAGCCACTGCCGAAACTGGATCTGGTGAGCATTGACGATCCGATCTTCGGCGGCTGGGCAAAGGCGCAGCCCACCCATTTCGGCGATGGCGGCGTGTTCGACCAGATCTACAAGCCCGGCAAATAACCCAGACTTTCCTCCCAGGCATCACACCCCGACGGTTTCGCGCCGCCGGGGTGTGATGCTACGATTTTTCATGGCATGATCAAAAAAGACGGGGACATGACAACAGGCAGCCTCATGAGCAAATGGCGACAGCCAAGCATCCTGCCGGGTTTCGGGCTGACGCTCGGCTATACGCTTTTCTATCTCACCATCATCATCCTCATTCCGCTGGCGGCGCTGATCTGGCGTTCCAGCAGCATCGGCTGGACGGAGTTTGCAGCGCTCGCCACCGATGAGCGCACGCTGCAGGCGCTGAAGGTTAGCTTCGGCTGCGCGCTGATTGCCGCTGCCGTCAATGTTGTGTTCGGCACGCTCACAGCCTGGGTGCTGGTGCGCTACGAGTTTCCGGGCCGCCGCCTGCTGGATGCAATCATCGATCTGCCCTTTGCGCTGCCCACGGCGGTCGCGGGCATTGCCCTTGCCTCGCTTTATGCGCCCAAGGGCTGGGTGGGGGCGCTTTTCCAGCCGCTGGGGCTGAAAATCGCGTTCACGCCGCTTGGCATCATTGTCGCGCTGGTCTTTGTCGGCCTGCCCTTCGTGGTGCGCACCGTGCAGCCGGTGATGGAAGAGATCGACCGCGAGGTGGAGGAGGCGGCTGCAACGCTCGGCGCCAACCGCTTCCAGACCATCACCCGCGTGTTGCTGCCAGCGCTGGTGCCGGCCATTCTCACCGGCTTTGCGCTGGCCTTCGCGCGCGCCGTCGGCGAATATGGTTCGGTCATCTTCATCGCCGGCAATATTCCCTATGTCTCGGAAATTGCGCCCTTGCTCATCGTCATCCGGTTGGAAGAATTCAATATTGCAGGCGCCACCTCCATTGCCTGCATCATGCTGATCATCTCCTTCATCATGCTGCTCGTCATCAACCTGCTACAGTTCTGGAGCCGGAGGAGGTATAGCAATGTCCGCTGATCCCACCCCGCGCTTTCGCGATGCGGCCAGCGAAACGCTGCCGTGGAAAATCATCTTCACCGCCATCAGCATCGTCTTTCTGGCGCTGGTCGTGGTGCTGCCGCTGGTCGCGGTCTTTGTGGAAGCTTTCCGCAAGGGGCCGGAAGCCTTTTTCGAGGCGATTTACGAGCCCGATGCCATGGCGGCCATCAAGCTCACCCTGCTGGTGGCGGCCATCGCCGTGCCGCTCAACCTCGTCTTCGGCGTGGCGGCGGCCTGGGCCATCGCCAAGTTCGAATTTCGCGGCAAGACCTTCCTGATCACCCTGATCGACCTGCCGTTTTCGATTTCGCCGGTCATTTCCGGCCTCGTCTATGTGCTGCTCTTCGGCTCGCAAAGCTTTCTCGGGCCCATCCTCAAATCCTGGGGCATCGAGATCATCTTCGCAGTCCCCGGCATCGTGCTCGCCACCATTTTCGTCACCTTCCCCTTCATCGCCCGTGAACTCATTCCGCTGATGCAGGAGCAGGGCTCGGGCGACGAGGAGGCGGCGATTTCGCTCGGCGCCACCGGCTGGCAGACCTTCTGGTATGTCACGCTGCCCAATATCAAATGGGGCCTGCTCTACGGCGTGCTGCTCTGCAATGCCCGCGCCATGGGTGAGTTCGGGGCAGTCTCGGTCGTGTCCGGCCATGTGCGGGGGCTGACGGAAACCATGCCGCTGCACATCGAGGTTCTCTACAACGAATATAATTTTGCCGCGGCTTTTGCGGTTGCCACGCTGCTGGCACTGCTCGCTCTCGTTACGCTGGCGCTCAAGACGGTTCTTGAGCTGTATTACGGCGACGAGATCTCCGCTGGCCGCAAGCATTGAGGTTTGGACATGGACGTCTCCATCAGAAACATCCGCAAGGAATTCGGCAAGTTTCCGGCACTGCACGGGCTGTCGCTGGATATCGGCTCCGGAGAGCTGATCGCGCTGCTCGGCCCCTCCGGCTCCGGCAAGACCACGCTTCTGCGCCTGATTGCCGGTCTGGAACAGCCCACCGAAGGCCAGATCTTCTTCGGCAAGGAAGATGCATCGCTGAAAAGCGTGCAGGAGCGCAATATCGGCTTCGTCTTCCAGCATTACGCGCTGTTTCGCCATATGACGGTGGCCGACAATATCGCCTTCGGCCTGAAGGTGCGGCCCAAGGCCACGCGCCCGCCTGCGTCCGAGATCAGGAAGCGGGTATCGGACCTTCTCGACATGGTGCAGCTTTCGGGTCTTGAGAAGCGTTATCCCAGCCAGTTGTCCGGCGGCCAGCGGCAGCGCGTGGCGCTGGCGCGCGCCATGGCCATCGAGCCTTCGGTGCTGTTGCTGGACGAGCCCTTCGGCGCGCTGGATGCCAAGGTGCGCAAGGAACTGCGCCGCTGGCTGCGCGAATTTCACGACCGCACCGGCCACACCACCTTCTTCGTCACCCATGACCAGGAAGAGGCGCTGGAACTGGCCGACCGCGTGGTGGTGATGAGCCAGGGCAAGGTGGAGCAAGTGGGCACGGCGGATGATGTCTACGACCGGCCCAACAGCCCCTTCGTCTTCTCCTTCATCGGCGAATCCTCGCATCTGCCGGTCACGGTGAAGGAGGGGACCATCTCCTATCTCGGCCAGCCGATCGGCATTCGGGATGCGGGCGTGGAAGGCGAAGGCACGCTGTTTTTCCGTCCGCAGGATGTGGCGCTGACCACCGATACGGCGGCACTTTCCGGCAAGGTCACCGCCAGCCGGCGTCTTGCGGGCACCCGCATTGCCGAACTCGATATTTCCTCCGGCAATGGCGTGGCCCATCACATCGAAATCGAAGTGCCCCTGGAAGCGGAGGTGGCCATTGGCAAGGAACTGAGCTTCAGGCCGACCCAGTGGAAGTTTTTTCGCGGCTAGAGCACGTCCGGTGAACACGGGTTCACCGGACGTGCTCTAAGCTTTTGTTTTTACGCATTTCCGGACGGAAAACCGGAGTCCACTTTTCCTGGAAATGCTCTGAAGCATGTCGCGCAAAACTGTGCAGCGGTTTTGCGAGAACGACATTTGTTAAAAGAAGAAACTCCGGGGTCCTTCGGCCCGTTCCTTCACGGCTGACGCGCCTCGGATCGTACGGCGCGCAGCGCTTCCGCTAGGAAGGGGCGGGAGAGGCCGTGATAGAGCGCCTCATGCGCCAGCAGCCGTGAGGTGGCATAGCCGAGCATGGCGGCGGCCATGATGGCGATCACGCCCTCATGGTTGGCGGTCATTTCCAGAATGATGACGAAGGCCGTCATCGGCGCCTGCACCACGCCGGCAAAATAACCGGCCATGCCGAGAATGGCGCCGAGCGTGATGCTGGAGCCGATGAGTGCTGCCGCCGTGCTGCCGAGCCCGGCGCCGACCGAAAGCGAAGGCGCGAAAATGCCGCCGGGAATGCCGGAGGCCATGGTCAGGAAAGAGGCTGCGAGTTTCTCGACGAAATAGAAAAGTGGCAGCGCATGGCCTTCCACCGCTCCGCGCGCCTGCTCATAGCCGGTGCCATAGGTCAGCCCGCCGGAGGCAATGCCGATCACCGCCACGCCAAGACCGCAGAGTGCCGCCACCGCCACCGTGTAACGCAACGGACGCGCCTTGGTCTGCACGAAGCGGCGGATGCGCCGCGCCGCATAAAGCGCACCGGCGCTGAACAGCGCGCCAAAGGCGCCGCCGCCGATGCCGCACAGCGCCACCAGCCCCCAGTCGCGAAGCCCCGTCGCGCCGAGATCGGCGGTGCCGAAATAGGTATAGCTGCCCACCAGACCGAGCGCCGAAAGACCAGAGAGAATGACGGCGATTAGCACCAGACCGTTGACGCGGGACTGGTAGCTCTTGCCCATTTCCTCGATGGCGAAAACAATGCCCGCCAGCGGTGTGTTGAAAGCTGCCGCAATGCCTGCCGCCGATCCGGCGAGGATCAGCCCGTTGGCCCGTCGCAGCCCGCCGATCCGCGCCGCCGAAAGCATGACCGAGGCCCCCACCTGCACGGTCGGCCCTTCACGGCCGACGGAGCCGCCGCAGAACAGGCCAAGCGTCGTCAGCACGATCTTGCCCATGGCAATGCGGGGCGAGAGCAGCCGTGCCCGCGCCGCAGGCTCATCCACCAGCCTTGCGGCGATGGCCTGCGGAATGCCGGAGCCCTGGGAGGCCGGAAAATAGCGCGTGGCCAGAAAGGCGCAGAGCGCAAAGCCCGCAGGTGTCAGGATCAACGGCAGCAGGAAGCTGTAGGCGTTCAGCGCCAGCCCTTGATGAAACAAGCCTTGCGCCTTGTCCGCCAGCCAGGCGAACCCGACGCTGATAAGGCCGATGGCGCCCGCGCCAAGCCAGAAAACCAGCCGCATTTTCCACACTCGCCACGAGCCGCCCAGTACGCGGGACCGTCTCAAGAATTTCGAAGTGCGGGGCATAAGGTGGCCTTTCTCGGGAGAGAGCGGGATCGGGAGAGAAGATTGCCCCGCTTTTGACGGGCTTTGCCGGTCAATTCCAGCTTCTTTGAATTTCACCCGTTGAATTTTCCGAAGAGATGGGTTTTTAAACATCACTTTCACGTGAAGTTTACCGAAGACTGGCACAAGCTCTGATCCATGCACTTCCTCTAAACAAACGCGCGAGATGTGACGTGCTGCCCGGGCTTAACCAATAACGTGTTTTACGCATTTCCAGACGGAAAACCGGTTCCCACTTTTCCTGGAAATGCTTTAGAGGCTTGAGATCTCATGGGGCTTTCGCTGGTCTTTGGCGTTGCGGCCTTGCGCCGAACGGGTTTGCCGCTGCGGCATGGCATTGAACTGGGAAGCCAGGGCGATCTGGCGCTGGCGCGGCTTAGAGTGCTGGAGCAGGATCATGCCGCCGCCGGTCTGGTGGCGCTGGGCGACAAGCACGTGCTGTTCAGTGACAGTGGCGACGCCTTTCTGATGTATGCCCGCAAGGGCCGCAGCCTTGTGGTGCTGTTCGATCCCGTCGGTCCGCGCCAGGCCTGGCCGGCGCTGGTCATGCGCTTCATCCGCCATGCCCGCGCCATCGGCTGCCGTCCGGCCTTCTATCAGGTCTCGCCGGACTTTCTGCCGGTTGCCGCCGATGCCGGGCTGAAACTCTACAAGCTGGGCGATCAGGCCCTGGTCGATCTTACCGCCTTCGATCTCAAGGGCGGCGACTGGCTGAAGCTTCGCCGTTCCATCAACCGCGCCGAGCGCGACGGGCTGGACTTCGCGATGATCGCGCCGGAAGCCGTTCCGGGCATGCTGGAGGAACTGGCAGCGGTTTCGGATGCCTGGCTTGCCCATCATCAGGCGGCGGAAAAGGGCTTTTCGCTGGGCACGTTCCGCCGCGATTATGTGGCCTCCCATCCGGTTGCCATCATCCGCCAGGAAGGCCGCATTGTCGCCTTCGCCAATATCCTCACCACCGATACACGCAAAGAAGCCTTCATCGACCTCATGCGCCACCGTCCCGGCACGCATCGCGGCATGATGGATCTGCTGTTCGTCAAGATCATGCTGCATCTGAAGGCGGAAGGTTTCGCCCGGCTCAATCTTGGCATGGCCCCGCTGTCCGGCCTGTCGGACCGCCCCTCCGCGCCGCTGTGGCACCATCTCGGCCGCTTCGTCTTCGAAAACGGCGAGCGCTTCTACAATTTCAAGGGCGTTCAAGCCTTCAAGGCCAAGTTCGACCCCGACTGGCAACCCCGCTACCTCGCCGTCAGCGACCGCAAGGCGCTGCTGCCGGTGCTGGCCGACACCGCGCTCCTGATCGGCGGCGGGGTGAGGGGGCTTTGGCGGCGCTGACGGTCTGGATGAGCCAGCCTGCTACCGGTCACTGACCTGCCAATTCGGGTTGATCCACGGCTCCTGATTGGAGCGGGCGAGCGGTGGCTTGCCGAGAATATGATCGGAAGCCTTTTCGCCGGTCATGATCGATGGGCTGTTGAGATTGCCATAGGTCACATGCGGGAAAATGGATGAGTCAGCCACCCGCAGGCCTTCGACGCCGATCACCCTGGTGGTCGGGTCCACCACGGCCATCCGGTCATCGGCCCGGCCCATTTTACATGTGCCGCAGGGGTGATAGGCTCCTTCCAGATGTTCGCGCAGGAAGGCGTCGATCTCCTCGTCGGACTGCACCTTCGGCCCGGGCGCAATCTCTCCGCCCATATAGGGGGTAAAGGCGGCTTGTGAGAAAATTTCGCGCGTCACCCGCACCGCATGGCGGAATTTCACCCAGTCTTCCAGGTCGCTCATATAGTTGAAGCGCAGCACCGGCGTGTCCTTCACATCCGGCGAGCGCAGCGTCACCGAGCCACGCGATTTCGACATGTTATAGCCGACATGGGCCTGAAATCCGTGGCCTTCCGCCGCCGATTTGCCGTCATAGGAAACGGCGATCGGCAGGAAGTGATATTGAATATCCGGCCATTTGACCCCCGCCGCAGAGCGGATGAAGGCTGCCGCCTCAAACTGATTGGAGGTGCCGAGCCCTTTTTTCAAAAACAGCCATTGCGCCCCCACCACGCCTTTCCAGAACCAGTTGTTTTTCGAGTGAAGGGTGATCGGCAGTTTCGAGCGGAACTGGTGGTAATATTCCAGATGGTCTTGCAGGTTCTGGCCAACCCCGGGACGATCCGCCACCACGCCGATACCCATCTCCTTCAGATGCGCCGCAGGACCGACGCCGGAGAGCATCAGGATTTTCGGAGAATTGAAAGCCGAGGCCGCAAGAATGATTTCGCGATTGGCGCGGATCACTTCGATCTTGCCGCCAATCTCCACCTCGACGCCCACGGCCCGCAATCCCTCGAACACCACCCGCCGTGCATAACAGCGGATCAGCCGGCAGTTCTCCCGTTTCAGCGCCGGTTTCAGATAGGCATTGGCGGCAGACCAGCGGCGGCCCTGCCAACTCGTCTGTTCCATCAGGCCGAAGCCTTCCTGCTGGCGGCCGTTATAATCCTCCGTGACCGGAAAACCGGCCTGACGACCCGCCTCTATAAACGCCTTGTAGAGTGGGTTTTTCACCTCGCCCCGCCGCACATGCAAGGGGCCGTCCGTACCGCGCCAGCCATCCTCGCCGCCATGGGAATGCTCCATGCGCTTGAAATAGGGCAGTACATCCGCATAGGCCCAGCCCGTGGCGCCGAGTTCTTCCCAGCGGTTGAAGTCCTCCGCATGGCCGCGCACATAGACCATGCCGTTGATGGAGGAAGAGCCGCCAATCACCTTGCCGCGCGGCGCAATCATCCGCCGATTGTTGAGATGCGGCTCCGGCTCCGACATGTAACCCCAGTTATAGCGGTCCATGTTCATGGGATAGGCAAGAGCCGCCGGCATCTGCACGAAGGGGCCGATATCCGACCCGCCGAATTCCAGCACGATCACCGTATGCTTGCCATCCTCCGACAGCCGGTAAGCCATGGCAGACCCTGCCGAGCCGGAACCGATGATGACGAAATCTGCCTGGTTCATGATGGTTTGCATCTTCCTGGGTGGGCAAGTTATTTGACGTGGCTTGTCGTGGGGGGACTGCGCTTCAATACGGCGCCTCACACGCCCCCATGCCCACATAGACCGTCTTCAGCTCCGAATAATGCTCCAGAGCCGCCGCCGAATTTTCGCGGCCAAAGCCGGATTGCTTGGAGCCGCCGAAGGGAATTTCCACCGGGCAGAGATTATAGGTGTTGATCCAGAGCGTGCCTGCCTCCAACTGGTCCACCACGCGGTGGGCGCGGGAAAGGTCGGCGGTGAAAACCCCGCCCGCGAGGCCGAATTCCGTGGCGTTGGCGCGGGCGATCACGTCCGCCTCGTGGTCGAAATCCAGCACGCACATCACCGGGCCGAAGATTTCCTCCCGCGCAATGGTCATGTCATCGGTCACATCGGCAAAAATCGTCGGCTGCACGAATGCACCCTGTCCGGATACGGTGTTGGGAATGCCGCCGCCGGTGATGAGACGCGCGCCTTCCGCCTTGCCCTTTTCCATATAGGCCAGCACTTTTTCCCGCTGGGCGAAGGACACGAGCGGCCCCATCTGCGTTGCCTCATCCTGCGGATCGCCGAGGATGATGGCTTCCGTACGCGCCTTGGCGCGGGCGAGGAATTTCTCCTTGATGGCGCGATGCACGAAGACGCGGGTACCATTGGAGCAGACCTGCCCGGTGGAATAGAAATTGCCGAGCATGGCGCCGGAAACCGCGCTTTCGATATCGGCATCGTCAAACACGATCAGCGGCGATTTGCCGCCCAGTTCCATCGTCACATGCTTGAGATGGCCAGCGGCAGCCGCCGCCACCTTGCGCCCAGTCGGCACCGAACCGGTGAGCGAAACCTTGGCAATATCGGGATGATTGACCAAAAGCGGCCCGGTCTCCCGGTCGCCCTGAATGACATTGAAAAGCCCCTTCGGCGCACCGGCCTCGATCAGGATTTCAGCGATCTTCAAAGCACCCAGCGGGGTGACTTCCGAAGGCTTGAAGATCATGGCATTGCCGGCGGCGAGGGCGGGCGCCGCCTTCCAGCAGGCGATCTGCTGCGGATAATTCCAGGCGCCGATGCCCACGCATACGCCAAGCGGCACGCGCTTGGTATAGGCCCAGTCACCCCCCAGCGGAATATGCGCGCCGTTGAGAGCGGTGGCGGCAATGCCACCGAAGAATTCAAAGGCATCCGCGCCCGAGGTCGGGTCCGCCACGATGGTTTCCTGAATGGGCTTGCCGGTATCCAGCGTTTCCAGTTCCGACAATTCGCGGTTACGCTCCCGCATGATCTCGGCGGCCTTTTTCAGCACCCGCCCGCGGGCGGTGGGAGAAAGCGCCGCCCATTCCTTCTGCGCCCGCTTTGCCGACGCGATGGCCTGTTCCACGATGGCCGGTGTGGCGGCATAAAGGCGGGCAATTACCTCGCCAGTGGCGGGATAAATGCTCTCGATCACGCTGCCGGATGTGTCTTCCACATAGGCGCCATCGATGAAGTGAGAGGCTTTGGGCTGGGCTTTCATGGTTTCTTTCCGGCTTGTTTCAGGTCGGCGTCATAGGCTTCAAGGAAGGCGGGCAGCACTTTCGCCCTCCTTTCCCAGGCTTCACGGAATTCGCGCAGATAAAGCGCCGCCTCCGCCTTTCCGCCCATTTCCACATAACCACCCGGAAGCTTGGGCATGGGCGGCCATTTCCCCTCACGGGCAGCGAGGGCAAGCATGGGCAGAGCGTATTCATTGCTGTCGCGAATGGCCTGGAAATGCTTGGCAAAGTCGATCTTCTTGCGCGTTGCAAGGTCCACCAGCAGCGCCGTGGCCGGGAAGGTCACCGAACCGTCTTCCGAATAGGTCTCGAGAATGGGGCGGCAACCGGCAAAATCACCTGTCCGGCAGTAAAGCTGCAGCAGCACATAGCGAATGCCCTGATTGTCATTGGGGTTCAGATCCAGCAGGCGCTGGAAAACGGCAATGGCGTCCTGCCAGTCCTCAAGCTGCATCAGCGCCAGGCCGAGATTGTGCTGGGCACGCATCCAGGGCCGGGTGCCGAGATAGCCCCACCATTCCATCTCCGGGTCAGTCAGCACCGGCTTGAACAGCCGTTCGCCGATGCGCACCGCCTCGCGAAACAGCGCCACGCTTTCGGCGTGCGTGCCGGCATGAATGCCGAGAAGATTATAGGCGTCGATGGCGTCGGCATCGACATTCAGCGCCGCTCTCGCCAGCTTCACCTGCTCGGAGGGCCTTTCCGCATCCCAGGCCTCAATCAGCAAGGGGTCGGCGGGGCTATCGATATCCGGCCCAAAGGCCTGATCGACGAATTTCGCTTTTCTCACTGCGGGCATGCCATGTCCTCCAGATGTTGGCGAACATAGCTCTCCACCAGACTAATGGAGGTTTCAATGGATAAAGGCACAGCCCGCAGGCTCTGGCGAAGGTAAAGCCCGTCGATCATCGCGGCGGTGCCTTCGGCAATCTGCTCGGCCTCAGCGCGAGGGGTGAGGCCCTTCAGCGCATCCAGCAGGTTGGAGCGCAGCCGCCTTGCATAAAGCACCAGCAGGCGTCGTGTCTCCTCCGAGCGCTGCGCCTCGGTATAAAAGGCAAGCCAGGCCGCCACCGTTTCCGGCGCAAACTGGTCTGCCTGGAAGCTGACGCGGATGATGGCGGAAATGCGCGCTCTTGGCGTTTCCGCCGCCCTGAGCGCTGCCACGCCATCCTCACGCAATTGCCTGAGAAGCGAGCGGATCGTTTCGATCAGCAACTGCTCCTTGGAGCCGAAATAATGATGCGCCAGCGCCGGAGATACGCCGGCGGTGCGGGCAATTTCCGACATGGTGACGGAAAGCGACCCATGATGGCCAATGGCCTTCAGGGCTGCGTCCACCAATGCCTTGCGCCTGAGCGGCTCCATTCCGAGTTTGGGCATTTTGTCTCCTTGATGAATGCCAGTTTAATTTTGATTGACTCATCAATCAATAAAAAATGCGCCGAACCCGGATGGTTTTGCGCCGCCTTTTCTCTTCAGGAAGGCTTCGGCTCGTTGCCTCTGTGGCTTGTCATCAAACTTTCATCTTCTGGAAAGCTTTCGTTGAGGCTTTTCCGCCAGCGTGGGCGCGCCTGAGGAGCGCCCGGATGGATGTTCCCGCGGCATTTTCAAACATCCGAGGTGTCAACATAAGACGCCCGGGCCGATTTCAGGGTTAGGGGGATTTCATGACGGGACGTGCTGCTGCGGTGGAAGCGGGTTTATTGCGCCGCTATGCCAGTGATCAGCTTCTGACGCTTGCAAAGGCCGTGATGGAAAATGCCTTCCAACCTATTGTCGAGGTGCAGACCGGCGCGGTGTTCGGCCACGAAGCGCTGATGCGCGGGCAGGAACGCATCGGCTTCGAGACGCCGCTCGATCTTCTGGATCAGGCGGAGAGCGCCGGGCAGTTGCTGGCGCTCGAACAGATGCTCACCAGCCGGGCGCTGGCGAAATTCGCAAGCCTGCCCGATCACGCTCATTACACGCTGTTTCTCAATCTCGACCATAGGCTGATCGCCCATGGCGACACGCTGGTGGAGGGCTTGCTTACCCATCTGCGGGCGGCGGCCATTGCCCCGTCCTCGGTCTGTTTCGAACTGTCGGAGCGCAGCGACAACACCAGCCATGCCGATTTTTCGCGCCTCGTCACGCGCCTGCGCAGCGCCGGTTTCAAGCTCGCCATCGATGATTTCGGCATCGGTCATGGCGAGATGAAGCTGCTCTGCGATTATCCGGTGGATTACCTCAAGGTCGACCGGCATTTCATTCACCAACTCGATCACAATCCGCGCAAGCGGCATCTGGTGAAAAACATCGTGCAGACGGCGCATGTGCTGGGCGTCAGGGTGATTGCCGAAGGCATCGAGACCGAAGGCGAATTTGTTACCTGCCGGGATATGGGCGTCGATCTGGTGCAGGGCTGGCATATTGCCCGGCCCACCCCGCATCTGAGCGAACTGAAGCCTGCCTATCCGCATCTCAAGGAAGCCGGGCCGCTGCGTAGGGTCGGTCAGTCGCTGGATGAAATCCTGATCCGCCGCGAGGTGGAAACTCTGCCGGCGGTCTATGAGAATGACAGTATCGAAACGGTATTCGATCTTTTCCGGCGCAATCCGCGCCAGTCCTTCTTTCCCGTGCTCAATGCCAATGGTGAGCCCCGCGGCATCATCCACGAACTGCATTTGAAAGAATATATCTACCAGCCCTTCGGCCGCGATCTGTTGAAGAACAAGGTCTATGAACGCTCCATCTCGCATTTCGTGGAGCGGGCGCCCGTGGTGGGGCTGGATGCCGATGCCGACCGGCTGATGTCGATTTTCGCCAATATGGAAGGCTCCGACTGCGTGCTGCTGACGGAAAACCTGCGCTATGCCGGGGTGATTTCGGCGGCCTCGCTCATTCGCATCATCAATGAAAAGCAGTTGAAGAACGCCCAGGACCAGAACCCGCTGACCGGCCTGCCGGGCAATCGCGCCATCCGCGATTTCATGCAGCAGGCGGGCCGCGACAGCGATGGCGCGCGGCATTTCTGCTATTGCGATTTCGACAACTTCAAACCCTTCAACGATCATTACGGCTTCCACCTCGGCGATCACGCCATCTCGCTCTTCGCCGCGCTGATGCGCCGCTATTTCTTCTCGGCGGATGTGTTTCTCGGCCATGTCGGCGGCGATGACTTCTTCATCGGCCTCACCGACTGGACCCGCGAGGAACTGACCGAAATCCTCGACCGGCTGCTTTCGGATTTTCATGGTGACGTGGTGGAGCTTTATGCGCCGGAAGACCGGCAGCAGGGTCGCATTCGCGGCGAGGACCGCAATGGCGTGGAACGGGACTTTCCGCTGATGCGCTGCTCCATCGGCGTGCTGGAATTGCCAAAGGGCCTGGTGATCGACGACGTCAGCCGCCTTTCGGCGGAAATCGCCACGCTGAAGAAAAGCGCCAAGGATAGCGAAGCCGGGCTCTACGTTTCCACCATCCGCCCGCCGCAGGCATAGAGCATTACAGCGCCGTGCGTTTTATCAAACGCACAAAGGACGCTGTAACACTTTAAAGCTGCTGCATAATTTTCACCTTAAATCCACTCCGATTTAAGGAATTATGCAGTAGGGGCAGGGCGTTTCCCGCCCCCCGCGTCGATCCGCCTCCTTTTCTTTGCGGCCTTTGCTGCCTAATTATCGGCAAAAGAAAACTTCAGAGGCTTTTCATGACGCTCCCTACAAGCATGCGCTATGTCGATCTTCCGTCCCATGGCGGACCGGAGGTCATGCGGATTTCCTCAGGCCCGCTGCCGCCGGTGCGTCCGGGCGAGGTGCTGGTCAAGGTGACAGCCGCCGGTGTCAATCGCCCGGATGTGGCGCAGCGCCAGGGCAGCTATCCGCCGCCGAAGGATGCAAGCCCGGTGCTGGGCCTGGAGGTGTCCGGTGAGGTCGTGGCCGTGGGCGAGGGGGTAAGCGAGTTCAAGCCGGGCGATGCCGTCTGCGGGCTTGCCAATGGCGGCGGCTATGCGGAGTTTTGCGCGCTGCCTGCCGGTCAGGTCCTGCCCTTTCCCAAGGGCTATGACGCGGTGAAGGCGGCAGCCCTGCCGGAAACCTTTTTCACCGTCTGGGCCAATCTCTTTCAGATGGCGGGGCTCACGGAAAACGAGACGGTGCTGATCCATGGCGGCACCTCCGGCATCGGCACAACGGCCATTCAACTGGCGAAGGCCTTTGGCGCCACCGCCTTCGCCACGGCGGGCTCCGATGAAAAATGCCGGGCCTGCGAAGCGCTGGGGGCAAAACGCGGCATCAATTACCGCACGGAGGATTTTGCCGAGGTAATCAAGGCCGAAACCGGCGGCAAGGGCGTCGATGTCATCCTCGACATGATCGGCGCTGCCTATTTCGAAAAGAATATCGCTTCGCTTGCCAAGGATGGATGCCTGTCGATCATCGCCTTTCTGGGCGGAGCCGTGGCGGAAAAGGTCAATCTCGGCCCGATCATGGTCAAGCGCCTGACCGTCACCGGCTCCACCATGCGGCCACGCACGGCGGAGGAAAAACGCGCCATCCGCGATGATCTCGTCGCCCATGTCTGGCCGTTGCTGGAGGATGGCAAGCTTCAGCCCGTCATCCATAAGGTCCTGCCCTTCGAAGAGGTTGCAGACGCGCACCGGCTGATGGAGGAAAGCCATCATATCGGTAAGATCATGCTCTCCATCACGAAGTGAAACTTTTCTTTATCAAACTTGCCTTGAACACTGCTGCTTTCGCTCCTATCTTCCTTTCATGTTCAACAAATTGAAAGGAGGTGATCCAATGTCTAGTGAGCGTTTGGTCTCGAAAGCAGGCTTTGGAAAGGTGATGGTCGGGAAGGGGCAGCCCTCGGCCTGAGCACATCCTCCTCAGGCGGTGTTTCACCGCCGGGTCTCGCAAAAAGACCATGTCTCATGGAAGGGTCGCGCAAGCGGCCCTTTTTTGTTGCCTTTCGTTTGGGGCAAGCCTCGGACAATGCCCTTCCCCTATGCCCCTCGGTAGGGGAGAATGTAGAGGCTCCCCACCCTTTTCTTTGAACGCTTGCCCGGAGGACATGCCGTGACGCCGGTTTCCGGGGCAGTGCAATAACCGATACGGGCCATGGGATGGATAAGGAACTGATCGTCGCGTTCGAAGCCTATCGCAAGGGAGATTTCGCACTTGCCCTTCGCCATGCCCGCGCCGCGACCACCACCGATCCCGAAGTGGCGGGCAAGGTCTGGATGCTGATCGCCAATTGCCAGTTGAAACTCGGCGAGAAGCTCGAAAGCGCAAAGGCTTTCCGGCAGGCCGCCGTGTTTGCGCCCCAGCAAAAGGCGGAATTCCTGAAATTTGCCGCCCGGCTCTATGTCATGGAGCGGCGACCGGATCTTCTCGCCACCATCGCGCCGGAGGCCGGTGCGGCCAATGCCGGCGATGGCGATTTCATCTATGAAATGGCGAACATGCTTCTCGGCGCGGGCATTCACCCGGCGTTGGAAGCGCTGGTGCCGCTGCTCGACATGCGCAACAATTGGCATTTGCAGGCGGTGATCACCCATTATCAACTGACGCGCAAGCCGGAAAAGCTGAGGCCGCTGATCGAACAGCGTTATGGCGAAAGCCCGGACGACAGCTTCATCGCCATGCACTATTTCATGTTCTGCCGCTCCAGCCTGAATTTCACCGGCGCCCGGCGCTGGCTGGAGATGATGAAGACGCCCGAGGATCCGCTGACGGCGGAAATCCTCTATCGCGACCAGCCGCTGTCGCGCCGCTACTGGAGCGATGACGAGGCGGTGCTGAACAGTGCCTCCGGCACCATCGACCATCTTGTCGCAAGCCATGGCACGCCCATGCCGCGCCGGGCGATCCGGCCTTCGGGCGAGAAGCTGAGGATCGGCTATATCTCCTCCGATCTCACCCTGCATGCCACCATGTATCTGCTCTACGACGTCTTCGTCGCCCATGACCGCAGCCGTTTCGATATTACCTTTTTCTGCCACACCCCCGCCAGCCAGGCGGCCATCCAGAGCACCTGGGATCCGGTCCTGCAGGCGGAAATCGTGCCGGTGCGCCAGATGATCAGCACGGAGATCGCCGAAGAGATCAGCCGCCGCGGCATCGATATCCTGGTCGATCTGAAGGGCCACACCACGGGCCACCGGCTGGGCGCGGTGGCCATCTCCGACGCGCCGGTCAAGGCCACCTGGATCGGCTATCCGGGTTCGGTGCGCGGGGCGGGGCTGGATTATCACATCACCGATCCCATCGTCACGCCGGACGCGGCCAAGCCCTGGTATGAGGAAAAGCTCTGCCGCCTGCCGGAAACCTATCAGGGCAATTGCAGCGTCACCAAGCCGCGCCCAAAACCGCAGCGCCGGGCCGATCACGGCCTGCCGGAGGACACCTTCCTCTTCGCCTCCTTCAATTCCCCCGCCAAAATCAGCCCGGAGACCATGGCGCTCTGGGCGCGTGTGCTTGAGGCCGTGCCGGACAGCCTGTTCTGGATCCTCTGCGCGGGCGCTGAGCAGCAGGCCAATCTGGCGGCTGAATTCGCCCGGCTCGGCATCCCGCGCCAGCGCCTGATCTTTGCCGAGGGCAGTGCCTATGCCGACCATATCAGCCGCGTCGGCCTTGCCGATCTGGCGCTGGATACCTTCCCCTATAATGGCCACACCACCACCTCCGACCTGCTCTGGGGCGGGCTTCCGGTGCTGACCAGACGGGGCCGGACCTTTGCTGCCAGGGTGTCGGAAAGCCTGCTGACGGCCATAGGCCTGCCCGAACTGGTGGCAGAGGATGAGACGGATTTCCTGGCACGGGCTGTCGCCCTTGCGGGCAACCGCGAGGCGCTTGCCACGCTCCGCGCCCGGCTTCAGGAAAACCGCGCCCGCATGCCGCTTTACGATACCGAACGCTTTACCCGCCACCTGGAACGGGCCTATGAGATGATGGCCGCGCGGGCGCGCCAGGGCCTTGCTCCCGATCACATCGACGTTCCGGCCCTGCCGCCGCGCCACTCTGCCTTCCTGCCGGCGGCAGATCTTGCCCCGGCGCAGGGTGATGAGGAGGCTGCTCTTCGCCACGCCCATGCGCGGGGAGATCATGCAGATGTCGTGCGTATGGCAGGCGCCGATCCAAGATGGCGCGCGACCGAGGCGCTGTCATGCGAATGTCTTGTCCTGCTGGCAGAGAGCCACGAGGCGGTGGGGGCGGATGATGCTGCCGGCACCTATTTCGGTGCGGCGGCAACGAAAACCCGGCCCGCGCGACGCGACCTGCTGGAGCGATCGCTTGCCGCCTTCATGCGACGTCTTCTGGCCGGCAAACTGCTGAGCAGCAACGGTTATGAAGTGGCCAAACTGCTGCTCGAAAAGGATCCGAACCACGCCCAGGCCTATCGCTATCTGCGCTATGCGATGCACCAGTTTGCCGCCATCGATGATCTTCGCCAATGGGACGCGCTGGTGCTGGAAAAACTACGCAAGGGCGACCCGTTCTGCCGCCGCCATGAGGTTCTTTTCGATCTCGTGACCTGGTGCGACGACGAGGCCGTGCTGGCCTCTGCCGATCCGGCAGAGATTGTGGTGCCGTTTTCGCCGGAGTCTCGGGCCAGGCGGCGGGCCGAGCCTCATGTGTTTCAATCGCGCATCCGCCTGGCCTATTTGTTTTCCGATTTTCAGGAAAACCACCCGGTGATGCGTATCGCGCACGGCATCATCGCCAATCACGATCCCCAGCGCTTCGATGTAACCTTTTTCGACATTGCGAAAGCAGAGCCGGATGAACCGACACGCGCTTTTCAGGCCTCTCTCGGCCGGGTGATCAGGCTCGGCCATCTGGGTCTTCAGGCAGCGCGGGAGACTGTGCGGGGCCACGGCATCGATATACTTGTCGATCTTAACGGGCCCACCAGCGGCGCCTGGCCGGATCTGCTCAATGCGGGCCTTGCGCCCGTTCAGGTGGCCTGGATCGGCTTTCCCGGATCGGGGATCGGCATTGATTGCGATTATATTATTGGCGATCATGTGGTGACGCCGGATGAAAGCGCTCCATGGTATCACGAGCGTTTTTGCCGCCTGCCGGAAACCTATCAGGGCAATACCCGCAGCGCACGGCCCCTTCCTCGGCCTGTCACCCGCGAGGCGCTGGGATTGCCGGCGGGATTTCTCTTCGCCTCCTTCAACAACATCCGCAAGCTGACGCCGCAAACCGTGGACCTCTGGTCTGAGATCCTGCGCGGAGCATCGGACGCGCATCTGCTGATGGTTGCCCCCTTCGATCTTCAGCGGCAGAATGTCGCCCGCGCCTTTGCGGAAAAGGGTGTACCGGCACGCCAATTGCTGTTTGCCGGCACTCTGCCCTATGACGAGCACCTTTCGCGCATCACAGCCGTCGATCTTTGTCTCGACAATTATCCCTATAACGGCCACGCAACCACCTCGGATGTGCTGTGGGCAGGCGTTCCGCTTCTGACGCTCAAGGGGCGACATTTCGCGTCTCGCGTTTCAGAAAGCCTGCTGAAGGCGCTGGATATGCCGGATCTGGTTGCCGATCATGCCGGTGATTTCATCGAGCGGGCGATTGCATTGACCCATGCGCCGGACCATCTTGCCGCGTTGCGCCACCGTATTGCCGAAAACCGCGACACCAAGCCGCTTTTCGATCCGGAGCGCTTTACGCGACATCTGGAGCGGGGCTATGAGATGATGGTCGAGCGGGCGCGGAACGGCCTTGCCCCCGATCACATCGACGTTCCGGCCCTGCCGCCGCGTACCGCGCCTTTTTTATAAAGCAATGGATTGAAAGAGATTATCATGCACAATCCCGTCACCGTCGAGGTTACCCGTGGCAACCGGGTCGAAAGCCGCCATCGCGGCATGGCGGTGGTGGTGGATGGCGATGGACGGATCGTCTTCCAGGCGGGTGATGTCGAGGCGGGCGTGTTTCCGCGTTCGGCCTGCAAGGCCATGCAGGCATTGCCGCTGGTGGAAAGCGGTGCGGCGGAGGCTTTCGGTTTCGGACATTCGGAACTGGCGCTGGCCTGTTCCTCCCATTCCGGCGAGGAAGCGCATGTGGCGCTGGCCGCCTCCATGCTGTCGCGGGCCGGGCGGGACGAGACGGCGCTGGAATGCGGGGCGCACTGGTCTTCCGACCAGAAGACGCTGATCCATCAGGCCCGGACGCTGGAAAAGCCCGGCTGCCTGCACAACAATTGCTCCGGCAAGCATTCCGGCTTTGTCTGCGCCTGCGTGCATCAGGGCATCGAACCGGCAGGCTACGTGGAATACGACCATCCGCTGCAGGCGGAAATCCGCGCCATCATGGCGGGGCTGACGGGTGCTGTTCTCGATGCCGATCATTGCGGCACGGATGGCTGTTCCATTCCCACTTACGCTGTGCCGCTCACCGGCCTTGCCCGCGGCTTTGCAAACATGGCAACCGGCAGGGGGCTTCAGCCGCTGCGCGCCAAGGCGGCCCGCCGGTTGATCGAGGCCTGCATGGCCGCGCCCTTCTACGTGGCGGGCACGGGCCGCGCCTGCACGAAGATCATGGAACTCGCCCCGGGACGCATCTTCGCCAAGACCGGTGCCGAGGGCGTTTTCTGCGCCGTGTTGCCGGAAGAAGGGCTTTCCATCGCCGTCAAGGCGGAGGATGGCGCCACGCGCGCAGCGGAAGCCATGGTCACGGCCCTTCTGGCCCGTTTCCTGGGGCGCGACAGCGAGGCCGGTGCGGCGCTGATGGTCATGGCGAACCGGTCGATGAAAAACTGGAACGGCCGCCATGTCGGCGATGTCCGTGTGACGGATGCGCTGTTTCTCTAGAGCGACTGTCCACACATCCTGGAATATTGGCCAGATATTCTCAGGGTTTTACCAGCCATAACTGAAGGTCGCGCCCGCGCCGCCATTGCCGTTTTGCACCACGCGGTTATCGGCATTGCGGCCATATTGGAAAATCGCCCAGGCATTGTCATTGCCGGTCTGCTCCAGCGTGGCCGAATGGCCGCGTCCGCGCTGCTGGATAAAGCCGATATTGTCATGCCCGCGTTGCGAAAGACCGGCGCTGTTGCCCTGCCCATATTGCTCAATGCTGCCACCCCTGAAACCGCGATAGAGCGAATAGAGATGCATGCCGGTGGAGAGCAATTGCTGGTCACCGGGATTGGAGGGCGCAATGTTGAAGGAAAACATCCCGCCAGCCCGCGCCGGGGCCGTTTGAACCAGCAGGGCGGCGGCAAGCCCTGCGGCGATCAGGGGGAAAGCGATGGTGCGCATGGTCAGACCTCTCCTTTGCCCAGAGTCTGTCAGGTTCAGATCAAACCAGACAGGCTCTGGCCTCTCTTGTTTTCGTTTGTCTTTCGGGAAAACCGGTTCCCACTTTTGCTGGAAATGCTTTTGTTTTTACGCATTTCCGCACGCAAAACCGGTTCCCACTTTTGCTGGAAATGCTTTATCCATCGTCCCCGACCGTTCGCTGGCAGCGCACGGTGCCGCCATCGGTGCTGAGGTCGAGCGAGATATCGTAGCGGGCGCCATTGGCCGCGAGCGTGACGCTGCCAAGCCTGGCCGGAATGCCGGGCGTGACGATGAACGCCCCGCCCTGGTTGATCCGGGTGCTGCCTGAGCCCGAGCCTGCGCCCGAGCCTTCCACCTTCAGCGCATAGGTGCCGCTGGTGGGCAGGTCTGCCCGGGCGCGGGCCTCGATGGCGATGCCGCCACCTTGCGGCGTGGCGCGGATTTCACACCGGAGCGGCCCGGATGTGCCGCCCCGGTCGGTGATGATCGCCCCCGCAATGGCGGAGGCGGGAATGACAAGCGCGAGCCCCGCAGCAAGAAGATGGCGCGGCCGCATGTCCGGCAGAAGCGGCAGCCGGTTTTTCGCAAAAACAGACAGAGTGCGAAGAAGATGCATGGCGGATCTCCCTTCGGGACTTTCCTTTATTATACCAAGGCTCGAAGATGCTCATGCATCCTCGCCTTGAAAGAATTTCGAATATCTCAAATGCATCAGGGGCTTGAGATATTCGAAAGGGGAATACGAAAAGTCATTTTCAATGACTCTTCGTATTAATCACAGGCCTGCACGAAGGCCGCGACATTGCCATTGCCGCCCTGGCGCACCTTGGCGGCGCAGCCATTGCCCACCTGCACACCGGCGGTAATGTTGCCATTGCCGTCCTGGGTCAGGATCGTGGTGTGGTTGGAGCCGAACTGGCCGACGCCCGCGACATTGCCGTTGCCGGTCTGGTAGGTGGCGCCATAATGATTGTAGCCGCGCTGGCCAATGGCCGAGAGGTTGCGATTGCCGCGCTGGTGAACGGCCAGACCATTATAATCGCCATCCTGATAGCTGCGGATGCGATTATAATATCCGTTCTGCGCGCCACCGGCACGGTTGGACCAGCCATATTGCTCGATATTCACATCATTGGCGCTGGCCGGAACGACGGAAGCGAAACCAGCCAGAGCGGCAAGGGTTGCGGCAATAAGAGAAGTGCGGATCATGGGGCGTCTCCTTGGCGGATGGAACCGCGGTTGAACGCCTCCCTTGTACAAAGCCGCAGCAGAACGCAGTCTGAAGACCGCATTTAACTGTCGTTCACGGGTGGGATTGTGGCTGCGCTACTGCGCGGCCATCAGACTACAGCGCCGTGCGCCATATATGGCGCACAAAGGTTCGCTGTAGCGCTTTATATCTGCTGCATAATTTTCACCTTAAATCGATTCCGATTTAAGGAATTATGCAATAAGGCCAGCGGCTTCATAGGGCTTTCGCCGTGCTTCCCCGATGTCTTCTGGAAGAATTGCCAGGGCAATCGCGTCAACCGGCAAAATGATGTGCGGTGAAACCCGATCAAGCTTCTCTGCCGTCACACACAGGCAGGTGCGGCGGGAGACCGAGGCGATCATCCGCTTGATGGCCGCCTCTTCATGATCGCCGGTACTGGCGCCAGCCTGGGGGTGCAGTGCCGTGGCCCCGAGAAAGAAAAGATCGGGCCGCAGCCTGCCGATGGCGGCGGCCGTTTCCGTGCCCATCGCGACCATGGAATGACGGTAGAGCCTGCCGCCGAGCAGGATGACGTCGATATCCCGGCGATTTTCCAGTTCGCAGGCAATGGTGGGGCTGTGGGTGATGACCGTCAGCCCAGTCCCGGCAGGCAGGCGGCGGGCAATCTCGGCATTGGTGGTGCCGCCATCCAGAAACAGCGTTTGCCCGGCTTCCACCAGGGTTACGGCCTGTGCGGCCAGAGCCTGCTTTTCCGCCGTCGCCCGGCTTTTGCGGGCGGTAAAATCCGGCAGTTCAGGCGAAAGTGGCAGCGCACCGCCATGCACCCGCTGCAAAAGCCCCGCTGCCGCCATATCCCGCATGTCACGGCGGATCGTATCCTCCGATAGTGCGAGTTCCATCGCGATCTCCTTGGCGACGGCGCGCCCCGTCTGCCGGAGACGGTCGAGAATCAAGGCTTTGCGTTGACTGGTCAGCATGCATGAAATCGCACAAAAATTTATATTATCTACAACATCGCAAAAAAAGATTCGACATTCAAGCAGAATCGTGCGGATTCATGCGTGTTCGTGCAAGTCTGCAAAGGAGAAAGACATGTTGATCTTGATTGCCGGTCCCTATCGTTCGGGCACAGGGGACGATCCGGAAAAAATGGCGGCAAACCTGAAAGTGCTGGAGGCACCCTCGCATGCGCTGTTCAAGGCCGGGCACATTCCGATGATTGGTGAATGGGTGGCCCTTCCGGTCTGGCATGCTGCAGGCGGGAGGGAGATTGGTGACGCCTTGTATGAGGAAATCTTCCACCCCACGGCGCACCGCCTTCTGCAACTGTGCGAAGGCGTACTGCGCTTGCCCGGTGCCTCGAAAGGGGCGGACAATGACGTAAAAATCGCCACCGAGCGCGGCATTCCCGTCTGGTACAGGCTGCAGGATGTGCCCGGCGTGGTGTGAGATCTTGTGCTTAAAAACAAAATGTCAAAGAGAAGCCGGTGAGGCTGTCGTCACCGGATGTGCTCGTCCCGGCACGCTCAGAAAATGCGTCAGCACCTGAGCGCGGCTGAGCCCGAGACCTTGCGCCAAAGTCATCGAGGCCATGTTGCTGTCTTCCACATGGTAGCGAGGAATGTGGCCTGCCTCGAGAATGGTGCGAAGGGCGGTGGTCACCACCTGCCGCCCCAGCCCTCGGCCCCGTGCGTCCGGTACGGTATAAAGCGCGCCGATTTCCCACAAACCCTCGTCCAGTTCAAAGGCAAGGCAGGTGGCAAGCGGTGCATCCGCTGCCCGGTAAACGCTGGCAAAGGCGCGGCCCGTCTCCACCATGCAGCGGACCCAGCCCGCTGCGTGGCCCTGGGCGGCAAAGAGGTCGAAAGGCAGCCCGTCTGCTGCTGTTTCCAGCCGGGCAGAGGAGGGGAGGTCGGGGGCCTTGCTGGTGGTATAGGTCATATAGCCGCGCTGCCGTTCCAGCGGAAAACCGGCAGCAAGGACTGCTTCGTCCACGGTACTCATCAGCTTGAAGACGATGATCCGATCTTGCGGAAATGCCGTCATCAAATGCCGGGTCAGTTCGGCATCGCCGCTTTGCAGGAAGATGATGGTTTCGGCAGTCGGATAGGCTTGCCGGTCATAATCCACCACTCGCTGTTCGAGAAGCAGGGCGGTCGCGACGCGCCCTGCCGTCTGAACCTGGAGGGCAAGGCTGTTCTGCGGAAAGGCCAAGAGATATTTCAGCACCGAGACATTGCGAAGCCTGTCCCGCCGCAACGCCTCCAGAATGAGCGGAAGATCGCCGTGCCGGTCGCTCCGCAGCCACCGCATTACCGCAGCCTGAGCCGGAACAGGTGCTGCGGCCCGACCTTGCCGCCGAGATAATGCTGGCCGGTGTCTTCCCAGCCGCCCTTTTTGTAGACGCCGATGGCCACCGGATTTCTCAGGTTGACGGTGAGAAAGGCATTGTGGGCCGGATAATGCTGCCGCAGATGATCGGGCAGGGCCGCCATGGCCGCCTTGCCATAGCCCTTGCCCTGATACTGGCTGCCGACGATCATGGCTCTCAAGCCCAGATCGCCGGGCACGAAGCCAGCCGTCGCCAGATCGAAATCCGCCAGCCTTTCCGCATAGCCGCGGTCGATCTTGAAAAAGCAGACCGGCTCGTCACCGGCAAGCCCCATATGGAAATCCACATCCGCCTCATCGGAGGCAAAGGCGGCCTCGATGGTTCCGGCAAACATCTGCTGCTGCGGCGGCAGTTGCAGATGCTCGACGCGAAACCGGTCGTGCCGGGAAAGCGGCGCCAGCCGAAACACCGGCTGTGCCGCGCTCACGGGGCTTGTCATTCTGCGGCCCGCTTTTCCCACATCGCCTGGAAGGCGGGGCGGCTCTGGCAGCGTTCCAGCCAGGCGGCAATAGCGGGGAAAGCCTCCATCAGCGGCTTGTAGGCCTGGGCATAGCGCACGATTTCCGCCGTGTTGATGTCGGCCACGGTAAAGCGGTCGCCCACCATGTAAAGGCGGTTGAGAAGATGTTTTTCAAGGGCTGCGAAGGGCCGCTTCAAGAGCCGTGCGGCCACTTCGGCTTCCGCCTTGCCGGCATCGCTGTCCAGGCGGCCATCGGCGGTGATCTTGGAAATCTTCAGCGCATTGGCTTCGATCTCGGTGGCGGCAAACAGCGCCCATTGCATCATCTGGCCGTCTTCCTCCAGGTCCTGCGGACCCAGATTGCCATTGCTGTACTGCTTGGCGAGGTAAAGCGTGATGGCCAGCGATTCAAACAGCACCAGCCCGTCATCCTCGATCACCGGAATGCCGCCAAAGGGGGCGACTGCCAGAAACTCCGGCGATTGCGTATTGATCGGCGCGCCCTCGGCCTTCGGATCCTGGAGCTTGTTGGCCTGAAGAACCGGCACATGGTCGAATGCCAGTTCCAGCTCTTCCGTCAGCCAGAGCACGCGGGTGGCGCGGGACTTGTAGCAGCCATAGACCTTCAACATGGGGACACTCCCTTGAAATGATTTTTATCGAAGCTTATCGGCGCTCTGTTCAAATGAAAAGAGCGTAAAACAAACTCCTGAAGCAGGTTCTTCGAACAGGTGTTCGCCGAGCCTGCTTCAGGAAAAGATCGTTAATTTTCAATCAATAACCCTTGGCGGAGCCTGCTACGGCGCGGGCATCGATGGCGCCGAACATGCCTGTCGCCTTTGCTCCCGCCTTGTCGATCTCGGCAAGGCTCTTGCCGCCCACCAGAATGCCGGCAGCCTGGCCCCAGACCGGGCCATCATTGCCGCCATCCAGCGTATAGCCCATGGATTGCAGGAGTTTGATCGTATCGGGCGAAAGCGCGTAGGGCTCATAGAAAATCTTGTCAGGCTGCCACTGGTGGTGAATGCGCGGCGCGTTGACGGCCATGGAAATATCCATGCCGAAATCCACCACATTCAGGATCGCTTCCAGCGTGATGGTGATGATGCGCGACCCGCCGGGGCTGCCAATCACCATGAAGGGCTTGCCGTCACGGGTGATGATGGTCGGGCTCATCGAGGAGAGCGGCGTCTTCTGCGGAGCAATGGCATTGGCCTCGCCCTGCACCAGCCCGTAAAGATTGGGCACGCCGGGCTTGGAGGTGAAATCATCCATCTCGTTGTTCAGGAGAATGCCGGTGCCGGGCGCCACCACGCCAGCGCCGAAGGAGCCGTTCAACGTATAGGTGACCGAAACCGCATTGCCCTTGCCGTCGAGAATGGAAAAATGCGTGGTCTCGGTGCTCTCCTTGCCGCCAAAGGGCTTGAGGTCGGCGGATTTACCGGCTTTGCCCGGATCTATCTTCTGGCGGATTTCGGCGGCATAGGCCTTGTCCAGCATTTTCGGCAGCGGGTTCTTCACGAAATCCGGGTCGCCCAGCGCGGCATTGCGGTCCACATAGGCATAGCGCATCGCTTCCGCCATCTGGCTCACGGTGGAGGCAGCGCCATAGCCCTGGCTTGCGAGTGGATAGGCCTCGAGAATATTGAGGATTTCGCAGATGATCACCCCGCCGGAAGACGGCGGTGGCGAGGAGATGATGTGGTAGCCGCGATAATCGCACTCCACCGGCTTGAATTCGCGCACCTTATATTGCTCGAAATCAGCCTTGGTCAGAATGCCCTTGCCCGCTTCGCTTGCCTTGACGATGGAGTCTGCCGCAAAGCCCTTGTAGAAGGCATCCGGCCCCTTGGCGGAAATCTCGCCCAGCACGCGTGCCAGATCCGGCTGCTTCAGCACCTCGCCTTCGCCATAGGGGGTGCCGTCACTCTTCAGGAAGATTTTTGCCGCTTCCGGATCCTTCGCCAGCCGTTTGGCGCCGCCCGCAAGGATGGAAGCATCGCCTTGAGTCAGGGTAAAGCCGTCACGGGCAAGGGCAATCGCCGGGGCCATCAGCGTGGCGCGGTCCTTGCTGCCGTATTTTTCCCGCGCCAGTTCCAGACCCTTCACCGTGCCGGGCGTTCCGACAGCCAGATAGCCATCCAGGCTGGCGCGCGGCACGATCTCGCCCTTGTCATCGAGATACATGGTCTTGGTGGCCGCAAGGGGGGCTTTCTCACGAAAATCCAGAAAATCCGTCCGGCCATCCGCCATCCGGAGCGTCATGAAGCCGCCGCCGCCGATATTGCCGGCGGTGGGGTAGGTCACGGCCAGCGTATAGGCCACGGCCACCGCCGCATCCACGGCATTGCCACCGGCTTTCAGAACTTCCACGCCCACATCGGTCGCCAGATGCTGGGCTGTGACCACCATGCCGTTCTTGCCTTCCACCGGCGCGGGCACGGCGGCAAACAAGGAGGCGGGAGAGACGGCAAGAACAGAAAGGGCGGCGAAGGAGGCAATAAGCTGCCGTGTATAAAGACCCATGAAATTCCCCGGTAGATTTTTTCGAGACGCAATCTGGGGGAGCATAAGCATTTCCAGGAAAAGTGGGAACCGGTTTTCCGTCCGGAAATGCGTCGGGAAAAGCATTGTCCTGAGAAAAGTGGGAACCGGTTTTCCGTCCGGAAATGCGTCGGGAAAAGCATTGTCCCGAGAAAAGTGGGAACCGGTTTTCCGTCTGGAAGTGCGTTTGGGAGAAGCATTGTCCCGAGAAAAGTGGGAACCGGTTTTCCAGCCTGATCTGGATCAAGTGTGGATGCGGCAAGGGGGCCTAAGATCGGTCTCGCAAGGGGGATAAGGCGGCTTGGACGAGTTGCTCCAACCATTCAGAAGGAAGTGTGTTGTGACCTATGCGACGATCAATCCCTATACGAATGAAGTTCTGGCGAATTTTCCCGAGGCGACCGATGCCGAGGTGAAGGATGCCATCACGGCGGCCCATGGGGCCTTTCTGTTCTGGCGGGAAACCTCCTTTGCGGAGCGGGCAGCGGTGCTGCAAAAGGCAGCCAATCTGTTGCGGCAGAATGCCGATGACCATGCCCGGCTGTTGACGCTGGAAATGGGCAAGCTGATTTCGGAAGCGCGGGCCGAGGTGGAGCTCTCGGCAAAAATCCTCGAATACTACGTGAAATATGCTGAAAAACTGCTGCAACCGGAAAGGCTGCCGGTGGCGGACCCGGCCGAGGGCGAGGCCGTGCTGGTGGCTGAGCCGCTGGGCGTGCTGCTGGCCATCGAGCCCTGGAATTTTCCCTATTATCAGATTGCCCGAATTCTGGCCCCGCAGCTTTCGGCGGGCAATACGCTGCTTTTGAAACATGCCAGCAATGTGCCGCAATGCGCGGCGAATTTTGAAAGGCTGATGCGACAGGCCGGCTTGCCGGACGGTGCTTTCACCAATCTCTATGCCACGCGGGCGCAGGTGGAAATGATCATCAATGATCCGCGCGTGCATGGCGTGGCGCTCACCGGCTCGGAGGATGCCGGTGCCGTGGTGGCCGCTCAGGCGGGCAGGGCGCTGAAGAAATCCACCATGGAACTGGGCGGCTCCGATGCTTTCATCGTGCTGGCCGATGCCGATCTGGCGAAAACGGTGAAGTGGGCGGTGTTCGGACGGCACTGGAATGGCGGTCAGGTCTGCGTGTCGTCCAAGCGCATGATTATCGTGGATGAGGTCTATGACGAATTCCTGAACCGCTATCGGCATGGCGTGGCGGCGCTGGTCGCCGGTGATCCCTTCGACGCCGCCACCACGCTTGCGCCGCTTTCCTCCCAAAAGGCCGCCGATGACATTCGCGACAAGATCCGCGAGGCGGTGGCGCTGGGCGCCCATGCCGAAGAAGTGGGGCCGCCCGTGCCCAATCGCGGCGCTTTCGTTCAGCCCACCATCCTGACGGAACTGGCAGACGACAATCCGGCCCGCTACTGGGAATTCTTTGGCCCCGTCTCCATGCTGTTTCGCGCCCGTGACGAGGAAGATGCCATCCGCATCGCCAATGACTCACCCTTCGGCCTTGGCGGCTCCGTCTTCACCGGCAATCCGCGCCACGGGGCGGAGGTCGCAAAGCGCATTTCCACCGGCATGGTCTTCGTCAACCATCCCACCAAGGTGGAGGCGGACCTGCCCTTCGGCGGCATTCGCCGTTCCGGCTATGGCCGCGAACTGCTGGGGCTGGGGTTGAAGGAATTCGTCAATCACAAGCTGATCGACATCGTCGATATCGATGCCCGCTTCTGAGCATGGCGTGAAGGGGGCTGTACCTCAAGCATGTCGCGCAAAAGTGTTAGCGGTTTTGCGATAGCGACATGCGATGGAAGATGGCATGTCGCGCAAAAGTGTTAGCGGCTTGCCTCGAACATTGCGTGAAATCAAAGGGCGGTCTGTCCGATGAACCTGGGTTTGTCGGAGGGGCCGCCCTTATTCCTTCATACCCGTTTCCGCGTCTGCCAAAGTGGTCATGCGGCTTTCAAGGCCGGCAACAAAACGGTCGAACAAGGGTTCGAAGAGCTGAAGATCAGCCTCCTCCCAATCCTCCAGTATCCGCATGACAATTTCCTGGCGAACCGATGTGAAATAGTCGGCAAGGGACTGTCCTTCGGCACTCAGCCGCACGATGGTGCGGCGGGCATCTTCCTGGCAGGCCTCGCGGCGCAGAATGCCGCGCTTCACCAGTTCGCTCACCACCCGGCTGGCACGGGAGGGGTCGATGCGCATCTGTTCGCCGATCATGCCTACCGTCACGGGCGCTGCCCGCTGATGGCGCGCGACGAAGGTGACCACGTCGAAATGCGAAAGCTCAAGCCCATGACCCTCTTGAAGGCGACCAAGCGCAATGCGCGAGACGAAGCGCCGCCCCATCATCTGGCGAAGCCGCGCCATATCGCTGGCGATGCGGCCGATCAATTCTACGCGATCAGGCGATTGCGGCGCATCCGCTGTCTCAGCCGCCTGCGTTAAGGGCGAAAAGCTCTTCTGCATGTTCTGTTGGGTCATGCTTTGTCTCTAGCACAGCTTTGCCCTGATGAAAATGCATGACTTTCGCAAATATGTGCTGTTGACATTGAATTGCTGGCGCGTCATCCTCAGCGCAACCCGAATAAAGCGATATTTCATGGATCAAGCTCCCGCCCCCCGGTCAGCCTCCGCTGCTGGCATCAATCCTCCCCCGTCTGACGGCTTCCAGTCGCTGGTGCCGGATCCGCGCCTGCGCATGGTGCTGTTCAGCTTCCTGATGGCGGCGCTGTTCATGGCCACGCTGGATAACCAGATCGTCTCCACAGCCCTTCCCACCATCGTCGGCGAGTTCGGCCAGCTGGAACGCTTCGGCTGGGTGGGTTCGGCCTATCTTCTGGCCACCAGCGCCGTCATGCCGCTTTACGGCAAGCTGGGCGATCTGTTCGGTCGTAAATATGTGATGATGGCGGCGATCTTCATCTTCACCGTCGGCTCGCTCGTCTGCGGGCTGGCGGTGTCCATGAATACGCTGATTGCCGCCCGCGTGCTGCAGGGGCTGGGCGGCGGCGGCATCATGGTGTCGATCTTTTCCGTCAATGCCGATCTGTTCGAGCCGCGCGTGCGCGCCCGCTATCAAAGCTATTCCAGCCTGGTGCTGATGGCCTCCGGCGCGGTCGGCCCCATTCTCGGCGGCACCCTCAGCGAAGCCTTCGGCTGGCGCTCGATCTTTCTCGTCAACCTGCCGATCGGCATCATCGTGCTCACGGGTCTCGCGCTGTTTCTGCCTTATCGCAAGCCGCATCGCCGCCCGAAGATCGATTATGCCGGTGCCGCACTGCTGGCCATGGCGGTCACCAGCCTCGTCTTCTGGGCTGACAGCGCCCAGATCTTCGGCTCGCTGGTTGCCCCGGAAAGCCTGGCCGTCATCGCCTTCGGCGCGCTTGCCGCTTTTCTCTGGGTCAAGGTGGAAGGCCGTGTGGCCGAACCGGTGGTGCCGCTCGGGCTGTTTGCCAATCCCACCATTCCGCTGCTGCTGATCGTGTCGCTCGCCAGCGGCGCCGTCGGCATCGGCTCGGTGAATTATGTGGCGCTTTACCTGCAAACCACCACCGGCCTTTCACCGACGGGCGCGGGCCTGCTGTTCATTGCCA
Organism: Allorhizobium paknamense; assembly: GCF_030815125.1. Taxonomy (GTDB): domain Bacteria; phylum Pseudomonadota; class Alphaproteobacteria; order Rhizobiales; family Rhizobiaceae; genus Allorhizobium; species Allorhizobium paknamense. The sequence goes on from NZ_JAUSWH010000003.1 coordinate 363,415, forward strand.
CCACCGGCGGCATTGCCATCGGCTCGCTCACCAGCGGCCGGCTGATTGCCCGTTCCGGTCGTTACAAGATTTTCGGCATGATCAGCGGCGCGGGCAGCTGCATCGCCTTCGCCATCTTCAGCCAGTTGCCTGTCGGCACGCCGCTTGTCTTCATCACCTTCCTCATGCTGGCGCATGGCATCAGCGTCGGCATCGGCCAGCAGGTGCCGGTGATCGGCGTGCAGAATGCCGCCAATCCGCGCGATGTCGGGGCCGCCACAGGAACGGTGACATTGACGCGCATGGGTGGCGCTTCCATCGCCATCTCCATCTATGGCGCGGTGCTCGGCGCTTTCATGAACCATGGCGCCGCCGCCATTCCCGGCATCGGCAATATTGAGGAGCTTACCCCCACGGCCATGGCGGCGCTTTCCCCGCAAACCCGGGCATTGGTGGCCGAAACCTACGCCCACGCCTTCGGCCCGGTCTTCATCTCCATGTCGCTGATGATCGCCTGCGGCTTCATCGCCGCCTGCTGCGTGAAAAATGTGCAATTGCCGACGGCGCGCGGCACTAAACCGGAGGCGGTGCTGGCAGAGTGATTTGCCGCGATAACGGGGCCGTGTTAACTTGGACAGATAAGGGTTTTCGCCGAAAGTTCGCATGGCTCCATCATCACGCCTGATTGCCTGGCTTGCCGCATGGTTATTCCTGCTCCTGTCGGGTTTTGCGGCGGCATGGGCTCAGCAGCCGCCTGACCCCGGCTTTCTCTCCGCTCAGGACGGCGCCAGAATCATCGAAAAGCTTGGCGATACGGAAAAGTCGCTGGGGGATGAGGCTGTTTTGATGGCCCATTTCGCTGGGCTCGTTTCCCCGCCGGAGGAAACCTCAACCCTGCATCAGCTCACCGGCAATGTTCCGGGGCTGGTCTATGTGCTGCCGATGATCCATGGGGATGTCCATGGCACGCTGATCGAGGTCAGACTGCACAACCGCGCGGAAGCCGACGCACTCAGGCAGCAGCTCGTCCAGCGCTTCGGCCCCGCCGATCCCGCCTGTAGCGACGACAATCGTGCCAATTGGGCCTTGCCGTCCATGCGTTCGCTTTCGTGGCGGCTGGAGGTCTATGAGAGCGAGGCCATCGCGCAGTTGACCCTGCTGGCCTCCAACCCTCCCGATGCCAATTGCACGGTCAACGCCGCGCCCCCCAATGCGCTGGTGGACAAGGCGGCGCTGACGGCGCTGTTTCAACGCATCAAAACCGAACCGCCGCCCTGGGCGGACGCCAGGGCCATGGCCGAATGGCTGAAGCCCTATGGCGAGCCAAACAGGCAGGATGTCGATCAATGTTCGGCGGTGCTGGACATCATGATGCCGGAAAAACTGGGCGGTATCGGCATGCTCTCCGCCAGCCTGCGTCTCTGCGGCGTGCCGATGTTCGGCAAACCGTCCAGGCTGTTTCTAAACACCGGCGATAACGACCTGAAGGGTTTCAGCAAAACCGATGAAGCGCTGGAAGCCGCCTTCGGCGCCCGCCACGCAGCCTGCAGCAGCAAGGATCGTCAGGTCTGGGTGGTTGCTCCGGATGTGACGGCGGTGCTGACCCCGCTCTATCCCTCCTTCGGCCTGCTGATCGTCAATGCCCCGGTCACGGCGTTGGCGGATTGTCGATCCTGACAGCGGAATAAGAAGAATCATTGAAAATGACTCTTCTTATTCCTTTTTCGAATATCTCAAGCCTCTGACGCAATTGAGATATTCGAAATGCCTTCAAGGCGAGAATGCGTGAGCATCTTCGAGCCTTGGTATAATAGGATTACAGCATTTTGCGTGCGGCTAATGAACCGCGAGATGTCTTTACTCTTTGTTTTTAAAGAGGTCTGACCGTAAAGCCGTTGCACATTTTTCTTCGACTGAGCTCCGGGTTTGCGGATGTTCCGCAAAAGGAGCGCGGGCGACCATATTTTGGTGGCATAAAAACAGCCTATGATAGTTTTAAATTTTTATAAATATTAAAAGTTGTAAAAATTGAGAGCCGACACTAAGAGGCGAGCCTCAGCGTTTTGAGGGAGACATAAAATTGATTGATCAGAAGAGAAGCTTTTCAAATGCTCAAACCTATGGCTGGACAGCGGTTACACTGTCTGCTGTTCGCACGGTCATGGACGATCATGGATTTCATGAAATCGTGCCAGCCATCCTGTCCAGTGAGCTGGAACCAGGAGCGTTCCACTCCTATGCGGTTATTGGCGATCGTCTGCGCCCGGATGTCAAAAGGATTGATACCGGCAATATTGAAAGGCAAGTAACAGTTACGGGGAAGGAATCCTACTACCTTCCTGTTAGTCATAACTTTGAGAAGCAGCAGGCGACGGAATTTCTTGGAAAAGTTTATTGTCTCGCGCCGTGCGTACGTCTTCTTCAGAAGGGCGAGGCTTCTTCACGGAAGCATCTCAATACGTTCTTTCAAATCGAAGTTGAATTGAAGACCGAGTCAATGGAAGAGGTGATGAGGGCTGGAGAGGATATATTGGTTGGAATAGCAACCTATTTGTCTTCCAAGGCGAATGATTTAATCGACATTAATACAGTTGATGCGCCGAATCACATCGCTGCTATTTGTAAGGGTGACTTTCCACGTATCACCTTTGCCGAGGCGTTGGAGCTTGTCGGTGCTGAAAAAGGCCGTGAGACAGATCTCACTTTTGAAGAAGATCAGGGGTTGAGCAAGAAATTCGACCGTCCCTTCTGGATACATAACTATCCGAAGGGCGTCCGCGATGCTGTGTATCATGAAAATTCCGAAGGCAATTACGATACGTATGATCTCATGCTGCCGTTTGGCTATGGCGAACTGGCAACCGGAGGTATTCGCCCCAAAACCGGGGAAGCCATCCTGGCGCAGTCGCTGAGCAATCTGGGAGAGCCGGAAAACACGCTCACCCATGGTCATGCAGAATGGAAACGGAACCGAAAAATTCAAACAGCAGGATTCGGCATTGGGTTTGAGCGGCTTCTTCGGTTCATTTCCGGCTCGCGAACCGTTCTCGATTTCGTGCAGCCGCACGATCACGGTCCCAATCGTATTATTCCAGGCATGAAGTGAGGGTGGTTTTATGCATCAGATTTATGATCTGAACGCCGATGAGCGTGAGGCAATAGAGGAACTCATCGCTTCGATCCAAAAAACCGTCCGCGATGAAAATGAACTTCATCGAATCGTTCGGCGTGCCTGTGAGGAGTTGCCTCTTTCCATTCGTCGTTTGCTGGCCGACTATCGAGCCGAAGTTCTAGGGCCAGCGATACAGATATCGGGCTTCCCGGTCGACGACGCCGTTATCGGTTCAACGCCTCTTACAACGCGTCCTGATCCCAACCGGCCCATCATGCGGGAGGACATTTATCTTGCATTGATTGCCAGTCGTCTCGGGACGCCCTTTTCGTTCGCGAGTCAGCAAGGGGGGCATCTTACGCAGAATATTGTTCCCATGAAAATGGCTGAGTTTTCACAGTTGGGCTCTGGCAGCAAAGAGGAACTGGTTTGGCATACGGAAGATGCATTTTCCGAATATCGACCTGACTTTATCCTGTTGTTTGGCATGCGCAATCCTCAAAAAGCGGCAACGACAGTGGCTTGCCTTCCGCCCGAAACGGAAAAGGAAGACATGGAGGCCTTGTTCAGCAAGAACTTTGTATTCATTCCTGATCCCGATCATGCGAGCCATCTTGCACATGCGGCAACGGAAGCCGGACGAATTGCTCATGCGAAAATGCAGGCAATGTTAAGCGACCCCTCGGCTGAAAGTGTTCTTTTCGGGAATTTGAAGGAACCCTACATACGCATTGATCCGCAATTCATGAAGCCTATTGATTCACAAGACAAATCTGTAGCAGCATATCAACGTCTCGTGGAGCGTATCGAGCGGAGCCAGCGCGACGTGGTAATCGATCAGGGCGATTTGTTAATTGTCGATAACCATCGTGCTGTCCATGGACGTCGCTCCTTTCAGGCCCGATATGATGGTTCCGACCGCTGGCTGAAAAAGATTAACGTCACCCAGGATTTCAAACGTCTGAGCGAATTGCGTTTCCACGAGCGGGACTTTGCCATCTAGAGCATTTCCAGGAACAGTGTAGTCGCGGTTTTCCGTCAGGAAATGCGTAAAAACAAAAACTTAGAGCGTGTCCGGTGAACAGGGATTCCACGGGCACGCTCTGCACCAAGCCTCGAAGATGCTGACGCATCCTCGCAGTGAAAAGATCTCGAATGCATCAAAGGCTTAAGATATTCGAAATGAAATACGAAGGGTCATCTCAATGACTCTTGGTATGGGCGCGTTGCAGCGCTTCCGGTACGCTCTCAAAAGTTGCTGGATATGGTTTTCAACTTAAATGGGTTCCCCATCAAAGAATCGGGAAGAGCGACACAATCCGCGAACGGCTCAATTCTTCTGTGCATCCAGGAGATTTCGGCATGTATCTTCGGTTGCGTGCGCCAATTTTAAGATGTAAGTGTTTAGGGCTATCATCAAAGAAATAATAGCGGAATTTGCATAGAATATTGGGTGAAAATTTATTTATTTTTTTATTATAATTCATGTTTTAAAATAATAATTGAAATTTTATGCTTAAAATACTGATTTTTGGTGTAGGGGAAATTATAAAATGGCAGATCTCTGGATTTATGTTCTTGCTTGTCTTGCTATCGTTGCCATACCAGGGCCTGCGGTCATCTATATTCTGTCGCGCACGGTCGAGGGTGGCTTTGGGGCGGGGGTTCTTTCGGCGTCGGGCATTGCTGTTGGCGCGCTTGGCAATGCGCTGGCGTCTGCTTTTGGCCTGTCGCTTCTGTTCGCCGCCTTTCCAGCTTCGCTTTACATCATCAAGTATATCGGAGCAGCCTATCTGCTCTATCTCGCTTGGAAGACGCTTCGTTCCGGCGGCGGAAATCAGCAGTCGGACATCCCGAAGAAACAATATTTTGTCCAGGGTGTGATTGTTTCTCTGTTGAATCCCAAAGTTACCTTGTTCTTCGCGGCCTTTTTGCCTGCTTTCATTCATCCTGAAGAAGGTTACTTCCTTCAGGCCTCGCGTCTGGCTGTGATTTTTGTGGTGATCGCTTTTGTCTTCGATCTGCTGACAGTGCTGACATCCGGCCTGACGCGCGAATTCTTTTTGAAAAGTGCTGGGGCCGATAGTAAGCTTTTTAAATATCTTTCAGCGCTGTGTCTTGTCCTGGTCGCCGGATTCGCCGCTCATTAAAGCATTTCCAGGAAAAGTGGAATCCGGTTTTCCGTCCGGAAATGCGTAAAAACAAGAACGTAAAGCACGTTGCATGAGGCTGATAAGCCGAAACGTGCTTTAGAGCATTTCCAGGAAATCCGCGATGACATTTTTCCTGGAAATGCTTTAGACTTACTTCACATCGATAACAAAGTTGTCGCGCGAGCGGCGAACCTTCTTGAGGTTCACCAGCCAGTCGCCTTCCGCGGCGCGGTAGCCGAGCGGCAGGATGGTGACGGAGCGCAGGCCCTTTTCACGCAGCCCGAGGATTTCGTCGACGGCTGCCGGGTCGAAGCCTTCCATTGGCGTCGCGTCCACACCTTCGAAGGCTGCGGCGGCGCAGGCAAGGCCAAGCGCGATATAGCTCTGGCGGGCGGCGTGTTCGAAGTTCTGCTCCGCCGGACGGTTCGGATAGGCGGCCAGCAGCTTCTGGCGATAGGCTTCCCAGCCTTCGTTCTTGAAGCCGCGCTCGTCATTGACGAGGTCGAACATCATGTTGATGCGCTCGACCGTGTAGTTATCCCAGGCGGCGAAGACGAGGAGATGCGAGCAATCGGTGATCTGCGCCTGATCCCAGGCGACCGGACGGATCTTCTCGCGGATCTCCTTGTTGGTCACCACCAGCACCTGAAACGGCTGTAGGCCGCTGGAGGTGGGGGCAAGCCGCGCGGCCTCGACAATGCGCTCCACCTTGTCTTCCGGCACAGACTTGGCCGGGTCCATTTTCTTGGTGGCGTAGCGCCAGTTCAATTTCTCAAGAAGCACGAAACATGCCTTTCCACAATTTTGAAGAACGCGCTGGATTTAGGCATGCGACCGTTGAAGAGCAATTGCCCCTCACGATTATTTCTCGACAAACACCGCCTCCGTCACATCGATCTCCAGCCGGTAGCGATCGTTCTCCCTGTGAATCAACTGGGAGAGCGGCACTTCCAGCCGGTTGCCGACGATGACAAGATCGTTCTCCCCGCCATTCTGCGTGAGCCAGGTGACAAGATCGGCCTCGCCGGAGGCGAGAAAGTCCACCGCGCGGCGAAAGATCTTCGGGAAGATCAGCCGCGCCTGGCCCTTGCCGCTTTCTTCGCTGGCATCCACGTCGCTGCGGCTGGCCCAGCCCACATCCGCCAGCGTGTCGAGTGCAAAGCGCGGTGTGCTGTCCACCGCCCAGATACCAAGCTCCGCGCTGCGCGCTTCCTGAGCCGATGCCGTCAGCCATTGCCGTTGCTCGACAGGGGCGGAACTGTAGAGCAGGGGATAGACATGGCCGCCGGCCAGAAGCTGGAAATTGAACGAGGCCTTCAGCACCTCTTGAGAAATCGCGCCCGTGTCCGCGCCGCCAAACGGGTTTTGCTCGGGAAGGAGATAGGAAATTGGCCGCCCATGCACGTCGGCGGAGGCGGTGAGAATGGCGCCGCGCAAGGTCTCGGGCTCGGCGCTCGCCACGCTTTCGCCCTGCCAGGTCACCGAGGAAAAGCCAAGTTCATCGCGCAGGAAATAGTCCCGCACCGTCTTGCCCAGCGGTTGTGCCTTGCCGCCGTAATGGGTCTCCGGCGCGTCGATGCCTTCCAGCCGCAATTGATGCGTTCCATCTTTCGCGGGCCGCAGCAAATGCGCGCGGTAAATATCGCTGAGACTGTCGGCATCGTCGGGCCTGAACCGCACCGAATCCCCATCCGGCTGTTTGCCGATGATCACCAGGGTTCCGGGCACATAACGGTAAAGCTGCAAGGCCATCTTACATTTCCTCCATCGCTGCCCCCTGATCAAAAGTAGCATGTCGCCGCTGCGCTGCCAGTGCTGTTCAAATGAAGTTTTGATGACTGCATGCCCCCCGCGCACCAGCCTCGCACCAGCCGCGCCTGCCAGTTTGCCACCATCTGGAGACAAGACTCGCAGGTTTGCGCATGGTGCCTACTTCCTTTTCACGGCGTTTCGTTCGCCCGCTTATGCTGGCGGCCACGGGGCTGTCGCTCTCGCTGCTCGGCGGCTGCCTGTTCGTCACGGATACCAGCCGCATGAACCCGGATGTCTTTGCCTCCGAGGTCACGCCCGTCTGGGGGCTGAAGACCGCGCCGCCGCCTGAGCCCAGCATTGGCGACAAGTTCAAGAACCTCTTCACCACCTCCCGCGTGCAGTCCTATGGCGTGCCAGGCACGGATCCCATGACCACGTCTGCCTTCTCCGTGCCGCCGCAAAAGGCGCTCTACGAGCAGATGCGGGATGATGGCCACACCATCAATGCCCTGCCGATGGACCGGATCGACCGCCGCTTCCTGCGGCAGGAGGTGGATTATCCCACCAGCGAGCGGCCTGGCACCATCGTGGTGGATACCAAGGCGCATTATCTCTATCTGATCGAAGGCAATGGCCGCGCCATGCGCTATGGCGTCGGGCTTGGCAAGCAGGGCTTTGCCTGGCAGGGCCGCGGCACCATCCAGTTCAAGCGCAAATGGCCGCGCTGGACACCCAGCGACGACATGGTGGGCCGCCAGCCGGATCTCAGGCATTTCGCGGCGGCAGAAGGCGGGCTGGAGCCCGGCCTCAACAATCCGCTCGGCGCGCGCGCGCTTTATATCTTCCAGAACGGCAAGGATACGCTCTACCGCATCCACGGCACGCCGGATTGGCAATCCGTGGGCAAGGCGGTTTCGTCCGGCTGCGTGCGCATGTTCAACCAGGATGTGATCGATCTCTACAATCGCGTCAGCGAGCGCGCCGAGATCGTGGTCCTCTAACGTTTTCGCATTTCCGAACAGGAAACCGGTGCCCACTTTCCTTGGAAATGCGTGTTTGTTCTATCGCATTTCCGGACAGGAAACCGGTATCCACTTTCCTTGGAAATGCTTAGTCTGTGACATCTTTCCCACAGGGGCAAGGTCATGGCATGGCGGTCACATTTTCTGCGCATTTTCGCCATGCTTCGTCGCATAAAAGTGAAACCGCGTTGAAGGGGGCAAAGGTGGCTTTCGCTTTTGTTCCCACCCATACTGCGTTGCGGAACAAATCGGCGTCCGGCCCGTTTGTTGCACGCTGATCAGCAGGAACCCTGTGCTTATATGACGTCAATCGATCTTTCCCGCCGCGCCTTTCTGTCCTTTTCCGGCCTTGGTGCAGCCGCCCTTCTGTCCAGTTGTGCCTCCACCTATTCGCCGCCGCCCTATCAGGGCGCCAGCCTCGGCGGCATGGTCAGCCCCAGCGCGCCGCTTGCGCCTTCCAATCCGGAACTGGATGTGATGTATGGCGAAATGCAGGATGGCGGTTTCGTCATTCCCGCCATTCCCTACCGCCAGATTCCGCCGCGCTATTATCGTCAGCGCGTGCAGGACCCGACCGGCTATCCGGCGGGCACCATCGTGGTGGATACGCCCAACCGCTTCCTCTATCTCGTAGAGCCCGGCGGCACCGCCATGCGCTATGGCGTGGGCATTGGCCGCGAAGGCTTTGCCTGGTCGGGCGAAGGCGTCATCCAATGGCGTCAGAAATGGCCGAAATGGACCCCGCCGGATGAAATGGTGGCCCGCCAGCCACAGCTTGCGCAATATTCCGCTGCCAATGGCGGCATGGCGCCTGGCCTGATGAACCCGCTTGGCGCGCGCGCCCTCTATATCTTCCAGAACGGCCAGGACACGCTCTACCGCCTGCACGGCTCGCCGGAATGGAACTCCATCGGCAAGGCCGTCTCTTCCGGCTGCGTGCGGTTGATGAATCAGGACATCATCGATCTTTACGACCGCGTGCCGAACAAGGCGAAAATCGTCGTCTTGCAGTAACTACGATGAATGGTCCTGCGCGGCGTTCAATCGGTCGCGCAGGCCATGCAGCGCCTCGCGCAGGCTGGCCATCTCCTCCAGGCTGCAGCCCATGGCGTCGCCGATCGACGCCATGACGTCCACGGCCCTGACCTTCAGATCGGCACCTTTCTCCGTCAGCGAAATCGTCACCTGCCGCTCATCGCTGGCATCGCGCCTGCGGGTAATGAAGCCGCTCTGTTCCAGCCGCTTGAGAAGAGGGGAGAGCGTGCCGCTATCCAGGCCCAGTTTCTCGCCCAGGCTTTTCACCCCCTGGCCGTCCTCCTCCCACAGCGCCATCATCGTCAGATATTGCGGATAGGTCAGGCCCAGCGATTCCAGCAAAGGCTTGTAGGTGCGCGTAACCGCGAGCGTTGCGCCGTAAAGGGCAAAACACAGCTGCTGATCCAGTGTCAGATAGGCTTCAAGATCATCCGTCATAGTTCAGCTTTCTCGCAAAAATCGGCGCGAAAATCAATTTGCAAAATTATATTGTGCGCTATTTAATTTTGCGATATAGAAAATCATCCGCAGCGGACAGGCCGCTGATAACAGGGCTCCCACGAAGCCCGCCAACCGAAAGGGAGAGTACCATGGCCATTCTCTACACCACCCACGCTTCGGCAACCGGCGGCGGCCGCGACGGCCGCGCCGTATCCGACAATGGCGTTCTGGACGTGACGCTGACCGTGCCAAAGGAACTGGGCGGCAATGGCGCCACCGGCACCAATCCCGAGCAGCTTTTTGCTGCTGGCTATTCGGCCTGCTTCCTGGGCGCGCTGCGCTACGCCGCCGGCCAGCAGAAAATCAAGGTGCCGGATGATGCCAAGATCACTGTCAAGGTTGGCATCGGCCCGCGTGATGACGGCACCGGTTTCGGCATCGAAGCCAGCGTCACCGCCGAGCTTCCGGGCCTTGATCGCGATGTTGCCGAAAAGCTGGTCCAGGCCGCCCATATCGTCTGCCCCTATAGCCACGCCATGCGCACGGCGACGGAAGTGCCGGTCACGCTCGCGTGATCAGGACAGTTTCCGGACACCGTTCCTGCGGATCCGGGAAGCGTGCCCCAGAACATATGCTGGGATATGAACTTGATATTCATCAAAAAAGGCCGGTCCGCACACCGGCCTTTTTTACTTCCATCGTGCTCCTGTTTCACACTCGCCAAGAACCTCCCGGAATTTAAAGAGCAATCAATTGTTCCGTATATAAGCAATAATTAACCTGCCGCCCATTATAAATGGAACAATTCTTGTCCATGATGGACGACATCGCCCTTTGCGAAACCGCAAAAATGCGTGGCAGGCATGAGCCGCCTTTGTAATTCCGTTCGAGGAAGGAATGATGATGCGTCTGTCGATTGGTACGGTTCTCAGCGGCCTGTTCTGCCTTCTGGTGATGATCGCCGCAGGGCAAGGGCTTTATGGTGTCCATTCGCTGACGGATATTCGCCAAGGTACGGAAAATATCCAGACCGTGCGTGTCACGGCGCTGACGACGCTTGGCCAGATGAATGCTGATCTGGGGGATGTGCGCATTGCCCAGGCCCATATGCTGCAATCTTCCGGAGAGACGCGCGCACAATTTGCCAAGGCCTATGACGAGGCCGTACGCAAGGTCGAGGAAGACAAGAAGCTTTACGAAACCGTTCTGGTGGATGCGGAAGACCGCGCCCTGTTTCGCCAATTTGACGATCTTTGGAAGAGCAGCATGGCCTTCTGGGCCAAGGTTGTCGCTCTTGAAAATGCTGGCCGCAGCGAAGAAGCGCTTGCCCTGTTCATTGGCGAGGGCCTGACGGTCTATAACAAGGCCGGTGACACCATTCAGGCTGCTGTTGATGATATCAAGGACAATGTCACCCAGGAGGGCAAGGATAATATCGACACAATCGGCTTCACCCAGCAGGTGACCTATTTTGCGCTCGGTATCTCCATCATCCTGGCGCTGGTGGCCATGGCTGTCAGCTTCCTGCATATCGTGCGGCCGATTTCGGCGATGACCCGGGCCATGCATGGTCTGGCCGAGGGCGATACATCCGTTTCTGTGCCGGGCAATGGCCGCAAGGATGAGCTCGGCGCCATGGCCGCCGCCCTGCAGGTGTTCAAGGATGGCATTCTGCGCAACCGTGCACTGGAAGCTGATGCCGCCCGCCAGCGGGAGGAGGCCGAGGCTGAGAAGATCCGCGTCCAGCGCGAGGCAGACGCTGCCGCGCAGAAGAAGCTGCAGGATGCCACGGCCGGTCTTGCCTCAGCTCTCAAGCGTCTGGCGGCGGGCGATCTCTCTTTCGAACTGACGGAGCCCTTCTCGGAGGAATTCGAAGCCTTGCGGGTTGATCTCAACAGCGCCGTCACCCAGCTTGGCGATGTGATCGCTTCGGTCGCCGATTCAGCCGGCACCATTGATAGCGGCTCGCGGGAAGTCAGCCGCAGCGCCGAGGATCTGGCGCGCCGCACCGAGCAGCAGGCTGCTTCCCTTGAGGAAACCGCCGCCGCCCTCGATGAAATCACCGTCAACGTTTCCAATGCCGCCAAGCGGGTGGAAGAGGCGCGCTCCGTGGCTCGGGAGGCCAATCAGAGCGCGGTGCGCTCCGGCGAAGTGGTCAGCCACGCCATCGAAACCATCCAGCGTATCGAAAATTCGTCCAACCAGATCTCCAACATCATCGGCGTGATCGACGAGATTGCCTTCCAGACCAACCTTCTGGCGCTGAACGCCGGTGTCGAAGCAGCGCGTGCCGGTGAGGCCGGGCGCGGCTTTGCCGTGGTGGCCACGGAAGTGCGCGAACTGGCGCAGCGTTCCGCCAAGGCTGCCAAGGAAATCAAGCAGTTGATCGGCAACTCCACCCAGGAAGTCGAAAGCGGCGTGCAGGCCGTGCGCCAGACCGGCGAGGCGCTCAAGGTCATTGAAAGCCACGTCCAGTCAATCAACGACCTGATGGATGCCATCACCACCTCGTCGCGTGAACAGTCCACCGGCCTGTCGGAGGTCAACACTGCCGTCAACCAGATGGACCAGGTGACCCAGCAGAACTCCGCCATGGTGGAGGAAACCAGCGTCGCCAGTTCCTCGCTTGCCAATGAAAGCAACCGCCTGATGCAACTGGTCAGCCGCTTCACCATCCGGGAACGCCGCTCGTCCTACTCCAAGGCAGCATGAAGATCCGAGCCTTCCCGGCTTGATCCATTACAGCGCCGATCTGATTGGATCAGATCGGCGCTGTAACGGTTTATTGTTGAAGCATAATCTTGACCGTCCTCGTTTCACTCCGGTCGGATTATGCTCTATGTGCTGCCCTACCGCTTCAAGCTGCCCAAAATTCCCCTGACCAAAGCCCGGCCGAGCTGGTTGGCCACCTGACTGGCCAAGGAGCGGGCGGCACTTTTCATCGCGGCTTCCACCACGGTTTCCCGCTGGCGGGAGCGGGCAGGGGCGCGGCTCTCCTCGCGCGCCGGTGCCTCGTCCTCATGCCCGAAGCCCGGCAGTTTCCAGCGGCTGGCGGCACTATCGCTTTCAGGGGTCTGCTGAGAGGCGGGGGCCTGTTGCGGTGCCACTGCCTTTCCGGCCCGGCGGGCGAGAATTTCATAGGCCGATTCCCGGTCCACCGTCTCATCATAGACGCCGGAGAGCGGGCCTGTCGTCAGATGGCTCTGCCGCTCGGCATCGCTGAGCGGCCCCACGCGGGCCGAAGGCGGGCGGATCAGCGTGCGCTCCACCATGGAGGGCGCGCCCTTGCCGGAAAGCGTCGAAACCAGCGCCTCGCCGGTGCCGAGCGCCGTGATCGCCTCTTGCGTGGAAAAATCGGGATTGGGGCGGAAGGTCTCGGCAGCGGTCTTCACCGCCTTCTGCTCACGCGGGGAATAGGCGCGCAGCGCATGCTGCACCCGGTTGCCAAGCTGCGCCAGCACGCTTTCCGGCACATCGAGCGGGTTCTGGGTCACGAAATACACACCCACCCCCTTGGACCGGATCAGCCGCACCACCTGTTCCACCCGCTCGATCAGGATTTTCGGCGCATCCTTGAAGAGAAGATGCGCTTCATCGAAAAAGAACACCAGCTTCGGCTTGTCGAGATCGCCCACTTCCGGCAATTCCTCGAAAAGCTCGGATAGCAGCCACAGCAGGAAGGTGGCGTAAAGGCGCGGGTTCATCATCAGCCGGTCGGCGGCCAGCACGGAAATCGTGCCGCGGCCATCGGCGTCGATGCGCATGATATCGCTGATTGCCAGCGCCGGTTCGCCGAAGAAATGCTCGGCCCCCTGGCGCTCCAGCAGCAGAAGCGCCCGTTGCAGGGAGCCGACGGACGCCTTGGAGATCAGCCCGTATTCGGCGGACAAGGCGCCTGCCTGTTCGGCCATATAGGTCAGCAGCGCCTGAAGATCCTTGAGATCGAGCAGCGCAAGCCCGCCCTCATCGGCAATCTTGAAGGCAATGTTCAGCACGCCTTCCTGCGCCTCTGTCGCATCCAGAAGGCGCGCCAGCAAAAGCGGCCCCATCTCCGCCACGGTGGTGCGCACCCGATGGCCCTTTTCCCCGAACAGATCCCAGAAGATCACGGGAAACTCCGTCATCGCGTAAGGCTCAAGCCCGACCTCCTCGGCCCGCTTCAGCAGGAAATCCCGCGGCTCGCCACGCGCGCCGATTCCGGAAAGATCACCCTTGATATCGGCGCAGAACACCGGCACGCCAGCCGCGGAAAAGCCCTCGGCCAGCACCTGCAGCGTTACCGTCTTGCCGGTGCCGGTGGCCCCGGTGACCAGCCCGTGCCGGTTGGCGAATTTCAGGGCCAGAAATTCCGCCTTGTTGAAGCTGCCATCGGCCTTGCGGCTTGCGCCGAGAAAAAGGCTGCCGTCCTCCGTCATCGCCATGGGCTCCTTCCCTGATCTGTAACCATTTTCATTCCGGTCATTGTCATCGTCTTTAGAGCGCTTTTCGATCTGCTTGAATCAGATCGGCGCTCTAAAAATTTCTTTTTGAAGCATAAGCTTGATCGTCCTCGTTTCACTCCGGTCGGATTATGCTCTATAGCGTTTCAGTGTTTCATGGAAACACTGAAACGCTATAACTCTTTGTTTTTACGCATTTCCGGACGGAAAACCGGATTCCACTTTTCCTGGAAATGCTCTAAAAAGAATAGTGAATAAGGTCCCGTTAAAGAAGGGGGAGGGCGCAAACCCACCCCCTTGAGTCAACGGCCTCGATCCATTACGTTGACGTTAACGTCAATCCTCGGAGGAAAGTCATGAGTGAAATCGTCACCCGCATCGCGGACAATGTCGGCATCGCACCGGATGTCGCGGAAAAGGCCCTTGGCATGATGCTGGGCTTCCTGCAACGCGAGGGCGATGACGGCGCCGTGGCGCGCATGATCGAAGCCATGCCCGGCGCACCGGAACTCGTCGCCCGCTACAATGGCGAAGGCAAGAGCGGCGGCCTGCTGGGCGGTTTGATGAGCGCCATTGGCGGCGGCATCATGGGCCTTGGCCAACAATTGATGAGCCTTGGCCTCGGCATGGGTGAGATCACCAGCCTTGCCCGCGAGACCATGGCCGTTGCCCGTGAGCATGCAGGCGATGAGGTGGTGGATAAGGTCGTGGCCTCCGTACCGGGCCTCAGCCAGTTCGTTTGATCTTCTCGCAAACTGCATAATTCCTTAAATCCTAATCGATTTAAGGTGAAAATTATGCAGCAGACATAAAGCCTTACAGCGTCCTTTGTGCGTTTGATAAAACGCACGGCGCTGTAAGGGGCCGGAGGGGCGGGTTTTCCTACCCGCCGGGCCCTGTCCTATATATAAGTAAAAATAAAATTAGATATTTATAATATAGTATCTCCAGGCGCTGCTGGCGTGTTCTTCCTCGGCTGTTGAAACAATTCCGGCCCGCTGGTGGCGGCATTATCTGCGAACACTCTGTCAAACATGCGGGTTGCTTGCCTCTCCTCGCAAATATCTGCGCGCTACAACCGCTTTATTCAATTCTTAAATTGTTTCGCCGAAGGTTAGCCAGTTTCATATCATTCGGGGGATCGATATGCGTTCGCTTATCGCAGTTTCGGTGATGCTCTCGCTTTCGGCTGCACCGGCCTGGAGCAAGACGCTCGCCTTCGCCATCGCCAATGCCAGCGACACGTTTCAGTCAGGCCTTCTGAAAGCGGTGGAAGATGCCGCCAAGCAGTCCGGCCAGACACTCACCGTCTCCGATGCCAAGGCCGATCCGGCCAAGCAGATGGAGCAGATCAAGGCCATCATCGCCGCCAAGCCGGATGCCGCCATTCTTGCGTTGATCGACAGCGACATGGGCGCGGAAGTTTCGAAAATGGCGACAGCGGCCAATGTGCCGGTGGTTTATGTCAACAATACGCCCAGCAATGTCGAGGATCTGCCGCCGAAGGAGACGCTCGTCGCTTCGCAGGAGCAGGAGGCCGGAACCTTGCAGGGCAAGGAAGTCTGCCGCCTGATGAACGGCAAAGGCAAGGCGGTGATCCTCACCGGCCCGCTCTATCATGAAGCCGCACGCACGCGCACTGCCGTGGTGGAAAAGATTTTTTCCGAAGCGCCCTGCAACGGCATCGAGGTGGTGGAGCACCAGTCCGCCGACTGGGAAACGGATCTGGCCGACCAGCAGACGGAAGAGTGGCTGAAGGCCGGTGTGCAGTTCGATGGCGTGATCGCCAACAATGATTCCATGGCGCTCGGGGCCATCGCCGCCCTGAAGCGGCATAATGTCGATATGAAGAAGGTCGTCGTCGCCGGTATCGACGCCACGGCGGACGGCAAGAAGGCCATGATGGCCGGCGATCTGGATGTGACCGTGTTGCAGGATGCCGCGGGCCTGGGCAAGGCCAGCGTCGAGGCCGCCATCAAGCTCGCCTCCGGCGAAACGGTGGCGCAGCGCATCACGGTGCCGTTCAAGCTGGTGACACCGGCCAATATCGATCAGTTCGTGGCCAAGACCCAGTAGCCGATCCCGATCAAGGATCTGCGGAGCGATCTCTGCATGCGCTCTCCCCGAGGGCGCTCAACAAGCGCCCCGCGGAACCCTCTTCCTGCAACAACAGCGCCGAAACGGCGTGGTCGCCCATCCGGCGCATCCCCGTTTCCGGTTGACCGTCAGGCCATCTACTGCCTGATCCGATGGAGCTAGATCATCATGCAAGTCTGGAACAGACTCGGTATTCGAACCCAAATTTCTATAGGCTTCCTGGCCTTGATCGCGCTGATGGGCCTTCTGGTCCTCGGTGCCGTCAGCGGCGTCGGGCAATTGTCGCAGGCCATTGACGAGCAGGGCCGCAGCGCCGAAAGCGCACGTCTGGTGGCCGAACTGAACGACGACCTCGCGGCCTTGCGGCTGAACGCCGCCCGCTATACCGCCGAGCACAAGGCCGAGCAGGCCGCTGGCGTCAAGAAGGCCATCGAGGAGTTCAAGCGTGATTCCGCCGCCTTCCAGGGCTCGCCGCAAATCGCGGCAGCGCTGGACAAGGTGCGCGGCGATGTTTCGGCCTATGAGGCCACCTTCGACAAGGTCGTCGTGCTGTGGCAGCGCAAGCTGAAGCTCGCCGACAAGGTGTTCGAGTTCGGCCCCTGGACCAATATCGCCATCGAAGACGTTCTGCGCTCCGCCTGGCGTCAGGGCGATATCGAGGCGCTGCATCAGGGCCAGCAGGTGGCGGCCACCATGGCCACCTCCATGCTTTATTCCGGCAAATTTCTGGAAGGCGACAATATTGCCGATTACGACAAGGCGCAGGCTCTACTCACCCAGGCGCTGGCCGAACAGAAGCAACTGGCCGAGGTGGTGAAGGACAACAAGCTCCAGCTTGGCCGTGTCCAGGCGGCAGCCCGCCTCATGGGCAATTACAGCGCCCGTCTGGCCGATCTTCAGGCCGTGGTCAAGGAAACCCACGGGCTCATCGATAGCCAGCTCGGCACCATCGGTCCGCAGATCGCCCGGCAGTTCGCCCAGTTGCAGCAGGATATCAGCCAGCGTCAGAACGCCCAGAGCCATGAGGCGGTTGCAAGCGCTGACAGCACCAACCGGTTCACCCTGTCCTTCAGCGTTGTGGTGATCGTGCTCGGTCTGGCGCTTGCTTATGTCATCGGCCTGCTGATTTCCCGCGCTGTGACCCGCATGGCCGCCAATATGAACGAACTGGCCCGGGGCAATAACGATCTCGTCATCACCGGCACCGAGTTCAACAACGAACTCGGCGCCATGGCCCGCTCGCTGCTGGTGTTCCAGGATACCGGTCGCGGCAAGGTGGCTGCGGAACTGGCAGCCGAACGGGCGCGTCTGGCCGCAGAAGAAGAGCGTCTGCGCCAGGACCGCGAAAAGGCGGAGGACGCCCAGCGCATGGCGCATGCCTTCGAGCAGATCTCCATCGGCCTCGATGCCCTGTCCCAGGGCGATCTGACCGTGCGCATCGGCGCGGTGGACAATCGCTATGTCGAAATCCGCGATCACTTCAACAAGTCCGTCGCCTCGCTTGAAGAGGCGATGGGGTCTGTGGTGACGGCAGTCAGCACGATCCGCTCGGGCCTGAAGGAAATCTCGGTCGCCTCCAACGATCTGGCACGGCGCACCGAACAGCAGGCGGCGTCTCTGGAGGAAACGGTTGCAGCTCTTGGTGACGTGTCTCGCGGTGTCAACGGCACGGCGGAAGGCGCAAGCCGCGCCCAGCATGCGGTTGCTGCCGCCCGTGACAACGCCGCCAAGGGGGGAGAGATCGTCTCGCGCGCCATCGAAGCGATGACGGCCATCCAGGGGTCTTCGGAAAAGATCGGCAACATCATCGGTGTCATCGACGAGATCGCCTTCCAGACCAACCTTCTGGCGCTGAATGCCGGTGTTGAAGCCGCGCGTGCCGGAGAAGCCGGCAAGGGGTTTGCGGTGGTTGCGCAGGAAGTGCGTGAACTGGCCCAGCGCTCGGCGCAGGCGGCCAAGGAGATCAAGGACCTGATCTCGACCTCCAGCAGCCAGGTGCAGACGGGCGTGAACCTCGTCAGCGCCTCCGGTTCGTCGCTGAAGGAGATTGTCGATCAGGTTGTCGAAATGAGCTCGACGATCACCGAGATCGCCAACTCCGCCCGCGAACAGGCTGGCAGCCTGCGGGAAGTGACGGGTGCTGCTGACCAGATGGACAAGGTAACGCAGCAGAATGCGGCGATGGTGGAAGAAACCACGGCAGCGGCGCAAAGCCTGACGCAGGAAACGGAAAATCTCGCCGAGATGATCCGCCGCTTCCGCACCCAGGCGGCCCCGGCCCATTACGGTCAGCGCCACGCTGCGTAATCTTCTCATACACCTCGAAACGGATGACGCCGCCGGAGACTTCCGGCGGCGTTTTCGTTTGTTTTCCACAACTTCGGATTTTAGATTGTGGAAAGACAACTCATATCTAAAAGAAAATTTTTTTATCTGTAGAAATTCAACCAAAAGGGGAAGTTAATATACTTTTCTTTTCAGTGATTTATAAAAACCCCTGCTGGGAAGTGCAAAAACCCGATTTAGACTTTAGTGAGAAAGACGTGCCACGTTTTGCCGAAAAGCAAACCGGGGTTGAACAGATGAAATTCGGGGTTGGAACAGTATCGGGTAAATTGGTGCTTGCCGCAGGCGCCGCCATGGCGGGCCTGATTGTCACCTATTCGGCCTTTGCCGGCTGGCAGGCCAGTCAGCGCGTACAGGAAGAGGTCCTGCAACTGGCCACGGAAAAGGCGGCCTCCGTCTCTGCCAATGTCGCCGGTGAGGTGACCACGGCGGTATCCGCCGGGACGGCCTTGGCGGGCAGCCTTTCGAGCTATATTGAAAACGGCGCCCGCTCGCGGGCGGAGATCGTCAACTTCATCAAGGGCGTGCCCAGCCAGTATAAAAACCTGTTCGGCGCATGGATGTGCGAGGTTCCCGGCGGCCCTGAGGACAAGGCACTCACCGGCACCGAGGGCCTGAACAAGGACGGCGTCTTCACGCCCTACTGGACCAAATCCGATAGCGGCGCGCTGGATTTCTCCACCTGGATCATCAATCCCAAGGAGCAGTGGTACGCCGCGCCCTTGCAGAGCAATGCCGGGCTGATTACCGAGCCTTACATTTCCACGGTCGGCCGGCTGATCACCTCGGTCTCCATCCCCGTGCGCGCCTCCGGCAAGATTGTCGGTCTGGCTGGCGTCGATATCAAGCTCGATGACCTTTCCGCCACGCTCAACGCCATGCGCCCCTTCGGCGATGGCCGCGTCATGCTGGTGGCCGATAACACCAAGTGGCTGGTGCATCCGAGCAAGGATACGCTGCTGAAGCCCTATGCCGAAACCGGCGCCGATCAGGTCAAGGCCGCCCTTGCCGATGGCAAGATGCGGGTCATCGAGGGGCTGCCGGATGGTGCGACCCGTCTCGTCTATCCCTTCACCGCGCCGGGCATGAACCGCACCTGGGCCGCCATTCTCGATGTGCCCGCCGCCACCTTCACCACGCCGGTTGTGCATGAAGTGACCTCCACGGCCATCAGCGGCCTCGTGCTGCTGGTGATAGCGCTGACCATGATCTATGCGGTCTCCTCGATTATCGTCCGCAAGCCGCTCGGCCATATGGTGGACGCCGTGCGCGCCATGGCCGCCGGTGATTATGCAAGACCAGTGGCCGGGCTTGAAAGCCGCGACGAATTCGGCCTTCTGGCCGGTGCGCTGGAAAAATTCCGCCATGATCTCGCCAATGGCCAGGCCGTGCAGGCCGAACAGGACCGCCTGCGGGAAACGGTGGAAAGCGAACGTCAGCGCCAGTCGGCGCTCGACAACGCCAAGGCCGAGGATTTGCGCCTCTTCGTTCTCCAGGTTCAGAAGGGCTTTACGGCGCTGGCCGAAGGCGATCTGACCTTCCGTATGCAGGACCGTGTCGCACCGGAATTCGAGCCGATCCGCCAGAACTTCAATACCTCCGTTGCCTCGCTTGAAGAGGCGATGGGGTCTGTGGTGACGGCAGTCAGCACGATCCGCTCGGGCCTGAAGGAAATCTCGGTCGCCTCCAACGATCTGGCACGGCGCACCGAACAGCAGGCGGCGTCTCTGGAGGAAACGGTTGCAGCTCTTGGTGACGTGTCTCGCGGTGTCAACGGCACGGCGGAAGGCGCAAGCCGCGCCCAGCATGCGGTTACTGCCGCCCGTGATAACGCCGCCAAGGGGGGAGAGATCGTCTCGCGCGCCATCGAAGCGATGACGGCCATCCAGGGGTCTTCGGAAAAGATCGGCAACATCATCGGCGTCATCGACGAGATCGCCTTCCAGACCAACCTTCTGGCGCTGAATGCCGGTGTCGAAGCCGCGCGTGCCGGAGAAGCCGGCAAGGGCTTTGCGGTGGTTGCGCAGGAAGTGCGTGAACTGGCCCAGCGCTCGGCGCAGGCGGCCAAGGAGATCAAGGACCTGATCTCGACCTCCAGCAGCCAGGTGCAGACGGGCGTGAACCTCGTCAGCGCCTCCGGTTCGTCGCTGAAGGAGATTGTCGATCAGGTTGTCGAGATGAGCTCGACGATCACCGAGATCGCCAACTCCGCCCGCGAACAGGCTGGCAGCCTGCGGGAAGTGACGGGTGCCGCCGACCAGATGGACAAGGTAACGCAGCAGAATGCGGCGATGGTGGAAGAAACCACGGCAGCGGCGCAAAGCCTGACGCAGGAAACGGAAAATCTCGCCGAGATGATCCGCCGCTTTCGCACCCAGGCGGCACCGGCCCATTACGGTCAGCGCCACGCGGCGTAAGCTTCTCATACCAAGGCTCGAAGATGCTAACGCATCCTCGCCTTGAAAGAATTTCGAATATCTCAAATGTATTAGGGACTTGAGATATTCGAAAGGGGAATACGAAGAGTCATTTTCAATGGCTCTTCGTATCATACACCTCGAAACGGACGACGCCGCCGGAGACTACCGGCGGCGTTTCTGTGTCGATCAAGGGCACATGTCCACAGACCCTAGGCTGTAGTGACAAATTAATGGTTTGGGATTCCCTTTGAGGCGCAAATCAGATTCAACGCTAACTTTTGGAGGTTGGCGATGGATGGTGAGGTTCTTCGAGATGACCAGTGGGAACGTTTGAAACCG
>NZ_JAUSWH010000004.1 GCF_030815125.1 Allorhizobium paknamense
AGCCATGAGGTCCGACAAGACAGACACATCCTATGCCGCTATAATCAATCTATGTGCCGCACTCATCAACTCAAAATGAATGTCCACACGCCCTAAAGCATGTCGCGCAAAAGTGTGCAGCGGTTTTGCGATAACGACATGCGTTAAAACAAGAATGTAAAGCACATTGCATGAGGCTGATAAGCCGCAACGTGCTTTAGGCAAAATAGTTATCTTACAAAATTGTAATGGCACCTTACCGAACCTTAAGTGGTGCACGCCGCGGTCTCCGTCTACGTTTGCCAGTGTCAAACGACACAGAAGGAGACACCATGACACCCCGGAAGACGACGATATCCGCCCTGGCGGCCGTGCTGCTGGTCAGCACCTCCCTCGGTGCCGCGATGGCGCAGGAAGGTAAGGGGAAAGATCGCCCGCCGGAACCGCCGGGCCCGGCTGCATGCGGCCCCCGCCCGATGATAATGCGTGGCCCTGGCGCGCTGTTCATCTATGCGCTGCAGCAGTTTGACACGAACAAGGACGGCAAGATTTCCAAGGAAGAGGCAAAGGCCGCCGAGGACAAGCTGTTTGCCGCCATCGACGAGAACAAGGATGGCGTGCTGACGCCGGGTGAATTGCGCAAGTTCCATGAGGCCCGTATGGAGGCGATGAAGGCCGATATGCCGCCGCCCGTGCCGCCGAAGCCCGAAGATGGCAAGGCTCCACCGCCCCCGCCGAAGGGCGGACCGGATGCAGCCCCGGATGCAGCAATGGGTCCCATGGATGACGATATGGGACCGATGGATGGTTGCGGCCCGATGATGGGAGCGGACCATAAGGGTCCCGGGAGAGAAGGTCCTGGTAGAGAAGGTCCCGGCAGAGAGCGTCCTGGCCCGGAAGGCGATCGCGCCGACTTCCGTCCCGGCCCGCATCATGGCCCCCATCACGGCATGATGGGGATGATGGGTCCGATGTGGCTGATCCGCCAGCTGGATACCGATGAAAACGGCCAGATCAGCAAGGCGGAAGCCGATGCCGGTCTCGACAAGCTGTTCGACCGGCTGGACACCAACAAGGATGGCTTCATCTCCGCCGACGACTTCCCGGCTGGACCGCCGCTCATTCCGGCGGGCAAATAATCCCGAGAACGGCAAAATGTGAAAAAGGCCCGCGATCCCATGATCGCGGGCCTTGTCAGAATTACGCGACCGACTTCAGCGCCTGATCCAGATCCTCCAGCAGATCGTCGGTATCCTCTATCCCGCAGGAAAGACGCAGCGTGCCGCCGGTAATGCCAGCCTCGAGGCGGGCATCTTCGGCCAGGTTCTTGTGGGTCGTCGTGGCCGGATGGGTAATCAGGCTCTTGGCATCGCCGAGATTGTTGGAGATGCGGATGATCTCCAGCGCATTCTGCAGGGCGAAGGCCGCCGGCTTGCCGCCCTTGAGCTCGAAGCAGACCAGCGTCGAACCGCCCTTCATCTGCTTGGCGATGATATCGGCCTGCGGATGGTCCTTGCGGCCCGGATAGATGACCTTGCCCACCTTCGGATGTTCGGCCAGAAAATCGGCGATGCGACCGGCATTTTCCGTCTGCTGGCGCACGCGCAGCGGCAAGGTTTCCACGCCCTTCAGCAGCGTCCAGGCATTGAAAGGCGACATGGCCGGGCCGGTGTGGCGGAAATAGTCATGCAGGTTCTCGTCGATCCATTCCTTCGACGACAGCACGATGCCGCCCAGGCAACGGCCCTGGCCATCGATATGCTTGGTGGCGGAATAGACAACGACATGCGCCCCGAGCGACAGCGGGTTCTGGAAGAGCGGCGTCGCGAAGACGTTATCGACCACGACCTTGGCGCCCACCTGATTGGCGAGTGCGGCAACACCGGCAATGTCCACCACTTCAAGCGTCGGGTTGGTCGGGCTTTCCAGGAAGAACACCTTGGTGTTCGGGCGGATTGCCGCTTCCCAGTTCTTCAGGTCGCGGCCATCGACCAGCGTGCATTCCACGCCATATTTCGGGGCCAGCGTTTCCACCACCCAGCGGCAGGAACCGAAGAGCGCACGCGCCGCAACGATATGATCGCCCGCCTTGACCTGGCACAGCACGGCTGCGGCCACCGCCGCCATGCCGGAGGCCATGGCGCGGGCATCTTCAGCGCCTTCCAGCAGGCACATGCGCTTTTCGAACATGTCATTGGTGGGGCTGCCGTAACGGGCATAGATATAGCCGTCGGTCTCGCCCTTGAAGCGCGCCTCGGCGGATTCGGAACTGTCGTAAACGAACCCTTGCGTCAGGAAAATTGCTTCGGAAGTTTCGCCATAGGGCGAACGCAGCGTGCCGCCATGTACAAGCTTGGTGGCCGGGCGCCAGGTCTTGCTCATCGTGTCTCAAGCCTTCTCAAACAAAAACCGGTCGCGAAACGGACCGGTTTTGAGAAAACCCGGTCTATTTAGCCAGTTGTTTAACGTGGCTGCAAGCCGACCGGCCAAATCACCACGGGATAACTTGCCATACGCCCATCACGCCCTTGCGTCAATTGTCCGGTTTTGATTTTGTTCGGCGATTATAAACAGGATCGGCAACACCCATGACGGGCATTCTGGCAGATCGCGCAATCGGCGAACTTTTCGGGCAGGAACGGCTGAAGGCCGAGGCCATGCTGGATCATGACCAGATCCAGCCGGCAAGCCTCGACCTGCGTCTTGGCTCCAAGGCGCTTCGCGTGCGCGCCAGCTTCATGCCGGGCAAAAACAGCCGCGTAGCTGACAAGCTGGAACGGCTGACGCTGCACGAAATCGACCTCAGCCAGGGCGCCGTGCTGGAAACCGGCTGCGTCTACATCGTGCCGCTGATGGAAAGCCTGGACCTGCCGGATGGCCTTTCGGCCTCCACCAATCCGAAGAGCTCCACGGGCCGCCTCGACATCTTCACCCGGGTGATGGTGGATTACGCCCAGGAATTCGACAAGATCCCGGCGGGCTACAAGGGGCCGCTTTACCTGGAAATCAGCCCGCGCACCTTTCCGATCATCGTGCGGCGCGGCTCGCGCCTGTCACAGATCCGCTTCCGCGACGGCCAGGCGCTGTTGAGTGACGCCGAAATGCTGGCCCTGCACGAGGCCGAAACGCTGGTGGCCAGCGAAACGCCGAATATTTCCGGCAGCGGCATCGCACTCTCCATCGACCTCAAGGGCACCGGGCCGGAGGGATTGGTCGGCTATCGCGGCAAGCATCACACCTCGGTCATCGATGTGGATCGCAAGGCCGCCCATGACCTTCTGGATTTCTGGGAACCGCTCTACAGCCGTGGCCGCAACGAACTCATCCTCGATCCGGACGAATTCTACATTCTCGTCTCGCGCGAGGCCGTGCATGTGCCGCCGCTCTATGCGGCGGAAATGACGCCCTATGATACGCTGGTGGGAGAGTTTCGCGTGCATTATGCAGGCTTCTTCGACCCCGGCTTCGGCCACGCCGCCGCCGGTGGCAGCGGCAGCCGCGCCGTGCTGGAGGTGCGCAGCCATGAAGTGCCCTATATTCTGGAGCACGGGCAGATCATCGGACGGCTGGTCTATGAGCGGATGACGGAGCGCCCCCAGGCGCTCTACGGCAGCGGCGTCGGCTCGAATTACCAGGCGCAGGGCCTGAAATTGTCCAAGCATTTCCGCCTGCCGTAAGGAGACATGGCGCGCTTCTGCGGCTTGACATTGGCGCTCAAGTGTAGGAACTGTGCGGGCATCGGTCGCGGGTGTAGCTCAATGGTAGAGCAGCAGCTTCCCAAGCTGAATACGAGGGTTCGATTCCCTTCACCCGCTCCAGCTTTCCTCACATCATATCCGGCGCCTTGCCGATGATGCGGTCGTCGATCTCGCCGAGCACCTTCTTGTCCTTGCCGTCATAATCCAGATGATGCAGCATATGGCGGATGGTGTTGAGGCGGGCGCGGCGTTTGTCGTTGGCTTTCACCACCATCCATGGCGCGTGCTTGCCATGGGTCTTGTCGAGCATCCGGTCGCGCTTGTCGGTGTAGTCATCCCATTTGGTCAGGGCCGCGATGTCCATGGGCGAAAGTTTCCAGACCTTCAGCGGATCGTGACGGCGATCGTGGAAGCGCTTGATCTGCATTTCGCGGCCGATATCCAGCCAGAATTTGAAGAAATGGATGCCGTCCTGATCGATCATTTTCTCGAAATGCGGCACTTGATCCATGAACAGCCGGTATTCATCCTTGGTGCAAAAGCCCATGACTGGTTCCACCACGGCCCGGTTATACCAGGAGCGGTCAAAGAGCACGAACTCGCCGCCGCTTGGGAAATGCGAGGCATAGCGCTGGAAATACCATTGGCTGCGCTCGGTCTCAGTGGGCTTGCCGAGAGCCACGCTGCGGGCCGAACGCGGGTTCATATAGGAAAGAATGGCGCTGATACTGCCGCCCTTGCCCGCCGCATCGCGGCCTTCGAACAGCGCCATGACGCGGCGTTTCGTCGCCTGCAGCCAGAACTGCACCTTGACCAGTTCGATCTGCAGTTTCTTCAACTCCTTGGCATAATCCTCCTCATCCAGCTTTTCCTTGTAGGGGTGGCCGCCGGATTTCAGCGCCTCCTCCTCCACCCAGTCCGGCAAAACCGGATCGTCGATATCGAAAAGCCGCGTCTTGCCGCCGATCTCAAGCTCGACCGTGCGGCTGCCCTTCATGCTATCCATGCGCTTCTCCCGAGCTAAACCTGTCAGTTAAATGCGACAGGGTTCCAAAAGCTCCCCCTGACCGCCGCAAAGCCTGTAAATTCCTGTCATGCAAAAGAGCTAGTGGTTTGATTGTGACATTTGCTAGCCTGTGCAGCACCCTCGAGAGCAAATGTCACAATCATGAAAACCACTAGCAACCTTATGATCCTAGTGGAATTTTCGAATTTGACATTTGATCCTCGAGATCACCGCAAATGGGTATCAAATGTCAAATTCATTCCACTAGAGCATTTCCTGAAAACGTGTAACACGATTTCTGCGCGATGCCGTTATACCGAGAGGCCTGCCTTGACGCCGTTTTTTCCCTCCTGGGCCGTTCTGCGCCAGCGCCTTGGCGAACGCCGCGATCTGGCCTTTCTGGCAGGCTTTCTGTCCGTCGCATCGGTTGAGGCCGGTGCGCATTGGCTGTTTGCCGTGGGCGCTTTTTTTCTCGCGATGGCGTTTCTCTGCCTGCGCGGCAGTTCGCAGCAGCGCGCCGAGCAGGCCGCCGCCAAAGCCGAGGCCGGGCCTCAGAAGGAGGCGCCGCGCCTCAGTGAAGCCAGCGCCATCGCCGTTTTCGAAGCGCTGGACCTGCCTGCCTTGATGATGGATGCGGATGGAACGGTTCTGTTCCAGAATGTTGCCGCCAATCGGGATTTCGGTATGCTGGAGGCGGGCCTGCATGTTTCGGCAAAATGGCGCTCCCCGAGCATTCTCGACATGATGCGCGAAACGGTGCGCAGCGGCAGGCCCAACCAGGTGGAACATTCGGAATTCCTGCCCTCGGAGCGGGTCTTCATGGTGCGTATCGCGCCGCTGGCCTTGCCGGAAAGGGCAAAGCCGCTTTACGTCATGACCTTCCGGGATATTTCAGAGCTTCGGCGCATCGACCGCATGCGCTCGGATTTCGTGGCCAATGCCAGCCATGAATTGCGCACGCCGCTGGCTTCGCTGCGCGGCTTCATCGAAACGCTGCTGGGACCGGCCCGCAACGACACCAAAGCCCAGGAGCGCTTCCTGCAGATCATGCTGGAGCAGGCAAACCGCATGAGCCGGCTGGTGGATGACCTTCTCTCCCTCTCCCGGCTGGAGTTGAAGGCGCATCTGGCCCCGGCGCAAACGGTGGAACTCGCCCCCGTGCTGACCCATGTGCGCGACTCGCTTGCACCGCTTGCCGCGGAACTGGAGGTGGATGTGCGCCTGCACCTGCCGGATGACGGCGTGGAGGTGGTGGGCGACCGCGATGAACTCATCCAGGTCTTCGAAAACCTGATCGAAAACGCCTGCAAATACGGCCAGGAGGGCAAGGTGGTGGACGTGGCACTGCGCAAGCTGGACAATGGTGCGGAGGTCTCCGTCATCGACAAGGGTCCGGGCATCGCGCCGGAGCATGTCCCACGGCTGACAGAACGCTTCTACCGCGTCAGCGTCGCCGATAGCCGCTCCAAGAAAGGCACGGGCCTTGGCCTTGCCATTGTCAAACATATCCTCACCCGCCACCGGGCCAGGCTCATCGTCCGCTCGGACCTTGGCCAGGGCACGGAATTTACCGTGCGTTTCTGACACAAAACACTGGTCAATGACATGAAATCCAATAAAAATCTTTTATAATCAATATTTTGAACTGTCATAAATGTTTCATGCAAACGACATAAAAGCAGAAGCTGTGAGGGGCTAAGAAGAGGCCGCCGGAGCCCGGCGATTGCAGACCGGACGGGACTGCAATTCCACGCAAGCTCAATTCTCGGGAGAGATGAATGTCCATGCTGAAACTGTCCGTAGCGGCCCTGGTCGCCTCCGTCGCCTTTGCTGGCGCCGCCGCTGCCCGCGATCAGGTACAGATCGCCGGTTCTTCCACCGTGCTGCCCTATGCCAAGATCGTCGCTGAAACCTTTGGCGAAACCTATACCCAGTTCAAGACCCCGGTGGTCGAATCCGGCGGCACGGGCGCTGGCCTCAAGGAATTCTGCAAGGGCGTCGGCCCCGACACCATCGATATCGCCAATGCCTCGCGCCCGATCAACAAGTCCGAAGCCGAAGCCTGCCAGGCCGCCGGTGTGACGGATGTCCAGGAAGTGAAGTTCGGCTATGACGGCATCGTCTTCGCCGTCGATAGCTCCAACAAGGATCTGGCCCTGGTTCCGTCCGATCTCTACAAGGCGCTCGCCGCTGAAGTCGTAGTGGATGGCAAGCTGGTCGCCAACCCCTACAAGAAGTGGTCCGAGGTCAACAAGGACCTGCCGGATACCGAAATCATGGCCTTCATTCCGGGTGAAAAGCACGGCACCCGCGAAGTGTTCGAAACCAAGGTTCTCGAGCAGGGCTGCAAGGACACCAAGGCGGTAGACGCCATCAAGGCCGCCGTCAGCGACGAGAAGGCCGCCGCCAAGAAGTGCATCGCCGTGCGCAAGGATGGCAAGGCCGTGGACATCGACGGCGATTACACCGAAACGCTCGCCCGCATCGCCGCCAACAAGACCGCACTAGGCGTGTTCGGCCTCTCTTTCTACGAAAACAACGCCGACAAGCTGAAGGTTGCCACCATTTCCGGCGTCAAGCCTTCGGTCGAAACCGTGGCCACCGGCAAGTATCCGGTTTCGCGCCCGCTGTTCTTCTACGTCAAGAAGGCGCATCTCGGCTCCGTGCCGGGCATGAAGGAATATGTGGACTTCTTCCTCTCCGAGCAGATGATCGGCCCGGATGGTCCGCTGGCTAATTACGGCCTGGTTCCCGCTCCGGACAAGGAGCGTGAAGAATTCCGCAGCAAATTTGCCGCCGGCAAGTAAGACGACATCCGGCGCGGGCCACCCCGCGCCGGTTTTTTTAGTTTTGCAAGCGTCGGACGGAAGCTGACAGACACTGAGTGTCTGCACGCGACGCAAAGACAGGGGTTTCCGGCCGTTCAGCCATTTCCGGCATATCGAATGGCTCCTGACGGTTTTGGCGGGGAATTGGATGAGTACCTCAACGGTTTTATTGATTGTGATCGCCCTTGGGCTGATCGGCTATTTGCTGGGTGCCTCGCGCGCCGCCACTCTGGCGGGCGGCAAGGCATCCTCGCTGCATTCCCGCTATGGCTATCATGGCAGCTTCGTCGCTGTGGCCACCATTTTGCCGGCGCTGATTGTTACGGGGCTCTGGCTGACCGCCGCACCTGCCGTCATCGAAAGCCGCATCCGGGCCGAATTGCCGCCCGAGGTGCAGAGCCAGTCCGATGCCAGTCGCAACCTGACCTATGGGACCATTGCCTCCATTGCCCGCGGCATGGCAGGGCTTGACGAGGCAGAACGCCAGGCGGTCGAGGAGGCCGACCCCGCCACGGCCCGTGCTCTGCTGGCGGCGCGCGGCATGCCGCTCGCCTCCGACCCGCAGGCCTTCATGGTCAAGGCTGCCGCCCATCTGAGCGCCGTTCAGGCTACCAGCCAGATGCTGCTCACCGCGCTGGCGGTGGCCCTGGCGGTTCTGGGCCTCGTTCTGTCTCTGCGCCAGATCGCGCCGCGCTTTCGTGCCCGCAACCGGGTGGAGCAGGTCATGCTGGGGGCGCTGGTCGTCTCCTCTTCCATTGCCATCCTCACCACCATCGGCATCATTCTGTCGATGCTGACGGAGGCCGTGCATTTCTTCCGCGCCGTTCCGGCCTGGGAATTTTTCTTCGGCACGGTCTGGGACCCCCGCTTTGCCGCTGCCGGTTCCGGCGGCGCGGAAGGCCAGTTCGGCCTGATCCCGCTTTTGGTCGGCACGCTTTACATCGGCTTCGTCGCCATGCTGTTTGCCGTGCCGATCGGGCTGTTTTCCGCCATTTACATGGCCGAATATGCCTCGCCCCGGCTGCGCTCGACAGTCAAGCCACTGCTGGAAGTGCTGGCCGGTATTCCGACCATCGTCTACGGCTTCTTCGCACTCACCACTGTCGGTCCCTTCCTGCGCGACATCTCGGCCCAAATCAGCGGCCTGGCGACGGGCGATTATACAAGCTTCATCCAGGCCCAGAGCGTGCTGACCGCCGGTTTCGTCATGGGCATCATGCTGATCCCCTATGTTTCGTCGCTCTCGGATGACATCATCACCGCCGTGCCGCGCGCGCTGCGGGACGGCTCGCTCGGCCTTGGCGCCACCCGCTCCGAAACGGTCAAGCGCGTCATCCTGCCCGCCGCCCTGCCCGGTATTGTCGGTGCGCTGCTGATGACGGCATCGCGCGCCATTGGCGAAACCATGATCGTCGTGCTGGCCGCAGGCGTTGCCGCCCGCATTCAGCTCAATCCCTTCGAGCCGATGACCACGGTGACGGTAAAAATCGTCAACCAGCTCACCGGCGACCTCGAATTCACCTCGCCGCAGACGCTGGTCGCCTTTGCGCTCGGCATCACGCTGTTTGCCATCACGCTCTGCCTCAACATCTATGCACTCTACATCGTGCGCAAATACCGGGAGCAGTATGAATGAGTGAGATCGTTTCCCAAGGCGTGAGCGGCCTTGCCGCAACCGCCCGGCCCGCGCGCCGTGACATCGGCCTCAAGCGCCGCTATGCCGCAGAACGCCGTTTCCGCGCCTATGGCGTGGCGGCCATCAGCTTCGGCCTGATCTTCCTTTTCGTGCTGTTGGGCTCGGTGATCTCCAAGGGCTATACCGCCTTCGTGCAGACCACCATCACGCTGCCCATCGAGTTCAGCGCGCAGGTGATCGACCCCACCAACCAGCGGGCCAGCAATCCGAATGTGCTGATCGCCGCCAATTATCCGCTGCTGGCGCGCAATGCGCTGGCAAAGCATCTTGGCCTGGAAACCAACAACCGCCCGGCCATGAAGGCCGTGACGGAGATGATTTCCGACAGCGTGCGCGTCCAGCTTCGCCAGATGGTGCAGGCCGATCCGTCGATCGTCGGCAAGACCGTGCCGGTCTCCATTCTCGCCAGCGCCAATATCGATTCCGCCAACAAGGGTCAGATCGACCTGACGGTGGATCAGGCCAACCGCAAGGTGTCCGACCAGCAGGTGGAGTGGATGAAGAAGCTGGCTGCCGACGGCGTGCTGACCAAGGCCTTCAACACCGGCATCTTCTTCAACGGCGCCTCCAGCCGTCCGGAAGCGGCGGGCGTCGGCGTGGCGCTGATCGGCTCGGCCTATATGATGCTGATCGTGCTGGTGCTCTCGCTTCCCATCGGGGTTGCCGCCTCGATCTATCTGGAAGAATTTGCGCCGAAGAACCGGCTGACGGACCTGATCGAGGTCAATATCAACAACCTCGCCGCCGTTCCCTCCATCGTCTTCGGCCTGCTGGGGCTGGCGGTCTTCATAAACTTCGCGGGCTTTCCGCGCTCGGCCTCGCTGGTCGGCGGTCTGGTGCTGACGCTGATGACGCTACCCACCATCATCATCGCCACCCGGGCGGCGCTGAAGGCCGTGCCACCCTCCATCCGCGCCGCGGCGCTCGGCCTTGGCGCGTCGAAAATGCAGACCGTCTTCCATCACGTGCTGCCGCTGGCCATGCCGGGCATTCTCACCGGCACGATCATCGGGCTGGCGCATGCGCTGGGTGAAACCGCGCCGCTGCTTCTGATCGGCATGGTGGCTTTCGTGGCCGATTATCCCGGCACGCCGCTTGATCCCTCCACGGCGCTGCCGGTACAGATCTACATGTGGGCCAACGAGGCCGAACGGGCTTTCGTAGAGCGCACCTCGGGTGCGATCATCATCCTGCTCCTCTTCCTGCTCGTCATGAATGTGGGAGCCATTCTGCTACGCCGCCGCTTCGAGCGCCGCTGGTAATCCGGGAGAGAAAGCCATGAACATGATGTCCGAAGCAGCAGTTGAAAAGGCGCTGGATCAGAAGATGACCGAAATGAACTACAAGATGGTCGGCAAGGACGTATCCGTCTATTACGGCGAAAAGCGCGCTTTGTTCGACGTCAACCTGACGGTGCGGGAAAACACGGTGACGGCGCTGATCGGCCCTTCCGGCTGCGGCAAGTCCACCTTTCTGCGCACGCTGAACCGCATGAACGACACGATCGACAATTGCCGCGTCACCGGCCGGATCACGCTGGACGAGATGGATATCTACGATCCTTCGATCGACGTGGTGGAACTGCGCGCCCGCGTCGGCATGGTGTTCCAGAAGCCGAACCCCTTCCCGAAGTCGATCTATGAAAACATCGCCTACGGCCCGCGCATTCATGGGCTGGCCCGCAGCAAGGCCGACATGGACCAGATCGTCGAAAAGAGCCTGCAGCGCGCCGGTCTGTGGAACGAGGTGAAGGACCGCCTGCACGAGCCGGGCACCGGCCTTTCCGGTGGCCAGCAACAGCGCCTGTGCATTGCCCGCGCCATTGCCGTCAGCCCCGAGGTGATCCTGATGGACGAGCCCTGCTCGGCGCTCGACCCCATCGCCACCGCCAAGGTGGAGGAACTGATCCACGAATTGCGTGCCAATTTCACCATCGTCATCGTCACCCACTCCATGCAGCAGGCCGCCCGTGTCTCGCAGCGCACCGCCATGTTCCATCTCGGGCAGCTGGTGGAGGAAAACGATACCGACAAGATGTTCACCAATCCGGATGACCAGCGCACCCAGGATTACATCATGGGCCGGTTCGGCTGATCGAAACCGCGTTATACACTCTTTGAGGAACACCCATGGCATCGCATATCTACACGGCTTTCGATGAAGAACTGAAATTCCTGATGCGCCGCATCTCCGAAATGGGCGGGCTTGCCGAACAGATGTGCGCGGAATCCGTCCGCGCCCTGGTCAATTCCGACGCAGCGCTCGCCCAGAAGGTCATTTCCGATGACGCGATCATGGACAGCGCCGAGCGTGAAGTCGGCGAGAAAGCCATTGTCACCATCGCCAAGCGCCAGCCGATGGCAGCCGACCTGCGCGAAATCATCGGCGCCCTGCGCATCGCAGCCGATCTGGAGCGCGTCGGCGATCTCGGCAAGAACAACGCCAAGCGCGTGATGGCCGTGCAGGGCACTGGTGTGCCGCGCAAGCTGGCGCGCGGCATCGAGCATCTCTCCGAACTGGCGCTGACCCAGCTCAAGGAAGTGCTGGACGTCTATTCCACCCGCTCGGCGGAAAAGGCCAAGTCGATCCGTGACCGCGACGAGGAGATCGATGCGATCTACACCTCGCTCTTCCGCGAACTCCTGACCTATATGATGGAAGATCCCCGCAATATCACCACCTGCACGCATCTGCTGTTCTGCGCCAAGAACATCGAGCGCATCGGCGATCACGCCACCAACATTGCCGAAACCATCTACTACATGACGACGGGCGCCCAGCCGGAAGGCGAGCGCCCCAAGGACGATACGACGACCGCCGTGGGTGCGGCCGGCTGAAACCTCTGCAAAGCCGGGAATAGAGCATAATCCGACCGGAGTGAAACGAGGATCGACAAGATTATGCTTCAAAAATAAAATGTTAGAGCGCCGATCTGATTCAATCAGATCGGCGCTCTAATGCCCGGCTTGCCTGAACGTATGAGGACGACACATCGAT
The DNA here is from genome assembly GCF_030815125.1 of Allorhizobium paknamense. Lineage (GTDB taxonomy): Bacteria > Pseudomonadota > Alphaproteobacteria > Rhizobiales > Rhizobiaceae > Allorhizobium > Allorhizobium paknamense. Next base: position 12,205 of record NZ_JAUSWH010000004.1, read on the forward strand.
GCTGCCGAGAATTGCCGTGGTGGAAGATGAAGAAGCGCTGAGCGTGCTTCTTCGCTACAATCTGGAAACGGAAGGCTATGAGGTGGAAACCATCCTGCGCGGCGACGAAGCCGAGATCCGCCTGCAGGAGCGCGTACCCGATCTCCTCATCCTCGACTGGATGCTGCCCGGCGTCTCCGGCATCGAACTGTGCCGCCGCCTGCGCATGCGGCCAGACACCGAACGCCTGCCGATCATCATGCTGACGGCGCGCGGCGAGGAAAGCGAGCGGGTGCGCGGCCTTTCCACCGGCGCGGACGATTACGTGGTCAAGCCCTTTTCCACGCCGGAACTGATGGCGCGGGTGAAGGCCATGCTGCGCCGGGCCAAGCCCGAGGTTCTCTCCAGCGTTCTGCGCTGCGGCGATATCGAGCTGGACCGCGAGACCCATCGCGTACATCGCAAGACCCGTGAAGTGCGGCTGGGGCCAACGGAATTCCGGCTGCTGGAATTCCTGATGTCGTCCCCCGGCCGGGTGTTTTCCCGCTCACAGCTTCTCGATGGCGTCTGGGGCCATGACATCTATGTGGATGAGCGCACCGTGGATGTGCATGTGGGCCGCCTGCGCAAGGCGCTGAACGGCAGCAACCAGCAGGATGTGATCCGCACCGTGCGCGGCGCGGGCTATTCCATGGAAGCGTAATACGAAGAGTCATTTTCAATGACTCTTCGCATAAGCCGAGGGTTTGCCTTGCATTATTACAGCGTCCTTTGTGCGCTTGATAAAACGTACAAAGGACGCTGTAATACTTTAGATCTGCTGCATAATTTTCGCCTTAAATCGATTCCGATTTAAGGCGAAAATTATGCAGTAAAAACAAAAGCGCGTTCGGTAGGCCGAACGCGCTTTTTCATTTTGACGATCTTGTCTTCAGCGGGCAGCGGCGGCAGCTGCGGCTGCGCGGCGGCGGTCATTGACCGGCTGATAGGCAAGCTTGGCGTGATAGGCGCAATAGGGCGAGCCTTCGGTGCTGTCGCAGCCGCAGAAATGGAAATCTTCCTTCATCGGATCGCCGACAGGCCACTTGCAGGTGCGCTCGGTCAGATCCGTGAGCGAAAGCCGCTTGGAAATCGGCAGCACGGCGCTGGACACCGGCATGGGAGCGACCTGCTCCAGACCGTCCAGATCGACGTCTTCGCTCAGCGCCACATTGCCGGCGGGACGGGCAATGGCGCGGGGGGCCGTGGGGCGTGCCGGATAATTGGCGGGGCGCGCCGCCGCAGGCGCGGGCTGGCGCTTTGGCGTGCGTGCCGGTGCTGCGGCCGTACCGCCCGCCTTGGCGCGGCCCGGCAGGCAGAGGCGATGCACCTTGCCGATCACCGCGTTGCGGCTGACGCCGCCCAGCTGCGCCGCAATCTGGCTTGCACTCAGGCCTTCCGACCATAATTTCTTGAGCTTCTCGACGCGCTCGTCCGTCCAGTTCATGCCGCAATCTCCGCCTGTTGCGTGCGCTTACGCAGAATCCGTCACCGCGGCCTCGGAAGGTTCCGAAGCCTGAACTGCCTCATACTGTTGGTGACTAGTTCCGCCGCATGCAGTCTAGTAATTGCTCATTAACCTAGTGCCACGCTGACTCCGTGACAAGAGTCGGAAGAATCACGGCGAATCGAATTTGCCGCTTTTCCCCAACTTGCTCTCGAACATGACTCCGGCGTGAAATAACCGCCTCTTGCGCGCTTGTCTCACCAACCACTGAAAAGCAAGGGAAAATGCGATGTTTATTGACATTGCAGCGCTAAGCCGGAATAGTGCCAGCGCCGCCGAAAGGCGGCATTTTTGATTTTTCCGGAGATGAAAAGGACTTGACTGCCATGGCCGAGAGCTCAACGCCGCTGTTCAACACGTTTGCACGTGCACCGCTGCGTTTCGAGCGAGGAGAGGGCGTCTGGCTCTATACCGAAGGCGGTGACAAGTATCTGGATTTCGGCGCAGGCGTTGCCGTGACCTCCTGCGGCCATTCCCATCCGCATCTGGTGGAGACGCTGAAGTCCCAGGCCGAAAAGGTCTGGCATCTCTCCAATCTTTATGAGATCCCCGATCAGGAGCGGCTTGCCCGCCGGCTGACCGAAGCCACCTTTGCCGACAAGGTCTTCTTCACCAATTCCGGTGCGGAAGCGCTGGAATGCGCCATCAAGACCGCGCGGCGCTATCATTTCTCCAAGGGCCAGCCCGAGCGCTTCCACATCATCACCTTCGAGGGCGCCTTTCACGGCCGCACCATCGCCACCATTGCGGCTGGCGGTCAGGCGAAATATCTCGAAGGCTTCGGCCCCAAGGCGGAAGGTTTCGACCAGGTGCCCTTCGGCGACCTGGACGCCCTGAACGCTGCCATTACCGACAAGACTGCGGCCCTGCTGATCGAGCCGATCCAGGGTGAAGGCGGCATCCGTGTCGTGCCCAACGAGTTCCTGCGCGAATTGCGCAAGATCTGCGACGAGAAGGGCCTGCTGCTGATCCTCGACGAGGTTCAGTCCGGCGTTGGCCGCACGGGGCGCTTCTTTGCCCATGAATGGGCTGGCGTGACGCCCGACATCATGGCGGTTGCCAAGGGTATCGGCGGCGGCTTCCCCTTCGGCGCCTGCCTTGCCACGGAAGAGGCAGCCTCCGGCATGGTGCCCGGCATTCACGGCACGACCTATGGCGGCAATCCGCTGGCCATGGCGGTGGGCAACGCAGTGCTGGACGTGGTTCTCGCCGATGGTTTCCTGGAGCAGGTGCGGGATGTGTCCCTCATCTTCCGCCAGGGTCTTGCCGCCCTGAAGGACCGCTTCCCGGATGTGATTGCCGATGTTCGCGGCGAAGGCCTGATGCTCGGCATCAAGGCCGTGCAGCCCAGCGGCGAGCTGTTGCAGGCGCTGCGTCAGGAGCATCTGCTGACCGTGCCGGCAGGCGACAACGTGCTGCGCCTTCTGCCGCCTTTGACGGTGACGGCCGATGAGGCCCGCGAGGGCCTGAGGCGCATCGAGCAGGCCGCCGAACAGTTGACCGCCCAAAGCCCGGCCAAGGCCGCACACGCTTGAGACACAGGTAAGATCATGACATCCCTGAAGCATTTCATTGACCTCTCGGCCATGACCGCCGAGGACCTGAACCATATTCTCTCCGACGCCAAGGACCGCAAGGCAAAGACCAAGGCCGGCACCGCCGACAAGCCGCTCGCTGGCAAGATGCTGGCGATGATCTTTGAAAAGCCCTCGACCCGCACGCGCGTTTCCTTCGATGTCGGCATGCGGCAGTTGGGCGGGGAAACGCTGTTTCTCTCCGGCACCGAAATGCAGTTGGGCCGCGCCGAAGCCATTGGCGATACGGCGCGCGTGCTGTCACGCTATGTCGATGCGATCATGATCCGCACCACCGATCACACCCGCCTGCTGGAAATGGCCGAACACGCCACCGTGCCGGTGATCAACGGCCTGACGGATATGACCCATCCCTGCCAGATCATGGCGGATATCATGACCATCGAGGAGCATCGCGGACCGGTGAAGGGCAAGACGCTGGCCTGGACCGGCGACGGCAACAATGTGCTGCATTCCTTCGTGGAAGGGTCCGCCCGCTTCGGCTACCGCATGACCATGGCCGTGCCGATGGGATCGGAACCGGATGACCGTATCCTCAACTGGGCCCGCGACAATGGCGGCGACATCATGCTGTGTCACGACGCCGAGCGCGCCGTGAAGGGCGCCGATGCCGTGGTGACGGATACCTGGGTTTCGATGAACATGGAGCACAAGGCGCGCGGCCATAACATCTTCCAGCCCTATCAGGTCAATTCCGCGCTGATGCAGCAGGCAAAGCCCGAGGCGCTCTTCCTGCACTGCCTGCCTGCCCATCGCGGCGAAGAAGTGACGGACGAGGTGATCGACGGACCGCAATCCGTCGTCTTCGACGAGGCAGAAAACCGCCTGCATGCGCAGAAGTCCATCCTCGCCTGGTGTCTGGGCGCCGTGTGACCCGACAGGGGCGGCAGGCATGCGGGTGAGACGAACGTCAACATGGTGGAGCCAGGGCCTGAAAAGGGGCCTCGCTCTCTTGTTTCTTTTGCTTCTCACGGCACCGCCATCGCGGGCGGCGGAAGGGCAGGCAGCCTTTCCCGTGCTGTTCGATGCCAAGGAGCGCCTGCCGAAGCCGGATCTTTCCGATCTGCTGCGGCTGCGCTTCCTGACAACCAATGATTTCCCGCCCTTCAGCTTCATGGACCAGACCGGCCACCTGACCGGCTTCAACATCGAACTGATCCGCGCCATCTGCGTGGAACTGGGCGTTGCCGCCAAATGCGAGATCCAGGCCGTTCCCTTCGGGGATATCGAAATTTCCCTGTTGAGCAAGCATGGCGATGCCGCCCTCGCCGGCAATGCGGTCACGCGCACACTGCGGCAGGATTTCGCTTTTTCCCGGCCCTATCTGCTGCTGCCCGCGCGGTTTGCCGTGGGCAAAACCCTGGCATCCGCCACCTCACCGGAGACGTTGAAGGGCAAGGCCGTCGGCGTCCTGGCCGGTTCCGCCCATGAGCAGATGCTGAAGGCCTTCTTTCCCGACTTGACGCCGCAGGCCTTTCCCGACCGCCCTGCCCTGCTGGAGGCATTGAAAACCGGCAAGGTCAGCGCAGTGTTCGGCGATGGGCTGCAATTGTCCTTCTGGCTGGCAAGCCCGGCCTCGGGTGCGTGCTGCGGTTTCCTGGGCGGCCCCTATCTCTCGCAACACTTCCTTGGCGAAGGCATGAGCCTGATGGTGCGCAAGGAAGACGGCTTCCTGGCCGCCGCCTTCGATCACGCGCTTGCCTCGCTTTCCCGAGACGGCACGCTTGATGCGCTTGCGCGGCAGTATTTTCCGCTTGGTCTTTACTGATGCGTTCAGGCTCAAGGGCCGAAGGAACTGAAACCCACCGTCTCGGCAATCGCGGCCCGCAATTCATCAAGGCCTTTCGATTTCTCGGAGGAGGTGCTCAAAACCACCGGATAGGCGGCGGGACGCTTGCGGATCTTTTCCAGCGTTTCTGAAATCAGACGCGGCACGCCTGCTTCCTTGATCTTGTCCTGCTTGGTCAGCACCACCTGATAGGATACGGCGGCCTTGTCGAGCAGCGTCAGCACATCCTCGTCATTCTTCTTGATGCCATGGCGGCTGTCGATCAGCACATAGACGCGCTTCAGTGTGGAACGGCCGCGCAGATAGTCAAAGACCAGCTTGGTCCAGGCATCCACCTGCTCCTTCGGCGCCTGCGCATAGCCATAGCCGGGCATGTCGACCAGCGCCATGGGAGGGAGGTCAGTGCCTTCGCCGCTGAAGCCCTCGGGCACGAAATAGTTCAACTCCTGCGTCCGGCCCGGCGTATTAGAGGTGCGCGCCAGCCCCTTCTGCCCCACCAGCGCATTGATCAGCGAGGATTTGCCGACATTGGACCGGCCCGCAAACGCCACTTCCAGCGGCCCTTCCGGCGGCAGGAATTTCATGGACGGCACACCACGGATGAAGATCCAGGGCCTGCCGAACAGCGGCTGATCGGTTGGGGTCTTCGTCTCGGTCATGGGTCCTGCCAGATTGAAAGAAGGGATCAAAAGCAAGTGCCGGTCTGCTACCAGACCGGCACCGATCAGTTTACTTGGTTTCCACCGATTTTCGTCGGAAAACCTTCCTCAGATTGTCGAAGAGTTCGATCTTTACGCCGTGGCGCTTCATGATCACCGATTGCTGGATCACCGACAGCGTGTTGTTCCAGGCCCAGTAGATCACCAGACCGGACGGGAAAGAGCCGAGCATGAAGGTGAAGACCAGCGGCATCCAGTTGAACAGCATGGCCTGGGTCGGGTCCGGCGGCGTCGGGTTCATGCGCATCTGCAGGAACATGGTGAAGCCCATGATGATCGGCCAGATGCCGAGATGCAGGAAGGTCGGGGCATCGAAGGGCAAGAGGCCGAACAGATTGACGATGCTGGTCGGATCCGGCGCGGACAGGTCCCTGATCCAGCCGAAGAACGGTGCATGGCGCATTTCGATGGTGATGTAGATCACCTTGTAGAGCGAGAAGAAGACCGGGATCTGCAACACCAGCGGCCAGCAACCGGCAACCGGATTGATCTTTTCGGTCTTGTAAAGCTCCATCATCGCCTGCTGCATGGCCATGCGGTCGTCGCCATGCTTGGCCTTCAGCTCTTCCAGCTTCGGCTGGATGCGCTTCATATTGGCCATGGAGGCATATTGCTTGCTGGCCAGCGGGAAGAACAGCGCCTTCACCACAATGGTCGTCAGCAGGATCGCCACACCGAAATTGCCGACATGACGGAAGAAGAAGTCCATCAGCTTGAACATCGGCTTGGTGAGGAAATAGAACCAGCCCCAGTCAATCATCCGGTCGAAGCCGGGAATGGAATAGCTGGTCTCGTAGGCGTCGATGACCGGCACTTCCTTGGCACCCGCAAAGATCAGCGTCTTCAGCGAGACGGACTGGCCGGGCGCAACCGTGACGGCATCATTCTTGTAATCGGCCTGGAAACGCGGCTGGCCATCGGTGAAATGCGAAAAGCGCGCGTCATAGGCTACAGCCTGCGGCGGAACCATGGCTGCCGCCCAATACTTGTCGGTAATGCCGAGCCAGCCGCCGGTCGCCTTGGGCAGGCTCTCGTTTTCCTTTTCAATGGACGCGTATTTCGCTTCCGTCAGGCTGTTGCCAGCGCCGATGACGCCGAGAAAGCCTTCATGCAGAACATAGGCGGATGGCGTCGTCGGCTTGTTGTAACGGGTGATGCGACCATAGGGCGCAACGCTTGTTTCAGCGGAGCCGCTATTGGCCACCGTGTCCTCGATGGTGAACATGTAATGCTGGTCCACCGAAATCTTGCGGGTAAAGGTCAGCCCCGCATCGTTCGTGTAGGTCAGCGTGACCGGCGAGGTCTCTGAAAGCTTCGCGCCCTCCTTCACCGTCCAGACGGTAGAGGGGCCGGGAACCGAACCGGAATTGGTGCTGCCGACAAAGCCAAGCTCGGTGAAATAACCGTCCTTGGTGTCGGCGGGATTGAGCAGGGTGATGATCGGGCTCGTCTTGTCCACGGTCTCGTGGTAGCCCTTGAGCCGCAGGTCGTCGAGACGGCCACCCGTCAGATTGATCGAGCCGGAGAGCGCCTCGGTGTCGATTTCCACGCGCTGGCTCTTGGCAATGGCATCTTCGCGGCTGGCGGTTGCCGATGCCTGGCTGGCGGGCAACGTCCCGTTGACGGTATTGCCGGGCGCCGGATTGCCGGCGGCATCCTTCGGCTGCTGCTTGGCAAGTTCAGCCTTCTGCTGAAGCTCGGCCTGCCGCTGCGCCTCGATCCGAGGGTTCATGTAAAAGAACTGCCAGCCCAGGACGACCAGCACGGAGAGTGCAATCGCTATGAAATAATTGCGGTTGTTTTCCATCATGTTTTCCTGGAACGGGTCCTGTCGGACGGCCGGAATGGGTCGTCATTGCGGATGCGGCGGGTGAGATGTGCCGTCAGGTCCTCGAAAGGAGCGGTCAGCACGTCGCGGCGCGCCACGATCACATAGTCATGCCCGGGCTTCATTGCAAAGCCTGCGGTCAGACGAACCGCCTCTTTCAAGCGGCGGCGCATGCGATTGCGCTCGACGGCATTGCCCTGCTTCTTGGTCACGGTAAAGCCGACACGCGGTGGAGAGCCGGGATCGGCCCTGTCGAGAACCTCCAGAAGCACATAGCGCCCCTTGCGCTTCTCACCCTCGCGAACGGCAAGAAACTGCGGCCGGCTTTTCAGCCGCCCGACAGTCAACTCTTTCGTTTCTGACGTCATACGCCCGGCTCTTTCATCGGGCCGCCGGCCTGATCAGGCCGACAGACGCTTGCGGCCGCGGGCGCGGCGAGCAGCCAGAACCTTGCGGCCGCCGGCAGTTGCCATGCGGGCGCGGAAGCCATGACGACGCTTGCGAACAAGCTTGGAAGGCTGGTAGGTACGCTTCATTTATTTAATACCGCGGTGTGCGGCCCTTCTTTATTTTGCACATTGTGCAAGAGCGTTGGATTGATGCGCATGCCAAAGGCCCGCCAAGGCGGGTATGCTGCGCGAACGCGCGGCTTATACGGATGAAGCCTGCCGGAGTCAATGAGAGGCAATGCGGCGAAACATGTACCGATTAAAGTCATCAAAGCCCGTGAGGCAGCGTCAAACTTCGCATCACCAAGAAAGCTTTCCTTAAGCCATTGCGCCCCATACTTGCATAAGCATATTATTTTTAGGGTGGGGACCCATGAAAATTAAGGGTAAAGTAAACGCACTGGTTGCGGTGATGGGTGCAGCCGCCATCATCATCGGCGCGATCGGCATCTTCGTCACCTTGCGGTACGGAGAAAAGCTGGATGAATTCAAGGATATCTCCGAGCGCGTCTATTATGGCGAAAAATTGAACCGTCAGGTCACCGCTGTCGTCATGGAAGCACGCGGCATTTATGCCGCAAGCGACAAGGACAAGGCAAAGCCCTTTGCGAAAGGCGTGCTGCAGAACCTGGACGAAATGGAGAAGGTGCTTTCCCTCTGGGCGCCGCTTGTCCCTGCTAGACAGAAAAAGACCTTCGATGCCATGGTCGAGAAGGCAGGCGAGTTCCGCAAGTACCGCACGGAAACAGTTCGCCTTGCCAATGATGTTAGCGTTACCGCCGCCAACGAGCAGGGCAATAACGAGGGCAACCGTAACAATCGCAAGGCGTTTCAGACCCAGATCGACCAGCTCGTCAATGCCGACCGTACCGACCTCGATAGCCTGCAGCATTCGCTGGAAAGCTTCAAATTCGCCATGGTGGCAACCCTTGGCGGCGTGACTGTGCTGGCGGTGATTGCCGGAGCCGGCCTTGGCCTCGTGCTGGGCGGTACGCAACTCAGCCGCCCGATTCTCGGGCTGACCGAGGCCATGCGCAAGGTGGCCGATGGCCGCTTTGAAACCGTCATTCCCTTCGCGGGCCGCAAGGACGAGATCGGCGACATGGCTGCTGCCGTCGAGGTCTTCAAACAGAATGGGCTGGCCGTCAACAAGATGCATGCGCAGGATCTGGCCTTGCGCACCAAGAGCGATGCACTTCAGGAGAAGCTGGCCGTGGTGGTGTCTGCCGCAGCGGACGGCACCTTCCATCACCGTATCGATGCCCGTTTCGAGGATGAAAACCTCGATCGCTTCGCCGCCAACGTCAACATGCTGCTGGAAAGCGTGGAAACGGCGGTGAACGAAGCGGGCCGGGTGATGCGCAGCATTGCCAAGGGCGACCTGACCGGCAGCATGAATGGTCACTTCAAGGGCGTCTTCGCCGATCTGCAGCAGAACATGAACGGCACGCTGGAGCGTCTGAGGCAGACGATTGGTGAAATCGGCGGAAAATCGACCACAATCGACAAAAGTGCTATCGATTTGAGCGGGGCTGCGGACGATCTGGCCCGCCGCACCGAGCAGCAGGCCGCGGCCCTTGAGGAAACCTCGGCTGCGCTGGATGAAATCACCGTCATGGTGCGCTCCTCCAGCGACCGGGCCATGGAAGCCAGCCGCATGGTCTCCGATGCCAAGGAGAGCGCCGAGCAATCCGGGCGGATCGTGCGGGAGGCCATTGGCGCCATGGGGCGGATCGAACAGGCATCCCGGGAAATTTCCCAGATCATCAACGTCATCGACGAGATCGCCTTCCAGACCAATCTTCTGGCGCTCAATGCGGGCGTCGAGGCGGCGCGGGCGGGCGAAGCGGGCAAGGGCTTTGCCGTTGTTGCCCAGGAAGTCCGTGAACTGGCGCAACGCTCTGCCAATGCCGCCAAGGACATCAAGGCGCTCATCCATCGGTCCGGCGATGAAGTGCAGGGCGGCGTGCAGCATGTGCAACGCACGGGCGAAGCGCTTTCCACCATCGAACATCAGATCGTGCTGATCGACGACAACGTCCAGGCCATTGCGTCCGCCGCCAAGGAACAATCCACCGGCCTGCAGGAAATCAACACCGCGATCAACGATATGGATCAGGTCACCCAGAAGAATGCGGCCATGGTGGAAGAAACCTCGGCTGCGACCCGCAGGCTGAAACAGGATTCGCAGGCGCTCGCCACCCTGGTCTCCGGTTTTGTCCTGGAAGATGGAGGTTCTTCCTTCCAGCAACAGGGCCAGAACCATCAGCGCGCATCGCTGGCTGCATAAGGGTCTTGTCGAGGCCGCCAACGGCACCGCCTCTTGAAAAACAGGACCGCCCGCGCCACTTCCCGTCCTGGCGCGGGCGGCTTGTTATTGGTTTTCGTGCAATCGGCGTTTATAGTGCGGGATGATACGCTTGCGACGATTCAATTCAGGCCGGGCGTTTCGTAGCGCCAACGATGTGGCCGTCTTTTGAAAGGCGGCGAAACCAGAGACGAGCGGATCGGTCCGGCCCTTCAAATGCCGGGCTTCCGAACGGTGAAGAGGCCTTGATGTTCGGTCTGAACACGTGGGACAAGACCCGGCCTGCCGAAAGCGAGGACAAAGGCGGTTCGCGCCTGTCGCTGCGGATGCCGAGCCGTCTGCGGGGCCTTTCCGGCAAGCTGCTGGTGCTGACGGTGATTTTCGTGCTTTTGGCGGAAGTGCTGATCTTCGCCCCCTCCATCGCCTCGATGCGGCTCAACTGGCTGCGCAATAATCTCAACAAATCCGCTGCCGCCGCCGTGGTGATCGATGGCCTGCAATCGGTGGAACTGCCTGAGGACGTGCAGCAGGACACGCTGGCGGCCACCGGCACCAAGGCCATCGTGCTGCGCAAGGAAGGCACCTCGCGGCTTCTGGCCGTCAGCGGGGAAATGCCGCAGCAACTGGACAGCCAGTATGATCTCACCGATGTGGACACGCTGACCGCCATCAAGGACGCGCTGGACACGCTGCTCTTCGGCGGCCACCGCATGATCAGCGTCAGCGGCCCCATTGGCGAAACCGCCATGCAGGTGGAAGTGGTGATGGAAGACAGCATATTGCGCCGGGCGCTGCTGCAATATTCCGCAAAGATCGCCATCTACTCCCTGTTGATTTCCCTCATCACCGGCGTCTTGCTGTTCGTTTCGGTCAACCGGCTGCTGATCCGCCCCGTGCGTCGCCTGACCCGCAATATCGAAGATTTTGCCCGCGATCCGGAAAATCCGGCCAATGTCATCCAGCCCTTCCCGGGGCGGGACGAACTGGCCTTCGTCGCAGCCCATCTGGGATCGATGCAGACGCAGTTGCAGAGAACGCTCAGGCAGCAGCGCAATCTCGCCGATCTTGGCCTTGCCGTTTCCAAGATCAATCATGACATGCGCAACATCCTTGCCTCGGCGCAGCTGATGTCCGACCGGCTCTCCGATGTCGAAGATCCGCTGGTGAAAAGCTTCGCCCCGAAACTGGTGCGCACCATCGACCGGGCCGTCAGCTACACCACGGAAGTCCTGACCTACGGCCAGGCCTCGGAAGCGGCACCCAAACGCCGCCGTTTTGCCCTGCATCTCATCTGCCAGGATCTGCGGGACATGCTGGCGCTGGGCCCGGATATCGAATTTGTCGACCAGATCACCCCCGAGCTTGAGGTAGAGGCCGATAGCGAGCAATTGCTGCGGGTCATCCATAATCTCTGCCGTAATGCCTCTCAGGCGCTGGCAGGCTTCATCACCGAAGCGCCCGGCGGGATCGGGCGGATCACGCTCTCGGCCCAGCGCATCGGCAGCGTTGTGGCCATCACCGTCGATGACAACGGCCCCGGCATGCCGCAAAAGGCGCGAGAAAACCTGTTCTCGGCCTTTCGCGGCTCGGCGCGCTCCGGCGGCACAGGTCTCGGCCTCGTCATTGCCCGGGAACTGGTTCTGGCCCATGGCGGCACGATTGCGCTTGTCGAAAAGCCGGGACCCGGCACGCAGTTCCGGATAGAGATCCCGGATCAGCCCGCCATGCTGGACGAATTTCGCCGTCGCGCAAATGGGCAATCTTGATTAACAATCAAATGCTTGCGCTGAAATTGAAATTGCCCGGCAAAATTTTGCGCGAAGAGGCTTGCATTCGGACGCAGGACGCTTTAGAGGATCGCTCACGCCGACGGAAGGTTGGCAAGCGCACCCGTAGCTCAGCTGGATAGAGCACCAGACTACGAATCTGGGGGTCAGGAGTTCGAATCTCTTCGGGTGCGCCATTTCCTTTTTCCTATGAGTTCACGCAGTCGAAAAGTCGCTTATACAGCGCTTACGAAAACGCGTGATAATTGCGAATTTCGATGTGATCACTCCTTTAAAACCCTTATGATTGCTTCGGCGGGTTTTCCCCGAATGCTTATTAGTGTTTTGAGGCTTTAACTATGACTGAGGAATCTCCGTTAAGACTCCTTCAAGAGGCAAGCTTGCAAGCTCATGCAGTTATAAGAGATGAAATCGCGGGACTTTTTGCGCGATACGGCACCCTCACCCCTGATGTAACCCAAACATTAAAACGACTCTTTGTTTACTTATCGGATCGAAATCAGGCGGTATCGTTTTTGGTAAGCTGGGGGTATTCATGGGACGCTGAAATCATAATGCGGTCCCTCTATGAAACATCTGCAAAAATACTTTTTATTTGCCTAGCAGACGACAAAGAAAAGCCCGAGCTCTTAAAAGAGTTCTGGGACAAGCTGGGCTCAATTGGTAACAAGCGAAGAGCAAGGAAAGCAGAATTCTGTGCTGAAATATTAGAGACTGATACGGTCCCTACTGCAATATTCCAAGCATTGAATGATGAACGTGTTTTCGATTTCGGCTCCACAGGAAATAAGGCCGAACGAAAACGATTGGAGCAGAAGTGGTCTTTCTCGGAAATAATAGCTTCGCTTGACGGTAGAGTTGTTGATAGCAAACCTCTCGTTGGCATTAAAAGTATGCTGCACCTCTACGGCATGTGCAGCCATCTCGCTCATGCAGATAGCACAGCTCTAGACCTGATGACCGACCGCGCATTACGTTCGAAGGATGAGTTACTACATCTTGAAGCAGGTCACATTTCAAGAATTTTAAGCGATCAGGTCAGTTTGACATGGCTCTGCGCTGAGGCATTGCGCCATCACTTTAAAGGTGAGTTCGATGACAAGAACCGGTTTTATGAAGCCTTCCAAAGTACGGAAAAGCTAGCTGAACCCATTCAAGCTGCCTTCAACGACAGCCAGCGAGCTTTTTATGAAGGCCTCTATCCGAAAAATTAGTCACGGTCATCTCCAGGTTGCGCACCCACCTCATCTGCCTAGTTTTTGCGGCACCTTCCGAAGCAAAGCGCCCAAAAATCAAGCATAAAAACCTGTTGACTAGAAAGTAATCTGGCAATAGCGTCAGGTCCAACATGGCCTTGACGCCGATGGCAAATAAGCCCCGTCACCCGTTTGCTAACGGGGCGGGGCTTTTTTTGTTTTCGGGGAGGGTCTGAACCGGAAGGCAGAGAATGAGCCGCGTGACCATCCCGATTTCCCTCCTCTATTCGACCAGCGGCGTTTATGCCGCGCTGGGGCGCGAGGCGGTGGATGGTGCCATGGCCGCGATTGCCGAGGTCAATGGCAATGCAGGCCTTAGCTTTCGGCTGGAGCCGAAACTGGCCGATCCGGCTGGCAGTGCCGAGCGCTATGCGCTGCTGGCGGAGACGGCCATTCGCCACGAGGGCTGCCAGCATATCATCGGAACGATCACCTCCTGGAGCCGCAAGGAGGTCCTGCCGGTCATGGAGCGCTATCGGGCGCTGCTGTGGTATGCCTTTCCCTATGAAGGCTATGAGGCAAGCGATAGCATCGTCTATCTTGGCGCCTGTCCCAACCAGCATCTGGTGCCGCTTTTCGACCATGTGCTGCCGCGCTTCGGGCAGAGGCCGTTTATTGTCAGCTCCAACTATATCTGGGGCTGGGAGATCAGCCGCATTGCCCGGGAATTCACCGAGGCATCCGGCGGCACGGTCATTGCCGAGCGTTTCGTGCCGCTGGGGGCGACGGATGTTGATCATCTGATTGCGGAAATCCGCGAAACCAGGCCGGATTTCATCCTGAGCAATCTGGTCGGGCAATCGGCAGCAGCCTTCCTCGCGGCCTATGACGGCTTGCGGCAACGGGATCAGCAGTTCGAGGCGGGCGAGACCCCGGTGGTGGCCTGCAATCTTTGCGAAACCGATCTTGCGATGCTGACACCGACGCAGCGGGCGGGTCACATCACCACGGCAACCTATTTCGACGATCTGCCGACGGCGGAAAACCGGGCGTTCAAGGCCCGCATGGCAGAGCGTTTCGGCAGGGAGCGCCGCTACACCACGCCCTTTGCCTCGGCCTATGTGGCGGTTTCCATGCTGGCGCAGTCGATTGCCGATGCGGGAACCGATGCGCCGGACGCCATCCGCCGCATGGTCACCGCCCGCAGGTTTTTAACGCCGATCGGTCCGGTTGAGGTGAATAGCCGCACGCATCACGCCGCGCTGATCCCCCACCTCGCCCTTTCGGATGAAAAGGGACATTTCAACCTGTTCCAGAGCGCGCCGACGCCGGTGGAAGCCGATCCCTATCTCTTGCATGCCCCCCGCAGAACCATCACCCCGCCCCCGCTCAAGGTGATCAAATGAACCGCCCGCGCCGCCCTTCCCTTGCCCAATGGCACGCCGTGATCCTGCACCGGGACCACCCCTCGGTGGAGGCGCTGCGCCGCCAGCTGGAACTGATGCATATTCGCGTGTCCGTGGTCTGGCCGCAGCTGGACTCGGCCCATGCCGAGGCTGACGTGGTTTTTTTCGATGCCGATATGGGCCATGACGGACAGTTTCCCTGGCCCGCCGGCTTTGCGCCGATGCCGATGATCGCCCTGATCGGCTCCGAAGCGCCGGGCCGGATCGAATGGGCGCTGGCCCAGGGCTGCAATGCCCATCTCTTGAAGCCCATCGGCTCTACCGGGGCCTATAGCGCCCTGCTGATCGCCTCCCATGCCCATCAGGCCGAGCGCCATCAGGCGGATGATATCCGGGCGCTGGAAAATCGTCTCAGGCAGCGGCCCGTGGTGGTGCATGCCATTCTGGAACTGCTGCGCCAGGGCGCGCGCGACGAGGCCGCCGCCTGGCGGCAATTGCGCCTGCTGGCGATGGAGAGCGGCATGACCATAGAGGACGCCGCTTCCTCTCTCTGTTCCCCCGCCCCCACGGCACGACAGGGCACGAAACCGTCCTGAACAGATAAGTCGAAAGCATCGAACCGGACATCAGCAACCGATGACCGGAAACACTCGATGTGACCATGAAAGAAGGAGTAAGACGCGCGTGTTAATCACAGAAGGCTACGCCCCCTATGGCGAATACCAGACCTGGTATCGCATCACCGGAGATCTCAAATCCGGCAAGCCACCGCTGATCGTCGCCCATGGTGGTCCCGGCTGCACCCACGACTATGTGGACAGCTTCAAGGACATTGCCGCTACCGGTCGCGCGGTCGTGCACTACGATCAGGTGGGCAATGGCAAATCCACCCATCTGCCGGAAAAAGGCGGAGATTTCTGGACGGTCGACTTCTTCAAGGCCGAGTTGCACAATCTGATCGACCACCTCGGCCTTCGTGGCGGCTATTGCCTGCTGGGCCAGTCCTGGGGCGGAATGCTGGGGGCGGAATTTTCGGTGGACCGGCCGGCAGGCTTGAAGGCGCTGGTGATCGCCAATTCGCCCGCCTCGCTGAAGACCTGGGTGGCGGAGGCCAACCGCCTGCGCGCCGATCTGCCGGCCGATGTTCAGGCGACGCTTCTTGCCCATGAAAAAGCCGGCACCACCGACAGCGAAGCCTATGCGAAGGCGACCGATGTGTTCAACCAGCGCCATGTCTGCCGCATCGTGCCGATGCCGCCGGAAGTGCAGCGCACCTTTGACGCGATTGCCGCCGACCCCACCGTCTACCACACCATGAACGGGCCGAACGAATTCCACGTCATCGGCACCATGAAGGACTGGAGCATCGAGGGCCGGTTATCGACCATCAATGTGCCGGTGCTGCTGATTTCCGGCAAGTATGACGAGGCGACCGAAGCCTGCGTTCAGCCCTATGCCGATGAAATTCCGGACGTGCGCTGGCGGATTTTCGAGCATTCCAGCCACATGCCGCATGTGGAGGAGCGAGAGGCCTGCATGGCGCATGTCTCGGCCTTCCTGGACGAGGTCGCGTGAGCGCGGGATCCGACAGACCACATGAGTTCAGGCATTTCCGGACCGACGCTGTGCCGGAAATGCCAGCACAAGCCGCCTGATCACACCCACAAGAACAGAGGGAACAAGATAGCATGATGATGGGCTTCAAAACATCGAACCGGATCACCTGCCGCAAGGCCTTATCCCTGACCGCATTGGCACTGGCCACCGCAACCGCCCTGACCGCCCCGGCACGCGCCGATGAGCGCGCCGACCTGATGGCGAAGCATCGCGGCGGCACCATGACGCTGGCCGCCGTGGCGGCAGCCGGCACGCTGGATACGGCTATCAACTACACCGGCCAGTATTGGCAGGTGTTCCAGATGACCAATGACGGGCTGGTCAAGTTCAAGCAGGCAGCGGGCACGGAAGGCTTCAAGATCGTGCCGGACGTTGCCGAGGCGATCCCGGAAGCCCAGAACGACGGCAAGACCTATGTCTTCAAGATCCGCAAGGGGATCATGTTCTCCAACGGCAAGGAGTTGAAGCCCTCGGATGTGGCGGCCTCCTTCCAGCGCATCTTCAAGGTCAACGGCCCGACCACCGGCAGCTTCTATAACGGCATTGTCGGGGCCGACAAATGCATTGCCGATGCGGCAAACTGCACGCTGGAGGGCGGTGTGATCGCCGATGACGCGGCAGGCACCGTCACCATCAACCTGACGCAGCCGGATTCGGAATTCTTCGCCAAGATGGCCGTGCCGCATGCCAGCATTCTGCCGGCGGATACGCCCGCCAAGGATGCCGGCACCACGCCGCTGCCAGCCACCGGCCCCTATATGATCGACAGCTATAACCCCAATGACAGCATGGTGCTGAAGCGCAATCCGCATTTCAAGGAATGGAGCGCCGATGCCCAGCCGGAAGGCTATGTCGATGAGATCGTCTACAAGTTCGGCATGACGGAAGAGGCGATCATCAATGCCATCCAGAACAACCAGGTGGACTGGATGTTCGACCCGCCGCCCGCCGACCGCCTGCCGGAACTGGGCGCGAAATACGCCAAGCAGATGCATATCGATCCGCTGGCGGCCTTCTGGTACCTGCCTATGAACACCAATCTGGCCCCCTTCAACAACATCAAGGTGCGCCAGGCCCTGAATTATGCGGTGGACCGCGATGCCGTGGTCGGCCTTTACGGTGGCGACGTGCTGGGTTCTCCCACCTGCCAGATCCTGCCGCCGGACTTCCCCGGCTACAAACCCTTCTGCCTCTACACCAAGAACCCGGGTGAGAGCTGGAGCGAACCGGACATGGACAAGGCCAAGGCGCTGGTGAAGGAAAGCGGCACCGCCGGTGAAAAGGTGACGGTGATTGCCGAGGACAATGCCGTGGGCCGCGCCATCGGCACCTATGTGCAGAGCCTGCTGACCGATCTCGGCTATGACGCCTCGATGAAGGCGATCTCCTCCAACATCCAGTTCACCTATATCCAGAACACCAACAACAATGTGCAGATCAGCGTGACGCAGTGGTACATGGATTATCCCGCCGCGTCGGACTTCCTGAACGTGCTGCTCTCCTGCGACAGCATCCATCCCGGCAGCGATTCCTCCATCAACATCGCCGGTTACTGCAACAAGGATCTCGATGCCCAGATGAAGGCGGCGATGACGCTGTCGCTGAAATCGCCGGAGGCTGCCGAGACCGAATGGGCCAAGATTGACCACGCCTATATGGAGCAGTCGCCGCTGGTGCCGCTGTTTACGCCAAAGAGCGTCAACTTCAGCTCCGCCCGCCTCGGCAACTACCTGTTCAACAAGCAGAACCGTTGGGTCATCTCGCAGGCCTGGGTCAAGTGACCCTGTCTGGATGACCCCGTGCCGCGGCGGCGCCGCACCGCCGCCGCGGCTCCCTTTTATGTTCAGCTGTCAGGATGAGCGAGATGAATGATGTTTCCCGGCCAGCCGCAGCCCTGCCGGCTGCCGCAGACGCCCCGGCAAGCCGAGGCGGCATGGGTCCATGGCGAAGGGCATGGCGGCTTTTGAGCCGAGACCCGGCAGCCATTGCCGCCGCCCTCGTGCTGCTGGTCATTATTGTCTCCAGCCTGGCCGCCCCGCTTTATGCTTCGACCATTGCCGGGACCGATCCCTTTCGCTCCAATCTCAGCGGCCGCATCACGCTCGATGGCCAGCGTGTCAAGATCATGCAGCCCTCCACCGAGGGTCTCGGCCTCGGCGTCACCCCCATCGGCCCCACCTTTGAGGCGCAATATTTCCTCGGTGCCGACAGTCAGGGCCGGGATGTGGCGGCACGGCTGTTTTATGGCGGGCGCAATTCGCTGCTGATCGCAGCGTCCTCCACGGCCATCTGTCTGTTGCTGGCCGCCCTTCTCGGCATTTCCGCAGGCTTTTTCGGCGGCATCGTCGATATGGTGCTGTCCCGCATTCTCGATATTCTCTGGGCCTTTCCGGTCTATCTTCTGGCGATTTCGCTATCGATCGTGCTGATCTCCAAAGGCCTCGTGCTGGGGCCAATCGTCATCAACGCCAACAGCCTGCTGCTGCCCATCGGCATTATCGGCATCATCTACGTGCCCTATGTCGCCCGGCCCGTGCGCGGGCGGGTGCTGTCGTTGAAGAACAGCGAATTCGTGCTGGCGGCCATCGGCCTTGGCATTCCGAAATGGCGCATCCTCCTCAAGGACATCCTGCCGAACGTCTCCACCATGCTGATCGTCTTCATCCCGCTGATGATGGCGCTGAACATCATCACGGAATCGGCGCTCTCCTTCCTGTCCATCGGCGTACAGGCCCCGGATGCGAGCTGGGGCACCATCATCCAGGATGGCCAGGGCCTGCTGTACAGCCGCCCCGCCGTGGCGCTGGCGCCCGGCATTGCCATCGTGCTGACGGTGCTGGCGCTCAACGTGCTGGGCGACAGCGTGCGCGACGCGCTCGATCCGCGCACCAAGATTATCTGAGAGGACCGTGCCATGCTCACAGCCATTGTCCAGAGACTGGCCCAGATGCTGTTCGTGCTCTTCGGCATCTCCGCGCTGGTGTTCCTGATTTTCTTCGCCACCCCGGGCGCCGACCCTGCCGCCCGCATCGCCGGGCGCAATGCCTCGCCGGAAACCGTTGAGGCCATCCGCAAGGAGTTCGGCTTCGACCGGCCGTTGCCGGTGCAATACGGCATCATGATGAAGCGCCTGTTCATCACGCAAGACCTCGCCTCCTTCGTCAATCGCGGCATGCTGGTGGTGCCGGAAGTGGCCAAGGCCGCGCCCGTCACGCTGTCGCTGGTGCTGGGGGCCGCCGTGCTCTGGGTGATCGGCGGCGTGGCGGTGGGAGTGGTGGCGGCGCTGGCCCGCGATACGGCGCTGGATCGCGGGCTGATGGTGCTGGCGCTGATCGGCGTTTCCATGCCGGTCTACTGGCTGGGCGAGGTGATGAACCTCGTCTCCCAGAGCCGGTTTCACGACAGCTTTCTGTTTTCCTGGGTGCCGGCACTTGGCTACAAGCCGCTGTTCAGTGATCCCGTCGGCTGGTTCACCACGCTGATCATTCCCTGGATGACGCTGGCGGCCCTTTACATCGGCATCTATGGCCGTGTGCTGCGCGCCAATCTGGTGGAAGCCTATCAGGAGGATTTCATCCGCACGGCGCGTGCCAAGGGACTGAGCCCGGCGCGTGTGATGCTGCGGCATGCGCTGCGCACCTCGCTCATTCCCTTCGTCACCATGTTCGGGCTGGATTTCGGCTCGCTGGTCGGCGGCTCGGCGCTGTTGACGGAAGTGGTCTTCGGGCTGAACGGCGTTGGCCGCCTCACCTATCAGGCGCTGCTCAACCTCGACCTGCCGATGATCCTCGGCACGGTGATGTATGCCTCCTTCTTCGTGGTGCTCGCCAATGCGCTGGTGGACATCGTCTATGTGCTGATCGATCCACGTGTGCGGGGGAACTGACCCATGACCATGGCGGAAAAACCCATGCTGCTGGACGTGAACGGTCTCAGCGTCTCGTTTGCCACCGATCGCGGCTTCGTGCGGGCGGTGCGCGATGTCTCCTTCTCCGTGCGGGAAGGAGAAATCCTCTCCATTGTCGGCGAATCCGGCTCCGGAAAATCGGTGACGCTGCTGTCGCTGCTGGGCCTGCATGATGCCAAAACCACGCGGGTGGATGGCACCGTCAGCTTTCGGGGCCAGCGGATCCTGGAACTGCCGGCCAGCCGCATGCGCCGCATTCGCGGCAAGGATATCGGTCTGATCTCCCAGGACCCGATGACGGCGCTAACGCCGGTCTATACCATCGGCTGGCAGATCGCCGAGCAAATTCGCGCCCATGAGGCGATTTCGGCGCGGGCCGCCCGGCTGCGCGCCATCGAACTTCTGGGCGAGGTGGGCCTGTCCAATCCCGGCGAGGCGGTGGACCGCTATCCGCACCAGCTTTCCGGCGGCATGCGCCAGCGGGCGGTGATCGCCATGGCGCTGTCCTGCAATCCGGCTCTGCTGGTGGCGGACGAGCCCACCACGGCGCTGGACGTCACCGTGCAGGCGCAGGTGCTGGACCTGCTGCTCAGGCTGCGCAAGGATTTCGGCTCGGCGATCATTCTCATCACCCATGACATGGGCGTGGTGTCGGAAGTGGCCGATCAGGTGGCCGTCATGTATGCCGGGCGCATCGTCGAGCGCGGGCCGACCGAAGCCGTCTTCGCCAATCCGCTGCATCCCTATACCTGGGGGCTGATGGGGTCGATCCCGCCGCTGACCGGGCCCCGCCTTGCGAGGCTCCGGTCCATTCCCGGCATGCCGCCGACACCCGACCGGATCGATGACGGCTGCGGCTTTGCGCCTCGCTGCCGCTTTGCCCGGCCTGACTGCGCCCGTCATCCCCCGCTGCACCGCCTCGGCAGCCAGTCCGCGCTGTGCGTTCTGGACCCGGCGGAGCGCGTGGCGCTGCGTGAAAACGAACTGACCCTGGAGACCGAGGCATGACGATGACGAACCAGGCTCCGCTGCTCGCCGCCCGTGGCCTGACCCGCCACTTCACCGTGGGTAAGACCATGCGCCCCGGCTCAGGCCGTCTGCTGCAGGCGGTGGATGCCGTCGATCTCGAGGTGTTTCCGGCGGAAGTGCTGGGCCTTGTCGGCGAATCCGGCAGCGGCAAATCCACCCTTGGCCGCTGCCTGACAAGGCTCTACGAGATCACCTCCGGTGAACTGGACTTCGACGGCGAGACCATTACCAAGGCCGATGGCGCCGCCCTGAAGCGGGTGCGCCGCCAGATGCAGATGATCTTCCAGGACCCCTCTGCCTCGCTCAACCCCCGCCGCAAGGTGCGCGACGTGCTGGGCGAGGTGTTGAAGGTGCATCGCATCCGCGAGGGCGCGGCGGTGGAGGACAGGCTGCGGGAACTGATGGATCTGGTCGGTCTTCGCCGCGAATATCTCGACCGCTATCCGCATGAATTTTCCGGCGGCCAGCGCCAGCGCATCGGCATTGCCCGGGCGCTTGCCGTGGAACCGAAGATGATCGTGGCGGACGAGCCGGTCTCGGCGCTCGATGTGTCGGTGCAGGCGCAGATCGTCAATCTGTTCAGCGATCTCAGGGAGCGGCTGAACCTCACCTATGTGTTCATCGCCCATGATCTGGCGGTGGTGCGGCAGGTCTCCACCCGCGTGGCGGTGATGTATCTCGGCTCGATCGTCGAGATCGGCGAAACGGACGCGCTCTATGCCCATCCGCGCCATCCCTACACGCGCGCCCTGCTCTCGGCCATTCCGCAGCCGCATCTGCGGCAGCGCAAGGAGCGCATCCTGCTCAGCGGTGAAATTCCAAGCCCGCTCAGCCCGCCCTCCGGCTGCAAATTCTCCACACGCTGCCCGCATGTGCAGCCGCTGTGTCGGCAGGTTCGCCCCGCTCTCCAACCCGGCGCCCATGGCGTCGCCTGCCATTTCCCGCTGGAATAAAGCACTGTCCGGAGAAAAGCGGAAACCGGTTTTTCGTTCGAAAATGCGTAAAATCAGGAGGTTAGACCACACCGATGTGCATCACCTGCCAACACACCATCCATCGCGCCAGCCACCATTTCGGCTGGAACCGGGATTTTGAGCCGACCCTGGTGGCAAAACCCGGCGAGACCATTCTGTTTGAATGTATGGATTCCTCCGGCGGGCAGATCGGCGCGGACGCCTCGCTGGACACACTGGCTGCGCTCGATTTTTCCCGTATCAATCCGGTCTCCGGCCCTGTCTTCATCGAAGGCGCGGAACCCGGCGACGTGGTGAAGGTGACGCTTCGGAAATTCCATCCCTCCGGCCTCGGCTGGACCGCCAATATCCCGGGCTTCGGCTTGCTGGCCGACCAGTTCAAGGAGCCGGCCCTGCATCTGTGGCACTATGATCCGGCCTCGCTTGCACCAGCACTTTACGGCCCTGGCGGACGGGTGCCGCTGAAGCCCTTTGCCGGCACCATCGGCCTTGCCCCTGCCGAGCCCGGCCTGCATTCCGTGGTGCCGCCGCGCCGGGTGGGCGGGAATATGGACATTCGCGACCTTTCGGCGGGCGTCACCCTTTATCTCCCCGTCGAGGTCGAGGGCGCGTTATTTTCCATCGGCGATACCCATGCCGCCCAGGGTGATGGCGAGGTTTGCGGCACCGCCATCGAAAGCCGGATGGACGTGGAACTGACGCTCGACCTCATCAAGAACCGCCCGCTGCAGAGCCCGCGCGTCACCGTGACGGAACCGGTGACCCGCCATCTGGACGGTGCAGGTTACGAGGTAACGACCGGCATCGGCCCGGACCTGATGACGGGCGCGCGCGAGGCGGTGATGCGGATGGTGGACCTGCTTGCCGACGAACACGGCATGACGGCGGTGGATGCCTATATGCTCTGCTCGGTCTGCGGCGACCTGCGCATCAGCGAAATCGTAGACCTGCCCAACTGGGTGGTGAGCTTCTATTTCCCGCGTATCGTGCTGCAATAAAGCCTTGTCCAGAGAAAAGCGGAAACCGGTTTTCCACCCGGACATGCCTAAGCCCTCCACACGCATCTTGCCAGGCCAACGCTGCGTTGCGAATCGGGACGCACGCTTCTCACCCCGACACAGCCAGCGCAATTTATGGTGTTCTGTTAGCAAAAAGTGAAGATTTCTTTCCTACACTTCGCACATTGGGGATGTGGCTGTCTGTCCCGATCCTGGAATGTGGGGGATGTGGGACGGCAGCAGTGTGTGGGGCAACCGCGGGGCAGCGGCAAACCGTGACCTTTCGGAAGCCATGTTGAGAATCTCATCATGTGCGGCGTAAGGACGGAGGGCGTCTGATCCGCGCAAAGGGTATGCAGATGCCGGATCCGATTATTGGCTCAGTTCAGACATCCGCGGCGGTTCAGCCCGCATCCCCTCCGCGCGCCACCGTGGATGAGACCGAAATGGAAGGCCTGAGCTTTCTGGAGCGGGAAACCTACCGGCTGGCGCGTGACGCTGAACGCAGCAACAATGTCGAGGACAAGATGGTCCTCAACGTCGTTCATCCCCCTGCCCTTGTGCTGCTCGCCCTGTTGAATGGGGACCGCAGTGAAAGCGAATCCGACCTGCAACGGGCCAAGGAAGCCTATGAGGAAATCGCCGCCTCTGCAGTGCCGGACCCCGCTCCCGCAGAGCCCGCCGCCTCGGCGGCAAAGACGAGTGGGGAGCCTGCGGCCTCTCCTTCTTCCGCCTCCGGCTCTGCAAAGCCCTGACCTAGAGCATTGTCCCGAGAAAAGTGGAAACCGGTTTTCCCTCCGGAAATGCGTAGAAACGCTCTGACCGGACAGCTTTGATGATGATGCCGATATGCGTGTGGCGCATATCAGCCATGCTGGTCGTTTTGCGAAATATCAAGGGTATGATCGCGCTGTCATTTCATGGTGCCTGAGCGACCATCTGCCTCCTTCTGATGTTGGAGGGGGATGGCGGAGGTTTGAGGCTTGCTGCGCGGGCTCCCGCTCAGCTGCCGCCGATGGAGATGTAAGAGACAATGCTGCGCGACCGGATCCGTTTTCAACCGCTTCTCGAAAAGCTCTGCACGGCGGATGAGGCTGCAAGCCTGATCCAGGATGGCATGACGGTCGGCATGAGCGGCTTTACCCGGGCTGGCGAGGCCAAGGCCGTGCCGTTGGCGCTGGCCGAGCGCGCACGCCAGCATCCGCTGAAGATCACCCTGCTGACCGGCGCGTCGCTGGGCAACGATCTCGACAAGACGCTGGCCGAGGCGCATGTGCTGGCGCGGCGCATGCCGTTCCAGTCGGATCCGGGCCTGCGCAAGGCCATCAATGCCGGAGAGGTGATGTTCATCGACCAGCATCTCTCCGAAACGGTGGAGCAATTGCGCACCCGCCAGATCCCGCCGGTGGACATTGCCGTGGTGGAAGCCGTGGCGATCACCGAACATGGCGGCATCGTGCCGACCACGTCCATCGGCAATTCCGCCAGCTTCGCCATTCTGGCCGACAAGATCATCGTCGAGCTCAATCTGTCGCAGCCGGTGACGCTGGAAGGCCTGCACGACGTCTATATTCCCTCGCGGCGTCCGGCCCGCATGCCGATCCCGGTGGTGACGCCCGAAAGCCGGGTGGGCCTGCCTTATATTCCGGTGCCGCCGGAAAAGATCGCCGCCATCGTCGTCTCGGAAAAGCACGACAGTTCCGCCGCCATCCAGCCGCCGGATGACGAGACCAATGCCATTGCCGACCACTTGAAAGCGTTGCTTCTCAAGGAAGTGCAGGCCGGGCGCATGGGCTATGATCTGCTGCCGCTTCAGGCCGGCATCGGCACCATTGCCAATGCCGTGCTGCATGGCTTTCTCGACTCACCCTTCCACGACCTGAAAATGTATTCCGAGGTCCTGCAGGATTCGACCTTCGAACTGATGGATGCCGGTAAACTGACCTTTGCCTCGGCCTCCTCCATCACGCTTTCCGCTGAGATGTACCAGAAGGTCCTGCCAAGGCTTGCCGAGTACAAGCACCATCTTTTGCTGCGCCCGCAGGAAATCAGCAATCACCCGGAGGTCATCCGCAGGCTGGGGATCATCTGCATCAACACGGCGCTGGAGGTGGATATTTACGGCAATGTCAATTCCACCCATGTCGGCGGCACCCACATGATGAACGGCATAGGCGGCTCCGGCGATTTTGCCCGCAATGGCTACCTGTCGATCTTCGTCACCAAGTCACTGGCGAAAAACGGCGCCATCTCCTCCATCGTGCCGATGGTCAGCCATGTGGATCATACCGAGCACGATACGGACATCATCGTCACGGAACAGGGATTGGCGGACCTGCGCGGCCTCGCCCCCCGGGAACGCGCCGCCCTTATCATTCACAACTGCGCCCACCCGGATTATCGGGACCAGTTGCAGGATTATTTCGACCGTGCGCTGACGCGCGGCGGCCAGACGCCGCATCTGATCGAGGAAGCCCTCTCCTGGCACCAGGCGCTGCGGGAAAAAGGGACGATGCGGACGTGATACCAAGGCTCGAAGATGCATACGCATCCTCGCCTTGAAGGAATTTCGAATATCTCAAATGCATCAGGGGCTTGAGATATTCGAAAAGGGAATAGGAACGGTCATTTTCAATGACCGTTCCTATAAGCCGGATCGCCGGTCTTATATCTTCCTAAAGGTCAGATAGGCGGAAGACCGTCCCTCGCGGCGCGCCTTGGCCTCGTATCGCGTGCTCGGCCAGCCTTCATAGGGGGTGAGCCAATCGGCGCTGGAGCGCGCTTCCCAGGCAAAGCCGCCGTGATCGCGGCAATGGATCAGCGTCCAGTTGACATAGGTGTCGATGTCGGACGCAAAGCAGAACAGGGCTCCGGGCTTCAGCACGCGATGAAAGCGCTGAAGGTTCACCTCAGACACGAAGCGGCGCTTCCAGTGCCGCTTTTTCGGCCAGGGATCGGGATAGAGAAGATCGATCTGGTCCAGGCAGGCATCGGGCAGCCAGTCCAGCAATTGCGTGGCATCGTCATCATAGACGCGGATATTCGGCAGGCCTTCGGTCTCGATCACCGCCAGCAGTTTGGCCATGGAATTGACGAAGGGCTCGACGCCGATAAAGCCGGTTTCAGGAGAGGTGCGGGCGCGATGGGCGAGATGTTCGCCGCCGCCAAAGCCGATTTCCAGCCTCAGCCGCTCCACCGGCACGGGAAAAAGCGTCTCGAGCCTCGCCGGTGCCGGTTGATCGAGATCGACCTTGCGCAGCGGCAACAGATCGGCCATGCGGCCCACCTGCTGCTCACGCAGGGGTTTTCCCTTGCGGCGACCGAAAAAGGCCTCGGTCGCCCGGCTGCGGCGTGCGTCTTCGCTCATGCACTCATGCTTTCCACTATCAATTCAAGGCGAAGATGTACACCACATCCACGCCCTGACAGCGTTCCTGATATCTCATTCGCCTCATTGGCTTGAGATCATCAAAAAAGCAATATCCGCAGCCAGCTTCAATGACCGGCAATCTTACCCGTCAATCGCCTGCTTGAGCGGCTTCACGAGGTCGAGCTTCTCCCAGGAGAAGGAACCGTCACGGCCGGACTTGCGGCCGAAGTGGCCGTAGGCGGAGGTCTTGGCATAGATCGGCTTGTTAAGGTCGAGATGACGGCGAATCCCCGACGGCGACAGATCCATCACCTTGCGGATCGCAGCCTCCACCTGATCTTCCGAAACCTTGCCGGTGCCGTGCAGGTCGACATAGATCGACAGCGGCTGGGCAATGCCGATGGCATAGGAGATCTGGATGGTGCAACGGTCGGCAAGATCGGCTGCCACGACATTCTTGGCAAGGTAGCGGGCGGCATAGGCCGCAGACCGGTCCACCTTGGTGGTATCCTTGCCCGAGAACGCACCGCCGCCATGGGGAGCTGCACCGCCATAGGTATCGACGATGATCTTGCGGCCCGTAAGGCCCGCATCGCCGTCCGGCCCACCGATGACGAACTTGCCGGTGGGGTTGATATACCACTTGCAATCGGCAGCGACCTTGAGATCGCCCAGCGCTTCCAGAATGAAGGGCTCGACAACCGCGCGGACCTTTGCCGAATCCCAGCTTTCATCGAGATGCTGGGTGGAGAGCACGATGGAGGTCACTTCCGCCGGCTTGCCATCGACATAGCGCACGGTCACCTGGCTCTTGGCGTCGGGGCCGAGCTTGGCCACTTCCCCCTCGCCCTTCTTGCGGGCCGCGGAGAGCAATTGCAGGATCTTGTGGGAATAATAGATCGGCGCCGGCATCAGGTCCGGCGTTTCACGGCAGGCATAGCCGAACATGATGCCCTGGTCGCCGGCACCTTCGCTGTTGTTCTGGTCGGCAGCCTTGTCCACGCCCTGGGCGATATGGGCGGACTGGGAATGCAGCAACACGTCGATGCGCACGGTCTTCCAGTGGAAACCATCCTGCTCGTAGCCGATATCGCGAATGGCCTTGCGGGCGGCAGACTTGAACTTGGCGGGATTGATCACCTCGTTGCCGTTCTTGTCCGTCTTCATCAGGCTCGGCGGCAAGCGCACCTCGCCGGCGATCACGACGCGATTGGTGGTGGCAAGGGTTTCGCAGGCAATGCGCACAGTCCAGGGATCGACACCGGTCTTGGCGGCCTCCCGATAGACCAGATCGACGATTTCGTCGGAAATTCGGTCACAGACCTTGTCGGGATGACCTTCGGAAACGGATTCACTCGTAAACAGATAGGCGGTGCGCATGCGGGATTCCCCTCAATGAACCAAACGACTCTGTGTTAGAGCCTCTCCGGTTCAAAAACAAGGGACAGAACGACATAAATATATCTTTATGTGAGCAATTCCCTAACGCCGTCGATTAGAGTTTCTACATGTTTTCAGACGGAAAACTGGTTCCCACTTTTCCTGCAAACACCCCCTACTTACGTGTTTGCGGACGGAAAACCGGTTCCCACTTTTCCTGCAAACACTCGCTATTTCCGTGTTTGCGGACGGAAAACCGGTTCCCACTTTTCCTGCAAACACTCTGAAAAAAGGCACAAAAAAAGCGGCCCGCACGCCGCTTTTTTTCGTCCATATCGGTTGCCTTACTCGGCGTCGGCCTCGGCGGCCAAAGCCTTGACCAGATCGACAACCCGGCGGCGAACCTTTGGATCGGTGATTTTCACGAAGGAGCGGTTAAGCTGCAGACCTTCGGAAGACGAGAGAAAATCAACGACATAATTGGAGCTTGCAGCTTCAGAGAAACCACCTGCGCCATTTGCGGCATGTTCACCCGGCGCATCTTCGAAGAAGAAGGAAACCGGAACATTCAAGATGCTGGAAATATTTTGAAGCCGGCTCGCACCCACGCGGTTCGTGCCTTTTTCATATTTTTGAATTTGCTGAAAAGTAATGCCCAGGCTTTCGCCCAGTTTTTCCTGGCTCATGCCCAGCATGGTACGGCGAAGACGAATGCGGCTACCGACATGGATGTCGATCGGGTTCGGCTTCTTCTTGTTCTCTAACATGGCGTAATCCTGACGATGGTTGTAATTACATCATAACCCGCAGTGCTTGCAACTTTATATAACGTGACGTTGTAAGATGGTTGATAAAAGTCCCATCCCGCAATGTCACTGCGGATACAACCACTATGCATTTTTAGGGGTTTTTGGTCAATTGCCCTTCGAAACAAAACCTAAACGAGAAATTACAGCCCCTGATAATAACAAAGCAGTTACCATCCAGAAATTGTAATTAGGGCTTGGGAGGCCATTTTCAATGGGTTTACGCAACCTTAAGGATATGTCTTTTGCACCCTCCGCGTTTAATCCAAGACCCGAAACTACCCGTCCCTGCGGATCAATTGTGGCAGAAATGCCATTATTCGCGTCGCGAATGAGAAAGCGTCCGCTTTCAACCGCCTTCATGCGGGCCTGGAGAAAATGCTGATAGGGACCGGGCGTATTGCCGAACCAGGCATCATTGGTGACATTGACGATGAGGTCGGATTGCGAAAGCGCCTCATCCTCAACCTGCGGAAAAATCACCTCGTAGCAGATCAGCGGATAGAGCTTCAAGCCGTTGGGCAAGGTCAGGAGATTGCGGCGCGCACCCGCCGTGAAGCCGCCCGGAAGTGCGACCAGGTTTTCGATGCCAAAGCGCTTCAGTAGATTTTCCCAGGGCACATATTCTCCGAAGGGCGTCAGGTGCACCTTGTCGGTCGCGGACAGGATCTGGCCGCTGTGATCGATGACATAGATGGAATTATAATAGAGTGGCGCCTCGCCTGCCGCCTGTTCTTCGGAACGCACGGTTCCGGTGACCAGAACCTGCCCCTCTTTCAGCACGGCGGCAATGCGTTGCAGGGCATCGGGGTTTTCGGTCAGAATGAAGGGAATGGTGGTTTCCGGCCAGACGATGATATCCGGCTGGCGGCCGCCTGCTTCCGGCGGTAGCGCCGTCAGCCGCAGATGTTTTTCGAAGACTGCGACGCGGTCCGAATTCTGCAGCTTCACCGACTGGTCGATAGCCGGCTGCACCAGCCGCACCGTCACCTCCTGGCCGTCGCCGGTGGCCTCGGAGAGATGCAGTTGATAGGCACCGTAGCCAAAATGGCCCGCCAGCAGCAGAAGCGCGAGCGCAATGCCCGGCCGCAGGCCCCGGCGGGTGGCAAACAGGGCCGGCACCGCAAAGACGAAGACCGAGAGCGCCGACATCCCGAAGAGGCCGAACACCCGGACCGACTGCATCATCACCGGCACGGGCATCGCCCCATAGCCGATGGCGTTCCAGGGAAAGCCAGTGGCCACGAAACTGCGAAGCCACTCCGCCAGCCCGAAGGCTGCTGCCAGCGCGGCGATACGACCCAGCCCGTCGGACCAGAACAGCCGGGCGAAGGCTGTGGCCACCCCGTAGAAGATCGCCAGAACGGCGGGCAGGCCAAGAACCGCCAGCGGCAGCGCCCAGGCAAACTCGTCAGCCTCCAGCAAAAGCGCTGCCCCCACCCACCAGAGACCGGCAACGAAATAGCCCAGCCCGAACAGCCAGCCGATCAGAAACGCGGATCGCAAGCCCCGCGACCCCATGCGCTCAGGATTGCTGCCCACCCCATCCATCAGCCAGACCAGCAAGGTGAAGGAGAAAAACAGGGCCGCGAAAAAACTGACCGGCGGCATGGCCAGCGCACCGAACGCGCCCGCCAGCAGCGCCAGCACGGCCCGCCCCCATCCACCGAGAAGCATGATCCTGCCCGCCAGCCGCTCCATCCTCAACTCCATCCTTCGAATCAATTCGCGCGCAGTCTTTCAAAAAAGCCGCTCTTTGTCCCCAACACCGCCGATTGCGCGAAATCCACATTGCGCTTTCACCGGCAGCAGATAAGATCATATCATGAACAAAATCGATTCCCTGCTGACCTCGACCGCCTTCGTCCTTGGCGATTTCCATCTCAGCTTCGGCGCACTGTTTCTGCTGCTGTCGGTGCTGGTTGCGCTCATCCTGCTGATCGCGCTGGTCTTTCGCCGCAAGGACGGCGAGAGTGAGGCTTTCGCGGAAGCGCAAGCGGCGCGTCAAGCCCTGGAAGAAGAGCGGATGGCGGCCCTTCTCAGGGCCCAGGCGGAAATGCAAGGCCGCCTGGCCGCAATGACCGACATGCTGGGCGCCAAACAGACGGAGTTCAGCCGCGTCATCAATGAGCGGCTCGATGGCCTGACGCACCGCATCGGCACGACGCTGACGGAGCAGACCAAGTCCACCCACGAAAACCTGCGGCATTTGCAGGAACGGCTGGCCGTGATCGATGCCGCGCAGAACAACATCCAGTCGCTGGCCAAGGATGTGGTCGGCCTGCAGGCGATCCTGTCTAACAAGCAGACGCGCGGCGCTTTCGGCCAGGCGCGCATGGAAACCATCGTGGCGGACGGATTGCCGATGGGGGCCTATGCCTTTCAGGAAACACTGTCCAACGGCTCGCGCCCCGACTGCGTCATCCGCATGCCGAACGGCCAGCCGCCGCTGGTGATCGACGCGAAATTTCCGCTGGAAGCCTGGAATGCCATCCGCGATGCCGAAAGCCCCGAGCACAAGAAGACGGCCTCGCAGCAGTTCCGCCGCGACCTCGAAGTGCATCTCAAGGACATTTCCGAGAAATATCTGCTGGCGAGCGAAACCCAGGAAACTGCTTTCCTCTTCGTGCCATCGGAATCGATCTTTGCCGAAATCCATGAAAATTTCGAGGGCGTGGTGCAGCGGGCGCACCGGCTTCGGGTCGTCATCGTCTCTCCCTCGCTGCTCATGCTCTCCATTCAGGTCATCCAGGCGGTGCTGAAGGATCAGCGCATGCGCGAACAGGCGCACCGTATCCAGAAGGAAGTCATTCACCTGATGGAGGATCTGGGACGGCTGGACGACCGCACCCGCAAGCTGCAAAGCCATTTCCTCGCCGCCCAAAAGGATGTGGACATGATCCTCACCTCTGCCGAAAAGATATCCAAGCGCGGCGGCAAGATCGAAGCCATGGATTTCGACAGCCAGCCGGAACTGCCCAGCCGCGAGACAACCGCAGCAGAAAGCCGCACCGGTCTTCTCAAGCTGAGGGTCGTTGACGAAGACTGAGGCTTCAGCCACAAGAGCGGCGGACTTTTCGCTGCAATGCGCCTTATGGTCCTTCCGATTTGAAATCTTGATGCGGGTCCGGACGGAAAAGCCCTGTCTGCCTTCGGCCTGCCAATGCTCCGGGGAAACGTCATGATCACCGTCTTCGGCTCCATCAACATGGACCTCATCGCCACCACGGCTCGCCTGCCGAAGCCCGGGGAGACCGTTGCCGGTACCGGCTTTGCCACCGCCGCCGGCGGCAAGGGCGCCAATCAGGCGCTGGCGGCCCGGCGCGCCGGGGCTGAGGTGAAGATGGCAGGCGCTGTAGGCAAGGATGATTTTGCCCCCGCCGCCCTTGCGCTGCTCGATCAGGCCGGAACCGATCTTTCGGCGGTCAAGACGGTGGATCAGCCCACCGGCACGGCCCTGATCCTGGTGGAGCAGGACGGAGAAAACATGATTGCCGTCGTGCCCGGGGCCAATGGCCTGGTCACCAGCGCCGACGCCACAGCCACGGTCAAGGCGATGTCGCGCGGCGACAGCCTGGTCCTCCAGCTCGAAATTCCCGCGGCTGCCGTTGAAACCGCGCTGCATGAGGCCAAGGCCGCGGGCATTCGCACCCTGCTCAACATCGCCCCGCTCACCGAAGAGGCGGCAAGGCTTGGCAGGCTGGCCGATATCGTTATTGCCAATGAGACGGAATTCGAACGGCTCGCCGGAGAAACCGGCCTTGGCCCGGCGGAACGCGAAGCCGCCCTCAAGCGCATTCACGGCGAAACCGGGCAGACGCTGATCGTGACACTGGGCGCAGATGGCGTCATGGCCATCCGGGATGGCGCGTTGCTGCGCGCGGCAGGCCTGACCATCGAGCCGGTGGATACGGTCGGCGCGGGCGACACCTTCTGCGGCTATCTGGCCGCCAGCCTCGACAAGGGGCTCGATTTCGGTGAGGCCTTGCGCCGCGCTGCCGTTGCCGGTTCGCTGGCCTGCCTCAAGGCCGGTGCCCAACCTTCCATTCCGCTGGCGGGCGACGTCGAGACGCGGCTGTGAGCGAAAGCAGGAGCGGTTTGCGCAAGGCTGGCCGCGCCAGCCTTGCCTTTCTCCCGGCCTATCTTTTCGCGCTCTATCTCTTCATGCTGATCGGCCATCTTGTCGAGGCCATGCAGAAGAACTGGGAGATGGAGACCGTCCCACGCCTGCTCATCGATCCCTGGCTGATGGCAATTTTCGTCTATCCGTTTGCCTTGCCCTTCGTGCTGCCTTTCGCACTCGGCTCGATCGTGATCCTGCTCAGGCGGCAATGGGTTTCTCGCAGGCATTTCCTCGTGGCAGGCGGTCTCAGCGGGCTTTGCGCCTTCGGGCTGTTCACCCTCGTGGCGCAAGAGAGTTTCACCGCCATGGATACCCCTTTTTCCTTCGCCGCCGCTCTTCTGGCGGGCATGACGGGCGGGGCGTTTTTCAAGCTGTTCAACGAGAGATAAAAAGGCCGAAGCGATAAGCTTCGGCCCGCATCACGGAATGTCTCCGCAGGATCGCGGCATCACGGAACCAGAAGCGTTCCTGCACCATGCTCGGTGAAGATTTCAAGCAGCACGGAATGCGGCGTCTTGCCGTTCAGGATGACCACGCCCTGCACACCGGCATTGATGGCGTCGATGCAGGTTTCCACCTTCGGGATCATGCCGCCGGAAATGGTGCCGTCCTTGATCAGCGCCCGGGCTTCCGCCACCGACAATTCCTTGATCAGCTCGCCCTGCTTGTTCAAAACGCCCGGCACGTCGGTGAGGAAGAGCAGACGGTCGGCACGCAGTGCGCCAGCAATGGCGCCGGCAAAGGTATCGGCATTGATGTTATAGGTATGGCCGTCGCGGCCGGGCGCAACCGGGGCGATGACGGGGATCATTTCCGATTTGGCCAGAAGATCGAGCAGCGTGCGGTCCACTTCCACCACTTCGCCGACAAAACCGAGGTCCAGCACCCGCTCGATGTTGGAATCGGGGTCGACCACCGTTTTCTTGGCCTTCTCGGCAAAGACCATGTTGCCGTCCTTGCCGCAAAGCCCGATGGCCCATTCGCCGGTCTGATTGATAAGCGCGACGATTTCCTTGTTGATCGAGCCGGCCAGCACCATTTCGACGATCTCCACCGTCTTCTGGTCGGTCACGCGCAGGCCACCCTCGAATTTCGATTCGATGCCCATCTTGGCGAGCATCGCACCGATCTGCGGCCCGCCGCCATGCACGACGATCGGGTTGACGCCGGACTGCTTCAGAAGCGCGATATCCTCGGCGAAGATCTTGCCGAGTTCAGGGTTGCCCATGGCGTGGCCGCCATATTTCACCACGATGGTCTTGTTTTCATAACGCTGCATAAAGGGCAGCGCCTGGGCCAGCAAACGGGCCTGCATTTCGCTTTCTGAGGCGCTCATGGGCTCTTCCTTCGGATTGTTTCGGGGCCTTGTATCGCAAGATTCGCCGTGTGGGAATAATCCACTTGGCCCCCGCAGCCGAATTGCTCTTCGCCGGATCAATCACGGGAAGAGGATGTTATGAGCGAAGATATCGCCGCCTTGCTGGGTCGCGTCGCCTTGAGGGAGCGCAGCGCCTTCAGCGAGCTTTACCGGCAGACGAGCCCGAAACTTTTTGGCCTTTGCCTTCGTCTGATGAAGGACAGGGGCGAGGCAGAGGATGCGCTGCAGGAAGTCTATGTGCGGATTTGGCAACGCGCAGCCACTTTTGCAGGGTCAGGACACACGGCCTGGGCTTGGATATCGGCTGTGGCGCGCTATCATTGCATCGACAGGTTGCGCCAGCGGAAGCAGGCGGCAACCGAGCTGGATGAGGCGGAAGCCTTGGCCGACCCTGCGGCTGACCCGGAAACCGCTGCCCATTGGAGCAGTGAGGGAAAGCGGATTGACAGTTGCATGGAAGCGTTGGAAGCTCAGCATGCGGCGGCTGTGAAGCAGGCCTATGTGGAGGGGCTCAGCTATCAGGAATTGGCGGTTCGTTACGGCGTGCCGTTGAATACGATGCGGACATGGCTAAGGCGCAGCCTGCTGAAGTTGAGAGAGTGCATGAACAGATGACGACACCGGATCAGAGCAAGGGAGATCGCTCGCGGGACGAAGTTCTGGCGGGCGAATATGTGCTGGGCGTGCTGGGCGCGGAGGAGCGCCGGCAGGTCGAGGACAGGTTGCGCAAGGATCGGCAATTTGCCGCGATCGTGCACCGATGGGAGGAAAATCTCTCCGACTTCAACGAGGATTACGGCGTGGAACTGCCGCCGCCCGAGGCGTTTGCCAAGGTAGAGGCAAAGCTTTCCCCTCGTGCGCCCCGTTCCGGCCTTGCCTTCCGGTTTGCCGATCTTTGGAATTCTTTGGCCTTCTGGCGCGGCATTGCCCTTGTCAGCCTGATCGGGATTGCAAGTTTTGCCGGGGTGGAATTCGGGCTTTGGGAAAGCCGGTTCTCCGCACCGCCGATGGTGGCCGATTTGCAGGCGGAGGATGCCGCTATTTCGCTGGTGGCGCGTTTCGACCGTATCAGCGGCAAGCTGAAGGTGACGCCGGTTGCTGCGACCGCTCCGCAGAAGAAGTCGCTGGAGCTTTGGGTGATCGATGGCAGCAAGCCTGCCCGGTCGCTGGGCGTCCTGCCGCAAAGCGGCGAGGGTGAGGTGATCGTGCCCGACAGCCTGCGGCGGCAGGTCAAGGAAGGGGTGGTCTTTGCCGTCAGCGTCGAACCCTTTGGCGGCTCGCCCACCGGCAGCGCCACCGGGCCGGTGATTGCATCGGGAACCCTGCACGGCTTGTAAATTTTTTTTCGATCGAGGTGAAACTCTTTCTGGAAAGCGCTCGTCCTTAAGGTCAGTTCCGGCGCGGTGGTGGTGGCCAGTGCTCCACCCACGCGGAACAGGACCAACGAAACAGGAAGAGGAAGTCATCCATGAAGAAGACCGGTTTTCGCCTGATCGCCATCGCCTCCCTCGTTGCCGCCCTGAGCGGAACGGCTCTCGCCAAGAACCCCATGGTGGGCGGAGCCGCCATGTATGAAAACAAGAACATCGTGGAAAATGCCGCCAACTCCAAGGATCACACCACGCTGGTGGCGGCCGTGAAGGCAGCCGGCCTGGTGGGTACGCTGGAAGGCAAGGGCCCCTTCACCGTGTTTGCCCCCACCAACGAAGCCTTTGAGAAGCTGCCCAAGGGCACGGTGGAAACGCTGCTGAAGCCGGAAAACAAGGAAAAGCTGACCAAGGTTCTCACCTGCCATGTCGTGGCTGCCGATGCCATGTCGAGCGCCATTGCCAAGATGATCAAGGATGACGGCGGCGAGCACGACGTGAAGACCGTGGGCGGCTGCATTCTGAAGGCAAAGGAAAAGGGTGGCAAGATCACCCTGACGGATGAAAACGGCGGCGTGGCCCATGTCACCATTGCCGATGTCAAGCAGTCCAACGGCGTGATCCACGTCATCGACAAGGTCCTGCTGCCGAAGATGTAAGGCAGATCAGACCCGGCGCACGTGGCCGTCTGGACCATCGTCACGCTTGACGGCCCGGGCTCATCAAGGCGAAGAGCGCAATCCCATCTTCGCCTTGATGCAATTTTCGATCACCTGCATAATTTTACCCTTAAATCCAAATGGATTTAAGGGTAAAATTATGCAGGTGATTTAAAGCGCACCAGCGAATCTTTGTGCGCCATATATGGCGCACGGCGCTGTAATGCCTGCGAGCAATCTCGCTTCATGCTCCGTTTGTCATCGCGGCTCTTCGCGCCGAACGGAATTTCACGTCAAGTCCGGTTTTTTCACCAATAATTAACCCCTTTTCCATCCTAGAATAATCATTGCCGCGGCGCTGCGGTGAGCGTAAAAAAACCGTAAATTTTGACAGTGATCGGTCTTGCCGATGTATGCTTATGAAAGCATGAAGAGAGCCCCGCATATGTACCGCGCCTTAACCCGGGACATCGAGGTCAGCGTTGAACCCTATTACCTGCCGGACCAGTCGGATCCGGAGGATAGCCGCTATGTCTGGGGTTACCGCGTTGTGATCACCAATCATTCCGATGTGCCGGTACGGCTGATGCATCGTTATTGGCATATCACCGACCAGAACGGACAGGTGGACGAGGTCAGCGGCCCCGGCGTGATCGGCGAACAGCCAAGGCTGGTGCCAGGCGAAACCTATGAATATTCCTCGGGCTGCCCGCTGGATACGCCCTCCGGCATGATGTTCGGCCATTACCAGATGGAAACCGATGCCGGAGAGATGTTCGACGTGGCCATTCCAGCCTTTTCGCTGGACACGCCCGACCTGCGCCGCGTGCTAAACTGACGCAACGGGCGTCAAGGTCCACTGAACCGCCCAAGCGCCCATCCGGCCTTCCGTGACGCCCTCATTGCTCCAGAGCGGGTCACCTTGCGGACGCTCCTTCACCATCACATCCTCTGCCGAAAGATTCGCAAAGAGCGAAAGCAGGCTGCCATCACCCAGCCACCACTCGACACGAAGCAGACCGCCTTCTACGGAAAACTGTGCGGCACGCCCGCCTATGCCCTTCAGCCGGGGGACGATTTCCGTGTGCCGGAGGCCGATCAACGTCTGATAAAGCGCCAGAGCCGCTGCCTGCTCAGGCAGATTTCTCTCTTCCCAATTCAGCTTGGCGGAATAAAAGGTTGTATCAGCCACCGGATCTGGCGTGGATTTGGCGCTTTCCTCGTCGAAACCCGGCAGGCGCGCCAGTTCCTTGCGGCGGCCTTGCCGCACCTTTTCGTTCAGTTCGTCGTCAAACTGGCAGAAGAAGGGAAAGGGGGTTGAGGCCTGCCATTCCTCGCCCATGAAGATCATGGGAATCTGCGGCGCCAGCAGATAGACCGCAGCCAGTGCCGCCGTTGCCTGCGGTGAAGCCACCTCGAAAATCCGGTCACCCCAGGCACGATTTCCCACCTGGTCATGGTTTTGGATGAAGGAAATGAAGGCCGTCGGCGGCAGATGCGCGCTGGCACCCCCGCGCTCGGAGCCGCGATAGGGCATGACCTCACCTTGATAGACGAAGCCTTCCGCCAGCGCCCGGCCGATCTGCGGCAGCCCCTCGGCGAAGTCGGCGTAATAGCCGAAATCCTCTCCGGTCGAAGCCACATGCAGCACATGATGAATGTCGTCATTCCATTGCGCCGTGTAAAGCGAAGGCTGGCCATCGGCCTCCCGCTCCAGAAGCGCGGGGTTGTTTTCCTCGTTCTCGACAATCAGGTGCACATGCCGGTCCGGGGCGGCTGCCCGGAGGCGCCGCGCCATTTCCGTCAGCAAATGCTCCTTGCTGTCATCCTCGATGGCATGGACGGCATCGAAGCGCAGGCCATCGGCCCGAAAATCCGTGATCCAATAGAGCGCATTGCCAATGGCCCATTCCCGCACGGCCTGCGACCCCTCGCCATCATAATTGATGCCTTCACCCCAGGTGCTCTTGTGCTTCTCGGTGAAGATCGGCGCATAGACAGGCAGGTAATTTCCGTCCGGACCGAGATGATTATAGACCACATCGATAAAGACCTGGATGCCGCGCGCATGGGCAGCATCGATCAGTTCCGCCAGTTCCTCCGGGCGGCCATAGCTGCTGTCCGGAGCATAGGGCAGCACCCCGTCATAGCCCCAGTTCCACGGGCCTCTGAAATCGCTGAGAGGCATGAGTTGAATGGCGGTGACGCCAAGCGACGCCAGATGATCCAGCCGCCCCATGGCGCCGCGATAAGTGCCTTCCGGGGTGAACGTGCCGAGATGGAGCTCGTAGATCACCGTCTCTTCCCAGGGCCTGCCCTGCCAATCGACAGTCTTCCAGTTGAAGCGGGTGTCGATCACCTCGCTTGGTCCATGCACATCCTCCGGCTGGAAGCGGGAGCCCGGGTCCGGCACGGCCAGATCGCCAATATGAAAGCGGTAGCGCGTGCCCGCTCCAACCCCTTCAACACGCAAGCGATGCCACCCGTCATCTCCCCTCTGCATCGGCAGGGGTTGGCGGTCTTCGATCTGAAGCAGCACCTCCTCCTTCAAGGGAGCCCAAAGGCGGAAATCCACACCCGTGTCATGGAGCGAAGGACCGAAGGCAGGCGATGTCATGGGAACCTCTTGAACCGGCAGCAATCACAAAGGCATGGCGGGCTGCCGTGCCAGCGTGAACAGCGCGCGGCGGCGAATGTTCCCCTGCTTAAGAAAAAACCGGGCTTTACAGTGTTTCTAGAGCATGTCGCGCAAAAGTGTGCAGCGGTTTTGCGATAACGACATGCGTTAAACCAAGAACGTAAAGCACGTTGCATGAGGCTGATAAGCCGCAACGTGGTTTAGAAAAAGTGGGAACCGGTTTTCGGTCTGGAAATGCTTAAAAACAAAGAGCTGGAGTGTTACCGTGGTTCTATGAAACACGGTAACACTCCAGCCCGATTTTCTTGTTCAGGACCGTTCTTCGGAAAGGAAAGAGATCAGAACTCTTCCCAGTGATCCTGTGCAACCGCGGCATTGCCGTGGCTGACGGGGGCACTGGCACGGCGGACCGGAGCGGCGGGGCGGGACGCCGGGGCCGGACGGGCAGCGGGTGCCGATGCGGCCTGGGCGGTCTGGCTTGAAAGTCGCGATGCTTCGGCTCCAGTGCGGAACTGGGCCAGCAACTCCGCCAGACGGCGGCTTTCCTGGGCAAGGCCGGCACCGGCTGCGTTCATTTCTTCCACCATCGCGGCATTCTGCTGGGTGGCGTGGTCCATATGGTTGACGGCGGTATTCACCTCCGCAAGGCCGGACGCCTGCTCCTGGGCGGCCGAGGCAATCGCATCCATATGGTGGTTCATGTCCTCGACCACCTTGGCGATGGTGGAAAGACCTTCGCCGGTATCGTTGACGAGCTTGACGCCTTCGCTGACAGCGGCTTCGGAATTGCCGATCAGCGCCTTGATTTCCTTGGCGGCCCCGGCGGAGCGCTGTGCGAGTTCACGCACTTCCTGGGCAACTACCGCAAAGCCCTTGCCGGCTTCACCGGCACGCGCGGCTTCGACACCGGCGTTCAGCGCCAGCAGGTTCGTCTGGAAGGCGATCTCGTCGATCACCCCGATGATCTGGCTGATCTGGCGCGAGGCATGTTCAATGCGTTCCATGGCGGAGACGGCATTGTTAACGACCACGGCAGAGTGTTCGGCATGCTGGCGGGCATTCTGCACAAGGCTGCGGGCCTCGCCGGTGCGCTTGGAAGTCGCCTGCACGTTGGAGGTGATTTCCTCGAGCGCCGCAGCCGTTTCTTCAAGAGACGCCGCCTGCTGCTCGGTGCGCTTGGCGAGATTGTCGGAAGCCTGGGAAATTTCGCCGCTGCCATTGGCAACGCCCTGACCCACCTGCCCCATGGCCAGCAGCACGGAGCGCAACTGGCTGACGGAGGTGTTGAAGTCATGGCGCAACGCTTCGAATTGCGGCGCAAAGTTCTGGTCGATCTCGCAAAGCAGGTCGCAGGCGGCAAGACGCTTCAAGGCGGCGGCCAGCGAGCCGGTGGCTTCGTTCAGGCGGCGCTCGGCATCCTCTTCGGCGCGGCGTTGCACTTCGATGCGCTCACGCTCGGCATTCTGCCGGTTAACCTCGGCTTCCTGCTCCAGCTTCACCTTGGCCACGGCCGACTGGCGCATGACTTCGACGGCGCCTGCCATTTCACCGATTTCATCCTTGCGATGTGCATCCGGCACCGTCACGTCCAGCTTGCCGTCGACGATGTTCAGCATAACCCGGGTCATGCGGGTGACAGGCTTGGAGACGCTGGAAATGATCCAGACTGCGAAAGCCGCCATCAGCACCACGCCGGCGATGATAAAGCCAAGCGTAAAGGCGGAAGAGCGGTCGAAGGCGGATTGGGCGGCGGCAGCCGATTGCGCAGCCCCCTCGTCGCTCAGCTTGATCACCTCGCCAAGGGCGACAAAGCAATCGACCAGCGGCTGACGGGCGGGCGCGATGGCAGCCACGGCGCTCGCACGATCATTGGCGGCAACGGCGTCCATGATTTTCTGGCGGGCCTGCAGGTAAAGGGCCCATTTCGCCTCGAAATTCGACCAAAGCTGCTTTTCACGGTCGGTTTTGAAGGTGGCGCGCAAATCGGCATAGGATTTCGGGATAGCCGCATCCATCTCCACGAATTCGTCATCCAGGCCTTTGATTTCGGCGGGATCGACGGCAATCGTCTTGCGGATGGTGGTGGTGTGGTAGCGCAGCAAGGTAAACTGGACACCGTCCAGCTTCGACTGGCGCGGCATCCAGACCTGCCTCGTATCCGAGGCTGCGGAAAAGACCACGGAAATCTGGCTGTAGCCGAAGATGCCGAGCGCAACAACCAGCGCAATGGCGGCCCCGGCCATGACCATCAAACGGGCGGAAATTCTCAAATTCATGGAAAAGCCTCGGAAGAGCCATGTTGAAGAAACTACACCCGAGATTGAATCATCAAAAAATAAATTAAGAATGAAAGCATGCGTTTTCGGGACAAAGACGTTGCAATACGGGACTCCCGCAGAATTTGAGGGATCGGTGGCCGACGGCACGGCCACCAATACTCCATTCAAAATACAATTACAGGTTTAAACGGCAGCTTCCATCTCATGCTCGTAGTAGCGGGCAATGATGGTCCAGGCCTCTTCCGCCGTTTCCACGAAGTTCAGAAGATTGACGTCTTCCGGCGCGATCGTCCCGAATTCGGCCAGCGAATCGAAATCGATGATGCGATGCCAGAATTCCTTCCCGAACAGGATCAGCGGAATGGGGGCCATGCGCTTGGTCTGGATCAGCGTGACGGCTTCGAAAAACTCGTCCAGCGTGCCGAAGCCGCCAGGGAAGATGACGATCGCCTTGGCCCGCATCAGGAAATGCATTTTGCGGATGGCGAAATAGTGGAAATTGAAAGAAAGCTCGGGCGTGACGTAAGGGTTCGGCGCCTGCTCGTGCGGCAGCACGATATTGAGTGCGATGGTCGGCGCGCCGACATCGGCGGCCCCGCGATTGCCCGCCTCCATCACGCCGGGACCACCGCCGGTCACAACCACAT
The DNA here is from genome assembly GCF_030815125.1 of Allorhizobium paknamense. Lineage (GTDB taxonomy): Bacteria > Pseudomonadota > Alphaproteobacteria > Rhizobiales > Rhizobiaceae > Allorhizobium > Allorhizobium paknamense. The sequence continues at coordinate 53,979 of NZ_JAUSWH010000004.1, forward strand.
ATTCATGATAATCGAAGCGGGCGGCCTGACGGCTGCATAATTGTGCAAAACGGCGCGCCTCGTCATAGAAGACCGACGCCGCCTCGAGATTGCGCCGCTGGACCTCGTTGCGGGCGGCCCAGGCCGCCTGGCCGGGCGCGGGAATGCGCGCGCCGCCGAACATGACAACCGTGGATTTGATGCCCTTTTCCGCCAGGATCATTTCCGGCTTCAGCAATTCCAGTTGCAGGCGCACGGGGCGCAATTCCTCGCGGCAAAGAAAATCCTCATCCGCATAGGCCAGACGGTAGGAAGGCGATTCTGTCTGAGGGGTCTTCGGCACCACGGCCGCGCTCTGCCGGTCCGTATGGCTGTCCTTCAGCGGGTCCCAGGCCCCGTCACTCTTGCGGCGTTTTCCATTGCGCAGTCTCGCCATTGCCCTGGCCTTTCATCACTTTGTCATTTTGGGCCGCAGAATGCTGCGGTCATCACATATTTCATCCCGAAGCCGGTTCCGGTTTTCAGAAGAATGCAGTAGATCAGAGCCACAGCGACCCCATGCAAACCAAGGCAACGGATATTCACGTTAGCCAAGGAAGTTTAAGGAAATCTCATGAGCGATACCGCCTCTCTCCAGACCGTGATCGAAACCGCCTTCGACAATCGCGACAGCATCAACACCGCCACCCGTGGCGAGGTGCGCGATGCCGTCAACGAGGCGCTGGCCCTTCTGGACCAGGGCAAGGCGCGCGTTGCCACGAAGGGCGAGGATGGTCAGTGGACAGTGCATCAATGGCTGAAAAAAGCCGTTCTCCTGTCTTTCCGTCTCAATGACATGGAAGTGATCAAGGGCGGCCCGGGCACGTCCACCTGGTGGGACAAGGTGCCTTCCAAATTCGAGGGCTGGGGCGAGAACCAGTTCCGCGCCGCAGGCTTCCGCGCCGTGCCCAATGCGGTGGTGCGCCACTCCGCCTATATCGCGCCGAACGTCATTCTCATGCCCTCCTTCGTCAATCTCGGCGCCTATGTCGGGGAAGGCACCATGGTCGACACCTGGGCAACCGTCGGTTCCTGCGCCCAGATCGGCAAGCATGTGCACCTGTCGGGCGGCGTCGGCATCGGCGGCGTGCTGGAGCCGATGCAGGCAGGCCCCACCATCATCGAGGACAATTGCTTCATCGGCGCGCGCTCGGAAGTGGTGGAAGGCTGCATCATCCGCGAGGGCTCGGTGCTGGGCATGGGCGTCTATATCGGTAAATCCACCAAGATCGTCGATCGCGCCACCGGCGAGGTCATGTATGGCGAAGTTCCGCCCTATTCCGTCGTCGTTGCCGGCACCATGCCGGGCAAGCCGCTACCGAATGGCGAGCCCGGCCCCAGCCTCTACTGCGCCGTCATCGTCAAGCGCGTCGATGAAAAGACCCGCTCCAAGACCGGTATCAACGAGTTGCTGCGCGATTGATCCAGTACACGGGCGTCGTCCATCGCTATACGGCAACGGGGAAGCCCGTTTCCGTATGACGGAACAGGATGACGCCCCCTCTCCTCCCCTTTTTCGATAAAGAATGCCATGTCCGCTTTCGCCACCGATCCCGTCGCCAATCTGCAAACGCTGATCCGTTGCCCCTCCGTAACCCCTGCCGAAGGCGGGGCGCTTTCGGCTCTGGCTGCCATGCTGGAGCCGCTGGGCTTCACGGTTTCCCGTGTCATGGCTGAGGAAGAGGGCACGCCGGATATCGAAAACCTCTATGCCCGGCATGGCGCAAGCGGCCCGCACCTGATGTTTGCCGGTCACACCGACGTGGTGCCGGTGGGCGATGAGGCGGCCTGGAGCCATCCGCCCTTTGCCGCCGCCATTGCCGGGAACATGCTCTATGGCCGCGGTGCTGTCGACATGAAGGGCGGCATTGCCTGCTTCGTTGCCGCCGTCGCCCGGGTCATCGAGAAGAATGGCGCGCTTCCCGGCTCGCTGTCCTTCCTCATCACCGGCGACGAGGAAGGCCCTGCGATCAACGGCACCATCAAGCTGCTGCAATGGGCGGCGGAAAAGGGCGAGCGCTGGGATGCATGCCTGGTGGGAGAGCCGACCAATCCGGACCGGCTGGGCGATATGATCAAGATTGGCCGCCGCGGTTCACTCTCCGGCCTGTTGACGGTGCATGGCGTGCAGGGGCATGCGGCCTATCCGCATCTGGCCGACAATCCGGTGCGCGGCATCATCAAGCTCACGGAAGCGCTGATGCATCCGGCCTTCGATGGCGGCACGGAGAATTTCCAGCCTTCCAATCTCGAGGTTACCACCATCGATGTCGGCAATGCCGCCACCAACGTCATTCCGGCCAAAGCGACGGCGAAATTCAACATCCGCTTCAATGACAGCTGGACGGTAGAGACGCTGCGGGCGGAAATCCTGCGGCGGCTGGAAAAGGCGGCGGCGGATGAAACGCTGCGCCCCGGCCGTCAGCCGATCCGCTACGATATTCAATGGTCCGACCGCCCAAGCCATGTTTTCCTGACGAGAAGCGCAGCACTGATCGAAAGTCTCTCCGGCGCCATCACCCGCATTACCGGCAGAACGCCGGAGCTTTCGACCACGGGCGGCACGTCGGACGCCCGCTATATCAAAGATTACTGCCCGGTGGTGGAATTCGGCCTTGTCGGTCAGACCATGCATATGGTGGACGAGTGTGTGGCGGTGGCCGATCTGGAAAAGCTGACGGAGATCTATCAGGCATTCATCGAGGACTGGTTCCGCCATGCCGGGCTTTGAGGAAGTCCGCATCTATCTCACGGGGCTGTGGCTGCTGCTGAGGGGGGAAAGTCAGGGATTTCGCTATCTCGATCTCAGTCCGCGCGGTGTCAGCCGCTCCTTCTGGTCGGCGCTGTGGTCGCTGCCGGCCATGCTGGTTTCCTGGATGTGGTGGCGGCGGGCGCTGGTGGGCGAAGTGCCCGCCGAGCTTCTGGGCGGCGTGTTTTTCCTACGGATGATCATGCTGGAAGTGGCCAATTGGGTGGTGCCGCTGCTGATCGTCGCGGCGCTGAGCATTCCGCTGGGCATCGCCCGGCATTTCAACGCCATCGTCGTCACCAGCAACTGGCTGTCCCTGCCGATTGCCTATGGTTATGCGGTGCTGATTGCGCTGACCGCGCTTCTGCCCGCTCTGGGGTCAGTCATCGTGCTGCTGTGGATGCTGTTGCTGATCGGCGTCGTGGTCGCGATCTTCCGGCTGCTGTTGGCCATCATCGGCCCGCAGACCCTGCTGGTCTCGACACTGACCATGCTGTTGCTCGTCCCGGCCACCCTGCTCTCGGACTTCCTGGAGCGCTATCTCGACGTAGCGCCGCTTTAGAGTTTTCAAGCATTTCCGGACGGAAACCGCGAACCTTTGTGCGCCATATGTGGCGCACGGCGCTATAAGCACTTTTCTCAGGACAATGCTCTATTTTATATGCTCCGGCCTGAACCCGAGACCAATCAGGCGTCCTGCCAGATGTGACAGCAGGGGCCAGCGGGCAATGACCTTGATAAAGCCGGGCGGCCCCTGCCGGGTGCTTTCGGTCTTCGACGGTTTGCGACGCATCATCAATTGCAGCTTCTGCGTGGCGACGGTTGGAAAGCGGCGGCGTTTTTCCAGCGCCTGCAAGGCTGGTTCCAGCGGCGCCCCCTGCTTCAGCGGCCCTGCCAGAAGATTGGCCGCCGCCACCGCATCCTGAATGGCCAGATTGACGCCCACGCCGCCAATGGGCGACATGGCGTGCGCCGCATCGCCAATACACACCAACCCGGGCTTCCACCACTGCTTCAACCGGTCGATGCGGATGCTGAGAAGCGAGACATCCTCCCAGGAACGCACCTCCTGCATCCGCTCCGCCGGGAGCGGCGAAACGGCGGCGACGGCAGTGCGGAAGGCCTCCAGCCCCTTTTCCTTGATATCCTGAAAACTGCCCTTGCGGACCACGAAACCGCATTGCCAGTAATCGCCCCGGTCGATCATCACGAAGCCCTGGCGCGGTCCGCCATGGCCCATGGTGTAAGGCGGATCCTGCGGCTGGCGGGAGAGCTTCATCCAGACCACATCGCTCGGGCTGCCAAAACTTTCCACCACCAGCCCCGCCTTGGCGCGTACCACGGAATGGCGCCCATCGGCCCCGACGACCAGCTCGGCCCTGAGCGTCACGCATCCCTCGGGCGTGTGCACGACCAGCCCTCGCACCCGCCCCTTTTCTTCCAGAAGGTCCACCACCCGGGTCTGCATTAACAAGCGGAAATTGGGATAGGCCTTCGCCTGCCCGGCCAGAAAATCCAGGAAATCCCATTGCGGCATGAACGCAATGAAGCGGCAGACGGTGGGCAGCCGTGAAAAATCGGCAATCGTCACATCCTGTCCGCCAATCTCGGCATGCAGCCTGGGCGCCTTGGTATGCCGCAGGGCCAGCAGCCGGTCCAGCAAGCCCAGTTCATGCATGACCTGCAAGGTGGAGGGATGAATCGTATCACCCCGAAAATCACGCAGGAAATCCGCATGTTTTTCAATCACCACCACCTCGACCCCGGCCCGTGCCAGAAGATAGCCCAGCATCAAGCCACCTGGTCCAGCGCCTGCGATCACACATGTCGCGCGGATTTCGCCCGGTGTTGAAATCCCATTCTCCTCGATCATGCCACTGCGCCCCGTAAACACCCCGGCATTGCTGCCCTTCGCGGCCTGACCCGGTCAGTCCGCGAACCACACGGAGGATACACTCTCACAGCCCCGCTTCAATCACTTGATTGAGGTCAAGTTTGCGCCCTTCGGAGCGTAAACCGAGGCGCATTCGATTCATTTGTTATCTTGGGGAAGTTGAATGGTGCCGCTTACGTGACTCGAACACGTGACCCCATCATTACGAATGATGTGCTCTACCGACTGAGCTAAAGCGGCCCGGCGAACCGGTAAGCTCCGGTTCGCTTTGTTGGCGGGTGGATACAGGCAAAGTTTGCGGATTTCAAGATGCTTTTCGCAAGTCTTCCATTTTTGCGCAGATCTTTGCCCGTGCAGCGAGATACTCGCTTTCCAGCCGGTCCACCAGGCTTGCCACCGGCTCCACCTGTTTGATGACGCCCACACCCTGGCCGCAGCCCCAGATGTCCTTCCAGGCTTTTGCGCCGGTATCGGCAACGGCGCTGTGAAAGTCCATCTTGCTGGCGTCCGCTTCCGGGAGATTATCCGGGTCGAGCCCCGCCGCGCGGATGGAGGACTTGAGGTAATTGCCCTTCACGCCGGTGAAGTAATTGGAGAGAACCACATCTTCCGCGCCAGCCTCGACGATGGCCTGTTTATAGGCGTCACTGGCGCGCGCTTCTTGCGTGGCGATGAAGGGGGAGCCGATATAGGCCATGTCGGCCCCGGCTGCTTCCGCCGCCAAAATGGCACCGCCGGTTGCGATGGAGCCGGCCAGCAGCAGCGGGCCATCGAACCAGGACCGTATCTCCTGGATCAGCGCGAAGGGCGAGAGGCTTCCCGCATGCCCGCCGGCCCCGGCGGCCACGGCGATCAGGCCGTCGGCGCCCTTGCGGATGGCGGAGTTGGCATGGCGATTGTTGATGACGTCATGCAGCACGATGCCGCCATAGGAATGAATGGCCTGATTGACCTCCGGCACAGCCCCGAGCGAGGAAATGACCACCGGCACCTTGTATTTGACGCAGAGCCCGAGATCATGCTCCAGCCGCTTGTTGGAGGTGTGGACGATCTGATTGACGGCAAAGGGCGCCGCCGGCCGTTCCGGATGGGCGGCATTGTGGCGGGCAAGCTCTTCGGTGATCTCGGCCAACCATTCATCGAGCTGCGATTCGGGCCGGGCATTCAATGCCGGGAAAGCGCCGATGACACCCGCCTTGCACTGCGCAAGCGTCAGCGCCGGATGGGAAATGATAAAGAGCGGCGAGGCAATGACCGGCAGCCTGAGATTGGCCGTCAGAACCGAGGGGAGAGACATCAATTCCTCCAATTGACGTTTGCGTAAACGTCAACACGCTATCAAAGCGGCGTTGCTTTGAAAAGGGTTCCCGTTTAGCCACAAAAGAGCAGGCTTGCGGTTTTCTGCGGGTTTGAAGGCGACAGCATAATCTCCCCCTTAAATCCAAATGGGTTAAGGGCAAAATTATGCAGCATCTATAAAGTGCTACAGCACCATATTTGGCGCATGGCGTTGTGGCAGCACTTGCGGATTGATCGGTCTGCCGTTACCGATTCGGATCAAGTTGCCGCGAGACGCGGCCATCGGACGGAAAGGAATTGCGTGAGCGGATTGGAGTCGGCCATCAGAAGCGCGTTGGAGCGGGCAGACCGCAGCAATGCGGAGATCCGGGCCAGGATCTACCAGTCGGCGCGCCAGGCGCTGGAAGCAGGGCTGAGCAAGCAGAACATCAACGATCCCGAAACCATGGCCGAACAGCGGCATCGGCTGGAGCGCACCATCCACGCCATCGAGCAGGAAGAACGCGCCCGGCTGAAAGCCGCAGCCAGCGTGGAGCCGCCACGGCCAGAGCCTGCCCTACGCCCCGCCTCCTCCCCGCAGGAGCCTGCACGCACTGCCGATGACGGTGCGCTGAGCTTCGGAGCCGATCGTGCCGCGCCATCCGCGACAAGCGCCCCGGTGGCGGATCTCGATGATGTCCGCGCCGAACGCGACGACCCGCGCCTTGACGAATCGGAGGACTTCACCGCCGAGCCGGAGGTGGAGCCGAGACGCAAGCCCACCCTCCGGGCTGAGCCGGTGGCACGGCCCAGGCGGCGGCGCGGCTTCTTTTCACGGCTCTTCATTCTGGTCACGGCCCTGACCTTCGTTGGCATTGCCGCATGGTGGATCTACTCCACCGGCCTGTTGCTGAGTGCCGATGAGCGCGATGGCGGCCTGCCGGACCCCGTGCCGACCGTTTCCGATCAGGATGCAGGCGCCACCGAAGAACCGAAGACCATCGATCCGCAACGCGGTTTTTCCAATGATTGGGCCGAGGTCTTCAAGCCCGCCGATATCCGCCTGATCAGCGCCCGCCCGAATGCAACGGTGGATGTGGTGGGCGCCAGCGACGGCCAGGCGGTGCGGATCACCTCGCGCAGCGCCGATCAGGATGGTGCAGCCGTCATCCAGTTGCCTGCCGATGTCATCGGCCAGATGGCGGGCAAGACCTCGACCCTGGCGCTGACCATTCAGGCCGCCGGTGAAAAGCCGCTGCAATTCTCCGTCACCTGCGCCTTTGGCGCTGAGCAGGGCTGCTCCCGGCACCGCTTCACCGCCAACCCGGAAAAGGCCGATCTGCTGTTTCGGGTCACCCTGCCGCAAACCCTTGCATCAGGCACGCAAGGGCAGTTGTTCATCAATGCCGACATGAACGGCCAGGGTCAGGGCGTCAATCTCTACTCGGTCAGGATCTTGCCGGGGAATTGATGGCCACCTGCCGGTGTCAAGCCCTGCGGTAGCGGGCAATGGCGCTGCGCTCGATGGCGGCGCAGGTCAGCTTGTCCAGTTGCAGGCGGTCCCGCAGCAATTGCAGCAGGCGGATTTCCTCGGGCCGCACGGCCTGATCCACGGCCGTCACTTCCACGGCCAGCGCATAGGCCGTATCGTAAAGCCGCTGCGGCAAGGCATCGCGAATGGTTTCCAGCACGATATCCAGCCCCTCCGGCTGTGCCAGCAGGGAGGCGCAACGTTGCGACACCGCAATAAGGCTTCCGCCATCGAAGCCTTCAAAGATCGGCGTCTGATCCACCAGATCGCCGATGCGGCGCAGTTCCTGGTCATGCATGGCATTATCGACGGCAGACGCCATCACCATGGTGAAAATCAGGGCATCCTGAATGGTTACGGAGGTTGTCACGCTCGCTTTTCCTCAAGCTCTGCTGAGAAGCCCCGGAGAAGCGGGCTGCTCATAAAAAACGCCGCCCCCTCTATGGAATGCCGAAACCGAAATCGCAACGGGCTATTTTGCCCCACCTCGGCAAGCGGCAAATATTCCTACTGACTGGCCCAGATGATCCGCGCCATCCATTCCACCTCGGCAAGTTCGAGGCTGCGGCTCGGATGCTCCGGATTGAGGGAATTGAGTTCGATGGAGCGGGGGCTTTGCCGCGCCAGGATCTTCGCCATGACCTCGCCTTCGCGGGTCTTGACCACCACCCTGTCGCCCCGGCGCACCTGTGCGCCCGGCTCGACGATCAGGATATCGCCGTCACGATAGAGCGGCTTCATGCTGTCGCCCTGCACTTCCAGCGCATAGACGCCCGCCTTGCCGGTGGGAGAGGCGGGAAACTCCACCACATCCCAGCCCTGGCCCGCAGGAAAGCCGCCATCATCGAAAAAACCGCCAGCCCCCGCCTGGGCGAAGCCGAGAAGCGGAATAGCGCCTGCTTCCGGGCCGAATTCCTCGCGCACCAGCCCTGTTTCCTCACGGTTGCCGCTGATCAGGCCCATGAACTGATCGAGACTTGCGCCCGTAGCCTCCAGCACCTTGGCAATGGATTCCGTCGAGGGCCAGCGCATGCGTCCATCCGGCCCCACACGCTTCGATTTGTTGAAGGAGGTGGGATCGAGCCCTGCACGGCGCGCCAGACCCGAAGGCGTCAGCTGATGCCGCTCCGCCAGCCTGTCGATCGCTCCCCAAATGTCGTCATGTGAAAGCATATACCGAAGCCCCACCGCCCCTGAAGTGCCGGCCACTAAAGCACGTTGCGGCTTATCAGCCTTATGCAACATGCTTTAAGTTCTTGTTTTAAAGCATGTCGTTATCGCAAAACCGCTGCACACTTTTGCGCGACATGCTCTAAAGCGCCGTGCGCCATATAATCCGCACAAAGGTTCGCTGCAGATCTTTGTTGTGACGTGTTTCCGGACGGAAAACCGGATTCCACTTTTTCTGGAAACCCTCAAAAACCCACCTCCGAACCCTTTCCTTTATTGGGCAGATCGGGCGCGGAGTAAAGATGGATAAGGAATAAAATCCTTAAATCTGGACGGAAAGAAAGAGAATATGGGCCAGGAACACCCCGATACGGCCATCAGGCGACCAGCGCCATGTTCAACCGGCCAAGCTGGATCACCGCCTGGGTGCGGCTATCGACCTTGAGCTTGAGCAGGATGGCCGAGACATGCGCCTTGATGGTGGCCTCGGAGACCCCCAGTTCATAGGCGATCTGCTTGTTGAGCAATCCCTCGCACAACATGCCGAGCACCCGGCTCTGCTGCGGCGTCAGCGTTCTGAGCCGGGCCATCAGATCGGCCAGTTCGGGATCCTGCTCCTGCGCGCCATCATAGCTGGCGGGGGTCCAGATATCGCCGCTGAGCACCGAGCGGATGGCGGCGCGGATTTCCTCGATGCCCGAGGATTTGGAGATGAAGCCGGAGGCACCCAGTTCCAGCGAGCGGCGCACCGTGGCGCTGTCATCGGTGGCGGAACAGATGATGATGGGCAGGCTGGCAAATTCTGCCCGCAGCGTCATCAGCCCGGAAAACCCGCTGACGCCCGGCATCGCCAGATCGAGCAGCATGACATCCGCCTCCGGATTGTCAGAGGCCACCTTGCGGGCGGTGTCGAAATCCCCCGCCTCGACAACGTGGCCGATTTCCGCCATGCCATCCACGGCCTGACGGAGCGCGCCGCGAAACAGCGGGTGGTCATCTGCAATAAGGATTGTTCCTTCGGCCATCATATGCCCCCTCCCAAGAGCATGGATCACGCTTCGGCCACTCCCTGCCGAAACGGTCGCAGCGGGGTCAAACCCTGCATGCCGCGCCGCGATCATCCGTTGTTACAATGTTTTAGCCCCAAGTCAGATTTCAGACAATGGTCTATATGCCGCCGCCGGTTGTTTTGCTGGCTTCCCGCCTGAGCTAAGCTTTCGTTTTTGCATTTCCGGGCGGAAAACCGGCGTCTACTTTTCCCGGAAATGCTCGGAACTCCTCGATCAGCCCGAAGAACCGCCGCATCATCCGCTCCATGATCGAGAGGGACCGGTCCACCTCCTCGTCGGAGGGCACGCCGCCGCCCGAGACCGCAGCCTTCTTTTCCAGCGCCTCGACCCGCTTTTCCAGCCGCTCCATATCCTCCTGATAGGCCTGGCGCTCATCCGCGCCCAGACGGCACAGGAGTTCACCATCCTTTTCCTGACAGATCGACATGGCCCCGGTTTCGGTATCGAGCCTGATGACGCTGTCGCCCTTTTCCAGCATGCGGAAACGGCCCTTGCCATCGTCCTCGGCCCCTGCCTGCGGCGCGAAGGCCGCCAGAAGAAGGCTCAGCGCCAGAAAACGCACGCCGTTCTGCCGGGTCGGAAATGCTGCGAACCTCATGTTTTCCTCCAAAAAACGGTAATGGCCGGGTTGCGTTTCAAAAGGCTGCGGACAAGCGCATGGACAAGCGCGCCGCTTTGCGGCAAACCCGGATCATCTGCTCCGGGGACAAGATCATGACCATGGCGATATACAAGATCCTTTCCGAGGAATTATGGCAGGAGGCCGAAAAGGCGGGCGTCTTTGCCGGTGCCCCGGTCGATCATGCCGATGGCTTCATTCATTTATCCACCGCCGCCCAGGTGCGGGAGACGGCGGAGAGGCATTTTACCGGTCAGTCCGGCCTGCTACTGGCCGCCGTTGATCCCGGGACGCTGGGCGATGCGCTGCGATATGAGCCCTCGCGTGGCGGCGATCTCTTTCCCCATCTTTACGGCAGTCTGCCACTCAACGCCGTGCTCTGGATCAAACCGCTGCCCCTTGGCGCCGATGGCCGCCACCAGTTTCCCGAGGAGATCGCCTGATGAGCGTGTTCAAGACCTTCGCACGGCCCAGCCTCTTTCTTTTCGAGGGAGAAACGGCCCACAAGCTCTCCATTGCCGGGCTGAAGACCAGCAGCCTCATCCGCCGCCAGCACCCGGTCGATCCCCGCCTGGCGCAAACCTTGGCGGGCCTTGTTTTTCCCAATCCCGTCGGCATGGCGGCAGGCTATGACAAGAACGCCGAGGTGCCGGATGAATTGCTGGGCCTCGGCTTCGGCTTTGCCGAGATCGGCACCGTCACGCCGAAACCGCAGGCCGGAAATCCGAAACCCCGCGTGTTCAGGCTGGTGCGTAATGAAGGGCTGATCAACCGGCTGGGCTTCAACAATGAGGGCCACGATGCCGTTCTGGCGCGGCTGGAGGCCCGCCGGGGCCGTCCCGGCATTGTCGGCGTCAATATCGGCGCCAACAAGGATGCCGAGGACCGGATCGGCGATTATGTCGCCGGTATTCGCCGTTTCTATGGGCTTGCCTCCTATTTCACCGCCAATATCTCCTCTCCCAACACGCCGGGCCTCAGGGATCTGCAAGCCAAGGAAAGCCTGGGCGAACTTCTGGACCGGGTGCTGGAAGCCCGGGCCGAGGAAGCCGAAAAAGCGGGCCGGCGGGTGCCTGTGTTTCTGAAGATCGCCCCTGACCTCACCGAGGAAGGCATGGATGACATTGCCGAAGTGGTGCTGGCGCGGGATCTGGACGGGTTGATCGTCTCCAACACCACGCTGTCGCGCGCGGAATTGCGGCCGGAGCGGTTTACCGGCGAAACGGGCGGGCTTTCCGGCAAACCCGTCTTTGCGCGGTCCACCGCTGTCTTGGCGCGCATGCGCAAGCGTGTGGGCAAGGACCTGCCGATCATCGGTGTCGGCGGCATTTCCTCCGCCAAGACGGCGCTGGAAAAAATCCGGGCGGGAGCCGATCTGGTGCAGCTTTATTCCTGCATGGTCTATGAGGGGCCGGGCCTGCCTGCCGAAATCGTGCACGGCCTTTCGGCAGCCCTGACGGAGGAAGGCGCCTCCTCGCTGCGCGACCTGCGTGACAGCCGTCTGGATTACTGGCTTTCGGTAAAGGTCTGATCGGCCCGCCGCCTCAGCCGGGAGAGCAGTAACAGCCCCCGGCAGGCGAGAAACAGGTTGAGCCCCAGCCAGAGCCCGTGATTGCCGAGAAGTGGGACAAAGATGGCAAGCCCCGCCAGATAGGCGGCAAAGGCCGCCAGCATCATGTTGCGCATATCGCCGGACCAGGCGGCGCCGATGAAAATTCCGTCCATCTGGAAGGCCAGCGCCCCGGTCAACGCCGTGACGGCCGCCCAGGGCAGGAAGAGCCTTGCTGCGGCGCGCACCTCCTCCGCCGTGGTCATCAGGTCGATCAGCGCCGGCCCGAACAGCAGGAAAAACAGCGTGCTGGTCAGCGCCAGTCCCAGCGACCACAGGCCGGTCAGCTTTACCGCCTTTACGAAGGCGGGGCGATAAAGCGCGCCCACCGCCCGGCCAATGATCTGCTCCGCCGCCGCCGCGATGCCGTCGAGATAGAAGCTCGCCACCATGAAGAAATTCAACAGCACCGCATTGGCCGCCAACACCACGGCCCCGAAGCCGGTGCCGATCCGCGTCAACAGCGTGAAGGCGGCGACCAGCACGAAACTGCGGATGAGAATATCGCGATTGAGCGTGAAAAGCCGCCGCAATTCCTGCCGGTCCAGAAGCGTCGGCAGCGATGGCAGGGGCTGGCCGCCGCGTTTTGCAAAGATCAGGGTCAGCCCCGCGACAAGCGCCGTCGCTTCACCGGCAAAGGCGCCCCAGGCAACACCCCGCACCCCCCAGCCCAGGCTGAGCCCCAGCAGGATGGAAAGCAGGATATTGACACCGTTCAGCAGGATTTGCAGGCCAAGCGCCGTCGAGCCCCTGCCCCGCCCCAGGATGAAACCCATGACGGTGAAATTGGCCAGCGACAACGGGCCGGCCAGAATACGGATGGAGAAATAGGTGGAGGTCACCTCCGCCACCCGCCCTTCCGCTCCCATCAGCGACAGGCCCACCTTCAAAAGCAGCGGCGAGGCGAGAAGCAACAGAAGCCCCAGACCCACGGACAGGATCAGCGCCCGGCAGAAGACCGCCATCTGCTCTGCCTCATCGCCCCGGCCAAAGGCTTGCGCCACCAAAGCCGTGGTGGAAGCGCGCAGGAAATTCAGGCTGGAAAAGAGAAGATCAAACAAGGCCGCCCCGATGGCGAGCCCCGCCAATGCTGCCGCCTCGCCGGTATGGCCAATCACCGCCGTATCGGTCAGCCCCAGCAATGGCGTGGTGATATAGCCAATGGTCATCGGCACGGCGATGGTCAGCACGCTGGTATGGGTAACGGAAAAGGCCTGGGGTTGGCCCGAAGGGCTGGCAGCAAGCATGATCCAATTCCTCCGGAAACGTAAGTAAATACTTACTCTTAATAATCAACCTTCATGAAATACAGCCCCTCCGGCGGCGCGACAGGCCCGCAGGCGGCCCGATCCCGGGCCTCCAGCGCGGCACGCACATCATCAAGGGTCATCTTGCCTTCGCCCGCCAGCTTCAGCGTTCCGGCAAAAGAGCGGATCTGGTTGTGCAGAAAGCTTTGGGCCGAAGCGCGGATCTCGATGAGGTCGCCCTGCCGTGTCACATCCAGCCGGTCAAGTGTGCGAACCGGGCTGTTGGCCTGACAATGGGCGGAGCGGAAGGTGGTGAAATCATGATGCCCAACCAATTGCTGCGCCGCAGCATGCATGGCCTCGTGATCGAGAATTTTCGCCACCCACCAGGCGCGGTGGGCCTCGACGGCCAGCCGCGAGGGCCGGGAGATGATGCGATAGAGATAATGCCGTTTGGTGGCGGAAAAACGGGCGTCGAATGCCTCTGTGACCGCCTCGACATCGAGTACGCTCACCGCCTCGCCCGCCAGCGCCAGATGCGCATTCAGCGCATTGCGCAGCTTATAGGGCTGCCAGGCGCGCGTCAGATCGGCATGGATCACCTGTCCCAGGGCATGCACACCGGAATCGGTGCGGCCCGCACCACGAATGGACACCGTCTCTCCCGTGAGCGACAGGATCGCCGCTTCCAGCGCGCCTTGAACGGAGGGGCCGTTTTCCTGCCTTTGCCAGCCGACATAGGGTGTGCCGTCATATTCGACGGTCATCTTGAAGCGGGGCATCAGCCGATCTCCGCGCCCTTGGAGATGGGCGTGCCGCGCAGGAAATCCTCCGCCGCCAGCGGCTTGCCGCCCGCACGCTGCAAACGCATCAGTCGGACCGCACCGTCGCCACAGCCAACAGCCAGGCGCTCGTCCAGCACCACGCCCGGCTGGCCTTTGCCGTCCGTCACTTCGCTCGCCAGGATCTTCACCCGCTCCGGCTTGCCATTGATGGTGATTTCGCACCAGCTTCCGGGAAAGGGCGAAAGGCCGCGAATGTGATTGTGCACGGTCCAGGCAGAGCGGGAAAAATCGATGCGGGTTTCGGCCTTGTCGATCTTGGCGGCATAGAGCACGCCCTCTTCCGGCTGCGGCGTCAGCGGCAGGTCGCCCGCCTCCAGCCGCGCCATGGCCTCGACCATGGCCTCAGCACCCACAAGGCTCATGGAGTCGTGCAGTTCACCGGCTGTCATGGCCGGCGGGATTGGCACGCGCCGGGTCAGGGCGACCGGGCCGGTATCGAGCCCCTTGTCCATCTTCATCACCATCATGCCCGTCTCGGTATCGCCGGCCATGATGGCGCGCTGGATGGGAGCAGCGCCACGCCAGCGCGGCAACAGGGAAGCATGGCCGTTATAGCAGCCGAGCCGCGTGCCCTCGAGAACGGCCTGTGGCAAAAGCAGACCATAGGCCACCACCACCGCCACATCGGCGTCAAGCGCGGCAAAGGCAGCACGATCTTCCTCCGCCTTGAAGTTCAAAGGCGTGCGCACCGCAAGGCCCAACTGCTCGGCAGCCTCATGCACAGGAGATTTGGTGAGATCGAGCCCGCGCCGCCCTGCCGGGCGCGGTGGCTGGCTATAGACGCAAACGATCCTGTGCCCCGCCTCGGCCAGCGCCTGAAGCGTCGGCACCGAGAAAGCGGGCGTCCCCATGAAGATGATGGAAAGTGCCATGCTCTGCTTCCTCTGGTCGCTTCAAGGAGAGTTCTGGGCTTTTGTTTTTACGCATTTCCGGACGGAAAACCGGTTTCCACTTTTTCTGGAAATGCTTCAGAGCCCTGCTTTGCCCTTGGCCGCCTTGGTGAATTTCTTGATCACCATGTCCCGCTTCAGCCGCGAAATGTGATCGATGAACAGCGTGCCGTTCAGATGGTCGATTTCGTGCTGTAGACAGGTGGCCAGCAGGCCATCGGCCTCGGTGATCTGTTCCTTGCCGTGGCGATCCAGCGATTTGACGGTGATGGAGGCCGGGCGCTCCACTTCGGCATAGTAATCCGGAATGGACAGGCAGCCTTCCTCATAGGTGGAGCGCTCGTCCGACGAGCGGATGATCTCGGGATTGATGAAGGTCAGCGGTTCCTTCGGCTCCCCCTCGCGGGCCAGATCGATCACCAGCAGGCGGCGCGGCACAGCCACCTGAATGGCGGCGAGCCCGATGCCGGGCGCCTCATACATGGTTTCGAACATGTCGTCGATCAACCGGTTCAGGTCGTCATCCACCCGCTCGATGGGCTGGGAGACCTGACGCAGCAGGGGATCGGGAAGAATGATGATAGGCTTTGTCGTCATGGGCTTCCCTTACCCCATCATATTCCGCAAGGAAATAGGGAAGACCTGTCACACCGCCCGTTTCAGCGGAGAAAGCGCTGTTGCCATATCCGGCCCGCGCCCCGCCGCGTGTGGCCGCGTGCGGAAATGCTGCAGCGAATGCACCAGCCGCTCCACCTCCTCGCGCAGCGTCGCCGTCTGGGCAGAGGTTTCCTCCACCATGGCGGCGTTTTGCTGGGTGATGCCGTCCATGCTGCCAATGGCGGAATTCACCTCCTTGAGACCGCTCGACTGATCGGCGGATGCGGCGGCGATGCGGCTGACGATGGCGTTGACCTCATCGATACGGGTGATGATCTTGCCCAGCGCATCGCCCGCGCCATGCACCAGTTCCACGCCGTTCTGCACCTGGGCCGAGCTTTCCGAAATCAGCCCCTTGATCTCGCGCGCGGCATTGGCGCAGCGCTGCGCCAGATCGCGCACCTCCTGCGCGACCACGGCAAAACCGCGCCCGGCCTCGCCGGCGCGCGCTGCCTCGACACCGGCATTCAGCGCCAGAAGATTGGTCTGGAAGGCGATCTCGTCGATCACCCCGATGATTTTCGAAATCCGGTCCGACGATTGTTCGATCGCCCCCATGGCATCCACCGCACGGGTCACGACGACGCCGGAGCTTTGCGCCTCCTCCAGCGTCTCGCGCACCAGATCGGAAGCCTTGTGAGCGCCTTCAGCCGCCAGCGCGACATTGCCGGTCAGTTCGGTCAGCGCCGTGGTGCTTTCCTGCAAGCCTGCGGCCTGCTGTTCGGTCCGCTGGGCCAGATTGTCGGCGGCATCGGCAATGGCGCGAGTGGATTTCAGAATCTCGTCACCCGCCTCCCGCACCGTGCCTAGCGTCCCACGCAAGGTCTGAACGGTGGCGTTATAATCCTGCGCCAGTTCCTGAAACTCGGCAGGCAGGTCGGACGGCAGTTGATATTCCAGATCGCCATGCGCCAGCTTGGACAGCGCTGTCTTGAGCGCCGCCAGCGCCTGCTTCTGCTCTTCTTCCGCCTTCAGTTTCGCGGCCTCCGCCTGCCGCCGCTCCTCTTCCAGGCTCTCCAGATAGACGGAGATGGAATAATCCATGTCCAGCATCGCCGCCTTGACCAGAACCCCGACCTCACGGGAGAGCTTTCCGGCATTGGCTTTGCCGAAACGGCTCGGCCAGCGCTCCTGCATCATCGCCTGCACCAGTTTCTCGACGATCAGCGCGTAACCGCCGATATACCAGCGCGGCTCCAGCCCGATGCGGGCATGCGCCCGCCCGATGGCCTGCACGCCCTTCACATACTGCTGGTCGTATTTCGCGCCGGTGACGGTGGCCCAATGCTGCTGCTGCAAACCTTTGGCGCCATTGATATGCGCGTCATTGCGGAAAAAGCGCGCCGTCTCCGGCGTGGACTTTACCTTGCCGTAGAAACTGTCCAGGGCAGCACCGATATGGGCCTTGATGGCCGGAGATATCTCCTGCAGCACTGCAAGCGAAGCGCTGTCGAGCCCCATGAAGTCCAACCGTTTTGCCAGACCTTCCTCTTCCTGTGAACGCGCCATCTACCCTCTCCCTCCAAAATTGTCATTGCTCCGCGCAGCTTTACAAACCCGGTTTTCAGGACACCGGATGCTTCTGTAAAGCTTTGCGCTGACGCTTCGCAGCATGATCGCTGCCCGTGTCATGGCCTGCGCCCATTGCGCGCTTCGGTTATGCCGGATTGGTTTTGCGTCTCAGGCGAGCATGAGGGACGGTGGTAAATTTTATCTTTAACAAAAGATATTTTAAATAATTCTAATATTAAATGCATTGCATCCGGCCGCCTCAGGCAGCCGGATCTCCAGACGTGGCTTCCAGCACGGTCTCAGCCGTTCCGGCCTCCGGCGACTGCTTGCGCCTTGCGATCGGAGCCATGCGCGTGATCCTGACACGCTTGATACGGTGGGGATCGGCTTCGAGAATATGCAGTTCGAAACCGGGCACGGCATCGACGATTTCGCCACGCGCCGGAATGCGGCCAAGCGCCGAGGAAATCAGGCCGCCCAGCGTATCGACTTCCTCCATCTCCTCGCTGACGTCGAAATCGGGACCGACGGCCTCGGCGATTTCCTCAAGCTCGATGCGGGCATCGGCAATATAGACGTCTTCGGAGACCCGGGTGACCAGCGCCTCATCCTTGTCATGCTCGTCATCAATGTCGCCCACCACCATTTCCACGATGTCTTCGTGGGAAACGAGACCATCGGTGCCGCCATGCTCGTCGATGACCAGCGCCATCTGCGTGCGGGCCGCCTGCATGCGGCTCAACAGATCGGCGGCCTGCATGGAGGGCGGCACGAAAAGGATGGAGCGCATGATGCCCGCCTGCTCCAGCGAAACACTCAGATCCACCTTCGCCAGATCCAGCCCGCCATCCTGCATGGCCTTGAGGGTGATGTAGGAGAGAAGGTCGCGGATATGCACCATGCCGCGCGGATCGTCCAGGGTTTCGCAATAGACAGGCATGCGCGAATGGCCGCTTTCCTGGAACAGTGCCATCAACTCACCCACGGTCACGGAAAGATCGACGCCCTCGATATCCGAGCGGGGCACCATCACATCCTCCACCCGCACCTCGCGGAAGCGGAGAATGTTGTTGAGCATGGTGCGCTCTTCAGGAGAAAAGGCCTCGTTGGCGGCAGGGGCCGTCAAAAGCGCGTCGGCAATATCCTCGCGCAGGGTTTCCGCGCTCGACGGCCTCAGAATGCGGGCGGCACGCGCCCAGAAGGAATGCGGCTTTGACGCCGCGGGACTTCGGTGAGAGCTACTGGAGCCTTCTTCAGAAGAAGAGCCGTCCTGGCTCGTTGCGGTCTCCGCCGCCGGTCGTGTCGAAAAATCGCTCATCGTTCCATCTATCAAACTGTTTCCTGCCCCGCATAGGGGTCAGATAGGCCAAGCTCCGCCAGAATGCGAGTCTCAAGCCCTTCCATTTCCTCCGCGTCCTCGGTGGTCATATGATCATAGCCGAAAAGGTGGAGAAATCCATGAACCATCAAATGCGTCAGATGTTCGCTGAAACTCTTCTCAAGATCAACCGCTTCCCGCTGCACCGTTTCCCGCGCAATGATGATATCGCCCAGCATCGGCCCCGGCCTGTCGCCGGGTATGATGGGAAAGGCCGGAAAGGACAGGACATTGGTCGGCTTGTCCTGGCTGCGCCATTCGGCATTGATGCCCCTGATCTCCTCGTCATTGGTGAAGACCAGCGAAACCTCCACCGGCATGTCCGGGAAGGGCTGCTCTTCCTCCCGCAGAAGAAAATCAGCGGCAGCGCCCAGAACACGGGCGCTCATTGCTTCCAGTTCGGCCTCTGAAGGCCAGTCGCCGTCTTCGACGGCGACCTGTATGTCAAGCTTGCTCATCTCGGCTTTCTGCTTCACCCATCACCGCCGGAACAGGCTCGGCCCGCTCGGCATATTGGGCGTCATAGGCCCTGACGATGCGTCCGACAAGCGGGTGACGCACCACATCGACATCCTTGAACTGCACGAAGGACACGCCCTCTACGCCCTGCAGGATCTGCAGCGCCTCCACCAGACCGGATTTGACGCCGCGCGGCAGGTCCACCTGGCTGGGGTCACCGGTGACGATCATCCGGGCATTCTCGCCAAGACGGGTCAGAAACATCTTCATCTGCATGGATGTTGTGTTCTGCGCCTCATCGAGAATGACGGCGGCATTGGCCAGTGTTCGCCCGCGCATGAAGGCAAGCGGCGCAATTTCGATGACACCGGCAGTGATGGCCCGCTCCACCTTGTCGCCGGGGATCATGTCATAAAGCGCATCGTAAAGCGGACGCAGATAGGGATCGACCTTCTCCTTCATGTCGCCCGGCAGGAAGCCGAGACGTTCACCCGCCTCCACGGCGGGGCGGGAAAGAATGATGCGATCGACGGCGCCGCGCTCCAGCAATTGCGCGGCATGGGCCACGGCCAGATAGGTCTTGCCCGTCCCGGCGGGACCGACACCGAAGACGAGTTCGGAACGCTCAAGCGCCCGCATATAGGCGTCCTGCGTCGGCGTCCGGGCCACGACGGTTTTCTTGCGGGTTGAAATCTGCGCCATGGTCAGACGCGATTTGCGCTCCAGCGTCGGCAGCGTCAGCTGATCGTCGGCGGCAGCCGCCATGCGGATCGCCCCTTCCACATCGGAAAGCTCGACCGTGCCGCCGCTCTGCAGCCGTGCATAGAGGTAATCGAGGGCGCGCCGCGCCTGGTTGGTCGCCACGACATCGCCGGAAATCGCGACGGAATTGCCTCGCGCTCGGGCATCGATGTGGAGGCGCTGCTCCAGAAGCTTCAAATTCTGATCGAACTGACCGAACAGCTCACTGGCAAGTCGGTTGTTCTCGAAGGTCAAGATGAAGTGATTGGCGTCGGACGCTGCACTCTTGGTGTTGCGCGAGGGTGAAGATACCACTTCCTGTCCGTTCAAGCGATCAGGCTCCTGTTACGATGGTTCCTGCCCCCACTCTAACCCTGTGCCACCTCGGCAAACAAGCTGTTTGGGCCGGTATCGGTGATTCGTACATGAATAATGTCGCCGATTTGCAAAGTTTTTGCATCAACATTCACCGATTGCAGCCAGGGCGAACGACCGATCATCTGGCCGTCCATGCGGCCAGGCTTTTCCAGCAGGATATCCATGGTCTTGCCCACCAGCGAACGGGCGAAATCATGCTGCTGTTTCAACAGCAATTCCTGCAGCCGCGCCAGCCGCTCGGTCTTGACCTCCTCCGGCACCTGATCCGTCAGCTCCGCCCCCGGCGTGCCCGGACGGGTGGAATATTTGAACGAAAACGCCTGAGCGTAGCCGATGGTTTCAACCAGCCGCATCGTCGCCTCGAAATCGGCATCCGTCTCGCCCGGGAAGCCGACGATGAAATCGCCGGAAAGCGCGATGTCCGGGCGCGCCGTGCGGATGCGGTCGATCAGGGCAGTATAATCGGCTGCCTTGTGGCGGCGGTTCATCGCCTTCAAAATCCGGTCGGAGCCTGCCTGTACCGGCAGGTGCAGATAGGGCATCAGCAGCCGGAGATCGCGATGCGCCTCGATCAGCCGGTCATCCATGTCGCGGGGATGGCTGGTCGTGTAGCGCAGCCGCGCAATGCCCGGCACCTCGGCCAGCCGGTAGAGAAGATCGCCGAGCCCCATGGGGCGGCCCTTCTCATCCTCGCCATGCCAGGCATTGACGTTCTGGCCAAGCAGGGTGATTTCCTTTACGCCGTTGGCCACCAGCTTTTCCGCCTCGCGCAGGATCTGCGCCAGCGGACGCGACACTTCCGAACCGCGCGTATAGGGCACGACGCAGAAGGTGCAGAACTTGTCGCAGCCTTCCTGAACGGTCAAAAACGCCGTGACCATGCGCGGACGCCCGGCCACCTTCTTCGGATCCGGCAGATGCTCGAACTTGTCTTCCACCGCATATTCGGTATCGACCACGCGGCGGCCGGTGCGCACCTGTTTCAGGGCAGCAGGCAGGCGATGATAGGTCTGCGGGCCGATGACGATATCCACCCCGGGCTCGCGGCGAATGATTTCCTCGCCCTCGGCCTGGGCCACGCAGCCCGCAACGCCGATGGTGAATTCCTTGCCTTCCGCCGTGCGCGTCTTCTTCATCTCGCGCAATCGGCCAAGGGCGGAATAGACCTTGTCCGCCGCCTTTTCGCGGATATGGCAGGTATTGAGCAGCACAAGGCTTGCCTCATCGACATTTTCGGTCGGCTCATAGCCTTCCGCCGCCAGCGCATCGGCCATGCGGCTGCTGTCATACACATTCATCTGGCAGCCATAGGTCTTGATGAAGACCTTGCGCGGTTCGGCCGCTGGCTCTGCAAGGGTTTGGATGTCCTGGGTCATGGGCGGGCTTTTACAGCAAGCACCCCATGGCTGTGAAGCGAATTCACCAGCCCGCAAAGTGTTTCCAGGAAAAGTGGGGACCGGTTTTCCGTCCGGAAACACGTAAAATAAACAGCGAAAGTGTTTCCAGGAAAAGTGGGGGCCGGTTTCCCGTGCGGAAACACGTAAAGTAAACAGCGAGAGTGTTTCCAGGAAAAGTGGACACCGGTTTTCCGTCCTATGGAAGTTCCCGGCCCAGCAGCTTCGCACTCAGCATGGCGCGGATGCGCCGCTCCACGCTGCTGGCGAGGTGCTTGCGGTTCACCCCTTCGCGATATTCCTCCGGCGGCCCAAAGCAGACATCCACTTCCACCGCGCCCACGCGCAGCAATCCTGCCAGATGCGGCGGCAGCGTCACGTCTCCCGGCCAGCTGACGACCGGGCGATAGTAGCGCCCCATCGGCATGCCCTGAATGCCGGTATAGGCAATAGCCACCGGCTGAACATAGACCGTGCCCTCCGGCGCCAGCGGCAGCGCCATGGCGGCGGCGCCATAGAGCGAGGATTTGGTGGGCAGCAGCCGGTTGCCGTCCGAGGTCGTGCCCTCGGGAAACAGCACGACGATCTCACCCGCCGCCATGCGCTCGGCAATGTCATTGGCCTGCTTGCCGGTAGAGCGCTTTTCCTCGCGCTTGACGAAGACGCTCTTCTGCAATTTGGCCAGCGTCCCGAAGATCGGCCAGTCCGCTACTTCCGTCTTGGCAATAAAGGCGACATCGGCAACGGAACTCAGCACCATGATGTCCAGCCACGAACAGTGATTGGCCGAAAGCATCAACGGGCGGCGGCGCGCAATTTCGCCATGCACCCGCACCTTCACCCCCAGCGCAAAACAGGCCACCTTGTGCCAGTAGCGCGGTAGGAAGCGACGAATCTTCCAGTCGAAAGCCAGCCCCAGCAATTGTACCGGCAGCATGAAAAAGGTGACGATAGCCAGGAGGCAAAGCAGCACGACAGCCCGGATGCGCAGAATCACGTCAGTCAGCCCTGCTTTTCCGGAGGATGATTGGCGTCCTCCTTGTCGCGGTCGAGCGGAACTCCATAAAGCTCCAGCCGATGACCGACCAGTTGGAAGCCAAGTTCGCGCGCAATCTTTTCCTGCAGCGCTTCCAGTTCCGCGGAGTAGAATTCGATGACCGCGCCCGACTGGACATTGATGAGGTGATCATGGTGCTCGTCCGGAACGGTCTCGAAGCGCGAGCGGCCATCGCGGAAATCGTGGCGGGCGATGATGCCTGCGTCCTCGAACAGCTTCACCGTCCGATAGACCGTGGAAATCGAAATGCGGCTGTCGATGGCGGAGGAGCGGCGGTAAAGCTCCTCGACATCGGGATGGTCCTCGGAGTCCTGCAGAATACGGGCAATAATGCGCCTCTGCTCGGTCATGCGCATGCCGCGCTCGGTGCAAAGCTCTTCCAGGGTTTTCTGGGGTGCCGTCATGAAAAACTCAAACCTGCCGGAACAAAACACAGCAGTTAACGAAGATCGCGCCGCATGACAAGCGCAGCCGTTCTGCGGCCCTCGGCATCGGTATAATAGGCCGGCCGTCTGCCCGCCACCTCAAAGCCCAGCTTGCGGTAAAGACCGATGGCAGGGCTATTGCCTTCCTCCACCTCCAGAAACATCGTCTGGCCACCATCCAGTGCGGCCTGGCGCAGGGCAGCCTGCATCAACCGCCAGCCAAGACCCGCACGGCCTGCCTTTTCCTGCACGGCCACGGTCAGGATTTCCGCCTCGCCTGCCACCTGGCGCGCCAGGACGAAACCGCTCAAGGCAGGCTTGAACACGAGATTGTTGGTGGGACGCGCGACAAAGCCGAAGGTGGTGGACTGGGACAGCAGGCTGACGAATTCCCCATCCGTCCAAGGCCTTGGAAAGCGTTCGGCATGCAGTTCCGCCACTTCGGCACAGTCACGGCTCTCCATGGCAAGCACTTCATATTCGGCTTTCCAGGAAAACAGGGTGTCGATCATGGTTCAGGCTCTCGCGACGGCATAACCCGTTTGCGGCTTGGCATCCGGTCCCCTGAGATAAAGCGGCTTCGGCTTGCCCGAAACCGGAGCCGCCGCACCCAGACGGCAAATCTGGGCAAGCGGAAAGCAGTCGCCGTCCTCAGGCCCATCCAGCCCCAGCACCGCCCTGCCCGAGCCTGCGACGCGAAAGCCCGTTCTTGCGCAGAGCGCCCTGAAATCCTCGTAGGACATGATCGCCGCCGCATCGAGCGGCCCGCCATCCGCGCCGAAGCTCTGGGCATAGACCTCTTCCCGCTTGGCATCCATGGCGGCAATAACGGGAAGCGCACCCTGTTCCGCCTGATCGGCACCGGCAATCGCGGCAAGCGTCGTCACGCCGACAATGTCGGCGGAAAGCGCAAGCGCCAGTCCGCGCGCCGCAGCAAGGCCGACACGAATGCCGGTGAAGGAGCCAGGACCGATGACCACGGCGATGCGGCCGATCTCGTGCATGCCCTTGCCCGCCGCTGCCAGCACCTCGTCGATCATCGCCATCAGCCGTTCGGCATGGCCACGTCCGATCCGTTCCGACACGCTGGCCAGCAGCTTTGCCGAAGATGAATCATAAAGGGCGGCGGCGCAATCGGCCCCCGCCGTATCGATGGCAAGAAGGATCATGACGGAATCAGACCGCCTCGACTTCCTGCACTTCCGGCACGAAATGGCGCAGCAGGTTCTGCACGCCATGCTTCAGCGTGGCGGTGGAAGAGGGGCAGCCGGCGCAGGAGCCCTTCATGTTCAGATAGACCTTGCCATCGCGAAAACCCTTGAAGGTGATGTCGCCGCCGTCCTGGGCCACGGCGGGACGCACGCGGGTATCCAGCAATTCCTTGATGGTCGCGACGATGGTTTCATCGCCCTCATCGAAGAACTCGCCATCGAGATCCCCGGCTTCCGCCGTTCTGGCCGAACCCATGATCGGCGCGCCGCTCATGAAATGCTCCATGATCGTGCCGAGGATAGCAGGCTTCAGATGCGGCCATTCCGCACCGTCCTTAGTGACAGTGACAAAATCATAACCAAGAAACACGGCCGCCACGCCGGGAATGGCAAATAGCCGCTCCGCAAGCGGCGAGGCCGCCGCCTGCTCGCGATCCCGAAATTCCGCCGTGCCATTGTCCAGCACGACCTTACCCGGCAGGAATTTCAGCGTGGCCGGATTGGGCGTGGCTTCCGTTTGAATGAACATCTGGGGCTCCTTGCGGGCAGATCATCCGCAGTTTTCGAGTTTTGACGTGTTTCCCAAGGGAAAACCGGATCCCACCTTTCCCGGAAACACTTTAGAATTCTTCCAAAATAAGACTTTTGCAGTCAAGCTTCAAGGGCGCGATACAGCTATCTTAGCACAACGCATCGATCTCTTCATCGCTCAGATTATCCGGCAGCACCGTGACGGGAATGGGGAAAGCCGCAGTACGTCCGGCAATCATCGAGACCAGCGGCCCCGGCCCATCCTTGGCGGAACCGGCAGCAAGAACCAGAATGGCGATGTCGCGGTCTTCCTCGATCAGCGCATGGATCTGACTGGCGGCGGCACCCTCACGAATAACGATTTCCGGCTCGATGCCGATGGTGTCACGCACCGTCTGCGCGGCCTTCGCGGTCGCCGCCTCGGCCTCTTCCATGGCCTCGGCGCGCATGATCTCTTCCACGCCCAACCATTGCTGGAAGTCGCCCTCCGGGATCACATAGAGCAACACCAGCCCGCCATTGGAATTCTTGGCGCGCCGCGCCGCATAGTGCAAGGCGCGCAGACATTCCGGCGTCTCATCGATCACCGCCAGAAACTTGCGCCGGTGCCCTTCCAGCCGCGAAAGACGTTTTGAGACCATGGATGCCCCGCTCTGCCCTGTTTCATCAACCGGGAGGTGCGGCGAAAACGCCGCCCTCCAGAAGAGGGAACTTAGAGCATAATCCGACCGGAGTGAAACGAGGACGATCAAGATTATGCTTCAAAAAGAAAACGGTAGAGCGCCGATCTGATTCAATCAGATCGAAAAGCGCTCTAGGGTCAAAACTCAATCAGGATGGGTGTTCTGCAAGGCGTATTTTGTGTCTGAGTAGGAGGAAAGGTGCAGGAAATGCCGATCATTTTCAAACCTTTCCGACACCCGCAGGCGCAAAATACGCCTTGCCCGAAGGGTTGAGCGGGATGGACCGCCTGATTGCGAACAATGCTCGACAAGGCCTCAGGGCCTTGCCTTGCGCTTGTTCGCGGCCATTCAATCCCATCCCGTTCAACAGAACACCCATCCTGATTGAGTTTTGACCCTAACGCACGAAACCGATGATGTCGCGCACTTCCGTCATGGTTTTCTCCGCGCGCGCCCGCGCCCTTTCGCCGCCATCGCGCAGCACGGCGTCGATATGGCCGGGATCATCCATCAGGCGGCGCATCTCGGCATTGATCGGTGCAAGAACCTCCACCGCCAGATCCACCAGCGCCGGCTTGAACACCGAGAATTGCTGCCCGCCGAATTCGGCCAGAACATCGGCCTTGGTCTTGTCGGCAAGGGCTGCGAAAATGCCCACCAGATTGTCGGCTTCCGGTCGGCCCTTCAGGCCGTCCACTTCGCTTGGCAGCGCATCCGGATCGGTCTTGGCCTTGCGGATCTTCTTGGAGATGGCGTCGGAATCATCCATGAGGTTGATGCGCGACAGATCCGACGGATCGGACTTCGACATCTTTTTGGAGCCGTCTTTCAGGCTCATGACGCGGGGCGCCGGACCGTCGATCAGCGGCTCGACCATCGGGAAATAGGCATGCACCGGCTCATCGCCGACGGTGATGTCGATGCCGAGTCCCGTCGGGCGGATCTTCTCCATGAAGTCCATGTTGAACTTCATGGCGATGTCGCGGGTCAGTTCCAGATGCTGCTTCTGGTCCTCGCCCACCGGCACGTGGGTGGCGCGGTAGACGAGAATGTCGGCGGCCATCAGGCTCGGATAGGCGTAAAGGCCGAGCGAGGCCTGCTCGCGATCCTTGCCCGCCTTGTCCTTGAACTGCGTCATGCGGTTCATCCAGCCGATGCGCGCCACGCAGTTGAAGATCCATGCCAGTTCC
The DNA here is from genome assembly GCF_030815125.1 of Allorhizobium paknamense. Classification (GTDB taxonomy): domain Bacteria; phylum Pseudomonadota; class Alphaproteobacteria; order Rhizobiales; family Rhizobiaceae; genus Allorhizobium; species Allorhizobium paknamense. The sequence goes on from NZ_JAUSWH010000004.1 coordinate 80,515, forward strand.
GCATGCTGCGGCACCTGGCTCTGGTTGAAGACGATATGCTGCTTGGGATCGATGCCGGCGGCCAGAAAGGCGGCGGTGATGGAGCGGATCTGACCGATCATGTCCTCATGCACCAGCTGCGCGGTCAGCGCATGCAGGTCCACGACGCAATACATGCAATCATTCTTCTCCTGCAGCGCCACGAATTTGCGGATCGCGCCGAGATAATTGCCGAGATGGAGATTGCCGGTCGGCTGCACGCCGGAAAAGACCAGTGGCTTGAATTCGCTCATATGAACCTCAACAGGCTTGTGGAGGGCCTGATACCTCAGGGTTTGTCTTGCCCGCGCTTATGCACGGGCGCCGATGTCCAATCAAGCGGCGCCGTGATTATTTTGGCTGGATCAAATCCCACAGATTTCCATAAAGATCTTCAAACACCGCCACCGAACCATAGGCCTCATGACGGGGCGGCTCACGAAAGGTCACGCCCGCCGCCAAAAAGGCGGCATGGTCGCGGGCAAAATCATCCGTTTCGAGAAAAAAGCCCACGCGCCCGCCGGTCTGATGGCCGATGGCCGCGGCCTGTTGCCCGCCCTCCGCCTTGGCCAGCAGCAGGGCCGCCCCTGCATGAGCGGCAGGAGCCACGCGCACCCAGCGCTTCCCCTCTCCCAGATCGACATCCGACAGGCATTGAAAGCCAAGGCAGCCGCAGTAGAAAGCAAGCGCCCTTTCGTAATCATCCACCACCAGGGTAACGGTGGCGATTTTCCGGCCCTTCTCAGCCATTGTTCTTGCTCCGGGGCTTGCGCTTCAGGTTTTTCCGCAACATGCCGAGATCTGCGCCGCCGATGGCGAAGGCGAGCCCGAAATAGACCAGCATGGCAATGCCGATTTCGATGAACAGCGCCGCCACCTTGTGCAGGAACGGCGCACCGGTGGCAAGATAAGGGGCAAAGCTCGGCCCCAGCGCCAGAAGAACCGCCCCCATGAAGAGCGCCGAGACCAGGAGCCGCAGTGCCCGCGAGATCAGCGGCCAGTCCGGCTTCAGATGGCCGCGCTTCACCAGCGTGGTGAAAAGCTGGATGGTGTTCAAAAGCCCCGCCACCGCCTCGGCAATGGCAATGCCGCGCTCGAACAGGAAGGGAAAGAGGGCAATGGAGAGCACCGAATTGACCACCACCGAAATGCCGGTAAAGCGCATGGGCGAGCGGGTGTCCTCACGGGCGTAAAAGCCCGGCTGCAAGGCCTTGATCATCACGAACCCCGGCAGGCCCAGCCCATACCAGGCAAGAATACCGCCGACAATGGCGGTGTTTTCGGCGCTGAAGGCCCCGCGCTCGTAGAGCACGCGGATGATATCGTCCGATAGAACCCACAGCCCGACAGCGGCGGGAAGTGTCAGAAACAGCACGAATTCGATGGAGCGGTTCTGGATTGTATTGGCTTCGGCTGCATTGCCGCCCTTCAGCGCCCGCGCCAGTTCCGGCAACAAAACGACGCCAACGGCCACGCCGACGACACCGAGGGGCAATTGATAGATGCGGTCGGCATATTGCAGGGCGGCAATCGCCCCTTCCTTGCCGGAGGCGATGGCCTGGCCGATGACGAGGTTGATCTGCGTGACGCCGCCGGTGATCGCTGCCGGAATGGCCAAAATCAGAAGCCGCTTCACATTCGGCGTGATCTTCGGCCATTTGAAGCCGATCCGCATGCCCGCATGGCGTACCCCGAGATAGACCACCAGCATCTGCAACAGGCCCGCCACCAGCACCGACCAGGAGAGATACCAGGCGGTCTGAACCGGTTCCGCGCCGGTGTAGAGCGCATAAAACAGGGCGGTGATCATCACCAGATTGAGGAAGATCGGCGCGACGGCGGCGGCGAAGAAGTGATGGAGCGAATTCAGCATGCCCGATAGCATGGCTGTCAGCGACATGCACATCAGATAGGGAAACATCACCGCGGCAAGCCGCACGGTGAGATCGAACTTGTCGGCGTCATCGGCAAAGCCCGGCGCGATGATGAAGCGCACCAGAAGCGGCATGGACAGTTCCATGAGGATGGTGATCAGCAAGAGCACCGAAAACAGGACGCCGAAGACCTCCTCGGAAAAGCGCTTGGCGCCATCCATGCCATGCGCCTCGATCTCCTTGGAAAACAGCGGCACGAAGGCGGCATTGAACGCTCCTTCGGCGAAAAGGCGGCGAAAGAGGTTGGGAAAGCGGAAGGCGGCATAGAACACATCCGCCATCGGCCCCGTACCGAGGGCTGCGGCCATCAGCGTTTCGCGGGCAAAGCCGAAAATGCGGCTGCCAAGCGTCGCAGCCCCCACGGTCATGAATTTCTTGACGAGCGACATCTCAGGCGCGGGCCTTCCTGGGCAGACGGGCGGTTTCGGGCGTCGCCTCGTCGGCGGGATCGCTCATGACATCCTTGAGCCGGGCCGAAATGCTGGCCTGCCGGTTTTCATTGGTGATCTTCTGCCCCACCAGATCAGTGACGTAGAAGGTATCGATGACCTTTTCGCCGAAGGTGGTGATGCGGGCGGAGTGAATATCGAGCGACAGATCGGCCAGCGCCGCCGTCACCTCCGCCAGAAGACCGATGCGGTCAAGGCATTCGATCTCGATGACGGTGAACTTGTTGGACAGGCTGTTGGCGATCGTCACATGCGGCTTGACGATGAAGGTCTTGTTTTTCTTCTTGGATTTCGCCCGCGTCGCGATGACTTCCGGCAGCCGCTTGCGGCCCGAAAGCACGTCCTCGATCATCTTGCTGATCGTGTTGCCGCGCCGCATCTCATCCTCGTCCACCGGAAACTCGCGGTTGACGAGAATCGTATCCAGCGCGCGTCCGTCGGAGGTAGTAAAGATCTGCGCATCGGCGATGTTGGCCCCGGCAGCCGCACAGGCGCCGGTGATGATGGACAGAAGGCGCGGATGGTCCGGCGCCAGCACGGTGATTTCCGTGATGGCATGGAAGGAATGGGTGCGCACCATGGTGGAAAGCGCCTGCCCTGCCTTGTCGGCCTGACGGATGAAATGCGCATGCCGTACCTGATCCTCCAGCGGCACCGTCAGGAGATAAGGCTGGTAATGCAGCTTGGTATAGGTCTTCTGGTCCTTCTGGCTCCAGTCGGAGAGGGAGGCCTGCAATTGCTCGGCGGCGTGTTTGGCGCGCTCCTTGCGGGGGCTTGCCGAAAACCCGCCGGAGAGCAGCAACTCCGTCTCGAAATAGAGCGTGCGCAAAAGCTGCCCCTTCCAGCCATTCCACACACCGGGGCCAACGGCGCGAATGTCGCAGACCGTCAGCACCAGCAGCATGCGTAGCCGGTCCAGCGACTGCACCTTGTCGGCAAAGTCGGTAATGGTCTTGCGGTCATGCAGGTCGCGGGTCTGGGCCACCATCGACATCGTCAGATGCTGATCGATCAGCCAGACCACCAGCTCCGTCTGCTTTTCGTTGAGACCGAGACGCGGGCAGAGCTTGCGGGCCACGCGGGCGCCCGCAATCGAGTGATCCTCCTGCCTTCCCTTGGCGACGTCATGCAGCAGCACGGCCACGAAAAGCGCCGTGCGCTCCTCGATCAGCGGCATGAGCTTGACGGTGAGCGGATGCAGGTCCTCCACCTTGCCCTGCTCGATCTCGGCAAGCACGGCGACGGAGCGGATCAGGTGCTCATCGACGGTATAGTGATGATACATGTTGAACTGCATCATCGAGACGATCTTGCCAAATTCGGGAATGAAGCGGCCCAGAACGCCTGCCTCGTTCATCCGCGTCAGCATCAGCGCCGGATCGCGCCGCGAGGTCAGCACCGCGAGGAACAGGCGGTTCGCCTCTTCGTTCTCGCGGAATTCATGATTGATCAGCGGCAGCGAACGGGTCAGCGCCTTCAGCGCATCCGGATGCAGTTCCAGCCCGTGCAGATCCGCCACATGAAAGAAGCGCATGATGTTCAGCGGATCGCGGCGAAACACGTCCGGATCGGCCAGCGCAATACGGCCCTTGTCCTCGATGAATTCCGGCGTGCCGGGAATGCGGCGCGGACGGTTGGCAAAACGTCCGATCACGCCGGTAAGACCGGGAGCGGCCTTGGCCTGCTTTTCCTCCAGCGTCGCGCAAATGATGCGGGTCAGGTCACCCACGCTCTTGGCCACATGGAAGTAATGCTTCATGAAGCGCTCGACGGCGGACAGGCCCGGACGCGACTGATAACCGAGATTGGCGGCAATTTCCGGCTGGATATCGAAGGAAAGCCGCTCTTCCGGCTTGCCGGTCAGGAAATGCATGTGGCAGCGCACCGCCCACAGAAAATCCTCGGATTTCTGGAACATGCGCCATTCTTCGCGCGACAGCACGCCGAGCTTTACCAGTTCCGCCGGATCGCTGATGTGATAGTAATATTTGGCAATCCAGAACAGCGTGTGCAGATCGCGCAGCCCGCCCTTGCCTTCCTTGACATTGGGCTCCACCAGATAGCGCGTATCGCCCGCCTTGCGGTGGCGCTCGTCACGCTCGGCAAGCTTCGCGGCAATGAATTCCGGGGCGGTCTTTTCCACGACCTCCACCTCGAACCGCTTCAAAAGATCGGCCACCAGCGGCTTTTCTCCGCAGATGAAGCGGGTTTCGAGAATGGCGGTGCGGATCGTCATGTCGGTGCGGGACAGCTTGATGCATTCCTCCACCGTGCGGGTGGCATGCCCCACCTTGAAGCCAAGATCCCAAAGAATATAGAGCAGGAATTCCACGGCCTTGCGGGCATCGGCGCCGGCCTTCTGCGAAAGCAGGAAGAGAAGGTCGATATCGGAGCCGGGCGCCAGCGTCTTGCGGCCATAGCCGCCCACCGCCACCACGGCGAATTCCGTTTTCGTGTCTGGGTAGACCGCCTTCAGCACGATGGTATGGGTGAGAGAGATCAGCCGGTCCTGCACCTCGGCAATGCGCTCGGCGCATTTCAGACCGCTGCCATCGGCAAAGAGCAGCTTGCGGGCGGCCTCGCGGCCATCGGCGCTGGCCTTTTTCAGGATCGGCAGAAGGGCTGCACGCATGTCCAGCACCTTTTCCTCACGCTCGGCAATGGCCAGGCATTCCTTTTCCAGCGCATCGAAATCGGGAAAAGCCGGTGCAGTCATCTCGATGTCAGCCATGATGGTCCATTCTTTCGCCGCTACCGCCTCGATGCGGCATGGTTAACGCCAAAGCCTGTTAAAGCCCGTTGCGGCTTATCAGCCTCATGCAACGTGCTTTACGTTCTTGGTTTAACGCATGTCGTTATCGCAAAACCGCTGCACACTTTTGCGCGACATGCTCTACTGCATAATTCCTTAAATCGGAATCGATTTAAGGATAAAATTATGCAGCACATTTAAAGTGCTACAGCGAACCTTTGTGCGCCATATATGGCGCACGGCGCTGTAGCCGATTTTTCCGCTGAAGGGAAACAGGTCATGGCCACAGCCTCATCGGCAAGATATATCACTCAAGTCTTGCCAAGCTGTTTCTTGAGATCGTAGAGCGCCTCCAGCGCCTGACGTGGCGTCAAATCGTCGATATCGAGCGCCCTGAGCGCCTCTTCGACCGCCGAGACCGAAGCGGCAGCGTCCGCCTTCTGTTCGCGCCGCACCGCCACCTGGAACAGTGGCAGGTCATCGATCAGCTGGCTGGCCGGGTTCTTGCGGTCGGCATCCTCCAGCTGGTGCAGCACATCGCGGGCGCGCTCCACCACGGCGGCGGGAAGCCCCGCCAGACGCGCCACCTGAATGCCATAGGACCGGTCCGCCGCACCGGGACCGACCTCATGCAGGAAGATCACCTCGCCCTGCCATTCCTTGACCTTCATGGTGACGTTGGACAGTCGGTTCAGCTTCTCCGACAGCGCCGTCAGCTCATGGAAATGGGTGGCGAACAGCGCCCGGCAGCGGTTCACCTCATGCAGATGCTCGACCGTCGCCCAGGCGATGGAAAGCCCGTCGAAGGTGGCCGTGCCCCGGCCAATCTCATCGAGAATGACCAATGATTTTTCCGTGGCCTGATTGAGAATGGCCGCCGTTTCCACCATTTCCACCATGAAGGTGGAGCGGCCTCGCGCCAGATCGTCGGAAGCGCCGACGCGGGAAAACAGCCGGTCCACCACGCCGATATGGGCCGAGCCCGCCGGCACGAAGGACCCCATCTGCGCCATGATGGCAATCAGCGCATTCTGGCGCAGGAAGGTGGATTTACCGCCCATATTCGGGCCGGTCAGCATCCAGATCGCACCGTTCCGGCCGCTTTTCGGGGAAAGATCGCAATCATTGGCGATGAAGGGGCTTTCGGCCTGTTTGCGCAGCGCCTGCTCCACCACCGGGTGGCGGCCAGCCACAATCGCAAAGGCATGGCCGTCATCCACCAGCGGGCGGCAATAGCCCTGCTCCTCCGCCAGCGTGGCAAGCCCTGCCGCCACGTCCAGCACGGCAAGCGCGCGGGCTGCCTTCTTGATCGGCTCTGCCGCCTCGGTCACGGCCAGACGCATCCGCTCGAAAGCCGCAAGCTCGATCTCCAGCGCCTGGCCCGCCGCATTGGCGATCCGGCTTTCGAGATCGGCCAGTTCGGTGGTGGTGAAGCGCATGGCGTTTGCCATGGATTGCCGGTGAATGAAGCGCGCCTTGGCCTCACCCTCCGTCAGGGGGCCGGCATTGTTGGCAGAAACCTCGATGAAATAGCCCAGCACATTGTTGTGCTTGATCTTTAGCGATTTGACGCCCGTCTCCTCGCAATATTGCAATTGCAGCGAGGCAATCACCCGGCGCGACTGGTCGCGCAGCGCGCGGGCCTCATCCAGCCCTTCATCCGCGCCTTCCTTCAGGAAGCCGCCGTCGCGCTTCAAAAGCGGCAGATCCTCGGCCAGCATGGAGGAGAGCAGATATTCGAGCGAGGGCGGCAGAAGTTCGAGATCGGTGAGCGCCACGGAAAGCTCATCCGGCAGAACCGTGCCGCGCATCAGCGCCGCCACCTCGCCCGCCGTGATCAGACCCTGCCGGATGGCCGCAAGATCGCGCGGGCCGCCACGGTCGAGCGCAAGGCGGGAGAGCGCGCGCGGCATGTCGGGCGCGCCCTTCAGCAGGCTGCGCAACTGCTCGGTCAGGAAATTATCGCTGAGAAGCCAGGCCACGGCATCCTGGCGCGCGGCAATCTCCTGCGGATCGGTCAACGGCGACATCAGCCGCTCGGCCAGAAGCCGCGCGCCGCCGCCGGTGACGGTGCGGTCCATGGCGTTGAGCAGCGAGCCTTCCCGCTGGCCGGACAGCGTTTTCACCAGTTCCAGATTGGCGCGGGTTGCCGCATCGATGAAGAGAGTGGAGGCAGAGGATTGCCGCTCCGGAAGGCCAAGCGGGGGGCGCTCGGAAATCTGGGTTTTTTCCACATAGGCAATGGCGGCGGAGGCCGCCGCCATTTCCGCTCGCGAGAAGGAACCGAAGCCATCCAGCGTCTGCACGCCGAAATAGCGGGTCATCCGGCCCTCGGCGGATGCGCTGTCGAACAAAACCGACGGCTGCGGCACGACGAGGCGGCCCAGCACGTCGAAGACCGGCTTCAGCTCGCCATCCTGCATGAGATTGTCCGGCACGATCACTTCGCGGGGATCGATGCGGAAGATATCAGCGAGAAGCCGTGTCGGCGTGGTTTCGGCCAGCCGGAAGACCCCGGTGGAGATGTCGATCCAGGCCAGCGCCAGTTCCTGCGCACCGCCACGCACCCTTGCAAGCGCCATGAGATAATTGGTTTCGGCAGGCGACAGCAGCTTTTCTTCCGTCAGCGTACCGGGGGTGACGAGGCGCACCACATCGCGCTTGACGACGGATTTCGAGCCGCGCTTCTTCGCCTCTGCCGGGTCTTCCACCTGCTCGCAGACGGCCACGCGGTAACCGAGCGCAATCAGCTTCTGCAGGTAATCATCCGAGGCATGGACAGGCACGCCGCACATGGGAATATCCTGCCCCAGATGCTGGCCGCGCTTGGTGAGCGTGATGCCGAGCGCCCGCGACGCCTCGATGGCGTCCTCGAAGAACAGCTCGTAAAAATCGCCCATGCGATAAAACAGCAGCGAGCCCGGATTGTTGGCCTTGATCTCGATGAACTGTTCCATCATCGGGGTCGCCACGGCGCGGCTCTCCTCCGAGGTGAGATGGGCGGTATTGAGAACATCAAGAGTGCTGGTCACGGACGGTCCATGTCATTGCCGGAAATGCCGAGACCTTATTGGCCCAAACGTCCTGCGGCAATGCACTTGCCCTCAGGCAAGCGCCGCGTTCCACAGCCTGCTGCACCATGACGGTTGCAGCACTGCTCCAAGGTCCGTTCAGCTGGCAAACCGGCCTGCATCCGCCCCGTAATAATTCACATAGCGATCGGAAATGCTGGCGATGGGCAGAATGATCAGCACATCCGTGGTGTTGAAGGCCTGATCCACCACCGCCTCCGTGCTGACCATGGCGCCGAGCCGCAGATAGCCCTTGATCAGCGGCGGCATGGCGCTCAAGGCCTTGCGGGCATTGACCGCCTCGGCGGGCATGAGATCCATCGGGCGGGCAAGCTCGGGCCGGGCGGAAACCGCCCATTCGCCGTGCGCACCCACCGTCTGCGCCAGGAAAGACAGCGCCAGCGCATGCTCCTCCGGCTGCGTGCCGGGGAAAGAGGCGCAGCCGAACATGGCGCCCATCTTGTATTTCAGCGCATAGGCCCAGTTGCCCTGCCACAAAAGTTCCACCGTGCGCTTGGTACGGTAGTTCGGCAACACGCAGGACCGGCCAAGCTCCATGAACTGCTTGTCGGGGTGACGGGCCAGAAGCGGCTCGATATCGAACTCGCCTGCCGAATAAAAGCCGCCATGGCGCATCGCCACCTCCTGCCGCAACAGGCGGTAGGTACCGACTACCTGATCCTCGACATCCCCATCGAGGGCATTGTCCAGTACCAGGAGATGATCGCAGAAATCGTCATAGGCATCGAAGTCGCGGCGCGCCAGCATGGCCTCGGGAGGCAGCCGCGCATTCATCTCCTCCACGAAGACACGGTAACGCAAGGCCTGCGCCGCCTCGATCTCGCGATCATTGCGCGCCAGACGCACTTCCAGCGGACCAATCCGCCCGAAAATGTCACCGCCCGCCACCTCATCCGGTGCGACGGCAGAAGTCGCATCAAAAGCCAAAGTGCGGTCCAGAAGATCAAGGGCCATATCGTGCGGTCCGATTCTATAACAAAGCTAAACGTGTAAAACACGCCTATGCGACAGGATGTTGACACAAATTTTACCTGAAGGACTTTTCAGGCGCAAATTCGCAAGTGATCATACATAATAAAGCCTGATTTGGTATGCTTTGACAGCAGACAGAACCGAAACCCATGCCTGTGAGTTCAACACGGTGCTTTTCATGCCTATTTCCGGAAAACGCCTTCTTCGCGGCACCGTCAAGGGGCTTGCCGCTTTCGTGGCCTGCTCAGCCATCTATCTCTCCTATCTGCAGCTTTCCGGGAACTTCCACGAGGTCATCGCAGGAGAGTTCTACCGTTCGGCGCAGCCCACGGGTGCCGAGATCGAGGGCTATGCCCATCGCTACGGCATCAAGACCATCGTCAACCTGCGCGGCGCCTCGTCCCGCAGCTGGTACAAGGACGAGGTGGAGACCGCCGCCAAGCTCGGCATCACCCATGTGGATTTCCCGATGTCGGCTGGCCGGGACCTGCCCTCCGACAAGGCGATGGCGCTGGTGGAGATCCTGAAGAACGCCCCGAAACCCATCCTGATCCACTGTCTGAGCGGGGCCGACCGCAGCGGTCTGGCCTCGGTCATCTATCTCCAGCAGGTTGCCGGCATCGATGAGGAAACGGCGGAAATGCAGCTCTGGCCGATCGTGTACGGCCATGTCGGCATTCCCTTCCTGTCGAAATCCTTCGCCATGGATGAAAGCTGGGAGAATTTCGAGAAGGTCATCGGCCTCGACAGCTGACAGTGTTCACGCCGGTCAGGCGCTGTAAGCCTTTAAATCTGCTGCATAATTCCTTAAATCGATTCCGATTTAAGGAATTATGCAGGAGGCCAAAGCGCATGAAAGTGGTGAACAGGCCCGTGGCCTGAGCCAACGGTGAGATCATCCGCATGCGCAATCGCCCCTGTCAGCCAGCTTTTGGCGGTGCAGACGGCCTGTGCAAGCGTTTTTCCCTTGGCGAGTTCCGCCGCAATGGCACTGGACAGTGAACAGCCGGTGCCATGGGTGTTCATTGTCGCAACCCTCACGCCTTCCAGCCATAGAGTGTTTGCGTGCTTCATAGAACCACGCAAACACTCTAGATCTTTACTTTCACGTGTTTCCGGACGGAAAACCGGTTCCCACTTTTCCTGGAAACACTCTTTGTCTCCCCGTGTTTCCGGACGGAAAACCGGTTCCCACTTTTCCTGGAAACACTCTGGCATCTCATCCGACGTCAGCAGCAGGTCGGGGCTTTCCGGTCCCGGCAGGTGGCCTCCCTTCATCAGCACCGCCCTTGCCCCAAGTTCCAGCACGGCTTGAGCTTGATGGATCATGGCGGCACGGGTCGTCGCCTCCACCTCACCCAGAATATCGGCAGCCTCCGGCAGGTTCGGCGTCACAAGGCTTGCCCGGCGCAAAAGCCTGCCCCGCAGCACCGCAACGGCAGCGCCATCCAGCAGCGAAGCACCGCCCTTGGCGATCATCACCGGATCGAGCACCACGGGAACCTCCGGGTGAGCCTCCAGGCACTCTGCCACCGCCTCGGCGATACCGGCATTGGCGATCATGCCGATCTTGACCGCATCCACCCGCACATCCGCAAAGACCGCTTCTATCTGGACCTTCACGAAAGCGGGCTCCAGCGCCGTCACGGCCGTGACCCCGCGCGTATTTTGCGCCGTCAGTGCCGTCAGCACCGCCATGCCATAGACGCCCCGAGCGCTGAACGCCTTCAGATCCGCCTGAATGCCCGCCCCGCCCGAAGGGTCGGAACCGGCAATAGACAGAACATTGGCAATCCTTGAGGAAGGCTGGCTTTCAACTGCGGCGTCATGCATGGCGCATCTTCTCCGTGGCCGGCACGGAAGACGCCCATCTCCGATTCCGAAAGATGATCCGCGACTCCCTCCGCCGGCATGATCCGGTTCAGGTTCAAAGGGTGCTTCTCAGCCTGTCGGATCGAGCAGCGAAAAAAATTCACAATCCGGCGGACGCCCCTGTCTTGCCTTGTTATGCCAGCTTCCTCGACGCCTGTCATCCTCGCGCGTCGGCAAACGGCATGGAACCGCACAGCGTGTTTTGACATTAACGGGCATATGTCGGGGTGTGTCCCCGCTCAAATTGTTTTGTCAAAGAGGATTTCCGGACCCGCCATGGGACAGAGAGAAACAGCCATATCGCCATCAGCCGCCCCCATCACCCCAGAGACGGGGCTTATCCTGCATCAATGCCTGCGTGAGAGGCCGGACCGCTATGCGCTTTTTCTCGATATTGACGGCACCTTGATCGATCTGGCCGCCACACCGGATGGAATTACCGTTCCGGCAGGGCTTGGCGAGGCTTTGGGTTCGGTATCCGCGCGGCTTGGCGGGGCGCTGGCGCTGGTGACGGGCCGGGGGCTTGCCTATGCGGACCAGCTCTTTGCCCCCCAGCGTTTTCCCCTGGCTGGCCTGCACGGCACCGAACGGCGGGACGCGGAAGGCGCGATCTTCCGCGCAGACCCCACGGCCAGCTTCATCAAGGCCAAGGCGCATCTGCGGCAGTCAGCCGAGACGCTTCCCGGCATTCTGATCGAAGACAAGGGCGCGGCCATCGCCGCCCATTACCGCCAAGCCCCGGTACTGGTCGAAAAGCTGGAAGAGGTGATGACCGAAACCCTGCATCTTGCCGGCAAGGGCTATGAGTTGCAGCGCGGCAAGATGGTTTTCGAAATCCGCCCGGATATGGCCGACAAGGGCCGTGCGGTGGAGGCGTTTCTGTCTTCCCCGCCCTTTCAGGGCCGGTTGCCGATCACCATCGGCGACGACCTGACGGATGAAGCGATGTTTGCTGTCGCCAACCGGCTGGGCGGGCTTTCTATCAAGGTGGGAGATGGCGGCGCGGAGAAAAGCGCCGCCACGCATCAGATTCCGGACCCTGACGCCGTGCGCGCGGTGTTGTTCGCGCTGGCCGGAGAGGTCAGGTCCGCAACAGGAGAGGCAAGACCATGAGCAGACTCGTCGTCATATCCAACCGTGTTCCCGTTCCCGACAAGAAGAAAGCCGCCCCCGCCGGGGGACTGGCCGTGGCGCTGCGCGCCGCCCTTTCCGAACGCGGCGGCATCTGGCTGGGCTGGTCCGGCAATTCCAGCGGCGACGAAAACCCGGGTGATCTTTCCATTCTGGAAGACGGCAATATCACCTATGCGCTGACCGATCTGACCGACCGCGACGTCGAGGAATATTACCACGGCTTCGCCAACCGGGTGCTCTGGCCGATCTGCCATTACCGGCTGGATCTGGCCGATTACGGCCGTAAGGAAATGACCGGCTATTTCCGCGTCAACCGCTTCTTTGCCGAGCGGCTGGTGCCGATGCTCAAACCCGACGATACCATCTGGGTGCATGACTATCACCTGATTCCGCTGGCCAGCGAATTGCGGCAGATGGGTGTGAAGAACCGCATCGGCTTCTTCCTGCATATTCCGCTACCGCCCGCCGATGTGCTGTTTGCCATGCCGGTGCATGAAGAGATCATCCGCGCGCTGGCCCATTACGACCTTGTGGGGTTCCAGACCGATCACGATCTGGCCAATTTCGTTGGCGCGCTGGAGCGGGAGGGCATTGGCCGTTCACTGGGCAATGGTCGTCTTGCCTCCTTCGAGCGGCGCTTCCGCGGCGGCCATTACCCGATCGGCATCGAAACGGCGGCCTTTGCCGGCTTCGCCGAAAGGGCTGCCCATAACAGCATGGTGCGGCGCGCTCGCGACAGCATGGCTGACCGGCCGCTGATCATCGGCGTGGACCGGCTGGATTATTCCAAGGGCCTGACCCAGCGCATCGACGCTTACGAGCGCTTCATCCTGGAAAATCCCAGGCATCAGGGCAATGTGACCTATCTTCAGGTCACGCCGAAATCCCGCTCGGAAGTGCCGGAATACGAGGCCATGCAGCGCACCGTGGCCGAGCAGGCGGGCCGGGTCAATGGCGCCTTGGGCACGGTGGACTGGGTGCCGATCCGCTATATGAACCGCTCGGTAGCGCGTCCGGTGCTGGCAGGGCTTTACCGGCTTGCCCGCGTCGGCCTGGTCACGCCGATGCGCGACGGCATGAATCTGGTGGCGAAGGAATATGTGGCGGCGCAGGACGGGGAAAACCCCGGGGTGCTGGTGCTATCGCGCTTTGCCGGTGCGGCCCGTGAAATGAGCGGCGCGCTGCTGGTCAACCCCTACGATATCGAAGGCACGGCCAATGCCATTGCGCGTGCTATCGACATGCCGCTCGATGAGCGCAAGGCCCGCTGGCGGCAGATGATGGACCACCTGCTGGAACATGATGTCACCCGCTGGTGTGACGATTTCCTGCGCGACCTGACCGAGGAAGAGCAGGCGGGCGATCATCCGGAGCCGGTAAACTGGCTGCGCAGCCACGCACAGAGGTGATCGGCACCCGCCGATCTCTGCCGGGGCGGCAAAAGCCAGTAGCCGCGCCCGGCTTTCTCCACCTGCGGCCCGGCTTTGACCAACAGCCCTGCCGCCAGCAATTCATCCACCAGCCCCATCCAGCCCAGCGCCACGCCCTGTTCGGCAATAGCGGCCTGCACCACCAGCGCATAGGTGTTGAAGCGCAGTTCTCCAACTGCAATTCCAGCGGCGGGGCGCAGGCCCGTTGCGTCGAAATAGGCAGCCCAGTCGAACCAGGGTGCGGCGCGCTCCACATCAAGATGCAGCAGCCTCGGCCCCTCAGGATGCGGAGTGCCCGCCGGGTCGTCCAGCGTCCCATGCCGCGTGAACCAGCCGGGGCTGCACACCGGCACCACCCGCTCCGGCAGCAGCAAGGTGCCATGGCTCGCAAATTCCTCCGCCGTGCCGAAGACCACCGCCACCTCACCGGCCTCGGACAGATTGTGCTGGGTGCGCTGGGTGGCGACAATCTGGATATCCATGTCGGGATGGGCGTCGCGGAAGATCTGCATGCGCGGCATCAGCCAGAGCGAGGAAAAGGCATAATCGGTCTTTACCCTGAGCACCGGCCTCTCACGCCTTGCCCGGAAGTTTGCCGCCAGCGCATCCATATCCTCCACCGCCTTTGAGACGGCCTCGAACAATTGCTGTCCCTCGTCCGTCAGGGACACACCGCGATGCTGGCGGATGAGAAGCCCTACCCCCAGCGCCTCTTCCAGCTGGCGGATCTGATAGGAGACAGCAGGCTGGCTGAGCCCAAGGCTTTCGGCGGCGGCAGACAGCGTCTTCAGACGCCCGACCTCCCGGAATACCCGCATCCAGCCCAGATCGAGAGCGCGCTCTGCCATAAATTTTCTTTATCCCTGCAATCGAAAAACACCGCCTTCACAGGCCTCCTGTGGTGGCATTTCAATAAGATTTATGAATAGAGCATTTCCAGGAAAAGTGGGAACCGGTTTTCCGTGCGGAATGCGTAAAGAGAGATAAAGGGGAAGCGCACATGAAAACTGCCCATGCTTCGCTCCGGCTTCTTGCCGGCCTGTTCCTGTCCATTGCCGCAACCGGCGCCGCTGAGGCTGCCGATGCCCCGGCCTGCAAGACGGTTCGGCTTTCCGATCCCGGCTGGACGGATATTACCGCGACCAACGGTGTGGCGTCCGCCCTCATGGACGCGCTCGGCTACCAGCCGGATGTGAAGACGCTTTCCGTGCCCATCGGGTATCAGTCGATGAAGAATGGCGAGATCGACGTCTTCCTCGGCAACTGGATGCCTGCGCAAAAAGCCTTCCGCGACGATCTCGACAAGGCCAAGGCAGCAGACGTGCTGGGCCGGAACCTGGAAGGGGCCAAGTTCACCCTGGCCGTGCCGCAATATGTGGCGGACAAGGGCATTCATGATTTTGCCGATCTGGCGAAGAATGGCGACAGCTTTTCCCGCAAGATCTACGGCATCGAGCCCGGCGCACCCGCCAATGCCAATATTCAGAAAATGATCGACGCCAATGATTTCGGCCTCAAGGGCTGGGAGGTGGTGGAGTCCGGCGAGCAGGCCATGCTGGCGCAGGTCAAGCGCGCCGAACAACAGAAGGAAAACATCGTTTTCCTGGCCTGGGCGCCGCATCCGATGAACAGGGATTTCAAGATCGCCTATCTCTCCGGAGGAGATGCCTATTTCGGCCCGAATTTCGGCGGCGCCGAAGTCTATACGCTGGCCCGCAGCGGCTGGGCGCAACAGTGCCCGAATGCTGCAACGCTATTCAAGCAGCTCCGCTTTGAAATCGGCATGGAAAACGAGCTGATGGGCGATATTCTTGGCGGCACCGATGCCAAGGCGGCGGCAAAATCCTGGCTCAAGGCCCATCCTGCCGTGATCGAACCCTGGCTGAAGGGTGTGACGACGCTCGATGGCAAGCCCGGTCTGGCCGCCGTGAAAACCGCAATCGGACTTTAAGCTTATCGATGCCGCAGCCGAATATTCTCATTCTCATGGTGGACCAGTTCAACGGAACGCTGTGTCCCGATGGCCCTGCCGGTTTTCTCCATGCCCCGGCGCTCAAAAAACTGGCGGAGCGCTCTGTGCGCTTTGCCAACACCTATACCGCAAGTCCGCTTTGCGCCCCGGCCCGGGCGTCCTTCATGTCCGGGCAGTTGCCGAGCCGCACCCGCGTCTACGACAATGCTGCGGAATTTGCCTCCGACATCCCGACCTTCGCCCATCACTTGCGGGCGGCGGGCTACCAGACGGCGCTCTCCGGCAAGATGCATTTCGTCGGGCCGGACCAGCTGCACGGCTTCGAGGAAAGGCTGACCACCGACATCTACCCCGCTGATTTCGGCTGGACACCGGATTACACCAAGCCCGGCGAGCGGATCGACTGGTGGTATCACAATCTCGGTTCCGTCACCGGCGCGGGCGTGGCCGAAATTACCAACCAGATGGAATATGATGACGAGGTGGCCTATCACGCCACCCGCAAACTCTACGATCTGTCGCGGCGGCAGGATGAGCGGCCCTGGTGCCTTACCGTCAGCTTCACCCATCCACATGATCCCTATGTGGCGCGGCGGCGCTTCTGGGACCTCTATGCGGATTGCGAGGCGCTGGAGCCTGAGGTCGTCGCAATCGATTTCGAGGCGCAGGACCCGCATTCGAAGCGGCTGATGGAAGCCTGCGATTTTCGCGCCTTCGACATTAAGAAGGAGGATGTGCGCCGCGCAAGGCAGGGCTATTTCGCCAATATTTCCTACGTGGACGAAAAGATCGGCGAGATCCTCGATGTGCTGGAACGCGGAAGGATGGCGGACAACACCATCATCCTCTTCGTCTCCGACCATGGCGACATGCTGGGCGAGCGCGGCCTTTGGTTCAAGATGAACTTTTTCGAAGGCTCGGCCCGCGTGCCACTGATGATTGCCGCACCGGGCTGGACACCGGGCCGGATCGACCAGCCGGTCTCGACGCTGGATGTCACGCCGACGCTTGCCGGCCTTGCAGGTCTTGACCTTGCCTCGCTGGCCCGCTGGACGGATGGCGAGGATCTCGCCCCGCTCGCCACGGGCAAGGGCAGCCGCAGCGCCGTGCCGATGGAATATGCGGCGGAAGGATCCATCGCCCCGCTGATCGGCCTGCGCGACGGTCGCTACAAGCTGACACTCTGCGAGGCCGACCCGCCCCTGCTGTTCGATCTGGAAAACGACCCGAAGGAACTGACCAATCTCGCCGCAGACCCCGCCCATGCTGAAACACTGGCGCGGATGACGGCGGCGATGCGCGCCCGCTGGGATCTTTACCGCTTTGACGACGCCGTGCGGGAAAGTCAGGCGCGGCGCTGGGTGGTCTATCCGGCGCTGCGCAACGGGGCCTATTTCCCCTGGGATTACCAGCCGCTGCAAAAGGCCTCGGAGCGCTACATGCGCAACCACATGGACCTCAACGTGCTGGAGGAAAACCAGCGCTATCCGCGCCGGGACTAGAGCGCTTTTCGATCTGATTGCCTCAGATCGGCGCTCTAATCTTTTCTTTTTGAAGCATAATCTTGATCGATCCTCGTTTCACTCCGGTCGGATTATGCTCTAATCACGCCGCTTTCGCGACGTGATATTCCTTGATGGCGGCCATCTTGATGGCCGGATAACGTTCCGATTCATAGCGCAGGGAAAAACTGTCCTGCGCCATGAACACGGGATCACCATCGAGATCTCGGCAGAGATTGCCGCGCTGGACATTCAGGAACTTTTCAAGCTCGGCGGGCTGGTCGCAGGAAATCCAGCGGCAGACCGAAAAGCGCGACATTTCGAACGACACCGGCAGGCCATATTCCGCCGAAAGCCGCTCCTTCAGCACGTCAAGCTGCAGCGCACCGACGACGCCGACAATGGCCGGTGAGCCGTCTTCCGGCTGGAAGAGCTGCACCACGCCCTCTTCCGCCATCTGTTGCAGGGCCTCCTTGAGCTTCTTCGCCTTCATCGCATCTTCCAGCCGCACACGGCGCAGGATTTCCGGCGAGAAGTTCGGCACGCCCTGGAAGACGAGCGCTTCGCCTTCCGTCAGCGTATCGCCGATGCGCAACGTGCCGTGGTTCGGGATGCCTACCACGTCACCGGCATAGGCGGTATCGGCCAGTTGCCGCTGCGAGGCAAAGAAGAATTGCGGCGCGGTCAGGCCCATCTGCTTGCCGGTGCGGGCAAGCCGCGCCTTCATGCCGCGCTCCAGCTTGCCGGAGCAGATGCGGGCAAAGGCGATGCGGTCACGGTGGTTCGGGTCCATATTGGCCTGGATCTTGAAGACGAAGGCCGTCATCTTTTCTTCCGCCGCATGCACCTTGCGGATATCGGCCACCTGATCGCGCGGCGGCGGCGCAAAGGCCCCGAGCGCGTTGATGAGATCACGTACCCCGAAATTCCGCAGCGCCGAGCCGAAGAAAACCGGCGTCATATGGCCTTCGAGAAAAGCCTGCACATCGAAGGGGCGGCAGGCTTCGCGGGCCAGTTCCAGTTCCTCGATAAAGGCTTCGCGCTCGTTTTCCGGCAGATGCTCGGCCACGCTCTGCGGACCGTTGACGGCAAGGCCTTCCACCTGCGTGTCATTGCCCCGGAAGGTGTTTTCCTTGAGATTGTAGGAGCCGCAGAAGGTCTTGGACCGCCCCACCGGCCAGGTAACGGGGGCGGTGTCCAGCGCCAGCTTTTCTTCCACCTCATCGAGAATCTCGAAGGGATCGCGGCTTTCCCGGTCCATCTTGTTGATGAAGGTGATGATCGGAATGTCACGCATGCGGCAGACTTCGAACAGCTTCAGCGTGCGCGGCTCGATACCCTTGGCGGCGTCGATGACCATGACAGCGGCATCGACGGCGGTCAGCGTGCGGTAGGTGTCGTCGGCAAAGTCCTCGTGACCGGGCGTATCGAGAATATTGTAGACCTTGTCGTCATATTCGAAGGTCATCACCGAGGTCACGACGGAGATGCCGCGCTCGCGCTCGATCTTCATCCAGTCGGATCGCGTCTGGATACGGTCCTTCTTGGCCTTGACCTCACCGGCGAGCTGGATGGCGCCGCCGAACAGCAGCAGCTTTTCGGTGAGCGTGGTTTTACCGGCGTCCGGGTGGGCAATGATGGCAAAGGTGCGGCGGCGGGCGACCGCTTCTGCGAGCGTCTCGGGCATGGGTCTGCAATATCCTTGTGAATTGGGCGTTATCTAGCCTTTCAGAGCCGATTATGCAATTGAGGAGCGCAAATAAGGAAAGCGCCATGACCGATGTGATTGCCCCCCGCCTCCTCCTCCAGCGCCTGCCGCATGGCGAAGGACTGGACCTGCCCGCCTATGAAACCGCAGGGGCCGCAGGCATGGACCTTCGCGCCGCCGTGGCGGAAGAGGCACCGCTGACGCTTTCTCCCGGCAAGCGGGCGCTGGTGCCCACCGGCTTCATCCTGGAAATTCCCGAGGGCTTCGAGGCGCAGATCCGTCCGCGCTCCGGCCTTGCCTTCAAGCATGGCATGACCTGCCTCAATACGCCCGGCACCATCGATAGCGATTATCGCGGTGAGGTGAAGGTGCTGCTGATCAACCTCGGTGAGGAGGATTTCACCATCACCCGCGCCATGCGCATTGCCCAGATGGTGATTGCGCCGGTCACGCAGGTGCGCGTGGCCGAGGTCGGCGAAACCACGGATACGGCACGCGGAGCAGGCGGTTTCGGCTCCACCGGCGTGTAGTGTTCTCTTGCCGCAGCAGCCCCTAACAGATAGATTTGAATGACCTGATAAAGGTGTCTTATGTCTTTCGCCACGCTTTTTGCCTATGCCGGTGCTCTTTTCATAGCTGCGGCCATTCCGGGTCCGGGCATGACAGCCATTGTCGCGCGTGCGCTCGGTTCGGGATTTCGCCCGACCCTGTTTATGGGACTTGGGCTGATCCTGGGGGACCTTACCTATCTCACCGCCGTCATTCTCGGCCTTGCGTGGCTTGCGCAAAGTTTCGTCACGCCCTTCCTCATCATCAAGCTCCTCGGCACGCTTTATCTCGCCTGGATTGCCTGGAAACTCTGGACTGCCGGGCTTATTGCCCAGGATGTGGAGGCATACAAACCCTCCGGTTCGCTGTTTTCCGCCTTTGTGTCAGGCCTGCTGGTGACGCTTGGCAATCCCAAGACCATGTTGTTTTACGTGGCGCTGGTGCCGACGCTCATTCCGCTGCAACTGGTGGGGCTTCGGGAATATGCAGCTCTTGTCGTGATCACCTTCAGTGTTCTGCTGGCAGTGCTAGTTCCTTACATTCTACTTGCCGCCCGCGCCCGTCAGCTTTTGAAAAAGCCGTCTGCGCTCAAGGTTCTCAACCGGGCTGCCGCCAGCATTCTGGCCACGACCGCCGCCTGGATCGCCGTCAGGGCAGCCTGAAATAAAGATTTGAAACCAACCGCATTTCGACGCGTTTTTTCCTCGGCAGCGCATGGTGATGAATAAAGGGTTCTGGTGAAATTGCACCTTTGCCCTTACTCTTCGCGGCGAAAACAGTTGAAGGGAGACATCCATGTCGGAGACGAAAAAGCCCGGCCGCGGCCGCATCTATGGTTCGATCACCGAAACCATCGGCGATACCCCGATTGTCCGGCTGGACAAGCTGGCGAAGGAAAAGGGTGTGAAGGCCAATCTTCTGGCCAAGCTCGAATTCTTCAATCCCATCGCCTCCGTCAAGGACCGTATCGGCGTGGCGATGATCGAAAGCCTTGAGGCGCAGGGCAAGATTATCCCCGGCAAGACCGTGCTGGTGGAGCCCACTTCCGGCAATACCGGCATTGCGCTGGCCTTCGCCGCCGCCGCCAAGGGCTATCGCCTCATTCTCACCATGCCGGAAACCATGTCCATCGAACGGCGCAAGATGCTGGCGCTGCTGGGCGCCGAACTGGTGCTGACGGAAGGGCCGAAGGGCATGAAGGGCGCCATTGCCAAGGCCGAGGAACTGGCCGCCGCGCTTCCCGATGCCATCATTCCGCAACAGTTCGAAAACCCGGCCAATCCGGAAATCCACCGCAAGACCACGGCGGAGGAAATCTGGAACGACACGGATGGCGCGGTGGATATCTTCGTCTCCGGCATCGGCACCGGCGGAACCATTACCGGCACCGGTCAGGTGCTGAAAGCCCGCAAACCCGGCATCAAGGTGATCGCTGTGGAGCCGGCCGACAGCCCGGTTCTCTCCGGCGGTCAGCCCGGCCCGCACAAGATCCAGGGCATCGGCGCAGGCTTTGCACCGAAAATCCTCGACACCGAAATCTACGACGAAGTCATTACCGTGACCAATGACGAGGCCTTCGAGACCGCCCGTCTGGTGGCGAAACTGGAGGGCGTGCCGGTCGGTATTTCCTCGGGCGCGGCACTGACGGCGGCCATCAAGGTGGGCAGCCGGGATGAGAACGCTGGCAAGACCCTCGTCGTGATCATCCCCTCCTTCGCGGAGCGCTATCTTTCCACAGCACTTTTCGCGGGCCTCGGCGAATAGTCGATCTTACCCGCAGCCCGGCTTGCTGCATGATCCTTAAATCCGAATCGATTTAAGGATCATGCAGCAGCTATGAAGCGCTACCGCGAACCTTTGGACGCACGGCGCTGTAGAGACGGGCTGCGGAACGCCGGTTATCTCTCAATTTCAGCATGTTCCATTGATTGCGCATATTCGATGGCTGGTCTATTCTTCGCGCTCGAATGGTCGGCGAAGCGGAAAAACGAATGCGCCTCAGAAGCAAGCTGGATCGACTGCCGTCCTTCAAGGCGATGCGAAAGCCGCTGACGGTTGCAGAACTGGTTCTCACCTATATTGCGTCGCTGGTGATTTTCATGGCGATGGTGGGCCTTCGGCTGTGGATAGACCCGCTGCTGCAGGGCACCTTTCCCTATGTCACCTTCTTTCCCGCGGTGCTGATCGTCGGTTTTCTCTTCGGAATTGCCCAGGGCGCCCTGGTCGCATTTCTGTGCGGCCTTGCCTCCTGGTACATGTTCATTCCGCCTTACTACACTTTCGACACGTCGCTGAGCACCGTGCTGGCCATGGCGCTGTACACGTTCGTGGTCATCACCGATCTCGGGCTGACGGCGCTGATGATGTCGGCCTATCGCGCCGAGCAGAAGGCCCGGGCCGAGGTGGAAATGCTGGCAGAGCAGCAGGAGGTGATGGCCCGTGAACTGGACCACCGGCTGAAAAACGTCTTTGCCACCATCAACGCCATCGTCAGCCTGTCGCAAAAACATGCATGCGATGTGCAGAGCTTCGCCCGCTCGCTGCGCGAACGGCTGAACGCCATGGCGCGCTCCAACCTTCTTTTGCGCGGGTTGAGACCTGGCGATGAAACCACGGTGAGAAGCGTCATCATTCAGGCGCTCGAGCCCTTCGACAAGGCGGAAACCGTGCGGCTTGACCTGCATGGCCCATTGGTGCCCGTCAGCGGTCAGGCCGTGGTGCTGCTCAGCCTCATCCTTCATGAACTCGGCACCAATGCCGCCAAATACGGCGCGCTGTCCGTGCAGGACGGCAAGATCAGGCTGGGCTGGCATCTGCACACGATCACCCGGGACGACATGCAGGAACCGGCACTGACGGTGGAGTGGCGTGAAATCGGCGGCCCCGCTCCCAACCCGCCCTCGCCCGGTTCCAGCGGCTTCGGTTCCGTGCTGATCAACCGTGTCATCGGCGCGGTGCGCGGCACCGTCTCCATCGATTTTCCCGAAACCGGCGCCATCGTGACACTGACCCTGCCCTTGACCGCGATTTCTCCGAAGCGGGACGAAAAAGGCGACCCGCTTCTGGAGGAAGGCGCTTCGTCTCGCGAGCCCGTCTTTTCTCACGGGTAAGGACAGGATAACGTCCCGCACGACGCAATCAGCCGTTTGGATGACATCATGACTTCTCTCACCACCGTTCTGGACGCCGCCGACAAGGCCCTGCCGCAAAGCCTCGACCGGCTTTTCGATCTCGTGCGGATCAGGTCCATCTCCACCGACCCCGCCTACAAGGCGGAATGCCGCAAGGCGGGCGAGTGGCTGGTGGCGGAACTGGCCTCTCTCGGTTTCGAGGCTTCGCTGCGCGACACGCCCGGCCATCCCATGGTGGTGGCACATCACAAGGCGGCAGCAGCGGATGCGCCGCATTTTCTCTTCTACGGTCACTATGACGTGCAGCCGGTCGACCCGCTGGAGCTTTGGGAAAACGATCCCTTCGAGCCCGCCATCAAGGAGATCGCGCCGGGCCGCAAGGTCATTACCGGTCGCGGTACCGCCGATGACAAGGGCCAGTTGATGACCTTTGTGGAAGCCTGCCGGGCCTATAAGGCCACGCTCGGAGAGCTGCCGATCAGCGTGACCATTCTGTTCGAGGGCGAGGAAGAATCCGGCTCCCCCTCGCTCAAGCCCTTCCTGGAGGCCAATGCGGAGGAACTGAAGCGGGATTTCGCGCTTGTCTGCGATACCGGCATGTGGGACCGCGAAACCCCGGCGATCGCTGCCACCCTGCGCGGCCTCGTCGGCGAGGAAATCACCATTCTCGCCGCCGACCGCGACCTGCATTCCGGCCTGTTCGGGGGCGCTGCCGCCAATCCCCTGCATATCCTGGCGAAAATCCTGGCCGATCTGCATGATGAAACCGGCCGCGTGACCATTCCCGGCTTTTACGAGGGTGTCGAGGAAACGCCGGAAAACATCAAGGCTTCCTGGGAAACGCTGGGCCGGGACGCTTCCGGTTTTCTGGCGGAAGTGGGGCTTTCCGAACCTGCGGGCGAAAAGGGCCGCAGCGTGCTGGAACTGACCTGGGCGCGCCCGACGGCGGAGGTCAATGGCATGATTGGCGGCTATACCGGCGAAGGCTTCAAGACCGTCATCGCCGCCAAGGCCTCCGCCAAGGTCTCCTTCCGTCTCGTTGGCCAGCAGGATCCGGACAAGATCCGCGCAGCCTTCCGGGCCTTCGTGGAAGCCCGTCTGCCATCGGACTGCAAGGTGGAATTCGCCGAACATGGCGCCTCCCCCGCCATTCAATTGCCCTTTGACTCGCCGGTGCTGACCAAGGCGAAGACTGCGCTTTCAGATGAATGGCCGAAGCCTGCCGTCACCATCGGCATGGGAGGCTCCATTCCGATCGTCGGCGATTTTCAAACCATGCTCGGCATGGATTCCCTGCTCGTCGGCTTCGGCCTGGTGGACGACCGCATTCACTCGCCCAATGAGAAATACGAGCTCAACTCCTTCCACAAGGGCATTCGCTCGTGGATCAGGATCATGGCGGCGCTTGGAAAGCGCGACGCATAAAGCATCTCCCGCAAAAACAAAAAGGTCGGGAGCAATCCCGACCTTTCGTCACTCGCTGCCCATTCTGCCAGTACATCCGTGGTCAGAAAGGCGCGAGGCCCAGACATTGAGCAGAGGCATGTCCATCCGCTTCAGAAGGATGATTGCGCCAAATGCCTAACAACAGGTTAAGCATTGTCAGCAATTTCGACATTACGCATAAATCTGCCCAATGACTTGACGATGAAATGGGGATGGGCTTGTACCTGTTCAAGCCCCCCCTGTTTCCAGCATTGAAGAAGGTGTGATTCCGAACGATGAGCCTGCAATCCGTCAAAGACTTCTTCGCCACCCATGCGCCGGATATTTCCGTAATCGAGACCGAGAAAAGCTCGGCCACCGTTGCCATGGCGGCGGAGGCCCATGGCGTGGAACCCGACCAGATCGCCAAGACCTTGTGCATCCGTGCCGGTGATCAGGTGGTGCTGGTGGTGGCCGCCGGCATGCGGCGGCTGGACAACAAGAAGTTCCGAGACCGCTTCGGCGCCAAGCCGCGCATGCCGGAGGCGGAAGAGGTGCTGGCACTCACCGGCCATCCCGTCGGCGGCGTCTGCCCCTTCGGTCTTGCCACACCGCTTGCGGTCTTCTGCGACCTGTCGCTGAAGGATCATCAGGAGATCGTGCCCGCGGCGGGCGCGCATAATTCTGCCGTGAAGCTGACGCCCGACCGTCTGGTCACGTTGACGGCGGCCGAATGGGTGGATGTCTGTCAATAATACCAAGGCTCGAAGATGCTACTGCATAGTTTTATCCTTAAATCGGAACCGATTTAAGGATAAAACTATGCAGCAGATTTAAAGTCTTACAGCATCCTCGCCTTGAAGGAATTTCGAATATCTCAAATGCATCATGGGCTTGAGATATTCGAAAGGGGAATACGAAGAGTCATCTTCAATGACTCTTCGTATAAATCTCAACACAAAAGGGCGGTGCCCGCAGGCACCACCCTTTCCTCCTCACCCGACCCGACTGGAGCGCAGGCTGGTTATCAATACTGGTACCAGCGACGGCGATGATCCGGCTGCTGGGAGCCCAGAAGATAGCCGACAAGACCACCGACCAGCGCCATGCCGAGCAGCGCCGTGGAGGCTGCCGTCGGATGCTCCCGGACGATACCAGCCACGGTCGCGGCCTCGTCACGGGCATATTTTGCGGCATGCTCGGCCTGGCGGGCAGCGGCGGAAGTGCGATGACGCACCTCATCGGCCACTGAATAGCCCTGCGAGGTCAAACTGTCCTTCAACTGGGCAATCTGAGCCTGAAGTTCACGCATTTCGGCTTGCATTCGCATATTGTCGGCCATGACAACTCCTTTTCTGATGCATCTGCCTGATCTGCTTCGAAAACGGACGCCAGCGGAATTTGTTCCGTTTTTTGCCGTCCCGACACAGCCAAAGGGGCTCAGTCGCGGGGTTTTGAGCGCGCCAAAAGCATGACCTGGTCTTTTCACCGGCATCGATCCATTATAGGCAGGGGTCTCGATGACCCGGCATTTTGGAGACTGGCCGCTACGCATGGCAGGCACTCGCAATTCACCCAGACGCATAGAACCGACCCTTGGCCCCTCGGATGACGAGGAGGAAGACGATATTCGTCTGGACGGCGACGACCGCGTCACGGGTGGCCGTGGCAAGACGAACTCCCGCAAGGCGAAGCCCGCCCGCGACAGGGCAGCTCGCCGCGAGCGCCGCAGGGAGCGCGATGAACCCCGCGGCGGCTTTTTTGGCCTGATCCGGCGGCTGTTCTACTGGTGTGTCGTGCTCGGCATCTGGGGCGGCATCGCGGTGGCGGGGCTTGTCATCTATTTTGCCGCGCAAATGCCCAGCGCCAGCAGCTGGACCATTCCCGAGCGTCCGCCCAATATCAAGATCGTTTCCACCGATGGCACGGTGATTGCCAATCGCGGCGCCACCGGCGGCGAGGCGCTGGCGCTGGAGGAAATGTCGCCCTACCTGCCGGAGGCCATCGTCGCAATCGAGGACCGGCGCTTCTATTCGCATTTCGGCGTCGACCCCATCGGCATTGCTCGCGCCTTCGTCACCAATATCCTGGTCGGCCAGAAGGCGCAGGGCGCTTCCACCATCACCCAGCAATTGGCGCGCAACCTGTTCCTGTCCCCGGACAAGACGCTGGAGCGCAAGGTGCAGGAAGTGCTGCTGTCGCTCTGGCTCGAGCACAAGTTCACCAAGGAGCAGATCCTCGCCATGTATCTGAACCGTGTCTATTTCGGTTCGAATGCCTATGGCGTGGAAGCGGCCTCACAGCGCTATTTCAACAAGTCCGCCCGCGATATCAATCTCGGCGAGGCCGCCATGCTGGCCGGCCTCGTCAAGGCGCCCTCGAAGCTTTCGCCCGCCGCCAATCCGGAAGCCGCCCAGGCCCGCGCCAAGGTAGTACTGGGCGCCATGCGCGAACAGGGCTTCATCAACGACAGCGACTTCTCCCGCGCCATGGCGCAGCCCCCGGCCCGGGCCAAGAGCTACTGGTCCGGGGCCGGGCAATATGTTGCCGATATGGTGATGGACGAGGTCAAGGGCCTGATCGGCGAGGTGAAGGGCGACGTCATTGTCACCACCACCATCGACACGAGCCTGGAGCAGGAAGCGGAAAAGGCGCTGACCACGACGCTTTCCAAGGATGGCGCCAAGCAGAACGTCTCGCAGGGGGCGCTGGTTGCCATCGACGGCAATGGCGCCATCCGGGCGCTGGTGGGCGGGCGCGACTATGCCACCAGCCAGTTCAACCGCGCCGTCAAGGCTAAACGCCAGCCGGGCTCGGCCTTCAAGCCCTTCGTCTATGCCGCCGCCATGGAGATTGGCGACACGCCGGATACGGTGCGCAACGACGCGCCAATCCGCATCGGCAACTGGACGCCCGAAAATTACGAACAGAAATACAATGGCCCGGTAACGCTGGCCTATGCCTTCGCCCATTCGCTGAACACCATCGCCGCCCAGCTGGTGATGGAGGTGGGGCCGGATCAGGTCATCAAGCTTGCTCATCGCCTTGGTATCGAATCCGATCTGCAAAGCAATGCCTCCATCGCGCTCGGCACCTCGGAAGTGTCCTTGCTGGAACTGACCTCGGCCTATGCTCCCTTCATGAACGGCGGCTTCAAGGCCACCCCGCATGTCATTGCCGACATCACCGATCTCAATGGCAAATCCCTCTACAAGGCCGATTATGGCGAGCCGCCGCGCGTGCTGAGCCAGCAGGTGGTGCAGCAGATGACACGGCTGATGGAGGGCACCGTGACCGAAGGCACCGGCAAGGCCGCCCAGATCAAGGGCTGGCAGGTGGCGGGCAAGACCGGCACGACCCAATCCTTCCGCGATGCTCTGTTCGTCGGCTTTACCAGCAACCTGACCACCGGTGTCTGGCTTGGCAATGACGACGGCACGCCGATGAAGAAGGTGACGGGCGGCGGCCTGCCGGCCAAGACCTGGAAGGAGTTCATGACGGCGGCGCATAAGGGCCTGACCCCGGTTCCGCTCTTCGGTGACCAGCGCCCGGCGGAAGAGAGCGAACCGTCGCTGACCTCGCTGATCCAGCAGGTTCTGTCCGGCACCAAGGAAAAAGACACCGGCAATGTCAACGCCTATCCGCCCGCCCCTTCTCCCGCCGGGCAAATGGCCCCTGCCGGACAGATGCCACCTGCAGGTGGGCAGCCGGATGTAGCGCCGCAGGTTGACGGCCAGCCATACCCTCCGCACTATCCTGCCCAGCGCGCGCCTGCCAACGGCTGGCCGCAGGAGGAAGCGCCGCCGCCCTATGACACCATGGTGCCACCGGGCGATGTGGGAGAGGATCAGACGGCCCCGGTACCGCGACGCCAGGGCGGCAATACCACGCTGCTCGATATCATCATGGGGCGGTGAGAACCTTGCCGCTTACGCCCGGCGCAAGCCAGGCAAACTAAAGATGAAGGAATTTTTGCTTGGCAGGTTTCTGCCGCGGGGAGTTGCGACAGGATTTGGCAGCCTTTTCACACGGTTTGAAACACAGTGAATTTGGTGCCTTGCAGTCGCAAATTCCCGTTCTTATATACGCCGCATAAGGCAGCATCGCTGCGCAAACCCGAAGAGAATAATCCACGTCGAGGGGCTGTCCCAGGAATGCTTTTGGGGTTCCGACAGCCTGCTTCAAGGAGAGAATAACATGGCAAAAGTAATCGGTATCGACCTCGGAACGACCAATTCCTGCGTTGCCGTCATGGACGGCAAGGATGCGAAGGTGATCGAGAATTCGGAAGGCGCACGCACCACGCCCTCCATGGTGGCCTTTTCGGAAGATGGTGAGCGTCTGGTCGGCCAGCCTGCCAAGCGTCAGGCCGTGACCAACCCCACCAACACGCTCTTCGCCGTCAAGCGCCTGATCGGCCGCCGCTTCGAGGATCCGACCGTCGAGAAGGACAAGGGTCTGGTTCCCTACCACATCGTCAAGGGTGACAATGGCGATGCCTGGGTAGAAGCCAATGGCAAGGGCTATTCGCCCTCGCAGATCTCCGCCATGGTTCTCCAGAAGATGAAGGAAACGGCGGAAGCCTATCTCGGCGAGAAGGTCGAAAAGGCCGTCATCACCGTTCCGGCCTACTTCAACGACGCCCAGCGTCAGGCCACCAAGGATGCAGGCCGCATCGCCGGTCTTGAAGTGCTGCGCATCATCAACGAGCCGACAGCAGCCGCCCTCGCCTACGGCCTGGACAAGCGCGACGGCAAGACCATTGCCGTCTACGACCTTGGCGGCGGCACTTTCGATATTTCCATCCTGGAAATCGGCGATGGCGTCTTCGAAGTGAAGTCCACCAATGGTGATACCTTCCTTGGCGGTGAAGACTTCGACATGCGTCTGGTCGAATATCTCGCAGCCGAGTTCAAGAAGGACAACGGCATCGAGCTGAAGAACGACAAGCTTGCCCTGCAGCGCCTGAAGGAAGCCGCTGAAAAGGCAAAGATCGAGCTGTCGTCCTCGCAGCAGACGGAAATCAACCTGCCCTTCATCACCGCCGATGCGTCGGGTCCGAAGCACCTGACGATGAAGCTGACCCGCGCCAAGTTCGAAAGCCTGGTGGACGATCTGGTGCAGCGCACCGTTGCCCCCTGCAAGGCCGCTCTCAAGGACGCCGGTGTTACCGCTTCCGAAATTGACGAAGTGGTTCTGGTCGGCGGCATGAGCCGCATGCCGAAGGTGCAGGAAGTCGTCAAGCAGCTGTTCGGCAAGGAGCCGCACAAGGGTGTGAACCCGGATGAAGTGGTTGCCATGGGCGCCGCCATCCAGGCCGGCGTGCTGCAGGGCGACGTCAAGGACGTGCTGCTGCTCGACGTAACCCCGCTGTCGCTCGGCATCGAAACGCTCGGTGGCGTCTTCACCCGTCTGATCGACCGCAACACGACGATCCCGACGAAGAAGAGCCAGGTGTTCTCCACCGCCGAAGACAACCAGCAGGCCGTGACCATCCGTGTTTCACAGGGTGAGCGCGAAATGGCTGCCGACAACAAGCTGCTCGGCCAGTTCGACCTCGTTGGCTTGCCGCCGGCACCGCGTGGCGTTCCGCAGATCGAAGTGACCTTCGACATCGACGCCAACGGCATCGTGCAGGTTTCCGCCAAGGACAAGGGCACCGGCAAGGAACAGCAGATCCGCATCCAGGCCTCCGGCGGTCTTTCTGACGCCGACATCGAGAAGATGGTCAAGGACGCCGAAGCCAATGCCGAAGCCGACAAGAAGCGCCGCGCCGTGGTGGAAGCCAAGAACCAGGCCGAAAGCCTCGTTCACTCCACCGAAAAGTCGCTGAAGGACTATGGCGACAAGGTTTCGGAAGCCGACAAGAAGGCCATCGAAGACGCGATTGCCAGCGTCAAGACGGCGCTCGAAGCCTCCGAGCCGGATGCCGATGACATCCAGGCCAAGACCCAGACACTCATGGAAGTGTCCATGAAGCTCGGCCAGGCCATTTACGAGGCGCAGCAGGCTGAAGCCGGTCAGGAAGGCGCTGCTGGCGGCAAGGACGATGTGGTCGATGCCGACTATGAAGAAGTGAAGGACGATTCTGCGAAGAAGTCGGCTTGATGCAGACGTCTCGCACGATGTCCTTTCGGAAGAAGTGGCTGGCCTTCGGGCCAGCCGTCCTTGCTTTGATGATCGGTTCCGTTGCCGAAGCGCAATCGGCAAACGATGTCCGTCAGAAGGTGAGTGCAGCGGAAGCCGCCGTTCTCCAGGCTGTTTCCAGACGGGATTCGGCGCTTTTGCGCAAGACCGTCAACGATCTGGCGCCCCTGATCGAAAACGGCCTGAAGCGCAAGAAGGCAGGCGGACAGGTGTCCTCCTGCGATCTGGCGGCGCATTCACTGGGATTTGCGGCGACCTCGCTTGCGCAGGCCATCACCCAGCGTGGCGAACCCCGCAAGCTTCTGATGAGCGACGCGCGGGAGGCAGCAGCCGATTTCAGCAGGGATATGGCAGCCTGCGATGTGCAGGCCGGACAGAAAACGGGCAACCACGCTGGCGTGGAACGGGCTTTGAGAGCTTTGTAAGACCATGGCAAAGGCAGATTTCTACGAGACCCTCGGCGTCTCCCGAAGCGCGGATGAAAAGGAGCTGAAAAGCGCCTTTCGCAAGCTCGCGATGAAATATCACCCGGACAAGAATCCGGGCGATGCCGAGGCGGAAAAGACGTTCAAGGAGATCAACGAGGCTTATGAAACGCTGAAGGACCCGCAGAAGCGGGCAGCCTATGACCGTTTCGGCCATGCAGCCTTCGAGCAGGGCGGCATGGGCGGTGGCGGTTTTGGCGGTGGCGGCGGTTTCGCAGGCGGCGGCTTCTCCGATATTTTCGAAGACATCTTCGGCGAGATGATGGGCGGTGGACGCGGTGGCGCAAGAGCCCGCTCCAGCGGCGGGCGCGAACGCGGCGCCGACCTGCGCTACAATATGGAAATTTCGCTTGAGGAAGCCTATGCGGGCAAGACGGCGCAGATCAGGGTTCCAACATCCATAACCTGCGATGTCTGTTCCGGTTCCGGCGCAAAGCCAGGCACCAAGCCCACCACCTGCTCTACCTGCCAGGGCTCGGGCCGGGTGCGTGCAGCCCAGGGCTTCTTCTCCATCGAGCGGACCTGCCCCACCTGTCATGGCCGGGGCCAGACGATTTCTGATCCCTGCACCAAGTGCCACGGCCAGGGCCGCGTCACGGAAGAGCGCCAGCTTTCCGTTTCCATCCCCGCGGGGATCGAGGACGGCACGCGCATCCGTCTGCAGGGCGAGGGAGAAGCGGGCCTGCGCGGCGGCCCTTCGGGCGATCTCTACATCTTCCTGTCGGTCAAGCCGCACCAGTTCTTCCAGAGGGAGGGCGCGGATCTCTATTGCTCCGTGCCGATCTCGATGACCACTGCCGCCCTCGGCGGCACCTTCGACGTGACCACGCTGGACGGCACGAAATCCCGCGTCACCGTGCCGGAGGGCACCCAGTCCGGCAAGCAGTTCCGCCTGAAGGGCAAGGGCATGCCGGTGCTGCGCTCGCAGCAGATGGGCGACCTTTATATCCAGATCCAGATCGAAACCCCGCAAAAGCTCACCAAGCGCCAGCGCGAGCTATTGCAGGAATTCGAACAGATCTCCTCCAAGGAAAACAACCCTGAATCCACCGGCTTCTTCGCCCGGATGAAGGAGTTTTTCGAAGGGTAAAGCATCTCCAGCCTTCCCGTGTTTCATTGAAACACGGGAAGGCTGGAGATGCTATGTATTTCCGGAGGGAAAAGTGCGACGAAACTTCTCTCGGAACCAGTCAGCGATTAGAGCATTTCCAGGAAAAGTGTAGTCACGGTTTTCCGTCCGGAAATGCGTAAAAACAGAAGCTTAGAGCACGTCCGGTGAACCCGTGTTCACCGGACGTGCTCTAGCCCAGCATCGCCGCAATCTTCTCTGCCAGCCTTTCAGCCACTTCGGCTTTGGAAAGCTCCGGCCAGTTCTCTTCCCCTTGCCGACTGATCAGCCGCACGCTGTTTTTCTCTCCACCCATAATGCCGGTTTCCGGAGAGACGTCGTTGGCGACGATCAGGTCCGCCCCCTTGCGCTCAAGCTTGGCGCGGCCATTGGCGCTGACATTCTGGGTTTCCGCCGCAAAGCCGACGACGAGGCGCGGGCGGTTGGCGTGGTGGCCGACCGTGGCCAGAATATCGGGATTTTCGGTAAGCTGCAGCACTGGCGGGCCTTCGCCGGGCTGTTTCTTGATTTTCTGCTCCGCCGAGCTTGCCACCCGCCAATCGGCAACGGCAGCCACCATGACCGCAATATCCGCAGGAAGATGGGCGAGAACGGCGTCGCGCATCTCTTCGGCGCGCTCGACATGCACGACATGGACACAATCGGGATCGCGAAGCGCGACGGGGCCGGAGACCAGCGTCACCTCTGCCCCCAGCCGGGCAAGGGCAGCGGCGATGGCATGGCCCTGCTTGCCGGAGGAACGGTTGGCGATATAGCGCACCGGATCGATCGGCTCATGGGTGGGGCCGGAGGTGACAATCGCCGTCCTGCCAGCCAAGGGTCTGTGCTGTGGCGTGAAAACCGCCTCGACAGCGGCGACGATCTCCAGCGGTTCGGCCATCCGGCCCAGGCCCGCCTCGCCGCTTTCGGCCATTTCGCCGCGCATGGGACCGATAAAGCGGATGCCATCGCCCGTCAGCTGCTCCACATTGCGCGCCGTGGCGGGGTTTTCCCACATGCGCGGGTTCATGGCAGGCGCCACCAGCACCGGCCTGTCGCGCGCCAGAAGCACGGCAGAGGCCAGGTCATTCGCGAGACCATGGGCCATCTTGGCCATCAAATCGGCGGTCGCAGGCGCGATCACGATCAAATCGCAGTCCCGCGCCAGCCGGATATGGCCGACATCCTGCTCATCCTCCCGCGAGAAGAGATCTGTATAGACATGGGAGGCCGAAAGCGCCCCAACGGCAAGCGGCGTTACAAATTGCTCGGCCGCCGATGTCATGATCGGGCGCACCTCGGCCCCGCGCTCCTTGAGCCTGCGGATGAGATCGAGGCTTTTATAGGCCGCGATGCCACCGCCGATGATCAGAAGAATGCGCTTGCCGTGGAGGCTCATGCCGGGATCTGCCTGTCTGTGACGGACTTGCCCTGCCGCACGCGCTGCCAGAGCATTGTCCTGAGAAAAGTGTAGCCGCGGTTTTCCGTAGGGAAATGCGGAAAAGCTGAGAGCACGTCTTTCAAAGGCTCTATACTGCTTTCTCGCTCGCCCGCAAAGCGGATCAGCCGTAGCTGCGATATTCCCCCACCTGCAACAGCGAACGGATTTCGCTGAGCAGACGATCCGGATTGACCGGCTTTTGCAGCACCAGATCGGCCCCGCTTGCCAACGCATCGACGCGGGAACTGTCGCGCAGATCGCCGGTCAGGACCACGATCGGGCAGCGGCGGCGGCGCTTCAATTGCTCGACCATGCGGACATAGCGCAGCACGGATGCGCCCTCGCCCCCCGGCATGCCGAGATCGGTAATGATGAGATCGGCCTCGGCGCCGAGATCGGAGGCCACTTCCCGCCTGAGCGCATCGAAATCGCCGACATGGCTGACCTCATGGCCCGCCTTCTTCAGCACGGCCTTCAGAAGCGTCGCGTTGACATAGTCATCCTCGCCTACCAGGATATTCAGGCTGGAGAGCGACCGCTGGCGGCGCGACTCCGCCAGATCGTCCGGCTTGGCACTTTCTTCCGCAACATCGGTATCGACGCCGCTCATCAGGCCGCGCAACACGTCGCTCAGCGTCTGTTCCCGCAAGGGGCGGATCAACCAAGCGTCGAAGCCGGTCAGGGGGCGTACCGGGCGCTCCTCCGGCGTCACGAGATAGATACGGCGCAGACGCGGCATGCCCTGAAGATGCGCCACCACTTGTGCGTCGTAATCGGAAACCCGGCGGTGATCGACGATGATATCCGTCAGCACCTCGCCCCGTTCCCTCACCTGCTGCAGGATCTCCACCGCCATGGCCGCGTTGCAGGTGCGGTAGCAGATCCCGCCCAGCGCGCGGATGCTCGCCTCCGTCGCTTCTGCCGCCGGACCGTTCGGGGCCAGAAGAAGAACCCGCGAGCTTTCCAGCAGGCGTTCGCGCGGCAGGGCGGCAGGCTCGATGGCCGCGGCGGTGCACGGCAGGCGAATTTCAAACAGGCTGCCCTTGCCCTTGCAGCTTTCCGTCACGGCCAGAGAGCCGCCCAGCGCCATCATCAGGCGCTGTGAAATGAAGAGGCCGAGCCCCGTGCCGCCGCTGCGCTGAAGCTGGTCGCCCGCCTGGGAAAATTCCACGAAAAGCCGCGCCCGCTCCTCTTCGCTCATGCCCGGCCCGGTATCGCGGATCCGGATCAACAGATCGTGACCGCTGCAACTGCTGGAGACCAGCACTCCGCCTTCCTGGGTAAATTTCACGGCATTGCCGATGATGTTGAAAAGCACCTGACGCAGGCGCGCCACATCCACCTCGATCTCTTCCGCCACGCAGGCCTGCGCGGTGGCGGCAATCTCTATCCCCTTGGCATGGGCGCGCGGGGCCAGCATTTCCACCACGCCTTCAATCAGCCGCCGCGGCGAAACCCGCTGGCTATGCAGTTCGAAATGGCCCGTTTCCAACGTCGAATAGTCGAGAAGATCGGCCACCAGCTGGTTCAGCGCTTCTCCGGCCTGCACGATGGCGGCCAGATAATTGCGCTGCTCGGGAGAAAGGTCTGTGCGGCCAAGCAGATGGCTCATGCCCAGAATGCCGTTGAGGGGGGTGCGCATTTCATGGCTCACCGTCGCCAGAAGCCGCGTGCGCACGGTTTCGGCGGTTACGGGGGAAAGCTCAGCCTCCTCAATTTCCATTGGCATCATGGCCCTGCTGTTTCCTGCCGGGGCCGTCCCGGGGCAGCCGACCCATCCTGTCCAGACGCCGCGCTTCGCGGAGATGGTCTAGCCCCTGTTCGGCACAGTTTTTATGATTACGCCGTCCCGGTTAAGGAAACGTCGCCACTAAACGGCATTGTGCGGCACAGTGTGTTTCCGTCCGGTTATCATAAAAATTAGAAATTTAGGATTTATTGCGCCGCAGCAGCAGCAACTCCTCCAGCAGGATCAGCCCGGCGCCGATGCTGATATAGGAGTCCGCCAGGTTGAAGACCGCGAAGGACCACGTATCCGTATAGAACAGGATATAGTCCACCACATAGCCATAGACGAAACGGTCGATGATATTGCCGAAGGCGCCTGCGATGATCAGCGAATAGCCGAGATGGGCGAAGCGGTGATCGCGGCTGGTATTGCGCCAGAGCCAGAGCACGAAGGCGACGATGGCAAGGCGCATGCCGACAATCGCCCAGGCATCGAGATGCGAGAGCATGGAAAAGGCCACGCCGAGATTGTGGGTGCGAAACAGCCCGAGCATCGGCACCACATGCACCAGTTCATGCATGGGCAACTCCACCTCGACGGCATATTTCACCGCCTGATCGAGGAAAAGCGCCGCCAGAATGAAGGCGATGGCCGCAACGGGGCGGGAAAACAGCGCAGGCGAGGTGGTCATTCGGCGCCTTCCAGCGTGAGGAGATGCCGCCGCGCCTCAAACAGCATGATGCCGGTGGCGATGGCGAGATTGAGCGAATCGGCAAGGCCCGCCTGCGGAATGCGCGCCAACCGGTCTGCCGCCGCCGCAAGCTCCTCCGGCAGGCCGGATTGCTCGTTGCCCATCAGCAGCACCGTCGGACGGCTCTTGTAATCGATGCGGCGATAATCCACCGCGCCCGCCAGATGGGTCGCGACCAGGGATATACCGGCTGTCTTCTTCCAGGCCAGAAACTCCTGCAGGCCGGTTTTCACCAGTGGCAGGGCAAAGACCGAGCCCATGGTGGCGCGCACTGTTTCCATGGAAAAGGGATCGGTGCAATCGCCCACCAGCATCACCCCGGAAGCGCCCGCCGCATCCGCCGTGCGGATGATCGTGCCGAGATTGCCGGGATCGCGCACCCGGTCCAGCGCCACCCAGGTCTGGTCCTTTTCCAGCCTGACCTTGGACAGCGGCATCCATTGCTGATCGAAGACCGCCGCCACCATTTGCGGATTGTCCTTGCGGGTGATGGAGGACATCACCTTCTCGCTCACCTCCAGCACCATGCCGCCGCGCGCCACGGTGCGGGCCGCCACTTTTTCCACCAGGGGCTTTCCCCGGGCAGCCTTGGCATAGAGAAGATAGCGGATGCTCCAGCCCAGTTCCGCCGCATCGATGATCAGCTTCAGCCCCTCCGCCAGAAACGTGCCGGTTTCTTCCCGGGTCTTCTTCTGCGACAGGGCCTTGATGTCCTTGACGATCGGGTTGGTCAGGCTCGTTACTTCCTTGACCTGGCCAACGCGACGATGGGCCGGATCCCGGCTCTGATCCTTGAAGCTCTCACTCATGCGGGTGTCCAACGGCTGAAAAGTGAAGTGGAAAGCGCGCGTCCCGGCGTCTTGCCATCGAGACCCGCCTCGCGCAGAACCAGTTCCCCCGATTCCACCAGCCCATTCTTGCCGCGCATGGTCTCACGCATCAGTTCATGAATGGCGTAGAAACTGGCGCGGATGGAATAGGCCGTCAGCACCAGCCCCTTCGGCTTCGGCGCCAGGATTTCGCGGCAGGTGGCCAGCATCTGCGGCAGATGGTCGAACAGGTGCCAGACCTCACCATTCGGTCCGCGTCCGAATTTCGGCGGATCGGTGAGAATGATGTCGTAGCGGCTGCCGCGCCGTTCCTCGCGCTGGATGAATTTCATCGCGTCCTCGCAAATCCAGCGGATCGGTGCGCGATCGAGGCGGCTGAGCGACTGATTTTCCCGCGCCCAGCCAATCGCCTTCTTGGAGGCGTCCACATGCGTGACCTCGGCACCGGCGGCAGCCGCCACCAGCGAGGCAACCCCGGTATAGCCGAAGAGATTGAGTACTTTCAGCGGCCGGTCCGAGGCCTCGATCACCGATTTCATCCAGGACCAGTGCGCAATCTGCTCGGGAAACACGCCCACATGCCGGAAGGCGGTAAAGCGGCCGAGAAAATCCACACCCAGAAGATTGAGAGGCCATGTCTCGCCCAGCGCCTCGCGGGGAAAGCGCCAGCGGCCCATACCATCCTCATCCGTATCGCCGGTGAAGATCGCATCCGCCTTGTCCCACGCATGCTGCGGCAGGGCTGGCGGCCAGAGCGCCTGCGCCTCCGGGCGGACAATGCGATAGGGACCGTATTGCTCGAGCTTCAGCCCATGGCCGCTGTCGATCAGGTGAAAGTCACCCGCGCCGATGGATTCGAGAATGACCGGTACGCTTTCGCGTGGAAGGGCCCCGTTGCGAAGCCCAAGCTTTTCCGCCACCGCCTGCGGCTCGGCAGGCACGGGCTTCGAGGCGGCTACGGGCTCGGCCTTCGCCTTGGGTGCTGCCGAATGCTTGTGATGCTGTTCGGACGATGCGCGCTCTTGCGTGAAACGCCGCGGCCCGCCGGAGGGCTTGGCAGCGCTCTGCCGTTTGGGCGATGGACGTTTCGTTCTGTCTTTCACGGCAAAGGCGGCCTTTGTTACGATGGGTCAGGAATAAAGCGCATCGACACCTTGAGGGGCGGATCGCTTGCCCCGCGCATAGCATCAAGCCAGGCTCGGCGAAAGAGCGGGCCGCTCCAGCTCTCTGATTTTACGCATATCCGAACGGAAAGCCGCTACGCACCTTCCTCGAAAAGCTCTCTGGGCTTTTCCCATGGATTTCGTGGCGCCTTCGCGCCTCAGCCAGCTTGCAATGGCTCTTACTTTGAAAACCTGGCCTTACCGCGAGGACAATTTCGGCAATTGGTTGGCCACAACGTCGTCGGCCCGCTTCTTGTGCTTGTCGGCTTCGCTTTCCCAGCGGGCGGCAGAGCGCGCTTCGATCCGCGCCCGTTTGCGATGTTTGCCCTGGGACAGCCAGACGGCAAAGCCGCCAACGAGAGCGCCCAGCAGGAAAGCAAGGAACAGGAAGACAAAGAAGGGCGCGCTGGTCGACAGCATCTGGTCTTCCGGACGGAAGGGGTTGAGCGCCAGGGTCACCGTCTGCCGGTTGGCCACGCACAGCACCACCAGCACGATGGCAAGCGGGATCAACACCACCAGATTGACGACTTTCCTGACCATCATGGTTTCACCCTCCGGCTCTTTTACGCATTCAATTCCCGTCACCGGCAATTCCATCATCGCAAGCTTGAGATGGATGGCGATGGCCGGTTTTCAAGAGCAGAAACTCCAAACGTGTCGTGGTTCTTGCACGGCTTTGAAAACAGCTCAATCGGCATCTTCATCGATGTCGATATCGCCCATGCCGGGATTGAGCCGCTCGCGCAGTTCCTTGCCGGTCTTGAAGAAGGGCACCCATTTTTCTTCAACGAACACCGTCTCGCCGGTGCGCGGATTGCGCCCGGTGCGGGAGGGGCGGTTCTTGACGGAAAAGGCGCCAAAACCCCGCAATTCCACGCGATTGCCGCCCGCCAGCGCATCGGTGATCTCGTCGAGAACCGCGTTGACGATGTTTTCGACGTCGCGGTGGTAGAGATGCGGGTTACGCGCGGCAACAATCTGCACCAATTCCGACTTGATCACGATAACCCCCTTTAGTTTCTGTCGATTTTCATCCTGGATGCTGACGGAGCGCGGCCGCCGCCATTGGCAGGGTGCAATGCCGCGAACAACGCCTCAGCCTGCGTAAAACATCACAGAAAATCGGATTAATCAATCGCTTAAGGCTTTTTGCGATAAGGTCGGCTTCCTGCCCCCTCTCCTCGGCTTGAGCATGAAGGGGTGACGGTGCTTGTAAGCGACTTTAAAAAAACCATATTGGCAGCCAGAAGCGGACATGCGAAACATGCCGGACAGGATCAAAGCCTTGATGACGACGGGCTTGCGCCGTCGGCCCTACGGACAGCACACCCATGCTCAAACGTCTTGATGCAGGCTCTGACGAGCCCTTTGCACCCCCTTCGAACGATCGCTACCGGCGGGCGGTCGGCCATTCCGCGCGGGTGCGGCGGCTGAAGATCCTGTTGCCAGCGGCAGCCATGCTGCTCTCCTTCGGCTTCATCGCCGTGTCGGTGGTGCGCACCTATCTGCCGGAATCGATCAAGATCGAGGGCGCCGATATCGAGGACGGCAAGGTTGTGATGTCGAAACCTGCCATCGCCGGGCGCAATTCCGATGGCGCTTCCTATTCGATGAAGGCATTGAGGGCGCTTCAGGACATCAAGAACCCCAACCTCATCACGCTGGAAACGATTGTCGCGCAGATGCCGGTCAACGATCAGGACATGGCGGACATCAAGGCTCAGAGCGGCACCTATGACCGCGCCAGCGACAAG
This sequence comes from Allorhizobium paknamense, assembly GCF_030815125.1. Classification (GTDB taxonomy): domain Bacteria; phylum Pseudomonadota; class Alphaproteobacteria; order Rhizobiales; family Rhizobiaceae; genus Allorhizobium; species Allorhizobium paknamense. The sequence goes on from NZ_JAUSWH010000004.1 coordinate 119,866, forward strand.
ATGGTGCTGGACAAGCCTTTCGAGATCAAGCTCTCCAGCGGCGTCACCGCAGACTTTCAATCCGCCGACCTTGACGTGAAGGCCGGAAAGCTTAAGACGACCCAGCCGGTCTCGATCAGAACCAAGGATGCGTCGGTGGTTGCGCAGTCCATGGATATGACGGATAAGGGACAGGTCATCACATTAACGGGAGCCGTTCGCATGAACATCGCCGGTTCCGCCCTCCAGAACACTGGCAATTGAGAGCCGATCATGACGCAAGGATCCCGTCGTCTTCCTGTCCTCACCACCCTGGCGCTGGTTTGCGGCCTTGGTGCGCTGGCCGCTCCGGCCCTCGCCCAGTCCACCACCAGCAATATGAACGGGCTGAAACTGTCCGGCGACAAGCCGATCCAGATCGAAAGCGACCAGCTCGAAGTGCGCCAGCAGGAAAACACCGCCTTCTTCAACGGCAATGTCCGCGTGGTGCAGGGCACCACGACCATGCAGTCGGCCTCCATGGTGGTGAAATATAAGGGTCAGGGTGCGGCCGTCACCAGCGGTGACGCCAAGATCGACACCATCGACGTCATGCAGAACGTCGTTTTGAACACGGAAACCCAGAAGGCCACGGCCGATAAGGGTCATTTCGACATGAACACCCAGATCTTCACGCTGGAAGGCGACAAGGTCGTGCTGTCGGAAGGCAAGAACGTCTTCGTCGGCTGCCGCCTGACCGTGAAGATGACGACGGGTGAGGCGAAGCTCGACAGTTGCGGCGGACGCGTGCAGATCCAGCTCGATCCGAAGTCGCAGCAGCAGCCGCAGAAGCAATAAGGTCATTGCCTGTGAAAATTCCAGGTTTGAGCGCAAAGCCTCCGGCTACCGGTGGCCAGCCCGAGGCGTCGGTGCGGGATAAGAGCCGCTATCAGGGAACGCTGATCGCGCATGGATTGACCAAGACCTATAATACCCGCCGCGTCGTAAACGGCGCATCTCTCGTGGTGCGCCGGGGCGAGGCCGTGGGCCTGCTCGGCCCAAACGGCGCTGGCAAGACCACCTGCTTCTACATGATCACCGGCCTTGTGCCGGTGGATGAGGGCACGATTGCCATTGACGGCAATGACGTCACCTCCATGCCGATGTACCGCCGCGCGCGCCTTGGCGTGGGCTATCTGCCGCAGGAAGCCTCGATCTTTCGCGGGCTGACCGTGGAAGACAATATCCGCGCCGTGCTGGAACTGCATGAGCGCAATACCGGCAAGCGCGAGCAGAAGCTGAACGAGCTTCTGGCGGAGTTCAACATCGAGAAGCTGCGCAAGTCTCCGGCGGTCGCCCTTTCGGGCGGCGAACGCCGGCGCCTGGAAATTGCCCGCGCGCTGGCGACCGATCCGACCTTCATGCTGCTGGACGAGCCCTTTGCCGGCGTCGATCCGATTTCGGTGTCCGATATCCAGAACCTGGTGCGGCATCTGACGGCCCGCGGCATCGGCGTGCTGATAACCGACCATAATGTGCGCGAAACGCTGGGCCTGATCGACCGCGCCTATATCATTCATGCCGGGGAAGTGCTGACCCATGGCCGCGCCGACGACATCGTCAACAACCAGGATGTGCGCCGTCTCTACCTGGGCGATAAATTCAGCCTCTAAACGGCAGCCGGTCTGACTTATTTCAAGTCCAATCGGCTGAACCGCTTGACCGAACTCTTCAAAAAAGCAATTTTTGGGCCAGTTGAGACTTCGAACGCCCAAAAAACTGGAACAAAGGGAGTCCGAGGAGAAGCGTAGGGGAGTTTTTCGTCCGCCATGGCCCTGTCTGCCAGCCTTTTCCTTCGCCAGAGCCAGTCCCTGGTCATGACGCCGCAGCTGATGCAGTCCATCCAGCTGCTGCAGATGACCCATCTCGAACTCGTGCAATTCATCGCGCAGGAAGTGGAAAAGAACCCACTGCTCGATTTTCAGCCAAATGATGAGCCTTTGGGCGCGGGTGACCTTCCCGCCACAGGCCCCGAACCCGAGGCCGCTTCCGCACCCGAGAGCACAGAAGGCCCCGACAGCGACTGGTATGAGCGCAGCGACGGCCAGCTGAGCGACAGCCTGGACGCCAATTTCGGCACCGCCTTCAGCGATGATGCAGCACTCCCCAAGGTCGATGCGCCGGATCTGCTCGGCCAGTGGAAATCCATGCCTGGCGGACTGTCGGATGGCATGGACGATTACGATCTCGACGATTTCGTGGCCGCCCGCCCCTCGCTGCGCGACCATCTGCTACAGCAATTGCCCTTTGCCGTGACCGCAGCCCACGACCGGATGATCGCGCTTTCCCTGATCGACCAGATCGATGAAACCGGCTATCTCCGTGCCGACATGCCTGAACTGGCCGAGCGCATTGGCGCAACGGTGATGGATTTGGAACGGGTGCTGACCCTGTTGCAGGGCTTCGACCCGCCGGGCGTGTTTGCGCGCGATCTGGGCGAATGCCTCGCCATTCAGCTGCGGCAACGGGACAGGCTCGACCCGGCCATGGCGGCGCTGGTCAAAAACCTCGATCTTCTGGCGCGGCGGGATTTCGCGACGCTTAAACGGCTTTGCGGCGTGGACGAGGAAGACCTGCTGGACATGCTGGCGGAGATCCGCACGCTGGACCCGCGCCCGGGCGGCGCATTCGAGACCGGCCCGACGGAAACCATTGTTGCGGACATCTTCGTCCGGCCTTCCGCCGACGGCTGGGCCGTGGAGCTGAACCCGGAAACCCTGCCCCGTGTGCTGGTCAACAACGCCTATTATGCCGAGGTGCAGAAGCATGGACGACGCGAGGAGGGTGAGCAGGCCTTCCTCAGCGAATGCCTGCAAAACGCCAACTGGCTGACCCGCAGCCTCGACCAGCGCGCCCGCACCATCATGAAAGTGGCCAGCGAGATCGTCCGCCAGCAGGAGGCTTTCCTGCATCATGGCGTGGACCATTTGCGGCCGCTGAACCTGAAAACGGTGGCCGACGCCATCAAGATGCATGAATCCACCGTCAGCCGCGTCACCTCCAATAAATATATGCTGACGCCGCGCGGCCTGTTCGAGCTCAAATATTTCTTCAGCGTCTCGATTGGCTCCGCCGAAGGCGGTGACAGCCATTCGGCGGAAGCCGTGCGCCACCGTATCCGCATGCTGATCGCCCAGGAAAGCCCTGACAATATCCTGTCCGATGACGATATTGTCGAAAGCCTCAGAAGTGGCGGTGTCGATCTGGCCCGGCGCACTGTGGCAAAATATCGCGAGGCAATGAATATCCCGTCATCAGTACAACGCAGGCGAGAAAAGAGAGCCCTTGCCCGCAGTTCTGCCTGACCGTCCAAAACATAAAATTAACCAAGCGTTGACTTTTGCGAGCGGCGTCATTAGAGCGACGTGAAATAAAAACGGGCCGAATTCAATCGCGCAAAACGTGCAGGACCACCATCCTGACCAGCAGCGGCGAAGGCGAGCCCCACAGGATAATGACGGGAAGAGCGGTTACTGCATAATTCCTTAAATCGGAACCGATTTACGGAGAAAATTATGCAGCAGATGTAAAGTGCGACAGCGAACCTTTGTGCGCCATATAGGGCGCACGGCGCTGTAGCGGGCCGAGAAGGAATGGTTGCAGGGACACGAGCCAACGGGCTGAGGCCTGATGGGTAGCGAGACGGCCGAGCGCAGACTTGAGCGATGGAAAGGCTTGGAGGCGCGCGCCGCTTGGCGTAAACTGGTACCCGCAAATCACGATAAGAAGGGAAACTCCATGAGTGTGCGTGTATCCGGCAAACATATGGAAATCGGCGACTCGTTCCGGCAGCGGATCGAGACCCAGATCGCGGACGGTGTCACGAAATATTTTGACGGAGGGTATTCCAGTCAGGTGACGGTGACCAAATCGGCCTCGCGCTTCTCTGCCGATTGCGTGGTGCATCTCGACAGCGGCGTGAACCTTCACGCGGCCGGTGAAGCCAATGATCCGCAACTGGCCTTCGACGCCGCAGCGGAACGGATCGAGAAGCGCCTGCGCCGCTACAAGCGCAAGCTCAAGGACCACCATGCGGGTACCGCGTCCGAAATTGCCTATACCGTCATGGATGCCGTTCCCGAGGAACAGGACGAAGTGCCGGAAGATTTTGCGCCCACCATCGTGGCGGAAAGCACCAAGAAGCTGAAGACGATGTCGGTGGCCTCTGCCGTCATGGCCCTGGACATGACCGATGAGCCCATCGTTCTGTTCAAGAGCCCCGGCGGACAGGATCTGAACATCGTCTATCGCCGTAATGACGGAAATATCGGCTGGATCGATGCCGCGAGCATCAAGGGCTGAATGAGATCGAGGGCGCAGGCGGTCACGTTTGCGCAAAACAGCAACAGTGGAAAAGGCGATGCATCGCCATCGCCTTTTCCGGGACGTCGGCGGCGTAAAAGGAAAACCCAATGGCCTTGGCAGATTTGCTGCAGCAGGACGCGATCATTCCCGCCCTGAAGGTTAATTCCAAAAAACAATTGCTTCAGGAACTCGCCGCCAAGGCCGCGAAGCTCACCGGCATTGCCGAGCGGGAGATTTTCGATGTCATCCTGCAACGCGAGCGGCTGGGCTCGACGGGGGTGGGCAATGGCATTGCCATTCCGCACGGCAAGCTCAACAGCATTTCCTCCATCAAGGGCATATTTGCCCGACTGGAAACGCCGATCGATTTCGAGGCGCTGGATGAGCAACCCGTGGATCTGGTGTTTCTGCTTCTGGCGCCTGAGGGTGCAGGCGCCGATCACCTGAAGGCCCTTTCCCGCATTGCCCGGGTGCTCAGGGATCAGGATCTGGTGACCAAGTTGCGCGCCAGCGATTCGGCAACGGCCCTTTACACTTTCCTCAACGAAGATCAGGCCTCCAACGCCGCCTGATCCTCACACGACTGAGGGCCTGCTCTGCTCGCCGCAGGCAGCTCCCTGCATTTCTCTCCAATTTATTAGATAATTATTCAACAATAAAGATTACGCAGGAAGGTGTGCCAATTCGCTGTGAAAGCAGCGGTCATCAGGGAGTGTTCGGCGCGTGCGGCTTCCAGGGATGTTGAAAAACCGGGTGATGAGGGAAGCCCTGCTGCTGCTGGCCATTGGCGTGCTGCTGCTGGTGTTTGGAACGCGGATCCAGTTTCATGAGCGGCTCGATCGATTTCTGCATGCCCACGAAGAATGGCAACTGGATGAGATCTTCACGGCCTTCAATATCGTGGGGGTTTTCGGCCTCATCTATGCGTGGCGGCGCATTCTCGACCTGAAGCGGGAGATTGCCCGGCGCAATCGCGCTGAGGAAAATATCGACTGGCTCGCCCATCACGACCCGCTGACGTTGCTTCCCAACCGCCGCGCCTTGGAAAAGGCCGGCCTTGCCGGCAAACAGCCCGCCCACGGCTATGCGGTTTACTCCATTGATCTCGACGGTTTCAAGCGGGTCAACGATCTGGTCGGCCATCACGGCGGAGACCTGCTGCTGAAGGAAGTGGCGCATCGGCTGAACACGCTCTTCACCGGAGCCTTGCCCTATCGCCTGGGCGGCGACGAATTCCTGCTGATTGCCGAGCGGCATCCCGGCATGGATTGTCTGCGCTTCGGTCACAAAATCCTGCGCTGTCTGTCGGCGCCCTATGACGTGGGCGGCATGACCTCCGAAATTGGCGCCAGCATCGGTTTTGCGCTTTATCCCGAGGACTCCGCGGACTTCAACGATGCGGTGCATTGCGCGGATGTAGCGATGTATGTCGCCAAGAAAAGCGGCCGCAACAGTGTTTTTGCCTTCGAAAAGATCATGGAAGACCGGGTGATGCGGCGGGCCGAAACCGAAATGGCGCTGAAACGCGCCATTCGCAATGACAGCATCGTGCCCTATTACCAGCCGCTGATCGACCTGCGCAGCGGCGAAATCCGTGGTTTCGAGGCGCTGGCCCGCTGGGAAGCCGGTCCCAACCACATCATCCCGCCCAGCGATTTCATCGAGCTTGCCGAGGACGCAGGATTGATCGTCGAATTGTCCGAACGCCTGCTGCGTGCGGCCTGCCGCGACGCCATGGCCTGGCCCGACAGCATCCGCCTCGCCTTCAACATTTCCCCCATACAATTGAGCGACAGGCAGATGGGCCTGCGCATCATGAATGTGCTGATGGAAACCGGCCTGCCGCCGCAGCGGCTGGAAATCGAAATCACGGAAACCGCGCTGGTTCGGGATATGGACTCGGCCACCGCCATCCTGGGCGAACTCCAGGCGGCGGGCATCAAGATCGCTCTGGACGATTTCGGCACCGGCTATTCCAGCCTGTCGCAACTATCGAAATTCCGCTTCGACAAGATCAAGATCGACCGCAGCTTCGTCACCGGTTTCGAGACCGACAAGAAGCGCGAGGATATCGTCCGCGCCATTTTGGGACTGGGACAGGGGCTCGGCATATCGACGACCGCCGAGGGCATTGAGGAAGACCACCAGCTCGATTTCCTGAAAAGCATCGGCTGCGATTTCGGTCAGGGCTATCTGTTTGGCAAACCTGTGTCGGCGGATGAGACCCGGCAATTGCTGGAACATCGCGGTAGCGCCGCCTCCGCCATGGACAGCAGCGCCGCCTGAAGATCGCAATCTTTTTCTCCTTGGATCATCCCCGGTTTTTTTCCGGGAACGGAAAGTCAAGTACCGATGGTTTTCGCTTTCGCGTTCGGCCAAATCAGGTAAAAAGCGAAGGACGTTCAGCCAGGGACTTTTGACTTCATGACGCAATTCGATGTTCTCACGATCGGCAATGCCATCGTCGATATTATTTCCCGCTGCGAAGATGGATTTCTGATCGATAACGAGATCACCAAAGGCGCCATGAACCTGATCGATGCCGAACGCGCCACACGGCTCTACAGCCTTATGGGTCCGGCCATCGAAACCTCCGGCGGCAGTGCCGGCAACACGGCGGCGGGCGTTGCCAATCTCGGCGGACGCGCCGCCTATTTCGGCAAGGTCGCCGCCGACCAGTTGGGCGAAATCTTTGCCCATGACATCCGCGCCCAGGGCGTGCATTTCGAAACACGCCCCGGCGGCGGCGAGCCGCCGACCGCCCGCTCGATGATCTTCGTGACGGAAGATGGCGAACGCTCGATGAACACCTATCTGGGCGCCTGTGTGGAATTCGGCCCGGAGGATGTGGAAGAACAGGTGGTGGCCCAGGCCAAGGTCACCTATTTCGAAGGCTATCTCTGGGATCCGCCGCGCGCCAAGCAGGCCATCCTCGATTGCGCCCGTATTGCGCATGCCAATGGCCGCGAAGTGTCGATGACACTGTCCGATAGTTTCTGTGTTCACCGCTATCGCGACGAATTTCTCGACCTGATGCGATCGGGAACCGTGGATATCGTCTTCGCCAATGAACAGGAAGCGCTTGCCCTCTATGAAACCGAGGATTTCGAGGAGGCGCTGAGCCGGATCGCCCAGGATTGCAAGCTGGCCGCCGTGACCATGAGCGAGAAGGGCGCCGTGATCCTCAAGGGCAGCGAACGTATCCACGTCTCCGCCACCATCATCGACGAGCTTGTGGACACCACCGGTGCCGGCGACCTCTTCGCCGCCGGCTTTCTCTATGGCTATACCCAGAACCGCTCGCTGGAAGATTGCGGCAAGCTCGGCTGCCTTGCCGCCGGAATCGTCATCCAGCAGATCGGTCCCCGCCCCAGCCTATCCCTGAAGAAGGCCGGCGAGGATGCGGGGCTGATCCCGGTTTGATTTGACCAGTCCGGTGAAGGTTTCTTCACCGGACCCCCTTATGCTGCTGCATAATTCCTTAAATCGGAATCGATTTACAGCATGTCGCGCAAAAGTGTGCAGCGGTTTTGCGATAACGACATGCGTTAAAACAAGAATTTAAAGCACGTTGCATGAGGCTGATAAGCCGCAACGTGCTTTAAGGAATTGTGCAGCAGATTTAAAGTGTTACAGCGTCCTTTGTGCGTTTGATAAAACGCACGGCGCTGTAGATCATTTCAGAATAACCAGCAGACCTGCGATAATCAGCAGGATACAGAAAGACAGGATCAGGGTCTTTTCCTGAACCTTGTGCGCCAGATGCACCCCTGCCGGGACACCCAGTAAGCCTCCCACTGCGAGCGTCAGCCCAAGAGCCCAGTGCACATGGCCATAATAGCCATATTGCAGGAGACTGATCATGCATCCCGGCAAAGCCAGCGCCAAACCCAGACCTTGCGCGCGCACCTGACTTTGGCCGTAGAACATCACCAGCAGCGGCACCGCAAGCATGGCGCCACCCACCCCGAACAGGCCGAGCGAGACGCCACCAAGCGCGCCAGGAAGGAAGGCCCAGCGCGCATCCAGATGACCCGCCACCAGCTTTCGATTGCGCGTGACGGCAATGAAGGCGGACAGCATGATCAGAAAGATGCCATAGCCCGTCTTCAGCGTTTCGCTGGACAGAGACAAGGCCCAGAGCGAGGCCAGTGCCGAGGTGACACTGCCGCTGACGGCGAGAATGATGGCAGTGTTCATATCGAAACTGCCCTTCTTGCGATATTTCAGAAGCGCGTAGAGAACATTGGTCACCACCATGACCAGGGCCGTTCCCTGGGCGGCCTTCTGATCGTAGGCAGCAAACAGCACAAGAAGCGGTATCGCAAAGGTTCCGCCACCCGTTCCCAGAAATCCACCCAGAGTTCCCAGAAGCGCACCGAAGGGAACGCCAATCGCAGCCATAAACATGGAGATATTACCTTGAAGCAGAGCATCTCCGGAAACCGCAAGGCGTGGATTGCAGAGATGACGGACAGAACGAAACGGCCTCGCCTCAGACGCCCGGTTGAGGCCGCCTACTGCATAATTCCTTAAAAGCGGAGTCGATTAAGGGGAAAATTATGCAGCAGATTTAAAGTGCTACAGCGCCGTGCGCCATATATGGCGCACGGCGCTGTAGGGCCATCCCAGACGGAATGTCCGACTTTCAAAACTTTCACTGTTTCATGCTTTTAAAAAATCCGCATCACATGGTTGAACTGAACCAATGCGCATCTTGCGGAACCGCCTCTGGATGTGCGGATATTTTATGCAAATGCCCAAGTCAAGGGCAAAATGCATTTAAGGATTGCTATAAAATAAAGTGCAACCTGGAATTTATAAAGGAGATTCCAATTTCGCTGCCGTGGAGATCATCAGTCTCCCGCGGCCATTCGCAACCCCAACGTTACTTGAAAGCCTCGCCGGGATAGGCACCCCAGATCTCGTTCTGCGCCACCCAGCCCTTGACGTCATCCGCCTGACCGTAGCACCAGTTTCCATTGCATTCCTTCAGGTGAATCAGCACGCCGGGCTGCAGCTTGGCGGTGATGCGGGCACTTGTCTGGGCGTCGGCTCGCAGGTTGACATAGATGTTCTCGCCCTTGCCCTTCATCCACGGAGCGGCCAGCGCCGTGCGCTCGCCGGAGAGCAGCGTCTGATTGACCCAGCCTTCCGTGCCATCGGCATCGCGGATGCGCCGCCAGTTTTCATATTCCTGGATGATTTCCACGGGAAGGCCAGAACGGGTATACATCCACGAGGTGGCGTAATCGGTGCTCGGCCCGATGCGCAAATTCACCCGCGCCGCCTTGAGGCTGACGAAGCGCGGCAGCGGCAGGCCGCTGGCGCCCTTTGTAGAGCCTTGAGAAAAAGCGGGCGCTGCGCCTGAAAGCGTGGTGAGCGCCACCACGGCCACCCAAACAACAGATTGCAGGCGCTTCAGCATTCTCTCACCTTGAGCGATCTGCCGAAACGCCCCATCTCTCTGGTTTTCCGCATGTCCACCGGCAAATGGATTGATGTTTCACGCAGACTTGCACTTTTGCAAAAACACCCTGAAAAACAGGCGGTTGTTTGTCCAGACCTGCCTTTTCCGCGCAAGTCCGGACGGAAAACCGTGTTACACTTTTCCTGGACTTGCTCTATGTGAATCATGCGGGAATCATCGCCCGACTTGGTTAACGACATCTTTATAAGGTCTCGAAAGTCGCCATGACGCAACGAAAAAAAACCAAGGTCTATATCACGCGCAAATTGCCGGATGCGGTGGAAACCCGCATGCGCGAACTTTTCGACGCCGAACTGAACATTGATGACACCCCGCGCAGCCGCGAGCAATTGCTGGATGCCGTTGAGCGCTGCGATGTGCTGGTGCCCACCGTGACCGACCGGATCGACGCCGCGCTGATCGAGGCAGCCGGGCCACAATTGAAGCTGATCGCCAGTTTTTCCAATGGCACCGATCACATCGATATCGATGCCGCCGCGCGCCGGGGCATCACCGTCACCAACACCCCGAACGTGCTTTCCGAAGACACCGCCGACATGACCATGGCGCTGATCCTGGCCGTACCCCGTCGTCTGGCCGAGGGATCGCGGGTGCTGACCGACAAGCCCGGTGAATGGGCTGGCTGGTCTCCCACCTGGATGCTCGGTCGCCGCATCTGGGGCAAGCGCATCGGCATTGTCGGCATGGGCCGGATCGGCACAGCGGTGGCGCGGCGCGCCAAGGCTTTCGGCCTTTCCATCCACTACCACAACCGCAAGCGCGTCAGCCCGCAGACCGAGGACGAGTTGGAGGCAACCTATTGGGACAGTCTCGACCAGATGCTGGCGCGGGTGGATATCGTCTCGGTCAATTGCCCCTCGACCCCCGCAACCTTTCATCTGCTCTCGGCGCGCCGTCTGGCGCTGATGCAGCCGACGAGCTACATCGTCAATACCGCCCGTGGCGGCATCATCGATGAACAGGCGCTGATCCAGTATATTCGCGAGGGCAAGATTGCCGGAGCGGGGCTCGACGTGTTTGAAAACGAACCCGCAGTCAATCCCAAGCTGCTGAAACTCGCGGAAGAGGGCAAGGTTGTGCTGTTGCCGCATATGGGCTCGGCCACCATTGAGGGCCGCATCGATATGGGTGACAAGGTCATCATCAATATCCGCACCTATTTCGATGGCCATCGGCCACCGAACCGGGTTTTGCCCGGGCGGAATTGAGAACAGATATCACCGAAATGCTCTACAGCGCCGTGCGCCATATACGGCGCACAAAGGTTCGCTGTCGCGCTTTCCATCTACGCATAATGCCCTAAATCGCCTTGACCATTTCGATGAACGTCGTCCGGTCATAGCCCGGATGGCTCTTATCGGCGGTCTTGGCAAAGCCCCAGGCGGCGAAACGGCGGTGATTGTCCTTAAGCTCAATCCGTGTCTCCAGCCGAAGCCGCGTCACACCGCAGGCCTTGGCCACGCCTTCCGCTGCCGCCAGCATGGCACGGCCCACGCCCTTGCCCTGCAAGGTGGGAAGCACGGCCAGCTTGCCGAGATAAAGCGTCTCTTCGCTTTCCTGGCGGCAGAACAGGCAACCCACGAGCCTGCCCTCATCAAGCGCGATATAGCCGATTTCCTCATGCGCCTTGGCCTTCAACGACTCAGGCGTCAGCTTGAGCGCCGAGGATGGCGGATCGATCAGCGGATGCATGTAGTCGAAGGCATTGAGCACCAGCGCCAGCAACCCGTCCCAATCCGTGAAACTCTCATCGATCTGCCGGATTTCCAATGTCATCCGTTTTACCTCTGTGTGCGGCGGCGATAGCTCACTGTATCGAAACGCGCCGAAAGACCATCATAAAGTAACAGGCGTCCTACTAACGGATTGCCAATGCCGGTGATCAGTTTGATCACCTCCATGGCCATCAGCGTGCCGATCACGCCTGTCAATGCGCCGAGAATACCGGTCTCGGCGCAGGCCGGAATAAGCCCTTGCGGCGGCTTTTCCGGAAAAAGATCGCGGTAGCGCGGATAAAGGCTGCCATCCGGCCCGGCTTCATAGGGCTTCAACACCGTCAACTGCCCCTCGAACCGCCCGACAGCTCCGGTCACCAGCGGCACACGAGCCGTCTCCGCCGCATCGGCAGCGGCATAGCGGGTGTCGAAATTGTCCGAGCCATCGACCAGAAGATCGAAACCGCTGAGATGGCGGGCCGCAAACGTCCCGTCGAAGCGCTCCTCGAAGCGGATCGCCCTGACATGCGGATTGAGCCGCGCCATGGCCTGCGCCGCACTCTCCGTCTTCAGGTGACCGAGTGTTCCGGTATCGTGGATGACCTGCCTTTGCAGATTGGAGAGCGAGACGACATCGTCATCCACCATGCCGATCGTGCCGACACCTGCCGCCGCGAGATAGTGGAGAAGCGGCGCACCGAGCCCGCCCGCACCGATGACCAGCACCCGCGCCGCCTTCAGCTTCTGCTGACCGGCGCCGCCGACTTCCGGCAGCAGGATATGGCGTTGATATCGGGTGATTTCGTCAGGCGTCAGCGGTTCCATGGCCTTTTCTCTCATATCTGCCGCAATCTGTCACGAAAGGAGCTGCCCGTCCCGCACCGTGATATGTTGCGCCCGCTCACCAAGCGCCGAAAACATTGCGCGATCAGTGCCGGTCATGAAGGCCTGCCCGCCGAGCGCGTCGATGCGGTTGAACAGCACCGCCCGGCGCCCCTCATCCAGATGGGCGGCAATCTCATCGAGCAGGAGAATGGGGGCAAAACCGGTCATGGTGGCCACCAGCTCGGCATGAGCAAGCACGATGCCGACCAGCAGCGCCTTCTGTTCACCGGTCGAGCAGCGCTCCGCCTCCATATTCTTTTCCCGATGGCGCACGAGGAGGTCGCTGCGATGCGGCCCCTCCAGCGTCCGGCCAGCCGCCGCATCGCGCCCGCGCCCCTGTTCGAGAAGCGTGCGATAGCGGTCCTCAAGATCGATGGCAGGCGCATCCAGCCCCTCGTCCAGAAAGCCGGAGAGCCGCAGATCGGCTACGGGGAAGTTTTCCGGGTCTTCCCGTTCTGCAATCAGGCCCGAAAGGAGACGCATCATTTCCTGCCGCGCCAGCGCCATGGCAATGCCCAGCGCCGCCATCTGCTCTTCCAGCCCGGAAAGCCAGGAGGGATCGAAGCGCCCCTCGGACAAAAGCCGGTTGCGGCTGCGCATGGCGCGCTCGAAATCGCTGGCGCGCCGCCCGTGCAGCGGATCGATGGAGAGCACCAGCCGGTCGAGAAAACGCCGCCTTTCGGCGGAAGCCCCGGTAAACAGCCCATCCATGGCCGGGGTGAGCCAGAGCAGGCGCAGATGGTCGGTCAGTTCATCGACGGAACGGGCGGCGGCGCCATTGATGCGCAGCCGGCGCACCGCATTTTCTTCCTGCAACTCAGTACCGGTGCCCAGTTCGACATCGCCTTCCATGCCCTCCAGCGCGGCGAAGATGGAAAAGCCGCCCGTAGCTCCAGCACGGGCCACGTCCTGAAGCACCGCCCGCCGCAGGCCACGCCCTGGCGACAGGAACGAAACCGCTTCCATGAGGTTGGTCTTGCCGGAGCCGTTATGGCCGGTGAGCACGACATGCCGCTGGTCAAGCGACAGAGAGGCCGCCGCATAATTGCGGAAGTCGGTGAGCTTCAGCCGGGTGATGAACGTCTTCTCGGTCATTGTGTTGTGGAGCTAGTGGTTTGATTGTGACATTTGCTACCCTGTGCAGCACCCTCGAGAGCAAATGTCACAATCATGAAAACCACTAGCAACCTTATGATTCTATTGGAATTTTCGAATTTGACATTTGATCCTCGAGTTCCCCGCAAATGGGTATCAAATGTCAAATTCATTCCACTAGTGCATGTCGCGCAAAAGTGTGCAGCGGTTTTGCGATAACGACATGCGTTAAAACAAGAGCGTAAAGCACGTTGCATGAGGCTGATAAGCCGCAACGGGCTTTAGGCGGAAATCACGCCTGAGACAAGACGCCGACTGATTTTTTCAGCAAAGAGCGATAGACTGCAAGGCAAGCGGGGAGTGGGAAAGATGGACGACGAACTGACACCGGAAGAGGCCCGTCAGGACCACTGGGACATGCTGCGTTTTCTCGGCGGCAACGCTCTTTTTGGTGCAGCTCTCGGGCTGTTGGTGGCAGGGCTCCTGCTCTGGCTGGATGTCGGCGGCCTCGGCACGCGACTCGACCACAGCGATAGCGGCCTGATCGTCGGCCTGATGCTCGGCCTGCCGCTGGCGCTCACCTTCGCCGCCGCCGTCACGGCCTCGGCTGTCATGCTGATGCCCTATCAGAAGAAAAAAGCGCAGCGGGATTAAAGCGCCGTGCGTTTTATCAAACGCACAAAAGACGCTTTAACACTTTAAATTTTCTGCATAATTTTATCCTTAAATCGATTCCGATTTAAGGAATTATGCAGTAGGAAGTCCGGCGATGCGGCTTGACGCATGGCCTTCGGATTGCCATCTGCGGCATGCGTGACCATGGCAAAAAGGAGAGACCACATGACCGAGCAGGACGATCGTCTTATCCGTCTTGAGGAAACCGTTGCCTATCAGACCAAGACCATTGACGAGCTTTCCGAACAACTGGCCGAGCAGTGGAAGCTGACGGAGCAGATGCGGGTGAAGCTCGACCGGCTGACCGAGCGCTTCCTGATGCTGGAAGAGCAGTCGCGTGACGCCATCCCGGTGACCAAGCCACCGCATTTTTAGAGCGCTTTTCGATCTGACTGGATCAGATCGGCGCTCTAACAGTTTATTTTTGAAGCATAATCTTGTCGATCCTCGTTTCACTCCGGTCGGATTATGCTCTAATCTTGATCCAGAACAGCCTGCTCAAGCGTGCCTTTCGAGAGCAAGTCCTCTGCCCGCCCCGAAAGCGGGCAGCCCTTCTGACGCAAAAAGGCAATGGCATCCCGCGCCACCTCCGGATTGGCCGTGTTGCCGATAAAGCTTCTCAGACTGTCGGAAAATTCCAGCACCACGTTTTCCGTGCCGATACTGCGGCGGTAATCGACGCGGGAGACATGGGTATAGGGCTTCTTGCGGGTGCGGATCACCCGGCATTCGATGTGATCGGGATGAAGCAGCAGAACCGGTCTGATATCGCTGGAGGCGCGGCTCAGCCAGGGCACGCCTTTCCAACCGGAAAAGGCGGCGATCAGCGGCACATGCAGCGCATCGCCACGCATCTCCACCCGATTGGCTTTCGCCGCCCTGAGCCGCGCCCTCAGCACCATCACGAAGCAGAGGACAAACACCAGCATCAGGCCAAGAAAGCCGAGGGTGAGCAAAATGGGCGTGATGTCCGGCATGGCTGCCCTTTAACTATTTGCTTTCACGCATTTCCGGACGGAAAACCGGTTTCCACTTTTCCTGGAAATGCTCTATTTGCTTTCACGCATTTCCGGACGGAAAACCGGTTTCCACTTTTCCTGGAAATGCTCTATTTGCTTTCACGCATTTCCGAACGAAAACCGGCTTCCACTTTTCTGGAAATGCTCTCTATTTTACTTTGCCGCCACACGCTCCAGCCATGCCCGATAGGCAGGGCTGGCATCCGCTGGCAGAGAGAAGCGGTGCGCCTCGAATTCCTCCTGCATGCCGAAGATTTTCCAGACCAGTGGCTGAAGCTGCCGTTCGGGACTATCCGGCCCCTCGGCATCGCGCAGCAATTGCAAGGTCCGCTCTCGATACTCCATCAGAACATCGGAGCGATAATCATAAGCCTTGGCGAGGCTTGAAAGATACATCAGCTTTGGCGTGGCAACCGAAGGCCAATGCAGCGCCATGTTCAGCGGCCAGTCCAGCATGGTGCGCTCTCCCCAAAGCGCCGAGCGCGGCACCCGCTCATTGGCGGCAAAGGTCAGGGTGAGAGACTGGCCAAGCTCCGCCAGATAAACCGCCATGGCTTCTGCGGAAGGCCGGTGATAGAAAAGATCCAGCGGCACGTCCCGGCCACGCCCGATCCGGGAGAGGACGGCTTGCTCCAGTTTCAGCACAAGTGCGCCGAGCGCGCCATCATCCGCCTCGCCCCGCTCCGTGGCCTGTGCCGTGCGGGTGGTGCAATCCCACAGCGTCAGCGCCAGATGCCAGCGCCGGGCCTTGCCCTCGCCGCTGCTTCCAAGCATGCCCGTCACCACATGCGTCATGGCAGACGGCAGGCCGTCGAACAGATCTTCACCGGTGATTTCGCGGGTCGACACCACGGGGCCACCGCCTTCGACAAGGCTGATGAAGCAATGGCCTGCATAATCGCTCCAGTAATGCACGGCTTCAGCCAGATAGAGCGGAATGGCGCGGGTCAGGCGGCCACCATCGTCCTCGCGCTGCACCTCGGAGCGTTCAGCGCCCTCCTCCGTCTTCGACCAGGCGACGAAGCCCACTTGCGGCGCGGCTTCCGGCTTTTGAGCAAAAAGCCAATCAGCCTTGCACAGGCTGTACTGCCAGATGGGCTGGGTGAGTGCGAGAGTGCTGAACTGCACCTCTTCCGGCGCCATCGGCGTCGCCTTGGCCGCCTGTTGCCCAAGGCGCAGAAAGGCCTGTGCGAAACCGTCGAGATGCTGCCTGAGCGGCGCAAAGCCCAGCGCATACAGGCGCGCCAGCAGCGCCTCGCCCTCGACCACCCGGCCAAGCTCTTGATAGGCTCTGAGCAGGTTGAGCCCCGCCATGGGATCATGACGATGCTCATCATAAACGGGTGCGACAAGGTCGGCGATCAACGCGATTTGACCATGATTGCCAAGGTCGCCGGAGATCATCATCAGTGCGCGGCTATCGAAGCTGCCACTCGCCAGCACCTGCTGATAGAGCGCACGTGCTGCCTCGACGTTGCCGTGCTCGAGGTGATGGCGGGCCAGCCAAAGCTGCGCCCTCCAGCTGCCGGGCAGCGCTGCCACGGCGTTCAGCGCGTCGAGATAACCCGCCTCGCCCCACTTCTCCTGTTGCAGGCTCACCCACCACAGCATGCCATTGTCCTGGTTCGGATCCAGTTCTATACCACGCCAAAGGATAGTCTCGGCCTCGACCTGATCGCCGCGCTCGGCGAAGACCTTGGCGAGATTGGTGAGCAGCGTTCCGGTTTCGCCGACCTTTTCAATGCCGCTGCGCAGCGTCTTTTCGGCGGCATCCAGCTGGCCGGTCTGCAACAGTACAATGCCATGCATGACATGGCCGCGCTCGGCATCCGCATCGATCTCCACCAGACGCGCCGAGGCGGCGTTGAGATCGGCGGCAAAGCCATCCCTCAACCCGGTGAGAATGGCGTCATAGAGGTCGTCAGGCTTGTCCCACTTCTCCTCAAGGCTGGGCAGAAACACCTTCTCCCGCCAGTCACTGCGGGCAATCCGCATCTCCCGCCCATAGGCGTCATAGGCAACGATCATCTCCTCCTGCCCGGCAGGCGGTTCCTGGCTGTCATTTTGGCCGGGGGATGATGCGGCAGGCGGCTTGCCTTTCTGGCCGGCAAGCGCCGACAGGAAGCGTTTGAACATGGGCATGGACCTCTGTGATGGGGGCAGCACGGGTCAGGATCGCGCAAACGATCCTATGGAACTGGAATCAATCTTTCACAGAAAGACCGATGCAATCCAAGCCTTTGTTCACGGCGGCAATCGCAAACTGCCAACGTGCTGCCGGTCGTGTCCGATCCGGCAGCGGCTGGCTTACTCCCACTCGATCGTGCCGGGCGGCTTCGAGGTCACGTCATAGACGACGCGGTTGATGCCGCGCACCTCGTTGATGATGCGGGTGGCGGTGCGGCCCAGGAAGTTCATGTCATAGGGATAGAAATCCGCCGTCATGCCGTCCACCGAGGTGACGGCGCGCAGCGCGCAGACGAAATCATAGGTGCGGTAATCGCCCATGACGCCAACGGTCTGCACCGGCAGCAGCACGGCAAAGGCTTGCCAGATGGTATCGTAAAGCCCGGCCTTGCGGATTTCATCGAGATAGATCGCATCCGCCTTGCGCAGGATATCCAGCTTTTCGCGGGTCACGGCACCCGGGCAGCGAATGGCAAGCCCCGGACCCGGGAAGGGATGGCGGCCAATGAAGCTGTCCGGCAGGCCAAGTTCGCGGCCCAGTGCCCGCACTTCATCCTTGAAGAGTTCCCGCAGCGGCTCGACGAGCTGCATGTTCATGCGCTCGGGCAGGCCGCCGACATTGTGGTGGCTCTTGATGGTGACGGAAGGACCGCCGGAGAAGGAGACGCTTTCGATCACGTCCGGATAGAGCGTGCCCTGCGCCAGGAATTTCGGCGCGCCCTTGCCATCGGCGGCGATCTTGGCGGCTTCCGCCTCGAACACTTCGATGAACAGGCGGCCAATCGTTTTGCGTTTGACTTCCGGGTCGGTCACACCGGCCAGCTCCGTCAGGAACAGGTCGGAGGCATCCACATGGATCAGCGGAATATGGTAATGGTCGCGGAACATGCCGACGACCTGCTCGCTCTCGCCCATGCGCATCAAGCCGTGATCGACGTAGATGCAGGTGAGCTGATCGCCGATCGCTTCATGGATCAGAACGGCGGCAACAGAGGAGTCCACGCCGCCGGAAAGGCCGCAGATAACCCGTTCCGTGCCCACCTGTTCCTTGATCTTGCGGATCATTTCGGCCCGGTAGGCGGCCATGGTCCAGTCGGATTTCAACCCGACGATCTTGTGCACGAAATTGGAAAGAAGCTTTGCGCCATCCGGCGTATGCACCACTTCCGGGTGGAACATGGTGGTATAGTAGCGGCGCTTTTCATCGACGGCGATGGCAAAGGGGGCGTTTTCCGAGGTTGCGATGACCTCGAAGCCCTCCGGCAGTCTGGTGACGCGGTCACCATGGCTCATCCATACCGGATACCGCTTGCCGACTTCCCAGAAGCCTTCGAACAGCGGGCTTGCCGTCCTGATCTCCACATCGGCGCGGCCGAATTCCGCCGCATGACCGCCTTCCACCACGCCGCCAAGCTGGGTGCAGAGGGTTTGCTGGCCATAGCAGATGCCGAGGACGGGGATGCCCGCCTCAAACACCTCCTGCGGCGCGCGCGGGCTGCCGTCATCGGTCACGGAGGCCGGACCGCCGGAAAAGATCACGCCCTTCGGCTGAAGCTTCAGAAAAGCCTCACGCGCGCTCTGGAACGGATGGATTTCGCAATAGACCCCGGCCTCGCGAATGCGGCGCGCAATCAGCTGCGTCACCTGGCTGCCGAAATCGATGATGAGGATGCTGTCGGGATGCGCTATCTGGGTCATGGCGAGCCTTTAAATAAAAGCGATGCGTCTGGCAATCACCCAATTGCCGGAATCGTCAAAAAGCCTGACCTTCGCGTTTCCCTTGGTCAGAACCAGAAAACGCCATTGCCCATGGCGGCAAACAGCGCATCCACCGATGCAGCCAGCTTGCGGTCCACCACATGCAGATATTCCGTCCAGTCGTCGATATGGTTGACATCGGATTTGCCGTCGGAAATGCCGCGCAGGCCGATCAGCGGCAGATTGTAAGCCTGGCAGGCGCGCAGCACCGCCCAGCTTTCCATGTCCACCATATCCGCCTCGATGGCGTCATAGGCCGCGCCCGAAACCACATTGGCGCCGGTGGAAAGGCTGGCGGCGGCAATGCCGGGAATACGCAGCGGCAGGTCCACCACCGGCGGCAGGTCAAGAAACGGCGTTTGCCCCTTGGGGAAACCAAAGGCGGAGGCATCCATGTCGCGATAGGCAATGGAGGACACCTGATAGACTTCGGCCTGCTCCAGGCGGCGCGATCCCGCCGAACCGAGCGAAACGACAAGATCGGGCAGGCTCTGCGCGGCGTCCAGCGATGAGAGCGCCCGGGTCGTCACCACGGCGGCCTCCACGGGCCCCACGCCCGTCATCAGCGGCTGGATGCGGCTGCGCAACAGCGCGCCATATTCCGCCTCGGCAGCCATGACGAAAAGGATGGATTTGCCGGAAACCGATTTCAGTTCAAATGTCATTCGCGAATATCCTGTCGTCCGCGAATGACCATCAGCGTGCTGGTCATCGAGGCGATCAATTTGGCGGGTCCGTCGCCTATAGCATAGCCGCGGCCATCGGCAACAATGATGGTGGAGCCGGGCTTGGTGATTTCACCGCGAAACAGAAAGCGTTCGCCGCGCCCCGGCGACATCATGTTCACCTTGAACTCGATGGTGAGCAGCGAGGCGTCCGGCTCCAGCACCGTGTAGGCCGCATAGCTGCACGCCGTATCGAGCGCGGCGGAAATGACGCCCGCATGCAGGAAGCCGTGCTGCTGGGTGAGCTTCTGGTGAAAGGGCAGTTCGATCTCCACCAGCTTGTGGCTGATGCGCGTCAATTCCGCGCCCAGCATCTCCATGGCTCCCTGGCGGGCAAAACTTGCGCGAATTCGCTCTTCCACTGTCCTGTTCTCAGCCTTGATTTTTTGCGAGCGAAAATTGCCATGCGTCAGGGCAGGGAGCAAGATGTTGCGCCGCAAAAAGCCGCAAGCTCGGGCGTGATCGCCGTCAATTCAGGAGAAACAGCGAGAGATTGAGCAGGCTGGCAAAGGAGACCCAGGCCGCATAGGGCCAGAACAGCACGGACGCCAGGCGGTCCATCGGCCAGGCCTTGACGATGAACCCGAGGATCAGCGCCAGCAGCGGCACGATCACGACCAGCCCGAAACCGGGGCTGTGCAGACCAAAAAAGGCAGGCGTCCACAACAGGTTCAGCACCATCTGCGCCAGCCACAGCGCCATCGGCGTGGAGCGCGGTTTCAGCAGCCATATCCGGGCGCCGGCAATGCCGATCATCACATAAAGCGCGGTCCAGACGGGACCGAAGATCCAGGCAGGCGGATTGAAGGAGGGTTTTTGCAGCGACTGGTACCATTCGCCCGGCAGGTTCAATAGCCCCATCAACGAGCCGAGGCCCACGACGACAAGGATGAAAACGGCATAGGGAACAGCACGACGCATGGGATACCTCATTTATCAGCAATTAGAGCGTTTCTGCTCTACGTCTGATCAACGCAAACGGATGATGTGCTGATCCCAGTTCACATCCTGTTTTTTTCCGGCGAAATCACCGCGATAGGACGAGACGGCAAAACCATGGGCAGCAGCGGCAATGCCTGCGGCATCCGCGACGGGATGATGGGAAAGCACCCTGCCGCTTGCCGCCTCGATCGTCACAGCCATGCCGCCATTCGGTGAGGTGACACCAACGAGGCCGTCCATGCGGTTGACGGCAATCGCCCCGACGTAATTGGCAAGCCCCTCGGTCACCGCAGGCGGCAGATCGATGAAGCGAACCGCCTCCCCCCTGGAAAAATGCCCGACCAAGGGCGGCAGATCGGTGCGCGGCCCCTCATACTGGCAGGCAAACCAGATGCGGCCCTTCGCATCCAGATCGACATGCCGTGTCGAAAGCTGCCGGAGATTGGCGGGCATGTCATGCTTTTCAAGAAGCGCTCCGGTTTTGGCGTCCGCCAGCACCAGAGAGGGCTGCATATGATCGAGATTGAGCTTGGTCCGGCCAAAATCCGGATGGGTCTCGATACCGCCATTGGCGATGATCAGCAGGCTGCCGTCATCGCTGACGCTCATGTCATGGGTGCCAATCCCATGGGCGGAAAATTCTCCGAGGCGACGAAAGCCGTCCAGGGCGTCATAAAGGCCGATCACACCGCGATTGCCGTCGAAATCGTTCTCGCTGGCATAAAGCAGCCTGCCATCCGGGGAGAAATGGCCATGTCCGTAAAAATGCCGGTTCTCCGGAGCGGAAAACACCACCGGCTCCGTCTTGCCCTTCAGATCCAGCGCCAGCGCAAAGGTGCCGGGGCGGCGGGCAAAGGCCACCACCTGGCCGGTGACGGGACTGGCGGCCAGCCCATGGGCGCGTCCGGGAAGCTCGGCTGTCGTCACCACCTCGCCTGCCTCGCTCAAAATGGCAAGGCCGAAATCGCCGTTGCGGTCGCGGAAGGCAGAGGCATAGACGGCATCGGTCCGGACCAGCGCTTCCGCCGCGCGTGGTGCAAGCCCGGCCAGAAAGACGGCTCCCGCCGCTTTCAGAAACTGCCGCCGGTCGATCAGGCCGCTGCTTCCCTGCCCTGGCGTGCCCATCGGTCAATCCCCGTCGGCGAAGGAAAAACCGGCCGTGAGCCCGACGGCCCCGCCAACGCCATCGCTCAAGGCGGTGATCATGTCGCGGCTCTGAGCCAGCAATTGATCGAGACTTGCCCTGGCGGCGGGATCGGTGGTCGCCTTTTCCGGGTCCTGCGGCAGACCTGCCAGCAGCGTATCCAGCGCTGCCGACATCTGGTTGACCTTTTCCACCGCCGCCCGCTTGTCCTCAGGCATCAGGTCCTTCACTCCGGCCCCGTTCAACAGGTCGTGAAGGCCCTGGAGATTGGCGCGCATGGAGGCAAAGGTCAGGCCGGAGCGCCAGTAAATCGCCTGTTTCGGCGCGATGCGGCCATTGCCGCCCTTGTAGAAGGTCTCGATCCGCTCGTCCCGCAGCGTCTCCGCACCATGAACCAGAATGCCGAGCAGCCCGGTCACGGCTTCCGGCCCATCGCGGAAGACGTCGTTTTGCGGACCGGGCTCGGTCCAGGCCTTGCCAATGCCGTCCGGCTGATCCCAGAGGCTTGCCAGTTCGCCCGTCATCGCAGCGACATTGCCGGCGATGGCCGTGGCATAGAGACAGCGAAATTGCCCCTCCGGCGTCGCCAACTGCTCCGCGCCCGTGCCATAGAGCACGTAATCCAGCGCGCCGAGACCCTGGATCGCCACGGATTTCTGCCGCAGGGCCTCGGACCGGGTAAAGCTCTCATCCTTGGAGGCGATCGCCCCCTGGATCTGCTTGAGCGCCAGCCCCTTGCGGTCGGGATAGAAGAGAATGTGCTCGAAGCGGTTTTCCTCGATCACCGGCCCGGTGCGGACGATTTCGATGCGCGACCAGGCCAGAACCGCCGCGCGATAGTCCTGACGCGCCGCCTCCAGCCCTTCCGGCGAGGGGCTGGCGCAGCTCTGTTTCAACCTTGCCGCCAACGCCTCGGCCTTGTCATGGGCTTCGTGATAGCCGGGGCGGATGAAGCCATCCACCACCCGGGTCATGACCGCCGGCACCGCATCCAGCTGCAGACCGGCGGCATGATGCGGCTCAGCATCCTCAGCAAAGGCGATGGCGGGCAGAACGGCCAGCGCGGCGATCAGGGATAAAAACGCTTTCATCAGAGCGACTCCAGAAAGGTGACAAGAGCCCGGCGATCGTCGGGCGTCATGCTACGAAAGGCTTCACGGGCTTCCTCCGCCTCGCCGCCGTGCCAGAGGATGGCTTCGTCGAGGCTGCGGGCGCGGCCGTCATGCAGATAGAATGCATGGCCGTTAACCGTGCGGGCAAGACCGATACCCCAAAGCGGCGGCGTGCGCCATTGCCGCCCGCTGGCCAGCCCCACCTGCTGACCATCGGCCAGATCCTCGCCCATGTCATGCAGCAGAAAATCCGAATAGGGCCAGATCAGTTGAAAGGCAAAGGCAGGGTTGGCGGCATCGCTGCGGGTCACGAATTTCGGATGGTGGCAGGTGGCGCAGCCCGCGCCGTAAAAGGCTGCCTTGCCCTTGAGCACGGCGGGATCATCCACCGTGCGGCGCTTGGGTGGCGCAAGGCTTTCGGCGTAAAGCGTCATCAGATCGAGCACCGGCGGCGGCGCTTCGGTGGCGCCAAGGCGGGCCTGAACACCATTCGGCAGCGCAAGGCAGGCTTTTTCCGCTGCCGTGCAATCGCCGGCATGGCGCAGATCGTCCGGCGAGGAAATGCCGATATCGCCAGCAAGAGCACTGGCGCTCTGGTCCCGTACCGAGCCATTTTCCGCCTTCCAGCCGAAGCGGCCCAACACCTTCTGGCCGCTCAGATGATCCAGCACGAAGGCGGGCGTGCCCTTGATCCCCTTGCCGTCGCTCGCCTGCTGCCCGGCGAGTGCCAGAATATCGGCCTCGGCAATCGCCTCGATCAGGCCCATGCCGATCATAGGATTGGCAATACGCGGCGAAAGCGTCGTGTCCGGGCCAAGCGGCCCATAGGCGAGATCGGTAACGGCATAATGCGGGCGGCGCAGCACCACCGTCTCGCCGCCGGAAAGCGTCACGGGCACATCGTCATAGGTGACGGCGACCTGCCCTTCCGCCGCAAGACCCGGCACGGCATGGTCCTGCAATTGCCGGCCATAGGTGTCGTCAGGCATGTTGAGACGCTTGAGCGCGGCGATCTCCGCCTGCTCTTGCCGGTCCCGCGCGGGACGCGCCAGCCGCAGGAACATCGAGGTGGCATCTCCCGCCTCGGTCGGCGGACGGCCGCGACCGCCATTCTGATGGCAACTCTCGCAGGAGCGGGCGTTGAACAGCGGTCCCAGCCCGTCACTGGCCTGGGTGGAAGACGGCGCGGACACCCAGAGCTTTTCGAAAAGCGCCTTGCCCAGCACGAAACGATGCTGATCCTCAAGGCTGAGGCTTGGAAGTGCATGGCGAAACACGCTGTGATCGACGCGCCCCACAAAGGTCGCGGAGCCCGCGCTCATCGCCTCGAAGGGTTCGGCACGGGAAAAATCGCTGGCGGGGCGGGTCACGGTATCCACGCGCGCGCGCTCCCCGGCGGTCAGATCCGGACGCTGAATGCCCTTCGGCTCTTCAGCCGAAGCGGCAAAGGCCAGACCCAGCGCAAGCAACAAGGCCGCAGAAGCGGCCTTGGGAGTTTCCAGGAAAGCCCATGGCACAAGCCGGGGGAAAGCAGAGTCCCAGGCCTGACGGCGAAAGGAGAGACGCTGCTTTGCGACCCGGATCATGAGCATGCGGCCTTACTTCTTGAAGACGGCGTTCGGGTTGTCGAGGCTGTCGGAGCCTTCGAGCTTGACCTCGCCGAGATCGAGCGCTGCGATGACGCGCTGGATGGATTTGGTCTGGTCGATCAAGCCGTCAATGGCGGCCTGCACCGTGGCATTGCCTTCCTTGTTGCCCTCGGCAATCATCTGGTCATAGGCTTCCACGGTCTTGCCGCGCTTGACCATGGCCCTCATGGCCTTGTCGGTCACGGCGAGCTTTTCCTTCATTTCCTTGTCCAGCGCCTTGTCCTTGGCCGCCACGAGCTGCGACAGCGACGGGCCGGACAGCTTCGTGCCATCAACGCGGGTATATTGGCCGATATAGGCGGACCGGATGCCGACAGCATCGTAATAATGGGAATTGTAGGTGTTGTCGGAGAAGCAATCATGCTCTTCTTCCGGATCATGCAGCAGCAGGCCGAGCTTCATGCGCTCGCCCGCCAGTTCGCCGTAGGAGAGCGAGCCCATGCCGGTGAGAATGGCGGTGATCCCGGCCTTCGGATCGTCGAGCAGGGTCTTGGTCGCTTCGCCTTCCGGCGTCCAGGCATCGACCATTTCCTGAAGATCCTTGACCAGCAGGGTGGAGGCGGATTTCAGATATTCGGCGCGGCGGTCGCAATGGCCGCCCGTGCAGTTCTTGGTGTCGTAATCGGTATAGGGGCGATTGCCCGCACCCGGGCCGGTGCCGTTCAGATCCTGGCCCCAGAGCAGGAATTCGATAGCGTGATAGCCGGTCGCGACATTGGCTTCGACGCCGCCCGCCTCATGCAGCTTTTCCAGGAATTCCGGCGTCAGATGGCTTGCATCCACCTCTTCGCCATTGATCTTGATCTTGGTATTGGCGATCACATTGGCGGTGTAGAGCGCATTGGTATCGCTTTCGGTGCCGTAGGAGGCATCGACGTAATCGATCAGGCCCTCATCCAGCGGCCAGGAATTCACCTTGCCCTCCCAGTCGTCGACGATCTTGTTGCCGAAGCGATAGACTTCCGACTGCTGATAGGGCACGCGCGCCTTGATCCAGGCGGTGCGGGCCGCACGCAGCGTCTTCTTGCTCGGCGTGGCGATCAAGGCGTCAATCGCCTTGTCCAGCGCCTTGGCGGTGATGAGGGAATCCTCATACTTGGCTTCGGCCAGCGCCGCATATTGCTTCAGAACCGCCTTTTCATCCGGGGCGGCAAGGGCTGGAACCGCAAGCCCCAGCGAGGCAACCACAAGCGCCAGACCGGCGCCAATCGAGGATATGCGCGACATGCTCTCTCCTTTGGCGCCGAAACGCGCCTCTTCCATCCGAGCCGCCCGTTCAACAGACATCACGGCTCCGTCATGGCGGAGTGATGGCGCAAAAACAAACTTGTGTCAAACAATCATGAATATTTGCAGATACTCATCTTTTGATTGTATAGGCTGACGCCCAGCCGGGCTTTACTACCTTTTGACGAAACACAACTCTGAAAAGGCGAAGGAGTAAATTACAGGGCTCTTTGCAGCCGTGCGCAGAAAAACCCGTCCGTGCCGGTCAGGCCGGGGCTGAGGGTCAAGCCGCCCGTTTCACTTTCCACCGGCTTATGCGCAGTTCCGAAGCGGGCCTGCCACCGGGGCATCAGCGGCACCGCCGAAAATTCCGGGTGCCGGGCGACGAAGGCCGCGATCTGGTTCTGGTTTTCCTCCGGCAGGATGGAGCAGGTCACGTAGATAAGCTCGCCCCCGGGGCGCACATGCCGTGCGGCGTCGGCAAGCGCCTCCGCCTGCTGGTCGATCCGCTCCTGAAGATTGCGCGGGGTCAGCCGCCACTTCGTGTCCGGGCGGCGGCGCCAGGTGCCGGTTCCGGTGCAGGGCGCATCCACCAGCACCTTGTCCATCCGGCCCTCCAGCTTCTGCAGGGCTTCGGGCCGGTCATGCACCTGCACATTGTGGGTGCCGGCGCGCTTCAGCCGCTCGATGATCGGCGCCAGCCGCTTGCGGTCGGCATCGAAGGCATGCACCTGACCCTTGTTGTTCATCGCCGCCGCCATGGCGAGCGTCTTGCCGCCGCCACCGGCGCAAAAATCCAGCACCTGCTCGCCCTCGCCCGCCTCCACCAGATCGGCGACCAGTTGCGAACCTTCGTCCTGCACTTCGAACCAGCCCTTTTGAAAGGCAAGCTCCGCCGTCACGTTCGGCAGCCGCGAGGGACCTTCGCCGGGCGCAATGCGAATACCGTTCGGCGCAATCGGCGCCGGCTCGGCACCGGATCGCTCCAGCGCCTTGATCACCTTGTCGCGGGTGGATTTCAGCGTATTGGCCCTGAGATCGAGGCTGGGCCGCTCGCACAGCGCCTGGGCCTCCTTGAGCCAGCCCGCACCGAAAGCCGCCTCCAGCGACGGCTCCACCCAATCGGGCACATCGCCCTGCACGAAAAGCGGCGCATCGGCAAGGCTGCGGCTGGAAAAGGCGGCAAGGCGGGCCTCGCCCAAGGGTTCGGGCGCGAAACTGTCTCCTTCCAGCGCCGCGGCCAGTGCTTCCGGCGTATAGCCCCATTGCCGCAGCAGCACGCCATAGGCCAGAGCCGCAGGACTATCATCGTCCAGCAGGAAAGCGTGGGAGAGTTTCATCCGCAGCGCGTCATAGACAATATTGCCGATGGCGGCGCGGTCGCCGGAACCGGCGAAGCGATGCGAAAGCCCCCAATCCTTCAGGGCATCCGCCACGGGACGGCGGCGGGTCTCTATATCCGCCAGAATATCAATGGCACCACTCAGCCTGCCGCCCAATCGCATGTCCGTCTCCTTGGCTCTCCGTCATGGCCGCCGTGGTACCGGCGAATGACTGAAAGGGCAAGCCCGTGTCGATTTTGGGCGTTTCCGGACGGAAAATGGGATTCCGCTTTTCCCGGACATCTTCTGGAGGCGGCAAGCAGTGGTCAGCCTATCAGTTCGTAGCACACCTTGGCTGTGCCGCTGCCGATCATGCCGATATCGGCGGCGGCGGCCTTGGAGAGATCCAGCACCCGGCCATGGGTGTAAGGGCCGCGATCATTGATGCGCACCACGACCGTGCGGCCATTGTTGCGGTTGGTCACCTTCACCTTCGAGCCGAAAGGCAGCGACTTATGCGCAGCCGTCAGCGTGGTGGGGTTCATGCGTTCGCCGGAGGCCGTTCTGGAGCCCAGGGCATACCAGGAGGCGCCGCCACAGGTTGTGCCTGCAAAAGCCGTGAATGGAGTAAGGCCCAGAACGGTTGCAATGGACACAGCCGTCATGATGGAACCTGCTTTCTTCGCCAAGTCTTCGCTTCCCTTGTCATATTCAGAGATGAATTTTGCGCGGGACGGCTTAAGCAGGGCAAAAAATGGCAAAAAAGTGCCAAATGTGTTCACGGAACATTACAGAAGGTAACATTCGTGATTCCGGCTCTGGTTAATGAAAGCTTAAGATCTTAGAAAAATGTTTTTGAATCAAGCAAAAAGCCGGAAGAAATTGGCGCTTCGAATCAGCGAATCAGATCACAAAAAAATTTTGCGTGAGGCGCGAAAACAGCGCCACAAATCCCGCCTCATTTCAGCAGAAATGATGGCAAGGCTAGAATTTTCACAGTGAGAACTGCCATTTTCTAGGAATGAACGTTTAAAACACCTCTTCGTTCCAGCATCCGCTGGCCCATAATTGGGCAAGAGAAACCCGGTAATCGGGAAAGCGGAACTGAAATCCAAGGTTGCATATACGGTCGTTACGGACGCGTTTGTTCTCGCCATAGAAGGAGCGCGCCATGGGCGAAAGCACCGCCGTCTCGAAGGCCTGCTCCGGGGGCGGTTCGACGCCCATCAGCCGCGCGGCCTCGCTCACCACATCCTGCGGCGGGGCCGGCTCATGGTCGGTAATGTTAAAGAGACCGCCTGCCCCGCGTTCGGCCAGAAACACCGTGGCGGCGGCGATATCCTCAACCCGGATGCGATTGAAAACCTGGCCGGGCTTGACCAGACGTTTGGCCGTTCCCTGGGCGAGATTGACGAAGCCGTTGCGGCCCGGCCCGTAAATGCCGGAAAGTCTCAACACGGCCAAAGGAATGTCTGCTCTGGCGGCTGCCTTAAGCCATTGCTGCTCGGCCTCTACCCGCTCCAGCGAGCGCTGCGACACCGGCTTGCAGGGCGTATCCTCATCCACCCAGGCGCCGTCATGGTCGCCATAGACGCCGACGGTGGAGAGATAGGCCGCCCAATGCAGGCGCGGCATCAGCGCCATGGGGTTTGCCCCCGTCAGCCGCATCAGCGGATCGCCGTCGGGACCGGGCGCGATGGATTGCACCAGATGCGTGGCCGAGGCGAGCGCGGATTCCACCTCGCGTGACAAGGCCTCCCCGGTAAAGACCAGCGGCGTGATACCCAGCGCCTTCAGCGCCTCTGCCTTGGCTTCAGAGCGCGTCGTGCCGTAAACGGTCTGCCCCTTGGCGGCAAAGGCCCGGCCAATCGCCTTGCCGGAATAGCCTGCTCCGAAAATCACCAGCGTCATGTCACTCTCCTGCGGCCTGCCATTCCAAAACAACATCGGCATCCTCCTCGCCCTTCGCAAGGGCGGCAAGCGCCTGAAAATCCTGTGGCGGCATCAGCCGCGACAAGGCCCAGACCGCCATGCCACGCACCTCGGGAGCAGGATCGGCAAGGAGGCTCCGGCAGGCAGGCACGAATTCCGGCAGACCGGAATTGCCGGCGGCTATCAGCACATTGCGCACAAACCGCGCCCGCCCGATCCGCTTGACCGGCGACCCGCTGAAATGGGCGCGAAAGGCCGCATCATCGAGCCCGAGGAAAAAGGCAATGTCGGGGGCGGTGAGATCGGGCCGCGCCTGAAGCTTAATCTCCCGCGCCTCTCGGGCAAACTTGTTCCACGGACAGGCGGCCAGACAGTCGTCGCAGCCATAGATGCGATTGCCAAAGGCCGGGCGCAGCGCCCTGTCGATCGAGCCCTTGTGTTCGATGGTCAGATAGGAAATGCAGCGACGGGCATCGATCTGGTAGGGCGCGGGAAAGGCCGCTGTCGGGCAGGCATCGAGACAGGCGCGGCAGGAGCCGCAATGATCGCGCTCCGCCTCATCGAGGCTGAGATCCGCCGTGGTGAAAAGACTGCCGAGAAACAGCCAGGAACCGAACTCCCGGCTGACGAGATTGGTATGCTTGCCCTGCCAGCCCAGCCCTGCCGCCGCCGCCAGCGGCTTTTCCATCACCGGCGCGGTATCGACGAAGACCTTCACATCCTCCCCCGCCCGCGCCGCAAACCGGGTGGCGACCTCCTTCAACCGTCCCTTGATCAGGTCGTGATAGTCGCGATTGCGCGCATAAACGGAGATAGCCGCCTTGTCGGTCTGCGCCTGCAAGGCACGGGGATCGCTTTCCGGCCCGTAATTCATGCCAAACAGCACGATGCTGCGCACATCCGCCCACAAGACCCGCGGATCGGCGCGGCGCGCCTCGGTTTCGGCCATCCACTCCATGGTGCCGTGCCGTCCGGCCTCCAGAAACTGCCGCAGCCGGGCAGGCGCCTCGGGGATGGCATCGGGCGCGGTGATCCGGCAGAGATCGAAACCCTTATTCGCCGCCTCCTGCCGCAGAAATTCCGTCAGCGTCCGCCGCCGTTCCGCCTGCTTGTCCCGGGGCAGCCGCTCAGCCATGCCCTTATCCGTCAGAAATCAAGGTCCGCATAATGCGAAACCGGGGTGAGGCCGCGCACCCGCTCAGCCAGCAGCGGACGGAAGCACGGGCGCGATTTCAGCCGCTGATACCAATCCTTGGCAATCGGCGCTTCCGACCAGTCGATTTCGCCGAGATAATCCAGCACCGAGACGGCAGCCCCGGCCGCGAGATCGCCATAGCTCAGGCGATCACCCGCCAGCCAGGTGCGCGATCCGGCAAGCCAGCTCAGATATTTCATATGCTGGCGAATATTGCCGCGCGCCGTACGCAGGATTTTCGAATCCGGCGCACCGCCGCCCAGACCATTCGGGATCTGCAGCTTGAAGACCCGTTCGCGCGCCAGGGGTCGCGTCACATCCTGCTCCATCTTTTGCAGGAACCAGTCCACCAGACGGCGGATTTCGGCGCGCTGGAAGGGATCTTCCGCCAGAAGCCGCCGGTCGCGCTTCAAGACGCCATGGGTTTCGTCCAGGAATTCGGAGATGACGGTGGCGCCGCACAGCGTACGCATATTGTCATCCACATAGACCGGCAGCGTGCCTGCCGGATTGAGATTGAGGAATTCCCGGCGCTTCTCCCAGGTCTGCTCCTCCACCAGATCGACCTGATAACCGTATTCGGACAGAATGAGCCGCACGAAGCGCGACGCCGTCGACATGGGATGATGATAAAGAGTGGACATGGTTTTCTTTTAAGTCTTCTTGGCGCAATGGCATGCGGAGGGGGCGAAACGTTTGGATTCGTTTAAAGCATTTCCAGGAAAAGTGGAAACCGGTTTTCCGTTCGGAAATGCGTGAAAACAAAGAGCTTCCGTCATACAAGCGAATCGCCTCGTTTGTCATCCAAAGACAGGCGCTATCCAGCAAGGAAGGTTGACCTTGGCGGCTTAGACCGCCACAAATCCTCTGATTTCAAGGGGAACTGCCGAATCGCTCCCAAGAGGGGAAGCTTTGGTGCGCACCCGCCCTCATTCTGTCAAAGACCACCTCCCAGGGATTCTTCATGGAAGCACAATCGATCATCAGCGCGCTCATTCTCGGCCTCATTGAGGGCCTGACCGAATTCATCCCCGTCTCCTCTACCGCACATGTATTGCTGGCCGGGCATTTTCTCGGCTTCCAATCGCCCGGCAATACCTTTGCCGTGCTGATCCAACTCGGCGCCATTCTCGCCATTCTCTCGGTTTACGCTCACAAGCTCATCACCGTGGCGCTGGCGCTGCCGAGCGACGTGCGCAGCCGCCGCTTCGTGCTGTCCGTCCTGGTCGCCTTCCTGCCGGCCGCCGTGATCGGCGCGCTGATCCACGATTTCATCAAGGACGTGCTGTTTGAAACGCCGATGCTGATCTGCATCATGCTGATCGTCGGCGGTATCATTCTGCTGCTGGTGGACCGGATGACGCTGACGCCGCGCTACACCGACGCCATGGATTATCCGCTGCCGCTGGCCTTCAAGATCGGCCTTTTCCAGTGCCTTGCGATGATCCCCGGCACCTCGCGTTCAGGCTCCACCATTGTCGGCGCACTGCTCATGGGCACGGACAAGCGTTCGGCGGCGGAATTTTCCTTTTTCCTCGCCATGCCAACGATGCTCGGCGCCTTCGTGCTGGATCTCTACAAGAACCGCAATGCGCTGAGCTTCGATGACAGCATGCTGATTGTCATCGGCTTCATCGCCGCCTTCTTCTCGGCGCTGATCGTGGTGCGCGGCCTACTCAATTTCGTCAGCCGCCGCGGCTATGCGCCCTTTGCCTGGTGGCGCATCATCGTCGGCATCGTCGGCCTGATCGGCCTTGTCTTCGTGAAGTAAAAACGTCCTGCCATAAAAAAGCGCATCGCAGCCTCTGCGATGCGCTCGATTTTCTAACTGCCTCACCCCCGAAAGAGTGTGCAGACCACACTCACTTCGTCGAAGACGGCGTGATCGACGCGGTGCTGCACGGATCGACGCCATAGGCGGGCGAGCAGTTGTTGCCCTTGCGGGCCGCGACGGTGGACGGTGCCATGAAGGAACCGGCGATGACAACCAATGCCGCACACGCAAAAAACAGTGCGATAGACTTGCCCATGAATGACTGACCTCGAAAAATGCAATGGGGTGGGGGCTGGAACACGGTACGGGGTCCGAAGCGCCTTGGCTTGGTGTTTACTCAGGCCCCGTTCGTTCATCAATAGAAGATCTTGCTGAATCCTGCGTTAACGCAAGGATTTATCCGCTGCGTCTTTTGTGCAACGGTGGCACATTTCCTTCACCGCCTGCCCGGCAGGTTGCCCGGGCAGGCGGTGATAGAGAATACTTCAGGCAGCCTTGCCGGAGCGGCTGTACTGGCCGTGCGGACGGTAATGCACGAGATAGGCAGGCAGAATGCCGGCCAGCGGCGTCGGGCGAATGCCGAGACCCTCGAGCGTGCGGCCTTCTGCCTTGGCGGCATCGGAGACCACATTATCCTTCTTCAGCAGCACGACCTGATCCGCCGTCAGCGGCGGTGTGATCAGCGGAATGGCGGAGGCCACGCCGCCGATGAAGGAGGCAAGCCCGAAGGGCAGCGAGATGAGCGGCTTCTTGCGGTCCACCACCTTCAGCATCTCCTCCAGACATTCGCGGAAGGTCAGCACTTCCGGGCCGCCCAGTTCATAGATGCCGGGGGCAACCGAACCTTCGACCGCGCGGGCCACGGCTTCGGCCACGTCTTCCACGAAGACCGGCTGAAAGCGGGTCTTGCCGCCGCCGATCAGCGGCAGGAAGGGGGCCGTGCGCGACATGGCGGCGAACTTGTTGAAAAAGCCGTCTTCCGGCCCGAAAACGATGGAGGGGCGCAGGATGATTGCCTCCGGCAGCACCTGCAGCACGCCCTGTTCACCCCGTCCCTTGCTGGCGCCATAGGCGGAGGGGGAACCGACATCGGCACCGATGGCCGAGATATGGACGAGCCCCGCCCCGGCACCCTTGGCGGCTTCGGCTACGGCGCGCGCACCGAAATCCTGCACGGCATCGAACTTGTTGCGGCCTGCCTCGAAGAGAATGCCGACGCAATTGACCACGAAGGAAGCGCCTTCCACAGCCTTCCGGACGCTATCGGGATAGCGCAGATTGGCCTGGGCCAGCGAAATCTGCCCGACATTGCCGAGCGGCAGCACAAAGCCGGCGAGATCAGGGCGGCGCACGGCCACCCGCACGCGATAACCGCGGCGCGACAGCGCCCGCACGACATGCCTGCCGACAAAACCGGAGCCCCCGAAAACGGTTACAAGCGGCGGGATGGTGGCGAGTGTCATGACAGAGGCTCCTGCACAGGGAAGAATGACCAGAGAATGGCCTGCTTTCTATCCGAATTGCCGAACAAGGTGAAGCAGAAACAGCGCCGCAACCCCGGCTGATCCGGACGGCATGCAGGCAGGGTTAGACAACAGCCTCGATGAGAACAATCTCGCCATCGGCCACTTCCTGGCGGATTTTCACCGCGGCCTGATATTCCGGCGAGTTGTAGCAATCCACGGCAGCCTGAAAGGAGGGAAATTCGATGACCACGTTGCGGGCCCGGGCCTCCCCTTCCAGCGCCTCCGTCTTGCCGCCACGCGCCAGGAAGACCGCGCCAAAACGTTCGAAGGCCGGTTTTGCGGTGGAGATATAGTCCTTGTAGCGCTCCGGCTCCCGAACATCGACACGCGCGATCCAATAAGCCTTGGCCATGAAAACACCTCTTTCGCTCAGCACACAACGACATCACCGGCAAGATCGGTCTGAGACCGATGCAGGCGTCCGGTGCACCATAGAGTGTTTCCAGGAAAAGTGGAATCCGGTTTCCCCACCGGAAATGCGTAAAAACAAAGATTTAGAGCGCTTGATAAGGAATCGGGAGAACGGCATTCGCATTGCAGCAATATCATGAGTATAGTCCGGGCAGTTCCGCCCCCCTCCCGGATCCGGCCCTTTCGCAACAGGTCAGACACGCCATGCACGCTTTGCCGCCAGCCGCCTTTCCCCATCCAGCCGAACCCGGCAATACCGGCGCAAGCCTGCGCTTTTCGTCTCAACGGCTTTATGCGGCAGGCCTTCCTATCGGTGTGATTCTGGCGTTTGTCGGTGGCTTTGCCTTATCTTCCGCCCATGCCGCCCCGACGCGCCCGGGCGCGGTCAAGACCTGTGGCCCCGAGGTCTATGAAGCGCTCCGGGAAGCCCCGGACGATCCCGCCGACAGCGTGACGCTGGATTGCGTGGCAAACCTCACCGCAGAGGATGTGGTGATGAAGGACATCGTGCTGGAAGGCGCGCGCGCCAGTGGCGCGGGCCTCGATTGCCATGGCGGCATCATCGGCATTCCGGGCCACCTGCCCAAGGGCGCACCGCCCACCATTTCCATTCGGTCTCTGCCGGAAGAAGATGGCGGCTGGAGTGTGCCGCGTGACATTCATATCCGCAACTGCAAGGTCTACGGGACAATCCAGATCATGGGCATGGGCCCGAACGGCGAGGCGGAAGAGGTGCGCCAGTCATCGCTCTCGCAAGGCCATACCCAGCGCGCCCAGGCGGCGGCCCCTTCTCATATCCTGCTTGAAAACCTGACCATCGTCGCGGATGGCCCCATACCGCTCTATATCGCGCCGGGCGTCACCCATGTGGAGATCAATCACTCCACCTTGACCGGCCACACCAAGGGCACGGCCATCTATCTGGATGCGGAATCGGGCCATAACAGCATCATCGCCAACCGTTTCGAACTTGGCACGCGAAACCGCGAAATGATTGCCGTCGACGGCTCCGCGCACAATGTGATCACCGGCAATACCTTCATCGATGCCGGCAATGGCGGCATTTTCCTGTACCGCAATTGCGGCGAGGGCGGCACGATCCGGCATCAGACACCGCAGCATAACCAGATCAGCGACAACCATTTCCTCTATCGCGATGCGGTGAAGCCGCGCCCGGCAGTGTGGCTCGGCTCCAAGGAAATCTGGCGGGCGCTCTATTGCTATCAGGACCCGTCGCTTCCCTTCGGCAGCGGTGCGGACAATCGCAGCTTCGCGGATTTCAACACCGTGACCGGCAATGAGATTACCGGCGCCGATCAAGACATGATCCGCGATTCCGGCGCCTCCAACACGGTCAGCGATAACCGGATGAAGCCTTAGGGTGTGTGGACATTCGGCTTTGGGCGTGGCGAAAACGGTGATTTTCGAGAACCGGAGCGGAGTGTACTTGAGTACATGAGCACCGGAAGCGCAGGAAATCGCCGTTTGCAGCCCGCTCAAGGGCGAATGTCCACACACCCTAGAGCGCTTTTCGATCTGATTAAATCAGATCGAAAAGCGCTTAGAATTAAACTCAATCGGGACGGGCGTTAAAAAGCCCCCTGCATCTCCGAGAGGATAGCGCGGGCTGCGGCCAGCGGATCGGGCGCCTTGACGACGGGACGGCCAACGACCAGATGGCTGGAGCCGGCAGCAAGCGCTTCTGCAGGCGTCATCACCCGCTTCTGGTCGCCCTTGTCCGCGCCTGCCGGGCGAATGCCGGGCGTCACCACCGCAAGATCCGGTCCGACGATGGCGCGCACGGCGGCGGCTTCTTCGGCCGAGCAGACGATACCGCCCATGCCGATGGCGCGGGCCTGATCGGCGCGCTTCAGCACCAGTGCCCGGGCATCGGCCTGATAGCCTGCGTCCACCAGATCCTGGCTGTCCATCGAGGTCAGCACCGTCACGCCCAGCAGGCAAAGGCCGGACCCCTGGGCCGCCTCGACCGCCGCCTTCATGGCCTTGGGATAGGCGTGGATCGTCAGCATGGTCATGCCCATGCGCACGATGTTTTCCACCGCCGAATGCACGGTGTTGTCGATATCGAGCAGCTTCATGTCCAGAAAGACCTGCTTGCCGTCCTTGGCCAGGTCACGGGCAAATTCCAGGCCTCCTGCAAAGGTCAGCTGGTAACCGATCTTGTAGAAGCGAACCTCTTCCCCCAGTTGAGCCACCAGCTTTTCCGCGTCGGCCACGGTGGGTACATCCAGACCGACGATCAAACGGTTCCGCGCCTGCATTCAAAGCTCCCTCTTGTGAATGGCAGGCTGTCCTCAGGCAAAAAGCAAGAGGCCTGCCTTTTCGATGGGCGTCCAGTCGCATGCCGGACGCAAATCCGCAAGGGCGAAGGCGAAGAGATTGCCTCCACCCGCAGGCTGATCCTCCAACCGACTGATAGGGCGCCCGAGAAGCGCGCATTTCAGCAATGTGCCGACGCCGCCGTGACCGATGAAGGCAAGCGGAAGAGCCGGATCGTGATGCTCCAGCACGCCTTGAACGGCCCGCACGATCCGCATCTGGGCCGCCTCTGCCGTTTCCCAGCCGCGAAAGCTCTCATTTGGGTGGGTAAAGAATTGATCCGCCGCCGCCTCGAAAGCCTCGGGCGGCAGAAAGCCGGTGGCGGAACGGTCATTCTCATGCATGCCCGCCACGATCTCAGGCCGCACGCCGCAGGCGCGGCCAAAAATCTCCGCGGTTTCGATGGCTTTCGTCTCGTCGCTGGTGACGATACGGCCAAGGCGCATCACCCAATCCTGCCGCATCGCCTTAAAACACCTCTGCCGTCCCCGCTCGGAAAGCCCCCATTGCGGCACCGGCACCTGCGGATCGATCCTGACCTGGGGATGGGTGATGTAGAGGCCGAACATCTCAAGTGTTTCCAGGAAAAGTGTTATTGCGGTTTTCCGTCCGGAAACACGCAAAACAAAACCAGAGTGTTTCCAGGAAAAGTGTTGTTACGGTTTTCCGTCCGGAAACACGGAAAAAACGTCAGGTCCGGCGATAGATCCAGAGCTGGGCAGGCGGCAGGTTGCGTACCATGAAATCCAGATGCTGTATGTGATAGCTGCCGCCCTTGGCAATCACCGGCGACACTGGCCCGTAGGAGATCTGCACCACCGGCCGGCCGCGTGGGATGCGGTCCAGCAGATCCTCCACCAACCGGATGCGCTGCTCCATCGGAAAGCTCAGAAGCGGCACGGCGGAAATCACGCTGTCAAAGGTCACGCCAGACAACGCCCCCAGCGTCTTGTCCAGATCGAAGGCATCGCCGTGGATGAAATTGACCCCCGGATAGCTGGCCTTGAGATGACGATAGAAATCGGCGGAATACTCGACGGAGACCAGTTTTTCCGGCTGAACGCCATGTGCCAGAATGGCCTTGGTGATCGCCCCCGTGCCCGGCCCAAGCTCCAGAACCGGCAGGCCGGAGCCCGTGTCGATGACGCTCGCCATGCGGCGCGCGGTGAAGATCGATGTTGGCGCAATGGCGCCCACCGCCTTCGGGCCCTGCATCATGCCCTTGAAAAAGCGGATCTCCTCATCGAATTTCTGCTCCAGCCGCCGCTTGAGGTTGAACTTCATCGGCCATTTCCTCCACGCATTTCCGTTTGCGCCAATCCTTGGTGCGTGCGCGGCATGTTGGCGTCATTTCACTGAAAAACAAGAGGCAAAGGGGCATGGTAACAAAAAATAAACCAGCGAATCGGTGGCGATTCGCTGGCTAAACAACCTACAGGCGCGCGCGGTCAAACGCGCATGGGCATCAGAACGTAAAGCGCATCATCGCCTGCGGTATCGCGGATCAAGGTCGGCGATCCGGCATCCGCCAGCAGGAAGATCGCATCATCGCCGGAAAGCTGTGCAGTGATGTCCAACAGATACTTGGCGTTGAAGCCAATCTCCATCGCATCGCTCTCATAGCCAACGGCAATCTCTTCCGTCGCACTGCCGGAATCAGGATTGTTGACGGTCAGCGTCAGATGGCCATCGTTGAGCGCAAGCTTCACCGCACGGCCCCGCTCGGAGGAAATGGTGGACACGCGGTCGACAGCCTGGGCGAAGCCCTGGCAATCCACCCGCATTTCCTTGTCATTGGCGGTCGGGATGACCCGCTGGTAATCCGGGAAGGTACCGTCGATCAGCTTCGAGGTCATGACGATCTCGCCGATGGTGAAGCGGATCTTGGCATCGGACACTTCGATGGAAACGACGAGATCGGGATTGTCCACCAGCTTCTGCAATTCTCCCACCGTCTTGCGGGGAATGATGATGCCGGGCATGCCCTCGGAGCCGGACGGCGCTTCCACATCGGCCCGCGCCAGACGGTGACCGTCAGTTGCGACAGCTCTCAGCTTCAACGCGCCGCCGGCTTCGATCGTGTGCAGATAGATGCCGTTCAGGTAGTAGCGGGTCTCTTCCGTCGAGATCGCAAACTGGGTGCGGTCGATCAGCATCTTCAGGTCGGAAGCCTTCAGCTTGAAGGAATGGCTGAAGCTTCCGGCGGTGAGATCGGGAAAATCCGCTTCCGGCAGGCATTGCAGCGAGAATTTCGAACGCCCGGAAGCGACCGTCATGCTGGAGCCGTCCGGATTGGTGGAGAGCAGCACTTCCGCGCCGTCGGAGAGCTTGCGGACGATTTCATAGAGCAGATGCGCCGGAACCGTTGTGGCGCCTGCCTGTTCCACCATGGCCGCCGTGCCTTCGATCACTTCGAGATCGAGGTCGGTCGCCTTCATGGCAAGGGTGTTGCCTTCGGCGCGCAGCAACACGTTGGACAGGATCGGAATGGTGTTGCGCCGTTCGACGACCCGGTGAACGTGATTGAGGGATTTCAGGAGGTTGGACCGTTCAAGAGTAATACGCATCGACGCTGCCACTTTCGACCTTGGTGATCCTCGGGCGGATCGGTTCTGCTGTTCCGGCCACGTGCGGACCGGAGAATGGGACCGGCAAAATGGCAGGAAAAGGCGGCGAAAAGCAAGACCTTCGGCGAAAAGCAAGGCCGTGCGGAGATGTTTTCCCCCATGCCCACACCTTGCAGCCGGGCTGCGCTTGGTTCTATGACCATATCTCATCCACAGGAATGCACCGTGACCGAACCCGATACCAAGGCCCCAAGACCCCCGCGCAGTTACCGGCTGAATGACAGTCCGGTGCAGGCGCGCCCGCTGGAAGCGGCGCTCTATCTCGTTGCAACGCCGATCGGCAATCTCGGCGACATCACGCTGAGAGCGCTGGAAGTGCTGGCGGGCGCCGATGTCCTGGCCTGCGAGGATACCCGCGTCACCCGCGTGCTGCTGGATCGCTACGGCATCGCCACCCGTCCCTATGCCTATCACGAGCACAATGCCGCCGAGGTGGGGCCAAAGCTGATCGAAGCGCTCGCCGCAGGCAAATCCGTGGCGCTGGTCTCCGATGCCGGCACGCCGCTGGTCTCCGATCCTGGTTACCGCCTGGCGCAGCTGGCCATCGAGGCCGGGCTGAAGGTGGTGCCGCTGCCCGGTCCATCCGCGCCGCTCGCAGCCCTTGTCGGCTCCGGCCTGCCGAATGACGCCTTCCTGTTTGCAGGCTTCCTGCCGACCAAGGACAAGGCGCGGCGCGACGTGCTGACAGCATGGGCAGAAACACCCGCCACGCTGATCTTCTTCGAAAGCCCGCATCGCATCGGCGCGACCCTTGCCGCCGCCTGCGATGTGCTGGGCGGCGAACGGCCAGCCTGCGTCTGCCGGGAACTGACGAAAACCTTCGAGGAATTCCGCCGCGGTACGCTGGCCGAGCTTTCCGCCTTCTATGACGACGACCGGCAGGTGAAGGGCGAAATCGTGCTGGTCATCGGCCCGCCCGCCGCACCCGCCGCCCCTGCGGCGGAAGATGTGGATGCCTTGCTGATGATGCTTGCCGCCACCCTGCCCGCACCCAAGGCGGCGGCGGAGGCGGCACGCCAAACCGGGCTTGCGCGCAAAGACCTCTACCAGCGCCTGCTGGAGCTGAAATCCGACCGATGAGAGGCAAGAACCCGCAGAACCGGCGCAAACAGGCCGAGCGGCGGGGCCGTCTCGCCGAATGGCTGGCCGTGCTCTTCCTGCTGCTGAAGGGCCACCGCATTCTGGCGCTGCGCCATCGCAACCGCTTCGGCGAGGTGGATATCATTGCCCGCAAGGGCGATCTGATCGTGCTGGTGGAGGTCAAGGCCCGCGCCTCGGAACGGCTGGGCGTGGATGCGGTAAGCCATGACAGCCAGCGCCGCATCCGTGCCGCCGGTGATGCCTGGCTATCCAGACGCAGCGATGCTCACAGGCTTTCCATCCGCTGCGACATCGTCGTCGTCTTGCCGGGGCGCTGGCCCCAGCATTTCAAGGATGCATTCTGACTTTGCTTTATATGTCAGAGGGCTTTTCGATCCTCGTTTCACTCCGGTCGGATTATGCCCTAAAGGCCGCGTCTCTGCCCCGCACGCAACGCATTGCGCAGCTGGTAAAGCGTTGCCAGCGGCTCGGGGAAGGGTTTGCGCAGAAAGGCGATCTTGCGCACATAGCGCTCGATGCGCCACGTCGCCCAGGTTCCACCCTTGAAATAGGCGATGTCACCGGCGGTCAAAAGCCGCCTCTCGCCATCCTCACCCGTCACCTCCACCGCGCCTTCCTGGATGACGACCGTCTCGTCCCAGCCGAAATACCAGCGGAAGGTGCCGGCGGTGCATTCCCACACCGCCGTCGTGCCCGCCTCGTCATCGCTGCGGGAATGGTCTCCCACCCGCGCCTGCGGATTGCCATCGATGATCCAGTCCGGATTGATCGGCGCAGGCTTCATCTCCAGCCGGTTGGCCGGAGCAGAAACAATGGCCTTTTCCACCTGACGCCGTGGCGCAACAAGCAGCAGCCCGGCAAGAAGCAATTTGATCGGCATGACGTCCCCCAGTAATCCTGTTGAACCTACAGGGGACGGCTTTTCGTCAGGTTAATACCCGATCCTGCATTTTAAGCGATGGAGACGCCACCATCCAGAAGGCTTTCCGCCACGGCAAGATCGACACCCGGAACAGCAGGATCGAAACGCCGTCCGTCACGGTCGAAGAAATGCATCTTCCGCGGCTCGAAGCTCAGTACCATCTCGTCGGCAAGCTCTGCCTCCACCGGCAGCGAGGCTGTCAGCGCCTGCGTGCCGATGCGGCCATGGACGAGGCGCGTCGCACCGAGTTCCTCGACATAATCCAGACGGAAAGGCAGGCGCGGCAGGCCGTCGCGCGCCTCGAACAGATCTTCGGCCCGAAGACCGATGGTGACTTCGCCGGAATGGTTGGGGTCGGTCGGAAAGGTCAGGCTGGTCGGCCAGATCGACAGGCGATTGCCCTCGATGCGGCCCTTGATCAGGTTCATGGCCGGGGAGCCGATGAAGCTCGCCACGAAGGTGGTGGCCGGACGGTGATAGACCTGAAGCGGCGTGCCGATCTGCTCGATGCGCCCGCCGCTCAGCACCACCAGCCGGTCGGCCAGCGTCATCGCTTCCAACTGGTCATGGGTGACGTAAAGCGATGTCGTGCCCAGACGCCGTTGCAGCTTGCGGATTTCACCCCGCATGGAGACGCGCAGCTTGGCATCGAGGTTTGACAGCGGCTCATCGAACAGGAAGGCGGCAGGCTTGC
Source organism: Allorhizobium paknamense (assembly GCF_030815125.1). Lineage (GTDB taxonomy): Bacteria > Pseudomonadota > Alphaproteobacteria > Rhizobiales > Rhizobiaceae > Allorhizobium > Allorhizobium paknamense. The sequence continues at coordinate 161,657 of NZ_JAUSWH010000004.1, forward strand.
GCACAATGGCGCGGCCCATGGCGACACGCTGGCGCTGGCCGCCCGAGAGCGCGCGCGGCTTGCGGTCCAGATAGGGTTCGAGTTCCAGCATGCGGGCGGCTTCCGCCACACGCGCCTCGATCTCCGCCTTTGGCGTCTTCCGGTTCTTCAGCCCATAGGCCATGTTCTGCCGCACCGTCATATGCGGATAGAGCGCGTAATTCTGGAAGACCATGGCGATATCCCGGTCGGCGGGCTCGACGGTGTTGACCACCCGGTCGCCGATGCGCACCGTGCCTTCGGAAATGCTTTCCAGCCCCGCCACCATGCGCAGCAGCGTGGACTTGCCGCAACCGGAGGGGCCGACCAGCACGATGAATTCGCCGTCGTTGATCTGGATATCGACGCCGCTGACGGCCTTGACGCCACCATCATAGAGTTTCGAGACCTGGTTGATGTCGATGGATGCCATGACCGGCTCCTTACTTGTCGGTTTCGGTGAGGCCCTTGATGAACCAGCTCTGGAACACCACCACGATCAGCACGGGCGGCAAGAGCGCCAGCACGGCCATGGCAAAGGCTTCGTTGTAATCGGGGATCTGCGCGCCGACCCAGACCTGCAGGATCTGCTTGATGCCGCGCATCAGGGTGAAGAAGCTTTCATCCGTGGTCATCAGCATGGGCCAAAGATACTGGTTCCAGCCATAAACGAACATGATGATGAAGACGGCGGCGATCATGGTGCGCGACAGCGGGATCAGGATGTCGATGAAGAACTTGAAGGGGCCTGCGCCATCGATGCGGGCCGCCTCCAGCAATTCCTCCGGTACCGACTTGAAGAACTGCCGGAAGAAAAAGGTGCCGGTGGCAGAGGCCAGCAATGGCAGAATGAGCCCGGTATAGGTGTTGAGCAGGTGCAACTCGCTCATCACCTGATAGGAGGGCATGATGCGCACTTCGAGCGGCAGAAGCAGCGTGGTGAAGATCATCCAGAAGGCAAGCGTTGCAAAGCGGAAGCGGAAATAGACGATGGCATAGGCCGCCATCATCGACAGCACGATCTTGCCGATGGCAAAGCCCAAGCCCAGGATCAACGAATTCAGCATCATGCTGAGCCCCGTCACCGTTCCGTTGAAGCCGGTCTGGGCAAACAGCACCTTGCTGTAGGTTTCGGTGAAATGGCCGCCGGGGGTCAGCATCAGCCCCTTCTGGTGGATTTCCGCCGCCGTATGGGTCGAGGTGGTGAAGGCCACGATGATCGGCGACAACATCAGCAGGCAGCCGACGATCAGAATGAGATGGTCGAAGAATTTCGTCTTGTACATGGCATCAACCGTAATGAACGCGGCGCTCGATGAAGCGGAACTGGATCATGGTCAGCACCATAACGACGATCATCAGAATGACCGATTGCGCCGAGGAGGAGCCGAGGTCATTGCCCCGGAAACCATCGGTATAGACCTTATAGACCAGGGTGATGGGGTTATCGGCGGGCTTGTCCTTCACGATCACGTCGATCACCCCGAAGGTGTCGAACAGCGAATAGGTCATGTTGATGACCAGCAAAAAGAAGGCCGTGGGGGTGAGGAGCGGCAGGATGACCGTAAAGAAACGGCGTGGACCAGAGCGGCAATCGAGAACCGCCGCCTCCCGCACCGAGGCCGGAATGCTCTGCAAGCCGGACAGGAAGAAGATGAAATTATAGGGAATCTGGTTCCACACCGCGATCACCACCATGGCAAAGGCCGTGTCGAAATAATTGAGCCCGAGCTTCATGTCCCAGCCGAACAGGGCGACCAGTTTCACGAAGGGGCCGATATGCTGATCGAACAGCATGGAGCCGATCAGTCCCGCCACCGGCGGCGCAATGGCATAGACCACGATCAGGATGGTCTTGTAGGTGGATTGGCCCCGGATCACCGCATCCGCCTTGACCGCCAGCGTCAGCCCGATGGCCAGCACCAGAAAGGTGACGATCACGCTGAAACACACTGTAAAGAGCGCGATGCGCTGGTATTCGGATGAGGCGAGCATATCGGTGTAGTTGGAAAGACCGGCAAAGGTCGAACCGAATCCGAAAGGGTCCTCGATGAAGAAAGACGAACGGATGGCCTGCGCCGCCGGCCAGTAGAAAAAGACGACGACAATGCAAAGCTGCGGCAGCAGAAACAGATAGGGCAGGAATTTCGATTCGAACTGAACGCGCTTCATGGCCTTTTCCTTATGGAGGATCCCGGAGGCGCGGCTTGGCGCCTCCGGGTCATGAGGGTATCAGGACAGGCGATCAGCCGGCGGTCTTGGCGAAGCGGGCCAGAAGCTCGTCGGCTTCCTTCTTGATCGTTTCCATGGCGGCCTTCGGCGTGGTCTCGCCGGAGAAGATCTTGTTGTATTCACGCTCCATCACGGAACGGATCTGCGGGTAGAAGCCCATGCGGTAGCCCTTGTCCCACTCGCCGCCCGGCAGCGACAGCTGCTTGATGCCGACCTCGGCCACCGGCTCCTTGTCGTAGTAGCCTTCCTTCTTGGCCAGTTCGTAGGCAGCCTTGGTGATGGCCACATAGCCGGTGGACTGGTGGTAGAACTTCTGGATGTCCGGCGAGGTCAGGAAGTTGAAGAAGGCAGCGGTGCACTTGTTTTCGGCATCCGACTTGCCCGACATGGCAAAGAGCGCCGCGCCGCCGATGAAGGAATGCACGCCCGCACCCTTGATGGAGCCCCAATAGGGCAGGAAATCCGCCGAGAAGGGAACGGTCGCCGTCTTCTTCAGCCCGCCGAAGGAGCCGGAGGAGCCGATCCAGAGCGCAGCCTTGCCGTCTTCGAACACCTTCTGGTTATCGTTCCAGGCAGCACCGTAATAGCCGAAATAGCCCTGATCCTTCCAGGCCTTCAGCTTTTCATACATCATGACATGGTTCGGATCGGTGACGTTGATGACCGTGTCCTTGATGCTGTCATAGCCGTTGTTGTTGGACGCGAACTGGATATTGTTGCGCGAGAAGAAATTCTCGGTGAACTGCCAGGTCAGCTGCGACTGAACGAGCGGAATATAGCCGGCTTCCTTCAGCTTCGGCGCAATCTTCTCGAAGTCTTCCCAGGTCTTCGGCGCCTCCACACCGGCCTTCTTCAGGGCATCGGTGTTGATATACATGATCGGCGCCGAGGAATTGAACGGCATGCCGACAAACTTGCCGGTGTTGTCCGCATAGAAATACTTCACGCCTTCGATGAAGGCATCGCGGTCAAATTTGTAGCCGGCTTTGGTGATCAGGTCTTCCGCCGGAATGACCGCGCCCTTGGCATTGATGATCGTGGCGGCACCAGCATCGAAAACCTGGAGAATGTTCGGCTGCTGGCCAGAACGGAAGGCAGCGATCCCGGCGGCCAGGGCCTCTTCATAGGAACCCTTGGAGGTGGGCGTCAGGGCGCATTCGCTCTGGGCGGCGTTGAACTTCTGGGCAACCTCGTTGATCACCTCGCCATTGCGCCCGCCCATGCCGTGCCACCAGGTAATATTGGTGGCCGCAAAAGACGAGGTGGCCGATACGCTCACGGCAAGCGCCGCCATCGAAAGCTTCTTGAACATGGTTTGATCCTCTCCACCGGAACTGGGGTGAGCCAAGCCATTAGTGAGCCAAGATGACAGTGAGTTGAACGTTTTATGACGGAATCATTACATGATTGCTTACCGAAATACTTGGAAAACCCGTCAATGCAAAGGGGTACCCGACCCTAGGAATTTCTTCAGCAAAAAGGCTGCACATATCGGTGATCTCCTCTCTTTCTCCCTTCGTCCCCATTTTGTTTCGATTTTACAACCTGATGCAACTTTTCCTCGCATTCAGGTCAATTTTGTTCCACTCTTGTTCTTGTTCTTCCGATTTTTTCGTGGCATGGTTGCCATCTCTCGCAGGGGTTGCGAGGCGTTGAACGCGATCTGAAAACAGGGCTGGGGAACGACATGGTGGCGCGGGTAAGTACGGTGGCCTTTCAGGGCATTGAAGGCGTGCCGGTGGATGTTCAGGTCATGGTGGCCCCCGGCAAGATCGGCATGCAGATCGTCGGCCTGCCCGACAAGGCAGTGGCCGAGAGCCGGGAGCGGGTGCAGGCGGCACTGCATGCGTCCGGGCTGGCGCTGCCGCCCAAACGCGTGACCATCAATCTCGCGCCCGCCGACCTGCCGAAGGAAGGCTCGCATTTCGATCTTGCCATCGCCCTTGGCCTGATGGCCGCGCTGGAGGCGATCCCGGCGGATGCGCTCTCCGGCTATCTGGTGATCGGCGAACTCAACCTGGATGGCACGATTGCCGCCGTGGCGGGCGCCTTGCCCGCCGCCATGGCCGCCAATGCTCTCGATAAGGGCCTGATCTGCCCCGCCGATTGCGGGCCGGAAGCGGCCTGGGCCGGGTCGGAGATCGACATTCTCGCCCCCCGCAGCCTGATTGCGCTGGCCAATCATTTTCGCGGCACCCAGGTTCTGAGCCGTCCGCAGCCCGCCTCGCGGATGTTGCCCGGCAACCTGCCGGACCTTGCCGACATCAAGGGCCAGGAAAGCGCCAAACGGGCACTGGAGGTGGCTGCCGCCGGCGGCCATAACCTGCTTATGGTCGGCCCGCCGGGATCGGGAAAATCGATGCTGGCCGCGCGCCTGCCCTCCATCCTGCCGCCGCTGGCCCCGGCGGAACTGCTGGAAGTCTCCATGGTCCACTCCATTGCCGGCCAGCTTTCCGGCGGGCGGCTGTCCGACCGGCGGCCGTTTCGCACTCCGCATCATTCCGCCACCATGGCAGCGCTGGTGGGCGGCGGCATGCGCGCCAAACCGGGCGAGGCTTCGCTGGCGCATCATGGCGTGCTTTTCCTGGATGAGTTTCCCGAATTCACGCCCCAGGTGCTGGATGCGCTCCGTCAGCCGCTGGAGACCGGCGAATGCATCATTGCGCGGGCCAATCACCGTGTCTCCTATCCGGCGAAATTCCAGCTGGTCGCGGCCATGAACCCCTGCCGCTGCGGCATGGCGGGCGAACCCGGCCATAGCTGCGCCCGCGGGCCGCGCTGCGTTAGCGATTATCAGGCCCGCATTTCCGGGCCGCTGATGGACCGTATCGATATTCGCATCGACGTTCCCGCCGTCTCCGCGATCGATCTGATCAAGCCGATGGCGGCGGAAAGAAGCGCCGATGTCGCCCAACGCGTGGCACGCGCCCGGCAAAGACAGCTGGACCGGCTTCTGGCTCTCGGCGCGACCGGGGTGTCCACCAATGCCGCCTGCTCTACAGCGCTGATCGAAAAGATCGCCGCGCCCGATGCGGCGGGCCTGCAATTGCTCAGGGATGCTGCGGAAAAGTTCAAATTCTCGGCGCGTGCCTATCATCGCGTTCTGAAAGTGGCACGTACCCTTGCGGATCTCGACGGCAAGGAAACCTTGAGCCGCATGCATCTGGCCGAAGCGATTTCCTACCGCATTCCTGCGGAACGCCTGTCTGCGGCGGCCTGATGGTTTATCAAACAAAAAAGTCGTCACGGCAGGAGGCGGCGCCGTGACGACTTTCTTAAAAGGTGGACAAAGGCCCGGAGAGGGGGATAAGGCCTTTGTCCTCAAGTCTGAAGCGGCGGGGGACGAGCCGACTGTCAGACCGCGACGCTCTCGTTGCGCCGGTGATTAGTAAATGCGCCCCCAAATGTGTCTTTTCAAGGGAGGTTAGATTACAATGCGGTAAGCTTTTCGTGATGACAGCGAAAAATCATCACTTTCTGCATATCGCCATGATTTCCGGGCCTCGGACGCCCGATTCCATCCCCTTCAAAACGAATTTTTTGCAGAAAAATTTCCGCCGATCTTTAAGCCGCCGCCGAATCTCGCAAGGTGGCCCCGGTGGCGATCGATCCACCACAGGCAGTCCACATCCTTGCGCCCGGCGGGCAAGGATGTCATCGCGACGGTTTTTGCAGCGCCAAGGTTTCCGGGGCCAAGGTTTCCGGGGCCAAGGTTTTTGCAGCGGATGATCGGAAAACCGGTTTCCACTTTTCCATCCGATACTGTATCCCTGTGACCATGAAAAAAGGCGATCATCTCTTTCTTGTCGACGGCTCCGGCTTCATCTTCCGGGCCTTTCACGCGCTTCCGGCCCTGACCCGCAAATCCGATGGCCTGCCGGTGGGCGCGGTTTCGGGCTTCTGCAACATGCTATGGAAGCTGTTGACCGATGCGCGCGATACCTCTGTCGGCGTCACGCCCAGCCATCTGGCGGTGATCTTCGATTACTCGTCGAAGACATTCCGCAAGGACATCTATCCCGAATACAAGGCCAACCGCTCGGCACCGCCGGAAGATCTGGTGCCGCAGTTCGGTTTGATCCGCCAGGCCACCCGCGCCTTCAATCTGCCCTGCATCGAGACCGAAGGCTTCGAGGCCGATGATATCATCGCCACCTATGCCCGCGCGGCGGAAGCGATCGGCGCGGATGTCACCATCGTCTCCTCCGACAAGGACCTGATGCAGTTGGTGACGCCCAATGTCCATATGTATGACAGCATGAAGGACAAGCAGATCGGCATTCCCGAAGTGATCGAGAAATGGGGTGTGCCGCCGGAAAAGATGATCGACCTGCAATCGCTGACCGGCGACAGCACCGACAATATTCCCGGCATTCCCGGGATTGGCCCGAAGACCGCCGCCCAGCTCCTGGAAGAATATGGCGATCTCGATACGCTGCTCGCCCGTGCAGAGGAGATCAAGCAGGCCAAGCGCCGGGAAAACATTCTGGCGGGCCGGAATCTGGTGCAGATTTCCCGGCAACTCGTCACGCTGCGCACCGATGTGCCGCTGGACATGCCGCTCGATGCACTGATGCTGGAAAAGCAGGACGGGCCGAAGCTCATCGCCTTCCTGAAGGCCATGGAGTTCACCAGCCTTACCCGCCGGGTGGCGGAGGCCTGCGATTGCGATGCAAGCGCCATTGCCCCCGCCACGCTGGTGGTGGAATGGGGAGAGGCCGCCCATGGGCCGGACCTCGATCCGGGCGCGGAGCCTCAGGCATCGTCCGCCGCCGTCTCGCCCGCACCCTTGGCCAGCACGCCCGGAAAAACCGATGGCACCAAACCGGATGATCTTGCCGCCGCCCGGCTGGAGGCCTTCGGCGGCAAGGAGATCGACCGCAGCCGCTACGTGACGATCCGCGACCTGCCGACCCTCACGCTCTGGCTCTCGGAAGCCCGGGAAAGCGGCCTCGTCGCCTTCGATACGGAAACCAATTCGCTCGACCCCATGCAGGCGGAGCTTGTCGGCTTTTCGCTGGCGCTGCAGGACAACAGCTCCACCCCGGGCGCATCGGCCATCAAGGCCGCCTATATCCCGCTTGGCCACCGCACCGGCCATGGCGATCTTCTGGGTGGCGGCCATGCGGAAGGCCAGATTCCGATGGCGGACGCGCTGGCCGCCCTGAAAGGGCTGCTGGAAGACCCGGCCGTTCTCAAGGTGGCGCAGAACCTGAAATATGATTACCTCGTCATGAAGCGCTACGGCATCACGTTGAAGAGCTTCGACGATACCATGCTCATTTCCTATGTGCTGGAAGCCGGCCAGGGCACCCATGGCATGGACGCGCTCTCCGAACGCTGGCTTGGCCATACACCGATTACCTATAAGGAGGTTGCCGGTTCCGGCAAGGGCGCCGTCACCTTTGATCTGGTGGATATCGACAAGGCCACCGCCTATGCCGCAGAAGATGCGGATGTGACGCTGCGCCTGTGGCTGGTGATGAAGCCGCGCCTGGCGGCCATGGGTCTGACGCGGGTTTATGAACGGCTGGAACGGCCGCTGGTGCCGGTTCTGGCGCATATGGAAGCGCGTGGCATCACCATCGACCGGCAGATCCTGTCGCGCCTTTCCGGCGAACTGGCCCAGAAGGCTGCCGCCTTCGAGGACGAGATCTACGAACTGGCGGGAGAGCGTTTCAACGTCGGCTCCCCCAAACAGCTCGGCGATATTCTCTTCGGCAAGATGGGCCTGCCCGGCGGCTCGAAAACCAAGACCGGCCAATGGTCCACCTCGGCGCAGGTGCTGGAAGATCTCGCCGCCCAGGGCGCACCTCTGCCGCGCAAGATTGTTGACTGGCGCCAGCTGACCAAGCTGAAATCCACCTATACCGATGCCCTGCCCGGCTATGTGCACCCTCAGACAAAGCGGGTCCATACCAGCTATTCGCTCGCCTCCACCACCACGGGGCGGCTTTCCTCCTCTGAGCCCAATCTCCAGAATATTCCCGTGCGCACGGCGGAAGGGCGAAAGATCCGCACCGCTTTCATCTCGACGCCGGGCCACAAGCTGCTGTCTGCCGATTACAGCCAGATCGAACTTCGCGTGCTGGCCCATGTGGCGGAGATCCCGCAGCTTCGCCAGGCCTTTGCCGATGGCGTCGATATTCATGCGATGACCGCCTCGGAAATGTTCGGCGTTCCGGTGGAGGGCATGCCTTCCGAAGTGCGCCGCCGCGCCAAGGCAATCAATTTCGGCATTATCTACGGCATTTCCGCCTTTGGCCTCGCCAACCAGCTCAGCATCGAGCGCTCGGAAGCGGGGGACTATATCAAGCGCTATTTCGAGCGCTTCCCCGGCATTCGCGACTATATGGAAAACACCAAGGCCTTTGCCCGCGAGCACGGCTATGTGGAAACCATTTTCGGCCGCCGCGCCCATTATCCGGAGATCAAGTCCTCAAACCCGTCCATGCGCGCCTTCAATGAGCGGGCCGCCATCAATGCGCCGATCCAGGGCTCGGCGGCGGATATCATCCGCCGTGCGATGATCCAGATCGAGCCTGCCCTGGAAAAGGCCGGCCTTTCCGAGCGCGTGCGCATGCTGCTGCAGGTGCATGACGAATTGATCTTCGAAGTGGAGGATGATGCCGTGGACGCGGCCATGCCCGTGATCACCGCCACCATGGAACAGGCGGCCATGCCAGCCGTTGCCATGCGCGTGCCGCTCAAAGTGGATGCCCGGGCCGCGAACAATTGGGACGAGGCGCATTAGAGCATTTCCAGGGAAAGCCGAAACCGGTTCTCCTGAAAATGCGCTCACCTACCGATCACCGCAGCAACTGATCCTCGATCACCGCCACAAATTTCCGGCCAGCCTCTTCCAGCAGGCCGGAATTGTCTATCTCCACCACATGATAATCCCCGCGAATGGCCAGCGAGCTTCGCGCCAGCCGCGCCAGAATATCCTCGCGGCTTTCGCGGCCGCGCGCTTCCAGGCGGTCGGCCAGCACCTCGGGTCTGGCGGTGACATTCACCACCAGCAGACACCCAAAGGCGTCCGCAAAGCGCGGCAGGACTGAACGGGAACCGTTGGCGATCACCACCTGGCCCTGGCCGAGCAGGCCGCAGACGTCTGCCGGAATGCCATAGCATAGTCCATGCGCCTGCCAGTCCACGGCAAAGCGGCCTGTCGCACGCCATGCCTCGAATTCTTCCGGCGTGGCAGGCTGGTGGTCTTCCCCACCGGCCTGGGCGTCACGGGTGATGATCCGGCGGGCAAAATGCACGCCGTCCTGCCCCGCAAAATGCCGTCTGGCGAAATCGATCAGGCTGTCCTTGCCCGCCCCCGAAGGCCCCACCACGGCAATGAGACAGCCGGTTGCGGCCTGCGGCTGTCGGGATGTCCCGGCTGGGATGAGGCTCATCACACCACCCGCTGCCCCTGCCGCCAGACGGAGCGCACCACCGGCACCCCGTGGTCGCGACGCACCCGCACGAGATCGGCGCGCAGGCCGGGCGCGATCCGGCCTCGATCATCCAGCCCCACGGTGCGGGCGGGCGTGGCCGTGACCATGGACAGCGCCTGCGGCAGGTGGATACCCTCGAAGCGGTCCGCCAGCATGAAGGGCGCATAAAGCAGGCTGAAGGGAATATAATCGGATGACAGAACATCCAGCACGCCGCGTTCGGCAAGGTCGGCGGCTGCGATGTTACCGGAATGCGAGCCGCCGCGCACCACGTTCGGCGCGCCCATCAGCACGCTCATGCCGGCCTTGTGCGAGGCATCCGCCGCCTCGAGGCTGGTTGGAAATTCGGCCAGCTTCACGCCGTGGCCCTTGGCCTCTTCCACATGCTCTAGCGTGGCATCGTCATGGCTGGCGACGGTGATGCCGCGCGCGGCGCAGATTTTCGCCAGTTCATCGCGATGGCGGGCGGCATAGCGCTCCGACAGCGCCAGGCGTGATGCCACGAAGCGGGCGAACTGCTCATCCGTCAGGCCGCGCTTGGTCTTGTAGTAGAGCGTGTATTGCTCCATGGTCTGGAACTGACGCTGGCCCGGGGAATGGTCCATCATCGACACCAGCCGCACATGCGGATCCTGCTCGAAATCGGCAAAATGATCCATCACATTGTCGGAGGCCACTTCGCAACGCAGATGCAAAAGATGCTCGGCGCGCAGGCGGTTGTCGCGCTCGGCGGCCTGGATGGCGTCCGCCATCTCGCGCATCTCGCCCTTTTCGAAACCGCCATCTTCATCCGAGCCCATGCGCAGGCAATCGAAAACCGTGGTGATACCGGAGGCGGCCACTTGCGCATCATGGGCCTGGATGGCCGCCGTCTTGTTCCAGCGCACGCCGGGACGCGGCGAATAGTGGCTTTCCAGATGGTCGGTATGCAGTTCCACCAGTCCGGGGATCAGGTAATCGCCGCCGAAATCCTCACCCACCCGGCTCGGCCCTTCGGAAACCTCGGCGATCAGCCCGTCCCGGACCACCACCGCGCCATTCAGCAGCACGCCGTTTTCCAGAACGACGGTGGCATTGTTGAAAACTGTTTCCTGCGACATGGTCAACCTCGTTTGCCCTGAAGGGGCAGCCACGTGTGAAGGGTAAACGCCGCGCCGGGCGACGGCTCCTGAAAAAGTCCAAGGCCGGAAATTTCAAGCGGCCTGTCAATGAAGGGATGAAACGCTTTGGACGTCGCTGCCGCCATCGCGGGGGCCTGAGCCTCGGGCACCGGCCCCGTCAGCGTCATGTGAAAACGGAAGGCGTCCATGACATAGGGATAGCCCCAGCGGTCCAGCAAGGCGCGCTCGGTTTCAGACAGCCTTTCCGGCTTGCGCCGCGCCCGGTCGGCCTCGCTCAACGGTGCCCGGAAGGGGTCGAAAGCCTCGACAATGCGGGCCGCAAACGTCTGCAGATCCGCGTAGAGAGCCGAAGGCACCAGCGCGAAAAAGGGGCCAAGCTGATCGACCCGCACGGACGGCACGGTCAGCGGCGCATTATTCGCGCAAAATTCGGCAAAGGCATCCAGCAATGCCTCTTCCGTCCGGCCCTCCCGCAGGGCAAAGGGTGCCTTCAACGTCGCGTGAAAACCATAGCGGCGCGGATCGGCGGTCAGAGCGGCAAATTCCTCGGGCGAAAAGCCGGGGATTTCGGGCTGCGGCAAGGTATTGCCCGCAAAGGCATCCCGGCCCAGCCAGCGGGCGGCGGCCATGGTCAGGACATCGTCGGCCGGAGGGGTGAAATAGAGGGCATAGCGCAAGGGCAGGATCCTGGAATCGCTTCGGAGGGCTGCATTGTCCTCCAGCCCCTTGTCGCATGGCAAGGCTTGGAGGCAAGGCTTTCTAGTATTTCCAGGAAAAGTGGAAACCGGTTTTCCCTCCGGAAATACGTAGAAACAAAAAGCTGGGATCATTCCGTGTTTCATCGAAGCATGGAATGATCCTAAGCGAAACCTCTTGCACCGGACTGCGACAGGTCCACGGCGCTTCGGTGACACTTCGGTGAAACTTCTGTAACTTTTGCGCGTTACCCTGAAATCCTTGCTCCATATGAGGGTAGCGCCATGGAAATCGAAATGATGTTCGGCCTGTTCCTGACGGTGATGATTACGGTATCCGCCCTTTGCGCCGCCTGGTATGCCCGTCATAGCGGCGATTGAGCCCGCCGAAATCCCCTGCTTTGCCAAGGCGCTTCACACAGCGAAATATTGCGCTGCGAAATGTGATTGTGCGCTTGGTCAAAAATTTGTCATGAAAGGCATGAAGCTTCATGCTTCGTTATCAATTGCCATCAACAATGGTGTTATCGGCTGCGAACAGGGCCGGTCACTGGAGCTTTTCAAGACATGTGTCGCTGGGCAGCCTATCGGGGAGAACCGCTTTTCATCGAGGAGTTGGTGTCTTCGCCTGCTCACTCTCTGATTGAACAATCCGTCTGCGCCACGCGCGCCAAGACCTCCACCAATGCCGATGGCTTTGGTCTCGCCTGGTACGGCGACCGTGCGGAACCCGGACGTTTTCGCGATGTTTTGCCTGCGTGGTCCGATTGCAATTTGAAAAGCATTGCCCGGCAGATCCGCTCGCGGCTGTTTCTGGCCCATGTACGGGCCGCCACCCATGGCGCGACCCGGCGCGACAATTGCCATCCCTTCGTGCTCGGCCCTTGGTCCTTCATGCACAATGGGCAGATCGATCATTTCGACCGCATTCGCCGCTCCATGGAAGCCATGCTGGACGATACGCATTTCAACGCGCGTCACGGCACCACCGATTCAGAACTGCTGTTCCTGCTCGCCATGCAGTTCGGCATGGCGGAGCGCCCGCTGGCGGCCATGGCGGAAGCCATCGGCTTTGTGGAAGGCCTCAGCCGCCACATGACCGGAGAGGCCCGCGTGCGCTTCACCGCCGCCTTTTCCGATGGCGCAACCCTTTATGCCGTGCGCTATTCTACGGACGAATTCGCCCCGACCCTTTATGCCGGGCCGATGGGCGCTGAAGGCGGCTATTGCCTGGTCTCGGAACCCCTGGACGACAATAGCGAAAGCTGGGTAGAGGTTCCCGCCGGTAGTGCCGTCATCCTGGGTGAAGACGGGCTGAATATTGCAGGCTTCACACCCGATCAGGGGCGGCTTGAAACCCGCGAACGGGAAATGGCCTGACATTCCTTGATCAGAAATGTCGCTCAAGAGGTATTGCCCCTTCGAGAGAAGCGCCAACGGTTTTTCGTTCAGATAGGCTGAAAAACCAAGAATGAGAGCGCTTCGGTGAAACACGGAAGCGCTCCCGAATCTATCACTCCGCCTTGCTGGTCTCTTCCTGCGCAGCGGCGGAATCGGCCTTCGGGCCACCCTTGGCCACACCGACCATGGCGGGGCGCAAGACGCGGTCGCCGATCGTGTAACCGGCCTGCACCACCTGCACCACGGTGTTGTTCGGCACATTCGGGTTCGGAACCTCGAACATGGCCTGATGGAAGTTCGGGTCGAAACGCTGGCCCTCGGGTTCGATTTTCTTCACCCCGTGACGCTCAAGCGTAGAGAGCATGTGGCGCTCGGTCATCTCCACGCCCTCGATCAACGCGGCCAGACCAGCCTCGGCAGCCTCGCGGGCTTCCGCCGGCACGGCCTCGATGGCGCGGCGCAGATTGTCCGAAACCGCCAGCATATCGCGGGCAAAGCTGGTCACGGCATAGGATTTGGCGTCCTTGACGTCGCGGTCGGTGCGGCGGCGCAGATTATCCATATCGGCGGCAAGCCGCAGGAAACGGTCGCGCAGATCGGCGTTCTCCGCCTGCAGCGCCGCCAGCGGATCGGGCGTTTCGGCCTTCGGCTCCTCGACAGCAGGAGTTGCCTCGGGGGCTTCGGTCTTGGTTTGCGCCTGCGCGTCAGCCGCAGCAGCGTCAGGTCCGTTCTTGGTTGTGTCGTCGGTCATGACGTTCTCCGGTATGCTTGGAATGCGTGTTGTCCGCGCCCGATATCAGCGTTCGCCCGGCAAAAATCAAGAGCGCGCGATGCAAGAGATGCACGGGAAAACCCTATCAGCTGCCTTTGCGTGACAGCCGCGCCATGAGCTGGGCGGTGTAATCCACCATCGGCACGATGCGGGAATAGTTGAGCCGCGTCGGCCCGATCACGCCGACCGCACCGACGATGCGGTCATCGCCGTCGCGATAGGGCGCGACGATCAGCGATGAGCCCGAGAGAGAAAACAGCTTGTTTTCCGAGCCGATGAAAATCCGCACACCGGGGCCGGTTTCGGCGAGATTGAGGATCTCGATCAGGCTTTCCTTGCGCTCCAGATCGTCGAACAGCAGGCGCAGCCGGTCTATATCCTCCAGGCCCGCCAGCCCCTCCAGCAGATTGGCCCGGCCGCGGACGATCAGCCGCGTCGGTTTTTCCCCCTCGCCGCCCGACCAGACCGCAAGCCCGCGCTCCACCAGATCGCGGGAAAGCTCATCCAGTTCGCTCTCCACCTGACCTTTCAGCTTTTCCAGCTGACTGCGCACCTCATGCAGCGTCTGGCCTGCCAGATGGGCGTTGAGAAAATTGGCCGCCTCGGTCAATTGCGAGGCGGTGACGCCTGCGGGCAAGTCGATGATGCGGTTTTCCACCTGGTTATGCTCGCCCACCAGCACGGCCAGTGCCTTGGTCGGTTCGAGCCGGATGAATTCGACATGTTTCAACACCGGATCGGACTTGGCGGCGATCACCAGCCCCGCTCCGCGCGACAGGCCGGATAGCATCCGGCTTGCCTCGTTGAACACGCCCTCCATCGACTGGTCGTCTTCGCTGGGGCGGATCTGCCGCTCGATCGAGCCCCGCTCCTCCTCCGAGAGATTGCCCACCTGCATGAAGGCATCGACGAAGAAGCGCAGGCCCATCTGGGTTGGCAGGCGACCGGCGCTGATATGCGGCGCATAGATAAGGCCCAGTTCCTCCAGATCGCTCATCACATTGCGCACCGAGGCGGGCGAGAGCGTCATCGGCAGGATGCGCGACAGATTGCGCGAGCCCAGCGGCTCGCCGGAATCGAGATAAGTTTCCACGATGCGGCGAAACACTTCCCTGGACCGTTCGTCCAGTGCCGAGGAAATCTGGCCGTCCCTGATCGTGCTGTTACCCATCTGCCCTTCGGATGATCCGTTTCAATTCTCATAATATAGCCCGCCGCAACGGCTTAACAACGGTATTTTAACGGCGTGCCGTGCCCGTCATGGCTTTTCCTTTGCAAAAGCCGCCAAGCGACCTTAGAAGGCAGCAGAGATCCCCGAAGCCTTGGCACCCAAACGGCACCTGGCTTCGGTCGTGTTGATGCAGGAGGGAAATGTCTCCCTTGTGCTTTTGGGAGAAGACAATGCGGCCTTCAGGCAGAAAAACCGATCAGATGCGCAAGGTGAGCTTCGAGCGCAATGTGTCCAAACATGCGGAAGGCTCCTGCCTGGTGAAGTTCGGCGACACCCATGTGCTGTGCACGGCAAGCCTGGAAGACAAGACCCCGCCATGGCTGCGCAATACCGGCAAGGGCTGGGTGACCGCCGAATACGGCATGCTGCCGCGTGCCACGGGCGAACGCATGAAGCGCGAAGCCGCCTCCGGCAAGCAGGGTGGCCGCACGCTGGAAATCCAGCGGCTGATCGGCCGTTCGCTGCGCGCCGTCGTCGACCTGGAAGCGCTGGGCGAACGCCAGATCTCGATCGACTGCGACGTCTTGCAGGCGGACGGCGGCACCCGCACGGCCTCCATCACCGGCGCCTGGCTTGCCCTGCACGACTGTCTGAAATGGATGGAAGCGCGCAACATGGTCAAGGTGGAGCGCGTGCTGAAGGACCATGTCGCCGCGATTTCCTGCGGCATCTTTGCCGCCCAGCCGGTGATCGATCTCGATTATCTGGAGGATTCCGCAGCCGAAACCGATGCCAATTTCGTCATGACGGGTGCCGGTGGCATCGTTGAAATCCAGGGCACGGCGGAAGGCAAGCCCTTCAGCCAGGACGAGTTCCTGACGCTGCTCGACCTTGCCCGCAACGGCATTGCAAGCCTGGTGGACCTGCAGAAACAAGCCTTGGGTTAAAGAGGAGTAAGCCATGGCCCTTCCCCTCGAAGCCGTGCTGGAAACCGCAATCTATGTCGACGATATCGACGCGGCGGAGGGGTTTTATGGCGGGCTGCTGGGCTTTGAAAAGATCCTGCGGGAGGCAGAGCGCCATGTGTTCTATCGTTGCGGGCCGGGTGTGTTGCTGGTGTTCAACCCGGCGGAAACGGTAAAACCCGCGCCGCAGGGCGCGCTTCCCGTGCCGCCGCATGGTGCGCGCGGGCCTGGCCATGTCTGCTTTCGGGTTGCGGCAGCGGAGATAGAGGGCGTCAAAGCCCGACTGCTGGAGGCTGGCGTCGAGATCGAGGCCGATTTCTTCTGGCCGAACAGCGCCCGTTCGATCTATTTCCGCGATCCGGCGGGCAACAGCCTGGAATGTGCCGAGGCCCGTCTCTGGGGTATTGAGGACGAAGATGCGCAAGCTTGAGACCAAAACCATTGTCGTGGCCAGTCATAATGCCGGAAAAATCGCCGAGATTGCCGATCTGATCGGCCCCTTCGGGTTTTCGGCGAAATCCGCCAAGGAACTGAACTTCATCGAGCCCGAGGAAACCGGCACGACCTTCGAGGACAATGCCGCGATCAAGGCGCTCGCCTCGGCCAAGGCCTCCGGCCTTCCGGCCCTGTCGGACGATTCCGGCCTGGTAATCGATGCTCTGGAGGGTGCCCCCGGTGTCTACACCGCCAACTGGGCGGAAAGGCCGGACGGCAGCCGCGATTTTGCCATGGCGATGGACAAGGTGGAAAAAGCCTTGGCAGAGAAGGGCGCCTTGACGCCCGAGGCCCGCACGGCGCGCTTCGTCAGCGTTCTTTGCCTCGCCTGGCCAGATGGCCATACGGAAATGTTCCGGGGCGAGGTCGAGGGCGTGATTGCCCCTGCCCCGCGTGGCACGGCAGGCTTTGGCTATGACCCGATCTTCCAGCCTGAGGGCCATGACCGCACCTTCGGTGAGATGACATCGGAAGAAAAGCACGGCTGGAAGCCCGGCCAGCCGCAGGCGCTGTCGCACCGCGCCCGCGCCTTCAAGATCTTCGTTGAAACCTGCCTGGACGCCTGACCGCTCATGGCCGAGCCCACCTCCCTTCTGCTTCCGGATACGGGCGAGCCTGGCTTCGGCATCTATGTGCATTGGCCTTTCTGCGCGGCCAAATGCCCCTATTGCGACTTCAACAGCCATGTCCGGCATCAGAAGATCGATCAGCCGCGTTTCGCCGCTGCCTTCCTCAAGGAGATGGAGGTCATGCGGGCCTTGAGCGGCCCGAAAACCGTGACCAGCATCTTCATGGGCGGCGGCACGCCGTCGCTGATGGATCCGGCAACGGTGGGCACCATTCTGGACGGCATCGCCCGGCACTGGACCGTGCCGCGCGGCATCGAAATCACCATGGAGGCCAACCCCACCAGCGTCGAGGCAGAGCGGTTTCGCGGCTATCGCGCCGCGGGCGTCAACCGGGTGTCGCTCGGCGTTCAGGCCTTGAACGACAGGGACCTGAAATTCCTTGGCCGCCTGCATTCGGTGGAGGATGCGCTGAAGGCGGTGCGTCTGGCACGGGAGATTTTCCCGCGCATGTCCTTCGATCTCATCTATGCCAGACCGGACCAGACGGTGGAGGCCTGGGAACAGGAATTGCGGCAGGCGATCTCCTATGCCGTGGATCACCTGTCGCTCTACCAGTTGACCATTGAGGAAGGCACGCCCTTTTTTGGCCTGCACAAGGCTGGCAAGATCATCACGCCGGATGAGGACCGCGCCGCCGAGCTTTACGAGGCAACCCAGGACATCACAGCCTCCGAGGGGCTCCCGGCTTACGAGGTTTCCAACCACGCAAGACCCGGCGCGGAAAGCCGTCATAACCTCACCTATTGGCGCTATGGCGATTATGCCGGCATCGGCCCCGGCGCCCATGGCCGCCTGAGCCAGGCCCACAAGAAACTGGCGACCGCCACCGAACGCAATCCGGAACGCTGGCTGGAGGCGGTGGAAGCTGAAGGTCACGGCATGGTGGACCAGGACCTGCTGGGCAATGACGAGCAGGCCGATGAATTGCTGCTGATGGGCCTGCGCCTGCGCGAAGGCGTGGATCTCGCCCGCTGGCAGGAGCTTTCCGGCCGCGATCCCGATCCGGTGCGCGAGCAGTTTTTACTGGAACACGGTTTCATAGAACGCCTTGGCAATTCCCGTCTGCGCTGCACGCCCAAGGGCATGCTGGTGCTGGACGCCGTGGTTGCCGATCTCGCCTGCTGATCCCATACTCCTCCATGTAAGCAACCGAAGAGGAGGAGCGCGATGCCCGTGGATGACGCCTTCGCACGTTTTGAAATGGCGCGTTTTTATGACGCGTTCAACCATCATGGCGAGGATGGCGCTTTCTATGAGAACTTTGCGAAACAGCCCTGCCGTATTCTGGATGTCGGGTGCGGCACAGGCTCGGTGACCTTACGTCTTGCGGCTAAAGGCCATAAGGTCACCGGCATAGACCCCGCTCCAGGCATGTTGACGGTGGCCCGGCAAAAGGACGGGGCTCACAAGGTCGAGTGGCATCAGACAACAGCAGAAGATTTCCAAAGCGAAAGGCGCTTCGACCTCGCGATCATGACAGGCCATGTGTTTCAGGTCTTTCAGGATGATCGGGAAACACATGCAGCCCTGAAGGCCATCCACCGCCATCTGGCACCGGAAGGCACGATTATCATCGAAAGCCGCAACCCTCTTCAAAAGGCCTGGCAAGACTGGACACCGGAAAAAACCCGGTCCTCAGCCGAAATTGCAGATGCTGGACGCGTGGAAGTCTTCTATGAGGTGAAACGGGTGGAAGACGAGCATGTAACCTTCGATGCCGTCTTCACAGTGGTCGAAAGCGGCAAAACCTTCATCAGTGAAAGCCGTCTGCGCTTTGCCTCCGCCCAAACCATTCGCCGCCTTTTCAACGAAGCGGGATTTCGGACGATCGATCTGCTTGGCTGGTGGGACGGCTCTGTCTTCACAACACAGAGCCCGGAAATTATCGTCATCGCCCGAACCTGACCCGAGCAAAATAAAAGGGCCCGGCATAGCCGAGCCCTTTTTTGACACCTGATTACTCGTTGATCAGACGGCGCAGCAGTTCGATTTCCTGCGAAAGCTTCTGATCGCCGGCAATCAACTCTTCGATCTTGCGCACCGCGTGCAGCACGGTGGTATGGTCACGTCCACCAAAACGACGTCCGATTTCCGGGAAGGAGCGCGGCGTCATGGTCTTGGACAGATACATCGCAATCTGACGCGGCTTGACGATGACCCGCGTGCGGCGGTTCGAGACCAGTTCCTGCCGCGAGACATTGTAATGGCGTGCCACGATGCGCTGAATGTCCTCGATCCGGACACGCTTCTGATCGGAAGAGCCGACGAGATGCGCCAGAAGCTCATCCACACGATCGACCGTCAGGTTTGCCTCGAAGGAGCGGCGGAAGACCAGCTGGTTGAACGCACCTTCGAGATCACGGCCGCTGCTGGCAACGTTGCGCGCCACATGCGCCAGAATATCCTCGGGGATATCGAGGCTCGGATCTTCCCGGCGGGCATTGCCCAGACGCACCTTCAGCATGTCGAGGCGCATTTCATAATCCGGCGCTTCCATTTCAATGGCCACGCCACCCTGGAGGCGCGAGCGGACACGTTGATCGAGGCTTTCCAGCTCCCATGGGGCGCGGTCGGCGGCCACCACAACCTGCTTGGCGCTATCGAGCAGCATGTTCAGGAGGTGACAGAATTCGTGCTGGATCGTCTTGCCCTGGAGGAACTGCATGTCATCGATGATCAGGAGATCGATGTTGCGCAGCGAGTCCTTCAGCGTCAAAGCATCATTGTCGCGGATTGCGGTGGCAAAGCGCCACATGAAATATTCCGCCGTCAGATAGACGACACGCGGGGCCCGCGGGCTCTGGATCGCCGCGTTGGCAATGGCTTGCAGCAGATGGGTCTTTCCAAGACCGACGGAGGAATGGATGAACAGCGGGTTGAAGCGCACGGCTCCGGCCCCGGCTTCGGCAATGGTCTTGGCAGCGGCAACGGCCACCCGGTTCGAGGCGCCTTCGATGAAGGCGTCGAAGGTGAAGCGGCTGTCGAGCGGCGAGCCGAAGAGCGGGCCCTGAGCGGGCTGGCGCTGTGGCTGGGCGATGGCAGGCGCGGCTGCGGCAAGCGGCGTGGCCGATTGCGGAGCGGAGCGCTTCTGCTGCACAGGCTGGGCCGTCGTTTCGGCCACCGTGCTGCGGTCTTCGCCACCGGCCACGCGGCCATTGCGGCTGGCGCTGCGCACGAGGATTTCCACCTTCAGAATGCTTGGATCCTCAGCCTGAAGAATGGTGGTGATGAGATCCAGATAACGATTGTTGATCCAGGACTTCAGAAACGTTGTCGGCACGGAAAGCCGGATCACGCTCTTCGATGCCGAATGCAGCTTCAACCGGCCAAACCAGCTGGCGAAGACATCAGCACCGACCTGGGCTTTCAAACGCACACAAAAGCGTTCGAACAGCGCGTCATGCATGATTTCGGAAGTCTCTCCCGCCGTATCAGGGCAAACGGCCTGCTTCGTCGTGCGCGCCTCGTCCCCACCGGCTACCGCACTTGCCGTCACCATATTCATTTGCATATCGCCGCCTTCCACTTTTCCTAAGATGCCGGGCAACTGCCATACCTGCCCGACGCTCGTTTTCCCGGCATCGTCCGAAACTGAACGATACATGTGACCCCCGTTCACCACCCGCAGATGCGAAGCGATGACATGCCCCTGGACTTCGGACTGCCGGAAACCAGCACACCTCCCCAGGGCCCTACCTTCTCTTGCCCCCCGTGTCGCCAAGGCTTTCCGGGAGATCCGTTTCGGTGCGGCATTATCCCTGCCATACCCGATCTTTTTAAGGCCCTCTCTGTTCCCTTTCGGAGAGCGGACCCTCTTTGGTGACGTGGTCACCCCTGCGGCAAACCTGTTCTCTTTTCCCGCAGGTCTTTCGAAACAGCCCTTCATCCTCGTTTATGAAGACCGTCCAAAATCTCCTTCTGCCGACAGAACCTGGCCTTTTATCAAAGGCAGGCCACTGTAACATTTTACATCCGCTGCATGATCTCCCTCAAATCGATCTCGATTTGAGGAATGACGCAGGAGCCACCTCACACACCCCTCCGGGAACATGGGTGCCCCGGAATATTCAGCCCCGCCCGCGTATTCCAGACAAATATGTCCGTCATCCGGTTCGCAGGCAAAGATCCCAACAGACCAAAACTTAACCGTCCCGTGCCCGAGGGCCCGGGGGCAAAAAGCAACTTATGTATGAAAAAACGGAACTGAACCGCCCCGCTTCAAAAGGCCGGCTCAACGAGCCGTTCGGGTCTGGCTTCAACTCTCGTTTGGAGCCTTTGTCCGCGCCTCTCTTGAAAGTCATTTAGGCAGGATCATCGACGGAGATCAATAATGAATTTTACCTAAAATTAAGAGCCCGGCATTGACTCGCGGCGGGACATCTGAGCTCCGAAAAAACACAAAAAAGAATCTCTTTTGAATCAAGGAGTTTTCTGTTTCAAAACGAAGGACTGCCACGGAATTGTCGAAAATAAAAAATTCTCTTGACTCCATATTGCCACCACCTGCCGTTAAGGCAACCTGCCCAAAATGGAAAGACCTCCTCTAAGTCACTGATTTTAATTATTTAATTCTGTCACGCGCGTGACACCGTTTTGTCAAAACCCGCTATGGCTGCATTGAATTTTAGAAAACGCAAAAAGCCCGGCATAAGCCAGGCTCATTACGTTCAAACTGAAAAAGCAGCAGTCTTAGGCTGCGAGAGCCTTTACGCGGCTCGCCAGACGCGAAATCTTCCGCGACGCCGTGTTGGCATGCAGCACGCCCTTGGAAGCGGCGCGATGCAGTTCCGGCTGGGCAGCGCGGAGCGCTTCAGCAGCAAGCGTCGCATCGCCGGATGCGATGGCTTCTTCCACCTTGCGAACGAAGTTGCGAACGCGCGAGCGGCGGCTCTTGTTGATTGCGGTGCGGCGAGCGATCTTGCGGGTCGCCTTCTTTGCCGACGTTGTATTGGCCATGGATGCCTCTCTTGAATATCAACCAAACCCCTGCCTGCCGCCGGATATGTTGCGACCCGTCTCATCAGCATTTCGGGATGCAATCGCGGAAAAAGCAGAAGCTTTCCTAACTGTGGGCGGGCATATACCCGGAAAGAACGCCCTCGTCAACGCGCTTTCTGCCGCCTGGCGCACATTCTCCCGCCTGAGCCCCCGGGCCGGGGCACGTATCTTCCCGGATCCGACCCATGGCGATGCAGCCGCCCACGGACACCTGCTCCAGACTATAACATCGGGGGAATTTTATTCAGACACGCTGAAAAGCGGTTTAGATGGCGGACAGGGAGGGATTCGAACCCTCGGTACGCTTTCACGTACACACGCGTTCCAGGCGTGCGCCTTAAACCACTCGGCCACCTGTCCGTCGCAGCCAGTGCGATAGTCGACTTGGCCGTTCGGGGCGGACATATACCAAGGATTCGTCAGCGCGCAAGGCGATTGTGAAAGATTTTTTGTGGCTCTCGTGAAGTTTTCACAGCTGGCTTATTGCCGGGCACGGGGAGCCTGCACCATATTACCGGTCGAAGTCAGGAAGCGGCGAGCCTGATCCGCACGGGGGTCAGCCTGTTTTGCAAGCCTCGCCAGCGGAGGAAAACATGATCCGGTTTGTCTTGCGCGCCTTCAGCCTTGTCTTCCTGATCCTTGCCGTTTTGACCGCAAGTTTCGATTCCATCGCCTCCGTCGCCGCTTCGAGCATGATCACGACGAGCTTCGGGTCTCTCTGGAAAAGTGTGGATACCGCCTCGCTTTTGGCATTTCGAAGCCTGACGGAAACCTATCTTGGTCAGCCAGTCTGGATGGTGATCGAGGCAGGCATGCTGCGGCAGCCGGGCTTCGCGGTGTTTCTCGTCCTTGCGCTGCTGCTTTGGATGGCCGGATACCGGCGGCCGCGGCCTGCTGGCCGGTTTGCCGCCTGATGCCTGAACGCACTGGCCAAGGCGTTTTTCCTTGGAACATTTGCCTGCGCAGGCCGTGAGATGGCCGTTTGAAATGCGATAGCTATATAGAAGTGAATGACCGCCAAACCGGCCTGAAAAGCAGGCCGAGAAGGAGATGACCATGTTGCTCGATCGCTTGTTCAGCAAGAAGACCGTGATGCCGACGGCCGAGACCGCCCTGCCCGGGCGGGACCAGCCGCTGGCAACCGCCAAGCTGCATTATGTCTCGGGCCGCCCCCTGAAAGGCCCCTACCCCGACGGTATGAAAACCATTTTTCTCGGCATGGGCTGTTTCTGGGGTGCGGAGCGGCTCTTATGGAACCAGAAGGGCGTCTGGGTCACGGCTGCCGGGTATCAGGGTGGCCTGACGCCCAATCCGACCTATGAAGAGACCTGCACCGGGCTCACCGGCCACACGGAAGTGGTGAAAGTGGTCTACGATCCCGGCCAGACCAGTCTCGACCATCTGCTCAAGGTGTTCTTCGAGGCCCATGATCCGACCCAGGGCATGCGGCAGGGCAATGATATCGGAACGACCTATCGTTCGGCGATTTATGCCGAAGACGAGGCCGATCTGGAAAAAGCAGCCGCTGCACGCGACCTGTTCCAGGCCGCCCTGCGCAAGGCAGGCCATGCTCAGGAGATTACCACCGAGATCGCGCCCGCAGGTCCATTTTACTATGCCGAGGACTATCACCAGCAATATCTGGCGAAAAATCCCAATGGTTATTGTGGATTGCGTGGCACCGGTGTGGCCTGCCCGATCGGCTAGAAAAGCAGCATAAACGATGCGGATGCGTCTGATTTTTCAGCTTTTATGCCTGAAAATTCAGCGAGTTTACTATTATTTACCGGATGAAAAAAATCTGGTGAATTTTTCGCAAAGCCATGCAAGGATGCGCGCCAGCCAGATCCTTGAGAGGGGGCAGGCGCGCCCGTCATGATGCTTTGAAAGCAGCCGGGCCGCTCAAGAACATCAATAGCAACACTAGGGCTGCACAATGAAGAAATCCCTTATTTCGCTTTTTGCCATGGTCGCCATGTCCGGTACGGCGCTCGCTGCCGATCTCCAGCCGGCCCTGGTCTATGGCACCGGCGGCAAGTTCGACAAGTCCTTCAACGAAGCGGCTGCAAACGGCGCGGAGAAGTTCTCCAAGGAGACGGGCATCAAGTTCCGGGATTTCGAGCCCACCAGCGATACGCAGGGCGAGCAGGCCATCCGCAACTTCGCCTCGCGCGGTTATAACCCGGTTGTCGCCGTGTCCTTTGCCTGGACCTCGGCAATGGAAAAGGTGGCCGGCGAGTTTCCGGACACCAAGTTCGTGATCGTCGATTCCGTCGTTGACAAGCCGAATGTGCGCTCCGTCACCTTCAAGGAAGAGGAAGGCTCCTACCTCGTCGGTCTTCTGGCCGGGATGGCCTCGAAGAGCGGCAAGGTCTCCTTCGTCGGCGGCATGGATATTCCGCTGATCCGCAAGTTCGAATGCGGCTATGAGCAGGGTGCACGCGCTGCAAATCCGAAGATCGAAGTCTTCCAGAACATGGTCGGCACCACGGGCGCTGCCTGGAACGACCCGGTTCGCGCCGGTGAACTCACCAAGAACCAGATCGACCAGGGCTCCGACGTGATCTATGCGGCAGCCGGTGCGTCTGGTCTCGGCGCGCTGCAGACGGCAGCCGATAACAAGAAGTTCTCGATCGGCGTCGATTCCAATCAGAACCACCTGCATCCGGGCTCGGTGCTGACCTCCATGGTCAAGCGCGTCGATCTGGCCGTCTACAACGCCTTCATGGACACCAAGAACGGCAAGTTCACCGGCGGCATCCAGACGCTGGGCGTGAAGGAAGAAGGCGTCATGCCCGCCATGGACGACAACAACAAGGCGCTGATCACCGCCGAGATGAAGGCAGCCGTCGACAAGGCGAAGGCCGATATCATTGCCGGCAAGATCAAGGTGCATGACTACATGACCGACAACGCCTGCCCGAAGGGCTGAGACGTCTGAGAGGGTGCGAGGTGTCTTTCGCTTCGCACCCTTTTTCATGTCGAGACTTTGCTGTTCAAATTTGTCCGCTGCTCATTTGAGCGGCAGATCTCTTGTGGCGCTCTCCAAAACATGCGATGCGCTTTTGGATTGGAGCGCAGCAATTCCCCCATGGATTGATGGGCCCACCGCATTTTCTGGAGCTTATGACGTGGTTCAAGCGCCTGCGATTGAACTGATCGGGATCGACAAGAAATTCGGTCCGGTTCACGCCAACAAGAACATCAACCTGACGGTTTCCAAGGGGTCCATTCACGGGATCATCGGCGAAAACGGCGCGGGAAAGTCGACGCTGATGTCGATCCTCTACGGCTTTTATCAGGCCGACCAGGGCTCGATCAAAGTGGGCGGCGAAACCATCACCATCAAGGACAGCCAGGCGGCAATTGCGGCCGGCATTGGCATGGTGCACCAGCACTTCATGCTGGTCGAAAACTTCACCGTGCTGGAAAACATCATGCTGGGCGCCGAAGGCGGGGCATTGCTGGCCAGGGGCACGGATGCGGCCCGCGCCTCGCTGAAGCAGCTCGAAAAGGATTACGGCCTCGATGTCGATCCCGATGCGGTAATCGAGGAACTGGCGGTTGGCCTGCAACAGCGCGTCGAAATTCTCAAAGCCCTTTATCGCGGCGCGGACATCCTGATCCTCGATGAACCGACCGGCGTGCTGACGCCTGCCGAGGCCGATCACCTGTTCAAGATCCTCGGCGTGCTGCGCGATCAGGGCAAGACGGTCATTCTGATCACCCATAAACTGCGCGAGATCATGGCCATCACCGATACGGTCTCCGTCATGCGGCGCGGCGAGATCGTCGCCACCCGCAAGACAGCGGAAACTACGGTGGAGGAACTGGCCGAGCTGATGGTTGGCCGCCGGGTTCTTCTGCGGGTGGACAAGAAGCCCGCCCAACCGGGCGAGGTTCTGTTGTCGGTCCGCAACCTGACCGTCAAGGACAATCGCGGCGTTACCATGGTGGATGACGTCTCCTTCGATATCCGCGCCGGCGAGATCGTTGGCATTGCGGGTGTGGCCGGCAACGGGCAGAGCGAGTTGCTTGAGGCCATTACCGGTATCCGCAAGCCTGTATCGGGCGAGATCCTGCTGGAAGGCCAGAAGGTCTCGGGGCTCGATCCGGCCATGCTGCGCAGGCTGGGCATCGGCCATATTCCGGAAGACCGTCACCACATGGGCCTCGTGCTGCCCTTCGAGGAAAGCCAGAACGCCATTCTCGGCTATCACCGGGATCAGCGCTACGGCAAAGGTCCCTTCCTCGATCCCGTCGCCATCCGCGCCGCCGCCGAGGTCGAAATCGCCAAATATGACATCCGCCCGCCGAATGCCCGGCTGAAAACCGCCAATTTCTCCGGCGGCAACCAGCAGAAGATCGTCGTGGCCCGCGAAATCGAGCGCAATCCGAAAATGCTGGTGATCGGCCAGCCGACGCGCGGCGTCGACATCGGCGCCATCGAATTCATTCACCGCCGCATCGTGGAAACGCGCGACGCTGGCAAGGCGCTGCTGCTGGTTTCGGTGGAGCTGGATGAGATCCGCGCACTCTCCGACCGCATCCTGGTGATGTTTGCAGGCAGGATCGTTGGCGAGAAGCCGTCGGATGCCACGGAACAGACGCTCGGCCTGATGATGGCCGGTATTGCCGCTTGAGGTTTTGATGAGCACCGCTTCCATTCCCCTTCCGAACTGGATCACCTACGGCCTGCTGCCGCTCATCAACCTGATCCTCGCCTTTCTCATTTCCGGGCTCGTCGTCTGGATCATCGGTGAAAATCCGTGGGATGCGCTGGTGCTGCTGCTGCAAGGCGCGCTTGGCCGGGGTGAAGGCATCGGCTTCACGCTGTTTTATGCCACCAATTTCATTTTCACCGGCCTGTCCGTGGCGGTCGCCTATCATGCCGGTTTGTTCAATATCGGCTCGGAAGGCCAGGCCTATGTCGGCGGGCTGGGTGCTGCGCTGGTGGCGCTGGCGCTGGATCATTACTGCCCCTGGTATGTCACCATGCCCTTTGCCGTGCTGGGCGCTGCGGTGTTCGGTGCGGCCTGGGCGCTGATTCCGGCCTGGCTGCAGGCAAGACGCGGCAGCCATGTGGTCATCACCACCATCATGTTCAATTTCATCGGCTCGGCGCTGATGGTCTATCTGCTGGTCAATGTGCTGCGCGTCACCGGCAAGATGGCGCCGGAAACCCGCACCTTCCTGGAGGGCGGGCAATTGCCGAAGCTGGACTGGCTGCTGGCCCTGTTCGGCCTGAAGCTAGGGGCGGCCCCCTTCAACGTCTCCTTCATCATCGCGCTCGTCATGTGCGTGGTGGTGTGGGTGCTGATCTGGCGCACCAAGCTGGGCTATGAAATGCGCACGCTCGGCATTTCCCGCTCGGCGGCCTCCTATGCCGGTATTTCCTATACACGCATCGTCGTCATCGCCATGCTGCTCTCCGGGGCGTTGGCGGGCATGATGGCGCTCAACCCGGTGATGGGCGCATCGGCCCGTTTGCAGGTGGAATTCGTGGGCGGCGCGGGCTTCGTTGGCATTGCCGTCTCGCTGATGGGCCGCAGCCATCCGCTCGGCATCGTACTTGCGGCCATTCTGTTCGGCATTCTCTACCAGGGGGGCGCGGAGCTTTCCTTCGACATGCCCAATATTACCCGCGACATGATCGTGGTCATCCAGGGCCTCGTCATTCTCTTTGCGGGCGCGCTGGAATTCATGTTCCGACCGGCGCTGGTGCGCCTCTATCTGTCGTTCAAGAAATCGTAAGGAGCCAGCATCATGGAAAATTTCGACATGCTGGTCTCCATCCTCGGCTCCACCGTGCGGCTTTCTATACCGCTGATCTTCACGGCGCTGGCCGGGCTGTTTTCGGAACGCGCCGGGATCTTCGACATCGGTCTCGAAGGCAAGATGCTGGCCTCAGCCTTTGCTGCTGCCGTCGTCGCCTATCTCACCGGCTCGGCCTGGGCCGGGCTTCTCGGCGGCATCGGCGTTTCCATCGTCTTTTCGATCATTCACGGCTTTGCCTCGATCACCAATCGCGGCAACCAGATCATTTCCGGCGTGGCGCTGAATTTTGTCGCTGCGGGCCTGACCGCCGTGCTGGGGCAGGCCTGGTACGGACAGGGCGGCCGCACCCCGCAGCTTTCCGGCGATGCCCGGTTTTCACCGATCACCCTGCCGGGCGTGGACGCCATGCGCGAGGTGCCGATCATCGGCCCGCTCTATGTCAATGTCATTTCCGGCAATAATATCCTCACCTATCTGGCCTTTCTGGCCGTGCCGCTGTCCTGGTGGGTGCTCTACCGCACCCGCTTCGGGCTCCGGCTACGGGCGGTCGGTGAAAATCCGGGTGCAGTGGATACGGCAGGCATTTCCGTGGAGTGGCTACGCTATCGAGCAGTGATCGTTGCGGGCCTGCTCTGCGGTTTTTCCGGCACCTATCTCGGCATTGCCCAGTCCGCGGCCTTCATCAAGGACATGTCGGCGGGCAAGGGCTATATCGCACTGGCCGCGCTGATCTTTGCCAAGTGGAAGCCTGTGCCGGTGATGTTTGCCTGCCTGCTGTTCGGCTTTCTCGATGCGCTGGCCAATTTCATGCAGGGCAAGGCCGTGCCGGGCATAGGCGAAGTGCCTGTGCAAATTTTCCAGGCCCTGCCCTATATTCTCACTTGTATTCTGCTGGCAGGCTTTATTGGCGCGGCCAAGCCGCCAAAGGCTGGCGGCGTGCCCTATGTGAAGGAGCGTTGATCCATGGCGCATGATCTGTTCGAAGCCGCCCGCGATGCCATGGCCAAGGCACATGCGCCCTATTCCAAATTTCCGGTGGGCGCCGCCATCCGCGCCGATGACGGCAAGATCTACACCGGGGCCAATATCGAGAACCTGTCCTTCCCGCAGGGCTGGTGTGCCGAACCGACGGCCATCGGCTGCATGATCATGGGTGGCGGCAAGACAATCCGGGAAATTGCGGTGATTGCCGAGAAGCTGGCGCTCTGCCCGCCCTGCGGCGGCTGCCGCCAGAAAATCCGGGAATTTGCCAGCGCCGACACCCGGATCTACCTTTGCGACGAGGCGGGCGTTCAGAAGACCCTGACCATGGAAGAACTTCTGCCCTTCAGCTTCGAGACGGACATTCTCGGATGATGCCCGCAACCGACCTGCTGGTGGACCGGCTGAATGGGCTGCTGCCGCGTATCGCGATCATCCTCGGCTCCGGCCTGGGTGGGCTGGCGGATGAGGTGAGCGATGCGGTGCGCATCCCCTATGGCGAGTTACCGGGCTTTCCCGCAGGCGGCGTCTCCGGCCATGCCAAGGAACTGGTGGCGGGACATTTGAACGGCGTGCCGGTGATCGTGCTGGCTGGCCGGGTGCATTATTACGAAAGCGGCGATGCCAGCGCCATGCGCCTGCCCTTGACCGTGTTGAAGGAACTGGGCGTTCAGTCCTTGATCCTCACCAATGCCGCAGGGTCGCTGCGTCCCGACCTGCCGCCGGGCTCGGTGATGCAGATCACCGATCATATCAATTATTCCGGCCTCAACCCGCTGATCGGCGAGCCGAGCGACGCGCGTTTCGTCGGCATGACGGCAGCCTATGATGCCGAACTGGCGGAGGCCATGCGGCAGGCGGCAGAGGCCGAAGGGATTGCACTGCCCAAGGGCGTCTACATGTGGTTTTCCGGCCCGAGCTTCGAAACGCCGGCAGAAATCCGCATGGCACGGCTGCTGGGCGCCGATGCGGTGGGCATGTCCACCGTGCCGGAAGTGATTTTGGGCCGTTTCCTGGGCTTGCGGCTTGCGGCAGCCTCCGTCATCACCAATTATGGTGCGGGCATGACGGGCGACGAACTGAGCCATGACGAGACCAAGGACATGGCCCCGATCGGCGGCAGTAAGCTGGCCCGGATATTGAAGACAATGCTGGCGTTGATAACTTGAGCATTTCCAGGAAAAGTGGAAACGGTTTTTCCCTCCGGAAATGCGTAAAAACAAAAACTTAGAGCATATCCGCTGAACCCGTGTTGACCGGAAATGTGCTAACCCTGCCGGAGGAAATGACCTTGGACAATCGCGAACTGCGTGAATGCGCCGCCGTGGCCCTCTCGGTCCTCGACCTGACCAATCTGAAGGAAGATTGCACGCCAGAAGAGATAACGGCGCTGGTAGCCCGCGCCCGCACGCCCTACGGCGCAGCGGCGGCGGTCTGCATCTGGCCGCGCTTCGTGGCGCAGGCGCGCAGCCTGTTTGGAACCGACCACAGCATCCGCATCGCCACCGTGGTGAACTTTCCCTCCGGTGCGCTTTCCGTGGACGAGGTGGTGCGGGAGACCGAACACGCCATTGCCGATGGTGCGGACGAAATCGATCTGGTCATTCCCTATACCAGGCTGAAGGCGGGCGATGAGGCCGCCGTGTCGGAGATGGTGCGTGCGGTGCGGGCCGCCTGCCCATCGCCGGTGCTGCTGAAGACCATTCTGGAAACCGGCGAACTCAAGGAGCCGCAACTCATCCGTCGCGCATCGGAGCTTGCCATTGCCGAAGGGTCGGATTTCATCAAGACCTCCACCGGCAAGGTGGCGGTGAATGCAACGCTGGAAGCCGCCGACATCATGCTGCAGGCCATTCGCGACAGCCGCAAGAATATCGGCTTCAAGCCGGCTGGCGGTATTTCGAGCGTGGGGGATGCTGCACTTTATTTCCGCCACGCCAGCGCCATCATGGGCGAGAACTGGGTCATGCCCTCCACCTTCCGGTTTGGTGCATCGGGTCTGCTCAACGATATCGTGACTGTGCTCGGTGGAGGCGCATCGACGGCAGCCGCTTCGGGATATTGAGATGCTGCCGCAGGAGATCATCCGCCGCAAACGCGACGGCCAGAGCCTGTCCGCCGGTGAGATCCGCACCTTCATTGAGGCGCTTTCGGCAGACAGGCTTTCGGAAGGGCAGATCGGCGCTTTCGCCATGGCGGTGTTTCTGCGGGGCATGAGCCGGGATGAGACCGTGGCGCTGACCCTTGCCATGCGCGACAGCGGCACGGTTCTCGCCTGGAACGGGCTGGACAGGCCGATATCCGACAAGCACTCCACCGGCGGCGTCGGCGACAATATTTCTCTTATGCTCGCCCCGCTGATGGCGGCCTGCGGGCTGGCCGTTCCGATGATTTCCGGTCGTGGCCTCGGCCATACCGGCGGCACTCTGGACAAGCTGCAATCCATTCCGGGCTATGAAATCCAGCCGAGTGCCGCAGGCTTTCGCAAGGTGGTGGCCGAGGTTGGCACTGCGATCATCGGCCAAACCGGCGATCTGGCCCCTGCTGACAAACGGCTTTACGCCGTGCGTGACGTGACGGCCACGGTGGAATCCGTGCCGCTGATCACCGCCTCCATTCTGTCGAAAAAGCTGGCCGCCGGGCTTACCAGCCTGGTGCTGGACGTGAAGGTGGGCAATGGCGCCTTCATGAGCGACATGACCGAAGCCCGCACCCTGGCGGAAGCTCTGGTGGAGGTGGCGAATGGCGCGGGCATGAAAACCACCGCCCTGCTGACGGATATGAATGAGCCGCTGGCCGATGCTGCCGGAAACGCGGTGGAAGTTCTGAACGCCGTCTCTTTCCTGAAAGGCGAAAAGACAGGCACGCGGCTTGAGGCGGTGACGCTTGCACTCGGCGCAGAGATGCTGGTCAATGCCGGGGTCGAGGTGGACCGCGACCGTGCCGAGGCCCGTTGCCGCGCCAGCCTGAAGAGCGGGGCGGCGGCGGAGGTTTTTGCCCGCATGGTGCATGGCCTTGGCGGCCCGCATGATTTTCTGGAGCGTGCAGCCGATTATCTGCCGTCCGCGCC
Organism: Allorhizobium paknamense; assembly: GCF_030815125.1. Lineage (GTDB taxonomy): Bacteria > Pseudomonadota > Alphaproteobacteria > Rhizobiales > Rhizobiaceae > Allorhizobium > Allorhizobium paknamense. The sequence goes on from NZ_JAUSWH010000004.1 coordinate 193,431, forward strand.
GGTCACCATTCCCGTGCTGGCTGGCAAGGCCGGATATCTCGCCTCCGTCAAAACCCGCGATCTTGGCCTTGCCGTCATCGATCTCGGCGGCGGTCGGCGGCGACCCACCGATACGATCGATCCCAGCGTCGGCTTCAGCGGGCTCCTGCCGCTGGGCACGGAGGTGGCGCGCGGCGATGTACTGGGCTTTGTCCACGCCGCCGAGGAAGCAAGCGGCGCGCGCGCCGCAGACGCTCTGGTCGCGGCCTATGCCATCGAGGACACCCGTCCCATGGCGCGCCCGGTGGTGATCGAACGCATCGAAGACTGATACGAAGGGTCATTGAAGATGGCAGTTCCTATTCCATTTTCGAATATCTCAAGCCCCTGACTCATAGATATTCGAAATCTCTTCCAGGCGAGGAGGCTGACGCATCTTCGAGCCTTGGTATAAGCCCTATCTTGTCAGATCAATCGGAATATGGGCCACAGTGCCTTGGCTGCGCTCCTCATAGCTCAGCCCGGCACCGAGCGAGGCGGCCATGGATTTGATGATGCGGCTGCCAAGGCCGGTGCCTTTTGGGGCGGCATCCGCCGTGATCCCGACGCCGTCATCCTCCACCGTCAGCAGGGCCTGATCAGGGCCAGTCTGCTTCAGCCGCACCCGGATATCGCCGGCCGAAGCCTCCGGATAGGCATATTTATAGGCATTGGTCACGAGTTCGGTGACGATCATGCCAACGGACACCGCCCTGTCGGATTTCAGCGAGAGCGGGTCGGCCTCCACCGTCAGATTGATCTGCCGCTCGGGGCTTGCCAGCGAATTGCCGATTTCCCCGACCAGATTGGCGAGATAGATGTTGAGATCGACCCGGCTGACATCGTGCGAGGTGTAAAGGCTTCGGTGCATGCCGGCAATGGCGGTGATGCGCGCCTGCGTTTCGGCCAGTTCCGCCTTGACCTCATCGCTGCGGGCATTGGAAATCTGCAGGCGGATGAGGCTTGCCACCAGCGCCAGACTGTTGGCGACGCGATGGTTCACCTCCGCCAGCAGCGCTTCCGCCCGTTCCTTGCCCAGGCGGATTTCCTCCTCGGCTCTGGCCTTTTCGGCGCGCAGCCGGGCATTGTCCACGGATTGCTCGATGGCGCTCATCAAAAGCGGCAGGAAATCCTCACCGACACTCTTGATCACATAATCGGATGCACCGGCCTTGATGGCGTTGACCGCAATCTCCGCCTCGTTGGACCCCGTGACATAGACCACCGGCAGGGAAATGCCTTCGGCCCGCAGCCGCGCCAGCACATCATGACCGGTCATGGCGCGCAGATAATGATCGAGTACGATGGCGTCGAAGGTCTCGCGGCCCAGAAGCTCCAGCGCCTGCTCCAGATCTTCCGCGTGGCTGACGGAATGGCCGTTGCGGCTGAAGACCTTCTGCACCAGCCGCGCTATGGCCGGATCGTCATCGAGGTAAAGGATGCGGACATTCATGCCGGTACGGCTCGGTTCACGGAATCTGCATGACGGAAAAGAACAGGCCGAGCTGCCGGATGGCGTTGGCGAAATTGTCGTAATCCACCGGCTTGGTGATGTAGACATTGGCGCCCAGGTCGTAGCAGCGCTGGATTTCCCGCTCATCATCGGTGGTCGTCAGGATGACGACCGGCAAACGGCGCGTATACGGGTTGTTCTTCACCTTTTCGAGAATATCGGTGCCTGACATGTCGGGCAGGTTGAGATCGAGCAGGATCAGGAGATAGCGGTCGCGCGAGACCTCGCCGGAACGGTCCGGTCCCAGAATGAAATCCAGCGCCTCATTGCCATTGGCGAAGGGAATGATCTCGTTGTTGACGCCAGCGCGGCGGACGTTTTTTTCGATAAGGCGCGCATGGCCCTCATCATCTTCGATCATGACGATCGTGACTTCCTTGCCCACCGCTTTCATGCGCTACTCCGTACAAGCTTCGAAAGATCCATTGGCAGACGCAGGATAAAGGTGGACCCCGCGCCAAGGCTAGACTTGACCGTAATTTCACCGCCCAGATTGCGGGCGAGTGAACGAACATGCGCAAGGCCTATGCCTTCCCCGCGCTGGTCCTGCTGGCCGGATCGGCGGAAGAGTTCGAAAACTCTCTCGTGATCTTCCTCGGCAATACCACGTCCATTGTCTTCTATGTCAATCCGAACGAAATGTCTGCCGTCCTGAACCGTTCGCACCGATAAAATCAGCGGTTGGTCGGGCCGGCGATATTTGATGGCATTGTCGAACAGATTGCCGAGAATCTGCTCGATGGACAACCGGTCGGAAATGATCTCGTTCACCGCGATATGAATGTCCGTCCGGCCATCGCTTTCGGCAATCTGATGGTGCACGCTTTCCGCAGTGATTTCGATGATCTCCTTCAGACTGACCTTTTCCGGCTTCAGCTGACGGCGCCCATCGCGGGAAATCTTCAGGATGGCGTTGATCAGCCCATCCATCTTGCGCGTCGAGGAGCGGATGAAATTGATGGCTTCCGGCAGGTCTTCGGCGGCCGCCAGACGGGCGTCGGCGATCTGCTGCTCGCTCAAACTGTCGCCATCGGCCAGTACATAGGTCTGGAGAGCCTTGAGCGCGGTGTCGAGTTCGGCGGTAAAGCCCATGACATTGACGAGGGGGGCTCTGAGATCATGGGTGACGATATAGGCGAAACGCTGGATCTCCTGGTTGGCCTGAATCAGATCCTCGGTGCGCTCCTGAACGCGTTCCTCGAGGCCCCGGTTCAGCACCTCCACCTCATTGCGCGCTTCGGAAAGCTCGCGCACATGCTGAATGATGATGGCAATGGCCCCGCCGACGACCAGCACGATGGCAACGGCGCCACCAAGAGTAAACCATTTCAGCCAGGTGCTGGCCGAAAGCTGCGCGGACACGCCGTTGTTGAGGCTGCGGTCGGCGTCATTGCGCACCTCATCCAGAATGGTGCGAACATCATCCATGACATTCTTGCCGAAGCCGCCGCGCACCACCGAAACCGCCTCGTCCCAGCGGCCACTGCGGGCCAGATCGACAGTCGCCGACAATTCCTTCAACTTGGATTGCACCAGCGAACGCAGTTGCGGCACGCGATGGGCCCGCTCCGGATGCCGGGCCAATTGCTCCTCAAGGGCCGACATCAGGGTTTCGGTCCGGTTCACCGCATTGTCATAGGGCGTCAGAAATTCGTTTTGCCGGGTGATGATATAGCCGCGCTGCCCGGTTTCCGCATCGGTCAAAGCCTGCAGAAGATCCGCACTGGTGCTGCGGATCGTGCGTTCTTCCACCACGACGCTGAAGGTGTCGCGCGTCCGCCCCACCAGCCAAAGCGAAGAGGCAATCAGGCTCACAAGAATGACCGCTCCTACCGCCAGCATCAGCAGGGTGGAGCGCATGAAAATAGCATTGGTCGCCGACATTCGTCCCGCCCTCACACCGGCCCATAAAGCCGGGAAAAGAAGCCGGATGGTAATGCCTTCACCGTTTGATCGTCCAGACCGTCTCGCGCCATGCCCTCTCATCCACGCACCAAGGCGGGCTTGGATATCCCGTCATACCGAGATATCCAAGCCCGCCTCTCTTGACCACCGGAACGCCCGCCATGCGACCGGTTTCGCATCTAACGCGGGAAAGCAGGAATGGTTCCGGGCAGCCTCATCTTTTTTTGAGATGGATTATAGGGCCCTGGGACGGATCGACATTCAGGCTGGAGTGAGGCGAAAACGGTGATTTTCGAGAACCGGAACGGAGTGTACTTAACGTACATGAGTACCGGAAGCTGAGACAAATTGCCGTTTGCAGCCCGCTCAAGCCTGAATGTCGATCCGTCCTACAGCACCAGATGCAGGGCAATGGAAACCAGCGCCAACGCGATAACCCAAAGCGCCACGCGCCCGGAGCGGGAATGCCGCGCCTCCGCCTTGCCGATGGCCTCGGCGGTTTCGTTGTCGAAGCGCAGACCATGCTCGCTCATATGCATGAGTTCGCCGTGGAATTTCTCGGTCTTGGCGGCAATCTCCGGCAGGGCTTCGGCCACCCGCACGGCAGCCTTCAGCCCATCCTTCACATCGGCCACGATGCGCTTGGGGCCAAGATTGTCGCGGATCCAGGCGCCCACCACCGGCTCGGAGGCCTTCCACATGTTGAATTGCGGATTGAGCATGCGCGACACGCCCTCCACCACCACCATGGTCTTCTGCAGCATGACGAGTTCGGGCCGCGTCGCCATGTCGAAGAGTTCCGTCACCTCGAACAGCAGGCTGAGCAGCCGCGCCATGGAGATGGTTTCCGCCGACTGGCCGTGGATCGGCTCGCCAATGGCGCGGATGGCCTGGGCAAAGCTTGCGACATTGTGATGGCCGGGAACATAGCCTGCCTCGAAATGCACCTCCGCCACCCGCAGGTAATCGCGGGTGATGAAGCCATAGAGAATTTCCGCCAGGAACCGCCGCTCCTTCTTGCCGAGCCGCCCGGAAATTCCGAGATCGACCGCCACGATCATCCCCTGCGGATCGACGAAGAGATTGCCGGGATGCATGTCGGCATGGAAAAAGCCGTCCCGCAGCGTATGGCGCAGGAAGGACTGGATGAGCGCATCGGCCAGCGCGTTGAGGTCATGCCCGGCGGCCTTCAGCCCCTCGACATCCGACATCTTGACGCCTTCGATCCACTCCATGGTGATGACGTCGCGGCCCGTGCGCTCCCAATCGACAGCGGGCACGCGGAAGCCGGGATCGTCCCGCGTGTTTTCCGCAAGCTCCGAAAGGGCTGCGGCTTCCAGCCGCAGATCCATCTCCATCTTGGTGGTCTGCTCCAGCGTCCGCGTCACATCCACCGGCTTCAGGCGGCGCATATGCGGCAGGAAGCGTTCCTGCATGCGCGACACCAGATACATGACCTCCAGATCGGCGGCGAAGCGGCGGCGCACGCCGGGGCGCACCACCTTCACCGCCACCCTTCTCGGCCCGGCAGGCGTTGCCACCAGGCAAGGATGCACCTGGGCGATGGAAGCGGCAGCGATGGGCTGGCCGAATTCCAGATAGAGATCCTCGACCGTGCGGCCCAGCGAGTCGCGAATGGCGGTTCTCGCTGCCTCGGATGGGAAAAAGGCCATGCGGTCCTGCAGGCCGGTCAGGTCCTGCGCCAGTTCCGCCCCCACCACATCGGGGCGAGTGGCGAGAAACTGGCCGATCTTCACATAGGACGGCCCCAGCCTTTCGATGGCCTGCGACAGGCGATCGGCACGGGTGAGATGCGAGGCGCGCTTGCGGGCAAAGGCCGACACCACGCTTTTCGCCAGCGTCACCATCGGCGGCAGCCCCTCGGAGGGCAGTGCCGAAACGACCCCTTCGCGGACGAGGATCCAGCCGACCCGCGCCAGCCGGACATAGGCGCTGACTGTGCTCATCGCCTCAGATCTTCCAGCCGGAATGCAGCGCCGCGATGCCGCCGGTGTAATTGGTGAAGGAGACGCGCGAGAAGCCCGCCTTGCCGATCATGGCGGCAAAATCCTTCTGGTTTGGAAATTTGCGGATGGATTCCACCAGATACTGATAGGGCTCGGCATCGCCGGTGATCATTTTGCCGAACCGCGGAATGGCATTGAAGGACCAGGCGTCGTAGACCCGGTCGAGCAACGGCATCTCCACCTCGGAAAATTCCAGAACCAGCAGACGTCCGCCGCGCTTCAGCACGCGATGGGCCTCCGACAGCGCCTTGTCGATATGCGGCACGTTGCGAATGCCGAAGGCAATCGTATAGGCATCGAACTGGTTGTCGCCAAAGGGCAGGTCCTCGGCATTGGCTTCGACAAAGGTGAGGTTTTCGGAAAGGCCGCGCTTTTTCGCCCGCTCCGCGCCCACCGCCAGCATCGAGCCGTTGATATCCAGCACCGTGGCATGGGCCGTGCGCTTCGAGGCTTCGATGATGCGAAAGGCGATGTCGCCCGTGCCGCCGGCCACGTCCAGCACCTTGTAATTCGGATCGCGGCGCGGATGAAGGGCCGCCACCATGGCATCCTTCCAGAGCCGGTGCATGCCCGCCGACATCACGTCGTTCATGATGTCGTAGCGTTTGGCGACCTTGTGAAAGACCTCATTGACCAGGCCCTGCTTTTCCCCCTCCGGCACCTCGCGAAACCCATAGGAGGTTTCCATGCCGCCCTCGGCGGAAATACGGTGTTCAGCCATCGGATCACTCCACTCTACGTCATCTTGCCAGGCGGTGGCGGAAACAACCGCGATAGGATAGGTATCGCAGCGTTGCTGTCCGGGCGCCGGATCGGGTCCTTGCCCTCGTCCTTAACCCATTGCGACGCCCACCGAAACAGAAAGATGGAGCCCCCATGCCGGAATTGCCAGAGGTGGAGACGGTAAAACGCGGACTTCAGCCCTTTATGGAGGGTGCGACCATCCGCCGCCTGGAGCTGCGAAGGCCGGATCTCCGCTTTCCGCTTCCGAAAAATCTGGCTGGCCTGGCCGAAGGCCAGCGGATCGCCGCCCTGTCGCGGCGGGCGAAATATCTGCTCATCGACCTTGAGAACGGCACCTCCATCCTGTCCCATCTCGGCATGTCCGGCTCCTATCGCATCGTCGAGGAGGAGGGTGAGGCGCAGCCGGGTGACTTTCACCATGCCCGCTCCAAGGACGAGAAGCACGATCATGTCATCTTCCATCTGACCTCGCCGGAAAAGGGGGCGGTGAAGGTGATCTATAACGATCCGCGCCGGTTCGGCTTCATGGATGTGGTGGAGCGCCGCAGCATGGAAAGCCACGCCGCCTTTACAGGGCTTGGACCGGAGCCGCTGGGCAATGCGCTGAGCGCGGATTATCTGGCAAGCCGCTTCAAGTCCCGCGCCCAACCGCTGAAAAGCGCGCTGCTCGATCAGAAAAACATTGCGGGCCTCGGCAATATCTATGTCTGCGAAGCGCTGTGGCGCTCCCATCTGGCGCCGGACCGCGCCGCAGGCACGCTGGTGAACGCCGATGGCACGCCGAGCATGGGACTGGAACAGTTGACACTGGCCATCCGCGAGGTGATCACTGAAGCGATTGCCGCAGGCGGCTCCTCGCTGCGCGACCATATCCAGACCGATGGATCGCTCGGTTATTTTCAGCACAGTTTCAATGTCTACGACCAGGAGGGCGAGCCCTGCCGCACCCCCGGATGCGGCGGTACCGTGACCCGCATCGTCCAGGCCGGACGCTCGACCTTCTATTGCCCGACCTGCCAAAAGTAATAGGAAGAGTCATTGAAAATGACTTTTCCTATTCCCCTTTCGAATATCTCAAGCCCTTGATGTATTTGAGATAGTCGAATTTTTTCAAGGCGAGGATGCCTTAGAATCTTCGAGCCTTGGTACAAGAGGAGAGAAAGATGAGCGAAACCCCGTTTGAAACGCTGATCCTGGAACGGCATGGACAGGTCATGCTGATCCGCCTCAATCGCCCGGAGGCGCTCAATGCACTGAACTCCACGGTGCTGACGGAACTGATCGCCGTGCTTTCGGCCTGCCAGACCGATCCCGAGGTGCGCGCCGTGGTGTTGACCGGCTCGGAAAAGGCCTTTGCGGCGGGCGCCGATGTCAAGGAAATGCAGGCGCTGGACTTCACCACCATCTACCGGCAGGATTTTCTCGCCGGATGGTCGGAAGTGGCCGGCTTTCGCAAGCCGATCATCGCTGCCGTTTCCGGCTTTGCGCTAGGCGGCGGCGCGGAACTGGCGATGATGTGCGACTTCATTATCGCCTCGCCCACGGCGAAGTTCGGACAGCCGGAAATCACCCTCGGCATCATTCCCGGCATGGGTGGCACGCAGCGGTTGATCCGCGCCGTTGGCAAGGCAAAGGCCATGGATCTCTGCCTTACGGGCCGGATGATGGATGCGGAAGAGGCCGAGCGCGCCGGGCTCGTTGCCCGCATCGTTCAGCCCGAGAAGCTGCTGGAGGAAGCCCTTGCCGCCGCCGGCAAAATCGCCTCCTTCTCCCAGCCTGCCGTGCTGATGGCCAAGGAGGCCATTTCAAGCGCTGCGGAGCAGACGCTCGCCGAGGGCCTGCGCTTCGAACGCCGCCTGTTCCAGTCGCTCTTTGCCACGGAAGACCAGAAGGAAGGCATGGCCGCCTTCATCGAAAAGCGCAAACCCGCCTTCAAGGACCGGTAACAGAGCGACCTTATGCCAAGGCTCGAAAAGATTTCGAATATCTCAAATTCATCAGGGGCTTGAGATATTCGAAAAGGGAATACGAACGGCCATCTTCAATGGCTCTTCGTGTTATCCCTTCCGCCAGCGGCGTCCGTCATGGCTGACGCCGTAGCTGGAGGGGGTGCGGGCATAGGCTGCAAGCCCGGCCAGAGCCGCCTGCGGATGCGTCACGACGAAGGTCGGAATGGTCTTCATCAGGGCGCTGTGCGGCGCCTTGTCTTCGAAGGCGGCGCGGAAGGCTGGCAGTTTCAGCGCCGGAATGATCTTCTGGGAAATGCCGCCGGAGAGGAAGACGCCACCGCGCGCCATGAAGATCAGCGCCAGATCGCCCGCCAGCCGGCCGAGATAGGTGGCGAGCAGTTCCAGCGTTTCCACCGCCACCGGGTCGGTGTGTTCCAGCCCGTGCGAGGTGATGTCCGCCGGGTCCGTCCAGCGCGGCTCGATGCCGTCGGCGGCACAAATGGCGCGGTAGAGATGTACGATACCGCGCCCGCAGATGATCTGTTCGCCGGAAATCCGGCCCTCGATCCTCTCGATATGCGGAAAGATCTGGTCATCGCGCTTGGAGCGCGGGCCGATATCGACATGGCCGCCTTCGCCCGGCACCGGCACCCAGACATGACGGGAATAGACGAGACCGCCGACGCCAAGCCCCGTTCCCGGTCCCAGCACCACGCGGGAGGCAAGGCTGGTCTCGGCAAGGGTCCCGATCGGTTCGCGGTCATCCTTCGACAGCGATGCGGCGGCCAGCGCCTGCGCCTCGAAATCATTGACCACCAGCACATCCTCGAAACCGAGATTGGCGATCATCTGCTTCGGGCGGATCACCCAATCGCAATTGGTGAGCGGGATTTCATCGCTCTTGATCGGGCCTGCCACGGCCAGGATCGCCGAACGCGGCTGCACGGCGGTCTTGTCCAGAATACAGTCCTGGATGGCCTGATCGATGGTGGGAAACTCCGCCGTCCGCACATGCGGAAATTCACGCGGCTCGGCATAGACATCCGTCAATATCCAGAAGCGGGCATTGGTGCCGCCAATATCACCGACAAGGATCGGGAAGGGAATGTGCTCGTCTTCGAGATGTCTGGCCATGGAAATTTCCGTTTTCGGTGGACCGCAATCCGGCTTGTCAGCCGATTGCGGGAAGCAGCAATTCGGCAGTCGCCCGGTTGAGCGCCATCGGCGTATCATAAAGAATGGCAAGACGCATCAGCGCCTTCACATCCACATCATGCGGCATGGGGGTGAGTGGATCGACGAAGAAGATCAGCATGGCGACCTTTTTCTCGGCAATCATCGCGCCGATCTGCTGGTCGCCGCCCAGCGGGCCGCTCTTCATCCGCGTCACGTCGAGATCGGGGGCGGCATCCTGCACCCGTCCGCCCGTCGTGCCGGTGGCCACGATCTTGCAGTCTTTCAGAAACTGACGGTGACGGCTGGCAAACTCCGCCATCTCGTCCTTCATCTTGTCATGGGCGATCAGGGCGATCGTGCGACGCTCGGCCATGCCTGCCAACTCCTCCCCTTGCCCCTCTAGACGTCCAAAGAATAGACGCACAGCAGTCCGCGCGGCCATTCAATCGATTTGAGTGTTCTCTTACACAGGAGAAAGCCAAAAGAAAAGCGTCCCCTGCCGCCTCACTGCCGGGTGGCGGGCAGCGGCACATCCTCTTCCGGCAGCGGCGTATCCTGACCCTTCGGCTGAGCGGCACGGGCGGAAGCCGAGACCGGCACCGGGCCGGGATCGACATAGGCCGCCGGGCCGCCATAGGTGGCATGCGCCTCGTCCTTCACGGCGGGCATATCGAGAATGGCCGCACAGGCCTTGGGCAGATCAGACACCATGACCGGGCGTGGCGGCGGCGCGGGCTTCGGCGAAGGGGCAGGCTTTTTCGGCTCCCACGGCTCCTTGGTGAACCACCAGGCCAGTGACTTGTCGCAGCCATCGCCAGCGGGCACCGGCGCCTGCGCCTTGCAATTGCCAGCCCCTGCCGGGCAGGACAGCCGGATATGGAAATGCGCATCATGGCCATAGAGCGGGCGGATCTTGCCCATGAAGGTTCGGTCGCCGGTCCAGCTGTCGCAGAGCTTCTTCTTGATGGCCGGGTTGACGAAGATGCGCTGAACCTGCGGATAGCTCGCCGCCAGCATCAACAGCCTTGCATGGGCGGGCGTCCAGGCCTTTTCGTCGATAGTCAGGAACTTGTTCTTCTCCAGCATGGAGGTAAAAGGCAGATCCTCGCGCTGAGCCACGCTCAGCCGCTTGGCGGGCATCGGCGTCAGCCAGACATCGGCATCCAGCCCGATCTGGTGCGAGGCATGGCCATTGACCATCGGCCCGCCACGCGGCTGGGCGATATCCCCCACCAGAAGCCCCGGCCAGCCTACCCTGGGGGCATCCTTGGACAGTTGCTCCAGAAAACCGATCATGGCCGGATTGCCCCAGCGGCGATTGCGCGACAGCCGCATGGCCTGCCAGGTCGGCCCATCCGTGGGCAGGGCCACGGCCCCGGCCATGCAGCCCTTGGCGTAAAAGCCATAGGGCGTGGCAGGGCCGGCCGTGGGCAATTGCATGGCGCCGAACGCCTGCTTGGCGGGCTCATCCTCTCCGGCAAAGGCCGTGCTCAGATCACCGGCAATGAGGAGGGAAGACAGGGCAAAGGACAGAAACAGCGCAAGGGGACGGGCCAAGAATCACCTTCGAAACAAAAATACCGGACAAAACCTAGCCGATATTTCCATAAACCGGAATGACTCCCAAAATTCCCCTTCCATCAAAGCAGCGTGAGGGCCACTCCCATTCCTGCGGAATTCTGGTTTATAAGCATTGCCATGATGTACCTGGAGACCTCTGGATTGACCCTATCCCTTCGCAAGACCCTCGCCACCCTTCTGCTGGTTGCAGGGGGTCTGCTGTTTTCATCGGCCATCGCCGGAGCAGAGGAATTGCAGTGGCGGCACGCCATCGGCATTATCGAGGCGCCGAAATACCTTGAGGGTTTTCAGCGCTTCTCCTATGTCAATCCGGAGGCACCGAAGGGTGGAACGCTGAAACTCTCCGCCGACGGCACCTTCGATACCTTCAATCCGGTTCTGGACAAGGGCAATCTTGCCGCCGGTCTTTTGCCGCGTGCGTCCTATGTGACGGAAACGCTCTTCAAACCCTCCATGGACGAGGATGGTACAAGCTATGGCCTGCTGGCCGAGGCGGTGGCCTATCCCGACGATTACAGCTTTGCAAAGTTCCGCCTGCGCGCCGAGGCCAGATGGGTGGATGGCAAGCCGGTGACACCGGAAGACGTGGTTTTCAGCTTCGAAAAGTTCAAGGAACTGCACCCGCTCTACACCACCTATTACGCCCATGTGCTGAAGGCGGAAAAGACCGGAGACCGGGAGGTGACCTTCACCTTCGACCAGAAGGGCAACAAGGAATTGCCCATGATCGTTTCGGAGCTGGATATCCTGCCGAAGCACTGGTGGGAGGCCACGGGCGCCGACGGCAAGCCACGCGACATCACCAAAACGACGCTGGAGCCGATCATGGGCTCCGGCCCCTATCGCATTTCGGGGTTTTCGCCCGGCAGCAGCATCTCCTACGAGCTGCGGGACGATTATTGGGGCAAGAACCTCAATGTGAATATCGGCTATTATAACGTCCGGCAGATCCGCTACAGCTATTTCTCCGACAACAATGTCGAGTTTGAAGCCTTTCGCGCTGGCAATGTGGATTTCTGGATGGAAACCAAGGCGGCCCATTGGGCAACGGCCTTTGATTTTCCTGCCGTGAACAGCGGCGAGGTGATCCGCGAGGAACTGCCCAACCCCTACCGCGCAACCGGCATCATGCAGGCCATGGTGCCCAATATGCGCCGCGACCTCTTCAAGGATGAACGGGTAAGGGAGGCCCTGACCTACGCCTTCGATTTCGAGGAACTGAACAGGACGGTTTTCTACAACGCCTACAAGCGGGTGAACAGCTTCTTCTGGGGCACGGAACTGGCCTCCTCCGGCCTGCCGGAAGGCAAGGAACTGGAGATCCTGAATTCGGTGAAGGATGAGGTGCCGCCGCAGGTCTTCACCACTCCCTATACCAATCCCGTGGGCGGCACACCTGAAAAGCAGCGCGATAATCTGCGCAAGGCCGTCGGCCTCTTGAAGGAGGCGGGTTATGAACTGCGCGGCAACCGCATGGTCAATGCCAAGACCGGAGCGCCGCTGTCTTTCGAAATCCTGCTGAGCAGTCCGACGCTTGAGGTCGTGGCCGTCCCCTATGCCAACATGCTGCGCAAGATCGGCATCGAGGCGACGATCCGCACGGTGGATTCTTCGCAATATCTCAATCGCCTGCGCAATTTCGACTATGACATGACCTGGACCGTCTGGGGCCAGACGCGAAACCCCGGCAACGAACAGCGTGAATACTGGGGCTCATCCTCCGTCAACCGGCCAGGCGCGCGCAATTATGCCGGCATTGCCGATCCCGGCATCGACAAGCTGATCGACAAGGTGATCTTTGCCAAGGATCGCGACGATCTGGTTGCCGCCACGCGGGCGCTGGACCGTGTGCTTTTGGCGCATCATTACGTGGTGCCGATGTATTACGGCAATACGGCGCGCATCGCCTACTGGAACCGGCTTGTTCACGCCAAGGACCTGCCGGAATTCGCCATCGGATTTCCGGATATCTGGTGGTCGCGCCAGGGAGGAAACTGACCCTCCCTTTGCATCGGACCCTTCCGCGGAGTACCAATGAGCAATTCGATTCGCCACGCCCCGATGAGAGATTGAGGAAGACGATTGGCACGCCTGCCCTGCCCCGCCTATACTGACACCGGAGCCCGTCTCTGATGGGCGCTTATATCCTGCGCCGCCTGCTTCTGATGATCCCGACCATGGTCGGCATCATGGGCATTTCCTTTCTCGTCATCCAGTTCGCGCCCGGCGGGCCGGTGGAACAGGTGGTGGCGCAACTGACCGGCCAGGGCGACAGCGCCGACCAGCGGCTGTCCGGCGGCGGCGACATAATGCAGGGCATGGGGGATGAAAACGGCTCGCGCTATCGCGGTTCGCAGGGGCTCGATCCGGAGCTGATCGCCAAGCTGGAAAAGCAGTTCGGCTTCGACAAGCCGCCGCTCACCCGCTTTCTGGAGATGATGGGCAATTATATCCGCTTCGATTTCGGCGAGAGCTTCTTCCGCAATGCCTCCGTCACCTCGATCATTCTCGAGAAAATGCCGGTTTCGATTTCGCTCGGCCTGTGGGTGATGCTGCTCTCCTACGTGATTTCCATTCCACTCGGCATTGCCAAGGCGGTGCGCGATGGGTCGCGCTTCGACGTCTGGACCTCCGCCTTCGTCGTGGTCGGCTATGCCGTGCCGGGTTTTCTGTTCGGCATCCTGTTGATCGTGCTGTTTGCCGGTGGCTCCTTCTACAACTGGTTTCCGTTGCGCGGCCTCACCTCCGACAATTTTGACAGTTTGACGCTCTGGGGCAAGCTGGTGGATTATCTCTGGCACCTCACGCTGCCGCTCACCGCGCTTTTGCTGTCGGCCTTTGCCACCACGACGCTTCTGACCAAGAATTCCTTTATCGACGAAATCAAGAAGCAATATGTGGTGACGGCCCGCGCCAAGGGCTTGAGTGAACATCGCGTGCTCTACGGCCATGTCTTCCGCAATGCCATGCTGATCGTCATTGCCGGTATTCCGGGCGCTTTCATCTCAGCCTTCTTCACCGGCTCGCTCCTGATCGAAAACCTGTTTTCGCTGGATGGGCTGGGCAGGCTCGGCTATCTCTCCATCGTCAACCGGGATTACCCCATCGTTTTTGCCACGCTTTACATCTTCTCGCTGCTCGGCCTTGTCGTCAGCCTCGTCTCCGACCTGATCTATACCTGGATCGATCCGCGCATCGATTTCGACCGGAGGGATGTCTGATGGCAGAGACGATCGGCATGCCCCCGAAGAAGCCATGGCTTTCCCCCACCAATCGCCGCCGCCTGCAGAATTTCCGGGCCAATCGCCGGGGCTTCTGGTCCTTCTGGATCTTCATGGCGCTGTTCATCTTGAGCCTCGGAGCGGAATTCATCGCCAATGACCGGCCGATCATCGCCTCCTACAAGGGCGAAATTCTCTTTCCGGTCTTCGTGAACTATCCGGAGGAAAAATTCGGCGGCTTCCTCGCGGTCACCGATTATCGCTCGGCCTTCGTGTCGGACGAGATCAATGCCCATGGCTGGATGATCTGGCCCCCCATCCGCTATTCCTACCGCACGGTGAATTCCGAAATCCCGCATTCGGCCCCCACTCCGCCCTTCTGGCTGATGAGCAAGCAGGAGCGCTGCTCGGCCTATCCCAAAGGCGTGGAGGACCCCAATTGCAACCTCGGCAACATGAACTGGCTCGGCACCGATGATCAGGCCCGCGATGTTGCCGCAAGGATGATCTACGGCTTCCGCATTTCCGTGCTGTTCGGGCTGGCGCTGACACTGGCCTCGGCGCTGATCGGCGTCACCGCAGGCGCGGTGCAGGGCTATTTCGGCGGCTGGACCGACCTTCTGATGCAGCGCTTCATCGAAATCTGGTCCTCCATGCCGGTGCTCTATATTCTTTTGATCATCTCCTCGCTGCTGCCGCCGGGCTTCTTCATCCTGCTTGGCATCATGCTGCTGTTTTCCTGGGTCAGTTTCGTCGGCGTGGTCCGGGCGGAGTTCCTCAGGGCACGCAATTTCGAATATGTGAACGCCGCCCGCGCGCTTGGCGTCGGCAACGGCACCATCATGTTCCGCCATCTTCTGCCCAATGCCATGGTGGCGACGCTCACCTTCCTGCCCTTCATCCTCTCCGGTTCCATCACCACCTTGACCTCGCTGGATTTCCTCGGCCTCGGCATGCCGCCCGGCTCGCCCTCGCTGGGCGAACTGATCGCCCAGGCCAAGCGCAACCTGCAAGCCCCCTGGCTGGGGCTCACCGCCTTCTTCACCATGTCGATCATGCTGTCGCTGCTGATTTTCGTCGGCGAGGCGGTGCGTGACGCCTTCGATCCGAGGAAGACGTTCCGATGAGCGCACCGATCCTGTCCGTTCGCGATCTCTCCGTCGCCTTTCACCAGGCAGGCGCGCAAAGCCTCGCCGTCAACCGCGTCAGCTTCGACATCGCTCCCGGCGAAGTGGTGGCGCTGGTGGGCGAAAGCGGCTCCGGCAAGTCGGTCTCGGCAGCCTCCGTGCTCAGGCTGCTGCCCTATCCGGCCGCCAGCCATCCCTCCGGCGAAATCCTGTTCGAAGGCCGCGATCTCTTGAAGCTTGATGATGCAACGCTTCGCGGCGTGCGCGGCAACGACATCACCATGATCTTCCAGGAGCCGATGACCTCGCTCAACCCGCTGCACACCATCGAGCAGCAGATCGGCGAGATCCTGGAACTGCACCGGCAGGCCAGCGGCAAGGCGCTGCGGCCACGCATTCTGGAGCTTTTGAAACAGGTGGGCATCCGCGATCCGGAAAAGCGACTTGCCGCCTATCCGCACCAATTGTCCGGCGGCCAGAGGCAGCGCGTGATGATCGCCATGGCGCTTGCCAACCGCCCGAAGCTGCTGATTGCCGACGAGCCGACCACAGCGCTGGATGTGACGGTGCAGGCGCAGATCCTCGAGCTTCTGGCCGGGCTGAAGCGAGACCACGGCATGTCCATGCTGTTCATCACCCATGATCTTGGCATCGTGCGCAAATTCGCCGACCGGGTCTGCGTGATGACCAAGGGCGAGATCGTCGAGACCGGCCCGGTCGAGGCCATTTTCTCCAATCCGCAGCATGCCTATACGAAGAAGCTGCTCGCCGCCGAACCGAAAGGCGAGCCGCCCGCCACCGACCCTTCCCGCCCCATCGTCATGCAGGGACAGGATATCCGGGTGTGGTTTCCCATCAAGGCCGGCTTTCTCCGCCGCGTCGTCGACCATGTGAAGGCGGTGGACGGTATCGACCTGACGCTACGCGCCGGGCAGACGCTGGGGGTGGTGGGCGAATCCGGTTCCGGCAAGACGACGCTGGGTCTGGCGCTCGCCCGGCTCATTTCCTCGAAGGGCCGCATCAGCTTTATCGGTCAGGATA
Organism: Allorhizobium paknamense; assembly: GCF_030815125.1. Classification (GTDB taxonomy): domain Bacteria; phylum Pseudomonadota; class Alphaproteobacteria; order Rhizobiales; family Rhizobiaceae; genus Allorhizobium; species Allorhizobium paknamense. Next base: position 209,733 of record NZ_JAUSWH010000004.1, read on the forward strand.
TCGACCGCTATTCCTTCAAGGCCATGCGACCGCTGCGCGACCGTTTGCAGGTGGTGTTCCAGGACCCTTATGGCTCGCTCAGCCCGCGCATGTCGGTGGGCGAAATCATTGCAGAAGGGCTCAAGGTGCATGACCGGGCACTCTCCGCCGCCGAACGCGGCGCCCGCGTGGCCTGGGCGCTGGAGGAAGTGGGGCTCGATACGGCCACCCGCTGGCGCTATCCGCATGAATTTTCCGGCGGCCAGCGCCAGCGCATCGCCATTGCGCGCGCCATGGTGCTGAAACCGCGCTTCGTGATGCTGGACGAGCCGACCTCGGCGCTGGACATGAGCGTGCAGGCGCAGGTGGTGGATCTGCTGCGCGACCTGCAAGCCCGCCACGATCTCGCCTATCTCTTCATCAGCCACGACCTGAAGGTGGTGCGCGCCCTTGCCAATGATCTCATTGTCATGCGCATGGGCAAGGTGGTGGAACAAGGCCCCTCGGAAGAGGTTTTCCGCGCACCGAAACAGGATTATACAAAGGCTCTGCTGGCCGCCGCCTTCGATCTCAAGGCCATGACGATCGGTGGCATCCGGCAATAAACATTCTCTCTCCGCATTTCCCAAGGATTCCCCCATGTCTGCCAAGCGTCCCGTGGTGATCGACCTCAAGTTTTCGCGCGCCGCCATGGATGAGGCGTTGAAAGGCGCCTTTGCCGATCGCGACGTGATCGATCTCGGCCTGCCCGAAAACGCTGGCCGCGATCTCTCGGACGCAACCTATGCCTTGCTCTGGAAGCCGGACCCCAGCCTGTTTAAACGCGCAACCGCGCTTGAGGTGCTGTTTTCCGGCGGCGCGGGCGTCGATCACATCCTGGCCCTGCCGGACCTTCCCGACCGCCCTGTGGTGCGCTTCGTGGATCGCAGCCTGACGGACCGGATGAGCGAGTGGGTGGTGCTGAACTGTCTTTATCACCTGCGCCAGATGACCACCTATCAGAGGCAGCAGCGGGAAAAACTCTGGAACGAGCTTGCCCTGCAGCCGGAGGCGCGTGACGTGACGGTGGGTGTCATGGGGCTTGGCGTTTTGGGCGAGGATGCGGCCCGCAAGCTCAAGACCATGGGCTTTACCGTCATCGGCTGGTCGCGGCGCCAGAAGGTGCTGGAGGGGATCGAAACCTTCGATGAGGACCATCTGGATGCCTTCCTCGGCAAGACCGACATTCTCGTCGGCCTGCTGCCACTGACCTCGGAAACCAGGGGGCTTTACGACAGCAGCCTGTTTTCCAGACTTCGCCAGGGCGGGGCGCTCAGCAAGCCGGTCTTCCTCAATGCCGGGCGCGGCGGCAGCCAGGTGGAGGCCGATGTCATCGCCGCCTTGCAAAAAGGCGTCTTGGGAGCCGCCTCGCTGGATGTCTTCGAAAAGGAGCCGCTTGCCGCCGACAGCCCGCTCTGGGCGATGGAAAACGTCGTCATTACCCCTCATGCCGCCGCAGCCTCGGACATTCGTGCCCTGTTCCGCCATGTCGAGCAGCAGATCGCCCGATATGAGGCGGGCGAAGCGCTGGAGCATGTGGTGGACCGCTGGGCCGGGTATTGAGAAACCAGACTAGGGTGTGTGGACATTCGGCTTTGGGCGTGGCGAAAACGGTGATTTGCGAGACCCGGAGCGGAGTGTACTTAGGTACATGAGCACCGGAAGCGCAGGAAATTGCCGTTTGCAGCCCGCTTAAGGGCGAATGTCCACACACCCTAAAGGAACCTTGCCCGCCCGCCTGACGTTGTACGGGATAACCCTCGAAACGGCAGGAGAGGCCCATGGCAGCCCCGATCAAGGATCAGAACAGCAATGAACGGCGCGCCGCCAATGACGGCGTGACGACCACCGAAGCCCGCCAGGGCTTTCGCGGCAAGCCGGTGCTGATCGTCCTGCTCGCCGGACTGATTCTGGCGCTGGTCCTGTGGATCCCCGCCGAATGGTGGGGCCATTCCATCGAACCCGCCCGCGACCCCGCCACCGAAACCACCCGCCCGACCACCACCCCCGCCCAGCCGGAACAGCCACGCCCGAATCCTTGATAATACCAAGGCTCGAAGATGCGTCAGCCTCCTCGCCTTGAAAGAATTTCGAATATCGCAAATGCATCAAGGGCTTGAGATATTCGAAAGGGGAATACGAACTGCCATTTTCAATGACTCTTCGTATAAGAGCATTTCAAGGAGAAGTGTTCAGCGATTTTCCGTCCGGAACCACGGACAGGATCTAAGACTTGCCACTGGACTTTCGGTGCAGTTTTTCTGATAGAGAGGATACCGAAAGTACGGGCGGCGAGGACCCATGGCGAAGACAGACATAGCAAGACGGGTCTATAACCACGCCTGGAAGCTCGATCCCATCATCCGCAGCCTGATCGATACCGATTTCTACAAGCTTTTGATGTTGCAGATGATCTGGAAGCTCTACCCGCAGGTGGACGCCACGTTTCAGCTCATCAATCGCACCACCAGCGTGCGGCTGGCCGACGAAATCGACGAGCAGGAACTGCGCGCGCAGCTCGACCATGTCCGATCCCTGACGATATCGAAGAAGGAGTTGATCTGGCTGGCGGGCAATACTTTTTATGGCCGCACCCAGATCTTCGAGCCGGAATTTTTGTCCTGGCTTTCGACGCTCCGGCTTCCGCCCTACGAGCTTTCCAAGCGCGACGGCCAGTATGAACTGACCTTCCGGGGCCGCTGGATGGAAACCACGCTCTGGGAAATTCCGGCCCTTGCCATCATCAACGAATTGCGCAGCCGCTCGGCGCTGAAATCGCTCGGCTATTTCACGCTGGACGTGATCTATGCCCGCGCCAAGGCGAAGATGTGGGAAAAGGTCGAGCGCCTCAAAGCGCTTCCGGGGCTGAGGATTTCGGATTTCGGCACACGCCGCCGTCACAGCTTTCTCTGGCAGCGCTGGTGCGTGGAGGCGTTGAAGGAGGGTATCGGCGAGGCCTTCACCGGCACCAGCAACGTGCTGCTGGCCATGGATTCCGATCTGGAAGCCGTGGGCACCAATGCCCATGAACTGCCGATGGTGGTGGCCGCACTTGCCCGCAATGACGAAGAACTGGCTGCCGCCCCCTATCAGGTTCTGCGCGACTGGAACCGGCTCTATAACGGCAATCTGCTGATCGTGCTGCCGGACGCCTTCGGCACTGCAGCCTTTCTGCGCAATGCCCCCGGCTGGGTGGCCGACTGGACAGGGTTCCGCCCCGACAGCGCGCCGCCGATCGAGGGCGGTGAAAAAATCATTGCCTGGTGGGAGCGCATGGGCCGCGATCCACGCCAGAAGCTGCTGATTTTTTCCGATGGGCTGGATGTGGATGCCATTATTGCCACCTATCGCCATTTCGAAGGCCGCGTGCGGATGAGCTTCGGCTGGGGCACCAATCTCACCAATGATTTCATTGGCTGCGCGCCCAGCGAAAATGCCGGACTGAAGCCTATTTCCATCGTCTGCAAGGTGGTGGAGGCCAATGGCCGCCCCGCCGTCAAGCTCTCCGACAATCCCCGCAAGGCGACCGGCGAGGCCGCCGAGGTGGAGCGCTATCTCCGCTTCTTCGGCGACGAGGAACGAACGGACCAGGCAGTTAAGGTGTGATACGAAGAGTCATTGAAGATGACACTTCGTATTCCATTTTCGAATGTCTCAAGCCACTGACGCGATTGAGATATTCGAAATACCTTCAAGGCGGGGATGCGTGAGCATCTTCGAGCCTTGGTATGAGTGGAGGAGCCTGTTTCCAGGAAAAGGGGAACCCCGGTTTCCGTGCGGACATACTCTTCACACCCAGTCCGCAAGCGCCCGGATCACCTTCAGTCTAAGGCTGCTGCGCCTTGCCAGCGCCTTGATAAGGGCGCGCCCTTCGCCGGGAAAACCGAGGCTTGCCATGACGTCCTCCGGCTGAAGGCGGCGCGCACGCATGCTGTCCTCGATAACACGGATGCCGTGCGGCGTCAGATAGCGCCCGTCCGCGATCGGTTCCGGCTTGCTGCCGATGGCAATCCCCCTGGCATCCCCTAACCACTGCAGAAAAGCCTGCCGTTCTGTTTCCTCGGCCTTGTCCCAACTGTTCCTGAGCTTTTCCAGACGGCTGCGTTCCGGTCTGATGCCTGCGAGTTCCAGCACCTTGCGCGGTGACGCGATCCGGCCTGCCACAAGGTCGGAGAGCAGTCCGGGGGCGGCAAGCCGCAACTGCCGCTCCTCCTCCGCCTTCAACACAGGCTTTTTCCGTCTTGCCATGTGACCTTCACCTTCTGCCGGTCTTTTGAAGAGATTGCGATGCGCCGGTCTCTACATGATTTTGATCAAGGCGCGCATCCCCGTCCCGCGGCAAAACCGGTGTATGGACGCGCATGTCCTGACAGATCGGGTTTCTCGGAACCTGAATGTGATCTTGATTTTTGAGCATGGATTGCCCAATGCCGCTTTCGACCTTTCTCTTCGCCGTCCTTGCCCTGCTGCTTGCGCCGGGGCCGACCAACACATTGATGGGTGTCGCCGGCGCGCGTTTCGGGCTTACGCGGGTGCTGCGCCTGCTGCCAGCGGAAATCAGCGGCTATCTGACGACGATTATCCCGCTTCTGCTGATCGGCCAGCACCTGCCGCAACACTGGCCGGGCTTTGCCGCCACTCTCAAACTGGCCGCTGCCGTCTGGGTTCTGATCCTCGCCCTGAAACTCTGGCATATGCCGGTAACAGGCGAAGATCACGGCCATATCAGCGCAGGGCGGGTCTATGTCACCACCATGCTCAATCCCAAGGCGCTGGTCTTTGCTCTCGTGCTGTTGCCTGCACCGGGCGAGGCAGTCTTTCCCCTTTATTTCGGCCTGTTTATTGTGCTGGTGGGCGCCGTGGCGGTGATCTGGGGCGTTGCGGGCAGGCTCACCCAAACCGGACAGGGAGGCCCCCGGCGCCTGCAAACCATCCAGCGCCTTGCCGCCCTCTGGCTTGGCTTTCTCTCCTTCTCCCTGATGGTGGGTGTGATGACCGCCTGATGAAGGTCCATGGACCTTGCAAAAAATGATAGCGTAAAGCGACCGGATCGAGAGGGCCGCGCAGCGCCGCACTGGTCAAAGGCGCAAGGACTGGCTATAGAGCCCAACGGACCCCGGCAAAACGAGCACGGCCGGATGACATTTCACGGCGGCGGCTCGCCGGCAACCGACAGCGAAAGGCCTTTCTTGCGCGAGACTCAAAAGCCCTCCCTGCCCGTGACATCGGAAAGCGTCACCGCCGTGCTGAAACGGGTGATCGCGGAAAACGGGCGCGACCATCTGCGTGGCTATATCTTCGCCATCGCCTGTCTGGCCACCGTGGCGCTCACCACCGCCTTCAGCGCCTGGATCATGGAAACGGTGATCAACGAGGCCTTCGCCAACAAGCGGGCCGACCTCGTCTGGATCATCTGCCTGTCGATCTTCATTGCCTTCAGCCTCCGGGGCCTTGCCAGTTATGGTCAGGCGGTGGCGCTGTCCAAGATCGGCAACAATATCGTCGCGCGCTACCAGAAGCGGCTGTTCAACCATTTGATGACGCTGTCCATGGGCTATTTCAACGAAGCCCGCTCGGCCCATCTCGCCGCCCAGATCAGCCAGAACGTCAACGGCATCCGTGACGTGCTGAACCTCACCGTCACCTCCACCGCCCGCGACCTGCTGAGCCTGATCGGCCTGATTTTCGTCATGATCTCGAAGGACTGGATCCTGACGCTGATCGTCTTCGTGGTGGCTCCGCCGGTTCTTTATTCGCTGCGCTACATCTCGCGGCGGCTGCGCAAGGCCACCACCGATTCCGTGCTGCTCAACAGCCGCGTGCTGGGCGCCATGCAGGAAAGCATCCAGGGCATTGCCGTGGTGAAGGCCTTCACCATGGAAGGCGAACTGGCCCAGAAGGTCGAGCGCATCATCGACAGCGCCGAAAACCGCGCCAACCGGATTGCCCGCCTTTCCGAACGCACCTCGCCGATCACCGAAAGCTTTGCCGGTCTCGCCATTTCCGCCGTCATTGCCTATGCGGCCTGGCGCTCGATTGCCGGCGGCATGCTGCCCGGCGCCTTCTTCTCCTTCATCACCGCGCTGCTGATGGCCTATGAGCCTGCCAAGCGGCTGGCCAAGCTGCAGATCCAGATGGAACGCGCCGTCGTCAATGCGCGGATGATCTATGCGATCCTCGATACCCAGCCGCATCAGCGCGACAAGCCCGGCGCCCATGAATTGCAGGTGCGCGAAGCCCGCATCGAGCTGAAAAACGTGCATTTTGCCTATGGGACCGGGCCGGAAATCCTCAAAGGGATCGACATCGTTGCCGAAGGCGGCAAGACCACCGCGCTGGTCGGCCCCTCCGGGGCGGGCAAATCGACGATCATCACCCTCATTCCGCGCTTTTACGATCCGCCGCAGGGCCAGATCCTCATCGACGGGCAGGATATAGCCGATGTCACCAAGGCATCCCTGCGCAGGCACATCGCCTATGTTTCGCAGCAGCCCTATCTTTTCGAAGGCACGATCCGCGACAATATCCGCTATGGCCGGCCGGAAGCGACGGATGCCGAGATCGAGGAGGCCGCAAAGCTTGCCTATGCCCATGACTTCATCATGGCGCAGCCGCAAGGCTATGAGACGCCGGTGGGCGAAAACGGCCTGACGCTGTCGGGCGGTCAGCGCCAGCGGCTCTCCATTGCCCGCGCCCTGGTGCGCAATGCGCCGATCCTGCTGCTCGACGAGGCGACGTCGGCGCTCGATACCGAATCGGAAGCCGCCGTGCAGAAGGCGCTGGACGAGGCGATGAGCGGGCGTACCGTCGTGGTCATCGCCCACCGTCTCTCCACCGTGGTCAAAGCCGACAAGATCGTGGTGATGCAGGAAGGCCGCGTGGTGGAAGAAGGCAGCCATCAGGAGCTTGCGACCCGGCCCGAGGGGCTTTACGCTCGCCTCAACAATTTGCAGGCGACCGTCCGCAAGGATCAGTAAACCGGGAATCAGACGAGGCGATCCCCGGCAGAATTCGAGGAAAGACGCATGACAGGGCCGATGAAGCTGGTGGTGGTGGGCGCGGGTGGCCGAATGGGCCAGGCGCTGATCCGCATCATTTCCGAAACGCAAGGAGCGGTGCTGCATGCCGCCGTGGCCCGGCCCGGCTCGCCCGTCATCGGCAAGGACGCCGGTGAAGTCGCCGGTCTCGGCACGCTTGGCATTCCCGTCACCGGGGATGCGCTGGCCGCCTTCGTCAACGCCGATGGCGTCATCGACTTCACCCGTCCGGAAACGTCGGTGGAGTTTGCCGCCCTGGCAGCCCAGGCCCGCATCGTGCATGTGATCGGCACAACCGGCTGTTCGGAAGCGGATGAGGCGAAATTCGCCGCCGCCGCCCGCCATGCCCGCATCGTCAAATCCGGCAATATGAGCCTTGGCGTCAATCTGCTGTCGGTGCTGGTCAAGCAGGCCGCCCGGGCGCTGGAAGCCTCCGGCTGGGACATCGAGGTCGTGGAAATGCACCACAAGCACAAGGTCGATGCCCCCTCCGGCACCGCCCTGCTTCTTGGCGAGGCCGCGGCGGAAGGTCGGGACATCGCCCTTAAAGACCATTCGGTGCGGGTGCGTGACGGCCATACCGGCCCGCGCGACACCGGCTCCATCGGCTTTGCCACGCTGCGCGGCGGCTCGGTGATTGGCGAACATTCGGTGCTGTTTGCCGGTGAAGGGGAAGTGGTGACGCTCTCCCACAGCGCCGGGGACCGTACGATCTTTGCGCGCGGTGCGGTCAAGGCCGCCCTGTGGGCCTTCGACAAGAAGCCCGGTTTTTATTCCATGCTCGATGTTCTCGGGCTTTCTTCCAGCAATTGATGTCAAAGAGGAATGACAGGATGAGCGGTACTCTCGTGCTCGTGCGCCATGGCCAGAGCGAATGGAACCTGAAGAATCTCTTCACCGGCTGGCGCGACCCGGACCTGACCGAGCTTGGCGTGCAGGAAGCCAATGCCGGGGGCAAGGCGCTGAAGGATTACGGCATCACCTTCGATGTCGCCTATACCTCCTCGCTGATCCGCGCGCAGAAGACCTGCGCCATCGTGCTGGAGAATATCGGCCAGAGCGGGCTGGAAACCATCCGCAACGAAGCGCTCAACGAGCGGGACTATGGCGATCTCTCCGGCCTCAACAAGGACGATGCCCGCGAAAAATGGGGTGAGGAACAGGTGCATATCTGGCGCCGTTCCTATGACATTCCCCCGCCCGGCGGCGAAAGCCTGCGCGACACCGGCGCCCGCGTCTGGCCCTATTACCTCACCGAAATCCTGCCCCGCGTGCTACGCGGCGAAAAGGTGCTGGTGGCAGCCCACGGCAATTCGCTGCGCTCGCTGGTCATGGTGCTGGACAAGCTTTCCAAGGAAGAGATCCTGAAGCTCAACCTCGCCACCGGCGTGCCCATGGTCTACAAGCTGAACGCCGATTCCACCGTCGCCTCCAAGGATATCCTCGGCGACATGTCCGGCGCGCATTGATCCTTGTGAAATACCCGGCGGATGCCAATGCATCCCGCCGGGATTGTAAAAATCACCGCTGTGACAGCGTCAGCCTGCCATTATCGACGCGGTAGCTGCCGAGTTTCGTCAGAAAACTCATGCCGATCAGCGTATCCGACAGCGCCTTGTCGCGCAGCACCAGGGCTGGCACGTCGCTGACGCGCAGATTGCCGATCTCGACCCGATCCAGTGTGACCTGTGCTGCTGCGGTTTCGCCATTGGCGGTATTGACCTTGTAGGCAAAGGTCAGGTTGCTGCCGGAAAATCCCAACCGCCGCGCCGTGCTTTCATTGAGGGTGACATAGGAGGCGCCGGTATCCACCAGCGCCTCGACCGGCTTGCCATTGAGCCGGAAACTGGCGCCATAATGGCCGCGCGCATCAGGCATCAGCACCGCCTGCCCATAGGGCAAGGCAGAAAGCGTGGCGGGCGTGGGAGCGGCGGTGGAAACCACGGGAACAGGTGCGGAGGGCACGCCGGTCTCGGAGAGCGCCTCCATCAGTCTCGGCACCTGCGTGGCCGCAGCCACTGCCACGCTCGCAAAAATCGCCACGCGCATCAGCATAGCCGCTCTCCTACTGCGAACCAAAGCATTTCCAGGAAAAGTGCAGTGCGGGTTCCGTCCGGGAATGCATGAAAACAAAAGCTTATACGAAGAGTCATTGAAAATGACTCATCGTATTCCTTTTTCGAATATCTCAAGCTTCTGACGCAATTGAGATATTCGAAATCTCTTCAAGGCGAGGATGCGTCAGCATCTTCGATGCCTTGGTATTAGAGCAGAGAAGCTTGCATTGCACTTAACCGGAAAGCTCAAATGCAAATGCAAAGCCCGGCCGTGAAAGACCGGGCTCGACCGAAAGACGGATAGACGGAGTTTATTTCGTACCGTACATGCGGTCACCGGCATCGCCGAGGCCGGGCACGATATAGCCCTTTTCGTTGAGATGGCTGTCCAGCGACGCGGTATAGACCGGCACATCGGGATGGGCCTCCACGAAATTCTTCACCCCTTCCGGAGCGGCCAGCAGGCAGAGGAAACGGAGATTGCGGGCACCGCGTTCCTTCAGTTTGTCGACGGCGGCAATGGAGGAATTGCCGGTGGCAAGCATCGGATCGACGACGATGACCAGCCGCTCATCCAGGCTTTCCGGGGCCTTGAAGTAATATTCCACGGCCTGCAGCGTATCGTGGTCGCGGTAGACGCCGACATGCGAGACACGGGCGGACGGCACCAGTTCCAGCATGCCTTCCAGCAGGCCGTTTCCGGCCCGCAGGATGGAGGCGAAGACCAGCTTCTTGCCTTCCAGCACCGGCGCCTGCATTTCGGTGAGCGGCGTCTCGATGGTTTCCATCGTCAATTCGAGATCGCGCGTCACTTCATAACACAAGAGGGTCGAGATCTCGCGCAGCAACCGGCGGAAACTGGCCGTCGAAGTTTCCTTCCGGCGCATGATGGTAAGCTTGTGCTGCACGAGCGGATGATCGATGACTGTAACGCCGTCCATGGGAAACCTTCTCTTCTTTTCGTCCTTCAATTGCGTGTCTTCTCATCGAAAGGCCAGGCGGGGCAAGCCAAAAGCCTGCCGTAAACGCGCTTATTCCCCAGAAGCCGCCGCATCGAAGCGGGCAAGCAGGCGGGAGCGGGTCGCCTCGTCGACAAAAGCAGCCTGAAGCGCCGTGCGCGTCATGGCATTGATGGCATCATCATCGAAGCCCATGCCAGCGACAATCTCGTAATCCCTGGCCAGCGACGTGTGGAAGAAGGGGGGATCGTCGGAATTGATGCAGACCTTGACGCCCGCTTTCACCAGGGCCGGTAGCGAATGGCTGTCGTAATCGGGAAACACCTTGAGCGCGATATTGGAGGCCGGGCAGACTTCCAGCACCACGCCCTCATCGGCCAGCCGCCGGACGAGATCGGCATCCTCGATGGCCCGCACCCCATGGCCGATACGGCTGGGCTGAACCAGATCCAGCGCATCGCGCACGCTGAAGGCGCCGCACAATTCCCCGGCGTGAATGGTGATGCCATAACCTGCGCCCCTGGCGATAGCGAAGGATTCCGCATAATCGCAGACTCGGTTCATCCGCTCCTCGCCCGCCATGTTGAAACCGGTTACTAGTGGATGCTGGAATTTTTCCAGCCAGCGCGCCCGGCGCAACACATTCTCCGGCCCCAGATGCCGTTCACCGATGATCACCATGCGGGATTCGATGCCGGTCTTTGCCCGGGCGGCCTCCATTCCGGCGGCAAGTCCGTCGATATAGGCCTCCGCCGAGAGCCCCACCGCCTCGCCATGGTCGGGCGATACGAACAGCTCGGCATAGAGCGTGTTCACGCCTGCCAGTTCCGTCAGATAGGCCTCGGCGAGCGCCGCATAATCTTCCTCGGTGCGAAAGACGGAGGCCACGAAATCATAGGCCTTGATGAAGCTGGTAAAATCACCCCAGACATAAGCGCCATCCCGCAGGAAGCCTTCGGTGGCAAGCCCATATTTTTCTGCCTGCCGCGCCGTGAGCGCTGGCGGCGCGGCGCCTTCGATGTGGCAATGCAATTCAGCTTTGAGAAGATGTCCGGTCACAGAAAACTCCGTCCATGCGGGCCGGGCGCAAGCCCGAGATGAGCCGCCACCGTCTCGCCGATATCGGCATAGGTGCTGCGGATGCCGATATTGCGCGAGCGGATCGATGGGCCGAAGGCCATGATCGGCACGCGCTCGCGCGTATGGTCCGTGCCGCGCCAGGTGGGGTCGCAGCCATGATCCGCCGTCAGGATCACCATGTCCTCCGGCCCAAGCTTGCGATAGACATCCGGCAGCCAGAGATCGAACTGCTCCAGCGCCGCCGCATAACCGGGCACATCGCGGCGATGCCCATAGACCATGTCGAAATCGACGAAATTGGTGAAGACCAGATCGCCATCCTGCGCCTCTTCCATCGCCCTGAGCGCCGCGGCCATCAGGGCCTCATTGCCGCTGGCCTTGATTTCACGCGGGGTGCCCTGATGAGCGAAGATGTCGCCGATCTTGCCGACGGCATGCACGGTGCGGCCAGCCGTCACCAGCCGGTCAAGCAGGGTCGGCTCCGGCGGCGGCACGGAATAATCCTTGCGGTTGCCGGTGCGCTGGAACCGGCCCGGCTTTTCACCGGTAAAGGGCCGGGCGATCACCCGTCCGATGTTCAGCGGATCGAGCAGGTCCCGCAGCAGAGCGCAGAGCGCATAGAGACGGTCCAGCCCGAAATGGGTCTCATGCGCCGCCACCTGAAAGACGGAGTCCGACGAGGTGTAGCAGATGGGTTTGCCGCTCCGAATATGGTCCTCACCGAAGCGCTCGATGATCTCCGTGCCGGATGCATGGCAATTGCCGAGAATGCCCGGCAGATCGGCGCGGGCGCAAAGCTCTTCGACCAGCGCCTCAGGGAAGGCATCGCCCTCGGTTGGAAAATAGCCCCAGTCGAACCGCACCGGCACGCCGGCAATTTCCCAGTGGCCCGACGGCGTATCCTTGCCGCGCGAGATTTCGGAAGCCGCGCCATGCAGGCCAAAGAGGCGTTCCGGCATCTCCATGCCGGCAGGCAGATTGCCGGAGGCCATGCGGGCGATCTCGATCAACCCCAGCGCCGACATATTGGGCAATTGCAGCGGCCCGGCACGCAGGCCCGCCCGGTCAGCAGCACCCGCCGCACAGAATTCGGCGATATGGCCCAGCGTGTCGGCTCCCTCATCGCCATAGCTGGCCGCATCCGGCGCACCGCCCACACCAAAGGAATCGAGAACAAACAGAAAAGCGCGCGCCATTCATTATCCCTATGAGAGCATTGTCCCGAGAAAAGTGCATAGCGGTTTTCCGTCCGGAAATGCGTACACACTCTACTGCATAATTTTATCCTTAAATCGGAATCGATTTAAGGATAAAATTATGCAGTAGATTTAAAATGTTACAGCGCCCTTTGTGCGTTTGATAAAACGCACAAAGGGCGCTGTAAAGGGCGTCCTTCTCAGCCCTCTCTTTGATTGAGGCTGAATACCCCGACTACGGATATTTGGCAAATTGCAAGCCTGTGCGCCCGATAGAGCGCTTTTCGTTCTGATTGAATCAGATCGGCGCTCTAACGGTTTATTTTTGAAGCATAATCTTGTCGATTCTCGTTTCACTCCGGTCGGATTATGCTCTAATCCCGGAAAGCTGTCAGCAGTCGGAGCAGGCCAGATCCTCGTTGCGCCGCTGGCGATAATAATAATCGTCGCCCAGCGTGATCGTCGCTGCGGTCGATCCTGCCAGTCCGGGGAGATAGGTGACCAGTTGGTGCGGCACCGTCACTTCAGCATGGATGAAGAAGGAATTGGCCACTGCCATTCCAGTGGGCATGGTGACGCTGCTGCCCACGGCGTAAGGCTTGCTGCCATCCTGCGCCCAGGACCAGGAGACGGTTGCCTGGGTGTTGCTGTCGATCTTGATCCCGGTGATCTTCATCGTATAGCCGGTGGTCTTGAAGGGCACGAACATTGCCGTCAACACATCCGGCATGGTGGCGAGGAAGCTCTTGGTCACGCTTGTCTGCCGCGCCACGATATCGGCAATGGCTCCGGCGCTGGCGGTTGCCCGTTTCGAGACGCTGAGCGCCACCGTCAGCTCGAAGGCCGAGAGATAGAGCACCAGAAGGATCGGCACGACGATGGCGAATTCCACCGCGCCCATGCCGCTTCTGTCGCGGAGGAAACACCGCAGCAGACGCGGCAAAGGTCCGAAACGGAATGGGCGCGCGCTCACGGATAATCCTCGTTCTGGAAGGCGATCGTGGAAATGATCAGGTAATCGGATTTGCTGCTGGCGCTCGGCAGTTTGATATTGGCGATATAGGGACGCACGAGATCCACCGTGATCGGCCAGTAATAGAAGAAGCGGACCATGTTGATCTTGCCGGAGCCGCCCGGGGTAAAAGCCATGGAGGAGGTATCGAGGCTGCCGGAAGACGTGGTGCTGATGGTGGTGGGAATGTCCGCGAAGGTCGAGAAGGTGCGCACATCCACCCAAAGCCGCGTCGGCGTCGACACTTCGGTCGCGTCACAGCTCATCAGGAAGGAAATCTCGTTGCAGACCAGTTGCCGAAACTGGGCTGCGGTGACATCGGTGCTGCGGCTGAGATTATAGGTAATATTGCCGGTGCGGATCTCACGGCCCAGCTTGTCCACGGCGGAATAAACCACCTGCTCGGCAATGAAGGCAATGAACGTCTCGAGAATAGCGAAGACGATCAGCATGTAGGGAATGGCCAGAATGGCAAATTCAATGGCAGCCGCGCCGTCGCGGGACCGGCGAAAACATCCCGTCAGCCGCTTCCAGCGTCTGAGGCGCGCCAGGACGGACATTTTGCTTGGGGAACGGCTGGCCATGAAGAAACGCAATCTTTGAAACGATGCGCCGACACTAACGGTCCAGATATTTAATTTCCGTTTCCCGTTTTGCCGTCTTTTGAATGATTTCAACCAGAAGTCCGCTATTGCGAACCCGTGGAAGATGACGAACTGCTGCTGGAATCGCCGCCGGAGGTGGTGTGCTGCTCGCAATTCGGCGTGCAGGAGAGCACGGTGCGCTGCGTCTGCTTGTACATCCTGACGGTATTGCCTTCATCGATTGACACCAGCACCCGCTCATCGACAATCGCATTGCCGTCGCTGTCCAGCAGCACGAGGTTGGTGGCGCCGAAACTGCGGCCCGTCAGCACGATTGTCCTGGAATCAGCCACGGTCGCGTCCGCAACCTTGTCATTGCCGATGATGACCTTGCTGACCGGACGGTCCAGTTTCAGGACACGCGCCTGATTCATATAGACGCGCAAAAGCCCCTCCTCCGCCGCCACCATCGGCGGCAGAAACGGAAGAGTGGCCAAAACAGCCACGGCAAGGCGGTAGGGATGGAAGATCGCCATGAAACCTGCGCTTTCCTCAATGAAGCCTGTGAATTATGGATAATATTGGTAAATCAATCCTTAAGTACCCGCTCCGATACGGAGCAGAAAGCATCGCACGACGCGAAGACCGCCTCCCGGAATGAGCGAAAGCCCTAAATAAGTACAATCAAAAATATTCGGAAATGCCGGGTTTTTCCTGTTCGATTCAATTCTATATATTATCCTGCAAAACCATTTACCATGGTAAAACTCCTTGGCCTTTAACTGCTTATTAAGTGGAAATATTAAGCCGATGGCAATGTCCTGACCTGTAATTTGACCTCACTCCGATCGACGGCAACAGTTGACGGACAGAGATCAACCTCGTGGAGCAGGAAAGAGAATGACCAAGATTTTCGCACGGTTCTTCAAGAACGAGTCCGGTGCAACCGCCATCGAATACGGCCTGATCGCCGCCCTTATCTCCGTCGCCCTGATCACCGGCGCCTCGACGCTGGGTTCATCGCTGAACACGGCCTTCGTGACGATTTCCGGCAAGGTAACGAACAACGTCAAGTAAGCCGCATTACACTGCGCTTCCGGATAAGAGCCGCCTCTTAGGGGCGGCTTTATTCTTTGTAAGCGCAGCTGGAAATACATGTGTTTTGGATGAGCATCCCATGGCCGCAACCCTGATCCTGCTGATCTTCCCGCTTTGCCTTTTGGCGGCGGCAATCACGGATCTGGTCGCCATGAAAATTCCCAATAGCCTGGTGCTTTTTCTATTGGCGGGATTTTTTCTGGCCGCTCTTCTATCCGGCATGAGCCCCGTTACCTTCGCCTTTTCGCTTCTGGCAGGGTTTGTGGTCCTTGGCGTCTGCTTTCTGCTGTTTGCAGTGAGAGCCATGGGCGGGGGTGACGCAAAGCTTCTTGCGGCAGCCGCTCCATGGTTCGGCTGGAATGCAGCCCTTCTTGGCTTTCTGCTGCATGTCGCCGTCTGTGGTGGTGTGCTGACACTTGTCCTGCTGCTACTGCGCAGCCAGTCCCGCCGTCTGTCCGGCCTTGGCTGGCGGCTGCCGCATTCGCTGTTTCATGCCGAGAAAATTCCCTATGGCATCGCCATTGCCGCCGGCGGTCTGCTCAGCCTTTCGAAGATCACGGTGTTACCGCCGCTGTTTTTGTAAGCAACGCCTTTTTCTGATTTTGTAAAGTCTTATTAACCAAGGCTGTAAGTATCGCGTTAACCATAATTACACCAATTCCTGTTCTTCTTCGGCAAAGCACTCAAGGTGTTCGAGGAACAGGAATGAAACCCGCCCGCATCATCATTCTCGTGGTCGCCGTGGCCGCAGCCGGCATGGCCGGGCTGCTGGCCGTGAACATGCGCGGGCCGGCGGAAGTCATCGTGCAGCAAAGCGAGCCGGTGGTCGAGAAGGAGCCCAAGGTCAAGGTTCTGGTGGCGACCGCCAGCCTGCCGGTCGGCTCAAGGCTGAACGAGAAATCGCTGCGCTGGATGGACTGGCCGAAATCCGATCTCGTGCAGGGCTTCGTGACCGAGGCGGAACGGCCCACCGCCTTGAAGGATCTCGAAGGCGCCGTGGTGCGCCTGCCGATCTTCGAGGGCGAGCCGGTGCGCCAGGAAAAGATTGCCGATTCCTCCAGCCGCATCCTTTCGGCGCTGCTGCCGGCAGGCAAGCGGGCCGTTGCCACCGATATCTCCGTCGGCACCGGTGCGGGCGGCTTCATCCTGCCGAACGACCGGGTGGATGTGATCATGGTGCGCAAGGGCGATAACGACCAGCACCTGACGGAAACCGTGCTGTCCAATGTCCGCGTTCTGGCCATCGACCAGCAGATCGAGGAAAAGAACGACGGCACGAAGGCCGTCATCGGCACCACCGCGACGCTGGAACTCACCCCCGAACAGACCAAGGTTCTGGCCGCCGCCCAGCAGATGGCCGAGCGGCTATCGCTGGCGCTGCGGTCCGTGGCCGATGCGCAGGAACAGGACAATCGGGCTGCCGCCTACCTGCTCTCGGGCGAATCCGGCAGCCCGCAGGTCCAGGTCATCAAGGCCGGACAAATCGTCAAATCCGCGGGAGCCAGCAAACAATGAGACATGTCATGGCCCTGCCCTCCCCATCGCTGCGCAAGATCACCCGATCCGTTTCCTGCCTTGCCCTTTCGCTTTGCCTGACGGTGAGCGGCTTTCCCGGTGAGCGTCTCGCCTTCGCGCCGCAGGTGGCCTCCGCCGTCGCCGCCGGCAGCGAGAGCATGATCCGCATCGCCCAGGCGGGTGCGGGTGTCAGGCGCGATGTCAAGCTTGGCCTCAACAAGGCCGTTGTGGTCGATCTGCCGCAGGATGCCCATGACATTCTGGTGGCCGATCCCGAAATTGCCGATGGCGTGACACGGACATCGCGGCGCATCTATCTCTTCGGCAAGAAGGTCGGCCAGACCAATATCTTCATCTTCGGTGAGGATGGCCGAGAAATCGTCAGCCTCGACCTGCAGGTGGAGCGCGATATCGAGGGCCTCGAAACCAATCTCAAGCGCTTCATTCCCGACAGCGACATCAAGGTCGAAATCATCTCGGACAACGTCGTGCTCACCGGCACCGTGCGGACCCCGCAGGATTCCTCCCGTGCCGTGAGCCTCGCAAAAGCCTTCATCAAGGGCGGTGAAGCCACGACCCGGGGCGAAACCGCCACCAGCACCAGCAGCGGCGATGGCTCGGTCGCCATCTATGCCGAAGATCGCCAGACGTCGCAGATCGTCAATATGCTGACCATCGAGGGCGAGGATCAGGTGACGCTGAAGGTGACGGTGGCCGAGGTGAGCCGCCAGGTGCTGAAACAGCTCGGCTTTTCCGCCAGCGCCAGCGATGGCACCAGCGGCATTTCCTATGCCAATCCCGCAAACCTCGGCAATGCCGTGGATGTGGGCGGCACGGCAACCCTCTCCAAGACCATCGGCAGTTTCGGCGTTTCGGCCTATGTCAACGCCATGGAACAGGCGGGCGTGATGCGCACGCTGGCCGAGCCCAGCCTCACCGCCATTTCCGGCGAACAGGCCAAATTCTATGTCGGCGGCGAATATCGCCTTGCCGCAGGCCAGGAGGTGAGCACCGACAGCACGACCGGCCAGACCACGGTCAATCGCACCACCGATTCGGTCGATTACGGTATCCAGCTCAATTTCCGCCCCGTCGTGCTCTCGGCGGGCCGCATCAGCCTTGCCATCGAAACCGACGTGTCGGAGCCCACCTATGAGGGCTCGGTCGTGACCGGCAACAGCCACGCCTCCATTCCCGGCCAGACCTATCTGTCGATCCGCAAGCGCGAGGCCTCCACAACGGTGGAGCTTCCCTCCGGCGGCTCGATCGTCATTGCCGGCCTCGTCCAGGACAATGTCCGTCAGGCCATGTCCGGTCTGCCTGGCATTTCGAAAATTCCGATCTTCGGCACGCTGTTCCGCAGCAAGGACTTCGTGCGCAATGAAACGGAACTCGTGATCATCGCCACGCCCTATCTGGTGCGCCCGGTGGCCCGCAATCAATTGGCCCGGCCGGATGACAATTTCAGCCCGACAGGGGATGGCGCCATGTATTTCCTCAACCGCGTCAACAAGGTCTACGGCCGCAAGGAAACCGCCACGGCGGGTGCCTATCACGGTACGGTCGGCTTTATCTATAAATGAGGCCCGCGATGCGCCCGATAACAAAGACCCGCTCTCCTTTCGCATCCCCGGCACGCCCTGGCTTGAAAACCTCTGCCGCCCTGATGCTGGCATTGATGCTGACCGGCTGCGGTACCGGCCGCGACGGCATGACCACCGGCGCGATTTCGGATGACTATCGCGCCCGCCACCCGATCGTCGTCACCGATGTCGAGCATAATCTCGACCTGCCGGTGGCGCCCGGTGAAAGCAAGCTCACCATCGGCATGGCCGACACGCTGACCGGTTTTGCCCAGGACTACCGGAACGCCTCCACCGGTTATGTGCAGCTCATGCTGCCGCGCGGCTCGGCCAACAGCCAGGCGGCGGCAACGCTGGCGCGCCAGATCCGCCAGCATCTCGTCGCCAAGGGCATCGCCTCGCCGAAGATCATCGAGCGCTATTACCAGGCGAATGCCTCCGGCGATGCCGCGCCGATCCGGCTGAGCTACATGGCCACAACTGCCGTGGCTGGCCCTTGCGGCCAATGGCCGGAGGATCTGGCCAACGACACCATGGACAATCGAAACTGGCATAATTTCGGTTGTGCCAGCCAGGCCAATCTTGCCGCCCAGGTCGCCAGCCCCACCGATCTCATCCGTCCGCGCGGCATGACACCCATCGATGCCGAACGCCGCTCGACGGTCATCAGCGATTTCCAATCGGGCACCGATACCTCCACCACCAGCTCTTCCAGCGACTGAGCGGAAAGGAGGACAAGCATGAGCCCGATCGATTACGACATTCCGAGCAATGAGCAGGAATTCAACGATGCGCCGCCGGAAAAGGTGGCGCCGGAGGATCTTGAGCAATTCCGCCCGCTGCCGCGCATCTCCATCCATGCCTTCTGCATTTCTGAGGGCCTGCTTTCCGTCATGGAAAACTGCGCCCGCGACCGCCGCATGACCAAGGCCAGCCTCCGGATCACCAATGGCGGTGTCTCGGCGGCCATCAACATGTTCGTGGCGGCGCCCACGCCCAACCTGATCATTCTGGAAACCGAGGCGCGCCCGCAGGAACTTTTGCAGGAACTGCAACCGCTGGCCGAGGTCTGCGATCCCTCGACGCGGGTCATTCTCATTGGCCGGTACAATGACATTGCGCTCTACCGGGAACTGATCCGCAACGGCATTTCCGAATATATCGTTGCGCCGGTGTCGATGGTCGAGATCGTCTCGGCCATTGCCGGTATCTTTGTCGATCCGCAGGCCGAGCCGCTCGGCCGCTCCATCGCCTTTATCGGCGCCAAGGGCGGCGCGGGCTCCTCCACCATTGCCCACAATACCGCCTTTGCCATTGCCTCGCTGTTTTCCTCACAGACCATTCTGGCCGATCTCGACCTGCCCTATGGCACGGCCAATATCGATTTCGACCAGGATCCCGCCCAGGGGATTGCCGAAGCCGTCTTCGCGCCGGACCGGCTGGA
This sequence comes from Allorhizobium paknamense, assembly GCF_030815125.1. GTDB lineage: Bacteria > Pseudomonadota > Alphaproteobacteria > Rhizobiales > Rhizobiaceae > Allorhizobium > Allorhizobium paknamense. The sequence continues at coordinate 229,316 of NZ_JAUSWH010000004.1, forward strand.
CGAGGTGTTTCTCGACCGGCTTCTGACGTCCTGTTCGCAGAATCTCTCGCTGCTGGCGGCCCCTTCCCTGCTGGACCGCGCCTATGATTTCGAACGCGGCGCCTTCCTGCCGGTGCTGGAAGTGCTGCAACGCTCTGCCCCGGTTTCGGTGCTGGACGTGCCGCATGGCTGGAACGAATGGACCCGGGCGCTGCTGTCGGAGGTGGACGAGATCGTGATCACCGCCGTTCCCGACCTTGCCAATCTGCGCAATCTGAAGAACCTCCTCGACGCCTTGCGCAAGCTGCGCCCGAACGACAAGACGCCACATCTCATCCTCAACCAGGTGGGCATGCCGAAGCGGCCCGAGATCAGCCCGGCGGATTTTCTGGAGCCGCTGGAAATCGAACCGATGGCGATCATTCCCTTCGACACGCAGCTTTTCGGCAATGCCGCCAATAGCGGCCGGATGATTGCCGAAATCGACGCGAAATGCCCGGCAGCCGAAAGCTTCGCGCAGATCGCCCATGTGGTGACGGGACGGGTCAATGTGAAAAAGCAGAAGAGGAACGGGCTGGACCGCATATTGGGCCTGCTCGGACGGAAATAGAGCGTTTCCATGAAAGTATAGTCGCAGTTCTCCATTCGGAAATGCGTAAAGCGAGAACCAACCATGCATAGGACAGGCAATGTTCGGTAAACGTGGAAATGATGGTTTCGGCAGGTCCGGTCAGCCGCCCGAGGGGCGGGAGCCGCCGCGCGCCGCCGTGACCGCAGCGCCCGTGCTGGACATGGCCGAACCCGTCCGCCCTGCCGCCCCGCCCGCGCCAGACCTGACACCGCGCCGGCGCAGCCGCACCGAGGAATATTACGATACCAAGAGCCAGGTGTTCTCGGCGCTGATCGACACCATCGATCTGTCGCAACTGGCCAAGCTCGACCAGGAGAGCGCCCGCGAGGAAATCCGCGATATCGTCAACGATATCATTTCCATCAAGAATTTCGCCATGTCGATTTCCGAGCAGGAGGAACTGCTCGACGACATCTGCAACGACGTTCTGGGCTATGGTCCACTGGAACCGCTGCTGGCACGGGACGACATTGCCGATATCATGGTCAACGGCTCCGGCCAGACCTTCATCGAAGTGGGCGGCAAGACCATCGAATCGGAGATCCGCTTCCGCGACAATGCCCAGCTTCTGTCGATCTGCCAGCGCATTGTCGGTCAGGTGGGGCGCCGCGTCGATGAATCAAGCCCGATCTGCGATGCGCGTCTGCCGGATGGCTCCCGCGTCAACGTCATCGCGCCGCCGCTGTCCATTGACGGTCCGGCGCTGACCATCCGCAAATTCAAGAAGGACAAGCTCACCCTCGAACAGCTGGTGAAATTCGGCGCCATCACCCCGGAAGGCGCGCAGGTGCTGCAGATCATCGGTCGCGTGCGCTGCAATGTCGTGATTTCCGGCGGCACGGGTTCGGGTAAGACCACGCTGCTCAACTGCCTGACGCGCTATATCGATACGGATGAGCGCATCATCACCTGTGAAGATACCGCCGAACTGCAATTGCAGCAGCCGCATGTGGTGCGGCTGGAAACCCGCCCGCCGAATATCGAGGGCGAAGGCGAAATCACCATGCGCGATCTGGTGAAGAACTGCCTGCGCATGCGGCCCGAGCGCATCATCGTCGGCGAAGTGCGCGGCCCGGAGGTCTTCGACCTGTTGCAGGCCATGAACACCGGCCATGACGGCTCCATGGGCACGATCCACTCCAATAGCCCGCGCGAATGCCTGAACCGCATGGAATCGATGATCGCCATGGGCGGCTATTCGCTGCCTGCCAAGACAGTGCGCGAAATCATCTCCGGCTCGGTGGACGTGATCATCCAGGCCGCCCGCCTGCGCGACGGCTCGCGCCGCATCACCCACATCACCGAGGTCGTGGGCATGGAAGGCGATGTGATCATCACCCAGGATCTGGTGCGCTACGAAATCGAGGGCGAAGACCTGACCGGCAAGATCATTGGCCGTCACATCTCCACCGGCGTCGGCAAGCCGCATTTCTGGGAACGCGCCCGCTATTACAACGAGGAGCGGCGGCTGGCGGCAGCACTCGATGCCATGGAGCAGAAGAGCGGGGGCATCTGATGGATCTGAGGCTGATTGCAATCGTGGCGCTGGCGGCGGTGGCGGCAGCCTCGGTGGCCTATGTCTTTCTGTTCGGCCGGATTGAAACGGAAAAGAAGGCGACGTCGCGGCTCAGCCGGATCAAGACCGCCGAATCCGATATCGCCAAGGCCAAGGTGACGCGCGACCGCGTGCAGGAATTGTCGAAGCGGCGCAAGTCGGTTCAGGACACGCTGAAGGAAATCGAGCGCAAGCAGAACGAAAAGAACAAGAAGATCTCCGGCCAAACCTTGAAGCAGCGGCTGGTACAGACCGGCCTGAACCTGACGCTGCCCCGCTTCATCATCGCAAGCTGCGTGCTCGGGGGTGTCGTCTTTCTGCTGACCCTGATGATGGGCATGTCGCTGATCTTGAGCCTGGGCCTTGCCTTTGCCGCCGGTGCCGGTGTGCCGCGCTGGGCAGTGGGCTTCCTGATCAAGCGCCGGCAACAGAAATTCCTGAACGAGTTTCCCAATGCGCTGGATGTGATGGTGCGCTCCATCAAATCCGGCCTGCCGCTCAACGATGCGCTGCGCCTGATAGCCGCCGATGCCCAGGAGCCGGTAAAGACCGAATTCCGCAAGGTGGTGGATTCGCAGCAGCTCGGCATCAGCGTGCCGGAATCCTGCGCCCGCATGTTCAACAGCATGCCGCTCCAGGAGGTGAATTTCTTCGCCATCGTCATCGCCATCCAGTCGCAGGCGGGCGGCAACCTGTCCGAAGCGCTTTCCAATCTGTCGCGGGTGCTGCGTGAGCGGCGCAAGATGAAGGCCAAAGTCAGCGCGCTGTCCATGGAGGCCAAGGCCTCCGCCGTCATCATCGGCTCGCTGCCCTTCGTGGTGGCCTTTCTCGTCTATATCACCTCGCCTGCCTACATCATGGTGCTGTTCACCGATCCGCGCGGTCACCTCATTCTGGGCTTCTCGGCGGTCTGGATGTCGATCGGCATCTTCGTCATGCGCAACATGATCAATTTCGACATTTGAGGCCTCCGCCATGTCCGCCGATTTCGCCGCAAAACTGACCAATCCGCACTTGCTCATCGGGCTCCTGGTGGCGCTGGCGGTGTTTGCCACGCTTTACACCATCATCATGCCGCTCTTCGAGCGCACCGATCTGAACAAACGGATGAAGGCGGTGTCCACCGAGCGGGACATGATCCGCACGCGCGAGCGCGCCCGGCTGAATGCGGAGACCAGCCGCGGCAACCTGAAGAGCAAGCATAACCAGTCCGCAAGCCGCATCGTCGAGCGCTTCAACCTGCGCCAGGCGCTGGTGGATGACAAGACACAGGACCGGCTCAAGGCGGCAGGGCTTCGCTCGCAGAACGCGCTCAACATCTTTTTGGCGGCCCGCTTCGTGCTGCCCTTCATCTTCCTCGGGCTGGCGACGATCTGGATCTTCGTGCTGGGCAATCTGCAGAACAAGCCCTTCGCCATGCGCTTCCTGGCGGCCATCGTGGCAAGTTATATCGGCTTTTACCTGCCCAATGTCTATATTTCGAACCGGGTGCAGAAGCGCCAGCACTCCATTCGCCGCGCCTGGCCGGATGCGCTTGACCTGATGCTGATCTGCGTCGAATCGGGCATGTCGATGGAGGCCGCCATGCGCCGCGTGGCCGATGAAATGGCCACGCAATCACCGGAACTGGCCGAGGAAATGGTGCTGACCACCGCAGAGCTTTCCTTCCTGCAGGATCGCCGCACCGCTTATGAGAACCTCGGCAACCGCACCCAGCTCGAAACCGTGAAATCCGTCTGCCAGGCCCTCATCCAGGCCGAACGTTATGGCACGCCGATCGGTCAGGCGCTGCGGGTGCTGGCCCAGGAAGGGCGCGACGAACGGATGAACGCCGCCGAAAAGAAGGCTGCCGCCCTGCCGCCGAAGCTCACCGTGCCGATGATCCTGTTTTTCCTGCCGGTTCTGATCGCCGTCATCCTGGGACCGGCTGGCATTCGCGTCGCCGACAGGTTCTGATTGGCCTGAGAGATCCGGAAAGTCTGCTTTTCTCAGGACAATGCTCTAATTCTGCCCGGTCTTGACGTTGCCGTCACGGGCCGCCAGTTGCTTCCAGCTGTTCTGCTGGCCCATCATGCTGCGCAGATAGGCGAGATTGGCGGCGGCCTGCTGTGGCGAAAGCTCGGCAGAGGCAATGCGCTCGGCCTCGTCATAACGACCCTGCAGGCCAACGACCAGTGCCAGATTCTGGCGCACGCGGCTGTCGGCCTGAGGCTGTTTGGCGGCAGTGCGCAGATAGGTTTCCGCCGTCTTCAGGTCACCCGTCAGCACATAGGACATGCCCAGATTGGAGAGCACCGACGGCTCGTTCGGCTGCAATTGCAGGGCGGATTGATAGGCGGCACGCGCTTCCGCGCTGCGGCCCAACTGGTCCAGCACCGCCCCTTGGGCGGAATAGAGCTTCCAGTCCGGACGATCGGGCGTCTGCGCCCGGCTGATGGTGGCAAGCGCCTGATCGAGCTGACCTGCGGCAGCCTGCGCCTTGCCATAGGCGGCCAGCACCTGGCGATCGGCAGGATTGGCGATTGCCACCTGCTGCATCACGGCCAGAGCCTGGGCCGCCCGGCCATTCATCTGCAGGAGATTGGCATAGGCCATGCCGATCGCGGCATTTTTCGGATTTTTCTCGTAGGCCCGGCCGATGCTGTCCATGCTGGCCGCAAGTTCGGCCGCCGTCATCTCCTCGGGCGGCTTGGTTGCGGCAGCGGGAATGGAGCCGGTGGCCATTCTGTCGGGTTTCGGCTGGCTGGCGCAGGCGCCAAGCAGGAGCGGCAGGGCCGCCGTCAGCGCCAGAAAGAAAACCCGTTTCGCATGCATCTTGCCCGCCATGGCCAACCCCCGAATCGAAACCCCGCGCCCAGCAGCAGGTCCGGCCTTAGCAATAATCTGTTAACCCTAATGGAAAGTTAATGCAGCTCCAGCGACCGCCTGCACCGAACCCGCACAGGACAAGCGGAAAATTCCTGTGCCGGATTTGGACTTCCTTCAGGAAGGCCGTTTAAGGTGCGCGTTGAAAGCGATCACAACCGGCCCTGTCCGGCCGGCGCCCTTGAGACAGCGGAAGCGAATAGTATGGCCCAGTACGAATATATCGAGAGAACGTCGCCCTTCATCACCAAAGGCGGCAAGAGCCTGCCGATCTTCGCCGTAACACCTGCCCATATCGAAACCGGCACGATCGATCCGGTCGCTCTCGATTGGGCGCGCAAGTCCGGCTACAAGGCCGAGACCGGCTCCGTGCTGCTCATCCCCACCAGCGACGGCCATCTGGGCGGCGCGCTGTTCGGCCTCGGCAGCCACCCGGCGGAAAGCCCCTTTCTCACCGGCAAGCTGGCAAGAACTCTTCCCGCCGGTGACTGGCACATCGAAACCGCGCCGCTGACGGCCAATCGCCTTATCCTGGGCTTCGGCCTCGGCAGCTACCGGTTCGAGCGCTACAAGAGCGAGAAATCCGATGCCCCGAAGCTGCTGATCCCGCAGGACGCCGATTCCAACGACATCAAGCGCCAGCTCGCCGGCATTTTCCTGGCGCGCGATCTGATCAACACCCCGACCAACGACATGGGGCCGGAGGAACTGGAAAAGGCCTTCCGGGCGCTGGCCGATCACTATAAGGCGGAAGTGACGGTCATTACCGGAGAAAACCTGCTGACCCATAATTTCCCGCTGGTCCACACGGTCGGCCGCGCCAGCACCGAGGCCCCGCGCCTTCTGGAGATGCGCTGGGGCAAGAAGGGCCACAAGAAGGTGACCCTGGTGGGCAAGGGGGTCTGCTTCGATACCGGCGGCCTGGATATCAAGCCTTCCTCCTCGATGGCGCTGATGAAGAAGGACATGGGCGGGGCTGCCAATGTGCTGGGCCTTGCCCTGATGATCATGGATGCCAAGCTGAAGATCGACCTGCGCGTCATCGTCCCCGTGGTTGAAAACGCCATTGCCGGCAATGCCTTCCGCCCCGGCGACGTCTATAAAAGCCGCAAGGGCCTGACGGTGCAGATCGACAACACCGATGCCGAAGGCCGCCTGATTCTGGCCGATGCCCTTTCCTACGCCGATGAGGACCATCCCGACCTGATGATCGACATGGCGACGCTGACGGGCGCCGCCCGCGTGGCGCTCGGCCCCGACCTGCCCGCCTTCTTCACCAATGATGACGATCTGGCCTACGAACTGTCGGAAGCAAGTCTCGAAACCGACGATCCCATCTGGCGGCTGCCGCTTTTCCCCGGCTATGAAAAGCTGCTGCGCACGCAGATCGCCGATCTGACCAATGCGCCTTCCGGGGGCATGGCGGGGGCCATCACGGCAGCGCTGTTCCTCAAGCGCTTCGTGACCAACACCACGAGCTGGGCGCATTTCGACATCTTCGCCTGGTCCTCGCAGGAGCGCCCGCACAGTCCGGTGGGGGGCGAAGCGCAGGCCATCCGCGCCCTCTACCGGCATATTGCTTCGCTGGCCTGAGGGCGTGCGATTTCTCTTTCTCGAAAACGCCGGTGTGGACCCTCCACACCGGCTTTTTTGGTTGATTTCCTGACGCATCTGCGGTTCAGAACCCAACAATTGTGGGTGCATGGGTGTCGCAACAGGAAGATTCCAGCGGCGCAGACAAGACGGACTGTTCAATCTGCGTTGACAATCGCCCAAACTTCGTCCGTTTTTCAAGAACGAGAACAAAAATGCTCTCATGATCCCAAAAAATTGAAGCTATTAAAAAAATATTCCACAATTTTCCCTTAATTATTCAGAAAACGCGCATATTCGGGCACTTATCAAAATTATTTCAGTTTACCGTGAAAGGGCTCCGGGCGATTTTTGCATCGCAACAACAAAGGAGTCCTTTGCCCCATGCTTCATGTTCGTACCACCGTTCTGAGCTGCCTGACCGCTGCCGGCCTCGGCCTTTTTGCGCTCGCGCCCGCCGCTTTGGCTCAGGAAGCCTCTGCCAGCGCCGCCGTCGCGGGTGTCTACAAGCTCGACCCGACGCACGCCGCGCTGCTGTGGTCCGTCAAGCATAACAACGGCCTGTCCCACTACACCGCCCGCTTCGGCAAGCTTGAGGCCACGCTGAAGCTGGATCCGGCCCATATCGAGACCTCGAAGATCGAAGTCACGATCGACCCGACCTCCGTCGACGTGCCCTACCCCGCCGACTACAAGGCCAGCCATGCCCAGTCTCCCTATGGCAGCTGGCCGGAAGAAATCAGCCGGGACGCCAAGATGCTGAACAGCGACAAGTTCCCGAAGATCACCTTCACCTCCACCTCGGTGAAGAAGACCGGGGAAACCACGGCGGATGTGACGGGCGACCTCACCTTCCTGGGCGTGACCAAGCCTGTCACACTGAAGGCAACGCTGAACGGCGCCATTGATAGCCATCCCTTTGCAGGCGTTCCCGCCATCGGCTTTGCCGCGGAAGGCACATTCGACCGTACCGCCTTCGGTCAGCCCGTCGGCTTTGTCGGCAAGGACGTGACGATCCGCTTCGACGGCGAATTCATCCAGGATCCCTCCGCCAAGTAAACAGGCCATCCGCAGGAACGGGCGGCGGTCAGACGCCGCCGCCTTATACAGCGTCCTTTGTGCGCTTGATGAAACGCACAAAGGACGCTGTCGGGACAACACTCTCACACGCGCGGGGAAAGGTTTCACCATGAACATGACCTATCGTCCGGATGCCAATAGCCGGAAAGCGCAGCGCTACAGCCGCGTGGCCATTCTTCTGCATTGGGCGATTGCGCTCCTGATCCTGTCGATGATCCCGATGGGCTGGTGGATGGTGCGCGCCATCAACAGCCCGGATAGCCAGCAAACCGCCTATCAAGCCTTCCAGCTGCACAAGTCCATCGGTTTCGCCATTCTGGCGCTGACGGTGCTGCGGATCGTCTGGCGGCTCACCCATCGCCCGCCGCCGCTACCGGCCAACATGAAGGGCTGGGAAGTCTTCCTGGCGCATGCCACCCACATGACCTTCTATGCCTTCATGCTGGCGATGCCGCTGACCGGTTGGCTCTACGTATCGTCCGGCTGGGCGATTGCCACCGACAAGCCGCTGGAGGTGGCAACCTCGTGGTTTGGCCTCTTCACCATTCCGCATCTGCCGGGGCTTGAGGCCAATCGCAGTGTGGCCTTCGGCGCCATGGGCGCGCATGCCTGGATGGCCTATGGCGGCGCGGTGCTGATTGCCCTGCATGTCGCAGCCGCCCTCAAGCATCATGTCATTGAACGCGACGGCGTGCTGGCGCAGATGCTCCCTTTCTTCAAACAGCGCGCCGAAAAGACCCTCGACAAGCCCGCAGGCGCAGTGAGCGCGCTGGCCGGTTTTGCAGCCCTCGCCGTGCTGGCCCTTGCTGGCATTGAGGCAAATCGGCCCGCCCCGCTGTCGCAAGCCGCCCTTCAGGCAATGGAGCCGGCAGCCGAAGATGCGGCCCCGCAGGCCGCCGCACCGGGACCGACATTGGCACCGGCTCAGTCCAATGCCACACCCGCACCGGCCAGCGGAGCAACGGCACCCACCTGGACCATCGACAAGGCAAAATCCAGCATCGCCTTCAGCGGTACCCATGCCGGCAAGGCTTTCCAGGGCCGTTTCGAGGACTGGAGTGCGGATATCCATTTCGATCCCGCCAATCTTGCGACGTCCAGGGCGGTGGTCACCGTCAAGACGCTGTCTGCGAAGACCGGCGACCCCACTCAGGAAGGGTCGCTGAAAAACGGCGAATGGTTCAACTCCGCCCGCTTTCCGGATGCCGTCTTCACCACCACCGGCTTCAAGTCTCTGGGCGGCGAGCGCTATGAGGCGGAGGGGACGCTGACCCTGAAAAACAAGCCTGTACCCGTCACCCTGCCCTTTACCCTCACCATGACCGGCGGCAAGGCGCATATGGAAGGCAGCCTGCAACTGTCTCGCGAGGCGCTCAATCTCGGCATGTTCTCCGATCCGGCCGCGGAATGGGTCTCGAAAATGATCGATGTGAAGATCACGGTGGATGCGGACAAGGCAGCCTCCCCTTGAAGAACAGGGGCCTTAAACAGCAGGGGATGGGAACGCTCCCCCGCCCCTTGCTTTTCCTTGGGCTTTCATGACATACGGAACGGCAACGAAACAAACAGGCTTTAGAGTCTGGATCTGCCGGAGCCGTCATGAGCACCGAGCTTACCGCCACCGCCGCTCTAGGGCTCTGGCACCACGTGACGCTGCAACAGGTGCAGGATGACGCCCGCGACCTGACCCTTCGGCAATTGGCCATTCTCCTTCATATCTATCTGGTGCCGCCGCCGCATACGGTGCGCGGCCTTGCCGCCACCTTGAAAGTCACCAAGCCGGTGATCACCCGCGCCCTCAACACCATGGGCGAGATGGGGCTGGTCGACCGCGTCCGCGATGAGATCGACCGCCGCAACGTGCTGATCAAGCGCACGGTGGCGGGGGCGCTCTATCTGGAAAAACTGGGCGACCTGATCATCGATCAGGCCCGCATGATGAGGAGCTGAGAGCATGGCCGATCAACAGACATCCGCTGGCAAGCCTCTTGACCGGCGGCTGCATGCCTTTCGCCCCGATCTCGCCGAGCTTGCTCTGGAGGGCAAGGTGGACGCCGCCCGTTTTACGGCAGGCGAAGCGGCAAGCATTGCCCAGCCGGTGGTGGCGCTCAGGCCCCGGCCCGAACATGGCTGCGGCATCGATACCGAACTCCTGCTTGGCGAACCCGTGACGGTGCTCGACCGTGCCTCCGGCTGGGCCTGGGTCAAGGCCGGGCTCGACAACTATGTCGGCTATCTGCCGGAGGAGGCGCTTGGCGCGCCGGAAACGGGCCACAGCCACATCATCGCCACCCCGCGCAGTTTTCTTTACACGGGGCCGGACCTGCGCTTTCCCAATGCCGTGACCGTCTCCATGGGCAGCCGCGTCAAAGTGGTGGGCGAGGCCGAAACCCGGGGCACGCGTTACTTCGAGCTTTCCAGCGGCCAGTTCGTTATTGCCCGCCACTGCCTGGAGATGGGAACGCCACCCGCTGAGGATTATGTGGCGCTGGCCGCCCGGTTTCTGGAAACGCCCTATCTCTGGGGCGGCCGCTCCGGCCTCGGCATCGATTGCTCCGGCCTCGTGCAGCTTTGCTTGCAGATGATGGGAAAGACCGCCCCGCGCGACACCGACATGCAGTTTGCCGGGCTCGGCACACCCATTGAGCGCGAGGCGCTCAGGCGTGGCGATCTCGTCTTCTGGAAAGGGCACGTTGCCATCATGGAAGATGAAAAGACCATTCTCCATGCCAATGGCCATACGATGAGCGTGGCGCGGGAGGATTTCGAAGGCGCGGTTGCGCGCATTGGCTGGCTTTACGAGCAACCGACCGGCTATCGCAGGCTTTAGGGTCAAAACTCAATCAGGATGGGTGTTCTGCAAGGCGTATTTTGTGTCTGAGTAGGAGGAAAGGTGCAGGAAATGCCGATCATTTTCAAACCTTTCCGACACCCGCAGGCGCAAAATACGCCTTGCCCGAAGGGTTGAGCGGGATGGGCCGACTGATTGCGAACAATGCTCGACAAGGCCTCAGGGCCTTGCCTTGCGCTTGTTCGCGGCCATTCAATCCCATCCCGTTCAACAGAACACCCATCCTGATTGAGTTTTGACCCTAGTGCAATTCCAGGAAAAGTGGAATCCGGTTTTCTCAGGGCGACGCGCGCGCCCAGCCCTCAAAGCATACGCCAATTCGTGATCGGCATCCCCTTTTGCATCGTCGGCGGCCTCGCCATATAAGGGAAATGGAGGTCTGTCATGGACAAGAAACACATCCTGCCCTTTTCGGCTCTGGCGCTGGCGGTGCTTTTGCTGCCGGGCCTGGCGGCGGCGAATGATGCGACGATGCCGAAGGTGGAAAACTGGACGGTTCCAACGGAAACCTATCGCGATCTGCCGGGTGTGCGTTCGCAGGATGCCGTCAACCGGGACAAGCTCAAGCCTGCCTATGACTGCCGCACCGAGACCGAACTGATGCAGGGCCGCGGCACGCGGGATTTTCACTATCTCGGTTCCGGCATGCCGCGCACCGTCTATCGCTGCACCACCGAAGACGGCATAACCTTCAGCGGCAGCAGCACACCCAATGTTGGCGGCGACTGGATTCCCGGCGTCAATCCCCGCGATGATGTCGGGCGGTGACGTATTTGCCGCCATGCGTAAAACACGAGGTGAGGGTTCGCCCGCAGCGCTCTGACCTTCATCAAACCGTCACAGAACGATCATCGAAACGTTACAGGAAACCCCTAAGAAGCCGGGGTTAAAAATAGGGCCGTTTGCAGTGTTGCGCGCCCCTTCTTCCAGACCTGGAGCGTTCGATGAACCGTCGTGAATTCCTGGCCACGGCCACCGCCGTGGCAGCCAGCCCGTTGTTTTCCTCCAGCGTGTTTGCCGCCGGCGATATGATCGAGGTTTACACCGCCTCCGATTCCAACATTCAGGATTTCTGGAACAATGTCGTGCGCCCGGCCTTCGAAAAGGCTCATCCCGGCCTGAAACTGCGCATTACCAAGGCCAATGCCGATGCGGGGATGATGGCGATTGCCGACCGCGCCATGGCCGCCCTGGCCACCAAGACCGATCCCCAGGCCGATCTGATGGAGGCCTTCTATGCGGAACTGCCCGTTGGCGGATTGCAGGCGGGTCTCTGGGTCAACCTGAAGAAAGAGGTCGCCGGCTATGATCACGTCAATCCGATCGCGATCCAGAGCGACTATTCCCTTCCCTATCGCGGCTCGCAGGTGCTCCTGGCCTATGACAGCACGAAGCTGAACGCCAAGGACGCCCCGAAGACCTGGGAGGCGCTGACCGCCTGGGTGAAGGCCAATCCGGGCCAGTTCATCTATAACCGTCCCGACAAGGGCGGTTCGGGCGGCAATTTCGTGCGCCGCGCCATTCACGAGGCCAATGGCCGCGATCCGCTGAAATTCACCCTCGACAATTATTCCGCCGATTATGCGGAAAAGACCCTGACGCCCGCCTGGACCATTCTGAAGGACATGGCCCCTTATCTCTATGAAAAGGGCGCCTATACCTCTGGCAATACCCAGTCCATCCAGCTTCTGGCGCAGGGCGTCGTCACCATGGTGCCGGTCTGGTCGGATCAGGTGCTGACCGCTGTGAAGGAAGGCGTGCTGCCGGAAACGACCGGCCTCGTGCAACTGACTGATCTGGCCTTGTGCGGTGATTTCTCCCGCCTGACCGTGTTTTCCAATGGCATGCATCGCGATGCGGCGCTGAAGCTTGCTGCCTTCCTGATCACGCCCGAGATGCAGAAGGCCATTCTCACCGAAATCGGCGGCTTCCCCGGCATTTCCTGGGAGCATATCCCGGACGATCTGCGCACCAAATTCGCCGATGTGGTGCCGAAGACCATTCCGACCTTCCCCTCGGGCAATTGGCCCGCCGCCGTCACGGACGGCTGGTACCGCAATGTCGCGCCGGGTCTGGCCCGGGGCTGATCATGGCAAGCATTCCCGCGTCCAGCACGTTTGCGCGCCGATCCGGACGCAACCAGGTGGGAGGCCTCACCGGCCTTCTGCTCGTTGCCGTTCCGGTCCTGCTCGTGGTCTGGCTGATCATCTATCCCATCTTTGCCGCCATCCTCTCCACGGTCTGGCTGCCGCAGGGGGATGGCATGGGCTTCAGCCTGAAATCCTACCGCTTCTTTTTCACCGACGCCTATAGCATCGCCAATTTCCGGCTGACCTTGTGGACCACCGCCGTCACCGCGGTGCTGCTGACGCTGGTCGGCCTGCCCATCGCCCTTTACCTGCGCTTTGCCACCAGCCGCGTTGCGGGCTTCGTGCAGGCGCTCGCCATCTTTCCGATGTTCGTGCCGTCGATCATCCTGTCCTATGCGCTGATCAGAACCATCGGCCCGAACGGCGCGGTGGATATCATTCTGAACGCCGTTGGCCTGCCGAAACTGCCGAGCCCCTATCTCACCCCCTGGGGACCGGTGATCGGGCTGACCTGGGACAACCTGCCGCTGACCGTGCTGATGCTCACCTCCGGGCTGATGCGGATTTCCAACGCTTCCGTGGAAGCGGCACGCGATGTCGGCGCAGGACCGCTCCGCATTTTCGCCCACATCATCCTGCCGCGCATGGGGGCCAGCATCGCGGTGACGCTGTCCTTTACGGTGCTCGGCATTTTTTCGGCCTTCACCCTGCCCTATCTGCTCGGCCCGGCCTCGCCGGAACTCATGGGCCCCTTCATGCAGCGCACCTTCTCCGATCTTCTCGATCCGCTGAATGCCAAGACCCAGGCCGTGATCAGCTTTGGCGTCTGCCTGATCTTCGGCCTGTTCTACGTGGCCTCCATCGCCCGCAACCGGCAGGACAGACCATGAGCGCCATTCTTGACAGAAAACGCCCGGACTGGATCGGCCTTGCCATTGCCGTTGTGCTGTCCGTCATCATCCTGTTTCCGCTGATCGTCGTCGCCATCTGGGCCTTTGCCGATGTCTGGCGATATCCCGCCCTTCTGCCGCAGCAGTTCGGCCTGCGCTACTGGTCGCAGACGCTGTCGCGGGGCGATGTCTGGGAGGCGCTGACCATCAGCCTGCAACTCGCCACCACGGTGACGATCCTGTCGGCGCTGATCTGCCTGCCGGCGGCCTATGCCTTTGCGCGGCTCTCCTTTCCGGGACGAAACCTGTTTTTCCTGTCCTTCCTCGCCTCGCATGCCTTTCCGAAATTCGGCCTGCTGGTGGCAATTGCCGGGATCTTCCTCAATCTCAACCTCATCGCCACCTTCTGGGGCGTGGCGCTGATCCAGCTGGTCGGCACGCTGATGCTGATGATCTGGATTCCGGTCGCCGCCTTCCAGGGCGTGGACCGCCGGATGGAAGAGGCCGCCCGCGATGCCGGGGCAGGACCGCTGAGGGTGTTCTGGTCGATCACCCTGCCCCAGGCCGCCCCGACCCTGTTTGCCGCCATCCTGATGACCTTCGTCTCGACCTTTTACGAGACCGAAGGCGCATGGCTGATCGGCGCGCCGGAAATCCGCACCATGCCGGTGCTGATGGTCACCTACATCAACAACCAGCTCGTCGTGCAATATGGCGCGGTGCTTTCGGTGATGCTGTGGGTGCCTTCCTTCCTGGCGTTGATCTTCGCCCGTCGCCTCATCGGTGCCGGCACCTTCGCCAAGGGCTTTGGCGCATAAGCTATGAAATGAGTTTCCCATGGCAAGATTGACCGTTCACGCGCTGGAAAAGCGCTTCGCCAACACCGCCGCCGTAGATCGCGTCTCCCTCGATGTCGAGGATGGCGAACTGATCTGCCTGCTTGGTCCTTCCGGCTCCGGCAAATCCACCATGCTCAGGATGATCGGCGGCTTCGAGCGCCCAACGGGCGGCCAGATTCTGATCGACGGGCAGGATGTCACCCATCTGCCGCCGGAGCGCCGCCCCACGGGCATGGTGTTCCAGAGCCATGCGCTGTGGACGCATATGACGGTGGCCGGCAATATCGCCTTTGGCCTGAAGCTGCGCCACCTGCCACGCGCCGAGGTCCGCGACAAGGTGGAGTGGGCGCTCTCCCTCGTCGGCCTTGCGGGCTATGGCAGCCGCATGCCCTATCAGCTTTCCGGCGGCCAGCAGCAGCGCGTGGCGCTGGCCCGTTCGCTGGTGCTGGAACCGAAGATCCTGCTGCTGGACGAACCCTTTGCCAGCCTCGACCAGCATCTGCGCGAAAGACTGCGCGAGGAGGTGCGTGATATCCAGCAGCGGCTGGGCATCACCACCCTCTTCGTCACCCACGGCCAGGACGAGGCGCTGGCCATCTCCGACCGGATCGCCGTGCTGAAGGATGGCCGCATCGAACAGCTGGATACGCCGGACCGGGTCTATCGCCGGCCGCAAACGCAGTTCACCGCCGGCTTCATCGGCACCATGGGCTTTATCGAGGCGGAGGTGCGCGATGGCCGCTTCCAGCATCCCGATCTCTGCCTGCCGCTGACCGTTTCCGATGGCCCGGCGACCCTTGCCCTGCGCCCTGAAGACATCGTGCTTGCCCCGGCAACCGGCCCAGAAGGGCCTGTGGTGGTGCGGGCGGTGGACTTCGGCAGCCATCATCAGGTAGAGCTGCAACTCTCTGAAGGAGAGCGCATCAAGGCGATGACGGAGGCCAGCAGCCGCTGGCAGCGCGGCGACCGGGTGCGGCTTTCCATCCGCAACCATGCCCTTTTCCGCGACGGAAAAGTGGTGCTTTCCTCCGCTGACACCCCGGACGTGGAACTGAAAAAGGATCTGATTCATGGCTGACCAGCAGAGGCAGGGCCTGTTCATCGACAAGGACGGCCATCGCTGCTGGCTGAAATGGCACCGGGGCCGCAAGCAGAAAGGCGACATCGCCTTCACGCCCGCGCGGATCCTCGAAGGCATGCGCTTAGGTGCCAGCGTGGAAATCGACCTCGTCTGCCATGCCGGAAACGGCTTTGCCGTATTGCATGACCGGGATCTTCATCCGGCCACCACCGGCCAGGGCCTTGTGGCCAGCGCAAGCCCGGACATATTGCGCGGCCTTTTCCTGCGCGAAAATCCAGAGTGTTTCCAGGAAAAGTGGGAACCGGTTTCCCGTCCGGAAACACGTATAAACACTCAAGCCACATCGAGCCCGCACCGCGTGATGCTGCTGGAAGACCTTGCGGCTCTTCTGGCGGGCGAATCCTGCCCCGAGACGGCACTGCTCCAACTCGATCTCAAGGAAGAGGCTGCCGCTCTCAACGAAGCCATCATCGAAAACTTTGCCGCTGCCGTGGCGCCGGTGGCAGGGCGGATGATCCTTTCCGGCGGTGATGCCGAGGCTGTACGGCGTCTGGCAGAGGCAACGCCGGGTCTCGCCGTGGGCTATGACCCCTGCCATTTCGGCGCGGCGGAACGGCTGTTGCAGGAGCGGAATTTTCACGATTTCGTTCGCTCCGCCGTCACGGCGCTGCCGGGCATTCGCATGATCTATCTGGAATATGAGCTGATTCTGGCCGCCGACCAGCTCGGCTACAATCTCGTGGCGGCATTCCAGAGCCACGGGGTGCGGATCGATGCCTATACGATCCGCAAGGCCGATCCGGCTCTGCGCCCGAGCATCGCCCGCCTGCTGGCGCTCGGCGTCGATCAGATCACCACCGACGATCCCGTTGGATTGCAGGCCCTCTTGGCCGGATAGTTATGCGGGAAAAAAGCTTTCCGTCCGCCCGGAGAGATAATAGCCGACAAGCCCGATCCACTCGCGCACCGCTGTCGCGGTCTGCTGGGCGTTCAAGGTGGGCTGGGTGAAATCCAGAGCAAGCCTCTCATTGCCCCGGGTACGGAAATCGGTCGGCCAGGGCGTCACGCTCAGGCCTGCGCGGCGCATCAGCCCCATGGCGCGCGGCATATGGAAGGCCGAGGTGATCAGCAGGCAATCGTGAAGACCCTGGGCGGCGAGCAGGTCCTTGCTGTTTTCGACATTCTCGAAAGTATTGCGCGAGCGCGTCTCCTGCACCAGCCGCTCCGCTCCGATGCCGAAGGTTTCGAAAAACCGTTTCGCCACCACGGCATCGCCCTCATAATCGCCGCTCAGCGAACCATCGCCGCCGGATACCAGGATCTTGGCCTGCGGATAGGCCCGCGCCAGCCGCAGCGCCTCGACAAACCGGTCCGCCGCCTGGTTCAGCTCGATCCCGCCCCGCACCGTCGTCACTTCCGTCTCGAACGCGCCGCCCAGCACGATCATGCAGGAAACGCTCTCCGGATCGCGGACAGGCTTCGGGAACCGTGCTTCCAGCACCTGCAAGGCCACCGGTCCGGCCGTGGTGTAAAGCGTGGTGAACAACAGAATCAGCGCCAATGCGCCCGGCACCAGAGCCGCAGCCCGCAGGCGCGCCAGTCCGGCGAGGAAGGCCAGCATCCCGAGCAGGAAAACCAGAGACAGCGGTTGCGCCAGCATCCAGAACAGTTTGGAAACGGTAAACACGGTTCAGCCCTCACGTCGCTCTTGCACGACACAGCGCTATCGCTGGCGTATCTTCAATTGCGTGAGGAAGAAAGATTTGGTGGAGCTAAGCGGGATCGAACCGCTGACCTCTTGCATGCCATGCAAGCGCTCTCCCAGCTGAGCTATAGCCCCATCAGGGTGCCGATTGTGTCGGCCCGGGCACCTTCCGAAGCAGCGCTTCCGTTGGTGTGGCGGCTTATTACTTCGGCCCTGCCACGATGACAAGCGAAAAAAGCGGCAGGCCTGAAAATTTTTGTCATCCTCGCACCAAGCTATTGAAGATGAACAAAAAAGAAAAGCCGCATCCGGGGATGCGGCTTGTGATGATCGGGATGCGGACAATCTCAGACTTCGTCTTCGTCGCCCGTCACGCCGATGATGCCGGACATGTCGTCATCGCCATCGTCTTCGTCGGCTTCGAGGAAGGTGTCGTCATCGTCATCGCCGATTTCGACATCGTCATCGCCCATGTCCGGAATATCGTCACCGGCAGCGGCGTCATCGCCGTCTTCCAGCGAGACAAGTTCGATATCGGTGTTTTCGGTATCGACTTCGGCGACATCGTCCTCCTCAGCCTTCTCCATGATCGAAGCCACCGAGGTTTCCTCAAAGAAGGAAAGCGGCCAGGACTTCCCCGTATAGGGAGAAACGATCGGGTCCTTGTTCAGATCGTAGAATTTCTTGCCGGTGTCGGGGCAAGTGCGTTTGGTTCCAAGTTCTGCCTTCGCCACTGTCAAAGCCTCATGAACGCGTGAAGATTAAGGGCATGCGCCAACGATCCGGCTTTCGCGGGCCGGTCCAACTGTAGTCGGTCCCCTTAATCGCAATAGAGGGCGCTGTCAAAGATAAACTCGCCTGACAAGGGATGACCGCACCGCACAGCTATGATAGGTCGCGTTGCAAAAGACGAATAAAGGAAATACGTGTGGCCGCTCACAGCCGGAAAAGCTTCACCATCGCCATCGACGGTCCCGCCGCTGCGGGCAAGGGCACGCTCTCGCGGGCCATTGCCGCCCATTACGGCTTTCACCACCTCGATACCGGCCTGACCTATCGCGCCACCGCGAAGGCGCTGCTCGATGCGGGCCTGCCGCTCGATGACGAAAAGCTTGCCGAGACAATCGCGCTGGAGCTTGATCTTTCCGGCCTCGACCGCGACGTGCTCTCCGCCCATGAGATCGGCGAGGCGGCCTCGAAGATCGCCGTCATGCCCGCCGTGCGCCGCGCCCTGGTGGAGGCCCAGCGCCGCTTTGCCGCCAAGGAGCCGGGAACGGTTCTGGATGGCCGAGACATCGGCACCGTGGTCTGCCCGGATGCGGCGGTGAAGCTCTATGTCAGCGCTTCGCCGGAAGTGCGCGCCCGCCGCCGCCATGACGAAATCGCCGCAAAAGGCGGCAGCGCCGATTACGACGCCGTTTTCGAGGATGTGAAGCGGCGTGACGAACGCGACATGGGCCGCGCCGACAGTCCTTTGAAACCTGCGGACGACGCGCACTTGCTAGATACGTCCGAAATGAGTATAGAGGCGGCGTTTCAGGCGGCGCGGTCCTTGATCGATGCGGCGTTGAAAACCATATGAGCATGCCTCAGGCCCGGTTTTCCGGCCTGAACCTGTCGATCCCCTGTCCTCGCGCCGGAATGCCCTTTTTGAAGGGCGGGCAGCCCGATCGGCAATGTCAACTCTAACCCACCGGCGCGATGGCGTTCCTGATGGAGCGCATTTCAGGAGATTTCATGTCTGTTTCTACTCCCACGCGGGACGATTTCGCGGCCCTGCTCGAAGAGTCCTTCGCCAAGTCCGATCTGGCCGAAGGCTATGTTGCCAAGGGCATCATCACGGCCATCGAGAAGGACGTCGCCATCGTTGACGTCGGCCTCAAGGTCGAAGGCCGCGTTCCGCTGAAGGAATTCGGCGCCAAGGCCAAGGACGGCTCGCTCAAGGTCGGCGACGAAGTTGAAGTTTACGTCGAGCGCATCGAAAACGCTCTCGGCGAAGCTGTTCTGTCGCGCGAGAAGGCTCGCCGCGAAGAAAGCTGGATCAAGCTCGAAGCCAAGTTCGAAGCAGGCGAGCGCGTCGAAGGCGTTATCTTCAACCAGGTCAAGGGCGGCTTCACGGTTGACCTCGACGGCGCCGTTGCCTTCCTGCCGCGCTCGCAGGTCGACATCCGTCCGATCCGCGACGTCACGCCCCTCATGCACAACCCGCAGCCCTTCGAAATCCTCAAGATGGACAAGCGTCGCGGCAACATCGTGGTTTCGCGCCGTACGGTTCTGGAAGAGTCCCGCGCCGAGCAGCGTTCTGAAATCGTTCAGAACCTCGAAGAAGGCCAGGTTGTTGACGGCGTCGTCAAGAACATCACCGATTACGGTGCGTTCGTTGACCTCGGCGGCATCGACGGCCTGCTGCACGTGACCGACATGGCATGGCGCCGCGTCAACCATCCGTCGGAAATCCTGTCCATCGGCCAGCAGGTCAAGGTTCAGATCATCCGCATCAACCAGGAAACCCACCGCATCTCGCTCGGCATGAAGCAGCTCGAGTCCGATCCGTGGGATGGCATTGCCGCCAAGTACCCGGTTGGCAAGAAGATCTCCGGTACCGTCACCAACATCACCGACTACGGTGCATTCGTTGAGCTGGAGCCGGGCATCGAAGGCCTCATCCACATCTCCGAAATGTCCTGGACAAAGAAGAACGTTCATCCCGGCAAGATCCTGTCCACCAGCCAGGAAGTTGACGTGGTCGTTCTCGAAGTCGATCCGTCCAAGCGCCGTATCTCGCTCGGCCTGAAGCAGACGCTGGAAAACCCGTGGCAGGCCTTCGCCTACAGCCATCCGGCTGGCACGGAAGTTGAAGGCGAAGTCAAGAACAAGACCGAATTCGGTCTGTTCATCGGCCTCGAAGGCGATGTCGACGGCATGGTCCACCTGTCGGATCTCGACTGGAACCGTCCGGGCGAGCAGGTCATCGAAGAGTTCAACAAGGGCGATGTCGTCAAGGCTGTCGTTCTGGACGTTGACGTTGAGAAGGAGCGCATCTCGCTCGGCATCAAGCAGCTCGGCCGCGACACCGTTGGTGAAGCTGCCCAGTCCGGCGACCTGCGCAAGAACGCTGTCGTTTCCTGCGAAGTCATCGGTGTGAACGATGGCGGCGTCGAAGTGAAGCTCGTTGCTCACGAAGACATCACCTCCTTCATCCGCCGCGCCGACCTGGCTCGCGACCGCGACGAACAGCGCCCCGAGCGCTTCTCCGTCGGCCAGGTCTTCGACGCCCGCGTCGTCAACTTCTCCAAGAAGGACCGCAAGGTCATGCTGTCGATCAAGGCTCTCGAGATCGCAGAAGAGAAGGAAGCCGTTGCTCAGTTCGGTTCGTCCGACTCGGGCGCTTCGCTCGGCGATATTCTGGGTGCAGCCCTGAAGAACCGCGGCGCCGAATAATTCCGGCGTAACGGACTGACATTGCAAGCCGCCGGATGGCAACATCCGGCGGTTTCTTTTTGCTCCAGCTCTCTGGAAAACCGGTTTCCACTTTTCCTGGAAATGCTGGCTCTCTTTTTTCGCATTCCCGGACGGAAAACCGCTTCACACTTTTCCTGGAAATGCTGGTTTTCTTTTTTCGCATTCCCGGACGGAAAACCGCTTCACACTTTTCCTGGAAATGCTGGTTCTCTTTTTTCGCATTTCCGGACGGAAAACCGCTTCACACTTTTCCTGGAAATGCTCTATATGCCCAGCCATGAGCACACAAAATCGCACGCCGCTTGACCACATTCGCAACTTTTCCATCGTGGCCCATATCGACCACGGGAAATCGACCCTGGCCGACCGCCTGATCCAGACCTGCGGCGGCCTTGCCGAGCGCGAGATGAGCGAGCAGGTGCTCGACAGCATGGATATCGAGCGCGAGCGCGGCATTACCATCAAGGCCCAGACGGTGCGTCTGCACTACAAGGCCAATGATGGCGATACCTATGTGCTGAACCTGATCGACACCCCCGGCCACGTGGACTTTGCCTACGAGGTTTCCCGCTCGCTCAGCGCCTGCGAAGGCTCGCTGCTGGTGGTGGATGCCTCCCAGGGCGTGGAAGCCCAGACGCTGGCCAATGTCTATCAGGCTATCGACAACAATCACGAACTGGTCACCGTGCTCAACAAGGTGGACCTGCCCGCTGCCGAGCCGGATCGGATCAAGGACCAGATCGAGGAAGTGATCGGCATCGACGCCTCAGAGGCAGTGCTGATTTCCGCCAAGACCGGCCTTGGCATTCCCGACGTTCTGGAAGCCATCGTTCACAAGCTGCCCGCCCCGAAGACCGGCGACGAAAAGGCGCCGCTGAAGGCGCTGCTGGTCGATAGCTGGTACGATACCTATCTGGGCGTCATGGTGCTGGTGCGCGTCATCGACGGCGTGCTGTCCAAAGGCCAGCAGATCCGCATGATGGGCACGGGCGCGAAATATGGCGTCGAGCGTGTTGGCGTGCTGACGCCGAAGATGCTCAACGTCGACAGCCTCGGCCCGGGCGAGATCGGTTTCATCACCGCTTCGATCAAGGAAGTGGCCGATACGCGCGTCGGCGATACGATCACCGATGACAAGCGCCCGACCGACAAGGCGCTTCCGGGCTTCAAGCCCGCACAGCCAGTGGTGTTCTGCGGTCTCTTCCCGGTCGATGCCGCCGATTTCGAGGATCTGCGCGCCGCCATGGGCAAGCTGCGCCTCAACGACGCCAGCTTCTCCTTCGAGATGGAATCCTCCGCCGCGCTCGGCTTCGGCTTCCGCTGCGGCTTCCTCGGCCTGCTGCATCTGGAAATCATCCAGGAGCGCCTAGAGCGCGAGTTCAATCTCGATCTCGTCGCCACCGCGCCGTCCGTCGTCTACCAGATGACGTTGACCGATGGCACGGAAAAGGAATTGCATAACCCCGCCGACATGCCGGACGTGGTGAAGATCGATGAAATCCGCGAGCCCTGGATCAAGGCGACGATCATGACGCCGGATGAGTATCTGGGCGGCATTCTGAAGCTCTGTCAGGACCGGCGCGGCATTCAGACCGAGCTGACCTATGTCGGCAACCGTGCCATGATCACCTATGAACTGCCGCTCAACGAAGTCGTCTTCGACTTCTATGACCGCCTGAAGTCGATTTCCAAGGGTTACGCCTCCTTCGACTACAACATCACCGATTACCGCGCGGGCGATCTGGTCAAGATGTCCATCCTCGTCAACGGCGATCCGGTGGATGCGCTTTCCATGCTGGTGCACCGCTCGGCAGCCGATCGCCGTGGCCGCGGCATGTGCGAAAAGCTGAAGGAACTGATCCCGCCGCACATGTTCCAGATCCCGATCCAGGCCGCCATCGGCGGCAAGGTCATCGCCCGCGAAACGGTCAGGGCGCTGCGCAAGGACGTGACGGCCAAGTGCTATGGTGGCGACGCCACCCGCAAGCGCAAACTTCTGGACAAGCAGAAGGAAGGCAAAAAGCGCATGCGCCAGTTCGGCAAGGTGGAGATCCCGCAGGAAGCCTTCATTGCCGCACTGAAGATGAACGACGAGTAAGAGAGGGCAACCACAGCCCTTATGGTCCGTTTATAAAACAAAGGCGAAGGTGGGTGCCCCCATCTTCGCTATCCTCTTGCCCTTATTCGGCCAGTTCTGGCGTTGTCTTCAGCTCTGCATGCCGCGTCTCGATTTCATGACGCAGTTCACGCCGCGCCTTTGCGGCTTGTTCACGGCGCCTCTTGGTCTCGGTATCGAGCGCAAGCGGCGGCACGGCAATCGGCTTGCCCTGCTCGTCCACGGCCACCATGGTAAAATAACAGCTGTTGGTGTGGCGGCGCTCGCCGGTGCGGATGTTTTCCGCCTCGACGCGGATGCCGATTTCCATTGAGGTGCGACCCGCATAATTCACCGAGGCGCGGAAGGTGACGAGTTCGCCCACATGAATGGGCTGGCGGAACATCACCTGGTCCACCGAGAGCGTTACGGCATAATGCTGGGAAAAGCGTGAGGCGCAGGAATAGGCCACCCGGTCCAGAATATTGAGCAGGGCGCCGCCATGCACCTTGCCGGAAAAATTCGCCATATCCGGCGTCATCAGCACCACCATTTCAAGCTGGCTCGGGTCGTGGGCGCGGTCCATACGTCATCCTTTTTCTCTCCTCCCGGAAACCAAGATGATCTACAACAGGATGGATTGGCAAGACATGAAAAAGGGCGCTAGAGCAATTCCAGCAAAAGTGTAACACGGTTTTGCGTCCGGAAATGCGCAAAACAAAACGTGAGAGCGCTTCAGTGTTTCCATGAAACACTGAAGCGCTCTAGGGTGTGTGGGGATTTAGTTTTGGGGGAGGCGAAAACGGTGATTTTCGAGAACCGGAGCGGAGTGTACTTGAGTACATGAGCACCGGAAGCGCAGGAAATTGCCGTTTGCAGCCCGCCCAAAGCTGAATACCCACACACCCTAGACCGGCATCCAGCGCCCTTTTTAACGTCCATACCGGGTTTTTCCCGGGAGACGGCCCCGGCATTGCCGGTTACACTTGTTTCAATCGGCGTCTGCGTTGCGCAGAACCTCCAGCGTCGGCAGGGAGGTGATGTTGTAGCCGCCGTCGACATAATGCACTTCGCCCGTCACCCCGGCCGACAGGTCGGAGAGCAGGTAGAGCGCGGAACCGCCAATATCGTCGATTGTCGGCGTCCGGCGCAGCGGCGCGTTCTTCTGGTTCCAGCTCAAAATAGCGCGTGCATCGGAAATTCCCGCACCCGCCAGCGTGCGCACGGGACCGGCAGAGATGGCATTGACGCGAATGCCGCGCGGGCCGTAATCGGCAGCCAGATAGCGTGTGGACGCTTCCAGCGCGGCTTTCGCCACGCCCATGACGTTATAATTGGGAATGACGCGCGTGGAGCCGCCATAGGTCAGCGTCAGCACCGACCCGCCATCGCTCATCAGATCAGCGGCGCGCTTGGTGATTTCCGTGAAGGAAAAGCATGAGATCACCATGGTGCGGGTGAAATTGTCCCGCGTGGTGTCGGCATAAAGCCCCTTGAGCTCGTTCTTGTCGGAAAATCCGATGGCATGCACCAGAAAATCCAGCTTGCCCCAGCGCTCCTTCAGCGCCGCGATGGTCTGATCCACCGAAGACAGATCCTCCACGTCGCAGGGAAGAATGAAATCGGACCCGAGTTCCGCGGCAAGCGGCTTCACCCGCTTGCCCAGCGCCTCGCCCTGATAGGTAAAGGCCAACTCCGCCCCGGCCCCGGCCAGGGCCTTGGAAATTCCCCAGGCGATAGAGTGATTGTTCGCGACGCCCATGATGAGCCCGCGTTTGCCTTGCATCGAAACGACCATGGACGTTTATCCGTTGTAGCGCTGGAAAACCAGCGTGGCGTTTGTGCCGCCAAAGCCGAAGGAGTTGGAAAGAACAGTATCGATCTTGGCATTGTCGATACGGCTGCGCACGATCGGCACGCCGTCGAATTCCGGATCGAGTTCGGTGATATGGGCGCTCTCGCCGATAAAGCCCGCCTGCATCATCAACAGACCGTAGATGGATTCCTGCACACCGGCAGCGCCGAGCGAATGGCCGGTCAGCGACTTGGTAGACTGGACATGCGGGATCTTGTCGCCGAAAACTTCGCGGATCGCGCCGATTTCCTTGCTGTCCCCCACCGGCGTGGAGGTGCCGTGGGTGTTGATGTAATCCACTTCGCCCTTCACCGTCGACAGCGCCTGACGCATGCAGCGGATCGCGCCCTCGCCCGAAGGCGCAACCATGTCATAGCCGTCCGAGGTGGCGCCGTAGCCCACAACTTCTGCATAGATCTTGGCGCCGCGCGCCTTGGCATGTTCCAGCTCTTCCAGAACCAGCACGCCGGCGCCGCCGGCGATGACGAAGCCGTCGCGGCTGACGTCATAGGCGCGGGAGGCCGAAGCCGGGGTCTCGTTATACTTGGTGCTCATCGCGCCCATGGCGTCGAAGAGGTCGGACATGGTCCAGTCGAGATCTTCATGGCCGCCGGCAAACATCATGTCCTGTTTGCCCCACTGGATCATTTCAACGGCATTGCCGATGCAATGCGCCGAGGTGGAGCAGGCCGAGGAGATGGAATAGTTGACGCCGTGCAGCTTGAACCAGGTGGCAAGCGTCGCGGACGCCGTGGACGACATGGCCTTCGGCACGGCGAAGGGGCCGATGCGCTTCGGGCTGTTGTTCTGGCGCACGATATCCGCGGCCTCGACGATCTGCTTGGTAGAGGCGCCGCCGGAGCCCATGATGATGCCGACACGCTCATTGGCGGCATAATCCTTCTCTTCCAGCCCGGCATCGGCAATGGCTTGCTTCATCGCCACATGGTTCCACGCGCCGCCCTCGGAGAGGAAGCGCATGGCGCGGCGATCGACCAGTTCAGCGGGATCGAGCGAAGGCCGGCCCCAGACCTGGCACTTGAAGCCGTGCTCGGCGAAATCCGGCGAAAAACTGATGCCGGATTTGGCGTGACGCAAGGATTCGGTGACTTCAGCCGCATCGTTGCCAATAGACGATACGATGCCAAGACCTGTTACGACGACCCGTCTCATGGAATAGACCTTTGTATTGAATTCGGACTGTGCGGTTTACTCGGCTTTTTGCTGGAAAAGGCCGACGCGCAGATCGCTTGCCTTATAGATGACTTCGCCATCCGCCTTCATCCAGCCATCGGCGATGCCCAGCACGAGGCGGCCGCGCATGACACGCTTGAAGTCGATCCCGTATTCCACCAGCTTGGTGGCGGGGGTGACCATGCCGGTAAACTTTACCTCGCCGGTGGAGATGGCGCGGCCCTTGCCGGGTTCGCCCAGCCAGCCGAGGAAGAAACCGGTGAGCTGCCACATGGCATCAAGGCCGAGGCAGCCGGGCATGACCGGATCGCCGAGGAAGTGGCAGGGGAAGAACCACAGGTCCGGCTTGATGTCGAATTCGGCGCGAATGAAGCCCTTGTCATGCGGGCCGCCGGTTTCGGAAATCTGGGTGATGCGATCGAACATCAGCATCGGCGGCATGGGAAGCTGGGCATTGCCCTGCCCGAACATTTCGCCGCGGGCGCAGGTGAGGATTTCCTCATAGTTGTAGCTGGACTGTCTTTGGCTCATCGAACTTTCATTTCCCCCCATCAGGCTCGTGGGTACAGGAGACTTAAATCAATATCGCGGCAAAGAGAAGCCGAGTGTCCGCAGCGAAGGCTGCCGGACGAAAAAGGGAAGGCTTGCACCCCTTGCCGCGGTCTGTTCGTCGCATTACAGGAAGCCGACACCCTCCACCAGAGGTAAAATCGCCTCGCCTGCCGAATCCAGAGGCTTTCTCCGGGTCTTACCCCCGGCAGGCCTATTGAAACTCGACAACGCAAGAGATATATCGATATTGCGCAACTGGATTTTCAAGAGAGCCTTCGGAGATTGCAGGATATGATGGCTGAGGCCAGCAGACAGGTGGAAGACAAACTGCGCCGCTCGGGCCTTCGTCCGACGCGGCAACGGGTTGCCTTGGCCACTTTGCTGTTTGCCAAGGGCGACCGTCACCTGACCGTCGAAGAATTGCACGAAGAAGCGCTGGACGCCGATTTTCCGGTGTCGCTTGCCACCGTCTACAACACCCTGCACCAGTTCACCGAAGCGGGGATGATCCGCGTGCTGGCCGTGGAAGGGTCGCGCACCTATTTCGACACCAATGTGTCCGACCACCACCACTTCTTCGTGGAGGGCAAGAACGAGGTGCTCGATATTCCGGTGAATAATATTTCCATCGGCAACCTGCCGGAACCGCCGGAAGGCATGGAAATCGCCCATGTGGACGTCGTGATCCGCCTGCGTGAAAAGCGCAGCTAGAGCATTTCCAGGAAAAGTGGAAGCCGGTTTTCCGTCCGGAAATGCGTAGAAACAAAAAGCTAGAGCATTCCAGGAAAAGTGTGATCGCGGTTTTCCGTTCGGAAATGCGTGAGCCTCCTTGCCTTGAAGGCATTTCGAATATCTCAAATATACCAAAGGCTTGAGATATTTGAAAAAAGAATACGAAGAGTCATCTTCAATGACTCTTCGTCTCAGTTGCGCCGCCAGCTTGATGACAAACCTCTGCCTTGCCTTTTGGTCATCCTCGGGCTCGCCCCGCGGATCCACGTTTCCAACGGCTGATGGATGATCGGGTCGAGCCCGACCATGACGGAGGAGAGCGTGCGGCCCTTTGTCATTGGTCTGGCGGCACTCCTCAACTGTGCCGCTTCGGATGCCGATCTCTTCGGGTCGATGATTTCAGCCGCCTTGAGGGGGAAGTTACCCCTGCGGGTTCTCACCAAGCCCCGTGGCCACCACCGAGACGCGGAAGGTGCCGTCGAGTTCCTTGTCGAAGATTGCACCGACGACGATGTCGGCCTCGTCATAGACTTCATCGCGGATGCGGGTGGCGGCTTCGTCCACCTCGAACAGCGTCATGTCCATGCCGCCGGAAATGGAAATCAGCACGCCACGCGCGCCGCGCATGGACACCTCGTCCAGCAGTGGGTTGGCGATGGCCGCTTCCGCCGCCTTCATTGCGCGGCTGTCGCCCGTGGCCTCGCCGGTGCCCATCATCGCGCGGCCCATGCCCTTCATCACCGATTTCACATCGGCGAAGTCGAGGTTGATCAGGCCTTCCTTGACGATCAGATCGGTGATGCAGGACACGCCGGAGAACAGCACCTTGTCGGCGATGACGAAGGCATCGGAGAAGGTGGTCTTGGCATCGGCGATGCGGAAGAGGTTCTGGTTCGGGATAACGATCACCGTATCGGCGGCTTCACGCAGCTTTTCGATGCCGTCTTCCGCCGACATCATGCGACGGCGGCCTTCGAAGCTGAAGGGCTTGGTGACGACGCCGACCGTCAGGATGCCCGCTTCCCGCGCCGCACGCGCGATCACCGGGGCAGCGCCCGTGCCGGTGCCGCCGCCCATGCCGGCGGTGACGAAGCACATATGGGTGCCGGCCAGGTGATCCATCACCTCATGCAGACTTTCTTCCGCCGCCATGCGGCCGGTTTCGGGAATGGAGCCCGCGCCGAGGCCCTGCGTCATCTCCGCACCAAGCTGAATGAGGCGCGGCGCCTTCGACATGGTCAGCGCCTGCGCGTCGGTATTGGCGGCGATGAAGTCCACGCCCTGCAGGCCCTGCGTAATCATGTTGTTGACGGCATTGCCGCCACCGCCGCCCACCCCGATCACGGTAATCTTCGGCCGCATTTCCTCGATTTGCGGTTTTCTGATCTCGATCACGTCTCTCTCCTTGGGGTTCTGGCGCCACAAATCGGCGGCGCGAATCACACTGTCTCTTGGCACGGGAAAAAGGCCGTGAGTGGGGCAAGTTTCAAGAGCATTGTTGATAAAAGCGTCTTTGCCTTGAGCGAAGATGACCAGGAACAGGCTTGACTCCACTATACGAGAGTGAAATTCTACTATCATGGAAAAATCAGTCGATCAGGCCGTTGCGGAACGGTTGCGCTCCCTGCGTGTGGCGCGAGGATTAACCTTGGACGGGCTGGCGGAGATCTCCGGCGTCAGCCGGGCGATGATTTCCCGCATCGAGCGCGCCGAGGCGAGCCCCACGGCCTCGCTTCTCGCCCGGCTCTGTTCGGCACTGGGGCACTCGCTTTCGGCCTTCTTTGCCGACACGGACAAGGCCGTGCCGCTCCTGCGGCGCGCCGACCAGCCGGTCTGGCGCGACCCGGAGAGCGGCTATCTGCGCCGGGCGGTCTCGCCGGGCGGTACGGGCTCGAAAGTGGACGTGGTGGAGGTGGAGTTCCCCCCGGGTGCGACGGTGCGCTTTCCCGATCCCAGCCCCGGACGCAGGCAATGGCAGCATGTCTGGCTCTTCGAGGGCCGGATGGAGCTGACGGTGGCGGAAACGGTCCATCGGCTGGAGGCAGGGGATTGCCTCTACATGAATGTGGCGGAGGTGCGCGGTTTTCACAATCCCGGCCCCGAGAGGGCGCGCTATGCGGTGATCATCGATCTGGATCGCCTTCCCGACCCGTAAAAGCTCCCCTCCTGGCGAGCGATACACAAACAAGGACAAAGGATAGAATGATGGAAATCCGGCTGTTGACCGCGGATGCAATGACGCATGCCCTCTCCGACCTGACGGAGGTGCTGCGTGACTGTGTGGAAGGGGGAGCCTCGGTGGGTTTCATGTTGCCGTTTTCTCAAGGGGAGGCGCTCGCCTTCTGGGAAGGGGTGCAGCGCGCCGTGGCGGCGGGCGAGGTGCTGTTGCTGGTGGCCGAGCAGGCAGGCCGCGTTGTGGGTACGGTGCAGGTGGGCCTCAAGCTGCCGCCCAATCAGCCGCACCGGGGCGAGATCAAGAAGCTGCTGGTGCATACCCGCGCACGTGGGCAGGGCCTGGCCCGGCACCTGATGACGGCAGCGGAAAAGGCTGCCACGGAGGCCGGCAAGCAACTTCTGGTGCTGGACACGGCGACGGGAGAGCCTGCCGAGGCGATTTACGAGCGGCTGGGCTGGAGCAAGGCAGGCGTCATTCCCAACTATGCCCTGTTTCCCGATGGCCGGTTTTGCGCGACAACCATTTTCTACAAGTTGGAGCCTGCCCGGTGAAAACCGGTTCACCGGACAGGCTCTAACTTTAACTTTTTGTTTTCACGCATTTCCGGACGGGAAACCGGTTCCCACTTTTCCTGGAAATGCTCTAGCCGCGTGATCAGATGGGGAGAGCGCCATGACGGACAGGCCACGGATTTCCATTCTCTATTGTACGCAATGCAACTGGCTGCTGCGCGCCGGCTGGATGGCGCAGGAGCTGCTGCAAACCTTCGGCGACAGCCTTGGCGAGGTGGCCCTCATTCCCGGCACAGGCGGCAATTTCGAAATCCGGCTGGATGATACGGTGATCTGGGAGCGCAAGCGCGATGGCGGCTTTCCCGGTCCCAAAGAGTTGAAGCAGCGGGTACGCGATATCATCGATCCGCAGCGCGATCTGGGGCATGTGGATCGTCCCGGAAAGACCGAGCCTTGAAGAAGGCCCGCACGACGCGGGCCTTCTCTTAGAGCACGTCCGGTGAACAGGGGGTTACCGGACGTGCTCTAAGCTTTTGTTTTTACGCATTTCCGGACGGAAAACCGCAACGAAGCTTTTCTCGGGACAATGCTCTATCTTCCCAGCTCAGCCGAAGGGCGAGCGGCAGGTGCGCGGACGGCCATAGGCGTCCAGATAGCGGTTGGTATCCGGATTGTAGGACCGGTAACGGTCCAGGCACCACTGAATATGGCGGCGCCAGGCGCGCGGGGGGCCATCCGGGCGATAGTAACCGGGCGGCGGCGGCGCGGGGCGATAATAATCCGGCGGCGGCGGCGGGCGATACCCCGGCGGTGGCGGGGGTGGCGGCGGACGATAGCCGGGCGGGGGCGGCGGCGGATAATCCGGGCGATCATAACAGCCATAGGCATCGCAGACATAGCGAACATCCAGAACCGGTGCGGTAGCCTGGTCCTGAGCACCGCTTACCAGCGGTGCCTTGGCAAAAGGCATGGTCGCGAAACCGGCTTCGGGCGCAAGCGCCGTGGCCGCAATCGCAAGCCCCAGCACGGCTTTAGAGCATTTCAAACCGGTTTTCCCTCCGGAAATCTGTGAAAACTGAGAGTGCGAGCGTTTCAGCGTTTGCATAAAACGCCGAAACGCTCTGGGAACTGAAAACATGGGTAGTGGCCTCCTCAAACGACCGCCGCGACACATTCTTCCCTTCGAAGGTGCGGCAACGGACAAAAAATGCATTCGATCCGCTCACAGACCGGAAGCTTTGCGAAACTTAACAATATGCGCTCTGCCCCAAGTGAGCCTTCCTGCATATAGAGCGCCGTGAAACAGGCCAAAAACAAGGAATTTTTGTCGGTCCGCCGATTTTTTTCAATTACGGCATAAATCTCTGGATTTAAACGGCTTTAAAATCTCATAGCCGACGGTGAGCGCCGGATTTCCGGGCTTTTTCAAGACCCCCGCCCAGGCTTTGACACGAAAGCTTCAAAAACCGTGTTGACAGGAAAGGGGAGGCCCTTTAAACGGCTCCTCGTCGCCCAGATGGCGGAATTGGTAGACGCGCAGGTTTCAGGTACCTGTGCCGCGAGGCGTGGAGGTTCGAGTCCTCTTCTGGGCACCAAATTCCAAAGCTTGCTGTAAAAACAGCATGTTGCAAAAGGCCCGGTCTTCCGGGCCTTTTGCATGTCCAGCCTTTGATTTTCCCGGAACTGTCATATCGCCGTCAGAAAAATCGGTCAGAAGGCGCTGATCATTTTCTCCTACACGGTGTCTTTCCCATGTCCCCTGCCAGCATGTCCTACGCCCCTGCCCTGTCGCGGCTTTTTCCGGAAGCTTCCGATGGTCTGGTGGCCATGGCAGAGGCCGCACTGTGTGCCGGAGAACTGGCACGCACAGCGCTGAAACGGCGCCATGCCGCCTCCATCGTCCACAAGGCGCCTCGCGATTACCAGACCGAAATCGACGTTGCCGTGGAGGCGCTGATCGTTGAGCGGATGCGGCTGGCTTTCCCCGATCACGCCATTGCCGGGGAAGAAGGCGTTGGCAACCGCGCCGCCGAGGGCCAGCCGGTGATCGTCATCGACCCGATCGACGGCACCACCAATTATGCCTGGGGCCTGCCGCATTTCGGCATCGTCATCGCCATTGCCGACCAAGGCGAAATCATCTCCGGCATTGTGTATGACTGCATGCAGGACGAGTTGTTTTGCGCCGAAAAGGGCAAGGGTGCCTGGCTCAACGGAGAACGGCTGCATCTCACGCCCCTACCGGGTGAAAAGCTCCAGGAAAATGCTCTGATCGGCGCGAGCCTGCCCGTGCCGGGTCAGGTCCAATCGGTGAGCGAAGAGGTCTATTACGCGGCACTGCGCCGTCTGATGGCCACCACGGCCGGCGTGCGCCGGCTAGGTTCCGCAGCGCTTTCCACCGCCTACGTGGCCTGCGGGCGTCTGGACGGGTTTTTCGAGGACGGGCTTTCCCTGCATGATTACGGCGCCTCGCTGCTCATGGTGCGCGAAGCAGGCGGGCTTGTGACCGGCTTTAACGGCAAGGAAATCGGCGCCCATGGCGACGTGCTGGCCGCCCATCCCGATCTGCATGGCTGGCTGGTCGAGGGTTTTACCGCCAGAGCGTTGTCCTGAGAAAAGTGGAATCCGGTTTCCCGTCCGGAAACACTGCTGTCGCTGAGAACCGGCGTTACTTCTTTGAGATCGTCACGAAGGTCACGCCGCGTACCCGCACGATCATCTCGCAGGGCTCGCTATCCGTCCGGTCGCAAAAACGCGGATGCATCTTGAAGGCAAAGACCATGTTGCCGAAGCGCTTCATGAATTCATAGCTGTAGATGCGGGCGGTGGCGATGAGGAGATAGCCGCCCTCTTTCACCTGGACATAAAAGTTATACGGGCAGCCATCGCCGTCACATTGCGGTCCCCGCGCGCCATCGCAACTGAACGCCCCCTCATTGACCACGGCATCCGTCAGCCCGTCATTGTTGATGTCGATGCGGCTGATGAAATCACTGTCGTATTGGGCGATCTTGCACTGCTCGTTGAAATGGCTCTTCTCATAAATTTCCGGGTCGGTGACCAATTGCTGCTGGGCCATCGCCAGAGGTGCGGAAAGAGCGAGAAGAAGAGCGCATAAAACGGTCAGGATCGGCTTCACGGCTGCACCTTGGTAAAGGAAGGGATAATTCGTTATAGAATCTTTCCCTTGCTGCTTTCTTACCGGAATGGCCTCTCTCCCGGTATTGGCGCATGTCCGATCGGAAAACCGGGCTCCACTTTTCCTGGAAATGCTTGTTTTTACGCATGTCCGATCGGAAAACCGGGCTCCACTTTTCCTGGAAATGCTTGTTTTTACGCATTTCCGGACGGAAAACCGGGCTCCACTTTTCCTGGAAATGCTCTAAAACAGAAAAGGAATGTGACCGTGGCGGAGCGTGATGTCCCTTCTTCTTTATCTGGATTATGCAGGCGTTGCGCTATTTGCCGCAACGGGGGCGCTGGCGGCGTCCCGCAAGCAGTTGGATATCATCGGCTTCCTGTTCTTCGCCATCATCACCGGGACCGGCGGTGGCACGGTGCGCGATATCATTCTCGGGCGGCTTCCGGTGTTCTGGGTGATCGATCCCGGCTATATCGTTACCTGCTGCGCCATGGGCGTGGTGGTCTTCTTCACCGCGCCGCTGGTGGAATCGCGCTATAAACTGCTGATCTGGCTGGATGCGGTGGGATTGTCCGCCTATTGTGTCATGGGCGCGGCCAAGGGGCTGGCGGCCACGGGCTCGGCCACGATTGCCATCGTCACCGGCACGATGACGGCGACGCTGGGCGGCGTGCTGCGCGACCTCATCGCCAATGAGCCCTCGGTGCTGCTGCGCCCGGAAATCTACATTACCGCTGCCCTGATCGGCGCTTCGATCTTCACAGGCGCCTATATGCTGGGCGCGCCGCTCTACTGGGCCTCGGCAGGCGGCGCGGTGGCGGCCTTTGCCGTGCGCGGCGGCGCGCTGTATTTCGGCTGGACCTTCCCGACCTACAAGCACAAGCCCGGTCGCCATCCGGACGACGTATTATAGAGCATTGCCCCGAGAAAAGCGGCAACTTTGCGAAGGCTCTACAGCGCCGTGCGCCATATATGGCGCACAAAGGTTCGCTGTAGCGCTTTATATCTGCTGCATAATTTTATCCTTAAATCGATTAGGATTTAAGGAATTATGCAGTAAATCTTTGTTTTTACGCATTTCCGGACGGAAAACCGGATTCCACTTTTCCTGGAAATGCTCTATTTCTTGGCCCACAGCACCTTGAAGCGGGCATTGCGGCAGGTCTCGCCATGCTGGCGGAAATGCGCCGCCAGCGCCGTCTCGTAGGGAAGGCCGCGATTGGCGACCAGCAACAGATCGCCGCCCTGGCTGAGCGCCGCAGCCGCCGTCTTGATCATCGCTTCGCCAATGGAGGGCTCCGCCGCATGGCCTTCATGGAAGGGCGGGTTCATGATGATCAGATCGTATTTTTCCTTGGGCGCTTCCGCCGTGAGATCCTGCCAGAAGAACCGCGCCGTCAGATCCGGGCAGTTGCGGGCAAGATTGATCTTCGCCTGCTCCAGCGCGTCGTAATTGGCCTCGAAGAGATCGATGCGATGGGTGCGCGGCGCTCTTTCCTTCAGCATCACCGAAAGATAGCCCCAGCCCGCGCCGAAATCGGCAGCATTGCCATCGAAATCCTGCGGCAGGCGGCTCGCCAGAAGTTCGGAGCCGGGATCGACATGGGCATGGGAAAACTGGCCGGCAAAGGTCTCGAACCTGTCCTCGATCATCACCGGCTTTGAAGCAAGCGCCGCAATCGCCGGCGCCCTCTCTTCCGGCACCGGGAACCACACGGCCACACCATGATATTTCGGCATGGACTCCGGCTGCAGCCCCAACCGGTCCAGTTGCTTGCGCAGCGACTGGATGCCATCTTCCTTGGACCCGGCGATCACCACCATGCCGCCCGTTTTGACGCGCTGCAGCGCCTCGGCAATGCGGTTTTCGTTCAGCCCCTTGTGCTTGGTGGCAAGGATCAGCGCTGCGTCGTAATCCTCACCCTCCACCACCGGCACCGGCGTGTGGCGGGCCGTTTCAAGGCGGCGAAAATCCGGGCGGAAGCCCTGAACCAGAACCAGATCCGCCGCAAAGCCCTCCGGCTTCACGAACCCCGCTTCCGCGCCGAGAAACAGGATGCGTTCACCTGCCTGCGGCAGGGCGATGGTTTCGGTCACATAGGGGTGAAACAGGGTCTTCAGCGTTTCGCGGCTCATGGTCTTCATTTTTCCAGTCAATATAAAAAAGGCGCGGAATAGCTTCCGCGCCCTGTAGAAAGACGAAACGCGGCTTATTCAGCGGCGGCTTCGCCGTCCTGCTTCTTTTCCAGTTCCTTGCCGGTGGCCTGATCCACAACCTTCATGGACAGGCGCACCTTGCCGCGCTCGTCAAAGCCCATAAGCTTGACCCAGACCTTGTCGCCTTCCTTGACCACATCGGTGGTCTTGGCAACGCGCTCGGAAGCCAGCTGCGAAATGTGCACGAGGCCGTCACGCGAACCGAAGAAGTTGACGAAGGCGCCGAAATCGGCGGTCTTCACGACCGTGCCTTCGTAGATGGCGCCGACTTCCGGCTCCGCCACGATGGAGTGGATCCACTTGCGGGCCGCTTCGATCTCCTTGCCGGAGGAGGAAGCGATCTTCACGGTGCCATCGTCCTCGATGTTGATCTTCGCGCCGGTCTTTTCAACGATTTCGCGGATGACCTTGCCGCCGGAGCCGATGACTTCGCGGATCTTGTCGACCGGGATGTTCATCACTTCAATACGCGGTGCAAACTCGCCGAGCTGCGACCGGCTCTCGGTGATGGCCTTGGCCATTTCGCCGAGGATGTGCTTGCGGCCACCCTGTGCCTGGTTGAGAGCGACCTTCATGATCTCTTCGGTGATACCGGCGATCTTGATGTCCATCTGCAGCGAGGTGATGCCTGCTTCCGTACCGGCAACCTTGAAGTCCATGTCGCCGAGATGGTCTTCGTCACCGAGAATGTCGGAGAGAACCGCGAAGCGCTCGCCTTCGAGGATCAGGCCCATGGCGATACCGGCAACCGGCTTTGCCAGCGGCACACCGGCATCCATCAGCGCCAGCGAGGTGCCGCAGACGGTGGCCATGGAGGACGAACCGTTGGATTCGGTGATTTCGGACACGACGCGCAGCGTGTAGGGGAACTGTTCCGCCGTCGGCAGCATCGGGTGGATGGCGCGCCATGCCAGCTTGCCATGGCCGATTTCACGGCGGCCCGGGGAGCCCATGCGGCCCGTTTCACCGACCGAATAGGGCGGGAAGTTGTAGTGCAGCATGAAGTTTTCCTTGTACATGCCCGTCAAGGAATCGACATACTGCTCGTCTTCGCCGGTGCCGAGCGTGGCAACGACGATGGCCTGGGTTTCGCCGCGGGTAAAGAGGGCCGAACCGTGGGTACGCGGCAACAGGCCAACTTCGGCAACGATGGGGCGAACCGTTTCAAGATCGCGGCCGTCGATGCGGCTCTTGGTGTCGAGAATGTTCCAGCGAACGATCTTGGCCTGCAGGTGCTTGAACACCGCGCCAACCACTTCCGGCGTGTACTTGGCTTCGCCTTCGGCCGGCAGGAAGTGCGCCTTGACCTTGGCCTTCACGGCGTCGACGGCAGCGTAGCGATCGGCCTTCTGGGTGATCTTGTAGGCGGCGCGCAGCTCGGTTTCGGCAATCTTCAGCATTTCGGCTTCGAGTTCGGAATGATCTTCCGGCTCGAATTCGCGCGGCTCCTTGGCAGCCACTTCCGCCAGCTTGATGATAGCGTCGATCACCGGCTGGAAGCCCTTGTGGCCGAACATGACGGCGCCGAGCATGACCTCCTCGTTGAGTTCCTTGGCTTCGGATTCAACCATCAGAACGGCGTCGGAGGTGCCGGCCACAACCAGATCCAGCGTGGATTCGTCCATCTCGTCGAGATGCGGGTTCAGCACGTATTCGCCATTGATGTAGCCAACGCGCGCGCCGCCGATCGGGCCCATGAAGGGAATGCCCGACAGCGTCAGTGCAGCCGAGGTGGCGACCATGGCGAGGATGTCCGGATCGTTTTCCAGATCGTGCTGGATCACGGTGACGACAACCTGCGTGTCGTTCTTGTAGCCTTCCGGGAAGAGCGGGCGGATCGGGCGGTCGATCAGGCGGGAAACGAGGGTTTCGTTTTCGCTCGGACGGCCTTCACGCTTGAAATAGCCGCCCGGGATCTTGCCGGCGGCATAGGTCTTTTCCTGGTAGTTGACGGTGAGCGGGAAGAAATCCTGACCCGGCTTCGGCTCCTTGGCGGACACCACGGTGGCGAGAACGACGGTTTCGCCGTAGGTGGCGACAACGGCGCCATCGGCCTGACGGGCAACCTTGCCCGTTTCCAGCTTCAGCGGGCGGCCTGCCCACTCGATTTCCACGCTATGAATATCGAACATGTCCTGTTCCTTTATAGGCTGCACCTCCGCGCCCGGTGACGGGCGAAGCGCAAGATGCGATGCCTGATGCTGACACATCACGGGCAAGACAGCAGGAGACTTCGGGGATGCGGGCTTAAAGCCCGGAAGTCTCCGACAATCCTGCCCCATGACAGGTCATCGGTTTCATTCGGCAGGTCCGGCCCATCCGGGCTGCCGGGATGTTTCCGCCTTGTGGCGAAAACGGAGGCGGGCCTTTGAAAAAGCCCCGTAAACCAGCCGGCGGGCCTTCCCTTCGGAAAGCCCGCCGGAAGGAGATTAGCGGCGAATGCCCAGACGGCCGATCAGGCTGGAGTAACGAGCCTCGTCCTTCTTCTTCAGGTAGTCGAGAAGCGAACGGCGGCTGGAAACCAGCGTCAGCAGGCCACGGCGGGAATGGTTATCCTTCTTGTGGCCCTTGAAGTGTTCCGTCAGGTTGTTGATCCGCTCGGTCAGGATGGCAACCTGTACTTCCGGCGAACCCGTGTCGCCTTCCTTGGTTGCATATTCCTGGATGAGGGCGGCCTTGCGCTCTGCGGTGATCGACATCGGATGATCCTTTCTATCGAATGGAGGAATGGGACGCCGCAAGCCGGGATGTCGTCCAGCATCGGCCATGAAAGCACCAAAATACCTTGAATGCTGGCGGTCCTATACAGGATCGGCCGCCATAAGGAAAGTTTAATTTGGACTGATATGTCCGCGCTCAATATAGCTATGGCGGAAAACCATTTGCCTGTGTAGGATTCCGGCACGGGCGGAGAGATCAAGACGGACCGGGAAGGCAATCATTGCGAATTCTGCTGGCTGAGGACGATGAAAATATTGGCGCCCACGTGGCCGCCACCCTTAAGGATGACGGCTATCAGGTGGATGTGCTGACGGATGGACCCGCGATCTGGGAAGCCGGCGAGGAAGAAGGCTACGACGCCATTATCCTCGATCTTGGACTGCCGGGGCTGGACGGGCTCTCCATTCTGCGACGCTGGCGCAAGGAAAAGATCGACACGCCGGTGCTGGTCCTGACGGCACGCGGCTC
Organism: Allorhizobium paknamense; assembly: GCF_030815125.1. Lineage (GTDB taxonomy): Bacteria > Pseudomonadota > Alphaproteobacteria > Rhizobiales > Rhizobiaceae > Allorhizobium > Allorhizobium paknamense. The sequence continues at coordinate 267,601 of NZ_JAUSWH010000004.1, forward strand.
CTGGATGGAGCGCGTGGACGGCTTCGACGCGGGCGCCGACGACTATCTTCCCAAACCCTTCCGGGCCGAGGAATTGCTGGCCCGCCTGCGCGCCCTGCTGCGCCGGGCCGGCAAACGGGGCGACAGCACCCGCCAGGCGGGACGGTTTCAGGTGGACGAGGCCGGGTTTCGCGTCACCTTCGACGGCCAGCCACTGGAGGTCAGCCCTTCCGAATTCCGGCTGATCCAGTTGCTGGTGGAAAACAAGGGGCGCGTCCTTTCTCCTTATGAAATCGCCGCACATGTCCAGGGCCGCGATGACGATGCCTCCAAGAATGCCGTGGAGGCAATGATCGCCCGCATTCGCAAGAAAACCGGCAGTGACGCCATCGAAACCCGCCGGGGCTTCGGTTACCGGCTGGCGGAGTAGACGGAATTGCCGGTATGAGCACGGCTTGGGGACACCATGTGAGGGAAGAGGGGCAAGGCCGATGCTGTCGTCATTGAGGCTGCGCCTGGCCGCGGGTTCCGTCGTGGCGATTGCGCTGGCCCTGCTGGTGCTGTGGCTCGCCACTGGTTTCCTGTTCATCGATTATGTCGAACAGCAATACAAGACGGAGATGAGTAGGATCGCCGATGCCCTGGCCGCCCGGCTGAAGGTGCGCGACGGCAAGCTCGAACTCGTCTCCTCCCCCACCGATGCCAGCTTCATCACCCCCACCTCTGGCCGGTACTGGCAGATCAATACCGCCGATGGCCGCATCTTTCGCTCCCGCTCGCTCTGGGATGTGGAAATTCCCGATCATGTGCCCGCTATTCGCCCCGTCGGCTTCGGGCGGATCGAAGGCCCGGATGGCAAGGGCATTATCGTGCAGCGCACGCCCATGGAGGTGGCGGATCAGGGCAAGACCTATTCGGTCGTCATTCACACCGGCTTTCCCGAGGACGAACTGATAGCCGCCCTTGAAAAGCATCGCAATCGCTCACAGGTCGTCATGCTGGCGGCGGCGGTGCTGCTGCTCGGCTCGGCTTTGTTTCAGACGAGCGTCGGCCTGAGGCCGCTTTCGCGGCTGCGCGATCAGGTGGCGCTGGTGCGCGGCGGCAATCTTTCCCATCTCGACGAGGCGGTGCCGAGCGAGGTCAAGCCGCTGGTCAACGAGATCAATCTTCTGCTGGCCGAGCGGGAGGCGGCGCTGGAGAAGGCGCGCGCCCGGGCGAGCGATCTCGCGCATGGGCTGAAAACGCCACTGACCGTGCTGTCCCAGCTTGTCCCCAATCTACCGGCCTCGGACCGGCGCACGGCCTTCGAGCAAATCGACCTCATCCGCCAGCGCGCCGATCGGCAATTGCAGGCGGCCCGGCTCGGCGTGGAGCAGATGCAGACCACCGATGCGGAAAAACTGATCCGCAAGCTTGTGGGCGTACTGGACCCGGTGGCGCAAAGCCGTGGCCTGACCTGGGCGGTGACCGTGGACCCGGATCTGAAGGTGGAGGCCGACGCGGCGGATCTGGCGGAGGCCATCGGCAATCTGCTGGACAATGCGGTGAAATGGGCGGCAGGTGAAATTTCCGTCGAGGCCACCACCCGGGAGGGCATGGTGGCGATCACCATTTCCGATGACGGGCCGGGCGTGAAGAATGCCGACCGGGAGCGGGTTCTGCGCCGGGGCGAGCATCTGGGGGCGGAGCAGGCAGGCTCCGGCCTCGGCCTTGCCATCTCCTCCGATATCGTCACGGCCTATGGCGGCACGCTGATCCTTTCGGAGGCGGCAGCGGGCGGGCTTGCCGTCACCATGGAAATTCCCGAGCGGGGCGGGCGGCGCATTCCGCCGCACCCGGTGTGAACGCAGCAAAGATTCGCGTTTCGCCAGGCCTTTGCCCGTTGCACTTTATCCCCTTCGCGGTTATAAGCGCGCGTCCGAACGGTCCGGCAGGGCATGCCGTGGCCGTTTCTATGCTTGAGGCTGATCTCGTCAATCGGCCTCGATACAAGAATAATGGAGTAGCAAAATGCCCAAGATGAAGACGAAGTCTGCCGCCAAGAAGCGGTTCAAGGTTACGGCAACCGGTAAGGTTGTCGCAGCAGCTGCTGGCAAGCGCCATGGCATGATCAAGCGGTCCAACAAGTTCATCCGCGATGCACGCGGCACGATGATCCTCGCCGAAGCTGACGGCAAGAAGGTCATCAAGAACTACCTGCCGAACGGTCTCTGAGACCTGAAGCCCATTGGATCATTTTAAGGAGATCATGATATGTCTCGCGTAAAACGCGGCGTTGCCGCTCACGCCAAGCACAAAAAGGTTCTGAAGGCTGCCAAGGGTTTCTACGGCCGTCGCAAGAACACCATCCGCGCCGCCAAGGCTGCGGTTGACCGTTCCAAGCAGTACGCTTACCGCGACCGCAAGGTGAACAAGCGCAACTTCCGCGCCCTGTGGATCCAGCGTATCAACGCTGCCGTCCGCGAATTCGGCCTGACCTATGGCCGCTTCATCGACGGCCTGAACAAGGCTGGCATCGAAGTGGACCGCAAGGTTCTGTCCGACATGGCCATCCATGAGCCGGCTGCCTTCGCAAAGCTGGTCGAAGCCTCCAAGAAGGCTCTCGAATACCTCAAGGAAGCCGGTACGGCTAACGAGTTTGAAAGCGCGGTTAACTAACCAGCGCTTCCCAGACTGAATTTGGTATTGGGAAACCCGCGCTGGCAGGGCTGGCGCGGGTTTTTCCTATGTGATCATGCGGCGCTGTAAGGCTCGCCGACCTTTGGGCAGGAAAACGGAAGATGTCCGATCTCGACAGTTTGAAAACCACGCTTCTGGCCGATATTGCCGCCGCGGGCGACGAGGCCTCCATTGAAGCCGTGCGCGTCGCCGCCATGGGCAAGAAGGGCTCGGTCTCCGAGCTTTTGAAGACGCTGGGCACGATGAGCCCGGAAGAGCGCCAGACACGGGGGGCATCAATTAATGCGCTCAAAAACGAGATTACCGAGGCGCTGAATGCCAAGAAGGCGGCGCTCAAGGATGCCGCCATCAACGCCCGTCTTGCGGCTGAGACCGTGGATGTCTCGCTGCCCGTGCGCTCCTCTCCCGCCGAGCGCGGTCGCATTCACCCGATCAGCCAGATCATTGACGAGATCACCGCGATCTTCGCCGACATGGGCTTCTCCATTGCCGAAGGTCCGGATATCGAGACCGACTATTATAACTTCACGGCGCTGAATTTCCCGGAAGGCCACCCGGCGCGGGAAATGCACGACACCTTCTTCCTGCAACCGGACGAAAAGGGCGAGCGCAAGGTGCTGCGTACCCATACCTCGCCGGTGCAGGTGCGCACCATGGAAGCACAAAAGCCGCCGATCCGCATCGTCATTCCGGGCAAGACCTATCGCCAGGACTCGGATGCGACGCACTCGCCGATGTTCCATCAGGTCGAGGGCCTCGTCATCGACAAGACCGCCAATGTCGGCCATATGCGCTGGATTCTGGAAGAATTCTGCAAGTCCTTCTTCGAGGTCGATAACGTCACCATGCGCTTCCGCCCGTCCTTCTTCCCCTTCACGGAGCCGAGCTTCGAGGTGGATATCCAATGCGACCGCTCCTCCGGCCCGATCGTCAAGTTCGGCGAAGGCAAGGACTGGATGGAAATCCTCGGCTGCGGCATGGTCCACCCGAACGTGCTGCGCGCCGGCGGGCTCGATCCCGATGAATATCAAGGCTTTGCCTGGGGCATGGGCCTCGACCGCATCGCCATGCTGAAATACGGCATGCCAGACCTGCGCGACTTCTTCAACGCCGATGTGCGCTGGATGAGCCATTACGGCTTCCGCCCGCTGGACGTACCGACGCTGTTCGGCGGTCTGAGCGTTTAATTCCGGCCCTAGGAGGACATACCATGAAATTCACACTCTCCTGGCTGAAGGATCATCTGGAAACCGATGCGACGCTGGACGAAATCTGCGAGCGGCTGACGGCGATTGGCCTTGAGGTCGAGGATGTCGATGACCGTGCGGCCTATAAGCCCTTCACCATCGCCAGAATCCTGACCGCCGAAAAACACCCGGAAGCAGACCGGCTGAAGGTTCTGACCGTCGATGCCGGGGACGGCAAACCGGTGCAGATCGTCTGCGGCGCGCCGAATGCGCGTGCGGGGCTGGTCGGCGCCTGGGCGCGGCCCGGCACCTATGTTCCGGGCATCGATGTGACGCTGTCGGTCGGCAAGATCCGTGGCGTCGAAAGCCATGGCATGATGTGTTCCGAGAAGGAGCTGAACATCTCCGAGGATCATAATGGCATCATCGACCTGCCGGAGGATGCGCCGATTGGCACTTCCTTCGCGTCCTATGCGGGGCTGGATGACCCGGTCATCGAGATCAACCTGACGCCGAACCGTCCGGATTGCACCAGCATCTACGGCATCGCCCGCGATCTCGCCGCCTCCGGCCTCGGCACGCTGAAGGCGCCCAAGGCGCCGTCCTTCACCGTGGAAGGAGAAACCGCGCAAGAGGTTCGCATCGAGTTGGATGACGCCCGCCTCTGCCCCGGTTTTGCCTACCGTCTCGTGCGCGGTGTGAAGAACGGCCCCAGCCCGAAATGGATGCAGCAGCGGCTGAAATCCATTGGCCTGCGCCCGATTTCGGCGCTGGTGGATGTGACCAATTACATGACCTTCGATCAGGGCCGCCCGATGCATGTCTTCGATGCGGACAAGGTGAAGGGTGCGCTGACCGTGCGGCGCGCCAGGCAAGGCGAAGAAATCCTGGCGCTTGATACCCGCACCTACAAGCTCACGCCCAATACGGTGGTGATTGCCGATGACAATGGCGTCGAATCCATCGGCGGCATCATGGGCGGCGAGCATTCCGGCTGCGATGAAAACACCGTCAACGTGCTGGTGGAATCGGCGCTGTGGGACCCGATCAACATCGCCAAGAGCGGCCGCAGCCTCGGCATCATCACCGATGCGCGCTACCGTTTCGAGCGCGGCGTTGATCCCGAGTACATGATCCCCGGCCTGGACCGCACCACGCAACTGATCGTCGAGATGTGTGGCGGCACGGCGGCGGCATCCAAGGTGGTGGGCTACAAAGGCCATGAGAAGAAGGTCGTCAGCTTCCCCTTCTCGGAAGTGAAGCGCCTGACCGGCCTGACCGTCTCCAATACCGAAGCCCGCACCATCCTGACCGGTCTCGGCTTCGAGGTTGAGGGCGATGGCGAGGTGGTGCAGGTTGCCGTTCCCTCCTGGCGGCCCGATGTGGATGGCAAGGCCGATCTGGTGGAAGAGGTCATGCGCATTCACGGCGTTGACAAGATCAAGCCCGAGCCGCTGCCGCCGACAGGCAGCGTCAATGGCCGGATTCTCACCACGCTGCAAATCCGCACCCGCACGGCGCGGCGGGCGCTGGCCGCGCGCGGCATGCTGGAAGCCGTGACTTGGTCCTTTATCCCGGAAGATCAAGCCAAGCTCTTCGGCGGCGGCAGTGCGGCACTCAAGCTTGCCAACCCGATTGCCGCCGATATGTCGGACATGCGTCCTTCGTTATTGCCAGGCCTGCTGACCGCTGCCCAGCGCAATGCCGACCGTGGCTTTGGCGATGTGGCGATCTTCGAAGTGTCCGGCACCTATGAGGGCGACACGCCGGAAGGACAACGCCGCGTGGCGGGCGGCATTCGCCGCGGCACCGCCTCGCTCGCCGGTTCTGGCCGGTTGTGGTCCAACGCCGCAAAGGGCGGCGGCAAGCCGGTGGATGTCTATGACGCCAAGGCTGATGCCATGGCCGTGCTGGAAGCCTGCGGATTGCCGATGGCCAATGTGCAGATCGAGCAGGGTGGACCGGACTGGTACCATCCGGGCCGTTCCGGCACGATCAAGATGGGGCCGAAGGTGGTGCTGGGCCATTTCGGCGAATTCCATCCGAAGACGCTGGCAGCACTGGATGTGTCCGGCGCGCTCTGCGGCTTCGAGATCTATCTCGATGCCATGCAGGAGCCGAAGAAGAAGGCCACCCGCACCAAGCCTGCCCTGGAGCTTTCGCCGTTCCAGATGGTGAAGCGCGACTTCGCCTTCGTGGTCGACAGCAAGGTGGAGGCCGGCAGCCTGATCAAGGCCGCCACCAGCGCCGACCGCAAGCTGATCACCGGCGTCAACGTCTTCGACGTGTTCGAGGGCGCAAGCCTCGGCGAAGGCAAGAAGTCGATTGCCATCGAAGTGCTGATCCAGCCGGTGGACAAAACCCTGACGGATGAGGATTTCGACGCACTGACGAAGAAGATTGTCGGCAATGTCGAAAAAACCACCGGCGGCACGCTGCGCGCCTGAGTGAAACGGTCAGGCAAGATCATCCGCCGCGCCTTCCGGGAAGCCGGGACGCGCGGCGGTTTTGCGATAACGGCATGCGTTAAAACAAGAAGGTAAAGCACGGTGCATGAGGCTGATAAGCCGCAACGTGATTTACAGCGCCGTGCGCCCTATAGGGCGCACAAAGGTTCGCTGTAGCGCTTTCCATCCGCGATCGCGGCAAACTCACCCAAAGCGCTCCAACAACATCAGCAGCATCGGCTTCAGCCTGCGAATTTCTTCGCGATGCGTGGCGGACAGGGAGGCAAGAACCCTTTCCGCATGGGGCGTCAGATGGATCATGGTCTTTCGCCGATCCTCACCATCGGCGCGGCGCACGACAAAGCCAAGTGCTTCAAGCCGGTTGACGAGTTCGGAGGCGCTGTGCGGCTTGAGGATCAGGCGTTCGGCCACATAGCCCACCGTCGCCCTTTGTCCCTCCGCCCCCCGAATGGCCAGGAGCGCCTGATGCTGTTGCGGTGTCAGTCCGGCCTCGACGGCTTTGTCCTCGCTGAAAGCCTGAAAGCCGCGCAAAGCCGCACGGAAATCCGCGAGATCTGCGTAGTCACTGTCCTTGAGCGACGGGGTCTCTTCCGCCATCACGTCATCCAATCTTGATAAATATCGTATTACGATATAATTGCGTGGTGAACCGTTCAGGAGCCCCGCCATGACTAGCACGCCTGCCGCGCCAACCAAACGCCCACGCCTTGGCGATCATAGTGCAGATCACCGCTTGATACTCTTGGCGGGCATGGCGCTCGGGGTCGGCGCGGCGGGCGCGGTGGGCGCATGGCTTCTGCTGCGCCTCATCTCCCTTGCCACCAATCTCTTCTGGTTTGGTCGTTTCGCCACCGCGGAAGCCCTGATCACGGATAGCGCCGTCGGTCTGGGTGTGATTGCCATCCCTGTCATCGGCAGTGTCATCGTCGGATTAATGGCCCGGTTCGGATCGGAGAAAATCCGGGGCCACGGTATTCCCGAAGCCATAGAGGCGATTCTCTATGGGGAAAGCCGCCTGTCCCTCAAAGTCGCGCTTCTGAAGCCGCTCTCCTCCGCGATTTCCATTGGCAGCGGTGGCCCGTTCGGCGCGGAAGGGCCGATCATCATGACGGGAGGGGCTCTGGGCTCGCTCTTTGCCCAGTGTTTTCATCTGAGCGCTGCCGAGCGCAAGACGCTGCTGGTTGCTGGCGCTGCATCCGGCATGACCGCAATTTTCGGCACGCCTTTTGCCGCCATTCTTCTGGCCATCGAGGTCTTGCTGTTTGAATGGAAACCCAGAAGCTTCGTACCGGTGGTTGCCGCCGTGATGGTTTCCTGGACCTGCCGCCCCCTATTGATTGGCGCTGGCCCGATGTTTCCTTTCGCCGCATCCCTGCCGGCGGGCGCATGGCCCGTGCTGGCCGCAGCCGGGATCGGCTGTCTGGTCGGGCTTGAGGCAGCACTCCTTTCGTCCATTCTGTACCGGATCGAAGATGCGTTTCATCGCCTGCCCCTGCATTGGATGTGGTGGCCAGCCATCGGCGCGCTTGCAGTCGGCGTCGGCGGCCTGATCGATCCCCGCGTTCTCGGCGCTGGCTATGCCAACATCCAGTCCATGCTGGACGGCTCCATGACGCTGAAAATGATCCTCCTGCTGCTTGTGGTGAAAGCGGCCGTCTGGCTGATTGCACTCGGCTCCGGCACATCCGGCGGGGTGCTGGCGCCGCTTCTGATCCTTGGAGGCGCCACGGGCTGTTTCGTGGGCCACTGGCTTCCGGGAGATGCCGGGTTCTGGGCCATGATCGGTATGGCCGGAATCATGAGTGGCGCGATGCGGGCCCCCATGACCGGTGCGCTTTTTGCCGCAGAACTGACCGGGCGCTTCGAAGCCCTGCCCTTGACAGTGGCGGCAGCAGCGGCGGCCTACGGGATCAGCGTGCTCATCATGCGCCGCTCGATCCTGACGGAGAAGATCGCGCGCCGGGGACGGCATATCCTGCAGGAATATACGGTCGATCCTCTCGACCTGATGCAGGCACACCAGATCATGACATCTGGTCCGAAGACCTTGCCGGGGGACATGTCAATCCCGTCCGCGCTTGCCTTTTTCAGAGATGAGGCCCGCCACCGCAGCTACCCCGTCGTGGACGAACAGGACCGCCTCCTCGGACTCGTCTCCAGATCCGATGCACTGCGCTGGCAAAATGGAAACGTGCCGGATAACGCCACGCTTGCCGAAACGCTTTCCGACATCTCCCAGCCCGCCGTTCATGCCGATACGCCAAGCGGCGAGATTGCCGATCTCATCATCGCCACCGGCATCGGCCGCGTGCCGGTCATCGATGCGCAAACCCGCCGCGTGATCGGGATTGTCTCCCGCCAGGATCTCCTGAAGGCCCGCAGTGTCAGCCGCAGCAGCGAAACCCTGAGAAGCCGCGCCATCGGTCAATAACGGCGTCACCAGAGTTTTTGCCGGACCGTTGTGCCGGTCGACCCGTCACGTCCTGTCGCCACAAGCCTATACCGGTTCCCAGCCGTCCTTGTCCGCCGCACGGAAAATGGCATCGATAAACCGCTGGTTCTCCCGCGAGTTCTCCAGGGTGACGATCTCGGCGGCTTCACCACGGGCGGCGCGGGAGAAGGTCTCCACCTCCCGGCGATACTGGCGGCTGTCCTGGAACCGGAAGATTTGCGATTGGCTGTGGGCGCGGTTGGAAAGTTCGATTTCCTCTGCCCCCCAACGCTCGGCATTGAAGGGGGATTTGACTTCGATGAAGCCATCCGTGCCATGAAAACTCATGGTCTGGCGGTTGGCCATCTGGGTGGAAACATAGAAGCTGAGTTCAAAACCACCGAAATCAGCCTTGACGCTGGAATAGATGTCCGTGCCGAAATCCGGGTCACGCTCCACCGTGGCCTGCACGCGCCGGGGTTCCTGCCCGGTCACGAAACGCGTGGTCATGGTGGGATAGACGCCGATATCCGGCAGGGCACCGCCGCCCAGTTCCGGGATATTGCGCATATTGCCGGGATCCCGGTTGAAATAGGAAAAGCTGCCCTGCACATGCCGGAGCGTGCCGATGGCGCCGCCGCGCACCAGTTCCCGCACCTTGTGCCAGACGGGGGTGTAGGTGACCATATAGGCCTCGGAGATGACCACGCCATTGCGGTCGCGGGCGGCGATCACGGCGTCAATGTCCTCAGCCTTCAGCGCCAGCGGCTTTTCGCAGAGCACATGCTTGCCCGCATCGGCGGCCTTGATGGCCCATTCCACATGCTGCGATGTCGGCAGCGGCACATAGACGGCGTCGATCTGGCTGGAGGCGAGCATTTCCTCATAGGAGCCGAAGGCATGCGGCACGGAAAACCGGTCGGCCAGCGCGCTGGCTTTTGCAAGATCACGGCTGGCAATGGCGGTCACCACGGCATTTTCCGCATCCTGAATGGCAGGGATCACCAGTTCCCGCCCGATCTTCGCCGTCGAAAGAATACCGAACCGCAGCATTGCACACTCCTCCCATTTTCAGGGGCCGACTTTACGCAGAGAGTCGCGGCCAGACAACGGCAAAGCGGTGCGGTTGCCATTTCCCACGGTAGCGCTAGGTTTCCAAGCAACTATTTCTGAAGGAGTTTCCCATGCAGCATCGTGCCTTGGGCCGCAGCGGCCTTTCCATCGCCCCGGTCGTGTTTGGCGGCAATGTCTTCGGCTGGACGGCGGATGAGCCAACCTCCTTCCGCCTGCTCGATGCCTTTACCGATGCCGGCTATAACGCCATCGACACGGCAGATCTCTATTCCCGCTGGGTGGACGGCCATCAAGGGGGCGAATCGGAAACGGTGATCGGCAACTGGCTTTCCCGCGGCGGCGTGGCGCGGGACAAGGTGGTGATCGTCACCAAGGTCGGCATGGATATGGGCCAGGGCAAGCCTGCACTCTCAGCGCGCTGGATCATGCAGGCGGCAGAAAACTCCCTTCGCCGGCTCAAGACCGATTATATCGACCTCTACCTCAGCCACACCTTCGATGCTGAAAGCCCGCATGAGGAGACCCTTGCCGCCTATGCCAGGCTGAAAGAGCAGGGCAAGATCCGCGCCATCGGCTGCTCCAACTTTTCGGCCGAGCAGATGCAGTCCTCCTTTGACGTGGCGAAGGCGGCGGGCCTTCCCGCCTATGACGTTCTGCAGCCTGAATACAATCTCTACAGCCGGGACAAATTCGAGGGACCGCTGGCCGAACTGTGCCAGCGCGAGGCGATCGGCGTGATCAGCTATTATGCGCTGGCCGCAGGCTTTCTCACCGGCAAATACCGGAAAAAGGAAGACACCGAGGGCAAGGCGCGCTCCTACCGTGTCGGTGACTATCTGAACACGAAAGGCTTTGCGATCCTCGGCGCCCTCGATCAGGTGGCCACTGAGACCGGCACAACGCCTGCGACCGTGGCGATTGCCTGGGTCGCCGCCCGTCCGGGCATCACCGCGCCTATCGCCTCGGCCACCAGCCTTTCCCAATTGGAAAGCCTTACCCGGGCCGGTGATTTACAGCTGACGGAAGATCAGCTAGCAAGATTGAATGCTGCGGGCATTTGATCTCTTCCCTGCTTCGGGGCGCATGGGGCAGGAAGAATGCTACACCCGCCAGCATGGGGCGAAAGCCGGTCTTGAGCCGGCTCATTTATCGTGGGGATGATAATGAAAATTGCAAAGTGGATGGCAGGCCTTGCAGCCCTCGCCATGCTTCCCGGCTGTATGACGGAACGAGAATATGCCGCTTATCAAACCGCCTTTGAGGGCAGCCCGAAGCTCCGGCAGGAGGCTATCAAACGCTGTATCGCACGCGGGAAGGGCAAGGACATGAAGCTTCTGTCCATGCTGGCCAATACCACGCCGGAAAAGACCCCGGTGGTGATCTGCACGCGGATCATGAACGCCGTCGTTGACGGGAAACTGACCTATGACGACTACCTGTCGATCATGCGCTACGAAACGCCATCGCCAAAGCAGATCAAGATCATTCAGGGCCGCCTCTGAGCAGGCGATGACCGTTCGTGACGGCGAAGAGACCCTTCGCCGTCACGCGAATTTTTTAGCGCCAGCAACGCTTGCCACCACGAAGAGCGCGGTAAAAAGCATGGCCCCACTCACCTGCTCATGCAGCAGGGCAGCCGCCAGCACGAAACCGAAAAACGGCTGAAGAAGCTGCAATTGCCCGACGGCGGCGATGCCGCCCAATGCCAGCCCCCGATACCAGAAAACGAAGCCCAGCATCATGCTGAACAGGGAGACATAGGCAAGCCCGGCCCAGCCTGCTGCGGAGATGGCCGTGAGGCTTGCGGGCAAGGTGATGAAAGCCACCGGCAGCATGCAGGGAAGAGATAGAAGCAGCGCCCAGCTGATCACCTGCCAGCCGCCCAATGCGCGGGACAATCGCGCCCCTTCCGCGTAACCCAGCCCGCAGACGGTAATGGCCGCCAGCATGAAGCCTGCGCCGCGCAGCGGCATGGCAGAGGCTGAAAATCCGGCAAAGCCAGCGACCAGCACGGCACCGAAACCGGCACAGAGCCAGAAGGCAGGCTTGGGCCGCTCGCCCGCCCGCACCACGCCGAACAGTGCTGTCACCAGGGGTAGAAGACCGATGAACACGATGGATTGCGCAGAGGTGATGCTCTGCAAGGCCAACGCCGTCAGCAGCGGAAAGCCGACGACCACGCCCAGCGCCACAACGGCGAGCGAAACCAGCTGAGCGGGTTCAGGCCGACGCTGACGCAGCACCAGAAGCAGGCCAGCGCCGAGAATTGCGGCAATCACCGCCCGCGCCGAGGTGAGAAACAGCGGCGGAAAATCCTGCAGCGCAAGCCGCGTCGCCGGAAGCGAGCCGCTGAAAATCAGAACACCCGCAAGGCCACTCCCCCAGCCTTTGAGAGAGGCATGGCTTGCCACGATTGTCGTCATAGATGCATTCCCGTTCTATCGTTTCACAAAACTTGACCCTTGCTCTTTTCCTCTGTCAGCTCTTGGCAGACCAGAAACACACGCATACAATTTTGCCAAACTGTATGGACGACAAAAGGCATACACTTTATGCTTGATACACCCTTTTCACCAAATCGATCCCGCCTGGCGGCGGTGGTGACGGCCATCCGGGATCGGCTGGCGGCCCGGCAACTGGCGGCGGGGGACCGGCTCCCCTCGATTCGTAAACTGGCTGAGGACATGGGCGTTTCACCGTCCACCGTGGTCGAGGCCTATGACCGGCTGGTGGCGGAAGGATTGATCCGTGCGCGCAAGGGCTCCGGCTTTTACGTGGCAGACCAGTTGCCGCCGCCTCTGAAGCTGGCGGAAAGCGAGGCTGAACGGCCCCGCAGCATCGACCCCTTCTGGGTCTCGCGGCAATCGCTGGATTCAGCACCCGGCAGTTCCCGCCCGGGCTGCGGCTGGCTGCCGCCAGACTGGATGCCGAATGCCGCCCTTGCCGCCGGGCTGAAGGCTGCAAGCCGCCGGGTGGAAGCGCTGACGGCCTATGGGACGTCGCGTGGCAGCGCGGCGCTGCGCAAGCTCCTGGCATCCCGGCTTTACGATCAGGGGCTTCCCGTGCAGGAGGAGCAATTGATCTTGACCGGCTCCGGCACGCAATCGCTCGATCTCATCTGCCGTCTTCTGCTCAGGCCGGGCGACGGCGTGATTGTCGACGATCCCTCCTATTTCAACTTCCAGACCTCGCTCAAGGCGCATCAGGTGCGGATCATTCCCGTGCCCATGACGCCGCAGGGGCCGGACATTGAGGCTTTCGAGACTGCGGTCAACCGGGAGAAGCCCCGGCTCTATCTCACCAATTCCGCCCTGCACAATCCGACCGGCGCAACGCTTTCGCCGCAAATCGCCTTTCGGCTGCTCAGCATCGTCACGCGGGCAGAGATGCTGGTCATAGAAGATGACATCTTCACGGATTTCGAACCGGACCCCTCCCTCACCTATCCCAGGCTGGATGGGCTGGAGCGGGTCATCCGGATCGGCAGCTTTTCAAAGACGCTGTCGGCATCGCTCCGCTGCGGCTATATCGCCACCCGGCCGGACTGGATCAAGGCCCTGACCGATTTGCAGATCGCCTGTCATTTCGGCGGCCCCAGCCCGCTGATCACCGATATGGTGCAGCATGTCCTGTCCGGCGGCGCCTATCGCCGCCATCTCGACCAATTGCGCAGCCGCCTTGCCGCAAGCCGCAGTCAGGTGGCGGAAAGGCTGGCGGGGCTCGGCGTCACGCCCTGGCTGATGCCGCGCGGCGGCTTCTATCTCTGGTGCCGCCTGCCGGAAGGCATAGGATCCAGTGATGTCGCCCAGCGCGCCTTGCAAGCGGGCGTCATCTTCGCGCCCGGCAATGTCTTCAGCCCCTCGCTGACAGCAGAGACGTTCATGCGCTTCAATGTGGCCCATATGGACGATGCGCGTCCCTGGCGGGCGCTGGAGGCGGCGCTGGCTGCCGGACGAGGTAACTGAGAGAAAATTTGCGACGGAAGAGCCTTACAGCGCCGTGCGTTTTATCAAACGCACAAAGGACGCTGTAACACTTTAAATCTGCTGCATAATTTTATCCTTAAATCGATTCCGATTTAAGGAATTATGCAGTAGGCACTTGGCCTGCTGCCAAATGGCAGCGATATGCTATAAGACCACGTCAGGCGGCGGAACGATCCGGCAAGGAAACCCCGTTCCATCGGCATTTTTAAGAGCAAGGCTTATTATTCATGGTTTCGATTTTCTGTGTTTTGCGGTCGGGCGGCGAATACAAGCCCGATCACGTCCAGCGGCTCAAACAGCAGGTCATCCGCCATTATCCCGAGGCCGATTTCCGCTGCCTTGCGGATTGCCAGGTCGATGGCGTCACCACGCTGCCGCTCCTACATGACGGGCCGGGCTGGTGGTCGAAGATGGAACTGTTTCGCCCCGACATCAAAGGCGATATCCTGTTCATGGACCTCGACACCTCCATTGTCGGCGACCTGTCGGACATTGCCGCCATTCGGGAGCTGACGCTGATGCGTGACATCTACCGTCCCGACGGGCTGCAATCCTCGATCATGGTTCTCCCGGAGGCCGCGCGAGCGCCCGTCTGGCAGGCCTGGATCGAGCAGCCGGACCACTGGATGCGCACCTATGAAAAGGGTGGCGATCAGGCCTTTCTGGAGCGTTTCTGGCTGGGCAATGCCAAGCGTTTCCAGGATCTGCTGCCCGGCCAGATCGTTTCCTGGAAATCGCATGTCCGGCCAGCCGAACATGATGACGAGACGGGCAATGGCACCGTTCCGGACAATGCCCGCATCGTCATCTTCCACGGCAAGCCCCGTCCCTGGGATATCGGCTGGTAAGCCGGTTTCCCCGACCCGCCGCTCCCCGGCCACCCCCTCTATTTGCGGACCAGACCGATGATGCGCTTCAAGACGATCTCCATGCTCCTGATTGCGGGCGCCGTATTCATGGAGGCTCGGATTGCCCAGGCAGGGGAAATCGTTCCGAATGGCTGCGTGAGCCATGCCTTCCTGAACGTTTCCGGTAATATCGCGACCATCAAGGACAAGGACACCAACTCCTATCAGTTCAGCGAGCAGGATTTCATGGCCCTGCCCGCACACGACATCACGACGGCGACGCTCTGGACGGAAAAGAGCCGATTCACCGGCCCGCTGCTCAAGGATGCTCTGGACAAGGCCGGTGCCACGGGCGACAAATTACGGCTTGTGGCGCTGGATAACTTCGCCGTGGAAGCGAGCCGGGCGTTTCTGGAGAAATACGGCGCGATACTGGCGCATAGCAAGGATAACGAGCGGCTGAAGATCTCGGATTTCGGGCCGATCTTCGTGATGCTGCCCAGAGACCAGTACAGGGAAGATATCGATACACCGCTCGGCACTTCCTACATGGTCTGGCAGCTTTGCGGGATCGAAGTGGAATGAAAAAGACCGGCCTGCTCTGGTTCCTGATCCCGGCGATCTTCGTCGTCATCTGCTTCAGCGTCGGCGCCTATCACTGGCTGCAGATCGAAGGCGAGATCGACAGGCAGGATTCCTCGACCGAGGCCAATCCGCTTTACTTCTATTGGCAGACCACCCAGGTCATCCGGCAATTCGACAGGGTTGCCGACGATCTCAACCGCATCGCCAATGGCGATGCGCTGCCCGATGGTGCGCTCAGCCTGCATACCAATGTGGCGATCTCGGGTATCAATATCCTGATCCGCCCCTCCGAACTCAGCAGGAGCTATAGCAAGCTTCCCGGCTATTCCGAGATGGCCCCCCTTCTCCGGGAGTTTTCTGAGACTGTTCTTCCAAGCATTCCGGAAAATCCGAACGGCCCGCAGGCCCGGGACTACATGCGGAAGATCGATGTCATCAAACAGCATCTGAACAGGCTGTCCGATATCGCCTGGACACGGGACAATCTGCTCAAGGAAAAATATTTCCGCAGCATCAGGTCACTGAAGAAGGCGGTGCTGATCGTCTCGATCGTTCTCATTCTGGCCATCCTCTCCTTCATCCTGATTTCCATTTCCTATTTCCGGATGATTTTTTCCCGCACCCGCGCGGTGGAGGCTGCGGAGGCCGCGGTCTCCGACAAGGTCACCTTCCTCGCCATGGTCAGCCATGAGTTGCGGACCTCGCTGCAGGTGATCATTTCGGCCCTGGATCTGCTGGAAAAACCGCAGGAGGCAGCCACGCGGGTGGAGCTCAACGGCCGCATTCGCCGCGCCGCCAACAGCCTGGCCGTGCAGCTTCGCGACATGCTGACGCTTGCCCGGGCGCAGACAGGCTATATCGAATTGCAGCCTTTCGCTTTCGAAGCCCGGGAACTTGTGCATGAGGTGGTCAGGACCTATCTCGGGGATGCCAGGGCGAAGAACCTCGAAGTGCAGGAAGCCTATCCCGATCAGGATATCTTCGTGGTGGCCGATGGCGAACGCATCGGGCAGATCCTGCACAATCTGATCTCCAACTCGATCAAATACACCTCCACCGGCCATGTCAGGATCGAGATCGTCTCTTTCAACCCTGAGGCCGGAATGCTCACCTTCCGCATTTCCGATACCGGGCCGGGCCTGCCGCCCCGCGTGATTAAGCAGAGCTATGCGGCCAAGGGCCTGCACAGCCTTGGCCAGGGGCGCGGCATCGGGCTTTCGGTTGTCCATACGCTGGCCACCCAGCTTGACGCGCGCATCGCCATTCGAAACCAGCCCGACCACGGCACGATTTTCGACGTCACCATCCCGGTGGTTGCCGTTTCCGAACAACCTTCGAAAGGCATGGACCAGGACGACAAACGCGTGCTTGTCGTGGATGACGAGACCCATCTGCTGACAGGTCTTTCCGATGTCCTGCAAAGCCTCGGCTACAGCACCGACACTGCCAATTCCGGCATGTCGGCGCTCAACCATATCGCAGCGCATCGCTACAGCGCGATCTTCATCGACCTGAACATGCCGGTCATGTCCGGCCCGGAACTGGCGGCCCATATCCGAAAGACGGAAAAATGGCGCAAGATGAAGCTGATCGGCATGTCAGCCGCCTCGCACCAGAGCCCCGAGGAAGCGGCGCATTTCGACGTACTGCTGGTCAAGCCGCTCCACCGGCATCAATTGACAGACATCATCCGGTTTTGAAGCTGGAATTCAAGGCGGCGATCAGGATCGGCATGCTGACGGGCTTGGTGAAGAACTTCAGGTCATAGCGGGTCAGCGCCACGGCAATGCTATCGGCATCGGCATTGCCGGTGTTGATCTCCCCGGTCAGAATGACGATCGGGCAATAGACATCCGTCGCCCGGATCTTGCTGACCAGTTCGAAGGCCGTTTGCGGACGGTTCTCGGCCTTGATCACCCAATCCAGAATATAGGCATCGAAGCTGATATTGTCGGCAAGCGCGTGGACGTCGTTGAAGATCTCCGCCTCGAAACCGGCCGTTTCCACATATTGCAGAATGGTTTCGGCCGTATCGGCGTGATCCTCCAGAATGGCGATACGGCGTTTGCGCGACGTGTTCTCGATCCACACGCGGCTAACCAGATGCACCGGCGCGCCCGGCTTGGCATCCGCCGTCATCACCTGCCACTTCTCGTCGATCTTCTTGGCAATCAGCGTACCGGGCAGCACATTGGCGGAGAGATGGCCAAGCTGTATCCGGCAAGGAATGATATGGCCATTGATGACAATCGACGCTTCCGTGAAGGCATCGGCGCGGTAGGAGGCTATCAGTTCCTCCAGCGTCTCGTTGAAATGCTCGGCAATGCGCTTCAACTCCTCCAGCGACCAGGAGGAAGCCATGGTCATGCGACGGTTGCCGGCGGAATAGGAAAGGCCGAGAATTTCCGAAACGGTGACGGCGTAACGATATTTCGGAATGCCATGCCGCGCCAAAAGCAGTGCCACACACCGTGACGCCAGCCCCACCTCGTCGTCATCTGCGCGCATAACGCTCATCTCCGCAGAAATATCGCTTGATTCGCTTTTCATTCAGTGTTCCTATCGTTTCAATCTGCGGTTTGTGAAAAGGGGGAAGCCTTCATAGGGTAGAATGCAGGCGGATTGTCAGCCTTGCGCGTCCCAGCTCATCCTTGAAATGATCGTAGCAATACAGACTTGAATTTTCGTGGGATTTTATCGCATGCGGGCGTTTATTCGCAAGCAGATCAGAGGTTGTTGAACCTGCCTGTTTTGAGAACAACGCCCGATTTTCATTTCCGAGCCATTTTCGACATTCATATTTATTCCAACCATCCAAGGGGTTCTGCCATGGGCAGCAGGAATGCCAAGCGGGTTGATCCGATCGATGCAAAAATTGGCGAACGCGTTCGCTTGCGGCGCGTGATGCTGGGTTTGACCCAGCAAAAACTGGGCCAGGAACTGGGCGTCACCTTTCAGCAAGTTCAGAAATATGAAGGCGGGTATAACCGCATTTCGCCAAATCGCATGAACATTATCTCAAGGGTGCTGCATGTGCCAGTGGGCTATTTCTTCGATGACACATCAGAGCAGGACTGTAGGCCAGAAACGGCAGAGGATTCGGAGGATCTGATCCGTTTTGCCTCTTCCCGGGAGGGGCGGGAACTAAACATGGCGTTTCCGAAGATCAAAGACAAGACAATCCGTGACAAGGTTCTCGAATTGATGCGCACACTCGCCCAAAACCCCACAGATGCGGGCGGACTTGAAACCGGAACGTGAAAGACTGCGCGGCGACAGGACTTTTTCGGGGCCCGCCATCATGGCAACTTGCCCGCGCAGGGATACGACTTCATAAACCACCCGTGACATGAGTGGTATCGGAGCCGATGACGAATTTCCTGTTGTTTTTCTCGACCGTGCTGATCTGGGGCACCACCTGGATCGCCATTGCGCTGCAAGTCGGTCCCGTGCCGGTCCTGGTCTCGGTATTCTATCGTTTTGCCACCGCAGCCCTGCTGCTGGTGGCGGCGCTGGTCCTGACCGGTCGCCTGACATGGCCGGCGATGAAGCATCACCCCTTCATCGCGGCCCAGGCCCTTTGCCTGTTCTGCTGCAATTTCATCTGCTTCTACCAGGCCTCCCATTATATTCCCTCCGGCCTGATCTCGGTGATTTTTTCGCTGGCGACGATTTATAATGTCTTCAATGCCAGGCTGTTCTTCGGTGATGGCATCAGCCCCCGCGCGCTTCTGGCAACAGCGCTCGGCGCCTCCGGTCTGGTGCTGCTGTTCGGGCCGGATATTGCCGCCAGCAGCAATCCTGAAGCCTGGAAGGGCATAGGCCTTGCAGCACTCGGCACGCTGTTCTTTTCCCTGGGCAACATGGCGTCCCGTCGCAACAGCGCCTCCGGTGTCGCGCCGGTCATCGCCAATGCCTGGGGGATGAGTTACGGCGCGCTACTGCTGCTGTTTCTGATTGCCGTTACCGGCACGCCGATCGTCCCGCCGCCGAACCCCACCTATCTGGCCGCCATGCTCTATCTGGCCGCCATTGGTTCGGTGGTTGGCTTCACCACCTATCTGATGCTGGTATCCCGCATGGGATCACAGAGGGCAGCCTATGCGACGGTGCTTTTCCCTGTCGTGGCCTTGACGCTTTCGACATTTTACGAGGATTATCACTGGACGATTGCCGCCATGCTGGGTCTTGCCCTGACACTGGCCGGAAACGTGGTCATGTTCATCCGCCTGCCAGAGCGACCGGCCCCGCAGTTGCAGCAGAGATAGATATTTCTGATAAAAGTCCAATTGCGGCTTTAAGGGAACGACACGTTTTTGGCGTTACGGCGTTCTATACCTGCCCTATGATTTTCACCTTACAGCGCCGTGCGTTTTATCAAACGCACAAAGGACGCTGTAACACTTTAAATCTGCTGCATAATTTTATCGATCCTCATTTCACTCCGGTCGAATTATGCTCTAAACAGGTTCCCCTGGGCGAAATCATGCAGCAGTCTCGCAAAGGAGCATCATCATGAAAAACCGTCTGTTGGGATCCTCGCTCTCCGTCTCAAGCCTCGGTCTCGGCTGCATGGGCATGAGCCACGCCTATGGCACGCCGCTCAGCGAGGCGGACGCCTTTGTCCTTCTGGACCGCGCCGTTGAGCTGGGTGTGACGCTGTTCGACACGGCCGAGGTCTACGGCCCCTTCACCAATGAAGAACTGGTGGGCCAGGGCCTGAAAAGACATCGCGACAAGGTCGCCATCGCTACCAAGTTCGGCTTCACCATCGGCGACGCCGCCAAGGCGGAGCGTCCTTCCGGAGTCGATAGCCGCCCGGCGCATGTGAAGGCGGTGGCGGAAGCCTCGCTCAAGCGGCTGGGCGTAGAGGTGATCGATCTCTTCTATCAGCACCGGGTGGACCCGGACGTGCCGATCGAGGAGACCGTGGGGGCCATGGCCGATCTGGTGAAGGAAGGCAAGATCCGCTATCTCGGCCTGTCAGAGGCGAGCGCCGCCACGCTGCGCCGGGCGCATGCCACCCACCCGATTGCCGCCATTCAAAGCGAGTATTCGCTCTGGAGCCGGGAGGTGGAGGAAAACGGCGTGCTGGAAACCTGCCGGCAGCTTGGCATCGGCTTTGTTCCCTTCTCACCGCTTGGCCGTGGTGCGCTGACCGGCGCGTTGAAGGATGTAAAAACCCTTTCCGATACGGATTTCCGCCGGGCGCTCCCGCGCTTCCAGGCGGAGAATTTCGAGGCTAATCTCACGCTCATCGAAACGCTGCAAGCCATGGCCCATGAGAAGAACACCACCGCCGGTCAATTGGCGCTCGCCTGGGTCCTTGCGCAGGGCGATTTCATCGTGCCCATTCCCGGCACGACGAAAATCGCCAATCTGGAAAACAATATCGCTGCCGCCGACCTCACCTTGAGCGCCGGCGATCTGCTCACGCTCCGGGATCTGCTCTCGCCCGCCAAAGTCAAGGGTGAACGCTATCCCGAGCAGATGGCGCGGATGGCAAACCGGTAAGGAAAAGCAGCTTCCGCGAAGATCTTTTTACTGCATGATTCCTTACAGCGCCGTGCGCTTGATAAAAACGCCCGGCGCTGTAGCGGAAGAAGGCAGCGGCGCGGTTCAGGGATTGTCGCGCTTGAAGATCCAGTCGTGATCGGGGTGGTTCCTGAAGCGCCATTTGCGCATCGGCCCGGCCATGACGTTGAGATAATACATCTCATAGCCATAGGGAGCGCCGCAGGGGTGATGGCCCTTGGGCACCAACACCACATCGCCATCGGCCACGGCCATGGTCTCGTCCAGCGAGCCATCCTCGGTGAAGACGCGCTGGAAGCCGAAACCCTGCGCAGGGTTGAGACGGTGGTAATAGGTTTCTTCCAGATAGGTCATATCGGGGAAATTATCCTCGTCATGCCGGTGTGGCGGATAGGAGGACCAGTTGCCCTGCGGGGTGAAGACTTCCGTCACCAGCAGACTGTCGGCCACGTCGCGCTCTTCCATGGCAATCGGGAAGATATAGCGGGTATTGGCGCCCTTGCCACGCTCGGTCAGGCTGACCCCTTGGGGGCCGATCACCTGAGCTTCGCGCCCCGGCTTGCCCGGTGCGGTGCAGACGGCAAGCGTCACGTCGGTGGTGGCGACAGCCGACCAGTCGCTGCCAGCGGGAACATAGACGCAATGTGGCGGCTTTTTTTCGAACACGTTCATCCGGTCGCCCAGCGTGCCGAAGCATTTGCCTGCGGCGGATATGTCCGCCTTGCCTTCCACCAGAACGAGGATGACTTCCGTTTCGCCGGTCGGCTCGGCAGCTTTTTCGCCCGCCTTCAGCTTGTACAGGCCAAAGCCGACATAGCCCCATTCGGCACTTGCAGGCGTGATGTCGTGGACCTTGCCGCTTTCGGCAACGGGCTTCCTCAGAAGCTTGCTCATGGTGTCTCTCCCTTGTCCTTGCCGGGTTTCTTGTAAAACACCCAGAAGAGCTGCAACGCGGCGTAAAAGGCGAGCGCGAAGGAAATGATCGCCCAGCCGGCCTCACCGCTGTAAAGCTCGACCCCCGCCCAGACCAGCGGCACCAGAACAGTGAGAACACGCACCCAGAGCGGTTTGAAGAACGGGTGGTGGGGATCGAGAAAATTCATCGGCCTTGTCCTTGTTTGATGAAGAAGGCCGTAAAGCCTTTTTATGAATTTTTATCCAGCCCGGCAGCCTTGGCCATGGCCTTGAGCGAGGCAAGGCCGAGGCTCTGGTAGTCATAGGGCTTGCGGACATTCGGATCCTGCTCGGCCTCGATCACCAGCCAGCCCTCATAGCCGTGTTCGGCTGCGATTTTAAGCACCGGCGGGAAGTTTACGCCGCCTTCGCTATCGCCCGGCACGGTGAAGACACCACGGCGCACGCCTTCGAGGAAGGACAGCTTTTCATCACGCACCTGCTTGGCAATGAGCGGACGGACGTTCTTGCAATGGATATGACCGACGCGGTCCATGTATTTCTGCGCGACACGCTCCGGATGACCACCACCGAAGAAGCAATGGCCGGTATCCAGCAGCAGCTTGGTATGCGGGCCGGTATGGGCCATGAAGGCGTCGATTTCCTCTTCGCTTTCGACAATCGTCCCCATATGGTGGTGATAGACCAGCGCAATGCCCTGATCGGCGGCATATTTCGCCAGTTCTTCGACACCGGCGCCGAATTTCACCCATTCATCCTTGGAGAGCCGGGGACGGTCGACCAGCGGCTTGCCGTCATCGCCGTGAATGGCATTGGAGGTCTCGCAGGTGATGATCACCTTGCAGCCCATGGCCTTGAGCAGGTCGAGGAAGGGCTGCATGGCGGCCTTTTCCTCTTCGATGCTGTTGGTCAGCACGTTCAGCGAGTGCCAGCCGGAGACGAATTTCAGGCCACGCGGCGACAGAACCTCGTTCAGGCCTTCCGGCGTGGTGGGCAGCTTGTGGCCCTTTTCGATGCCGTCGAAACCGATCTTGGCGGTTTCATCCAGGCACTGTTCCAGGCTGATATGCGCGCCGAGGGTGCGGTCGTCATCATTGGACCAGGCAATCGGGTTGGTTCCGTAGAGGATCATCTTACTGTCTTTCCTTGATCATAGCCTCGTATTGCGCACGGGCATCCTTGACTTCCTGACGTACCGACACTTCCGGCACGGCGACATCCCACCAGAAACCGCCTTCCTCCATGGCCGGATAGGGGTCGGTGTCGATGACAATGACGGTGGTATTGGTGGCCTCCCGGGCCGCGGCCAGCGCCTCTTCCAGCTCGGCAATGCTGGAAACCTTGCGGGCATCCGCGCCCATGGCAGCCGCATGGGCGGCAAAATCGATGGCAGGCGGGTTCACATGCGAGGTGTGGGCGTAGAGATTGTTGAACTCCGCACCGCCGGTGCCCATTTGCAGCCGGTTGATGCAGCCATAGCCGCGATTATCGGTGATCACCAGGGTAATCTTCTGGTTCAGCGCCACGGCGGTGACCAGTTCCGAGTTCATCATCATGTAGGAACCGTCGCCCACCATGACGATCACGTCACGATGCGGCTCGGCCATCTTGATGCCCAGACCGCCCGCCACTTCATAGCCCATGCAGGAAAAGCCGTATTCCATATGGTAGGAAAGCGGCAGCTTGGCCTTCCAGAGCTGGTGCAATTCGCCCGGCATGGTGCCGGCGGCGCACATCACCACCGTATTGTCGCGCGACTGGCGCTGCACCGCGCCGATCACCTGCATGTCGGTAGGCAGGCTGTTGCCATCCTGCGGCGCGGCGGTGGCGGCATCGGCCCTGGCAAACCAGTCAGCCTTGAGGCGGGCATCGGGAGAGGGGAAACGATGGTCACCCAGCGCCTTCGATATCAGCTCCAGCCCGACCTTTGCGTCCGCGACGAGCGGGATCGCATCGTGCTTGGCACTGTCATAGGGCTGGATGTTGAGCGCCAGCAGCTTGCGGCGCGGATTTTTAAACAGCGCCCAGGAGCCGGTGGTAAAGTCCTGGAAGCGGGTGCCGACACCGATGACAAGATCGGCGGTTTCGCACAGCGCATTGGCAGCCGCCGTGCCGGTCACGCCGACAGCGCCGAAATTCATCGGCTCATCCCAGGCGAGCGAGGATTTGCCGGCCTGCGATTCCACCACCGCAATCTGGTGCTTTTCCGCAAAAGCCTTCAGCGTGTCCGTGGCGCCGGAAAAATGCACGCCGCCGCCGGCCACGATCACCGGCTGTTTCGCGGCCTTGATGGCGGCAATGGCGCGGGCAAGCTCTTCCTCGTCGGGACGCGGGCGGCGAATATGCCAGACCTTCGGTTCGAAGAAGCTTTCCGGATAGTCATAGGCTTCGGCTTGCGTATCCTGGCAGAAGGCAAGGGTGACCGGACCGCAATCCGCCGGGTCGGTCATGGTGCGGAAGGCGCGCGGCAGCGCCGTCAACAGATGCTCGGGCCGGGAAATCCGGTCGAAATAGCGGCTGACCGGGCGGAAGCAATCATTGACGGACATCAGGCCGTCGTTGAAATCCTCGATCTGCTGCAGCACCGGATCAGGGCCGCGATTGGCAAAGACATCACCCGGAATGAGCAGGACCGGCAGGCGATTGACATGCGCCAGAGCAGCCGCCGTCACCATATTGGCAGCACCCGGACCGATGGAAGAGGTCACCGCCATGGCGCGGCGGCGGCCAAGCTGCTTGGCATAGGCAATGGCCGCATGCGCCATGGACTGTTCATTCTGGCCGCGCCAGGTGATCACAAGATCGCGTCCGCTGTGCAGCGCCTCGCCGATGCCTGCCACATTGCCATGGCCGAAAATCGCCCAGACGCCGGAAATGAAGGGCACGCCCTCCGGGGTCAACTGATTGGCGATATAGCGCACCATGGCCTGCGCGGCGGTCAAACGCACCGTCTTCATCTCTCTCTCCCTTTGGAAAGCCTTGCAACGACCTTCCACCTCTTGTTTCTTGCCTCCTGCATAATTGCTTAAATCGGAATCGATTTAAGGTGAAAATTATGCAGCAGCTTTAAAGTGTTACAGCGTCCTTTGTGCGTTTGATAAAACGCGGCGCTGTAGCCTTCTCGTGGGCTTCCGCTTTTCCTCGAGAAGCTAAAGTTCAGGCGCTTTTCAGTTCACGGGCGCCGCCGCGCGCCAGATCCCAGACACTCGCCAGATCGCGGTAGCGGCGCGCCATGTCGGCAATGGCATCCTCATCGGAAAGTGCGCCCGCCAGCCATTGCCGCGCCGCCTCGCCGAAAATCGTTCGCCCAACGGCAAAGCCCTTCACCAGATCGAAGCTTGCCGCCGTCTTGAAGCTTGCTTCCAGTTCGGCAGCAGGCGCATCGAGACCCAGCACCACAATACCACGCGTATAGGGGTCATTGTGGGAGATGGTGTCGCAGGCATTGGCCCAGGCGGCCTCAGTCTTCATCGGCTCCAGCTTCCACCAGTCGGGATAGACGCCGATGTCATAGAAGCGCTGGATGATCGTGGCGGCGGTATCGTCATCGGTCGGTCCGACCTTGGACGGGATGATTTCCAGCAGCATTTCCAGCCGGTTGCGTCGTGCGGCGGTAAAGAGCCGCTTGACGGTTGCCTCCTGCTCCGCCTTCATCTCAGCCGTATCGTCGGGGTGATAGAAGCAGAGAACCTTGACGACATTTTCCAGCGGCCACTCGGAAAGCCCGCCGAAATCGATGCCCAGTTCCGGCTCCAGCGTCAGCGGACGCGACCCCGGCCATTCCACGGGACGTCCAATCCACAAACCGCTGCCGGAGGCCTGGTAAAGCGCATCGCGGCCCAGACGGCCATCGCAGAGAATGCCGTAGCCCGGCTGCCCGCCCGAGACCTCGAGCGCAGCCTTGAGACACAGTTTCTTGAAGTCACCGATACGATCATGCGAGACGCCTGCCTCATCGCACATGGCTTCCAGTTGCATGCGGTGATCAAAGGCGAAAACGCGCATTTCCGGCCATTCGCGATCGCGATTGGTGGACCAATGCACCTGTTCCAGCGCCTCATCCTTGCGCAGCGCCTTGTTGCGAATGCCGGTGCGGTAGAAATATTGCAGCTCTTCCCAGCTCGGATAGGCCGGCGTGCAGCCGTGGCGGGAGACGGCGAAAGCCCCGCAGGCATTGGCATATTTCAGAGCCGTCGGCCAATCCGCGCCCGTCAGCCAGCCCTTGAGAAGACCGGACATGAAGCCGTCACCGGCGCCAAGCACGTTGAACACCTCGATGGGGAAGCCGGGACCGGTCTGACCCTTGTCCAGACTGTCGGGAACATCCCCCTCAAACACCACCGCGCCCATGGGGCCGCGTTTGCAGACCAGTACCGCCTGCGAAACCTTGCGCACCGCCTTCAGCGCCTCCACCGTATCGGTGCTGCCCCCGGCAATGTGGAATTCTTCTTCCGTGCCGACGATGAGATCGAACCAGTGCAGCGTCGATTGCAGTTTGGCGGTCACGGCAGCCGATTCGATATAGCGGCTTTCACCATCGCCGTGGCCTGCAAGACCCCAGAGATTGGGGCGGTAATCGATGTCCAGCGCCGTTTTCGCGCCGTTTTCCCGGGCCAGGCGCAGCGCTTTCAGCACGGCGGCCTCGGTATTGGGATGCGACAGATGCGTGCCGGTGACGCAGACGGAACGGCTTTCGGCAATGAAGGCCGGATCGATATCGTCTTCGCAGAGCGCCATGTCGGCACAGTTTTCGCGGTAGAAGATCAGCGGAAACTGATGCTCGTCGCGAATGCCGAGCAGAACCAGCGCCGTCAGGCGCTTGGGATCGGTCTTGACGCCGCGCACATCCACGCCTTCGCGCAGCAGCTGTTCGCGGATGAAACGGCCCATATGCTCATCACCCACCCGGGTAATCAGCGCGGATTTGAGCCCGAGCCGCGCCGTTCCCGCCGCGATATTGGTTGGCGAGCCGCCGATATATTTATTGAAGGAGGCCATGTCCTCCAGCCGCCCGCCGACCTGCGCACCGTAAAGGTCCACGGAAGACCGGCCGATCGTGATCAGATCGAGTTTCGACACCTGTTTCCTCCCCGTCGCATGTCCCTCAGCCGTGCAACACGGCCCATGGAATGTCTGAATTGAAAATGGACTTTATATTCTATTTTTCCTCATTTCAATCCAAATATTCAATCTTCCTGACGGGCCGTTCCCACGGCGACCGAGAGCGCAATGGCAAGACAGAGCGTGGCCGAGAGCGAGCGGAATGCTCCGAAATCCACCTCCTGCACCGTCAGCATCACCGTATCGCGCTTGCGCAACGGGCTGATCACCGTATCGGTCATGGCGACGACGGGAATACCGCGATTTTCCGCATATTCCACGAGATCGATGGTCTCGGCGGAGTAAGGCGCAAAGGTAATGGCCAGCAGCGCATCGCCTTCGCGCAGCGCATGATGGCTTTCCAGCTTGCCCACAGCGGCGTGCAGCATGGCGGGCACCTGCATTTTTTCCAGCGCATAGGCCATATAGCTTGCCACCGGCAAGGAGCGGCGAAGGCCCATGATGTGAATGAGCCGTGCCTTGGAGAGCACCTTGACCGCCTCATCCAGCACCACGGGATCGATGCCCTGGAGCAGGCTTTCCAAGGAAACACGCCCTGCCTCGACAAACTCCGCAAGAAGGGCGGCGGGGCTGCCGGTGCCGGTCTCGCGCAGATGGTTCAGGCGGGTGGAATAATCCGGCCAGCCACCGACGAAACTGTCGCGAAACAGCCGCTGCATCTCCGAAAACCCGGAAAAGCCGAGAATCTGACAGAAGCGCATGAAGGCCGAGGGCTGCACGCCCGCCCCCTCCGCCATTTCCGCAACGGTGGAAACGGCAATGCGGTCCTTGTTGGCAGCCACGTAATCCGCACATTGCTTCAGCCGCTTCGGCAGCCGGTCCGTCACCTCCGCAAGACGGTCTTCGAAGGCCTTGATGCTGTCCGGCGGCTGATCTGTCTGCATGCGTCCCCTCTGCGGCCTTCGGCGGCCTTGACATAAACACGCGACCATTCTAGCAAAATGGAACGTATATTCCAAACGCGAATATCTGCCCCCCACGGCAAGGGTCCGGGGCGTCATGTTCACATCACAGGTCAGGCCGGCAAGAGGCTGGCGGGAGGACATCTCATGGTAAAGAAACTGGCTCTTCTGGGCGCAGGCCGCATTGGCAAAGTGCATGCCCGCGCCATTGCCGAGGACAAGCGCGCGCGCCTCG
The DNA here is from genome assembly GCF_030815125.1 of Allorhizobium paknamense. Taxonomy (GTDB): domain Bacteria; phylum Pseudomonadota; class Alphaproteobacteria; order Rhizobiales; family Rhizobiaceae; genus Allorhizobium; species Allorhizobium paknamense. Next base: position 295,546 of record NZ_JAUSWH010000004.1, read on the forward strand.
TGGCGGTGGCCGACGCCTTTGCGGAGGCCGCACAGGCGATTGCCGATGCGTCCGGTGCGGAGGTCAAGACCATCGAGCAAATCGAGGCGGACGCCTCCATTGACGGCGTATTGATCTGCACGCCCACCAACACCCATGCCGACCTGATCGAGCGCTTCGTGCGCGCCGGCAAGGCGGTCTTCTGCGAAAAGCCGATCGACCTCGACGTCAAGCGGGCGGAAGCCTGCGCCGAAGTGGTGCGTTCCGTTGGCGGCAAGGTCATGCTCGGCTTCAACCGCCGCTTCGATCCGCATTTCCGCGCCGTGCGCAGCGCCATCGACGAGGGCCGGATCGGCAAGGTGGAAATGGTCACGATCACCAGCCGCGATCCCGGCGCACCGCCTGCCGAATACATCAAGGTCTCCGGCGGCATTTTCCGCGACATGACCATTCATGATTTCGATATCGCCCGCTTCATGCTGGGAGAGGAAATCACCTCCGTCATGGCCTCCGCCTCGGTTCTGGTCGATCCGAAGATTGGCGAACTCGGCGATTTCGACAGCGCCAGCATTGTGCTGACCACCGCCTCGGGCCGCCAGGCGATTATTTCCAACTCGCGCCGCGCCACGTACGGCTACGATCAGCGGGTCGAAGTGCATGGTTCGCTGGGCTCGGTTGCTGCGGAAAACCAGCGGCCCGTCTCCATCGAAGTGGCCAACAAGGACGGCTATACCCGCCCGCCGCTGCATGATTTCTTCATGACGCGCTACACCGCAGCCTATGCGGCGGAAATCTCCAGCTTCCTCGACTATATGGAACAGGACGCCGCGCCCTCGCCCTCCATCGAGGACGGGCTGATTGCCCTGAAACTGGCGGATGCAGCGCTGAAATCCGCCCGCGAAAAGGTCGTCGTAACCCTTTGAACGGCAAGAGCATCGGGCCGAAAAGTGGAAACCGGTCCTCGGCTCGATGCGAAAACAGGAAACGACAGCAGGCTGTAAAGCTATGCAGGGCGCGAGATGGATCTCGCGCCTTTTTTACAGCTGCGGATGGAGGCAAAAAACCCGGCTCCCGGGAAACCGCCTACTGCGCCTGATCGCCGGTGCGGGCATCGACCTCTATCGAATGCACGCGTCCCGAAGGCTCTCTCAACGTCATGATGTAAAGATCGGCACTGCCGACTGTCTGAAAATTGACATCGATGATGCGCACGTCATCGGCCAGTCCAAGTTTGCGGATGACCGCGCTTAGAGACTTGAAGCGCCCGCTTTTCACGCCCTCCAGCACCTTCTGGTGCACGGCTTCTTCAGCCGCATCATCCTTGCCGTCGTTGAGAGCAGGTGTGGAGGGGCTATCCCCTCGGGCATCCGTATCCTCCATACGGTTGAATCTTTGGCCACCACCAGGGCCAGGCCCCATACCAGCGCCAGGGCCACCGCCAGGGCCATGGTCACGCCCGGCATCAGGGCCACCCCTCGAACCGGGGCTGCCGGGCATATCCCGGGCCATAAGAGAGCTTGGCTCAAGCAGGCTGAGAGAGATCAGGGCGATCGCTGCCGTCATGCGCCAGCACGAGGGAAGGCTGAGCCTGGAGATAGAGACAGAAAGCATGCGCGGCCCACGCAAACACGCGTCGGCAACCGAATGAGAGAACCGCTGGTGTGAACGGTAAAACATGCCTTCGAACCCGACTCGTCTCCCGGAAACCTTTTCGTCGCAAAGGTCCTTATAACGCCTTTTGCTTTCCAGCGAAGCCTCATACTTCGCGGCATGATGACCGCGCCGTGCTGCATTTCTCCGCTTTGTGCGAAGTCGCGCGTTCGGCCCCTGTCCGAACCGGCACACCCTGAATGATCAGGCTATGACAGAAACTCCGCCGATGCGATGCATGCGGCGGAGTTTCTTCTCAGGCGATCATAACCTGATATCCAACCCAGGGGCATAGGGTCGGTAAACAGGACAGGGAACGTTGTGGGGACGTGGGTGTCTGTCCTGTGAGAAGCAATATGGCTGAACAGCCCTGACGGCTTACTGACGGCTTTGTCAGCATTCTGTCAGGAATGTCGGACGCAAAACCGAAGCCCCCTTTTCTCGGGACCATGCTCTAAAAAGCAATGGGGCCAAAAGGCCCCTGCTCTTGTCTCGCGCCTTACAGCGCCGTGCGTTTTCTCAAACGCACAAAGGACGCTGTAACACTTTAAATCTGCTGCATAATTTTGACCTTAAATCGATTCCGATTTAAGGAATTATGCAGTAGAGCGATGTCCGATCTGATCGAATCAGACCGGTGCTCCAATATGTCAGGCTCAAAGCATAATCTTACCGATCCTTGCTTCACGCCGGCCGGATCATGGCTCTATTTCGGCGCCAGCACCATCATCATCTGCCGGCCTTCCAGCTTCGGCTCGGCCTCGACCTTGGCGATCTCGAGGGTGTCTTCCTTCACCTGCATCAGCAGTTTCATGCCCAGTTCCTGATGGGCCATTTCGCGGCCGCGGAACTTGAGCGTGACCTTGACCTTGTCGCCGTCTTCGAAGAACCGGTTCATCGCCTTCATCTTCACCTCATAATCATGGGTGTCGATATTGGGGCGCATCTTGATTTCTTTGACTTCGACGATCTTCTGCTTCTTGCGGGCTTCAGCCGCCTTCTTCTGGTTGGCGTATTTCAGCTTGCCCAGATCCAGGATCTTGCAGACGGGCGGTTCGGCATTGGGCGAAATCTCAACCAGGTCAAGCCCGGCCTCTTCCGCCATGCGCAGCGCCTGATCGGTCTGCATGACGCCAAGATTCTGGCCCTCTTCATTGATCAACTGTACCCGGGGAACGCGAATCTCCCGGTTGGCGCGCGGCCCGTCCTTAACGGGGGCATCGGCTTTGAACGGTCTGCGAATGGTCGTATTCTCCTCAGTCGTTTCGGACTTTTTTTTGAAAAAGTTTGGCGGGCAGGCGCAGGACCAGATCAAACCCGTCAGCATCGCCTTGAAGAAGACATACGTGCCGGGTTGCCTGTTTCAACAGGAATGCGCCGAAAACCGGTGGCCAATTTTCGGAAATCCTGCTTAGCCCTTGCATTGCGGCGCGCACTCTAGCACCTCTCCTTAAAAAAATCACCAGTCGTCATGGGGCTGTGATCCTGTTTTATTCGCTTTGGAATGTTTTTGGAGAGATTTATGACGGAAGAGACACAGGCAGCGGCGATCAAAAACCTTGTCGTGGGCTCCGGCGACGCCGCAAGGGAGATCGCAACCCTCCACAGGCCGGGTCTCGACGCCTCGCGCCCGGCGCTTGTCTGGCTCGGCGGCTACCGCTCCGACATGAGCGGCACCAAGGCGCTGGAGATGGACCGCGTGGCGGCTGAAACGGGTGCGGCAGCCCTGCGTTTCGACTATTCCGGCCATGGCCAATCGGGCGGTGCCTTTCGCGACGGCACGATTTCGCGCTGGCTGGAAGAGGCGCTGGCGGTCATCGACCATTACGGTTATCGCCGCCTCGTCCTGGTCGGCTCGTCCATGGGCGGCTGGATTGCGCTACGCGCCGTGCAGGAACTGGTAAAACTGAAGACAGCCGACGTTACCGTTCAAGGTATGGTTCTGGTGGCTCCTGCCCCGGATTTCACCCATGATCTCATCGAGCCCAATCTCACCGACAGGGAGCGCGCAGCGCTTGCCGAAAAAGGCTATTTCGAGGAAGTGTCCGAATACAGCCCGGAGCCGAACATCTTCACGCGCGGCCTGATCGAGGATGGCCGCGCCAATCGGGTCCTGACCGGCATGATCGAAACCGGCTGCCCCGTTCACATCCTGCAAGGCATGGCCGATCCGGACGTGCCCTGGCGGCATGCCTTGAAGTTGATGGAACATCTGCCCGCCGACGATGTGGTTCTGACACTGGTGCGGGACGGCGACCACCGCCTGTCCCGGCCACAGGATCTGGCAAAGCTCGCCGCAGCGCTGCACGCCATGCTGGAGTGAGCGAAGCTATAACGCGTCCAGTCTCCCCAGCACATCGGCGGCGGCCTGTCTCAGGTCTTGCCGCTTGCCTTCGTCCATGCGGTTCCAGCTGGCATATATCGTGGTCATGCGCGGATTGCCCTTCAGCACCTTTTCGTTCCGGGCAATAAAATCCCAGTAGAGGGCGTTGAAGGGACAGGCCTTGTCGCCGGTGGATCGCTTGACATCATAGGCGCAGGAGCCGCAGAAATTGCTCATGCGGTCAATATATTTGCCGCTGGCGGCATAGGGCTTGCTGGCCATCAACCCGCCATCGCCATAAAGCGCCATGCCCAGCGTGTTTGGCAATTCCACCCAGTCATAGGCATCGGCATAGACCAGCAAATACCAGTCGCAGACCTGTTTTGGCTCGATCCCCGCCAGCAAAGCGAAATTGCCGGTCACCATCAATCTCTGGATATGGTGGGAATAGGCATGCTCGATGGTATCGCCGATGGCCGCCGCCATGCAGGCCATTTTGGTCTTGCCGTCCCAGTAATAGCGCGGCAGCGGGCGCTTGGCGTTGAGGTGGTTGCGCTCGGCATAGCCCGGCATCTGGGTCCAGTAGAGCCCGCGCACATATTCGCGCCAACCGAGGATCTGGCGGATGAAGCCTTCCACGGCATTGAGCGGCGCCTTGCCATCACGATAGGCTTTTTCTGCCCGCCGGATGACCTGCAGCGGCAGAATCAGCCCGGCATTCAGATAGGACGAGATCAGCGAATGGTAGAGATAGGGTTCACCCGCCACCATCGCATCCTGATAGTCACCGAAATTCGGCAGCACCTTTTCGACGAAATGCTCGTACTCCTTCCAGGCCTGCTCGGCGGTCACGGCAAAATGAAAAGGCCTGAGCGTGCCGAAATGGTCGCCGAAGCGCTCCTCCACCATGTCCAGCACCGCGTTGACGATGGCATCCTTGCGATGGCTCACACGCTTCGGGCCTTTGAGGCCCTTGGGCGGGGACTTGCGGTTGTCTTGGTCGAAATTCCACTGGCCGCCGGTCGGCGCGCCATCGGGCTCCATCAGCACCTCGTAGCGGCGGCGCTTGTCGCGGTAGAAGAATTCCATCCGCAATTGCTTGCGGCCCTTGGCCCATTCGCGAAACTCATCCGGGGTACAGAGAAAGCGATCATCGCCGCGGATTTCGACGGGCCGGTTCAGCTTGCGCTGCCAGCTGCGCATCTCCTGCATCAGCCGGTATTCGCCGGGCTCGGTCACCACGATATTCCCGGGCTGAAGATCTGCAACCGCACGGCGCACCTCCCCGAACAGGCTCTGGCTGTTGTCCGGATCGTCCAGCGTTACATAGCGCACGCTAAAGCCGCGTTTGCGCAAATCTTCGGCGAAATGGCGCATGGCGGAAAAGAGAAAGGCGATCTTTTTCTTGTGATGCGGCACATAGGTCGCCTCGCCCATCACTTCCGCCATCAGCACGGTGGCGGTGGCCGGATCCACCGCCCGCAACGACGACAGCGACGCGCTCAACTGGTCGCCCAGAACGAGAATCAGCGATTTCATAGGGTCTGGCCGATGCGCGCCGTGCCCTTCTGGCCATTATCGCGGATCCAGCGCAGCTGGTTCTCGCCCGTCCGGTAAAGCTCGAAACACATGGGCGCGCCCTTATACCAGGTGTTAAAGCGCTGGCAGAGCCGGTCGCCGTCGATCCACCATTTGCCGGTGTCGTTCGGCTTGACGAAACGGCCAAGCCCAAGCGCCTGACCATCGCCATCCACCACGCCGTTGCGGCGATAGTTCAGCGGAAATTCACCCCCCATCGGCGTTGCGAGAAACACCCGCTTCCCGACGATACTGCGCTGGATGTCCCGCGCTGAATAGCGATCTTCCATGGCCGCGGCAGAACAAGCCGCAGCGATTACCAAGACAAGACCTACCGTAAACCCTCTGATCACAGTCACCCTCCTGATCCAACCTGTGGCCATTAAACGTATTGCTTATGAATACGCTGCCATGCAGCGTTCGGATTGATCGCGATCAGGAAGGGAGGGCTGAAGATGAGCCAGTTTACGGGGTTGTCGGCGCTGCAGGAGGGCTATCAAGCGGTGGTTCTGGGGGCATCCGGCGGTATTGGCGGCGCCATTGCCGCCCATCTGGCAGCCGATCCCCGCTGCGGGAAACTGATCGCGCTGTCGCGAAGCGGGACCGGCCTCGACCTGACCCGGGAGGAAACGGTCGCCGCCGCCGCCGAAGCCGTCAAGGCGCAAGCGGGCGAGATCGATCTTCTCTTCTGCGCCACCGGCGCGCTCACCTTAGACGGCACCGGGCCGGAAAAGACCATCCGAGCCATCACGCCCGAGGCCATGGCGGCACAATTTGCGCTGAATGCGCTGGGACCGGCGCTGGTGCTCAAGCATTTCGCGCCGCTTTTTGCCCGCAACCGCCGGGTGATAGCGGGCTTTCTCTCCGCCAAGGTCGGCTCCATCGGCGATAACCGGCTGGGCGGCTGGATTTCCTACCGTGCTTCCAAGGCGGCCCTCAACCAGATCCTGCGCACCGCCGCCATTGAAATTGCCCGGACGCGGCCGGAAGCCGTGGTTGCCGCCCTGCATCCCGGCACCGTCGCCACCAGCCTTTCCGCCGCCTATTCGGTCAACCACGAGCGGCTGGAGCCGACAGACAGCGCCGCCCGGCTTCTCTCCGTGCTCGATGGCATGACACCGGCGGAAACCGGCAGTTTCCATGGCTATGACGGCAAGGTGATCGAGTGGTAGCGAAATCCGCCGAGGCCGGGCCTGCGTATCGGGAGCAGAACTCATGTCAAAGGAGCCGAACCATGCCGCGTTTGAAATATGCTCTGCTGGGCCTTGGGGCGGGGCTTGCAGCGTCCCTGTCGCCAGCGCTTGCCAGGGATTTTACCTTCGAAGACTACTTCACCGGCAAAACCGTGGCGGAAGGGCGCTTTTCGGCCATTAACGGGGTCAAGCGCAGCTTCACCGTCGATCTGACCGGAAAATGGGATGGCCGCCTGCTGATCCTGAGGGAGGATTTCCGCTTCGATGACGGCAGCCGCGACACCAAGACCTGGCGCTTCGTCAAGACCGGCCCGAAGACCTATGTCGGCACCCGCGAGGATGTGGTGGGCCAGGCGCCTGTGACGCTCACTGGCGATACGGCGCGTTTCAGCTACCTTGTTTATCTTTCACCGGAAACCCAAGGCAACAAGGTGCGTTTTCATGACAAGATGGTGCTGCGCCCGGATGGGAGCGTGTTGAACACCGCCCTTGTCACCAAGTTCGGTCTGCCGGTGGCCTGGACGCGGGTGGAATTCCGCAAACCCGAAGCTATCACGCACAAGCACAGGCCCCTTCACAAAGCCGCAAAGTGAGAACCGTCATGATGATGTCTTCCGTCTCCCGCTCGAAAATCGCCTGGATCACCGGCGCAAGCTCCGGCATTGGCCGCGCACTGGCGCTGAAGCTTGTCGGTGAGGGTTTTCGGGTGGCGGCCAGCGCCCGCAATGCGGACGCACTGGCAGCACTTGCCTCGGAGGCGGGGGACAGCATCCTTGCCTATCCGCTGGACATCACCGACCGTGACGCGGTGAAGGCCACGGCCGCCCGCATCGAGGCAGATCTCGGCCCTATCCAATGGGCGGTGTTTTCGGCAGGCAATTACCTGCGCGAACGCCCAACCGCCTTCGATTCCGAAAAATTGCGGCAGATGGTGGAGTTGAATATCGTCGGCACCGGGCATTGTCTGGAAGCCGTCATTCCCTCGATGGTGGCACGCGGAGAAGGCCGGATCGGCCTGATCGCCTCGGTTTCCGGTTATACCGGCCTGCCCGGCGGCGGCATTTATGGCGGCAGCAAATCCATGCTGATCACGCTTGCCGAGGCCATGCATCCGGAACTGGCGGAAAAGGGCGTGACGCTCTCCATCATCAATCCCGGCTTCGTAAAGACACCGCTCACCGACAAGAATGATTTTCCGATGCCCTTCCTGATCACGGCGGAAGAGGCCGCAGATCACATCGTCCATGGCATGAGCAAGCGCCGTTTCGAGATCGCCTTCCCCTGGCAGATGGTGCTGATCCTGAAACTGCTGCGGCGGCTGCCCTACGGGCTTTATTTCGCCATCACGCGAAAAATGTTGCGCAAGGACCGGTAAGAGAGAGCCTTTACGTGTTTCCTGACGGAAAACCGGTTCCCACTTTTCCTGGAAACCTGTAGTTCTTTGTTTTTCGTGTTTCCGGACGGAAAACCGGTTCCCACTTTTCCTGGAAACACTTTAAAGCCCCCATCTTCCGGATGAGGGCTTTACGTCATCGCGCCAGTTCGAACTGCACGACATCCAGCCTGCCGGTCCTGAAGCCCGCCGCGCAATAATGCAGGTAGTAGCGCCACATGCGGAAGAAGCGCTCATCGAAGCCCAGCGGTGCAATCTGCGGCCAGTGGGCGGTGAAGCTGCGGTCCCAGGTCAACAGGGTGCGCTCGTAATCACGCCCGAAGCGGAAGGCATCGAGAACCTTCAGCCGCGAAGCACTGGCGGTACTTTCGAAGGTTTCGACGCTCGGCAACATGCCGCCGGGGAAGATGTAGGTCTGGATGAAATCGGCGCCACGGCGATATTGCTCGAACCGGCTTTCATCGATGGTGATCACCTGCACGATGGCGCGCCCGCCTTCCACCAAGAGAGCCCGCACACGATCGAAATAAAGCGGCCAATGCTCCTCGCCCACCGCCTCGAACATTTCGATGGACACGATCCGGGTGAAGCTGCCTTTCACATCGCGGTAATCCTCAAGGCGAATATCGGCGTTTGCACCAAGCCCGGCTTTGGCCAGCCGGTCGCGGGCATAGGCCGCCTGTTCGCGTGACAGCGTCAGACCGGTCACGCGGCAGCCGGTGCGGCGAATGGCATATTCGGCAAAACCGCCCCAACCACAGCCAATTTCCAGCACGTGATCGTGCGGGCCGATCTGCAATTGCTCGACGATTCGGGCATATTTCGCCTCCTGCGCCTCGGCCAGGGGCTGGTTGGGATGCGCATAAAGCGCGGAGGAATAGGTCATGGTTTCATCCAGCCACAGCCGGTAGAAATCATTGCCGAGATCGTAGTGGAAGGCGATGTTGCGACGGCTTCCCGCTCTCGAATTGGCCCGCAGACGGTGCTTCAGCCAGGCGACGCGGCGAAACAGGCTGGAAGGCGACATGACCTTTTCCCAGCCCTGCTGGTTGGCAATGGCCAGTTCCAGAAAGGTGGCGATATCCGGGCTGTCCCAGTCACCCTCCAGATAGGCACGGGAAAAGCCGAGCCCGCCGCCGGTCAACAGCCGCCAGACGGTGCGGGCCCTGTTGATCTTCAAAACGGCAGAAGGGCCAGCCTCGCGGCCCTCGACATGCATTTCACGGCCATCGGGAAAGATCACCGTCAGCCGTCCATGGCTGAGGCGCGCCGCCCACCGGCCAAGCACCCGCTGCCAGAACGGCGCTTTGGTAAGGCTTATGGTCGATGCCTGCTGGTCTGCATGGGTCATGACAGGGTCCTCAACGTTGCAGCATATCCAGGAAACTCTTCGGTTTTCCGTTCGGAATGCGTAAAAACAAAAGTTAAAGCGCGTCCGCCCGACGTGTGCCGGGTTCCGGCGCAATCACGGAGCTGGCAACGGCAGACGCAGCCTTGCGATGGCGGTGGATCGGCACGCCTTTCAGCCATAGCCGCAACGCTTCCCAATGAATGGCGCCCATCACCTTGAGCGTCATCAACGGGTAGGAAAACAGCGCCCGCAGCAGGGAGCCATCTGTCAGGCCTTCGCGCCGCCCCTGGAAGGAGGCAAAGAGCAGCGGGCCTTCCGGATCGCTTTCATGAATGGCAATCATCACGCCGTCAGCAGGCGGCTGGATGCGGAAACGATACAAGCAGTCCATCGGCACGAAGGGCGACACATACATTTCCTTGGCGCAGGCATGGCGGATGGCGCCATCCGCGTCAGGCGCAACCGGAATGATATAGGTGTGGCGCTCGTGGAACGTGTTGCAGACCTCGTAGAGGATCGCGGTCAGCACCCCATCCCCATCCCGGCAGAAATAAACGGTCAGCGGATTGAAGACATAACCGAAGATGCGCGGATAACAGAGCATCGTCACCTGAGCGCCGCCTCGTTCCAGCCCGGCCTCAGCCAGCCGCTCCGCGACCCAAGCCCGTAATCCCCCCTTTTTGCCATGGCCGTGATCTGAATCATGCACGCTGAACACGGCGCGGCGATTGTGGCCGAACAGCTTCAGCCCGCGATCGAGCAGGGGCAGTTCATCGAGATCGATGAGCAGGGAAAAGACGCGGTAACGCAGCGCGTGCCGCTTCGGCTTGAAGCGCTGATGCACGACCTCTCCGCGGTAGAGTGCGCTTGCTCCGCTCATTGCGCCGCCATCAGCTGCGTATCGACGAAAATTCTGCCGGAGGGCTCATCCACCGTCCAGGGACGGGCGACACCCCCCAATTGCTCGGCCACGGCAAGACCCGCCTGCAAGCCATCCTCATGGAAGCCACTGCCGAAATGCGCACCGCAGAACCAGGTCCGGCGGCGACCCTGCAACTGCCAGATCCGGCGCTGGGCGGCGATGGCCTTGGCGTCAAACAGCGGATGACTGTAATCAAAGCTGGCGTGAATGGTCTTCGGGTCTATGTCCCGGCTGGGATTGAGGGTTACGAACAGCGGCACGGCCGGATCGAGGCTTTGCAGGCGGTTCATCCAATAGGTGACGCAGAGTGCCGCATCCGCCGTCTCATTGCGGTTGCCGATATAATTCCAGCTGGACCACACAGCCCGGCGTTTCGGCATCAGGGCCGGGTCGGAATGCAGAACGGCGGTGTTGGCCGTGTAGCCGAAAGCCCCCAGAAGCGCGCGTTCCTGCCCGTCAGCATCCTCGAGAAGCGCCAGCGCCTGATCGGCATGGGTAGCAATCACCACGTCATCGAAGCGGTCGCGCTGGCCATCGGCGGTCACCACATCGACACCGCCTTCATGACGCTCGACACGCACCACCTTTCTGCCAAGCCGCACCTCGCCGGCAAAGGCCGAAAGCAGCCTGCCGACATATTCCCGGCTGCCGCCGGAGACAGTGCGCCATTGCGGCCGGTTCTTCAGCTCCACCAGACCGTGGTTGATGAAAAAACGCAGGAAAGCATGCAGCGGATAGGCCCGCATATCGGCAGCGGTCGTAGACCAGATCGCCGCCCCCATCGGCAGCAGATGATCTTCGATAAAGGCCTCGCTATACTGCTCAAGCGCCAGATAATCGCCGAGCGTCGCGGCAATCAGATCCGAGCGCTCCAGAAGCGCATCGGCGGATTTGTAGAAACGCATGATATCCGACACCATGCGCCAGAAACGCGGGCTGAACGCGTTTCGGCGCTGGCCGAGCAGGCCGCCAAGGCCGGAGCCGGAATATTCAAAGCCACCGGAGCGCAGCGAGACGGCAAAGGACATGTTTGAGTCGAGCGTCGGCACCTTCAGCTGCTCGAACAGCGCCACGAGATTGGGGTAGTTGCGCTCATTATAAACAATGAAGCCGGTATCCACCGGCACCGTTTTGCCTGCGGCGGCAACCTCGACCGTGTTGGAATGGCCGCCTGCCCTGGTCTCTGATTCGTAGAGCACGACCGGGCGGCTGCGCGACAAAAGCCATGCGGCGGAAAGCCCTGAAATGCCGGAGCCGATGACCGCCACGCGCTGGCCGCCACGGGGCGGAAACCTGTCTTCCTTGAGTGCCATGATCCCTCCCCTGAACGATCCTGGTGTTTCCCGACCGGCACTGCCGCTTCAGCAAACGAATCGCTGTTCCGTTGAAATTCTTGCCACTCTTTACGAGATGAAGAAGCTCGTGGATTAGCGGATACGGAACTTTTTTGGGTCTGTGATCCAGTGGAAAGCAGGCTGCGTAATGGGGAACATGACAATAACCATTTCCCATACGGCCTTTGAATGCCACAATACCAGGAGCCCGGTCGCACGTCCGAGGGGACGGCGTGGGATTGCCGGTCAACAGGCGCCTTCGCGCGCCAACGGGATGGTTATGGACGCAAAGACCGAGGACATGTCTCACCTTCTCGCGGCTGTGGCGCGGGACAGGGACAAAGAGGCATTCGAGACACTGTTTCGCCATTATGCTCCGCGCGTGAAGGCCTACATGGCCCGGCAGGCGCGTGACAGCCAGGCGGCTGAGGAACTGATGCAGGAAACCATGATGGCCGTCTGGAACAAGGCGGCACTTTTCGATCCGGAGCGGGGCAATGTCTCGGCCTGGATTTTCACCATTGCCCGTAATCTCAGGGTTTCGGCCTACCGCAAGGATCGCAGACCGGAATTCGATCCGCAGGATCCCGCCTTCGTGCCGGATGACGTGCCCTCCGCCGACGAGGAATACCAGAGCCGGCAGGAGGCGGAGCGCCTGCGCATCGCCATGCAGGATCTGCCCAGCGAGCAGCGCGAACTGCTCCAGCTTTCCTTCTTTAACGAAGTCTCTCACAGTACCATAGCCAAGGATCTCAACCTGCCGCTGGGAACGGTCAAATCCCGCATCCGCATGGCCTTTGCGAAGTTGCGTGCCGCCCTCGACGACAGGTTGATGGAGGACCATCGATGAGCGTGCGCCACCATGTCAGTGATGAATTGCTGCTGGATTATGCCAGCGGAAGTCTCAGCGAGGGCTGGGGACTGGCGGTTGCGACCCATCTGGCGCTGTGCCCGGAATGCCGGGTGCGGCTGGGACGTATCGAAGCGGCTGCCGGTGCCTTGATGGATGCGGATGACGTGACGGACGCGCAGGCTGCATCGGTGGACGCCTCCTGGGCCGCCATGCAGGCCCGAATGGCGGAGGCTGACGCACCCGCAACGGCAAAAACGCGGTCATCGACGCAGACGATGGGCAGGCCGGCTGCGATCCTGCCCGAACCTCTGCGCTCCTATGTCGGTGGTGATGTCGGGGAGTTGAAATGGAAGGCGCTTGGACGCGGGGCCTATCACATTCCCATCCGCACCAATGACGGTGAGACGAGCGTGCGGCTGCTGAGGATTCCCGCCGGCAAACCGGTGCCCGAACACACCCATGGCGGGCGGGAGCTGACGCTGGTTCTCGCTGGCAGTTTCCACGATGAAACCGGTCGCTTTGGCCGCGGCGATCTGGAGGACGCCGATTCCTCGCTGGAACACCAGCCGATCGCCGATGAAGGTGAAGACTGCATCTGTCTTGCCGTGACGGACGCGCCTTTGAAATTCAAAAGCCGTCTTTTGCGGATTATCCAGCCGGTTCTGGGGATCTGACCGGTCATTGCTGAGGTTATGACGACACTCTGGGGCGCCGCCGCGAGAACGGCTGCGAAGGGATATTCATGCTGAAATTTGGCATCGCCTACCTCTCGACCGCCATCGTTTTCTTCGGTCTCGATTTCGTCTGGCTGGGAAAAGTTGCGACCAGTTTTTACAAATCCCGCATCGGCGAGATCATGCTGGACAAGCCGAATTTCACGGCGGCGGCGATCTTCTATCTCTTCTATGTCGCGGGCATTGTCTACTTCGCCGTCGCCCCTGCCCTGCAGAGCGGCAGCCTCGCCACGGCCATCGTCAGCGGCGCCATCCTGGGTCTCATCGCCTATGGCACCTACGACATGACCAATCTGGCGACCCTGAAAAACTGGTCGCTGTCCATGAGCCTTGTGGACATGGCCTGGGGCACTTTTCTCACCGCCATTGCCGCAGCTGCCGGTTATGCCGTGACCAGCCGCTATCTGGCGGGCTGACCTCCTGGTTTATAGTTTTCGCACCCCTGCTTCGTGACTGCGATGCTCCTTGAAGGACCGGGTTTCACGTGAATCCGGCTTGATTGATCAAACGGAACTGCCACATTCTTCGCGTAACACGACCATCATGCCTTGCTTTGAGCCGCGATTGGACGCAAACGACTGAGAGCAGGACAGGATACCTCTTTCGAAGAAGAGCATTGACCGCAAAGGCGGCTGCCGGTTTTCCGGTCAATGCGTCAGGTTTACGCGAGGATGCCATGAGCGACACGAAATTTCCGCCGGAAAACAATTTGCCTGCCGGCTATGAGCCACCGAAGGTCTGGAGCCCGGAGGCGGGCAATGGCGGCCAGTTCGCCAGTATCAACCGGCCTGTTGCCGGCCCGACCCATGACAAGGACTTGCCGGTGGGCAAGCATGGGCTCCAGCTTTATTCGCTGGCGACGCCCAACGGCCAGAAGGTCACCATCCTGCTCGAAGAATTGCTGGAAGCAGGCCACAAGGATGCTGACTACGATGCCTGGCTGATCACCATCGGCAAGGGTGAGCAGTTCGGTTCCGGCTTCGTGGACGTCAACCCCAATTCCAAGATCCCGGCGCTGATGGACCACAAGCCGAAGGACGGCGGCGCGCCGGTGCGGCTGTTCGAATCCGGCTCCATCCTCGTCTATCTGGCCGACAAGTTCGGCGCCTTCCTGCCCACGGAGCCGCGGGCCCGCGCCGAGGTGATGAACTGGCTGTTCTGGCAGATGGGCTCCGCCCCCTTTGTCGGCGGCGGCTTTGGCCATTTCTTCGCCTATGCGCCGGTCAAGATCCAGTATGCCATCGACCGCTATGCCATGGAGGCCAAGCGGCAGATGGACGTGCTGAACCGGCAGTTGGCCCATCATCGCTTCGTGGCCGGGGATGCGTATTCCATCGCCGACATGGCCATCTGGCCGTGGTATGGACGGCTGGCGCTTGACCAGTCCTATCCGAATGCGGGCACCTTCCTCGCCACCCACGAATATGAACATGTGGTGCGCTGGGCCAAGGAGGTCGCGGCCCGTCCGGGCGTCAAACGTGGTATTGTGGTCAACAAGGCCTCCGGCGATCCCGGCACCTTCCTGCCCGAACGCCACGATGCCTCGGACTTCGATGGGCTGACGCTTGGTTGATCCTGAAGTGATCTGACAATAACGGATGAAGGAGCAGTTTTTGCTCCTTCTCGCAATCCAAAATACGGACTTAGAGCGCTTTTCGATCTGATTGAATCAGATCAGCGCTCTAAATATTTTATTTTTGAAGCATAATCTTGTCGACCCTCGTTTCACTCCGGTCGGATTATGCTCTAGACGACTGGAGAGACGCGTGGCCAACCTTCCCGAGATGACGAAACACCGGGGCTTTCCTTCGGGAATGCCGGGAACGGGCATCCAGTTCACCATTCGCCGCGCCAATCCGAAAGGCGTGACCCCGCTAAAGAACATCCCCCGACGGGGCCGTCCCGGCACCAAGGAACACCGCATCGACGCGGCCTTCCTGCATGCGCTGTGGCATCATTTCGGTGCGGAACCCTTTGAACGCGGCAATCTCGATGCCGCGCGTCTCAACCTGCTGTTTGGCCGCGAGGTCATACCGGCGGGCAAGGATTTCGATCCGCTCTCCTATGAGGCGATGCTGGTCATCAACGAAAAAGTGGCAAGGCAGACCTTTCCGGAATCCTTCGAGGACGAGTTCGAGGTGTAACACCCCGTCTCCCGGAGCGGGCAGCGGCTTATACGAGGAGTCATTGAAAATGACTCTTCGTATTCCCCTTTCGAATATCTCAAGCCGTTGATGCATTTGAGATATTCGAAATTCTTTCAAGGCGAGGATGCGTTAGCATCTTCGAGCCTTGGTATTACGCCATCAACTGTCCGCCATTCACCTCCAGAACCTGACCGGTGATATAGCCGGAAAGGCTTGCCGCCGCGAGAAACAGATAGGAGGGCGCGCAGTCTTCCGCCGTGCCCAGCCTTTGCAGCGGTATGGACTTGCGGGTCGCCTCCAGCTTTTCGGCGCTGGAATAGCGCTGGTGAAAATCCGTATCGATGGTGCCGGGAGAGACGCAATTGACGCGGATGCCATCTGGCGCAAGTTCCCGCGCCAAAGCCCGCGACCATGTAGAAATGAAGGCCTTGGACGCCGAGTAAAGAGAAGAACCGGGGCTGCCGCCGGTGCGGGCCGAAATCGATACCGTGTTGACGATCGCCGCTTCCTTGGCCTGTTTCAGCAGCGGTAACAGCGCCGTGGTCAGTTCCACCACCGAAGTCTGGTTGAGACGCACCACGCTTTCATATTGTTGCGGGGTCAGCCCTTCGGCGGGAAACCGGCCCTGCATGGTCCCGGCATTGTTGATAAGAACGTCGATATGATCCGTTTCCGCCTGCACGGTGTTGGCGAAGAGGTCCACGCCATTATGGCTCAGAAAATCCGCCGCGATCAATCGTGCCCGGCCCTGCCGCTCCGCCTCGGCCAGCGGCCCCTCCTTCGGCAGGCTGCGCCCCGCATGGGCAATCACCATCGCCCCATGCGCCAGAAAGGCCTCAGCCGTCGCCAGCCCGATGCCGCGTCCCGCCCCGGTGATCACCACCGTCCTGCCCTTGAAAAGCTCCCTGTCGAACATGCATCCTCCCTTTCGTTTTCTTTCGGTTTTTGACTCTACCCACCTTTTCGAAAATTGCACCCGCCCGAGTTATTTGAAGTCCCCGCCCGGACGGAAAACCGCGCTACACTTTTCCTGGAGGTGCTTTCTTTTGCGCACCTCCGGACGGAAAACCGCCCTACACTTTTCCTGGAGGTGCTTTAAGATGAAAGAAAAACGAAACCAGGGAAACACGCATGTTCCTCTCTCCCCGCCAGACTCAGATTTTGGATATTGCCAAGGCCGAGGGCCGGGTGCTGGTGGAGGAACTGGCGAACCGCTTTTCCGTGACACCCCAGACCATCCGCAAGGATCTGAACGATCTGTGTGAATCCCGCCAGCTCACGCGCGTGCATGGCGGCGCGATTTTTCCAAGCGGCGCGGAAAACGTACGCTATGAAGCCCGCCGCTCCATCGCCGCCCCGGAAAAGCAGGCGATTGGCCGCGCCGCCGCCAGCCTCATTCCCAACAATGCCTCGCTTTTCATCAATATCGGCACCACCACGGAAGCCGTGGGGGAAGCGCTGCTCGACCATAAAGAATTGATGGTCATTACCAATAACATCAATGTGGCCAATCGCTTGCGGGTTTTCCCGGCAATAGAGGTGGTGATTGCCGGTGGCGTGGTGCGTGGCTCGGATGGCGGGATCGTCGGGGAAGCGGCGGTAGATTTCATCCGGCAGTTCAAGGTGGATTATGCCGTGATCGGCGTCTCGGCCATCGACCATGACGGCGCGCTTCTGGACTATGACTACCGCGAGGTGAAGGTAGCGCAGGCGATCATGGCCAATGCCCGGCATGTGATCCTGGTGGCCGATTCCTCGAAATTCGAACGCGCCGCCCCCGTGCGCATCGGTCATCTTTCACAGGTTCATACCTTCATTACCGATGTCTGCTCGGTTCCGGCGCTTAAAACCATCTGCCGCGAGCACGGCGTCCGGCTGATCGAGGCTGAGGGAGAAGCTCCGTAAATTTTCTGTGAAAGTTTCATTTGACATTCGCTATAGGTTCGCTTTACCTATCCTGACTTTCGCAATTTGCTGTTTTGCTGCATCGCGAAACAGGAGGGGCGAAACAGGAGGGGTTCGTGTCCGAAGGTCAGGTTTTCGACATTTTCGTCGTCGGCGGCGGCATCAATGGCTGCGGCATCGCCCGGGATGCGGTGGGCCGGGGCTATTCGGTCGCGCTGGCGGAAATGAATGATTTTGCCTCCGGCACGTCTTCCGGCGCCACCAAGCTCATTCACGGCGGGTTGCGCTATCTGGAGCACTACGAGTTTCGCCTCGTGCGCGAAGCCCTGATGGAGCGCGAAGTGCTGTGGGCCATGGCCCCGCACATCATCTGGCCCATGCGCTTCGTTCTGCCGTTTCATAAGGGCGGCATCCGCCCAGCCTGGCTGATCCGGCTGGGGCTTTTCCTCTATGACCATCTCGGCGGCCGCAAGCTTCTGCCTGCCACCCGCTCGCTCAACATGCGCAAGGACCCGGCGGGCAAGCCGCTGAAGCCGCTCTTTACCCGTGCCTTCGAATATTCCGACGGCTGGGTGGATGATGCCCGTCTCGTGGTGCTGAACGCTCGCGACGCCGCCGACAAGGGCGCCACCATTCTCAGCCGTCACCGCGTTCTCGGGGCGCGGCGTGAGAATGGGATCTGGGTGATCGAGGTGGAAGACCGCGCCAATCGGAGCCGCAAGACATATAAGGCGAAGATGCTGGTCAATGCAGCCGGTCCCTGGGTGGATCAGGTTCTCTCAGGCGCCATGGGCAAGAACCGGGCGCATAATGTGCGGCTTGTTCAGGGCAGTCATATCGTCGTGAAAAAGAAATTCGACGATCCGCGCGCCTATTTCTTCCAGAACCCGGATAACCGCATCATTTTTGCCATTCCCTATGAAACCGATTTCACGCTGATCGGCACCACCGACCGGGATTACAAGGGCGACCCCAAGGACGTGGCGATTTCCGACGAAGAGACGGATTATCTCTGCGCCTGCGCCAGCGAATATTTCGCCGAACCGGTGACGCGGGACGATATTGTCTGGACCTATTCCGCCGTGCGTCCGCTGTTTGACGACGGTGCTTCGAAAGCCCAGGAAGCAACCCGGGATTACGTGCTGAAGATCGACCAGCCGGAAGGCGGCGCGCCGCTTCTCAACGTGTTCGGCGGCAAGCTCACCACCTATCGCCGCCTTGGCGAACATGCCTTGGAAAAGATTGGCGAGACCATCGGCGTCAAGGGTACTCCCTGGACAGGCCGCAGCCATCTGCCGGGCGGAGAATTTCAGCCGACCGGCTATGAGGGTGAAGTCGGCAAGCTGAAGCGCGCCTTCCCTTTCCTGTCCGACCGTCACGCCAAGCGGCTGATCCGCTGCTATGGCACGCTGGCGCATACCATGCTGGACAGCGCCAGAACCGAAAATGACCTTGGCCGGCACTTTGGCGGCACGCTCTATCAGACGGAAGTCGACTGGCTGATTGCCCGCGAATGGGCGACAACGGCTGAGGACATTCTCTGGCGGCGCACAAAGCAAGGCCTGTTCCTGAGCCGAGACGAGGCAAAGGGGCTGGAGGAGTACATGGATACGGCCCGGGCGGCTTGATCTGCGAAGCCTGTTTGGCTTTGCCCATAAAAACATGTCGCCGGGTTGGAGGAGGCCTGACGCATATGCTGGAATTACGCAACCTGTCCAAGGTTGTCGCGGGGGATACGCATATCCATCCGACGACATTGACGCTGCAACGCGGCTCGCTCAACGTGCTGCTGGGACCGACGCTGTCTGGAAAAACAAGCCTCATGCGGCTGATGGCGGGGCTGGACAAGCCCACCTCCGGGCAGCTCTTCTTTGACGGCAAGGATGTCACCGGCGTTCGGGTGCAGGATCGCTCGGTGGCCATGGTCTACCAGCAATTCATCAACTATCCGGCGCTCACCGTTTACGAAAACATTGCTTCGCCGCTGCGCATCCGCAAGGTGGAGAAGGCCGAGATCGACCGGCAGGTCCGCCGCGCCGCCGATCTGCTGAAGCTCACGCCCTATCTGGAACGCACCCCGCTCAACCTCTCCGGCGGGCAGCAGCAGCGCACGGCGCTGGCCCGCGCCATCGTCAAGCAGGCAAGCCTCGTGCTGCTGGATGAGCCGCTGGCCAATCTCGATTACAAGCTGCGGGAGGAATTGCGGGAGGAACTGCCGAAAATCTTTGCCGAATCCGGCGCGATTTTCGTTTATGCCACCACGGAACCGTCCGAAGCACTGCTTTTGGGCGGCAATACCGCCACGCTTTCGCAAGGCCGCATCACGCAGTTCGGGCCGACTATCGAGGTCTACCGCCGCCCGCAGGATCTGATGACCGCGAAAACCTTTGCCGATCCGCCGCTGAACACGGTGGAGGCAGCGCGGCGCGGTGCGGACTTCGTGATCGCCACCGGCCAGAGCATCCCGGTGCCGCCGCATCTTGCCGATGTGCCTGAGGGCGCGGTCACCCTTGCCTTCCAGCCGCACCATCTCTCCCCCCGCGCCGAGGGCACTGACGCCAGCGCACTGCAAGCCCGCTCGATGATTTCCGAAATTTCCGGCTCGGAAAGCTTCATCCATCTTGGGCTGGGGGACGCCCGCTGGGTCATGCTCACCCACGGCATTCACGAGGTGGAGGCGGAGCGGGAGTTTACGGTCTATCTCGACCGGCGACACCTGATGGCCTTCGACGGAACGGGCCGTGCGCTTGGGAAGAACGCCCCGGCACATGATGGGATGGAGGCTTGAATGGCACGTATTTCCCTTGATCATCTGCGCCACGCCTATGGGCCGAAGGGCCTCGCCAATCCCGTCTATGCGCTGAAGGAAGTGCATCACGATTTCGATGATGGCGGCGCCTATGCCCTGCTCGGCCCCTCCGGCTGCGGCAAGACCACGCTGCTCAACATCATTTCCGGCCTGTTGCAGCCCTCGGAAGGGCGCATCCTGTTCGGAGAAACGGATGTCACCAACCTGCCGACGGAAGCCCGCAACATTGCGCAGGTGTTCCAGTTCCCGGTCGTCTATGACACCATGACCGTTTACGACAATCTCGCCTTTCCGCTCAGAAACCGGCAGGTGCCAGAAGCCGAGATCGAGAACCGGGTGCGCGGCATCCTGAAAATGATCGATCTGGAAAGCTGGGCCAGACGCAAGGCGCGCGGCCTGACTGCCGACCAGAAGCAGAAGATTTCGCTCGGCCGCGGCCTGGTGCGCTCGGACGTCAATGCCATCCTGTTCGACGAGCCGCTCACCGTCATCGATCCGCATATGAAATGGGTGCTGCGCACGCAGTTGAAGCAGCTTCACCGGCAATTCGGCTTCACCATGGTCTATGTCACCCATGACCAGACCGAGGCACTGACCTTCGCCGACAAGGTCGTGGTGATGTATGATGGCCAGATCGTGCAGATCGGCACGCCTGCCGAGTTGTTCGACCGGCCAAGGCACACCTTCGTCGGCTATTTCATCGGCTCACCGGGCATGAATGTCATGGCGGCGGGCATTGATGGGGCAGAGGCCATCATTGGCGGTTCGCGCGTGGCGCTGCCCGGCAGGCCGGTCATTCCCGGAGCTGCCAAGACCGAGCTTGGCATTCGCCCGGAATTCCTGTCGCTTTCGCGTGAAGGCCTGCCCGTCACCATCCGCAAGGTGGAGGATATTGGCCGGCAAAAGATCGTGCGCGCCGCCTTTGCCGATCAGCCGATTTCGCTGGTGTTGCGCGAGGATCAGGAGATCCCGGCTGACGCGAAACTTCGCTTCGACCCCGCCGCCATCCACATCTATGCCGATAGCTGGCGGGTGGATTACGCCATGACCGGGAGGGCCTGACCATGGAAAAGACCTGGAACAACAAGGCCTGGTTTCTCGTGCTGCCGGTGCTGCTGCTGGTGGCCTTTTCCGCCGTCATTCCGCTGATGACGGTGGTGAATTATTCAGTACAGGACACCTTCGGCAACAATGAATTCTTCTGGGCGGGCACCGACTGGTTTACCCAGACCCTGCATTCCGACAGATTCTGGGATGCGCTGTGGCGTAACCTCACCTTCTCGATGATCATTCTGGCCATCGAAATTCCGCTCGGCATCTTTATTGCGCTCAACATGCCGAAAAAGGGCCTTGGCGTGCCGGTCTGCCTCGTTTTAATGGCGCTGCCGCTGCTCATTCCGTGGAACGTGGTGGGCACCATCTGGCAGGTGTTCGGGCGCGTCGATATCGGCCTGCTTGGCCATACGCTGGCCGCCATGGGCATTGATTATAACTATGTGCAGAACGCCACCCATGCCTGGATCACCATCATCGTCATGGATGTCTGGCACTGGACGAGCCTTGTGGTGCTGCTCTGCTATGCCGGTCTCGTCTCCATTCCGGATGCCTATTATCAGGCCGCCCGCATCGATGGCGCATCGCGCTTCTCGGTCTTCCGCTATATCCAGCTTCCGAAGATGAAGCGGGTGCTGCTGATTGCCGTGCTGCTGCGCTTCATGGACAGTTTCATGATCTACACCGAGCCTTTCGTGGTGACGGGCGGCGGTCCGGGCAATGCCACCACCTTCCTCTCCATCGATCTCGTCAAGATGGCTGTCGGCCAGTTCGACCTTGGACCCGCAGCCGCCATGTCGATCATCTACTTCCTGATCATCCTTTTGCTTTCCTGGGTCTTCTACACGGTGATGACCCAGAGCGACGCCGCCGATGCCGGTGTGCCGAAGGGAGAATGAGCCATGAATGACACCCGTTCGCTTCGCTCCGGCCTGATCCTGACGCTCTATATCGTCTTCCTGCTCCTGCCAATCTACTGGCTCGTCAACATGAGCTTCAAGGAAAACAGCGAGATCCTCGGGGCCTTTTCGCTCTGGCCGACCCAGCCGACCCTGCGCAATTACGGCGTGATCTTTTCCGATCCCTCCTGGTATGGCGGCTATATCAACTCCATCACCTATGTGGCGATGAACACGGTGATTTCCGTGGCTGTGGCACTGCCTGCGGCCTATGCCTTCTCGCGCTACCGCTTTTTAGGCGATAGCCACCTGTTCTTCTGGCTTCTGACCAACCGCATGGCCCCGCCCGCCGTCTTCGCCCTGCCCTTCTTCCAGCTCTATTCGGCTTTCGGGCTGATCGATACCCATATCGCGGTGGCCATTGCCCACTGCCTGTTCAACGTGCCGCTGGCGGTGTGGATTCTCGAAGGCTTCATGTCGGGCGTGCCGAAGGAAATCGATGAGACGGCCTATATCGACGGCTACTCCTTCCCGAAATTCTTCGTGAAGATCTTCATGCCGCTGATTGCCTCCGGCATCGGGGTCGCCGCCTTCTTCTGCTTCATGTTTTCCTGGGTGGAACTGCTGATTGCCCGCACGCTCACCACCACGGATGCAAAGCCCATTGCCGCCACCATGACGCGCACGGTCTCGGCTTCCGGCATGGATTGGGGTGTGCTGGCGGCAGCAGGCGTGCTGACCATCATTCCCGGCGCGCTCGTCATCTATTTCGTCCGCAATTACATCGCCAAAGGCTTTGCGCTCGGTCGGGTTTGAGAGGAGATCGCATCATGGATTTCTCATGGATGGCATGGACACTGCCGACGGCGCTGTTCTTCATCGGCATTGCCGTGCTGATCGCCCTGATGGGGCTCTGGGAATTCTTCTCCCCCGGCGGACATCCGCGTATTGGCTTGCTGCGCTTTCAGACGACGCGCGGCGACCGCCTGTTCATCTCGCTTCTGGGGGCGGCCTTCATTCATCTCGGCTGGCTCGGTCTGGCCGGTCCCAATCTCTGGTGGGCGCTCGCGCTCTCAGCAGTCTATGCCGTGGGGGTTTTTCGCTTCGTGTGATACGAAGAGGCATTGAAGATGACTCTTCGTATTCCCTTTTCGAATATCTCAAGCCATTGACGCATTTGAGATATTCGAAATCTCTTCAAGGCGAGGATGCGTCAGCATCTTCGAGCCTTGGTATAAGGGGGAACGTGCATTCACGGCACATCATCATGCAATCGCTAATCGGGAGGATATTATGCGACGGCAGTTTCTATTTTCGACAACGGCGGCCCTGCTTCTGGCCGCAGCCGGTGTGGCGCATGCCGGCATGGACGAGGCCAAACAATTCCTAGACAAGGAAATCGGGCCGCTGTCCACCCTGAGCCGTGCGGACCAGGAAAAGGAAATGCAGTGGTTCGTGGATGCCGCCAAGCCCTTCAAGGGCATGGAGATCAAGGTGGTTTCCGAGACGCTCACCACCCATGAATATGAATCCAAGGTGCTGGCGCCTGCCTTTACCGCCATCACCGGCATCAAGATCACCCACGACCTGATTGGCGAGGGTGACGTCATTGAAAAGCTCCAGACGCAGATGCAGTCCAAGGAGAATATCTATGACGCCTATGTCAACGATTCCGACCTGATCGGCACCCATTGGCGCTACCAGCAGGCCCGCAACCTCACCGACTGGATGTCGGGCGAAGGCAAGGATGCCACAAACCCGGGCCTCGATGTCGACGACTTCATTGGCAAGTCCTTCACCACCGCGCCGGATGGCAAGCTGTACCAGTTGCCCGACCAGCAGTTCGCCAACCTTTACTGGTTCCGCTACGACTGGTTCAACGATCCGAAAAACAAGGCCGACTTCAAGGCCAAGTATGGCTACGAGCTGGGCGTTCCGGTCAACTGGTCGGCCTATGAGGACATTGCCGAATTCTTCACCGGCCGCGATGTCGATGGCAAGAAGGTCTATGGCCATATGGATTATGGCAAGAAGGACCCCTCGCTCGGCTGGCGCTTCACCGATGCCTGGCTCTCCATGGCCGGTAACGGCGACAAGGGCATTCCAAACGGCCTGCCGGTCGATGAATGGGGCATCAAGGTCGATGAAAAGTCGCGGCCCGTCGGCTCCTGCGTGGCCCGTGGCGGTGACACCAATGGTCCGGCTGCGGTTTACTCCATCGAGAAATATCTCGTCTGGCTGAAAAAATACGCCCCGCCGGAAGCCCAGGGCATGACCTTCTCCGAATCCGGCCCGGTTCCGGCACAAGGTCACGTCGCCCAGCAGATCTTCTGGTACACCGCCTTTACCGCCGATATGGTCAAGGACGGTCTGCCGGTGGTGAATGCGGACGGCACGCCGAAGTGGCGCATGGCCCCCAGCCCGCACGGCGTTTACTGGAAGGACGGCATGAAGCTCGGCTATCAGGATGCCGGTTCCTGGACGCTCCTGAAGTCCACGCCGGTCGACCGCGCCAAGGCTGCATGGCTCTATGCGCAGTTCGTCACCTCCAAGACTGTGGACGTGAAGAAGAGCCATGTCGGCCTGACCTTCATCCGCCAGTCCACCATCAACGACAAGAGCTTCACCGAACGTGCACCGAAGCTTGGCGGTCTCGTCGAGTTCTACCGCTCCCCCGCCCGCCTGCAATGGTCGCCGACCGGCACCAACGTACCGGATTATCCGAAGCTCGCCCAGTTGTGGTGGCAGGCCATCGGTGACGCCGCCTCCGGTGCGAAGACCGCTCAGGCCGCGATGGATTCGCTCTGCTCCGAACAGGAAAAGGTGCTGGCCCGTCTCGAACGCGCCAAGGTGCAGGGCGATATTGGTCCGAAACTCGCCGAAGAGCATGACATCAACTACTGGAATGCGGATGCCGTGAAGAAGGGCAACCTCGCACCGCAGCTGAAGATTGCCAACGAAAAGGAAAAGCCGGTCACCGTCAATTACGACGACCTGGTCAAGAGCTGGCAGAAGAAGTAAGCCGGATCATAGAGCATCTCCAGGAAAAGTGCGTAGCGGTTTTCCGTCCGGAAATGCGTAAAACAAAAATTTAGAGCGTTTCAATGTTTCCGTGAAACAATGAAACGCTCTAAAACGAGAAACGCCCGGATCATCTCCGGGCGTTTTGTTTCTGCACATCCGAACGGAAAACCGGTTCCCACTTTTCCTGGATGTGCTTTTCCCTACGCACATCCGGACGGAAAACCGGTTCCCACTTTTCCTGGATGTGATTCTCTTTACGCACATCCGGACGGAAAACCGGTTCCCACTTTTCCTGGATGTGCTTTTCCCTACGCACATCCGGACGGAAAACCGGTTCCCACTTTTCCTGGATGTGCTTATGTTCGCGCTATCATGTTATACCGCATAGCTTTTGCCACCGCCTGGGCGATGGTCGTGCAGCCGAGTTTCTGGCGGGCGGATTTCATGTAGCTGCGGGCCGTATGCGGCGTGATCTGCAGGATTTCGGCGATATCCCGGTGATCCTTGCCCTGCGCCACCCAGTAAAGGCATTGGCGTTCCCGCGTGGTCACGACCCGGGCGGGATCGTTTTCGCCATAGGCTTCACGCATCGCCTTGTCGTGAAGCACGTCGGCCAGGGTTTTCCAGATCGCGGCGGTCTTTTTCAGATATTCTCGCAAATCCTCTTCCGGCATGCGGGCAACGATCGACACCATGCCGCGCCGCCCGACACTGTCCGACAAGGGAATCGAATAGCCCGCGCCACTCACGCCATAAAGACTGGCTTCCTCGACGATTTCCACGAATTCGGGCGTCAGTTGCAACTCGCTCCAGAAGAAGGGGGCATCCGTGGTCATGCCCTGCCGCACCACCTCATCGACGCGCACATAATTGCGCACGAGATAAAGCCCGAGCCACTCCGCCGGATAGGTGCTGCGCACGAAGGGCGCGTCCGCCGCTTCGGAAAAGGCGAAGGCCATGTGATAAGTGATATGATCGACCGGAAAATAAATCTTCAAAAGGGCAAGGGCTGCGCCAACATCCGGCGCAGCGGCAACGGCTTTCACCATGTCGCGAACCTCCGGCCGAGGCATCACATCCAGCATCATGAAACCACTCCTGCCTTGATGCGGTTCAAATCCGCATCCTAACTCTAAAGTCGGTATTCTGCCTCGTTTTGTAAAGATTGCACATCCTGCACAAACTGACAAAAAGCATGCAATTTTCGAACAGAAATTTGGAGCCACCCGAAGAGGGCGAGTATTTTACTATTTACGAAATAAAAAATACGTCCCCGGCTTCCTCCAAGCCTATGCCTTTACGTGTGCCACGACAAATTTTCGCGCGCAAGCAGCCAAGGCGAGCCTCGGCCCGAAAAAGCCGAATCGGTCGATGCTCTACCAAGATAGAAAAAGAGCGCCTCACAGAGCATGTGAAGCGCTCTTCTCGAACCAACATCGAAAGGTCATCCGATCCCGAACCGCCGCAGGGCTTACACGCAAAAACCTTTCTCCGGGAAACCCGGAGAAAGGCTCTTTTCGGCAGGCTCCCGCTGTAGGGTGGGAACGGAAGCCAGCGTCAAACCAGATCGAAACGGTCTGCGTTCATCACCTTGGTCCAGGCGGCCACGAAGTCGTGGACGAACTTTTCCTGGTTGTCGTCCTGGGCATAAACCTCGGCATAGGCACGCAGGATGGAGTTGGAGCCGAAGACCAGATCAACGCGGGTGGCGGTGAACTTGGTCGCGCCGCTCTTGCGCTCGCGGATCTCGTAGAGATTCTGACCGGTCGGAACCCAGGTATAGGCCATGTCCGTCAGCGTCACGAAGAAGTCCGTGGTGAGAGCGCCGACACGATCGGTGAACACGCCATGGGCGGTGCCGCCGTAATTCGTGCCGATCACACGCAGACCGCCGATCAGCACCGTCGCTTCCGGTGCCGTCAGGCCCATGAGCTGGGTACGGTCCAGAAGCATTTCCTCGGGGCTGACCACGAAATCCTTCTTCTGGAAGTTCCGGAAGCCATCAGCCAGCGGCTCGAGAACGGCAAAGCTCTCCACATCGGTCTGTTCAGCGGTTGCATCGCCACGGCCCGGCGCGAAGGGAACTTCGATCTCGAAGCCGGCAGCCTTGGCAGCCTGCTCCACACCGTAATTGCCAGCCAGAACGATCACGTCGGCAAGGCTTGCGCCCGTTTCAGCGGCAATCGGCTCCAGAGCCGCCAGAACGCGGGCGAGACGTGCCGGCTCATTGGCTTCCCAATCCTTCTGCGGAGCCAGACGGATGCGGGCGCCATTGGCACCGCCGCGCATGTCGGAGCCGCGATAGGTGCGGGCACTGTCCCAGGCGGTGGCAACCAGTTCGGCCACCGGCAGACCGGTCGCAGCAATCTTCGCCTTGACGGCCTTCACGTCGTAACCGGTCTTACCAGCCGGGATCGGATCCTGCCAGATCAGGTCTTCCGCCGGAACATCCGGACCGATGTAACGGCTCTTCGGACCCATGTCGCGGTGGGTCAGCTTGAACCAGGCGCGAGCAAAGACATCCGAGAAATACGCCTGATCGTCCTTGAACTTCAGCGAAATCTCGCGATAGATCGGATCGACGCGGAGCGCCATGTCGGCATCCGTCATCATCGGCATCAGGCGGATCGACGGATCTTCCACATCGACCGGCTTGTCTTCCTCGGCAATCGAGATCGGCTCCCACTGGGTCGCACCAGCAGGGCTCTTGACCAGATGCCACTCATGCCCGAACAGCATCTTGAAGAAGCCGTTGTCCCACTTCGTCGGCTCGGTGGTCCATGCCCCTTCAATGCCAGAGACCACGGTGTTACGGCCAATACCGCGTCCCTTGGTGTTCATCCAGCCGAGACCCTGGAATTCCGGGCCAGCCGCTTCCGGATCGGCGCTCAGATCCGCGGCACTGCCATTGCCATGGCTCTTGCCGATGGTATGACCGCCAGCGGTCAAGGCCACGGTTTCCTCGTCGTTCATCCCCATGCGGGCGAAGGTTTCGCGCATCTGCGCCGCCGTTGCCAGCGGATCCGACTTGCCGTTCACCCCTTCCGGGTTGACATAGATGAGACCCATCTGCACGGCGGCCAGCGGGTTTGCCAGCGTATCCGGCTTGGTGACATCGCCATAGCGGCCGTCGCTCGGGGCCAGCCATTCCTTTTCGTCACCCCAATAGGTGTCCTTTTCCGGATGCCAGATGTCTTCGCGGCCAAAGGCAAAGCCAAAGGTCTTCAGACCGGCGGCCTCATAGGCCATGGTGCCGGCCAGCGCGATCAGGTCGGCCCAGGAAATCTTGTTGCCGTACTTCTTCTTGATCGGCCACAGCAGACGGCGGCCCTTGTCGGTATTGACGTTATCCGGCCAGGAGTTCAGCGGCGCAAAGCGCTGGTTGCCGGTATTGGCGCCGCCACGGCCATCGGTGACGCGGTAGGAGCCTGCGGCATGCCAGGTCACACGGGCCATCATGCCGACATAGGAACCCCAGTCTGCCGGCCACCATTCCTGGCTCTCGTTCATCAGCGCGCGCAGGTCGGCCTTCAGAGCATCGACATCAAGCTTCTTCAGCTCTTCACGATAGTTGAAGCTCTTGCCCAGCGGGTTCGTTTTGGTGTCGTGCTGGTGCAGAATGTCCAGATTAAGCGCATTCGGCCACCATTGCGTGACCGATTGGCCAAGCGCGGTATTGCCGCCATGCATGACCGGACATTTGCCGGCCGGTTTCGTCTTCGCGTCCATGTCGTCCTCCGACGGAGTTTGCTGTTCATCCAAGGCGAGAAGATGCTGCGCACCCTCTGCTTGATTAGGAATATCTCAAGCGCAACAAACACTTGAGACAAGCCTCGAAAACACTGGGCCGCCCTTTCGGCTCCGGTGTCAATCTTGCCATTGGCAAGAAACTCTCGGAGAATGACCGCATCGTGACAGGCGGCATCTTCCTCAAGATCTTCTTCCCTGCACCTTGGGTAACAAAGCGCCATCATAAATTCCAATTGTATCTTCTAAAGGCTGCGATATGCTCAGCTTATGATAAGCCTGTCGATGAAACATCTGCGCTATTTCGAGGCCCTGGCCCGCATTCGCCATTTCGGGCGGGCGGCAGAGGCCTGCGCCATTTCGCAGCCAGCCCTTTCCCTGCAGATCCGGGAACTGGAAGACCTGATCGGCGCACCGCTGGTGGAGCGCGGCGGCCGGCAGATCCGGCTGACGGCGCTTGGGGAGGAATTTGCGGCCCGTGTGGTGACCATTCTTCAGGCGGTGGATGATTTGCAGGACCTGGGCCGCGCAGCACTCGGCCCGCTCAATGGGCGGCTGCGCATCGGCATCATTCCTACCATCGCCCCCTATCTGTTGCCCGAGATCATGACATCGCTCACGCGGCACTATCCCGGCCTCGATCCATGGCCGCGGGAGGCGATCACGCAAAGCCTGCTGGAAGACCTGATGGAGGGAAAGCTTGATCTCGCCATCGTCGCCTTGCCGGTTTCTGAGCCTTCGCTCCAGGAAGTGCCGCTGTTTCAGGAGGAATTCGTGCTGGTGAGAGCGCGGGAGGACGCGGAAAAGCCTGTCCCCAGTGCCGACCGGCTGCTTGAGATGCGTCTGCTGCTGCTGGAGGAGGGCCATTGCTTCCGCGATCAGGCCCTGTCCTTCTGCTCGATTTCCGGCCTGCAGCCGCGCGATCTGATGGAAGGCAGTTCACTGTCGACGCTGGTGCAGATGGTCGGCGCCGGTATCGGCATCACCCTCATTCCGCAAATGGCCGTGCCGGTAGAAACCCGCTCCTCTTCCGTCTGCGTGTCACGGCTGCCGCATCCCCGCCCGTCCCGCACGATCGGCATGGTCTGGCGCAAGAGCAATCCGCTGGCCGCACAATTTGCGCAAATCGCTGAGATCGTTCGCACCGTAGGCGAAAAGGCAAGCCGCTGCGACGCGTCCTAAAGCGCGTTGCGGCTTATCGGCCTCATGCAACGCGCTTTACGTTCTTGTTTTAACACATGTCGTTATCGCAAAACCGCGGCACACTTTTGCGCGGCATGTTTTAACGCTGCCAGTTGCCAAGCGCCGCCAACCCCTGCGCCAACAGGCTCGTCGCCGATGCCTCATCGGCGGCTTCGACGTAGCAGCGCATTTCGGGGGCATTGCCGGAGGGGCGGAAGTGAATGACGCGTGCATCGGCAAGCGTTATTCTCAAGCCATCGATCAGGCTGGTGGAGGCGGGTGTGCCGATCGGAGCCAGAAAAGCCTTCAGATTGTCTTCGGAACCAGTGAGGTGGCTCATCAGGCTGC
The DNA here is from genome assembly GCF_030815125.1 of Allorhizobium paknamense. Classification (GTDB taxonomy): domain Bacteria; phylum Pseudomonadota; class Alphaproteobacteria; order Rhizobiales; family Rhizobiaceae; genus Allorhizobium; species Allorhizobium paknamense. The sequence goes on from NZ_JAUSWH010000004.1 coordinate 325,970, forward strand.
TGCTGCGGTTCTGCGCATAGTTCTCCAGCCGGTCCGAGAGCGCGATAGGCAAGGCATGGCGCGCGGCGAGCCCGGACAGGCTGGTCTTCGCCGCCGCCGCACTGCCGAGGGCGGCCAGAATCGGCAACACGCAATCGCGGGTCGGCAGTGCGCCGAGCAAGCCGTTTTCTAGCGGGAAATCGGAGGCCAACATCACGCCGCCATTGGCCTCAAAGCCCATCACCCCGCGTTTGCCCGCATCCCGGGCCGCCTGCATGGCGGCGATGACATAGGGTGAGCCGACGCGGGTGCGGATCACCTCCATGCCACTGGCAACTTCGATGCCGGAATTGGAGGTCACTGGTGTGGCAATCACCTCGGCGTTCAGAAAGCGGGCGGTGATCAAGCCCAGGAGATCGCCCCGCAGCGGCTCTCCCGCTTCATCCACCACTAGCGGGCGGTCGGCATCGCCATCGGTGGAAACGATGGCAAAGAAAGGCTCTGCCTTGGCCCAGGACGCCAGCATCTGCCGCGTCTCTTCTGAGACCGCTTCGGTATCGACAGGAATGAAGCTTTCGGAACGGCCAAGCGCCACCACCTCTGCGCCGAAGCCTTCAAGAATGGTCACCAGCAGGTCACGCCCCACGCTGCTGTGCTGGTAGACGCCGACGCGCAGACCCTTGAGAGCCGTGTCCGGCAGCAGGTTGCGGTAACGCTCGAGAAACAGCCTCTGCGCCGCTTCGCTCTCATCTGGCCCGCCTGCCGCTTCGACACGGTTTGCATCCGCATCGTCGGCCAACCGATCCGCCAGCGCGGTCAGAATAGCCTCATCCTCCTTGTCGATCTCGCCGTCAGGCCGGTAGAATTTGATACCGTTGCGGTCTGCGGGAATGTGCGATCCGGTGATCATGATCGATGCCGCGCCAATGGTCTGGCCGTAAAGCGCCAGAGCCGGTGTCGGCAAGGTTCCGCAATCCACCGGCTGAAAACCCGCTCGCAGAATGGCCGCCATGGCCGTTGCGGCAATGTCCGGGCTGGAGGGGCGAAAATCCTGGCCCACCAGCACTTTTGCTCCCTTGGCCGCCAACTGCCTCTCTTCCAGCATTTTGACGAAGGCGGTGACATAGAGTGCCGAAACACGGCCCACCAATTCGGATGACAGGCCGCGCAGGCCGCTTGTGCCGAATTTTACCGCCATGGTGTCTCTCCCGGATCGTTTTCATGTTCGGCTGCTTCCCGGATGAGCGGAAAGGCGCTGAGCGTAGATCGTGGGACGTTATGTAATCGTTTGGAAATGAAATGCAAAACCGAAGTTACTGCATAGTTCCTCAAGTCGGAATCGATTTAAGGAATTATGCAGCAGATTTAAAGCGCACCAGCGAACCTTTGTGCGCCATATATGGCGCACGGCGCTGGAGTGGGAGGTTGGAATTGCAAAGGCCCAGAATGCAAAAGAGCTCGACGCGGGAGGAGGTGCGTCGAGCTCTTGAACTTGATCGGCAATTGGGAGGAGGAGGAGTATTGCCGATCCTCTCAAAGCGACACTGGGAGGAGGAGTGCGTCGCTTCGATGATTGAAATATAGGTGAGCCATTGCTCAGTGAACAGAGACAATACCGCATCGCAGCAATGCATTTCCTGCATATCTTAGGGGTGAAGGGGCGATAAAACGCGGCAGCTTGTCGCAGGTGTTCCAGCCTGCGGGGCAAAGTGACCTTTTTTGCGTCTATCCTGCTTAATGCTTGAGCAGGTTTTGACTTTCGGCATGCGGTCTGGAGATAGTGCGGAACTTGAGCCGGGGCATGGGGGCGCATGCGGGTTTCAAGATGATGGAAGAGAGATGCGGTCCAATATCCTGCTGATCACCGCCGACCAATGGCGGGGAGAGTGTCTGTCCGCGGCCGGACACCCGATTGTTAAAACGCCCAATATCGATGCCCTTGCTGCGGAAGGCGTGCTGTTTCGCAGGCATTATGCCGGTACGGCACCCTGCGCGCCCGCCCGGGCCTCGATCTATACCGGGCTTTACCAGATGAACCACCGCGTCTGCCGCAATGGCTCGCCGCTCGATGCACGGTTCGATACGATTGCGCTTGCGGCCCGGCGCGCCGGTTACGACCCCACCCTGTTCGGCTATACGGATGTGTCGCCCGATCCACGCGGGCTCGACCCGCACGACCCGCATCTGACGAGCTATGAAGGCGTGCTGCCTGGCTTTACCGTAGGACAATTGCTGCTGGAAGACGATCGCCAGTGGTTGAGCTGGCTGAAGCAGAAACGCGGCGGCCTGCGTCCCGATCGGGATATTCACCTGACGGGACCGCTGCCGGTGCGGCCAAGCCTGGAGCCACCCGCCTATGCCGCGGACGAAACGCCCACGGCTTTCCTCACTGACGCCTTCCTCTCGTGGCGGGAGGAGCAGAAGAGCGGCTGGTTTGCCCATATTTCCTATCTGCGTCCGCATCCGCCCTTCTGCGTGCCGGAGCCGTTCAACCGGCTTTATGAGCCGGCAAAGGTGCCAAAGCCGGTGCGTCATGCGACGCTGGAACAGGAAATGGCGGTGCATCCGCTGGCGGCACTCTTTTTGCCACGCCTGCCGCAATCCGCCTTTCTGCACGGTGCGACGGGGCTGGTGAAGGATTGGACGCCGGACGAGATCGCCCTGCTGACGGCCACCTATTACGGCATGATCACCGAGGTCGATGCCCAGTTCGGCCGCATCATCGATGCGCTGAAGGCGTCGGGAGATTGGGAGAGGACCGTCATCGTCTTCACCTCCGATCATGCCGAGATGATGGGTGATCATTGGATGTTCGGCAAGGGCGGTTTTTATGATGGCAGCTATCACATACCTCTGGTCATCCGCGACCCCACTCATGCGGAGGTTGCTGGCCGCGAGGTGGAGGAGTTCACCTCGGCGGCGGATATCATGCCCACCCTTCTGGAGTGCATGGGGGTTGCGGCCACCAACCATCAGGACGGCGCTTCGCTGCAACCCTTTCTGGCGGGTCAATCACCGCAGGCCTGGCGCGATCACGCCTTCTGGGAGTTCGACTTCCGCGACGTGGCAGGCAATGGGGTGGAGGCAGCCTTCGGCCTCAAGTCCAACCAGTGCAACCAGGCGGTTATCCGCGACCGGCGTTTCAAATATGTGCATTTCGCCGGCCTGCCGCCCTTGCTCTTCGATCTGGAGGCCGATCCCGGCGAATTGACCAACGTAGCGGCAGATCCGGCCTATCTGGCGGTGCGGCTTGCCTATGCGGAAAAGCTGCTGGCACTGAGGGCCGAGCATCTCGATCAGACGCTTGCCTATACGGAACTGACCGATGAGGGGCCGGTGAGCAGGCCGCGTGTCTGAGAGACCGCTGCAGGGGAATTCGCGCTTCTCCTTGCCGGATCGCTCAGGTATAGAGCGATCCTGACAGCAGCCGATACAGATCCCATTCGGAGTAAGACATGGCTTCCACCATCCGCGCCCATGAGGGCGATATCAGCGCCGAAGATGCGGCGCGCTACACCGGCGCCATTGCCATCGATACCGAGACGCTGGGCCTGGTGCCGCGCCGGGATCGGCTCTGCGTGGTGCAACTGTCGCCGGGGGATGGTTCGGCGGATGTCATCCGTATCGCCGCAGGCCAGAGGTCTGCGCCCAATCTCACCGCCCTGCTGGCTGATCCGGCCCGGGAAAAGATCTTTCATTATGGCCGCTTCGATATTGCCGTGCTCTTTCACACTTTCGGTGTCACGACGACGCCGGTTTTCTGCACAAAGATCGCCTCAAGGCTCTGCCGCACCTATACGGATCGACATGGGCTGAAGGACAATCTCAAGGAAATGCTGGATATCGACATTTCCAAGGCCCAACAGTCTTCGGATTGGGCGGCGGAAACGCTCTCGCAGGCGCAGCTCGATTATGCCGCCTCTGACGTGCTCTACCTGCATGCGCTGAAGGACAAGCTGACCCAGAGACTCGTGCGCGATGGCCGCATGGAGCATGCCAAGGCCTGTTTCGACTTCCTGCCCACGCGCGCCAAGCTCGATCTCCTTGGCTGGGAGGAAACCGACATCTTCGCCCATAGCTGAAGGCAAGCCTTGAACAGGCTGTAGCGCTTTATATCTGCTGCATAATTTTATCCTTAAATCCACTCCGATTTAAGGATAAAATTATGCAGCAGTGGCCGGGGCTTTTGTCCCGGTCTTCAGGCCACTTCAGCCAGATGCATACGGTAAAGCCCGTTATCGTCGGCGTCGAAGGTGGAGTTGCGGTCGGGAATTGCGCCCTCGTAATGATAGGGCTGCATGGCATCCAGCCATGTGGCGGGCGGATAATAGGCTTCCGACGCCTGATCGGCCGGGAATTCGGGCTCGACGATGATCTCATCCTGTGAGGATCTGCCGATTTTCGGTCTGGAGAAGAAAGAGCCGATCAATTGCCCGTCACCATGGGCCGCGCCGAGCCGTACTGTCTGTTCGCCCGACCGGCTGGCGCTGGGGTTGGGCTGTTTTTCACTCACATTTGCATCCGTCATGGCCACTCTCGACCGGCCGGCACATCATCCGGCGGCAAACGCTGTTACTCTTTTTGCTACTGCATAATGCCTTAAATCGGAATCGATTTAAGGTGAAAATTATGCAGCACATTTAAAGTCTTACAGCATCCTTTGTGCGTTTGATAAAACGCACGGCGCTGTAGGCATTTTTTCAGCGAAGAGGCAGCATTCCGACACTGACTGCCGGTCCCCTCCCGCAAAAGAAAAGCTAGGCCGAAATACTTAAGAAAGACCTTCTAAAAGGCCCTTGCTTTGAATTGAATCGCAGTCGCCATGGTGAGATTGCGGAAACCGCTTTTACCCATAGAGCCGGTGCCGCGCCCGGGCACGCTGGCGAACCTCCTCAAAGGTCCAGTCCTTCAAAAGCGTGCCGTTTTCCCAGACCGGGCTCAGATGGTTGACCCTGCCGCCCAGCTCCTCCAGGCGAATGGAGGTAAGCTCGCCTTCCTCCTCAATGACAGCGCGACGGCCGAGATCAGGCAGCTTTTCGTGCATGGTGACGGGGCGGCGTGACATGTCGCGCCAACGGCCATCGCCGTCCTGAATGGCGGTGCTTTTCATGGTGAAGGAAAACGTGTCGCGGCTGACCTTCTGCAATTGCGAGGCGCCGACGCCGAAGGAAATGTTTTCCGCTGAAAAGCCCATGCCCTCCAGCCGCCCAAGGATCATGGTGATATCGCGCAGCGAGACGCCGTCAGCCTGAAGCACCCGCACCTTGTCATCCAGCACCTTAAAGCCCTTGCCGTTCAGCCGTGTGCCGAAGTGATAGGCAAGCTGGGCGACCACCTGCACCGGCGTATCGATCGGATCGCCACTGTCTGGGCGGACGATCAGCAGGCCCGGCTTGCCGCGCACCCGCGCCTGTAGCAGCTTGCCCCAGAGTTCCGAGACGGCATTATGGATGTCATAGCTGTCGGACACGACGGAATAGGCCGGATAGTCGCCGAACTGGTCTACCATGTGGGCGAAGGCCTGCGCCTCGCGCTCCTGCCCCCAGGCGGTCATGGTGGTATGTTCGGAGGCGGGAACGGAAAAGCCTGCCATCTTCGCTCCGTAATAGCGGCGGGCATGCAGCACGGCGGCGAGCGTATCGGTGTTTTCAAACAAGAGAAGATTGGCAGCACCGCCAAGGCCCGCCTGCTCCAGGCTGGTGGCGCCCCGCGCGCCATATTCGGACAGGCGCGTCGGCATCAGGGTCTCCGGATCGTCGCAGCTCTTTTCCAGAAAGGGCATGAGGGTGCGCCGGATATGCCGCAAGGAACTTGCCACCGTCGAGGGATACCAGACGGCCCGCAGCAGCGCGGTTTCCAGATGGCCTGGCAGCCAGAAACAGGCCGGATCGGTATTGGTGACCTGAACCAGCGGAATGCCGCGCCGCACCACCATGCCTTCCGGCAGCGCCTCGATCCTGACAGGCATGTGGCCACCATGTTTCGTCAGAATATGGGTCCAGCCCTGCCGGTCGAAGGGTTGGCCATGCAGATGCGCCACCTCTTCCGCTTCCTCGATGTCGGCGGCGGTGACGGCCTGAGCCAGATAGGCTTTCAAAAACATCTGAAGACCGAAGAACACGATTTCCGGCATGACCGAACTGCCGCGCGTCGTCACATAGGTGCTGACGGCCTGAACGCCGGGCGGATATTGCAGGAAATGGCCGAGCTTATAGCTGTCGGTGTTCAAAATCGGGTTCAATCGGCTCATCCTATCCACCGGTTGCATCGGGCCCCTGAGGGGAACCCGCATTCTTATCCCGGATGGGCTGCGATACAAGGCCCGGCTGTTGACGGTAGGATCGTGCCCCGGAAACGGAGAACCCTGCTTCTCAGGGAAAGGCGCTGACTTACGGCATCGTCGTTAATGATTTATTAACCATATTTTGCAATTCTCACTGAAAGCCCGTGAGTCATCCGTGGAGGTCATGGTCTTTTACTCCTCCGAGCGCCCGGCACCGTCGGCCTTCGGGGCTGGAACCGGACGCACCGGGCTCGATCCGAACGGTGGCGCGCTGCAAACCGGTTCCATCGTCAAGCGCCCCTGCTTGCGACCGCATGAGCGGTTGATTTTACGCTCTGCCTGTCCGCCGCTGTGATGAAGGGGTATGCCATGCTGCCTCCCGTACAAGCCCTGTCCCGCACTGCTGTCGCCTTTCAGGAAGGCCAGACCGATAGCCTGTCCACGCGCTCCGGTCTCTCCGGCCAGCCGGAACTGAACGTTCGGGTGGAAGATGAGGCCAGCGCCTCGATTGCCGGGCGCATCAACATGCTGATGAGCGGGCGCGGCGCTTTCCGGGCGGATCTTCTGACCATCGCCTCGCTGGTGGGATCCTCCATCGGCATCGAGCGTCAGCAGGACGAGACGGATGCGGCCTTCGTGCAACGCTTCGTCACCGCCCTCGAATCACTCTCGCCGGATCAACGGCAGGCGCTGCAAACCCGTCTTGGCGACCTTCTGGCCGGCCTGCAATTGCAGACCCTGCTCGACGCGCTGGCCCAGCCGGATGGGCCGGAGGCGACGCTGATTGCCGCTTATCTTGAAATTCGCAACGCCGATCAGCAGGATCTGAAGGCGCAGTCGGTTCTGACATCCTACAGCCAGAATGAAATTGCCGATGGGGCGGAACCGATGGCGGCCAATCCTGCCCGGCCTGCTGTTCCGGCCCCGACAGGTCCCGCCACCCAGCCTGCCTCCGAGACCTTCGCCGAACCGCTGGCCGCTCAGACCCCGGTATCGGCACCTTCCGCCGCTCCCGCCCCGGTCACGGATGGGGACGCGCCGCTATCGCAACCGGTTGCGGCCAATGCTGTTTCTCTTGGGTCCGCCCTGTCAATGGTTCCAGCAGAGGGTGCCGCCAGCCCTGTCGAAGATGGCGTGCCCATGCCGTCTGCGGCCTCGCCTGCCTCCAGCGCCACGGCGAGCCCCAGCCCTGTCTATGCGCCTGAGACAGATGCCGCATCCACAGCTATTGCCCGACCCGCCATCCCCACGCCGCAGCCCTCTTCCGGCTCCGCTGTCGAGGAAACGGGCATTTACACGACCCAAGGGGCCATGCCCGAGGCCTTGCCGGATGCGGCAGACGAGACGCGCCAGCCCGTCGCCGCCACGGCGACTGCCGTCGAGACGCGCGCGCCCGCCTCTGCGCTTGCGGGGTCTGCGCCTCAGCCTTCCGCTGCGGTCAAAGTGCCGGGTGATGCCCGCGCCCTGCAAACGCTGCTACAGCAGGAATTGGCCCTTCCGGTGCAGGACGATCTGCAGCAGCAGCCTCTTGTTTCCGCGCCGTACAGCAAGGCGCCGGTGGAAGAGGTGATCAATCTTCTGGCTTTGAAAGGGTGGGCCGAGACCCCCACGCTCAGCCCTGTCGCCCTGCCTTTGCCTGCGGAGGAAGGGGAGGAAGCGCTTCTCAAGCAGATGTTCTTCTCCCCGGCATCCGCGCCCGCTGGCACCGAGCCCGGGCAAGCCGTACAGCTTTCGCAGGCCGAGCTGCAAAAGACGGCTGTCCCGGCACGTCAGCAAGCCGATCAGGGGCAGGACGAGGGGCTGTCGCGTTCAACACTGACAGGTTCCGCGCTGCAACAGGCGATCAGCGGCTTGCCCCAGGCCACGGTTCTGCCGCTGCCTGTTCCGCCTGCCCAGGCGGTGCCGCTGCCGGTGGTCAGCTATCTGGCCGTTCAGGATGATTTTGCCAGCGAGGAAGAAGAGCAGGATATTGATGCCATCGCCGCCCTCTCCGATGACGAGGAAGGGCGCGGCGGTAACGGATCGCGGCGGCGGGACCGGCAAGAGAATGCCGAGGACGAGACGGAAGAGACAGCGCTTGAAAGCGAGGTCTCAGAGGCGGACGATGCCTTCCTCTCCACCCGGGCATTGGAAAGCGCCGTTGGCGAAGACGAAGCAGCCGTGGCCCTTCCCGCCCCGGCGCTTGCCTTGCCCATGCCTGCCATGGATGAGCTTTCCCAGCCGGAAAAGCTCTATTGGCGCATCGCCGATCTGGCTTAGAGCATAATCCGACCGGAGTGAAACGAGGACGATCAAGATTATGCTTCAAAAAGAAATTGTTAGAGCGCCGATCTGATTCAATCAGATCGACAAGCGCTCTAACGCTGGACAATACCGTCGCCGCGCTTGAACAACGGCTTGCGGCTGTCATCCGGCATGGCAGGGTCCTGCGCCTCCACGGCCTCCATGCTGGAGGGCAGTTCGAAAGGCAGGCGGCCCTTTGCATTGGCCCGGCCCAGCAGCACATCGAACACCGCTGCATCGCTGGCCCCGAAATTGCCGAGGATGACATCGGTCTTGTCGAGCATATTGGTGAGAATGGCCGGACGGTCGAGGAAAATGGCCAGCACCACCGGTTTGCCCGCGGCCTTGGCCTGTTTCACAGCCTCGAAGGCTGCGTCGCCATCACGAAAATCAAGCCTGCCTTCCTTCTGGCGGCTGCCGAAGAAATGGTTGGGGTGCAGCATTTCCGAAGGGCTTTCGGCCCGCACCAGGGCAAAATCTGCCTCTTCGGGGGTCGTCACCACGGTCAGGCCCGCTGCTTGCGCCGCCTTGGCCTCGACCCCGGAAAGCCAGACCTTCCCGGCCTTGAAGGGCAACAGGCCCTTGCGGTTGGTCAAAAGCACCTGTGCCTCACGCTGGGTGCGTTCGGCGAGATCGTGGCTTGCCTTGTCGGCAATGATCGCCTCTGCCTTGGCCGGATCGGTGTAGGGATCGTCAAACAGGCCCTGCCGGAATTTCGCCGTCAGGATCCTGAGCACCGACTGGTCGATGCGGGCTTCGCTGACCGACCCGTTTTTAACCGCGTTCAGCAGTGGGCCTACATCCTGCGTGCCGCCGAACTGGTCGATGCCGGCCTGAATGCCCAGTGCGTAACGCTGCTCCACCGTCAGATTTTCCACGCCCCAGGCCATGGAAATATCCTGCGGGCGCTGCGGCGCTTCTGCCGTCGGGGCCTTGCAGCGCTCGTTGCAATCCTTGGTAATGGCCCAGTCGGAGAGGATGATGCCCTTGAAGCCCAGTTTCTCCCGCAGAAGATCGGTCAGCAGCACATGGCTGAAACCGGCGCCATAGGGCTCGATGGGCTTGCCGCCCACGGTCGGGCCGGAGAGAATCGGATAGGTGGGCATGATGCCTGCCGTTCCGGCGGCCAGCGCCCCCTTGAAGGCTTCCACATGCATGTCCAGTTCCGCCGTGGTCAGCTTGGCGACACGGCCGTAATAGCTGTGGCTGTCAAAGCCGTCCGGCAAGGCGCCATACCCCACCCAGTGTTTGGCGACCGTCATCACCCCATCGCGGCCCAGCCCGCGTGCACCACCTTGAAAGCCCTGGACATAAGCGCCGCCCAACCGGCTCGACAGGCGCGGATCGGACCCGAAAGTGCCGGTAATCCGGCTCCAGCGCGGTTCGGAGGCCAGATCCACCTGCGGGCTCAACGCTTCATGAATGCCCACTGCCCGGTATTCACGCCTTGCGATGGTGGCGAACTGGCGCACGCGTCTGGCATCGCCAAGGGCGGCAAAGCCCAGAAGTTCAGGCCATTGAGTGACCCCCGCCGCACTTTCGCCCGCCCCCAGAACGTGATGGAAATGGTTGCGCGGATCCGTACTGATCGTCACCGGAATGCCGAGCCGCGTGGCTTCAGCCAGCGCCTGCACCGCATTGGATTGTTCTGCCATGGCAGCCGGCGCCAGCGACAGCCGGGTGATAAAACTGGTGATCGAGAGATCCTTGATCAGCGGTGCCAGCGCTGTCATGTCATAGCCTTCCGCCGAGCGGCCAAGCTCGCCGCCGCGTCCGGGCAGCGTGCCGTGCATCATCTGCCCGGCCTTTTCCGCAAGTGTCATTCGCCCCAGAAGATCGCGCGCCCGCCGGGCCGGGGATAGCCGCCAGTCCTCATAGGGCGTCAGCTTGCCGTTGCCGTCGAGATCGCGGAATTTCAGCCCGTCAACGGTCAGAATGGCCTTGCTGCGGGCCTCCACCGGAACCTGAACCGGCTTCCTGCGCGGCTCCGCCGCCTGCGCCGCCGGAGCCGCCATCGCGATGGATAGCACCGCCGATATCAGGGCTCTTTGTTTCATACGCATTTTCTCCTCCCTACAGCGCCGTGCGTTTTATCAAACGCACAAAGGACGCTGTAACACTTTAAATCTGCTGCATAATTTTATCCTTAAATCGATTCCGATTTAAGGAATCATGCAGTAAGAACGCGAAACGTCGCAAGAGTTTATAAAACCCGCGCTGCGGTCAACCCTGGATTTTATTCCAAATCAATGGGCAGCAGTTCATGCCCCGAGCAGCCAGGCCCAGGCGGACACAGACAATACACCCAGCGCCGTGGTGACGGTGATGGTGGAGGCTGCCAGCGAGTGGCCGATGCCGAAACGGTTGGCGATCAGCCAGGCATTGACGCCGGTTGGCACCGAGGAGGTCAAGACCAGCGCCAGCGTCCATTCATGGGAGAGGGAGAGAAAATGGCAGGCCGTCCACACCACGGCGGGCATCAGCACCAGTTTCAGCACGGTGGTAACGCTGGTAATGCCGAGATTGCCGGAAACGCCGTAACGGGTCAGCGCCATGCCGAGCGAAATCAGTGCCGCAGGCCCGGCCATGGAGGAGATTTGCGACAGGACCGATTCGAGCGGGCCGGGAATGGGCAGCGACACCAGATGGGCGGCGATGCCCGCTTCCAGGCCGATCACCAGCGGATTGGTGAGCAGGTTGCGCCCCACCTGTTTCAGCACGAAGATCAGCCCATGCGCCTGTCCCGTTCCGGCCTTGCGTTCGGCATTTTCCATCATCACCGTACCGATGACCATCATCAGCGGCAGATGCACGGCCAGCAGAATGGACAGCGCCACCAGCCCGTCCGCGCCGACGATCCGCCCCACCAGCGGCAATCCGATGAAGACATTGTTGGCGAAGGCCGAGGACAGCCCCGCCAGCACGCCAATGCGGGCATCGCGTCCGAAGATCAGCGTTGCGGCCAGATGCCCCAGCGTCCAGGCCACGCCGACACCGGCGAAATAGGCAAGCCACAGCCGGAAGGGTGAAGCGCCCTGAAAATCAGCCTGGACGATGGTGTGAAACATCAAGACCGGCACGGCCAGCTTGAAGACGAAATCGCTCAAGGCCTCGCCGATCCCCGCCTTCATCACCCCTGCCTTCACCGTCAGCCAGCCAATGAAGATCAGGATGAAAATAGGAAGGACATTGAAGACGATTTCATGCATTGGGGGGAAGGGCTTTCAAGAGGATCAGCGGGGGCTTTCCACTTATAGACGTCCAGGAACGGCTGGCGCAACGCCAATCCTGAACCGGAACGAGACGGCCTTGTCAGCAGACAGGCTTGCACGGCCCGGCAGTTTTGATAGACCGGGTCAGGACAGGAGACGCCCATGACCACGATCCTTTACGGCATCAAGACATGCGATACGATGAAAAAGGCCCGCGCCTGGCTGGAGGCTGAGGGCATTGCCTATGAATTTCACGATTACAAGCTGCGCGGTATCGACCGGGCCAGCCTTGCCGCCTGGCAGGACAAGGTGGGCTGGGAGGTGCTGCTGAACCGCACGGGCACGACCTTTCGAAAACTCTCCGAGGAAGCGCGGGCGGGTGTGGATGCCGAAAAGGCGCTGGCGCTGATGGAGGCCCAGCCTTCCATGATCAAGCGCCCGGTTCTGACGCAGGACGGCAGGATCATCGTCGGTTTCAAGCCTGAGCAATACGCCGCCTTTTTCGGACGCTGAGGCCTTCGCATGTCGAAATCCACCCGCGCCACACAGATGCTGGAAAAGGCCGGTATTGCCTTCACCACGGTGACCTATGTCTACGATCCCGGGGCCGAGCGCATTGGCTTGCAGGCAGCCGAAGCCATTGGTGAACCGCCGCATCGCGTGCTGAAAACACTGATGGTGGAGCTGGACGGCAAGCCGGCCTGTGCCGTCGTGCCTTCGGATCGCGAAGTGAGCATGAAAAAGCTTGCCGCCGCCCTGGGCGGCAAACATGCCGAGATGATGAAGCCGGCGCAGGCGGAAAAGCTGACAGGCTTTGTCGTCGGCGGCATCAGCCCCTTCGGTCAGAAAAAGCAGGTGCCGACCGTGATCGAGATCGCTGCCTTCGAGGAGGCCTATGTCTATATGAATGGCGGTCAGCGCGGCTTGCAGATCCGCATCGATCCGAAGGCCGCAAAGGCGGTGCTGAATGCCATTGCCGCAGCCGTGGTGGCTTGATCAGAACCTCTTTCAGACCCATTTCCGCTTTTTTGAAAGCAAGGATACGCTCATGACCCTTCCTGATTTTTCCGCTTCCATCGATCCCGTCAAGCTCGACAAGCTCGCCGAAGTGGCGGTGAAGGTGGGTTTGCGGCTTTCCGGTGAGCAGGATCTCGTCATCACCGCGCCGTTGGCGGCCCTGCCGCTGGTGCGGGCGATCACCCGCCACGCCTATAAGGCCGGCGCCGGTCTCGTCACCACCTTCTATGCCGATGAGGAAGCGACCCTTGTCCGCTATGCCCATGGCCATGACGCAAGCTTCGACCGTGCCGCAGGCTGGCTCTATGAAGGCATGGCCAAGGCCTATGCCGGAGGTGCGGCACGTCTTGCCATTTCCGGTGACAATCCGATGCTGCTGTCCGAGCAGGATCCGGCCAGGGTGGCCCGCGCCAACAAGGCCAATTCCATGGCCTACAAGCCGGCGCTGGAGCCGATCTCCAATTTCGACATCAACTGGAATATCTGCTCCTACCCCAATCCTTCCTGGGCAAAACTTGTTTTCCCCGATCTGCCGCTGGACGAGGCGGTGCGCAAGCTGGCGGACGCGATTTTCGCCGCCTCGCGTGTGGACCAGCCGGACCCCATCGCGGCCTGGGATGCCCATAATGCCGAGCTTGCCAAGCGTTCCGCCTGGCTGAACGGACAGCGTTTTTCCGCCCTGCATTTTTCCGGGCCGGGCACCCATCTGACAGTCGGCCTTGCCGACGGTCACGAATGGCATGGCGGCGCGTCCACCGCCAAGAACGGCATTACCTGCAATCCGAACATCCCGACGGAAGAAGTCTTCACCACGCCGCATGCGCTGAAGGTGGAAGGCACGGTCTCGTCCACCAAGCCGCTCTCCCATCAGGGCACATTGATCGACAATATCCAGGTACGCTTCGAGGCAGGCCGGATTGTCGAGGCGAAAGCCTCACGCGGCGCGGATGTGCTGAACAAGGTGCTGGACACCGACGAGGGCGCAAGACGGCTGGGCGAAGTGGCGCTGGTGCCGCATTCCTCGCCGATCTCGCGCTCCGGCATCCTGTTCTACAACACCCTTTTCGATGAAAACGCCTCTTGCCACATTGCGCTCGGCCAGTGCTATTCGAAGTGCTTCCTGAACGGCGCTTCGCTGAGCCCGGACCAGATCAAGGCGCAGGGCGGCAATTCCAGCCTCATCCATATCGACTGGATGATCGGTTCCGACCAGGTCGATATCGACGGCGTGACCGCAGATGGCGCTCGCGTGCCGGTCATGCGCAAGGGCGAATGGGCCTGAACAGGGCAAGGTACAGGGGAGGCAACTCCATTGTACCTGTGGGAAAGACGAGCGATGGACGAGGCGGATCCCAAGGACAGCGTGGACCGGCTGCTGGCCCAATGGGCCAGCGAGCGGCCGGATCTCGACGTGGCCGCCATGGCGCTGATCGGTCGCCTCAACCGTCTGCACAGCCATATGTCGCGTGAAATCGAGGCCGTGCATCTGGCGCATGGCCTCAATCACTCCACCTTCGACGTGCTGATGACCCTGCGCCGCGCCGGGCCGCCCTACCGCCTTTCACCGTCCGAATTGCTGGCGACGATGATGGTCACCTCCGGCACCATGACGAACCGCATCGACCAGCTGGAAAAACTTGCCCTCGTTGAGCGCGCGCCCCATCCCGAGGATGGCCGCAGCCTGCTGATTGCCCTGACGGACAAGGGTTTCGACCTCGCGGACCGGGCCGTCACAGCCCATGCCGCCAATCTCGACCGCCTCGTTGCCGCACTCTCCCCGCAAGAGCAGCGGGCTTTCGATGCCCTGCTGAAGACGTTTCTGGGTGCTTTCGAAGCTCCGCGTTAGTGTATTTCCCTAAAACAGACTTCCCTGACCGGCTGGCGGCTCTGCTTTGCGGGTTGCCTTTGCAGCGGCCTTTGCCGGTGTTGGCGCCGATGCTTCGCCTTCTCCCGTCACGGCAGAGACCCGGCCATCGGCGAACTGGATGGCGATGGTCTCGCCGCTTGTCAGCGCTTCGGCGCGGGAAACGGGGCGGTTGTCCGCATCGCGGATCACCGCATAACCGCGATTGAGTACATTCATGTAGGAGAGCGATTGCAGCACGCGGTCCTGGGCCGTCAGGGCGGCCCGGGCACGGCGCAGATCGTTGACGATGGCGCTGTCTGCCCGGCGGGCAAGGCTGTCCAGCCGGTCTTTCGCCCGATCGGTCTGGCCTTTCAGCCGCGCCGGAACGGCGGTCAGTGTGGCGTCGAAGCGGCCGAGCCTTGCCTTCTGCCGCTCGATCAGCCGTTCGACGATGCGGTCGGCGAGACCCATCCGCTCGCTGACGCGCTGGCGGCGCTCCATCAGCCGCCGGGCCAGCATGTCGGGCGAAAGCCGTGCGGCGGCGCGTTCATAATGGCGGCGCTTGGCCATGGTGTTCATTTCCAGCCCTCGACCGAGGCCGCTGGCGGCTTCGTCGAAGCGCCGTCTCGGCAGGGCCAGCAACTGGTCGAGAGAGGGAAGTGCGCGCGCCAGCGACCGGACGCCCTGACGGCGATTGTCCATCTGCCGGTTCATCGCGCCCGAAAGCCGTGCGGCAAGGCCCGCGACCTGCGCCTCCAGTTCCGCCTTGACCGGAACGGCCATTTCCGCCGCACCGGTTGGGGTAGGAGCGCGGACATCGGCGGCATAGTCGATCAGCGTCCAGTCGGTTTCGTGGCCAACGGCGGAAATCAGCGGAATCGCGCTGTCTGCTGCCGCACGCACCACGGCCTCGTCATTGAAGCTCCACAGATCTTCCAGACTGCCGCCGCCGCGCGCCACGATCAGCACGTCCGGCCTCGGGATCGCCCCGCCGACAGGCAGCGCGTTGAAGCCGGCAATGGCATTGGCCACCTCGTCGCCGGAGCCTTCGCCCTGCACCTTCACCGGCCAAACCAGCACATGCACCGGAAACCGGTCGGAGATGCGGTGGAGGATATCGCGGATGACCGCTCCTGTCGGCGAGGTGACAACCCCGATCACCTTCGGCAGGAAGGGCAGCAATTGCTTGGCGGCGGGATCGAACAGGCCTTCCGCCGCAAAGCGCCGCTTACGCTCCTCCAGCATCGCCATCAGCGCGCCAGCGCCTGCGGGCTCCATCTGCTCGATGACGATCTGGTATTTGGAGGAGCCGGGAAAGGTGGTGATCTTGCCGGTGGCGATCACTTCCATGCCTTCCTCGGGCCGGTATTTCAGCTTGGAAAACGAGCCCTTCCAGATCACGGCGTCGATTCGCGCCTTGTCATCCTTCAGGGAAAAATAGGCGTGCCCCGAAGAGTGCGGACCGCGATAGCCGGAGATTTCACCACGCACCCGCACGTGATCGAAAGCGGTTTCGACCGTGCGCTTGATCGATCCCGAAAGCTCGGAAACGGTGAACTCGGCAAGATTGGATTGCGAAGGGGTATCGAAGAAACTGGCCATGGAAGCGTTTTACCCCAGCTTTCCGAGGATGAACAGAACAGGCCTCGTTCTGTGCCGCTTTTCAGCGCCGCCTTCAACACCATCCTGTAACCATTCCGGTTGGGTCAAGTGTTAAGACTCGGTCGCTATGGTCGCTTTCAGTGTAAAGCGTAACAGCGGATGAGACCGATGACCTTCCTGATTGCCATGGCTGTAGGCATTGCCACGGGCGCCACGCGCAGCCTGATGGCCATTCTCCTGGTATCCGTGCTGATGGTGGTGAGCTTCGTGGCCGCCGCCTTCTGGACCGGTGGTTCGGTGGCATTGCTTGATCTGCTGCTGGCACTGGCCGGTTATAATGTCGGCCTGATCGATTGCCTGCTGCTGATGGCAGCCTTTGCAAGCCGTAAAACCGCCTGATCCTCCCGGCCTGATCCTCCCAGATTGAAGAATCACCCCCTGACTTTTCCAAGGCAGGGGGTGTTTTCATTTCATGGCTTGCCCGTCACCGCAAAGAGCTTGAGACCGCCAGCCGAGGGCAGCGGCGTGAGATAGGGCGGCACCTCGCCCGCTGCGAGCCTTGCATAAAGCCCGTCCGGTTTCAGGGCGATCAGATCCTGCGTCTGCACATTACCGGGGCAAAAGGCGAGGATGCCGGCATGGGCGCCGCGCAGGAAGGCTTCGGCATCCGCCGGGGTTGAGAGGCCGATATGCAGTTCCGTCAGCATGCCGCCCTGATTGCGGTGATAGGGTGCTGCCAGCACACGATGAGGGGTGAAGCGCAGGATCCATGAGCCGCCATCGGCGGCGGAGACGACGGTGGTCGGCGGCAGATCCGCCAGAGGTTTGAGCGCCCTGGCGTCGAAGCAGCTTTCCCCGGTTGCCACAGCCTGCTTTGCCTGCCCGAAATCCGAGGCCTTCGGCAGCCCATTGACCCAGAGTGTTCCCGCCATGGCCCAGGCGGCGGAGGGGGCTGCCAGCGCGGCTGCGGCATAGGTCAGCGCCCTGCCGATCTTCTGCGGTGCCTGCCGATGGGCGGCGCGCAGATCGACGATCAGCAGTGACAGCGGCAGGATGGTCAGCAGGTTGGAAAACATCGTGCCGCGCACCTGAATGAGCGCCACGCCGAAGCTGGCGAAAAGCAGGGCTCCCATGATCGCGTGCATCCGCACCCGGTCTCTTTTCATCAGCCGCGCTGCACAGACGAGAAGGCCGAACAGGCCGGAGGCGTAGAAGGCTCCCAGCGCCTCGGGCTCAGTCCTTGCCACGGCCAGCACCGAGCGGGCCTCCCCCACCTTGTTCAGCCACAGCGTCACCAGCATCGGGTCCAGTTCCGCCAGCGGATTGCCCAGGCATTGGGGGGCGATGAGTGTGGCGGCCACCCCGGTGATGGCGGCAATCAGCAACAGGCAGGCAAAGCGCCAAAGGCGGCTGAGAGCGCTGCCCAGCAGACTTGCCACGAACAGCAGTCCGCCGCCCAGCGTTGCAAGCGCATAGAAGCCGAAGGAGAGATTGTCGCAGGTCACCACGCCATAGCGTGCGGGGGGCACGGTGCCGATGAAGAACAGGGTGACGCCAAGGCTGAAGGACAGCGAATAGGCAATGGCGCGGCTGCGGAACGCCTGCCCCTCAAGAGCCCAACACAGAGCGACGGCAGCACAGACCACCGCCATCAGCGGCGTCGTTTCCGCCCCGATGGCAAGTGCGGTGGCGGCAGCAAGCCCGGCAAGGCCAAAGCCCCGCCAGTTGGCCCGCGTCACCAGCACAGCGGCCATGATCGCCACCAGACCGATCTGGACATTGTGGTGGTCGATGGCGCCCGGCAGAAAACGGTTGGAACTGATCAGATAGAGTGCGCCCATCAGCAGCATGACATGGCTGGCAACCCTCCCGCCCAGCCTTTCCCCGGCATGGCCGAGGGCGGCCAGAACCGGCAGTGTGAGCAAGAGCGGCCAGACCGCCAGCGCTGCGGCCTCGGTGCCTTGTGCGGGCAGGAAAAGACTGAAGGAGCGGATGAGCGTGGCAATCGGCCAATCGATCAGCCGCGACCAGTGCATCAGCACGCCGGGCGGCAGGCCCAGGCGATACTGCATCAGATCGAACCAGCCCTGTCCGGCCAGATAGTCGCGTACCTCTACCAGCCGCATGGCGTCATCATTGTCCGCGCCCACATAGTCGCGGGCAAAGGGCAGCGTCATGACTGAGACGAAGGCAATGGTGCCCGCGCCATAGGCGAGGATCCGCAGCAGCATCCGGAAAAAAGGCGTGGGGGAGAGGGCGCTGTTCGCCATGGATTGACGCGGCTTGAAGCCGTTCCTGTAAAAGTGAGGGTGGCGGGAAACCTAGCCTTAACCTTCTCAAGAAATAGTAAAGCACGGCATGCCGCGTGTTGCCGCGACCTGTTCCTCATATCTTGCCATTCCTGTGTATCGAGTAAATCCATGGCTCAGCCTGCCGGGCACCGCATCGCGGTCCTTCTTCCCTGCTACAATGAGGCCGCGACCATTGCGGCGGTGGTGCGCGGCTTTCGCGAGGCGCTGCCGGATGCCGTGATCCATGTCTATGACAACAATTCCACCGATGGCACGGCGCTTCAGGCCATGCTGGCGGGAGCCGAGGTGGAACGGGAGCGCCGCCAGGGCAAGGGGCATGTGGTGCGACGCATGTTCGCCGATATCGAGGCGGATATCTATATCATGGCCGATGGCGACGGCACCTATGCGCCAGAGGATGCCGAAGACCTGATCCGCACGCTGCTGGCCGAGCGGGCAGATATGGTGGTGGGCACACGGCGCGGCGTGCGTGAAGATGCCGGACGTCAGGGGCATGCGCTGGGCAACCGGCTGTTCAACACGCTCTACCGCTTTCTCTTCGGCCCCGGCTTTACCGATATCTTTTCCGGCTACCGGGCCTTTTCCCGCCGCTTCGTGAAATCTTTTCCCGCCGTTTCGCCGGGTTTCGAGATCGAAACGGAAATGTCCGTCCATGCCGCAAGGCTGAAACTGCCGGTGGCGGAGCTGGAACTGCATTATGGCCGAAGGCCGGAGGGCTCCACGTCAAAGCTGTCCACGGTGCGCGACGGTGCAAAAATTCTTTGGATGTTTGCCGTTCTGGCCAAGGAAACCCGCCCCTTTGCCTTTTTCGGCTGCTTTTCGGCGCTCACGCTGTTTGCCAGCCTCTGCTTCATGACGCCGGTGCTGATCGAATATTTCGCAACCGGTCTCGTCAGCCGGCTACCGACCTGGGTTCTTTCCATGGCGCTGCTGATGATGGGGCTGTTGCTGCTGACGGCTGGGCTGATCCTGGATTCGTTGTCGCGGGCGCGGGCCGAGCAATTGCGTCTGCACTACATCAACCTGTCCCGAACCGCCGTGGAGGCGGAGCGGCGCTCATCCCATCCTCCGGCCAAGCGGGCGGATGCGGCATGAAGCGGCTGATCAGGTTTGGAATGGTCGGCTTTCTCGGTTTTATCGTCGATGCCGGGACGCTGCTGCTGCTTTTGAAGGTCACGCCGCTCGGCCCCTTGCTGGCCCGCGCCATTGCCATTGCGCTTGCACTCTTCGTCACCTGGCAATGCAACCGGGTTTTCACCTTCGGCGCGTCAAAACGCAGCCTTGTGGTGGAAGGTTTTCGCTATGGCTCTGTCGGCCTTGTCTCGGCGCTGATCAATTACACGCTCTATTGCGGCTTGTTGCTGAGCCTGCCTTTGCTTCAGCCTCTGGCCGCCCTGGTGCTGGCATCCGCTGCCGCCACGACCTTCAGCTTTTTCGGCTATTCCCGTTTCGTATTTCGCGGATAAAAAAGTGCTGGTGAACATCGTTCACCAGCACTGATTTCAGCGAAAGATAGGATGCCATCTTTCAAAGCATTTCCGGAGGGAAAACCGGTTTCCAATTTTCTCGGGACAATGCTTATTGCGTCGGCAGCGCCACGGGATTGTCAGACTGGTTGTGCAGATAGACCAGCAGGTTGGCGCGGTCCTCATCCTTCGGCAGACCGGCAAAGCCCATGGCGGTGCCCGGCACGAACTTCTTCGGGCCGTGCAGGAAGTGGTTCAGGTTCTCAAAGGTCCACTTTTCCGAGCCGCCCTTGGAGAAATCCTTGAGAGCGGCGGAATAGGAGAAGCCTTCATGGCTGGCAATGGGCCGGTCCACAACGCCCCAAAGGTTCGGCCCCACCTTGTTCGGGCCGCCCTTCTCGGCGTTATGACAGCTCGTGCACTTCTTGAACACGGCTTCACCGGCCTTGGCATCGCCCTTGGCGAGAAGCTCGGCCACCGGAACTTCGGCTGCCGGTGCGGCGGCACCACCGCCTGCGGCAGGCGCTTCGGCGGCGGCAATCGCATAGCCTTCCTTCTCGGGCTTCGGCGAGTGAAAAATCCCCTCCGACGCGATGGACACGGACATCAGCACGAAGATCGTGCCCAAAAGCGCGCCCGCGCCCATATTAACGTATGAATTCATTGGTGATCGCTCCCCATGCGGTCCGTAGACATCGACAACCGTACAAGCCTCCTCAACAGCGATACAGCATAAAATGTGCCGTGACGCTGCGACATTCTGCCCTGCGACCGTAAAGGGATGGCAAACGGGCCAGCTTGCCCGCGGAAGACGGGATAAGCCGCTCTTCAAATCCCGCAAATCCGCATCCTGCCTTTGCGGGCAAGGTCGAACAGAATGTCCTGATGAAAAGGCTAAGACTTTTGCTTGACAGTTGCAACCCGATTATGTTCCCCAGTCAGCCAGGTTTTGTTGGCGATACCCCCTGTTTTTGAAGGCGAATTCATGCCCGAGCACACTTCCTCGAAGACCCTGGTCCTCATTCCGGCCCGCATGGCCTCCACGCGGCTGCCGGGAAAACCGCTGGCGGAGATTGCCGGCCTGCCGATGATCGTGCAGGTGGCGAAGCGGGCCGCAGAGGCCGCGATCGGCCGGGTGATCGTGGCGGTGGATGACCAGCGCGTGTTCGACACGGTCCAGGCGGCGGGTTTCGAGGTGGTGATGACGGCGGAAAGCCACCAATCGGGCTCTGATCGTATCCATGAGGCGCTCAGCAAGGCTGACCCGCAGCGCGAGGCCGAGGTGATCGTCAATGTCCAGGGCGATCTGCCCACCATCGATCCGGAGATCATCCGGGCTGCCCTTCGCCCGCTGGACAATCCGCAGGTTGATATCGCGACGCTGACGGTGGAAATCGAGGACGAGGCGGAAAAGACCAATCCGAATGTTGTGAAGGTGGTCGGTTCGCCGCTATCGGACAGCCGCCTGCGGGCGCTTTATTTTACCCGCGCCACGGCCCCGCATGGGGCAGGGCCGCTCTATCATCATATCGGTCTTTACGCCTATCGCCGCGCGGCGCTGGAGCGTTTCGTCACCCTTGCCCCATCCGTGCTGGAAAAGCGCGAATCGCTGGAACAGTTGCGGGCGCTGGAGGCGGGCATGCGGATCGACGTGGAAATCGTTGAGACGGTGCCGCTCGGTGTCGATACGGCAGCCGACCTTGAAAAGGCGCGCGCCATCCTGTCCGGCTGCTGAAAGGGTATCACAGTGAAACAGAAAATTTCCTTCCAGGGCGATCATGGCGCCAATTCCGACATGGCCTGCCGTGACATGTTTCCCGATATGGAGCCCTTGCCCTGCCCGACCTTCGAGGACGCCTTTACGGCGCTGGAAAGCGGTGAGGCCGATCTGGCGATGATCCCGATCGAAAACACGCTGGCGGGCCGGGTGGCGGATATTCATTATCTGCTGCCGCTGTCGCATCTGCATATCGTCGGCGAATATTTCATGCCGATCCGCTTCCAGCTGATGGCGCTGCCGGGGGTAGGGCTGGAGGAGATCCGCAGCGTGCACAGCCATATCCATGCGCTCGGCCAATGCCGCAAGATCATCCGCAGCCATGGCTGGAAGGCCGTGGTGGCCGGTGATACGGCGGGCGCGGCACGGCTCGTCTCCGAGAAGGGTGACCGCAGCATGGCGGCGCTTGCGCCAAGACTTGCTGCTTCGCTCTACGGACTGGATATCCTTGCTGAAAATGTCGAGGATT
Organism: Allorhizobium paknamense; assembly: GCF_030815125.1. Classification (GTDB taxonomy): domain Bacteria; phylum Pseudomonadota; class Alphaproteobacteria; order Rhizobiales; family Rhizobiaceae; genus Allorhizobium; species Allorhizobium paknamense. The sequence goes on from NZ_JAUSWH010000004.1 coordinate 348,216, forward strand.
CGGAAGACAACGTCACCCGCTTCGTCGTTCTGTCGCGCGATGGCGCGGTCCAGAAACGGACCGATGACAAAGAGGATTTCATCACCACCTTCGTCTTCAATGTCCGCAACATTCCAGCAGCACTCTACAAGGCCATGGGTGGTTTTGCCACCAATGGCGTCAACATGACCAAGCTGGAAAGCTACCAGATCGGCGGCAAGTTCATCGCCACCCAGTTCTATGCCGATATCGAGGGCCATCCCGACGATGCGCCGGTCAAGCGGGCGCTGGAAGAGCTGAGCTTCTTCTCCGAAAAAGTCCGCATTCTCGGCGTTTACAAGGCGCATGCGATGCGGCGGCGCTTCTAAAAACCGCTTTTCGGTCCGATGCTCTATGCGTGCCGCGCCGGATCGTCCAACGCCGGATTGTAAAACAGCGAGAGCGCCAGACTGCGGGCAATTCTTTCTGCTGTGGCCATGAACCAGGCCCGGGCTTCCGGCGAAAGCGCCAGATCCTCCAGCGTCTCGGCAAACAGCGCCAGCCATTGCGGGAAAAGCTCCGGCGTCATGCCCTCGAGATTGAGATGGGCCTGTACGGGCTTGCCGCCATAAGCGCCGGTCTTGAAGGCCACGGACGACCAGAAGGATTTCATCTTGAGAAGATGCGCATCCCAGTGGCCTTCCAGCCTTGCCTGGAAAACCGGACCCAAGGCCGGATGGCGGGCGATGCGCTCGTAAAACGTCTCCACCACCTGTGAAATCACCCGAGCATCGATCCCGAGCGCCGTCATCTCGGCTTCGGCACGCTGGCGAATGGCTTCATTATGGGCGGCTCTGGCGGTCAGGGCATCTGTCATGTCTTTCAGTTAAGCGAGTGCGCCCTTGGTGGCAAGCGCATCAGAAATAAGGAGGCTGCGGCATTTCAGCTCTTGAGAAATCAAGCCTGCTCCTCTAGTTTAGAATTATTCTAATTCAAGGCGGATGTTTTCCGCGAGGGCGCTCCATGATTTCCCTTTTTTCTTCCCCGGCGCGACGCCGCCTCGATAGCCTCAGCGAACAGGAAGTGCTGGCGCTGGCCATTTCCAGCGAGGAGGACGATGCCCGCATCTATGCGGCCTTCGCAGCCCGGCTTCGTCAGGATTTCCCCAACTCCGCCAAGGTCTTCGCGGACATGGCGGAAGTGGAGCATGCCCACCGCAACATGCTGATCGGCATGCACCAGCAGCGGTTCGGCGAGGTTATTCCGCTGATCCGGCGCGAGCATGTGCGGGGCTTCATGCCGCGCAAGCCACTCTGGCTGAGCGCCCAGCTCTCGCTGGACGACATGCGGGCCGAGGCCGAGGCCATGGAGCACACGGCTTACGAATTCTATCTTCAGGCCCAGACGCTAGTGAAGGATGCCGCCACCCGGCAATTGCTGGGTGATCTCGCCATGGCCGAGCAAGGCCATGAAGATGTTGCCAAGGCGCTGATGGAAAAGCACGTTTCGCCAGAAGACCGTGCCGAGGAAGACGCGACCGCCCGCCGTCAGTTCATCCTCACCTATGTGCAGCCGGGGCTGGCCGGATTGATGGACGGCTCGGTTTCGACGCTTGCCCCGATCTTTGCGGCGGCCTTTGCCACCGGCGATACCTGGCAGACCTTCCTGGTCGGCCTTTCCGCTTCGGTCGGGGCTGGCATTTCCATGGGCTTTACCGAGGCCTCCCATGATGATGGCAAGCTTTCCGGCCGTGGATCGCCGATCAAGCGGGGCCTTGCCTGCGGCATCATGACGGCGCTGGGCGGGCTTGGGCATGCGCTGCCCTATCTCATCCCGCATTTCTGGACGGCCACGGTCACGGCTGCTGTCATCGTTTTCATCGAGCTCTGGGCCATTGCCTTCATCCAGAACCGTTTCATGGAAACGCCCTTCTTCCGCGCCGTGCTCCAGGTGGTGCTGGGCGGTTCGCTGGTGCTGGCGGCGGGGATTTTGATCGGCAGCGGCTGAATGTTTCAAAGAGCATTTTCAGGGAATCGGGCGCCAGGTACCCTACAGACAGGCGTAAAGACAAAAAACGCAGATGGTTTCGTGACAGCGCCGCCCGGCCATGGCATAGCGGCGCACAGCATATCCGCGAAACGCCTGCGCCGAGCCTCCCATGATCCGTATTGAAAACATCAGCAAGTCGAACAGCCATCGCATTCTCTACATCGAAGCCTCGGCTGCGCTGAACCGGGGTGAGAAAATTGGCCTTGTCGGGCCGAATGGCGCGGGCAAGACAACGCTTTTCCGGATGATCACCGGCGAGGAACAGCCCGATGAGGGCCAGGTGGTGACGGAAAAGAACGTCACCATCGGCTATTTCAATCAGGATGTCGGGGAGATGGCGGGTCGCAGCGCCGTCGCCGAGGTCATGGCAGGTGCCGGTCCCGTCAGTGCCGTGGCGGCGGAGCTTCGGGAACTGGAAAACGCCATGGTCGATCCTGACCGGCTGGATGAGATGGATGCGATCATCGAGCGCTATGGCGAGGTGCAGGCGCGCTACGAAGAGCTAGACGGCTACGGGCTGGAAGGCCGGGCGCGGGAAGTGCTGGATGGCTTGAGCTTTTCGCAGGACATGATGGATGGCGATGTCGGCAAGCTCTCCGGCGGCTGGAAGATGCGCGTGGCGCTGGCCCGCATTCTCCTGATGCGCCCGGATGTGATGCTGCTGGACGAACCTTCCAACCACCTTGATCTCGAAAGCCTGATCTGGCTGGAGTCCTTCCTGAAAACCTATGAGGGCGCCCTGCTGATGACCTCGCATGACCGCGAGTTCATGAACCGCATCGTCAACAAGATCATCGAAATCGATGCCGGATCGCTGAACACCTATTCCGGCGATTATGGCTTTTACGAACAGCAGCGGGCGCAGAACGAAAAGCAGCAGCAGGCGCAATTCGAGCGCCAGCAGGCGATGCTGGCCAAGGAAATCAAGTTCATCGAGCGCTTCAAGGCGCGCGCCAGCCACGCCGCCCAGGTGCAGAGCCGGGTGAAGAAGCTGGACAAGATCGAACGGGTGGAGCCGCCCCGGCGCCGCCAGACGGTGGCCTTCGAGTTTCTGCCCGCCCCACGCTCCGGCGATGACGTGGTGAGCCTCAAAAATGTCCACAAGGCCTATGGCAGCCGCAGCCTGTATGACGGTTTCGATTTTCTGATCAAACGGCGCGAGCGCTGGTGCATCATGGGCATCAATGGCGCTGGCAAATCCACGCTTCTGAAGCTGGTGGCAGGCAGCACGGCGCCGGATCAGGGCACGGTGACGCTGGGGGCCAGCGTCAAGATGGGCTATTTCGCCCAGCATGCCATGGATGTGCTGGAGGGCGACCTGACGATCCTGCAATGGCTGGAAGAGCGCTTTCCCAAGGCCGGACAGGCGCCGCTGCGCGCCCTTTCCGGCTGTTTCGGCTTTTCAGGCGATGACGTGGAAAAGAAATGCCGGGTGCTGTCCGGCGGGGAAAAGGCGCGGCTGGTCATGGCAGCCATGCTGTTCGATCCGCCGAATTTTCTGGTGCTGGACGAACCGACCAACCACCTCGACCTCGACACCAAGGAAATGCTGATCAAGGCGCTGGCCGATTATGAAGGCACCATGCTCTTCGTCAGCCACGACCGGCATTTTCTGGCCGAGCTTTCCAATCGTGTGCTGGAACTCACGCCCGAAGGCATTCACCGTTATGATGGCGGCTATCGCGAATATGTCGAGCGCACCGGCCAGGAAGCACCGGGGCTGAGAGGATAAAAGCCTCAACCAAACTCAAGGTGCAAAGCGGCTGTCTGTTAGAGCATTTTCAGGAAAAGTGGAATCCGGTTTTCCGTCCGGAAATGCGGAAAAACAAAGATTTAGAGCGTTTCAATGTTTCCGTGAAACAATGAAACGCTCTAGGCAGGCCGCTTTGTTGCTGATTCCTACTTGAGGGCTGCCACCGGCAGATCCTTGCCATTTTCGATGGTGACCCAGCGGCCAGTGTCGAAGCTCGCCTGACGCTTCAGATAGGTGTAGGGCGTGTCGGTCCAGAGTTTGACGTCGTCGACCAGATTGTCGAGAATGTAATCGCCTTCGGAGCTGCGCACCGTCAGCACCGCATGGCCTTCGCCATCGGGCTTGCGCACCACGGTGATCAGCAGGTCTGAAACGGAAAATCCGGCTTCGATCAGGCGCTTGCGCTTCAGCAGCACGAAATCCTCGCAATCGCCGGCATCGACGGGGTATTCCCACCACTCCTCACGGCCATAGACCTCCATATCGGTCATCGGCGTGATCGTCTTGTTGACGGTCTGATTGACCTGCCGGATCACATCCCAACCGTGAGCCGTAACCTGCATGGCCGGGCCAGGGCGGGTGCGGATTTCACATTCGGCCTTGTAACGCTGGCAAAATTCATAATGACCGATGGGCTGCGAGGTCACCGCGCCCGTCACCATGGAAGGGGATGCGCGGGATGCATCGACCGCGCCTGCCTTGGCTGCAAAAACAATGGGAAGTGCCAGAAACAATGCCGAGGCGAACAACCTGATGGTCATGATCAGTCCCTTAAAATCTTAACAAAACGTTAAGATTGTCCGGACCGAGAGTCAATTCCGTGCGAAAGCAGCCTGTCGCGATTCGGTCAATATGGTTAAAATCGATTAAGCATTGTGGAGATTATGCCTCATTCCGGCACAGTCGCCGAAGCGTTTTCTCTAGAGCATTTCAGTGTTTCCGTGAAACATTGAAATGCTCTAACTCTTTGTTTTCACTTAGTTCCGGGTGGAAAACCGGTTCCCACTTTTCTCGAAACAATGCTCTCTAAAAACAAAGGCCTCCGGAAGTATCCAGAGGCCGTTGCTTCGTCTTTCCATATGGAAAAGGATTAATTGAAAACCCGCTTCGGACGGAATTCCCCCTGCCCCACTTCACCAATGGCCACCAGCTGGCCGCCGGCAAAGGCCACGGCTTCGGGCTCGGACACGGGCGCATCGCGGCCCCGCAGGATGATCGGGTTGCCCATGCGCAGGCGGTGGGCCTGATCGTCGGTAATCCGGATCTGCGGCAGGGCGGAGAGCGCTTCACCGGTATCGACCAGGAAGGCGTCGAGGGCGGCAAGGCGCTCGTCACGATCTTCGATCTTTTCCAGCTCCACCAACTCTTCCAGCGGCACCATCATCTCTTCCGCAAAGGGCGCGACGAAGGAGCGGCGCAATTCGGAAATATGGCCGTAGCAGCCCAGTTCCCGGCCGAAATCGCGCGCCAGCGAACGCACATAGGTGCCCTTGCCGCATTCCACCTCGAAGAAGGCTCGATCCTTCTCCGCCTTCAACAAGGTCAGCCGGTGTACTTCCACCTCGCGAGACGGAATTTCCACCGTCTCACCATCGCGGGCAAGATCATAAGCGCGTTCGCCAGCGATCTTGATGGCGGAAAACTGCGGCGGGATCTGCTGGATGATGCCCGTATAGGCGGGCAGGACCGCCCGGATCGCCTCTTCGCTCGGACGCTCGGTCGAGGACTGCGTCACCTCGCCTTCCAGATCGTCCGTGGAGCGCTCTTCGCCCCAGCTCACCGTGAACTCATAGATCTTCCGGCCATCCATGACATAGGGCACGGTTTTGGTGGCGTCACCCAGCGCAATCGGCAGCATGCCGGATGCCAGCGGGTCCAGCGTCCCGGCATGACCGGCCTTCTGGGCATTGAACAGCCACTTGATCTTGCCCACGGCTTCCGTGGAGCCGAAATCCACCGGCTTGTCGAGAATCAGCCAGCCGGAAACCGGGCGGCCCTTGGGTTTTCTGGGTTTGGACATGGAGGCTCAGTCTTCTTGGGAATCGTCATCGGAAAGATCGCGCACCACTTCCGGCGAACGCAGCAGCGCGTCGATCTTCTTGTAATTGTCGAAGCTGGTATCGTCGCGGAAGCGCACTTCCGGCATGTATTTCATCTGCCGCAATTGCGGACCGAGACGGCCGCGGATGAATTTCGCATGCCGGTTCAAAGCCGCGATCACGCCATCATGATCCTTGACGCCGAGAGGCGTGACATAGGCCGTGGCGATCTTCAGATCCGGCGACATGCGGACTTCGCTGATGGAAATCACTGTCTTTTCAATCAGGTCGTCGCGCACCTCGCCCCTTTGCAGGATCTGGGTCAGGGCGGCGCGGACCTGTTCGCCCACACGCAACATGCGCTGCGACGGCGCAGAGGAAGTAGCTTTGCTCATATCGTGTCTCGTTTATGGCCTTTTTGTCAGAGCATACAGATCGTCGGCTCTGAAAGGCGGATGGGGATCGGACCCTCAAGGAAAAATATTCCTCGTCCTTCAAAAAGAAAACCGCCGCTTTCGCGGCGATTTTCAAAAGTCTCGCGCAAGCGATCAGAGCGTGCGCGTAACGTGTTCGACGCGGAAGCACTCGATGGTGTCGCCAGCGCGGATGTCTTCGTAGTTTTCGAAGGCCATACCGCATTCCTGACCGACCGGCACTTCCGAGACTTCGTCCTTGAAGCGCTTGAGGGTCTTGAGCTTGCCTTCGTGGATGACGACGTTGTCGCGCACCAGACGCACGCCAGCCCCACGCTCGACCTTGCCTTCGACGACACGGCAACCGGCAACCTTGCCCACCTTGGTGATGTTGAACACCTCGAGGATCTCGGCATTGCCAAGGAAGGTTTCGCGGCGCTCCGGCGAGAGCAGGCCCGACATGGCCGCCTTCACGTCATCCACCAGATCGTAGATGATGTTGTAGTAGCGGATCTCGATGCCTTCGCGCTCAGCCAGGCTGCGAGCCTGGGCGTTGGCACGGACGTTGAAGCCGATGATGGCGGCGTTCGAGGCTTCGGCCAGCGAGATATCCGATTCCGTCACGCCACCCACGCCGGAGTGAACGATCCGGGCGCGAACCTCGTCGGTGCCCAGCTTTTCCAGCGCGCCGGCAATGGCTTCGATGGAGCCCTGCACGTCGCCCTTGATCAGCAGCGGGAACTCCTTCATGCCGGAGGTCTGCAGCTGGCTCATCATCTGCTCCAGCGAGCCACGCGAACCGGACTGGCGAGCTGCCGCCTTGTCGCGCGCCAGACGCTGGCGGTATTCGGAGATTTCGCGGGCGCGGGCTTCGTTTTCGACCACCGCGAACTTGTCACCGGCGGCAGGCGTGCCGGACAGACCCAGCACTTCCACCGGCATGGCCGGACCGGCTTCCTTGACGTGTTCACCCTTGTCGTTGACCAACGCGCGCACACGGCCCCACTGGTCGCCCGCCACGATGATCTGGCCGGGACGCAGCGTACCCTTCTGGATCAGCACGGTCGCAACCGAACCACGGCCACGGTCGAGCTGGGCTTCGATGACCGAACCTTCCGCCGTGCGGTTCGGATTGGCCTTGAGGTCCAGAACTTCGGCCTGCAGCAGGATGGCTTCCAGCAGCTTGTCGAGGTTGAGGCCGTTCTTTGCCGACACTTCGACATCCAGCGTTTCACCGCCCATGGATTCTACGAAGACTTCGTGCTGCAGAAGCGCGGTGCGAACCCGCTGCGGATCCGCCGAAGGCTTGTCGATCTTGTTGATCGCCACGATGATCGGCACGCCTGCAGCCTTGGCATGGTTGATGGATTCGATGGTCTGCGGCATCACGCTGTCATCGGCAGCCACCACGAGGATGGCAATGTCGGTGACCTGCGCACCACGGGCACGCATGGCGGTGAAGGCCGCGTGGCCGGGGGTGTCGATGAAGGTGATCTTCTGGCCGTTCTGCTCTACCTGATAGGCACCGATATGCTGGGTGATGCCACCGGCTTCGCCCGCCACGACATTTGCCTTGCGGATGGCGTCGAGAAGCGAGGTCTTGCCGTGGTCGACGTGACCCATGATGGTGACGACCGGCGGACGCGGCAACAGTTCACCGGCATCGTCGGCCACGTCGAAGATACCTTCTTCAACGTCGGATTCCGAAACACGCTTGACCGTATGGCCGAATTCCGTGGCGATGATTTCCGCCAGATCGGCGTCGATCACGTCGCCCGGCTTCATCATCTGGCCTTCCTTCATCAGGTACTTGATGACGTCTACGGCGCGTTCGGACATGCGCTGCGACAGTTCCTGAATGGTGATGGTTTCCGGCAGAACCACTTCGCGGGAAATCTTCTCGCGGGTTTCCTGCATCTGGCTGCGGCGGAATTTCTCCTGGCGGCGGCGCATGGATGCGAGCGAACGGCCACGGGCGGTCCCGTCATCGTCCACGGCGGCGCTGGTCACCGTCAGCTTGCCACGGCGGCGCTCATCCTCACCCTTGGTGCGGGCCGGAACCTTGGCGGGTTCGGGACGAACCACCTTGCCACGGGCAGGACCGCCCCGGTTTGCGCCGCGATCGTCATCCTCGTCATCGGCCTTGCGGCCACGGACAAAGCCGGGGGCTGCGGGTGCCGCCGGTGCGGGCGCAGCGGCAGCCGGACGCGACGGCGCGCCATTGGCCGGACGCTGGGCGCCAGCCGGACGCGGGGCAGATGCAGCCGGGCGCACGGGCTGTGCAGCCGGTTCAGCGGCAGCGGCCTCGGGCTGGGCAGCGGGTGCCGGTGCTGCGGCTTCTGCCGCAGCGCGCGCCTTTGCTTCTTCGGCCTGACGGCGAGCGTCTTCCTCGGCCTGTCGCTGACGTTCGGCCTCCTCGGCCTTGCGGCGAACCTCTTCCTCGGCGCGGCGCTTGGCTTCCTCGACCTCGCGGGCCTGGGCTTCCATCAGCGCGCGGCGGCGGGCTTCCATTTCACCGGCGGACAGATCGTGCAGGACAGCGCCGCGCGGACGATCATTGTTGCGATCGTTATTGCGGTTCTGACCATAGGACGGCTGCTGACGGCTGGGCTGACCGGAATGGCGGTGCTGATGATTGTTGTGGTTGCCGGAAGGCTGCTGCGGGCGCGGCTGCTGCTGGGGCGCAGCCGGACGCGGCGCCTGAGCCTGCGGTGCGGCAGCAGCAGCGGCGGGCGGCGGGGCAGCCGGTTCCGGTGCGCGCGGCGCGGCGGGGGTGATCGGCGGGCGCTCGTCTTCGGGACGGGTCGGACGACGCTTGCGCGTCTCGACCACAACGGCCTTCGTTCGACCGCGACCCATATCCTGGCGCACGGTGCCCTGGTTCACTCCCGTCGGCTTGAGCGTGAGTGTCTTCTTGCCCGTTACGCTGAGTGTCTTGTCGTCTTTGCTGTCGGTCATTCCGTTCCCGTTCCTTCGAGCGAGGCCGGATGGAACCATCAGACCGCGCCGTTCATAGACTGCCTCAAACCACGGTGGCCGGCATACGCCGGTGACCGCGTCATTGCTGCGTTCGACCAGCGCCGCCCTCAGGGCGAGGCATCTGGCCACGATAGGTTTCGAGCAGAGTTGCGCGCTTCACTACACCCTCACCCGCCTGCCCTGCAAGCGCGCAAGCATGGATAAAAGCATTCTCGCCCATCAACTCATCCATTTCACGCTCGGAAAAAGGCCGGAGCGCCGGTATCTCGGCCTCCGTCTCCATTCCGAGGTGCCAGGCCTTGCGGGCCTGGTCCAATTTTCTGACGCCATCGGCGGCGGCACCCGCCGCATGAAACACCATCAGCGCCTCGCCCGAGCGGATGGCGAGATCCACCTTGGTGGAACCGGTGACGAACTGGCCCGCCTTGCGTGCCATGTGCATCATGCCGGCCAGTTGCTGAACCAGCAGACCATCCACCAGGGCGCCAAGCTCCCGGTCGGGCTTCACCCCCGCCTTCAGGGCGCGGGCAAACAAATTCTTGGCGACCGCCTTGTCCACCGCCGCCCGCGACAGCGATACCCAGCAGCCACGGCCCGGCAATTGCCGCTTCAGATCCGGCACCACCGAACCATCCGGACCCGCCACGAAGCGGATCAGCGTTTCCGGCGTGCCTTCCTCGCGGGTGACGATGCAGGTGCGGTCGATCTGACCGCCCTTGCCCTTCTCCCGCGGCGGACGCTCCGCCCCGTCAGCCGTTACCGGCGCATCGGCCCTGGAGGCGTCGTGCGAGGCCATCACGCCTCGTCAGCCTCACCGGCCTCCTCTTCTTCCCCTTCCGCAGCGGCAGCCTGCTCGGCGGCCAGATCCTCTTCGGTGATCCAGCCGGCCAGAAGACGGGCCTGCACAACCATCTGCTCGGCTTCGGCACGCGATACGTCGAACTTCGAGAACAGGCCCTCAAACTTCTTGGTCTCGCCATTCTTACGCTCGGTCCAGCCGACAAGATCATCGGCGGCGCAGCCTGCGAAGTCCTCGACCGTCTTGATGCCGTCCTCACCCAGCGCCACCAGCATGCGCGAGGTCATGCCGTCGATCTGGCGAAGCTCGTCGGTCACGCCCAGCGCCTTGCGCTTGGCATCCATTTCCGCCTCGATCTTGTCCAGATAGTCGCGAGCGCGGTTCTGGATTTCTTCCGCCGTGTCGGAATCGAAGCCGTCGATGGAGGCGATTTCGTCGAGATCGACGTAAGCCAGCTCTTCCACCTGGGCAAAGCCTTCGGACGCCAGCACCTGGCCGACCATTTCGTCCACGTCGAGAGCATCCATGAACAGGTTGGTGCGCTCGTTGAATTCCTTCTGGCGGCGCTCGGATTCTTCCTGCTCCGTCATGATGTCGATATCCCAGCCGGTGAGCTGCGAAGCGAGGCGGACATTCTGGCCGCGACGGCCGATGGCCAGCGACAGCTGCTCATCCGGCACCACGACTTCGATGCGCTCGGCATCTTCATCCAGAACCACCTTGGCCACTTCGGCAGGCTGAAGCGCATTGACGATGAAGGACGCCGGATCGGCGGACCAGGGAATGATGTCGATCTTTTCGCCCTGAAGCTCGGCCACGACGGCCTGCACGCGCGAGCCGCGCATACCAACGCAGGCGCCGACCGGATCGATCGAGCTGTCATTGGAAATGACCGCGATCTTGGCGCGCGAACCCGGATCGCGGGCCACGGACTTGATCTGGATGATGCCGTCATAGATTTCCGGCACTTCCATGGTGAAGAGCTTCACCATGAACTGCGGATGGGTGCGCGACAGGAAGATCTGCGGACCGCGCTGCTCGCGGCGCACATCATAGACATAGGCGCGCACGCGGTCGCCATAGCGCATGGTTTCGCGCGGGATCATCTCGTCGCGACGGATAATGCCTTCGCCACGACCGAGATCGACAATGACATTGCCATATTCGACGCGCTTGACCGTGCCGTTGATGATTTCGCCGACGCGATCCTTGAACTCGTCGAACTGCCGGTCACGCTCGGCTTCGCGCACCTTCTGCACGATGACCTGCTTGGCGGACTGGGCGGCGATACGGCCGAAATCCATCGGCGGCAGCGGATCGGCAATGAAATCGCCGAGCTTGGCATCGACATTGCGGTCGCGGGCCAACTCCAGCGCGATCTGCGTCGAATAATCCTCGACCTTCTCCACCACTTCCAGCAGACGCTGCAGGCGGATTTCGCCGGTCTTGGAATTGATGTCGGCGCGGATATTCGTCTCGGTGCCGTAACGCGAACGGGCGGCCTTCTGGATCGCATCCGCCATGGCGGCAAGCACGATCTCGCGGTCGATGACCTTTTCGCGCGCGACCGCATCCGCGATCTGCAACAGCTCAAGCCGGTTAGCACTGACTGCCATTGTCTTACTGTCTCCGTCTTCCTGCCGCGGGAACCCTCCCGGCTGGCGCGTTTTCGGTTATTTCTGAAACCCGCCAGAGGCGAGGCTTCAATCCCTCTTGATTATTGGTCGTCTTCGCCGTCTTGCGTATCGTTCTGGTTGGCGGCCTCGGCCTTTGCCAGCTTGTCGGCTCTCAGCGCATCGCGGATCAGGTCATCCGTCAGGATCAGCTTGGCCTCGGCCAGCGCCGTGAACGGCACGGACACGCGCAGCTCTTCGCCGTAGCCCACCTGGTCACGCTCCAGCGTGAACGCATCGCCGGAAACCTCGACGATCTTGCCGCGGAAGCGCTTGCGGCCGTCTAGCAGTACCGAGGTCTCGCATTTCAGAAGATGCCCGTTCCAGCGCTCGAAATCCGACTTTCGCACCATGGGGCGGTCGATGCCGGGCGAGGACACTTCCAGATGATACGCCTTATCGACCGGATCTTCCACATCCAGAACCGGAGAAACCGCCATGGAGACCTTTTCGCAGTCTTCCACGGTCATGGTGCCATCGGCGCGCTCGGCCATGATCTGCATGGTCAGGCCGTTCTGGTTCATCATGCGCACACGCACGAGCTTGTAGCCCATATCCGTCAGAACCGGCTCGATGATCTCGGCGATGCGGCGGTCAAGGCCGGTCTCCGTGATCAGGCGGGGTTCAGACAGGGCTTCAGCGGGCGAAATTTCGGACAAACCTGTCCTCCTAGAGACATCAAAGCAGACAATCGCCAATAAAAAAGAGCGGGTCCTTGCGGCCCACTCTTCATCTGACGATCAAGAATTTGAGACCTTCATACGCCCATTGTCGCTGAAATGCAAGCTTTTCGGGAATGAACGGCAGGCGTGAGAAACATCGGCTCTGCACCTTGCCCAAATAAGACCTGATTTGGGCTGCTTCAAGGGAGGGCAGATTTAAAGTGTTACAGCGTCCTTTGTGCGTTTGATAAAACGCACGGCGCTGTAGTGGTTTGATTGTGACATTTGATCCTCGAGATCGCCGCAAATGGGTATCAAATGTCAAATTCATTCCACTAGCGGATATGGGCAGGCCCTGCTGCCCGCCCTATACTCGACTTCTCTCCGTTTCGAATCATCATGACCGGACCCCTTCCCGTGGCTGAGAAAAAATCCCCGTTGGCGCCCTTCAAGAACCAGGTTTTCCTGACGATCTGGTGCGCAAGCATTGCTTCCAATTTCGGCGGATTGATCCAGGATGTCGGCGCGGCCTGGATGATGACCTCCATCTCCAGCTCCAAGGACATGGTGGCACTTGTGCAGGCCTCCAACACGGCGCCTATCATGCTGTTTTCCCTGATCGCGGGCGCCATGGCCGACAATTTCGACCGCCGCAAGCTGATGTTGACGGCACAGATCTTCCTGCTGACGGTCTCGGCGCTTTTGTCGGTCTTCACCTATCTCGGATTGCTGACGCCCTGGTCGCTGCTGGCCTTCACCTTCCTGATCGGCTGCGGCACGGCGATGAACAGTCCCTCCTGGCAGGCTTCGGTCGGTGATATCGTCTCGCGGGAGGATTTGCCCTCCGCTGTGTCGCTGAACAGCATGGGCTTCAACATTACCCGCAGCGTCGGTCCGGCCATTGGCGGGGTCATCGTGGCGGTGGCGGGCGCGGCCATGGCCTTCCTGGTCAATGCGATCAGCTATCTGGCGATGATCTATGCGCTGTTCCGGTGGAAGCCCGTCTATCCGAAAAACGCCCTGCCGCGCGAAAGCCTGGGCACGGCCATTGCCGCCGGTCTGCGCTACATGTCGATGTCGCCCAATCTGATGAAGGTGCTGTTTCGCGGCTTCTTCTTCGGTTTCGCCGCCACCGCCATTCTCTCGCTGCTGCCGCTGATCGCCCGCGATCATCTGGGCGGCGGGCCGCTGGTCTATGGCGGTCTTCTGGGCGCTTTCGGTGTCGGCGCGATCGGGGGCGCGCTCTCCAATGCCAAGGTGCGCGAACTGCTGACAAGCGAGGATATCGTGCGCTGTTCCTTCGCCGGCTTCGCCTTTGCCTCGGCGGTGACAGGCGTCAGCAACCATTTCTGGCTGACGGCGCCTGCGCTGGTGCTGGCAGGCGCTTGCTGGGTGCTCTCGCTCTCGCTCTTCAACACGGTCGTCCAGCTTTCCACGCCGCGCTGGGTGGTGGGCCGCGCGCTCTCCCTCTATCAGACCGCCACGTTCGGCGGCATGGCGGGCGGCAGCTGGATCTGGGGCATGGTGGCGGAAAACAGCTCCTCCGGCCATGCGCTGGTGATCTCCGGCCTGGTGATGATCCTCGGCGTCGGCATCGGCTGGCTTTTGCCCATGCCCGCCTTCGCCACGCTGGATCTTAACCCGCTCAACCGCTTCAACGAACCGCCGCTGCATCTGGAAATCCGCCCCCGCAGCGGCCCGATCGTCATCCAGATCGATTTCGAGATCGACGACAAGGACGTACCGGAATTCCTCAAAGTCATGGTGGAGCGCCGCCGCATCCGTATTCGTGACGGCGCGCGCAACTGGGCGCTGATGCGCGACCTGGAAAATCCCGATCTCTGGACCGAAACTTACCACACCCCTACCTGGGTGGATTACGTGCGCCACAACCACCGCCGCACCAAGGCCGACGCCGAAATCACCGACCGCCTGAGCGAACTGCACAAGGGCTCAAGCCCGCCGCGCGTGCACCGGATGATCGAACGCCAGGCCATTCCACCCGCCGACGATGTGTTTCATAAACCGCATATCGATCATCATTAAGTGTTTATATTAGCAATTAAAAATTGTTAAATTTAGTCCTGTACAACCTTTTTTGAAACTGCCACTGATCAACCCACTGCAATTAGGAGTGGGCTAATGGCGACGATTACAGGTACTGCGGCAAATGATGTCCTGACGGGCACTTCCAATGCCGATACGATTTCGGGGCTTGCGGGCAATGATACGCTGAATGGCGAAAGCGGAAACGATACGCTGAATGGGGGCGCAGGAAATGATACACTCAGTGGAGACGCAGGCGATGACACGCTGATCGGCGGGGCTGGTGCGGATGTTTTGAACGGCGGTGAGGGATCCGACACCATCAGTTACACTGATACGCCCGGCGTCGTCATCAATCTAAAAACCGGCACAGCGTCTGGATCAAATGCAAATGGCGATACCTTTATAAGTATCGAGAACATCTTGGGCTCAAGCTATAGCGACACCTTGACAGGCGATGACGGTGACAATGTTATCAGCGGCGGCGGATCAAATGATGTCCTGAATGGTGAAGCAGGTAATGATACGTTGAATGGCGGCACTGGCGACGACCTTATGGTCGGCGGCGCCGGGGCGGATACCTTTATCGGCGGTGACGGTTCCGATACCGTCAGCTATGCATCATCCGATACGGCAGTGCAG
>NZ_JAUSWH010000005.1 GCF_030815125.1 Allorhizobium paknamense
GGACGACCTTGTCGACGAACATGTTGCGCTTGAGCTCTCGAAAGATCGTAGAGCGATGTCGACCAAGTTTCTCGGCGATCACCTCGACACTGAGGCCAGCCGTTCTCCAGCGAGCAATCTTGCGACGTTCATCGAGGTCAATGTGGGAGTAGGTGCGTTCCATTGCATTCTCCTTGCGAGTGACAACCCATTGGTATCATTCGCAAGTCGCACTTCATCCTTGAACCCACCCCCTGTGAGTTCAAAGTTCGGTAAGACGCGTTATGGAACTGACCTTGTGGGGCGGATTATTCCAGGTCCAGCAATCGCAGTTCCGCAAGCAACGGCAAATGGTCAGACGCTTTGCGAGTCAGCGGATTGCTGGCCACCCGTGTCGACTGTGCCGCTACGCTTTTTCCGAGAAGAATATGATCGATCCGCAAGACAGGAAAGCGGGAGGGAAAGGTCGGCTGCGGCCGCGCTTTCCCTCCCGCATTGTTAAAGCTCGTGGCATCCGAAAGTTCGGTATTCAGAATTCGAAACGCCGCCGAACGTCTTACAGCATTGAGATCTCCGGCGAGGACGACATTACCCTCCTCCAGCGCTTTCGCTCCGAGCCAATCGGAGCCGAGAAGCGTTTCAGCCTGAGCAACGCGTTCGCCGCCGCGCAGGCCAAGATGCGTATTGATAATGTGGACAGGTCTGCCCTCAACCATGACTTCGACCCAAATTGCGCCCCGTGGTTCTCCGATCGAAGGCAGGCCGCCCGCTTTGACCAATCTGCTGGGCAGCGCAGTGAGAATAGCATCACCATATTCCTCGCCTTCGATATGCAGCGCTGGGTGGAAATAGGAGTTCATTGAAAGATGGGCGGCGATCTCCTGAGCCTGATCCCGATGCGATGAGCGCTTTCGCCCGACGTCCAGTTCCTGCAGGCAGACGATATCGGGGCGGGCTTCGGCAATTACTTGAGCGATCCGTTCAGGATCACGGCGCCGATCTGTGCCCAGGCAACTATGCACATTGTATGTCAAAAGACGAAAAGAAGGCGGTGGTAAATCGAGCTTTAAAGTCATATCAGGGAACCCTTGAAGTCGCAAAACGTTCCCGATGCGGAACACGGGAGCTTGCGAATTTCATGGGTAAGAAAATTGCTTTGAATGGTTTGATGCTGGCAGCCACTGCTGTCGCGCTATGGCTGACATATCGGGCGCTGAGCCAGTTCACGCTTGCTGACATTGAAAAGTCACTTCTTGCCATTCCGCTCTCCGGCTTTCTTTTGTCTCTTTTCTTTTGCGCGCTTTCCTATCTTTGCCTCACGGGCTTTGATTATCTCGGCTTGATCTATGCCGGACGGCGCTTGCCTTGGCGCAAGGCGGCAAAGGCGTCTTTCACAAGTTTGGCTATTGGCCATAACATTGGACTGGCTGCTCTTTCGAGTGGAGCCGTTCGCTACCGATATTATTCGCGATGGGGTTTGCGTACCGAGGAAATTGCCAAGGTGATCCTGTTTTGCGGAGCCACCGTCGGCATTGGTCTGATTGCTCTCGGTGGGATTTGTCTGGTGCTGCTGCCGGAAAGTGCCGCAAAGCTCGGCGGGATGGGTGCAACGATCGCTCGGTGGATTGGAATTGGCTGCCTGGCACTGATCGCTCTTTACCTCGTCTGCTGTTGGTGGCTGCGGGGCACCGTCAAGCTTTTCAAGTGGCAGTTTACTCTGCCGGATGCACGCCTGGCCGTTTTGCAGGTGCTGGTCGGTATCGCCAACTTTGCAAGTGTGGCCGCATGTCTGCATTGGTTGACGCGCGCTCAGGCTGGCTATTTTGAAACCACCACTGCCTATGTCATGGCAAATTTGTCTGCGCTGGTCGCCCATGTTCCTGGCGGCCTGGGGGTGATGGAAGCAACGATTTCATTCCTGATGGGGAAAGACGCTTCGATTGGCGCGCTCATTGCCTTTCGCGTGGTTTACTTTTTCATTCCTCTGCCCCTAGGCGCTGCAGTTCTGGCCTGGAGTGAGTGGAAGGCCGCGACAGCAAACGAAAAACAGTCCGCCGATGCGCATCACGCACGGTCGGATGATGCGCGTCTGGAGCGAGCCGGAGTTTAGAGCATTTCCAGGAAAAGTGGGAACCGGTTTTCCGTCCGGAAATGCGTAGAAACAAAGATTTAGAGCGTTTCATTGTTTCCGTGAAACAATGAAACGCTCTAGCAAAAATGAAATCCAGATTTCCCTCTGGAAATGCTCCAACCTTTTGCTTTTAGGCAATTCCGGACGCGAAACCGAGGCTGCACTTTTGCTGGGATTGCTTTAAAAAGTGCGGGGATCAACGTAAAAGCGCCGACCTTTTCAATCAGATCGGCGCTCTTACTTTCTAAAACTGTAAGTTCAATCTTACCGAGCTTTTTCGCCGGATGGCTGGTCGGAAAGATGCGGCGGTTGCAGTGTTTTCAGTCTTTCCAAGGGGCGAAAGGACTGGAGCGGCCACCACGGTGCGCGCGGATCCACCAAACCCGTAGCAAAATGCAGGGCCGTCTTGCCCGGCGCGTTCGTGCCCGGAAAAGGTCGGAGGCCTCTTGTGCCGATATTCAACTGATCGATGGTGCGCACCAGTGAACCCGTCTGGCGGAACGTTTTCTCGATCATGGTGGCGGACTGGCCCAGATGTTCTGCGAGCAAACGGTGACGCAAGCCTTCCAGAACGAAGGTCTCCCGTTCATCACTGGCCTCTAGGGCTACGTCGAGCTCCGTGTCGAGGCCGATGGAGCGCTGGTTGAGATTGGAGGAGCCAATGCGGATGAAGCAATCATCGATCATCAGCAGCTTCGCATGGATCAGTACTTCCTGATGTCCTTTCGATCCAGCCGGGACAACCGGATAGAAAGCCCGGAAGCGACCGTAATGATCGGCCTGCTTGAGCTTACGGATCATGCGGTCGCGGTTTTCGCCCAGCACGACCCTCTCCAGCCAGCCATGGGAGGTGCGGGTGGTGATGACGACGATTTCAGGTCCATCCGGTCGCGATAGATGCCCTTCGAGAATCTTTGCGATTTCGGCGGAGGCGAAATACTGACTTTCGATATAGATCCGGTGTCTGGCGCTCGCCAGGCAATCCAGCGTCAGCCGGTAGCTTTCCCGGAAGCCTTCGCTGTTGCGGATGCGTGGCTCGGTTCGGGAAAACGCCACTTCAGTGTCTGAAAAGATGTGACGGGCTTGCCGGGGCAGTGGCAGGCTATGGCAGCGCGGGCGGATCACATCTTCCCCGGTTGCCTGCCACCACCGCCGCCTTGCGGCATCTGCAGCGATTTCGGCGGCCTCTCCCGTCATGGCCATCTGCAGGTCATGGACGGGTTCATAGGGCTCCTGTTTCGGTGTGATGCGCAAGGGGTCGTCCGCCCGGTGATCTGCGGTGTCCCAACGTTTGGCCGTCAGGTCGATGCCGCCAACGAAGGCCAGCGCATCGTCAATAACCACCAATTTCTGATGGTGAGAGCCGCGAACGGCATGACGCGTATCCAGCCGGAACCGAATCCGAGGATGGGCATTCCAGCGGCGACGTTTGAGGATCTTGAAGGATTTACCGGAATAAAGCGGTCCCATGGACCAGACGAGAATGTGAATGTTAAGGTCTGGCTTGCGTTCGACCAGCGCCAGCAGGTGCTCGCCCAGGGTCGGCGCCTGCGGATCGTCGGGCCGCAGCTTGATATCGGGATTGAAATCCCAGCCAACGATAAAAACCTGCTCGACGGCCTGGGACAGGCTTTCTTCCAGTGCTGCAAAATATTCGGCGCCATCCACCAGAAAGCCTGCCTTGTCTGCCGCACCGCTGCGCCAGGCATTGCGCCCGGGAACAATGATTTTTTCGGCCCTGCTCAAACGCGTTTTCTCGGCTTTACCCATCACGTCCATAAAATCCCCCGGCAGCATGCCGCACCACTTCGCGCTTGCGAAACGGGCGTCACGGAAATTTGTTCCATGACATCAAAAGGAACAAAGACTTGAACCGGTTCGTTCTCGGGCTGCCTCCAACCGATGAGGATCGTCCATGGCTCCCTCTACCCTCCCCCGTGCAACCTACCGTTTACAGTTTCGCAATGGCATGACGTTCCATGAGGCGGAAAGGCTCATCCCGCACCTTCAGGCGTTAGGGATCAGTCACCTGTATGCTTCCCCCGTATTCACGGCGACTGATGGGTCGGGGCATGGCTACGACGTTACGGATTTCAATGAAATAGACCCCAGTCTCGGGGGCATTGCCGGTTTTCGGCGGTTGGCGGAGGCGCTTCGCGCTGCGGGGCTGGGACTGGTGCTCGACATCGTTCCGAACCACATGGCGTCAAGCTTGAGCAACAACTGGTGGTTCAGCATTATCGAGTGGGGGACGCAGAGTCCTTTTGCTGATTACTTCGATGTTGACTGGTCGGAGCCGCTGACCCTGCCCTTTCTTGGTACGTCATTCGATAGCCTTGCAGCTTCGGGTGAAGTCACCGTTGTTTTTGATAGGAGCCGCAGGCGCCTCGGGTTTCAGGTTTACGAGTTGTTTTATCCCCTGACGCCTGCAAGCTGGGCTTTTGTCCTGGAGGGCTGTGATCTTTCGCTCGCGCGGGATTTGCGGGATTGTGCAGCCGCTGGCTCGCCAGATCTTTGGGAGGAAGCGCGCGAGGCCTTGAGCGTGTCCTCAGAAGATCAAAAGGCTCTCGACACTGTGCTTGCGGCCAAGGGAAAGCAGCCCGGCTTTCTCACAGCGCTGCATGAGATGCAGCCTTACAGATTGGTCGATTGGCGCCAGGCGAAGGATCATCTGACATATCGGCGGTTTTTCGAAGTCGCGGAACTGGTGGGGCTGCGGGTCGAGGATGAAAAGGTCTTTGCGCACAGTCACAGGCTGGTTCTCGATCTGGTTCGGGACGGGCTTGTCCAGGGACTGCGCGTCGACCACATCGATGGCTTGGCAGACCCGACCGGCTATCTCCACCGGCTTCGCGAGGCCGTTGGTCCTGATGTCTATCTGCTTGTCGAAAAAATTCTCGAGAAAGATGAACGCTTGCCCCCAAACTGGCCGGTGGAGGGGACCACGGGCTATGAGTTCATATCCAGCATGGCTGATGCGCTTGTCCCGGAAGACGGGTTGGCGCGCCTGCAAGCGGCTTATCAAGGGATGAGCGGCGATAGCCGCCCCTACCGCACCCAACTTGAAGCCGCAAAGAGCCAGATGTTGACGGTGAACTTTGCCGGCGAAGTGCGGTTTCTGGCAGCCATTGCCGCCAACTGCAACGCGGAAGATTGCGCGAGCCCCTCCCCTGAGGATCTTGAGGCGGCGATCCGTGCGCTTGTGCTGGAACTGCCCGTCTACCGGACCTATGCCGATGAAAAGGGCCTGACGGTTGAGGATCAGGCTCTTCTCGCCCAGACGGCCGAGCGGGCAAGGCAGGCCTCGCCGCCAGCGCTTATTCCGGCTATCGATTATTTATGCGGCCTTATGCAGGGTCCCCTGCCCGTTAAAAACGCGGCCATGCTTCGCCGGTTCCGGGCGCGGTTTCAGCAGTTGGGCGGGCCGATCATGGCAAAATCGCTGGAAGACACCCTTTTCTATCGGCTGAACGTGCTTCTGGGACTGAATGAAGTCGGAGGCGATCCGAGCCATGTCGGCGGATTGGAGGTTTTCCATGCCACTATGAAGGAGCGGCGTCGGTTTGCGCCCTTTGCCCTGCTGGCGACTTCCACCCATGACACGAAACGCGGCGAGGATGCGCGGGCGCGCCTTTATGCGCTTGCTGAAGCGCCTGAAATGTGGATCGCGGGGGTAGAACGGTGGCGCGAGATCAACAAGGGCCGGCTTCAGCATCTTCCTGACGGGGTGGCGCCGGAGCCGGAAATGGAGTGGATGCTCTATCAGGCGCTGCTCGGTGTGTGGCCACTGAAGGGGCCGGATGCGCCAGATTTTCCGGGCGAATTACCCAAGCGATTTTCGCAGTATCTCACCAAAGCCCTGCGGGAAGCAAAGCTTCGCACCAACTGGGGAGCGGAAAATCAGGCCTATGAGCAGGCCGTTCAGGCCTATGCGGCATGCTTCTTCGATCGTGGCAATCAGGCGTTCATCGCAGATTTCCATTCTACGTCGCTGCCATTCATCCGGGCTGGGCTGTTGAATTCGCTCTCCCAGACATTGGTAAAGCTGACGGCTCCGGGTGTTCCCGATATCTATCAGGGAAGTGAACATTCGGATTTTTCGCTGGTCGATCCGGATAATCGCAGAGTGGTGGATTTCCGTTTGCCGCCGTCTGGTGCCCCCAAACGCGATATCGCGGGTTTTGAAGATTATAAGGCATGGCTCATCGCTACCTGCCTGCATCTTCGGGCCGAGGCTCCGCAGTCTCTCTTTACGGAAGGTG
Organism: Allorhizobium paknamense; assembly: GCF_030815125.1. Lineage (GTDB taxonomy): Bacteria > Pseudomonadota > Alphaproteobacteria > Rhizobiales > Rhizobiaceae > Allorhizobium > Allorhizobium paknamense. Next base: position 6,373 of record NZ_JAUSWH010000005.1, read on the forward strand.
ACTATGAGCCGGTTTCAGTGGAAGGCCCTGCCGCACAGCATCTCATTGCCTTCATGCGGGAAAGTGGCGGCGCGATCGCCATCACGCTGGCGCCCCGCTCAGTCTTGAAGCTGTTGACGGGCGAGGAATTGCTACTGGATCAAACTATCTTGGCTGAAAGCCGACTGCGTCTGCCGTCGCGCATTGCGAGCTGCGCGTTCCGGGATATCCTGTCCGGCGAGCGGGTTTCCGGGCAGGATATTGCGTTGGGGAAACTTCTGCAGGCCCATCCCCTCTCGTTGCTGGTCAGCGGTGTGTAATACGAAGAGTCATTGAAGATGGCAGTTCGTATTCCCTTTTCGAATATCTCAAGCCCCTGATGCATTTGAGATATTCGAAATTCCTTCAAGACGAGGATGCGTGAGCATCTTCGAGCCTTGAAATAAGGGGCGAGGCCCGCTTACCACAAACGAGCGTGGCGGTTCACATCCTTGTAGAGCAGATAGCGGAAGCGACCGGGGCCGCCCGCATAGCAGGCCTGGGGGCAGAAGGCGCGGAGCCACATGAAGTCCCCGGCCTCTACTTCTACCCAGTCGTCATTCAGACGATAGACGGCCTTGCCTTCGAGAACATAGAGCCCGTGCTCCATCACATGGGTTTCCATAAAGGGAATGATGCCGCCGGGCTCGAAGGTAACAATGGTGACGTGGAAATCATAACGCAGATCATTGGGATCGATGAAGCGTGTCGTTCCCCAGGCGCCATTGGTATCCGGCATCATCGAGATCGGGTGGTCACTCTCGTGGGTAAAGAAAGCCGGAGGTGGCTCCAATCCGTCGACCGGCTGAAAGGCTTTGCGAATCCAGTGGAATTTCGCCGAGGTCTCACTGTCGTTCCTGAGGCCCCAGCCGGAATTGGCAGGCAGAAAGGCAAATGAGCCAGGCACCAGTTCATGACGCTCGCCCTTGAGGGTGATGGTAATCTTACCTTCAACCACAAAGATTGCGCCTTGGGCGCGTGCATCGTCCTCGGGCCTGTCACTGCCGCCGCCGGGCGCGACCTCCATGATATATTGTGAAAAGGTCTCGGCGAAACCCGTCATGGGACGGGCGATGATCCAGGCGCGAGCCTTGTGCCAATACGGCAGGAAACTGGTGACGATGTCACTCATCACGCCCTTGGGGATCACGGCATAGGCGGTCTTGAACACGGCCTTGCCCGAAAGGGTCTGGGTCTGGGGTGGAAGTCCACCCAGGGCAGTGAAATAGCTGTTGTCAGGCATTGGCGTCGGCTCCAGGTCAGGCAAGTCGAATGTGGGGCGCGATCACTTGCGTCACCCTTCCCTTGCCTACTGCATAATTCGAGAAATCGGAATCGGTTTGAGGAGAAAATGAGACGGCCGTTCCATGGGCCGCAAAGGCGGAGCGTTTCAGATGCTTGGTGATGTTTTGCCACCTCCTGATCATCTGCCGCAGCAATGCCTTGCAAAGGCGCCGAAAATTCCATGGGCCAGCCTTGAAACAGCCGGGATTGCCTCCCATCTTGCAGCCATCCCGTGGTCCGGGCCCCTCTGGCAGCAGCCGCCGGCGCTTCTGCGATGTCGGACCTTTGTCGACAGATGGTGCCGGCGAAGGACTTTGTCTTGACCACACTCGCTATTCCTCCCCTGCCCTTTTCCATTCCTGGCGCCCCGTGCTTCCGCGGAGGCGACCATGGCTGAGTGGATTGCGGCCCTCATGAGCGTCTTCATCATCGATCCTGTGCAGGCTGAGTTTCGCAGCCGTGCCGAGAGCTTTGCAGGTTCAGCGGCCGTTGTGGAGCAGGCAAGCCTTTGTATCAGGCAGGCCACACCAGCTCTGCTCGAAAAAGCAGTGGCGGAACCGCTCTGGGCGGTGCGAACCTCCCTGTCCATGACGATTGGCTGGACCGATCCGCTGACGCTTGCTGGCGAAACTGATCCGGCCTGCCGTGATGCAATTCAGCGTTTGAGTGCGGATGGGGAACAAGACAATGCTTGATTCTGTTGAAAGGAAAATCGGAGAGATGACCATGCAAGTCACGGCCCATGGGATTGAGGCGGAGATGGCGGAGGCCGACTGGGCAGCCGACGATGCGCCGGATGCCATCCGCGCGCGGCGCAACATTCTCTTCGGCTATTGGGCCGGCGAGCGCATGGGGCTTTCCGGAGCGGCGCTGACGCGCTACGCCCGGCAGATGCATCTTGCTGATTACATTGTCAAAGGCGACCAGGATCTGATCGTGAAGATCCAGCAGGATTTTCAGGCATTGAACCTGATGATCAGCCAGGACGATGCGGTACGCCTGTTGCGGTCTCTTCACCAACAGGCGCTGCGTGAAAGCGGCTGCACGGATTGATCATGGCGCATTCATCTCATGGTTCAGGCCGGGAGGCCTCCGAGGAGCCCGGTCTGCGCGGTTCGGATTTTCTGCTTGAAATTCTTGAGCGGGCCCGGCGCAAGGACGGTATCGAAATCGGAGAAATCATCGGTCATCGCGGCCGCATCGGCGTGGCATTCACCTTGTTGATGCTGGCGCTGCCGACGATTATCCCCCTGCCCGGACCTTTCGGCATGGTCTTCGGCTCCTGTATGGTGCTCGTTGCATTGCAAATGCTGTTTGGGGCGGAGAGACTGCGCTTTCCCGGCTTTATCGGCAGGCGCAAGCTGCCGCTCAAGGTGATTGAAGCCATGGTGCGGATCGGTCATCCCTGGGTGATGAAAGCGGAAGGCTGGCTGGAAGCCGGACGTTTCGGTCTTCTGACCGGCAAGACGGCACGGATGGTGCTCAGCCTGCCGATCATGCTGCTGGCGGTGTTGATCGCCCTGCCCATCCCCTTCGGCAACACCGTGCCGGCGCTGGCTGTCATCCTGATTGCCATTTCCCTTGCCGAGCGCGATGGCCTGGTGGTGATGCTGGCGCTGCTGGTGGCCGTGGCGGCCTGTATCCTCTCCTATTATCTGGTGACGGCAGCCGGGCAGGCGCTGACCATGGCATTTTGAGGATGTGACTCTCCCAGGGGCGTCTGAACCCTCTCGGATCACCGTCCTCATTCCTCGGCAATCGGGATGAAGAGGCCGAGTTTGACGTCGCGAAGAACGACATTGGTGTGCATGCGCCTGATTTGCGGATTTTCCGCCATGATCAGGGCGGCGATGTCATCGTAATGTTCGACGTCCCGGGCCGTCACGATTGCTATCAGATCTACTTGTCCCGTAACATAATAGACCTGCTGGATGTGATCCTGCTTTTCCGCCCAGATCCTGAATTTCGCCAGGGCATCGTAATTGTCCCGCTCGATCTCCATACCCACAATGAACACCATGGGATGACCCGTTGCCTTGCGGTCGATCACGGCGATTTCGGACCGGATGATCCCTTCCTCGCGCAGCCGCTTCAGCCGTCGCTGTACCGCAGAGGTGGAAAGTCCCACCTGCTCGGCAATGGCTTCCGCTTTCAATTGGCAGTTGCGCTGTACCATTTCGATGATTTCCCGGTCAAACCGGTCAAAGCGTTCCATCGATCCCCACCTTCCCGTATGTTCTGTCGTTATTCTATTCAAAGGACATGGAGAGCCGGGAGATAATGGCAATCTCTTTCCGGTTGCAATTTTTCGTGCATGCCTTTGACTTTTATGCATTCCGGACCGGAACGCTTCCCCTTTATTGACGAACCCGTATTCCCGTTTTTTGATCAGGCCACATCCTTGCACTGCCGGATGCGCGGGCTGAATGTGCACGTTGTCAAGCTGTCTGACAAGATAGCGAAAAGCCTTTCTGCGATAAAACCGCGCGAGAGACGTTTTTTCGCGGTTATTGGCGCGTAAAGAGCATTTATGCGCATACATTATGCAGAAAATGGCTATTATTGTCCGCGAGACGTTGGAGCCCGGTATCCTTTATGACAGGAAAAACCCCTTTCGCCCTTGAGGCGAATGACATTCACAAGCGCTTCGGCGAGCAGGAGGTCCTGAAGGGGGTGTCTGTGCGGGCCGCGAAGGGAGATGTCATCTCGATTATCGGTTCCTCCGGTTCCGGTAAAAGTACCTTCCTGCGCTGCCTCAACTTTCTGGAGATACCGGATCAGGGCCGCGTCAGCATCAATGGTGAGGAGATCGGGACCCGCATCCGGCGGGGCCGGACGGAGCCAGCCGACCGGCGCCAGGTGGAACGCCTGCGGACCGGTCTTGGAATGGTGTTTCAGAGTTTCAATCTCTGGGCGCACCGTACCGTGATTGAAAATGTCATCGAGGCACCGGTCCATGTGCTGGGCGTCCCGCGCGCGGAGGCAATGGAGCGGGCGGAAGCGCTTCTCAACAAGGTTGGGCTCTATGATAAGCGCCATGCCTATCCGGCCTTTCTCTCCGGTGGCCAGCAGCAGCGTGCAGCCATTGCCAGAGCGCTTTGCATCGAGCCGCAGGTGATGTTGTTCGATGAGCCGACCTCCGCGCTCGATCCTGAACTGGTCGGCGAGGTGCTGAAGGTTATCCGCGATCTGGCCGAGGAGGGGCGCACCATGCTGCTGGTGACGCATGAAATGCGTTTTGCCCGTGATGTTTCCAGCCATGTCCTGTTCTTGCATCAGGGCCGGGTTGAGGAAGAAGGTCCGCCGGCGCAGATCTTCGGACAGGCGCTGAGTGCGCGTTGCCGGGAGTTTACCGGCGGGCTCGTTCATTAGAGCATCTCCAGGAGAAGTGGGAACCGGTTTTCCGTCCGGAAATACGTAAAAACAAAGAGTTGGAGCGTTTCAATGTTTCCGTGAAAGAATGAAACGCTCTAGAGCATAATTCGACCGGAGTGAAACGAGGATCGATAAAATTATGCTTCAGAAAAAACGTTAGAGCGCCGATCTGATACAATCAGATCGAATAGCGCTCTCATTTTAATCGCTCCATGCGGCGCTTCGGGACGAAGAACCGGATCAGTCGTCGCCAATGCTGTTCGAAAAGGAAGATAGCGAATGAAACTCCTCTCCGCCGTGCTCACCAGCGCCATGCTGTCGCTCTCGGCCTTGTCCGCCCATGCCGATGTTCGATTTGGCATCATGAACGAGTCCTATCCGCCGTTCTTTGCCAAGGATGCCTCTGGCAAATGGCAGGGCTGGGAGATCGACCTCATGGAGGCGGTCTGCGCCGAGATGAAGGAAAAATGCTCGATCGTAGAGCTGTCCTGGGATGGTCTGATCCCGGCCTTGCAGAGCAAAAAGTTCGATGTCATCTGGTCTTCCATGTCCGCCACCGACGAACGCCGCAAGGTGATCGACTTCACCAATAAATATTATAATACGCCGAGCACGCTGATCGGTCCCAAGGACCAGAAGCCGGGTGCCACCGCCGAGGATGTGAAGGGCAAGACCATCGGCATTCAGGTTTCGACCATCCAGTCCGATTACTATAAGAAGTACTTCTCCAAGGTTGCCGAAGAAAAGACCTACCAGACGCTGGATGAAGCCTTTCAGGATCTTTCCGCCGGGCGCATCGATTATGTCTTCGGCGATTCGCTGGCGCTTGATGCTTTCTTAAAGAGCGATGCCGGCAAGGATTGCTGCGCGAAGATGGGTGACGTTGCCGATGACCCGGAAATTCTGGGTGCGGGCGTATCCGGTGGTCTGCGCAAGGACGATCAGGCGCTGAAGGAAAAGTTGAATGCGGCGATCGCGGCCGTTCGCGCCAGCGGCAAATATGACGAGATCACCCGGAAATATTTCAGCTTCGACATTTACGGCGCGAAGTAAGCCGGTTCTCTCATGGCAAGTGTTCCCCAAGGCATTTTCGAGCTTCTGTCACCCTATCCTCCGGGATGGGGTGGCGTACTGCTGACCGGAGCCGCGGCGACCCTTGCCATTTCCGGTGGCGCCTTTGCCATCGGCCTTCTGCTCGGGCTTGCTGGCGCGCTCGGCAAACTGTCCGGTGGCAAGTTGGTAACCTTCTGCCTCAATGGCTACACCACCGCAATCCGCGCCGTGCCGGAACTGATCCTGATCGTTGGCCTCTATTACGCCGGGACCGATGGGCTGAACCGTCTGCTGACGGCGCTCGGTCTGCCGCAGGTGGAGGTTAACGGTTTTCTGGCGGCAGTGGCCGTTCTCGGCTTTGTGCAGGGCGCCTATATGACGGAGGTGCTGCGCGGCGCCATTCTGGCCATACCCGTGGGGCAGATCGAAGCGGCAAAGGCCTTTGGCATGGGCCCTGTCCTGCGGTTCCGGCGTGTCATTCTTCCGGCGCTTTTGCCCAATGCCCTGCCGGGTCTCGCCAATCTCTGGATGTCCATCACCAAGGACAGCGCGCTTGTGGCTGTCGTCGGCTATCAGGAACTGGCGCTGGCGACACGCCTCGCAGGTGCCGGAACCAAGCATTACTTCATCTTCTTCCTCGCCTCCGCCATGCTCTATCTGCTGATTACACTGGTCTCGAACGCGGTGTTCACGCTGATCGAACGGCGGGTCCGGCGCGGCCAGCCGGCGCTGGCCTGAGGGGTAAGCCATGGAATTTTCATGGATTTTCTCCTACTGGCCTCTGCTCTTGAGCGGCGCAAGACAAACGCTGCTGCTGCTGGTGATTTCCGTCGGATTCGGCTTTCTGCTGGCTATTGCGCTTGCCTTCGCGCAGGTTTCCGGTGGCCCGGCGGTGCGGCTTCTGGCGCGGGCCTATTGCACCTTTTTCCGGGGCACGCCGCTGCTTATTCAGCTCTGGCTGTTGTATTACGGGGTGGGCTCTCTGCTGCCGATGATACCCGGGCTCCGCCAGAGCCTATTCTGGCCAATCCTTCGGGAAGGATTTTTCTTCGCGGCGGTAAGCTTCACCCTCAATTATGCGGCCTATGAGGCCGAGGTGCTGCGCGGTGCGCTTCTCGGTGTACCGAAGGGAGAACTGGAGGCGGGCCGTGCTTTCGGCATGAGCCGCTTCACCCTCATCCGCCGTATCTGGCTGCCTCGGGCGATCCGCATGGCGCTGCCCACCATCGCGGGCGAGGTCGTCATGCAGTTGAAGGCGACCCCCCTCGCCTTCACTGTGACGGTGATGGATCTCTATGCGGTGGCCTTCAAGGTCCGGCAGGACACGCTGCTGGTCTATGAGCCGCTGCTCGTCGTCACGGTTTTCTATCTGGCGCTGACCGCGTTGATCGCCCGTGCCTTCCGGCTGATGGAAGCGCAGGTGCCTCTTCGGCGGTGAGGCGCCTGTGACTGCGACTTTATGAGTGGAATTTGTAATGGAACGCCGTGCTGGGGAAGGCCCGCAGGCTTTCGGGAGAATGGAAATGACAGGCTTGCGTATTCTCGATGGTGGCATGAGCCGGGAGCTTTTGCGTCTTGGGGCCGAATTGAAGCAGCCGGAGTGGTCGGCGCTGGCACTGATGAATGCGCCGCAGATCGTTCGGCAGGTGCATGACGAATTTATTGCCGCCGGTGCGGATATCGTGACGACCAACAGCTACGCACTCGTGCCCTTCCATATTGGAGAAGAGCGCTTTCAGCAGCAGGGGCCGGCGTTGATCCGGCTTGCCGGAGAACTTGCTCGCGCGGCGGCGGATGCTGTGACGGATCGCAAAATCAAGGTGGCAGGCTCCCTGCCCCCGATTTTTGGTTCCTACGAGCCGCAGAACTTCAATCCCGCGACCGTTCAGGACTATCTTTCTGTGCTGGTGGGCAATCTCTATCCCTTCACCGATGTCTGGCTGGGGGAAACGCTGAGCCTGATCGCCGAAGGAGAGGCCGTGCGGGTTGCCGTGGCGCAAACGGGCAAGCCGGTCTGGATTTCTTTCACGCTGGAGGATGAGGCAGCCAAGCTTTCGGATGGCGTGCCGAAGCTGCGCTCCGGTGAGCGGGTGGCCGATGCGGCGGCCTGGGCTGCGGAGGCGGGTGTGGAAGCCCTGCTTTTCAATTGCAGCAAGCCCGAGATCATGCGTAATGCCGTTGAAGTTGCCGCCGCCGTTTTCCGTGACAGGGGCAGTGCTATCGATATCGGCGTGTATGCCAATGCCTTTGAAGGCGAGCAGGGCGAAAGTGCGGCCAATGAAGGCCTGCACGAAACCCGGCAAGATCTGACCGGCGACGCCTATTCCGACTTTGCCTGCTCATGGGCGGACGCAGGCGCCACGATCATCGGCGGTTGCTGCGGCATTGGCGCGGAACATATCCACCGTGTTGCGAAAGCGCTTCGCCGGGCCTGAAGTCCAGGTTCAGGCGCTGGGCACCCTGCCCCCCATTTCTGCAATTGGGGGCTTGGCATCTGCCGGAAGCGGACTTTCATAGGGCTTGCCCTTGCGGCGGCGAACGAGGTCGGCCAAGGCTGCCTCGCGCAGATGGTCGCTTTCAAACAGGGCACGGGCGGTGGCCGCCATGACTTTAGCCGTCGCCACCATGCCCTTATGGGCCAGGGGACTTTTCCCCTGGGCAACCAATTGCCAGGTGTGGAAGGGCGTGCCGATGGCGCAGGTCGCGCCGTCTGCCTGTACGGTGGGCACCACCCAGCTCACATCGCCGACATCGGTGGAGCCCGTGAGCAGCGGTGTCCGATCATGGGCGGGAAGAATGAAATCGGCAAGCGGCACATCCCGTTCGGCAATGCCTTCAAACGCCCATGGGGCAGATTTTTCCTCTGCGGTCAGCACGGCGCGGATGCTTTCGGCAAAAGCATGATCCTCGGCATCGAAGGGCGGCGGGCCAAGCTCCTCCCAGGCGGCCTGCATCACATCCATCAGCGGCCCATTTGGCAGCACATTGGAGACGGCGCTGATCACCTGCGCTTCGACGTGGGTCTCCGTCATCAAGGCCGCACCGTCAGCGATCTTGCGAACGCGTTGAACGAGAGTGCGCAGGCCTTCCAGTTCCGGGGCACGGATAAGATAACGGACCTTGGCGAAGGCCTGCACGACATTGGGGGAAATACCGCCCGTGTCGAGAATGGCGGCATGGACCCGGCAATCCGAGGGCATGTGTTCGCGCATGTAATTGACGCCGACGCTCATCAGTTCCACGGCATCCAATGCGCTGCGGCCGAGCTCCGGATGTGCACCGGCATGGGCGGCACGGCCATGGAAGGAAAAGTCGAGACGCATATTGGCAAGGGAGGTACAGCGCTGCACACCAGCGAAGGAACTCGGATGCCAACTGATGGCAGCATCCACGTCGTCAAAAGCACCCTGGCGCACCATGAAGGCTTTTGCCGCCCCACCCTCTTCCGCAGGGCAGCCGTAATAGCGCACCCGGCCCGGCAGGCCTTGCTGTTTCAGCCAGTCCTTGAGGGCGGTTGCAGCCAGAAGCGCACCCGAGCCCAGAAGGTTATGGCCGCAGCCATGGCCGTTGCCGCCCGCGACAATCGGCTTATGTTCGGCTACGCCCGCCTCCTGCGAGAGCCCGGACAGCGCATCATATTCCCCCAGGATGGCAATCACGGGACCGCCCTCCCCTGCCTCGCCCATGACCGCCGTCGGAATACCGGCCACGGCTTCCGTAACACGAAAACCTTGTTCCCGCAGCATCGCCACATGTTCGGCCACGGAGGCCTCTTCCATATAGCAGGTTTCCGGGGTGTCCCACACGCGGTCGCTGAGCGCGATAAAGGCTGAAGCGTGTGCATCGACAAGCGACCACAGTGCGGAAGAATCATTGCGGGAAAAGGTCATGGGGCGTTTCCAGAGACACAAGGAACAGGCAGGCTACAACCTGCACCTTAACGCCGAGCGCTCATCGAACAACCCCTGCAGAGAAAAACTCTTTCCTGTCTATAGATCCTGGCGCCAGAGCTTCTGGGTTTCAGACGCCACGCCGTCGATGATAATCCGTCGGTGAAGGATGCTTGAGCTCAGGATCCCTTTTTGTTGTAGAGATCGCGAATGCTGCGGCGCTGTTGCTTCCGTTCGTCTTTGCTCAGGTCCCGACGGCTCAACAAGCCATAGGCAATAGCGCCCCCCAGCATGAGCGGACCGATTGCCACCGCGACGAACCAGATGATATCTGCCATGGGATGCTCCTTGCTGTAGAGCATTTCCAGGAAAAGTGGGAACCGGTTTTCCGTCAGGAAATGCTTAGTAACAATGAAATGTTCTACAGCGTCCTTTGTGCGTTTTATCAAACGCACAAAGGACGCTGTAACACTCTAAATCTGCTGCATAATTTCATCCTTAAATCGATTCCGATTTAAGGAATTATGCAGTAGCCATTTCCGGCAAAGGCGCGCTCACGGCTTTCATCAAACCGCCGTCTCCGGGCCTGCTGGAGTTGCTTTTCATCGATCTCGGCATCTTTACGACGAGCGAGAGGGCTCTTGGTCTCCCGCTGGCTGAACCTTGAGCCGGTTCATGCAATCTTCAATACCGCGGATGGAGAGGGCAATATCTTCTGCCTCCCGCTTGGCGGCCCGGCTTTCCACTTGTCCCTCAAGAGTTGCCACGCCATTTTCAACAACCGCGGACACATGGGTCGCGTCGAGGCGGGTCGCTTCCGTCAGCCGCTCGTTTAATTCTTCGATCAGCCGATCGTCGCTGCGACGGTAATTGCGAGGACCTTTCCCCCGGTGGTCGTGCTGGTCGGAGAAAATATCAGCTTCTCCCTGCAAATAGCCTGAGGGTTTGTTTTCATCCGGGCCTTCCCAGCGTGGCCATTGCGACGTTTCCCCGGGACGGCCGGGCGTTGGTTGTTGATGTTTCATGATCGTTTCCTCCACGCAGACGCTGAGCGCATACGGTTGGACATCAACCGTATTTTCTCACGCTGCTTTGGAAGCCTTAACCGGGATGCAAGTGCAATGTTCCCAAAACCACAACCAAAAGGAGGAGGGACTTTGGCGCTTTCAAGGAAAATGAAAAGACGATGATAAAATTCCGCCAGACGAGCAGCCAAGCCGCCCGTTAGAGCATAATCCGACCGGAGTGAAACGAGGATCGATCAGATTATGCTTCAAAAAGAAAACCCTGGAGCGCCGATCTGATTCTATCAGATCGAAAAGCGCTCTAGGGTCAAAACTCAATCAGGATGGGTGTTCTGCAAGGCGTATTTTGTGTCTGAGTAGGAGGAAAGGTGCAGGAAATGCCGATCATTTTTAAACCTTTCCGACACCCGCAGGCGCAAAATACGCCTTGCCCGAAGGGTTGAGCGGGATGGGCCGACTGATTGCGAACAATGCTCGACAAGGCCTCAGGGCCTTGCCTTGCGCTTGTTCGCGGCCATTCAATCCCATCCCGTTCAACAGAACACCCATCCTGATTGAGTTTTGACCCTAGGGCCGCACCATGCCCATGCTGCGAATATACTAGAGCACGTCCGGTGAACACGGGTTCACCGGACGTGCTCTAGGCTTTTGTTTTTACGCATTTCCGGACGAAAAACCGCAACTACACTTTTCCTGGAAATGCTCTAGGTGACCGGGTTCTTCTTCGCGTCGAGGGCTGCCTGCAATTCCTTGGCCAATTCCAGGATTCGGGGCGGAACGGTCGCGCTTTCCAACTCATGCAACAGGGTCTGGAGTTTGCTGTCCAGGTCCAACTGGCCGCCGGATGACACTTTAATGTCCTTTGTCTTATCCGTCATAGGTGTCTCTTTGCCACGCCGTTGTGGTTTGACTCATTATATCCAATACGCGGCCCTTCAGGGTCTGGATCACACCGATGTCACAAAATTATCGGCGCGCCATCAGCCCGCACGCTTCATCTGATCAAAAGGCAAAGCTTTTTTACGGCAATGATAACGAAACAACGCGCGTTTTATGCTCAAACACGCTGCTCGACGCACTTTTCTGCGAGTTTTAACTGATGCGGCGGCCGGCTATTATTCCATGGGTGAAGCGTTCACCCTGACTTTGGCGGCGTAGACAATTATTTTGAGTTCCGCGGCAGCACTGCCTGCTTCTCGAAAAGCACGATTGGGGACGGCTCCCGGATCCTCCTGACCGTCCCGGAAGACACTGTCGGCTTCCAGCTGCTGAACAAGGCGCTCAAATGCCCCTTGCCCCTGCAATCCGGCCGTCAGGAGCCCAATCAGCAATTCCCGATGGGCATTCATACGGCCTTGAAGGTCGAACGAGGTATCTTCCTTGTCTGTCATGACAGTAGCCTTCGGGCGGGTGGATTCTTCCGCACAACCGGTTGCTTGACGAGATTGCCGTAAAGATTTGCATATTGCTCGGCGCTGCGCTCCCAACTGTAATTGGCACGCATGGCCTGAATTTGCAGGCGCCGCCATTCCTTTGGTGAGGCATAGGCATGCAGGGCGCGCCGGAGCGCATGACGCAAGCCCTCCGTGGTCACGGGGTGAAACTGGAAGCCGGTGGCCGCCTTGGCGGAGAGAGCCGCGTCATTGGCATCGATAATGGTTTCCGCCAGTCCGCCGGTGCGGGCCACCACGGGCACGCAGCCATATCGCAGGGCATATAGCTGGGTGAGGCCGCAAGGTTCGAAACGCGATGGCTGGATGACAGAATCAGCGCCGCCGTGAAGCCGATGCGCTGTTTCCTCATCATAGCCGATCTGGACCGCCATCCGGCCCGGATAGCGATCGGCAACCGCCTTCAACTGTTCTTCAATCTCGTGATCACCCTGGCCAAGGATGATGAGCTTGCCGCCGCCATGAATGATTTCATCAGCGGCTTCCGCCAGCATATCCATGCCCTTCTGCCAGGTCAGGCGTGTCACGGCGGCAAAAAGCGGGCCATCGTCATTGTTCAGGCCGAAGCTGTTTTGCAGCTCCATTTTGTTCAGGCGCTTGAGGCTGATGGTTTTCTGATCGAAACGGGCAAAGAGATGCGGATCCTGCAACGGATCCCAGATCTCGGTATCGATGCCGTTGACGATCCCCCACAGCTTGCTGCGCCGGGCAGCAAGGACGCCTTCCAGGCCCATGCCGAAGCGTGCGGTGAGGATTTCTCGAGCATAGGTGGGGCTGACGGCCGTTATGATGTCTGCGGTCATCAATCCGCCCTTGAGATAGCAGATATCGCCATAATATTCGAGGCACTCGGTGCTGAAGACCGAAGGTGGCAGGCCGATGGACGACAGGAGAGACGAGGAAAACTGTCCTTGAAAGGCAAGGTTGTGAATGGTGAGCACCACGGGCACCTTGCAATCCATCTCCCGCATGTAGACGGAGGTCAGGGCGGTTTGCCAATCATGGGTGTGAACGAGGTCTGGCTGCCAGCCAGGCAAGCTACCGGCGGCAATCTCAGCCGCCGCAAGGCACAGGACGGCAAAGCGCCGCCAGTTGTCGGGGTGATCATGACCGTTATCGGCGATGTAAGGTCCGCCGGGGCGATCGAAGAGTGCAGGAGCGTCCAGAAGAAAAAGCTCCAGGCCTTCGATTTCCACCGCATACAGTGACGCCGTTTCGCCAAGCAGATCCTCGAATTCGATCAGTGGCGGGCAATCTCTGATCAACGCCCGAAGTGGGCGATAGGCGGGGACAAGAGTACGGGTGGAAATGCCAAACCGTGTCAGCGCCTTGGGTAAGGCGCCTGTTACGTCTGCCAGACCACCGGTTTTGATGAGGGGAAAAATTTCCGATGTTACGGAAAGAACCTGCATGGGCGGTTCCTGATTTCGGCCATTGCGGCCCGGCATGTAACGCAGTTTGGGCCCGGTTTCTTCAGCGTTTTCGCAATGGCTGAGCGGCCTCATTCTACGAACCCTTTCTGCTACGCTTCGGCTTTGTTACAGGAACGGGATCCTGCGGGACATCGGCCATTTCTGCCTCCGGGCTCTGGCGCACGTCAGCGGCATTCTGGACGCGGCGGCGCGTACCGGCCTTGGTTTTCGCCGCAGACTGCGAGAGGGCTTGATATTCCTGATAGGCCTGATCCCAATGGATCGCGTCGCGGCCATGTGGGCGGCCCTCTTCTTCCCAAAGCGCGTAGGCCCTTTTTTCTACCCACTCCTTGTCGAATGGCTTCATTTCCTGTCTCCCGTTATGCGCTCTAGAACGCAGGATTGGCGATAAGTGTTCCGTTCGGGGGTCGGCATATTTTGCGTTTTGTGCAACGCAAAAGCAATTTAAAATTGATTTATTTTCAATTAATAAAGCTCATGAAAAAGTGATCATGCAGTCACTCTCCTGAAAAGTTGACAGCGTTGACACCTGTCAACCATCCTGCAGACTTTGCCATCCAGCTTTTTTTGTAACACGCGGGAACTCCCGCAAGCTGCTCGCGTTTAACGCGGGTGTTGAGGATGCCCTGAGTGTGTTTCCATGTTTCCGGGGGAAAACCGGTTCGCACTTTTCCTGGAAACACCTTGGCGATACCATGAAACTGGAAGGACAGCAGGCTTGCCGAAGCGTGCCGCGGATATGACTGATCCTGATGCCGTAGTGGAATTGATCCCAGCCCTGCGCGCTTTTGCGCGCACCTTTTGCCGACGGCAAGAGGACGCCGATGATCTTGTTCAGGAAACGCTGGCCAAGGCTCTGGCCAATCTCGACAAGTTTGAGCCCGGCACAAGGCTGAAATCCTGGCTCTTTACCATTATGCGAAACACCTTCTGCACGCGGGCCAAGAAAAGCAGCCGGGAAACGGTGGGAATTGACGACGTGCTTTCCGACAGCCTCACCACGCAGGCCAATCAGGAATGGTCGGTTCAGTCGGATGAGGTGAGGCGGGCGCTGAACCGGCTACCGCTTCATCATCGGGAGGTTGTCATTCTGGTGGTCATGCTGGGTGAACGATATGAAGATGCTGCAGCAATTTGCGGTTGCCCTATTGGCACGGTCAAGAGCCGCCTGAACCGCGCGAGGCAGCAGTTGCGCCAGGAATTGGGCGTGGCCGACGAAGACGATTTCTGATGTTATACGAACGGTCATTGAAGATGACCGTTCGTATTCCCCTTTCGAATATCTCAAGCCCTTGATGCATTTGAGATATTCGAAATTCTTTCAAGGCGAGGATGCGTTGGCATCTTCGAGCCGTGGTGTTCTTATCGCCTGACGTTGTCGAGAGCAGCGGACGCGCCGGGGCTTTGCCCCGGCTTTTTTTGTATTTCTGGGAGAAGTGGAATCCGATTTTCGTCTGGAAATTCCCAAAAACAAAGAGTTAGGGCGTGAAACGTTTTAACGGGGGCCGATCACCTGATCGACCAGTTTGGCGACCGAGATCATCATTTCACTTTCACCGATGAAGCCCTGCTCCAACAGCAATCTCCGGGCCCAGCGCGTAGCCGCCTGGGCGGGTGGCAGGGTTTGCGGCCATGCAGCCCCCGGGGGCAGGATGCCGAGAAGCGCATTGATCCGGCCACGCGAAAGGCACAACCTTTGATCTTCCCGCGACGTGCCAAGTGCAAGGCTGAGAAACTCCCCCTCCTCCCGGCTTTGATGGATATGGCTGACGATATCGAGACGCACTCCACCCTCGAGTTCCATCTGCACCTCTATCCGCTCGGGGCTCGGCTCGCCAACGGTCAAGGACGTCACTGCCGGATGGTCCAGAAGCCAGAGCGGCAGATCGATGAGATGATGCCAGAATTCGGCAAGCCTCACATGACGGGCCTCGGCATCCTCTAACGGTGTGGCAAGATGCGCATCGATACGGATGCGGTTGACGGCGCCCAGGGATCCCTGCCTGAACTGTTGGCGCAGGCCCGCCGCTCGGTCGTTGTCGCGATAGGCGAAATCCACCTGCAGGCACCTGTCGAGGGAGCGGGCAGCATCGACAACAGCCTGCACCTCATCAGCGCAGCGACCGATGGGACGCAGGCAAAATACTGGCAGAAATCGCGCCAGTGCCAGAAGACTATGTTCGGCATTGCTGACGCTGTTGCTGCCGATGACCACGGCATCCAGTTCCCGGGCGAGGAGCCCGGAAAGATCGAGCGTCCGCTCCGCCTCAGGTGCCAGGGCGAGCGCCGCCTGCGCGCGAGCGGGTTCAGTCTCGCCGATTGCAGAGATTTCGAGAAAATCCGTCCGTGACAAGGCCGTCATGCATTCCCGGGCTGCACGGCCTGCGCCCAGCATGCCAAGGCGCAGCCGGCTGTCCGCTTCGAGCGCAAGCGCGGCGCGCCCATTGATAACCGTCATATTCATCGAAGATCCTTGAGCATTTCACAAGAAAGTACAGGCGTGGATTGGTTTCCAGCGTTCCAGCGGCAAAGGCTTTTTAACTGTTGCGGCCCTTTCGACCGGGTCAGCATGACCGGCAAAAGCGGCAGGATGGAGTCACCTGGCGTATTTGCCTTGGTGTGAAGGAAAGGGATGGGAATGGAACATTGCTCTTCGGGCTCCTTCAAGGGATCGGCGGCGCGACCCAGCGCCGGTTAACTCGGGGAAAGGCGATTAGTTCCCGGTGTTTTCGGCAATTTCGTCTTCCCGTGTCAGAAGAAAGAAAAAAGGCCGATCAAAATCCCGATAATCCATCAGTCCCAGACAGCGTCGCCCGTCGATCCGGCGAAAGTGATCGACGATCGGCTTCTCATCATAGATCATCGCCGCGCTAACGGTGCCACCCAGTGCTACCGGCCGCAAACGGGCCTTCGGGCGGGAAGCCGCAAACAGCCTGCCGCCATTGCGGACCAGCCAATGACCCGGGGCATGGTCGAACAACCAACGCTGGGCGGCGATCAATCGCAGGGGAATGAAAAACGGATTGAGAGGATAAAAGCCGAAGACGTCTTTCATCATCAGCGGATGACCTTCCTCGGCGGACAGAAACCATTTTCCGTACCAGCCGAATTTCGGCAGCATGCCATCCAGGGGATGAGAGGTCGTCAACTCGCTGCCGGACCATCGGCCAACCATATCCTCCACTTCCATGGCGGGAAGGCTGAGAAAGCGGGAAATAGCAGCTTCCGCAGCAAGACCATGATCCTGCCAATCTATCAGCCATGGGTCGGCGTCACGGGTGATCTTCACATCCATCGGCGGCGTCTTGCGCTCCCTTCTCAAGATGCTGCTATATCCTGGCAGACAACGGCAAGGGGCAGCATTTGTTCCCGGCCTGGGAACCGGCTGCGGTTGAGCGGGTTACTCCCGCCATGACAATAGTATCTGCGATGTCTCCCCTTCTCGAAGAACTGGACCTGGTAGGCCTGGTCTATGTCAGTGACGGCGAACCGGGCATTCGCCGGATCAGGCGGGGGCGCGGCTTCTGCTACAAGCTTCCTGACGGCGTTCTTCTCAAGAATCCGGAGATGCTGAAACGTATCACTTCGCTCGGTCTGCCCCCGGCCTATCGCGATGTCTGGATCTGCCTCGATCCGCGCGGTCATCTTCAGGCGACCGGCTTTGATCAGAGAGGGCGCAAGCAATATCGTTATCATCCGGATTGGCAGAACTGGCGCTCCCAGCTGAAATTTCAGGATCTTGCCGCCTTTGCGGAAGTCCTGCCCCGGATGCGTCGTCAGATTGACCGGGATCTCGCAGACCCGAAGGATGATCCTACCTTTCTTCTCGCAGCCCTGGCTGCGCTGCTCGATGCCAGCCATATCCGTGTCGGCAATCAGTCCTATGCGCGTGAAAATCAGACCTATGGCGCAACGACGCTTCTCAAACGGCACCTGAGCTTCGGTGAAGATGGGATACTCCTGAAGTTTACGGCAAAAGGCGGCAAGAAGGTGCACCGCCGGCTGAAACATCCCAAGCTTCAGCGAATCCTGGAGGAAATTGCCGATTTGCCGGGACGCGAACTCTTCTCCTATGTCGATGAGCATGGCGCCCTGCACCGGATCGACTCTGGCCGCTTGAATGCCTATCTCGGTGATATTGCCGGCCAGCCTGTGTCGGCCAAAACCTTTCGGACCTGGGGTGGCACGCTTGCCGGTTTCCGCGCGGCATTTTCTGCCCTACGGCAGGAGCGTGTGCCCACCATCAAAGATATCTGCACCGCAGCTGCCGAAGCGCTGCACAACACGCCGGCCATCTGTAGAACAAGCTATGTTCACCCGCATGTGCTGGCGCTGTCGGAGGTCAAGGATGCGGACAAAAGGCGGGCAGTGGTGGAGCACCTTGAGGCCGTGAAGCCAAAGTCGGAGCAGAAAGCCGATGAGGCAAGGCTTGCCCTTTATCTGGCGGATGCGACGCAATTGCTTGACATTCCTGCATGACTGACCTGCGCAAGAGAGAAATTGCATGCTGCGGCAGTTTGCCCTAGGTTCGGCCAGCCAAGAGCATTTCCAGAAATTCTGCCTGCGGTTTTTCCCGGAACATGCATGAGAACAAGAACTTCAGGCTGATCCGACAACCCGCACGATCGGACAGGCCGCGGAATCGGCTGGTTTTCCTATGAAACGCTTTCTTCCCGATACTTTCACCATTCTGCTTGTCTGCACAGTTGCGCTTGCCTCCGTATTGCCCGTCAGCGGCCAGCCGGCCCACTATTTTGCCTTTGCGACGAAACTTGCCATCGCGGCCCTGTTTTTCCTGCATGGGGCGCGGCTGTCTCGGGATGTGGTGCTGGCGGGGCTTCTGCATTGGCGGCTGCATCTGGTCATTCTGGCCACCACATTCGCGATTTTCCCGCTCCTGGGCCTCGGCCTGGGCTTTCTCTTTCACGATCTTCTGCCCGGACCGCTTTACCTCGGCATTCTCTATATCTGCGTGCTGCCGTCTACCGTGCAGTCGTCCATTGCCTTTACCTCCATGGCTGGCGGAAACGTGCCTGCCGCCATCTGTGCCGCCTCTGCCTCCAATATTTTCGGCATGATTCTCACCCCCCTGCTCTGCGGGCTCCTGCTCTCGGCGGGTGGTCATGGCGGTGTGTCGCTGGATGCGGTATCGCAGATTTTTGTGCAATTGCTGCTGCCCTTCCTGGCCGGGCAGCTCCTGCAGCCCTGGATCGGCAATTGGGTGCGGGCGCGCAAGAAGCTTCTGGCGCCGATCGACCGGGGCTCCATTCTCATGGTCGTCTATTCCGCCTTCAGTGAAGCGGTGATCGAGGGCATCTGGTTGAATTTCGATCTTGGGGATATCGCCATGGTTCTGGCGATCAATATCGTTCTTCTTACTCTGGTTCTGGTCATCACCACTTTTGGCAGCCGCGCACTTGGCTTCTCCCGGGAAGATGAAATTGCCATCACCTTTTGTGGATCCAAAAAGAGTCTCGCTTCCGGGGTTCCCATGGCCAGCGCCATTTTCGCCGGGCAAAGCATCGGCGCCATTGTCCTGCCGATCATGCTGTTTCACCAGATCCAACTGATGGCCTGTGCGGTCATCGCGCAGCGCTACGCGGCCAAGCGGCAGGCGGAACATGCTGCGGAAGTACCAATCTCGGCATAAACAGAAGGTTGTCTTTGCGGTGTGGAGAACGCTGCGGAGCAGGATAGAGGAACCTGCTTTATTTTTGCCATAGATGTGGAACTTTGGTGGCGATAACGGGTTAGGGCTTCATAAATGGAGGAGCCCCACCCATGCCTGAAGTGTTTTGCGATATTCTGCCTGAGCCCACCGGCTGGATTTTCATCGTCAACGGCACCCCCTCGCCGACCTATCCGAATGACCGGCTGGCCATGGAGGCCGCCCGCAGCCACGCACGCCACCAGCGGCTTGGCCGGGTCATCCTGCGGAAGCAGGATCTCCTGGGCCGTATGATGAAAGTGGCTGTCGAGGATCATGTCGCTCACTGAGATGACAAACAGCTACTGCATAATTCCTTAAATCGGAATCGATTTAAGAATAAAATTATGCAGCAAATATAAATCGCTACAGCGAACCCTTGTGCGCCATATATGGCGCACGGCGCTGTAGCGCCTTTCAGGGTTTCACGGAAATGCTCTGAAGTGTTGATGAAAACCTGGCCCGCGCTGCGGGCCGGCTTTTTTTGATGAAGAATTGGTATAAGGAAATCCCCACCCCTGCCCTTTCGGGCGGGATGGGGAAAAGACATGTGCGATATCAGGCCGCCTTCTTCTTCTGGGCGGCGGTGTTGACGGCGGTTTCCGCCAGCTTCGTCAGGCTTTCATCGGTTTTCGATTCTTCCGCCAGGGTTTGATCCAGCAGGGTGACCGCTTCCTTCAGGCCCAGTTGCGAAGCCCAAGTCCGAAGCGTGCCGTAACGGCTGATTTCATAATGCTCCACCGCCTGGGCGGCAGCCAGAAGGCCGGCATCGAGCGCGGGCGCACCCTTGAACTCCTCCAGAATTTCCTCACCTTCCTCCAGGATGCCGTCGATGGCCGGGCAGGTTTTCGCACGCGGACGTTTGCCGATCAGTTCAAAGACCTGTTGCAACCGCTCCACCTGACCTTCGGTCTCATCCCGATGCTGCTCGAAAGCCTGTTTCAGCTTCTGGTCCTGAGCGCCGCGTGCCATCTTGGGCAAGGCTTTCAAGATCTTGCGTTCAGCGTAGTAAATATCTTTCAAGGTCTCGTAAAAAAGATCCTCAAGCGTCTTCTCTGCCATGATAGGCCTCCTTGTTGTTTTAGATAATTAGACTAAGAATGACAGTTTCTGGCGATTTTTTTATGATTAATCGCTTGCATGTCCTTCCTTGCTGGTCTCGAACTCCGTTTTTACGTCTTTGTTCCTCGCCAATATTATTGACTGAAACTCTGGGCGCGGAGAAAATGCATGCGCAGGGTCGCAAATTCCGAAGCAGCATAGGTCTTGAGAGGGCCTGCCTTGCCTTGATCGGCATAGGCGGACATCAGCCGCATTGCCTGTTCATGCATATTGACCTGGGCCGACAAGAAGGCCGCGTCGAATTGATCGGGGGCGGCCTCCAAGGCCTCAAGGCGGGTTTGCTGTTCTTCCGGCAGGGTCTCGCTCAACTGGATGTTCTCCGACTTTGCCGCTTCCACCAGTTCGGCCTGGGCACGCCGGTGGTCCTGAGCCAACTGCCTTGCGAAGGCCTTCACGGCCTCGCTCTGCGCTTTTTGGTCTGCGATGGCGGCGGCTTTGATTTCGAAGAGATTGGCCGCAGCTGCCTGGGCTGCAAACTCCTGCGGCGTTGGGGCTTTTGCCTGATTATTCGCCGGGGTTGGCGGTTGCGGTGTCTGCACGGCTGGCGGCGGCATCTGTGGGGCCTGCTGCGCCGAAACCGAAGCAGCATAAAGGAGGGCGAGCGGTGCGATGAGAAGCGGTTTGACGGTCATGAGCATCCAATCCGTAAACGTCGGGATTTGTAAGCTATGGGTGGCCGTCGCGGCATGGGTCGGGACAGACGGCATGGGCCTCTAACCCGGGAGTTGGAACGATGTTCCTGTCATTGGGTGTGGTTGGTCTGGAATCGAGAAGGCGAAGTTTATCGGATGAAAACCGGCCTCTTTTTCACAAAGGTCCATAGGCAATGCTGGCCGGTGCTTTTGCTGGAATTGTTGTTGAGGCGGAACAAAGGAAGCAATCGGCAGGTTCAATTGATGAGACATGCAGACCTGAGCCGAGGCCAGATCTGCCCGTTTCTTAGAGCATGTCCGGTGAGCACGTGTTCACCGGACATGCTCTAAGTCTTTGATTTTTCGCATTTTCGGCCAGAAAACCGCGACTGCACTTTTCTTGGAAATGCTCTAGAGGAGACTGTTATGGCTTATGAAGATCGTTACCGCAATTTTGATGACCGTCGCCGCCTGAGGCCTGAACGTTATGAGCGTAACTCCAGCGACTACGGCCCGCATGAGAGCGGTTATGTGCGGGGCTATGACGATTATCGCGGCGGCTATGGCGATCAAGGCGCCGATCATCAGCGCGACTTCGGCTACAGCGGTGGATATGGCGGCGGGATGGGCTCATCGCGCTACCCGCGCATGGGCCGGGAAGACTGGAGTTCGGACGATCTTGGTTATGGCGATGGTCTGCGCCGTTCGGGCAGCGACCGCAGTCAGCCACGCCAGAGGTATGATTCTGAAGGATATTATCCCTCCGATCATCCTGAATACCGCGGGGGCTATGGCCGCGGGGAAGCAGGAAACGGCTGGCACCGCGATCGCGGCTTTATGGAAAAGGCAAGTGATGAGGTGGCATCCTGGTTTGGAGATCGCGAGGCAGAACGCCGCCGGGATCTGGACCAGCACCGTGGCAAGGGTCCGCGTGGTTATAAGCGCACGGATGCCCGCGTCCTCGAAGATGTCAATGACCGCCTGAGCGATGATCCCGCCGTGGACGCCTCCGATATCGATGTGCAGGTGGCGGACGGCGAGGTCACGCTTTCCGGGGAGGTGTCTTCGCGCTACGAGAAGCGCCGTGCGGAAGATGTGGCTGAATCGGTATCCGGCGTCCACAATGTCCAGAACAATATCCGGGTGCGTCGTGCTTCGCCGTCGGATGCCTCTTCGACGACCTCTTTTAGCTGAGGGCTGGAGTTCAGAGCCTAATCCGACCGGAGTGAAACGAGGGTCGGCACTATTATGCTGCAAAAAACAAAACTCTAGCAATCCCTGACAAGCCTGGAGACGACCATGCATTCCGACAAACAGCGCGGCCCTAACCTGAACGAGGGCCGAAATTCCGAGCCTCCTACCACCTCTTTGCCAGACAGCGACGAGGTGTTGAAGACCGGTAGGCGGGAGGAGATTGATCCTGATGAGCGTGCGAAGCTTGCGGCGCTCCGTGAGGCGCAACGCGCCCACGGCGATGTCTTTCTGGTAAAATCCGATCTGGAAGATGAGGATCAGCGGTCAGCAGCACCAGGAACGCGAGAGCAGCCCTGATGCGAGACCCGCAGCAAAATCCGATATGGGACCGGGCCTTTGGCGGTGATACCGCGAAAGGAACGGTCCTTTTCATGGCTTATATGGGTCTCTTCGTTCTGGTGGGGGCAACGCTTGTCTTCCTGTTGGGCCCGCCTTGAACGGCTCAGGACAGGGAGGCCTGAATGTTCAGAAACTCCTCGGAGGTTGTCAGCTGGACCTGGGCGGAAAAACGGGTGCCCATCAAGGTTAGCGATGCGTCATGGGTCAGGTCGATTGCGCTGCACAAAGCATCCTTGACCACAACCACCTTGAAGCCGAGATCGATAGCCCCGAGGCCTGTGGCCATCACGCAGACATCCGTTTCGCCGCCAGAGAGAACGAGCGTGGTGACGCCCTCCGCCCGAAGAATATTTGCAAGTCCTCCCTGGAACCAGGGAGAATAGGTGGCTTTGTCGAAAAGGCGTGCGGGTGGCGTCAATTCCGCCAGTTCAGGGATCAGATCGGTCAGTTCCGGCTCAAGATGGCTTCGCGTCATCATCCACCAATGCCGATAGTAATCCTGCCAGGCTCCTTGTGCCGCGTCAGGAGTGACCGGAGGTTGAAAGCGCGTGAAAATGGTGTGGGCGGGGATGGCTCTCGCAAGGCGTACCACGATGGGAATGGCCCTCTCCATCCAGGGCACTCTCCAGGGCGTATCTTCCGCAAACATTCTCTGCATATCCACGCACAGGTGGCGCCATTGACCTTCAATATGGATTTCCGTCATGGCTCACGTCATTATCATTCTAGCTGGTTGCGAAAGTCGATGCCGAACCGGTTTTTGCCGCCGTCATCCTCGCTCTTCGAACCTGCACCGAAAATTTCTGTTCCTTTTCGGTAAGCATAAATGTTAGCAATTCACAAAATGTAAGCCGATTGCCGTTAAATCTCAGCCTCGCTGACCTAGATAATATCGCACTTTGGGCAATCACTGCCCGGCTGCCATGCCTTTCATCGCTCCAGACGCAGGTTCTCGACACCCATGTTCCGTAATGCCCACCTGACCAAGGTCGATCTCGAGACCCTTTTTGATCTTTCGCCAAATCCTTATCTGATTATCGACCGCGAGCTGGTGATCGTTGGTATGAACATCGCTTATCTCACTGTCACCATGCGAGATCGGGCGGAGCTTTCGGGGCGGAAACTTTTTGAAGCATTTCCCAGTGAGGCAGGTTCGGTCTCGGACAGGATGCTGCGTTCCTCCTTGAACCGGGTTCTGGAAACGGGCCAGGTCGATCATCTGCCGCTCATTCCCTATCCGATCGCCTTGCCCGATGGACGCATAGAAGAGCGTTACTGGAGCGCCACGCACACGCCGCTTCTGGACGAGACGGGGCAGGTTCAGCTCATTTTGCAGCATACGGTGGATGTGACGGAGGTGCAGCGCCTTCGCCAGCGGGCTGAAAACGACATGAAGGTGGAGGTGGATATTCTCCGCCGCGCCCATGAAGTGAGTGGCCTCAATCTTTTGTTGGACCGGGAGCGTGGTTATTTTCGCTCGCTTCTGGAGCAGGCCCCGAGCTTTACAGCGGTGTTGCGCGGGCCGGATCATGTCTTCGACCTGACGAACGCGGCCTATCGTTCGCTGGTGAAGCGGGAGAATCTGACTGGAAAGCGCGTGGCCGATGCCCTGCCGGAGGTGGCGCTTCAGGGGTTCATCGAGGTGCTTGATCGGGTTTACCAGACGGGCGAGCCTTTCCAGGCCCGTGCCATGAAGGTGATGCTGGAAGGTGATCCTGACGGGACCGTTCGTGAGCTTTACCTGGATTTCGTTTTCCAGCCGATTCTGACCGAAACGGGTGAACCCTTCGGTATCTTCGTGCAAGGTCACGATGTGACGGAGCAGAAGCTGGCGGAAGATGCAGCACGCGAGAATGAGGAGCGCTTTCGCTCGCTCGCCCAGACCGTGCCGAACCATGCCTGGTCGATGACGCCGAACGGCGAGATCGAATGGTGCAATGACCGCTTCTACGAATATTCGGGCCTTGATCCGGAAACGGTGATCGGCCGCACGCCCGGACAATCCGTTCATCCCGAGGATATGGAGCGCCTTGCCTCGGCCTGGGCTGGCGGCCAGCGCACCGGCCAGTTGATCGAGACGGAACTCCGGTTCCGCCGACATGATGGCATCTATCACTGGCATCTCACTCGGGCCATTCCCTTCTTTGATGATGAAGGCCGGTTGGTGCGCTGGGTGGGCACAAATACCGATATCGAGGTTCAGAAAAGGACCGAAGAGCAACTCGAATATCTGGCCGAAATGCTGGAGCACCGCATTGAGGAGCGGACGCAGGAACTGGAGCAGACCCAGGAAGTGCTGCGACAGAGCCAGAAAATGGAAGCCATCGGCAATCTGGCCGGCGGTATCGCCCATGATTTCAACAATCTCCTGCAGGTGGTGGCGGGCAATCTGCAATTGCTGGCCCGGCATGTCGCTGGCAATGTGAAGGCCAATCAGCAACTGGAAAATGCGCTGACGGCCACCATGCGCGGAGCGAGGCTTGCCTCGCAGCTGCTGTCCTTCAGCCGCCGTCAGCCGCTGGCGCCAAAGGTGATCAATCTCGGACGGCTGGTGCGCGACATGGATCACATGGTGCGCCGCAGCCTGGGGGAAGCCATCGAAATCGAGACGATCGTGGGCGGTGGTCTCTGGAATACGCTGGTCGACCCGACCAATGTGGAAACGGCGGTACTCAATCTGGCGATCAATGCCCGCGATGCCATGGAAGGCCGTGGCAAGCTGACCATCGAGATCGGCAATGCCTATCTCGATGACGATTATGTGCGCTCCACACCGGATGTGGGGCCCGGCCAATATGTGATGCTGGCGGTGACGGATACCGGCCCTGGCATTCCAGCGGATATTATCGAAAAGGTCTTCGACCCCTTCTTCACCACCAAGCCGGAAGGCAAGGGCACTGGCCTCGGCCTTTCCATGGTCTATGGTTTTGTCAAGCAGTCTGGCGGCCATGTGCGGATCTACAGCGAGGTGGGCTCCGGCACCACGGTCAAGCTCTATCTGCCGCGTTCGCTGGAGCAGGAGGATGTGGTTCAAAACACGCCGCTGGCTATCGTCGGCGGTTCGGAAACCGTGCTGGTGGTGGAGGACGATGAGGCCGTGCGGGAAACGGCGGTGTCGCTGTTGATGGATCTTGGCTATACCGTTTTGAAGGCACGGGACGCGGCGGCGGGCCTTGTCGTTCTCGACAGCGGGGTGGCCATCGATCTTCTCTTTACCGATGTCGTCATGCCCGGACCGCTGAAAAGCACCGAGCTTGCCCGTCGTGCCAAAGAGCGGTTACCGGCGATCGGCGTGCTGTTTACCTCCGGCTATACCGAAAACTCCATTGTTCATGATGGCAAGCTGGATGCCGGTATCCAGTTTCTCAGCAAGCCCTATACGCGCGATCAACTGGCACGGAAGGTTCGCCAGATTATCGATGCGGAAAAAGCGGCGCTGCAAACCATTCTCCCCTCCCCTCCCCCACCTGTTGTTCCCTTGGTTCAGAAACGGCAGCTTTGTGTGCTGCTTTGCGAGGACGATTTCCTGATCCGGCTGAGCACCACCGAAATTCTGGAGGAAGCCGGCATGCAGGTGCTGGAGGCAGGCTCGATTGCCGAAAGTCTTGCGGCTGTGGAGACGGCCTCCCCTGACATTCTGGTCACGGATCTGCATCTGCCGGATGGATCCGGATCCGATCTGGCCCGGGTTCTCCGCGAGAAGCGGTCTGACCTGCCCGTTATCTTCGCGACGGGCGATAGCCGGTCATCCGCTGCAGGAGAGATCGAAGGCGCGGAAATCATGGCCAAACCCTATTCGCATGCCGCCCTTGAAGCGATGATCCGCAAGCTCTGCGCTGGTCCCTCATAACGCCATGGTTCGGGAGTTCTTATACGAACGGTCATTGAAGATGACCCTCCGTATTCCCTTTTCGAATATCTCAAGCCCCTAACGCAATTGAGATATTCGAAATCTCTTCAAGGCGAGGATGCGTGAGCATCTTCGAGCCTTGGTATTATGGGGTTGTGAAGAAATTGGAGTACGGGATAATTTTTTAAAAGGCTCCTGGAACAATTTTGAAGCAATTGCATTCAGGGTTCCGTGAAGTCAAAGAGTGTCGAAAGAGAATGGCGTCTGGCGAGAGTTCAAAAGAAATAGCACAACAGGCGGGCGCTCGCCTGCTCGCGGAACATGTGCGTGAGGATCCTTTTACCGCAGCCTTCAAGGCAACGCGGATGCCGATGATCATCACCAATCCCCGCCAGAAGGATAATCCGATTATCTTTGCCAATCGTGCCTTCTGCGAGTTGAGTGGTTACGATGCGGAAGAGCTGGTTGGCCGTAATTGCCGCCTGCTTCAGGGGCCGGAAACGGACAGAGCTGCGGTTGACCGGATCCGGGCAGGTATCGAGGCTGGGATCAATGTATCCGAAAACATTATGAACTACCGCAAGGATGGCTCAACCTTCTGGAACGCCTTGTTCATCAGTCCGGTCCGCAATGAGGCAGACGAAATCATCTACTTCTTTGCCTCTCAACTTGATTTCACAGCGGTGAAAGATAATGAAACCGCCTTGGCCGAGGCACGGATTGCCGCCGAGCGCGAAGTGGCGGATCGTACGCGCGATCTTCGTCAGGCCTTGCATGCCAAGACGGTGCTGGTTCATGAGGTGGATCACCGGGTCAAGAACAATCTGCTCACCATTGCTTCGCTTTTGAAATTGCAGGCCCGCAATTCCTCCGACCAAACCGTGAGGCAAACCCTCCATTCGGTGCTGGACCGGGTGGAGGCGCTGAGTACGGTTCAGCGCATGTTGTTCACCACGGATGACGTGACCCGCTTCGATGTGTCCGAATTCACGCGGGAACTGGTGGTGGATATGGTCAACGCGCTGAAACGCGACGATATCCGCCTTGAACTGGACCTTTCCTCGGTACTGGTTCCGGCCATCAAGGCGTCGCCGTTGGCGCTGATCGTGAACGAGTTGATTGGGAATACCGTTCGCCGGGGGCTGAAGGATGGTGGTGGCCTGATTTCGGTGACTGTGAAACGTCCGAACGGTCATTTCATCATCGAAATTCGCGATGATCTCGACGGGAAGGAGCCTGAAAACGAGGAGGCGGTTTTCAGCCAGTTGATCTTGAATACCTGCGCAAAACAATTGCGCGCGACGCTGACACGCGAGCAGTTGGACGGGTTTTTCCTGACGCGTCTGACATTGCCTGTCGAAGATGCCGAGCATGCCCGGTGAAGCAGTTTCGCCGGACATGCGCTGATCTCTTGTTTTCAATAACGTCCGGATAAAGGCCTATTACACTTTTGCCGGAGCTCACCTGGAAGGACCTCTACGTTGAATATCCTGATTGTTGAAGATGAGGCCCTTCTGGCGCTTGAGCTGGAAAGCGAGTTGGAATCGGTTGGCCATCAGGTGGTCGGGCATGCCATGTCCAGCCACGAGGCTCGCACCAAGATTGATGCGGAAAGGCCGGAATTCGCTTTTGTGGATGTCCATCTGCTTGACGGTGTCACCGGGCTTGATGTCGGTCGTTATCTCGCAGAACGGTCCATTCCCTTTGTTTTTGTAACTGGAAATGTTCGCCGGCTACCGGATGATTTTGTTGGAGCGATTGGCGCGATCGAAAAGCCCTATACGATGAACGGCCTGGAAAACGCCGTTAATTTCGTGGAACGCTTCATGCGTGGAGAGGTTCATCCCAAGGATGCCCCGCCAAGTCTCATTCTTTCCCGTGCTCTGCAGGAAAGCATGTCTGCCTGAGGGGTGATACCTTCGGAAGGATAGCTGTGCATGACAGGCAAGACCCGGCAAGGCAGATCGCATGTGGTCATCATTGGTGGCGGGTTCGGAGGCCTTGCCTGTGCGAGGGAGCTTGGTAACCGCGATGTGGATGTGACGCTGATTGATCGTCGCAACCACAATCTCTTCCAGCCCCTGCTCTATCAGGTGGCGACAGCTGCCTTGTCTCCTGCAGATATTGCCGAGCCCATTCGCCGCACGCTGGGTCGCTATCGGAATGTGAAGGTTTTGCTCGGTGAAGTGCATGGTGTTGATGCTGCCAGCCGCACGGTGAGCTTTGACGGTGGCAGATGGATTTCCTATGATTATCTCGTGATCGCGACTGGCTCCGAATATAATTATTTCGGGCATGAAGACTGGCGTCCGCTGGCACCCGGGCTGAAGACCATTCACGAGGCGCGGCTTCTTCGCCAGCGTCTGTTGCTCGCTTTCGAGAAGGCGGAGCGAAGCACCGACCGCGAGGAGCAGAAAGCGCTGCTAACCAGTGTTGTCATCGGTGGCGGCCCGACCGGGGTGGAAATGGCGGGTGCTATTTCAGAGCTCGGTCAGGCAGTTTTAAAACAGGATTTCCGTCAAATCGATGCCTCCTTATTTCGGGTCTTGCTGGTGGAAGCCGGTCCCAAGCTTCTCGCAGCCTTTCCGGAGACCTTGACCGACTATGCAAAAAATACCCTCGAAAATATGGGGGTTCAGATTCGGCTAGGAGCCTCTGTCAGCCAGATCTCACCCAATGCCGTACAGATTGGCGAGAAGAGTGTGCGGGCGGGCTGCATTGTCTGGGCTGCGGGTATTCGCCCCTCCCCTGCTGCACAATGGCTGGGTTTGGAGACTGTGGCCAGAGGGCGTATTCCTGTTGATATGCATCTTTCGGTTGTTGATTGCCCCGATGTCTATGCTTTGGGCGATACAAGTCAGTTTCTTGATGAACACGGCAAACCCGTGCCTGCACTTGCTCAGGTGGCCAAGCAGCAAGGCCGCTACCTCGGCCGGAGCCTTCTCAAGCGTATGGCGGGTGAGGCCGAGGTAAAGCCGTTTCGGTTTCACAATCGCGGCAATACGGCGGTTATCGGGCGGCACGCTGCTGTTTTCGACTTCGGCAGGTGGCAGATGAAGGGCCGATTGGCCTGGTTTCTCTGGGCGGTAGTACATGTCTTGCTGCTGGTGAACTTCGAAAAGCGGATCCTCGTCAGTCTGCAATGGATGTGGCGGTATTTGACCCACAATATTGGCGCACGGCTGATCGATGAGAATACCCGAAATATTCCCGCGACGACGGATATCCAGGAGACGTTGCGTTAACAGCAAGGCTTGAGGATGCTATCGCGTCCTCGCCAAGGGATATTCGAAAGGGGGAATACGAAGAGTCATTTTCAATGACTCCTCGTAGAGGTCGGCTACATCCGTTTCCCGTCATTCTTATGTGACGGGAGGGAGCAGGGAACTACCATCGCCATTCGATTTTATATGGTTGTAAGCCGCCTCGCCCGCAGCGACGCAGTCGCCGCGCAAGATTGCCATCACGATGTGATCATGTTCGCGATAAGACTGCGCCATCCGAATTTTGTGACGCGGTTGCTGGCGGCGGAAAGGCATCAACCGCTGGCGGGTCTGAACGATCAGGTCGTGAAGATGTTCATTATGCGCGCCAACATAAAGCCGCTCATGGAAGGTACTGTTGCTCTCGGCATAATCCCGGTCATTGCCGTCGTGAACGAGCTGGGCTGACCGTCGGTGCAGACGCTCAAGCATATGGCGTTCTTCCGCAGACATGCGCTCAGCCGCAAGCCTGGCTGCGATTTGCTCCAGTTCTGCCATGGTTTCGACCATGGAGGAGAGTGTTGTTGGGCCGATGCTTGCCACCACCGCAGAACGATTGGGCGACTGCTCCACCAGGCGAAGGGCGGTGAGGTGGCGCAGAGCCTCCCGCACCGGGGTCCGCGACACCTGGAACCGTGCGGCAAGCGACAACTCATCCAATCTTTCGCCCGGCATCATGTGGCCGCTGACGATCAGATCGCTCAGGGCCTCCACCAGTTGATCGACGGTTTTGCCGCTGCGCTCGGTGAGGTTTTTGGTTCTCAAGATCAACTCCAGGCCAGATAGCGTCCCGGCCGGTGATTGATGGCGATGATCAGATTTGTGATGGCCGCTCCCAACAGCGAAAGGAACAGACGATCTGTCGGGATGACGAAGAAGGCTGAAATCATGATTGCGGCATCAATGGCCAGCATGACATATCCGGCCCTGAGCTTGAAATGGTCCTGCAGATACATGGCGAGGATGTTGGCGCCGCCGAGCCCGGTGCGGTGGCGAAAGAGCATCAACAGGCCATTTCCGATCAAGGCGCCGCCGATGACGGTCGCATAGAGTGGGTCGAGCGCGGAGAAGCTGATCCAGCGCGGGAGAAGCTGGGAAATGACTGCTACCAGTGAGGAAGCAAGAAAGGTGCGGATCGTAAAGGCTGCCCCCATGCGTTTATAGGCTAGAATGTAAAATGGCAGGTTCACCACGAAGAAGATGGGACCGAATCCGAGGCCCGTTATATAGCTGAGCAGCAAGGCGAGCCCGGCCGTGCTTCCCACCAGCAGGGTGGTATTGGCATAAATGAGTGTGCCAAGGGAGACAAACAGTGTGCCCAGGCACAGCGCAATGACATCTTCATAAAGGCGGTGACGCTGTACGGCTTCTTGGTTCATGAGGTGGCTTTTCAAAATCACGGGGTTGAAATGGACTCTATGGGACAAGCTTTGCCAGTCGCGGGCAGGGCATGCAAGACCTGTTGACAGCTGTCAACGGATGACGGTTGACAGCTGTCAACATGTGGATCGGCGTGAGGGAATCGCAGTTTATCTGCACTAGCGATCCGCGTTCGATCCTGTTCAGACCTTCTTTACGAATATTTGCAATAACGGTTTTGGCGCGGTGGGTATTGCGTATGCGCCACCTTATTTCCTGACCGCATTTTCATTTGCCTCGACAATGCCACACGAATCGTGTCTGCGCCCAAGCCTGTTTTTCAGTTTGGGAATGCCACCTTGCCGAATATCGAGACTGCGCTTCTTTCCATCATGACCGAGTATTTTTCCGTGAGAGATGAGGCCGCGGCTCTGCGTCAGCATCTCGAAGTCCTGCGCGTCGACATGGGATTTGCAGTCTCTGAATTTTATAATCCGCGCCGCAACCCCGTTCATCAGCAGCAAGTTGCGGCCTATGCTAAGTTGCGTGGCCGTCTTTCTGATCTGCTTGCTGAAGCAGAGCGTCTTGTGCGCGCTGCCGCAGGTCTGATGAAAGGGGAAGGGGATAGCGCGCCCGAGGAAGCCAAATCCGAGGTTTCTAACGGTTAAGGGGCAGAGGCGGGGTTCCCGCCGTATCTGATCCTGTTAGCGTAGACGCAGCCCGGGCCGAATTAAGGGCTCAATGCCGCGATTTTCCTTTCGTTCCAGGATGAACTGAGTTATATTCATCGCATTCCCAGACAAAAAGCCCGAAAAACGCTCTCATCCTTCAGTTGGAGTGATGAAAGTGACGGCTTGATTCGCTTTCATTAGGCGAATCGGGTATCCATAAAACAATGCGTTACACCTTTCACACTCTTCCGCTGGCAGAGCTTGTTGTGCCTGCTTCTAAGGCAGCGGAGACGATCGTGCGGCTGGACGAAAGGCTCGCGCGTTCAGCCATCGCGCCCGGACTGAAGGCGAGGGGGGATTATGCGGATGCGGTGGCCAGCCTGTGGCTGGATGGTGAGTTGGTGCATATGGAGGACCTCGTCTTTCATGATGCGCGTATGGACCTGCGCAGCCCGACCCATGAACTGACCTTGGCGCATCTGATCCTGCGCACGCGCAGGGATATTGCGGCCCAGCCCCCTGATTGGCCGTTTTCAGAGGCGGGTCTGCGACGGCTGAGGGGCCGACAGGGGCAAATCGAAGAGGCGACGCGCGTGGAGACGGCAGTCCAGCAGCCTGAGCCAACCGCTGCACCAGACGATGCTTTCGAGGCGGAGTTGCGTGCCTTTGATGCGCTGCTGGAGCGCACCGGCAAGGTGGTGCAGGAGGCATGGTCGGAAACCCGCTCTCCCCTGCCAAAGGATCCTCTCGTCTACGATCTGGATTGGAACGAGGATGAGCGTCTGTCCGAATGGCTGGATGTCGTCAACGGCTGTCGGGTTCTACCCCCCGTTCTTGCGGCTGCAGTCGTTCTCGATGCCTGGCAAACTCTGTCGGTCAGCGAGCATAGCCCCTGGCTTGGGCGTCTTCTGGCGGCGGCCTATCTGGTGCGGGAGGGGACTGCCCGGCATCATCTACCCGCCTTTTGCACCGGCCTGAAAGCCGTGCCAAGAGAGCGCCGTCATGCGCGCAGCCGCACGGTGCGGCTTCTTGCCATTTTGGAGGGGCTGCAATTGTCCGCCGAGTTCGGCCTGAAGGAACATGATCGGCTGATACTGGCGCGCGCGGGTCTGGAGCGCCGTTTTGAAAGCAGCCGTGAGAACTCCCGCCTGCCGCAGCTTGCAGATTTCGTTCTCTCGCGGCCGATGGTCAGCACACGCATGGTGGCGCGGGAATTGTCCATCACGCCGCAAGGCGCGCTCATCCTGATCAAGGCGTTGAACCTGCGTGAATTGACGGGGCGGGGACGCTTCAGGGCCTGGGGTATTTTATAGCGGGAGATGGGCGACTTCTACCAAGGGTCATTGAAAATGGCTCTTGGTATTACGCCCTCAAGCCAGACCGAATTTCTTCAGAAGCGTCAGGATTTCCGCATCCTGTGCGTCATCCGGCAGAAGAGCAGGCTGGCGGCTGGCGCCCACCGACGCATCCTGGAGATAAAGCGCCCGCTTGACCATGGCCGGTGCATAGCCCAGCGCGTAAAGCTCCGTTCTAAAAGCTGTGAAGAGTGCCTGTTGCTGCTCTGCCCGCGTTTCATCCCCGCGATTGAAAGCTGCAACAATGGCTGCAAGCACATCCGGCATGGCATTGCCGAGACCGGATATGCAGCCTGCCGCGCCATTCTGCATCGCCCACAGCACCAGATGATCAGGGCCGGAATAGACCTGAAAGTCAGGAACCTCCCGTCCCACTTGAAGATAGGCTTCCAGCGTCTCAAGCGCTCCGCCGGAATCCTTGATGCCAGCGATGTTGCCATGGCGTGCCAGCGTCCGTGCCGTTTCCGGCTCGATATGGTTTTGGGTCCTGGCAGGAATATCGTAAAGATAGAGGGGTGTCTGCACGGCATCTGCTATGGTTGAAAAATGCCGGATCAGCCCGTCCTGCGTGCAAGCAATGAAGAAGGGGGTGATGACGGCAATGCCGTCGACGCCGATCCTGTCAAAAGCCTTGGCCAGCTGCAACGTCTCGAAGGTGGCGGGCATGCCGGCATTGACGATCACCTTGGCTCGACCGGCCACCTCATCGACAACCGCTTCCGTCAGGCGGATTTTTTCCTCATGGGTCAGCGCCGTAAAGTCGCCATTGGTGCCAGCGCACATGATGTTGTTTCCCGCCGCCACCTGACGGCGAACCTGTGCGCGCGTTGCTTCATAATTGATGGTTTCATCCTCGTTGAAGCAGGTGGCGAGGGCAACGAAAGCCTGTTTGGTCATGGAAAATCCTCTTTTCAAAGAGCGCTGCGTTTCACCTGCTGCCGCTCGGCCTGGACATCCGGGTCGGGGTCGAGGCTGGCGGCGAGAAGGTCGCGGGTATAAGGCTGGCGCGGGGCCTCGAACACCTGCCGGACCGTGCCGAATTCCACCAGTTCACCCTTCTGCATGACCATGACGTGATCGGCGAAATCCCTGACCACTGGCAGGTCGTGGGCTATGAAAATGAAGGAAAGGCCCATATCCCGCCTCAGCCGGTCCAGAAGCGCGATCACCTGCGCCTGAACGGAGACGTCGAGCGCCGAAACCGCCTCGTCGCAGATGATCAGTTGCGGCTCCAGCGCCAGGGCCCGGGCAATGGCGATGCGTTGCCGCTGACCGCCGGAAAACTGATGCGGATAGCGCCGCATATGCTCGGGCTTAAGGCCCACCTGCTCCAGAAGTTCCTCCACGCGCGCGCGCCATTTGGCCTTGGGCAGGATCTCAGGATGGATCACCCAGGCTTCGGAAATGAGCTGAAACACCGTCATGCGCGGATTGAGCGATTGTGTCGGATCCTGAAACACCATCTGCAGATCGCGCCGCAAGGCATAGAGTTCGGCTGATGACAGCGTGAAAAGATCGCGGCCTTTCCACAGGGCGCTGCCGCCATCCGGTTCATCGAGCCGCAGCAATATGCGAGCCAGAGTCGATTTTCCGGAGCCGCTTTCGCCCACCACTGCAATGGTTTCGCCGGGCATCAGATCGAAGGAAATACCCTTGAGGGCCGTAAAGGCTCCATAGGTCTTGCGCACATCGCGAACGCTGAGGATCGGTTCCCGGGGGGCAGGTGGCTGATGCATCTCACCCTTGCCGGGCGCGGCATTGATGAGCTTGCGGGTATAGGGATGCTGGGGATTGCGATAGACCTCGCGCACACTGCCCGATTCCACCAGCACGCCCTTTTCCATCACCACTACCCGGTCGGCAATCTTGGCCACCACGCCGAGATCATGGGTGATGATCATCACCGCCATGCCGGTTTCCTGCTGCAATTCCTTGAGCAGAGCGAGAACCTCTGCCTGAACGGTTACGTCCAGCGCTGTCGTCGGTTCGTCGGCAATCAGGAGATCAGGACGCAAGGCCAGCGCCATGGCGATCATCACCCGTTGCCGTTGGCCACCGGAAAATTCGTGCGGATATTTCTTCATTGCCCGTTCGGGTTCAGGAATGCCAACCCGGCCCAGGAGCCGTTGCGCCTCGCTCTCGGCTTTCTCCCTGTCCATGCCATGCGTGGTCATGGCCTCGCGGATCTGCCAGCCCACCGTGTAAACGGGATTGAGATGGCTCAGCGGGTCCTGAAAGATCATGGCTATTCGCCGGCCATTGATCTCACGCCGCTGGTCGGCGGGCAGGGTGAGAAGATCCTTGCCATCCAGCAGGATTTCACCGCTGGCGATCCGCCCTGGCGGCATGTCGATGAGGTTCATGATTGCCGAGGAGGACACCGACTTGCCGGAGCCGCTTTCCCCCAGAATGGCGAGAGTTTCGCCGCGATCGACATGATAGGAAATGTTGCGGACCGCCTGTACGGTGCCGCTGGCGGTATGAAACTCCACGGAAAGATTGCGCACGTCCAGGAGATGCTCAGCCATGTTTGTGGCCTTTCATTTCCAGCCGCCAGCGCTGCACCGGATCGAGCGCGACGCGCAGCCAGTTGGACAGAAGGTTGAGCGACAGGGTGGTGAGAATGATTGCAAGGCCCGGCCAGAAGGACAGCCACCATGCGTTGGTCAGATATTGCCGTCCCTGCGAGATCATCAGGCCCCAGGTGATATCCGGCGGCTGGATGCCGATGCCGAGGAAGGAGAGGGCGCTTTCCGCCAGCATGACATAGGCGAAATCCAGCGTGGCGAGCGTGGTCAGTGTCGGCAGCACGACCGGCAGGATGTGGCGGAAGAGAATGCGCGTGCTGGAGGCTCCCATCACCCGCGCAGCCTGCACGAACATGCGCTCGCGCACTTCCAGCACCTCCGCCCGTGTCGTGCGGATATAGACCGGAATACGGGTAATCGACAGCACCAGCATGAGATTGAGAATGGAGGAGCCCAGAAGATAGAGCACGATCACCGCAATCAGCAGCGAGGGAAAGGACATGATGACATCGGCCAGCCGCATGATGATCTGCCCGATGCGCGGGGCGGCAAAGCCGGCCAGCAGCCCGAGCACCGTGCCCGCGACAGAGGACAGAAGCACCGCGCCAGCGGCAATCATCAGCGTATGCTGGGCGGCGGCGATGATCCGCGCCAGCAAAGGACGGCCCAGCGCATCGGCGCCAAGCCAGAAAACCCATTCCCGTTGCCAGTCGAAGGGCGCGAGATTGCGCCCTCGCAAGTTCTGCTTGATCGCAAGGTCTCCCAGCCACTGAGGGCCGATCAGGGCAAGAACCAGCATGATCAGCAGGAAGAGAACGGCGATAAGCGCAAACTTGTCCGCCCACAGCATGCGCATCATGCGCAGGACAAAGGAGGGTTCATCCGCAAGGGTGGTCTCGGTCGTGGTGGAAAGGCTCATGATATGTCAGCCTCTCAATGGCGAATACGCGGATCGAGCAGCGAATAGGCAATATCGATCAGCAGGTTCATGAGGAATATCGCAAGCGCGGTTATCAGAATGGCGGCCAGCACCACGTTGAAATCGCGCTGAAGAATGGAATCGATCATCAGCTTGCCAACGCCCGGGAAGCCGAAGATGGTTTCCACCACCACCGCACCGTTCAAAAGGCTGGCGGCCTGATCGCCGATCACCGTGATCACCGGCAGCATGGCATTGCGCAGCGCGTGGATGAAGATGATCGGCCCGGATTTCACGCCCTTGGCACGGGCGGTCTTCACATAGGCGGAGGAGAGGGACGAGATCATTGATCCCCGCACCACCTGCACCAGAATACCAAAGGGCCGCACGAACAACACGGCAATGGGCAGAATCCAATGCGCCAGCGTCCCGGTCCCGGAGGTCGGCAGCCAGGCGAGATGGACGGAGAAAACGACGATGGCGACGATGGCCAGCCAGAAATCGGGTACAGAGGCGCCGATCAACGAGATCATCGAGGCGAAGCGGTCGAAAAATCCGCCGGAGCGGAAGGCTGCCAGCGAACCGACGACAATGGCGGCCACGGTGACCAGCGACATGGTGATCACCGCCAGCCAGAGGGTCCAGACAAAGGCTTCCAGCACCACATCCAGCGCGGGGCGCGCCTTGCGCAGCGATTCACCGAGATTGCCGGTCGCGACATCCGCGACATAATGCAGGAACTGCACCATCAGCGGATCATTCAGGCCGTGCAGGGCGCGGAATTGCTGTTTCAGCTCTTCCGAGGCCTCCACCGGCAGGAAAAGTGCTGCCGGATCGCCGGTCAGCCGAGACAGGAAAAAGACCATGACCACAAGCCCGATCAGCGAGATCAGGCTGGCGATGGAGCGTTTGCGAATGAAGCTGAACATGGTCACCTCCCAGGAAGACCGACAGGCGGAGCGGGTCCGCCTGTCGATCATGTCCAAGATTACTTGATGCCGATTTCCGACAGTTGCAGCATGGAGTTGGTGGCAATGGTCGGCTTGAAGTCCAGACGCTCGGAGACGCGGGAGAAGCCCACCATGTGGAAGAGCAACACATCGGCCACCACATCGTCATGCAGATAGGCAATCAGCTCAGACCAGAGCTTGGCGCGTTCATCTCCCACGGCTGCCGAGGCCCGCGTGATCAGGTCATCGACCTTGGGGTCGGAAAAGCCGGATTGCGTTCCCTTCGAGTCATATTTGAAGAACATGGTGAAGGAGGGGTCGCCCTTGGAATTGTCGTGCATGGCGGCCACGATCTGCGGGCCACGGCCTTCCTTGAACGGCTTGGAATAATAGGTTTCGTGCTCCGCGACTTCCACGAATTTCAGCTCCACCTTGAAGCCCACATCCTGCAATTGTGCCTGGATGGCCTCCATGATTTCCGTGACATTCGGGAAGTTTGCCGTCCGGGCAATAATGGTGATCGGCGTCTCCACCTTCACGCCATCTGCCTTGGCCTCTGCCAGCAGCTTCTTTGCGGCCTCCGGATCGTAAGGGAAGACTTTCACATCCGGGTTCCAGCCCAAGGTGGTTGGCGGTACGAGTGCCGTTGCCAGCACGGCGCTTTCCGGCACCAGCGTTCCGAGGAAAGCCTTGCGATCGATGGCAAGGTTCAGCGCCCGGCGCACGCGGACATCGTTGAGCGGCGCGATATTGTGATCCAGCCGCAGATAGACCGTCTCACTGTCGAGATAGGAGAAATCGGTTTTGGGATTGGTGGCGTCGAGCTGCGAAATCGAAGGCGCAAGATCAGCCTCGCCGGTCTGCACCATGGCGGCGCGGACGGACGGATCGGCGCGGAACAGATAGGTGGCTTCCGTCACCTGCGGCTTGGCGCCCCAGTAATCATTCCGCGCTGTCAGCACGATCTTCTGGCCCGGTGTCCAGTTGCTGAGCTTGTAAGGGCCGGTGCCGACGGGTTCGCGCACAAACTCCATCTTCGTCTCTTCCGGCACGATGGTCACCAGAGACATCAGCAGCGGCAGGATGGGCTGGGCGGGCGAGGATTTGAAATCGATGGTGTAATCGTCAACCACCGTTGGAGTGATCGTCATGCCGCCGAAATAGCGGCGGGATTCGCAGGCATTCTTGTCGCTCATGATGCGCTCGAAGCTGTGCTTCACATCCTTGGCGTCAAAGCTGGTGCCGTCGGAAAATTTCACGCCGTGGCGCAGGTGGAAACGCCAGCTGCCATCGGCCTGCTGCTCCCATTTTTCGGCAAGCCGTGGCATCACGCCCTTCTTGCCGCGCACATCCAGCTCCGTCAGCGTTTCGCTGACATTTTCCATGATGATGCGACCGATATTGGAGCGCGTCGCCATGCAAGGCTCCAGCAGGTCTGCCTCTTCCGCCAGCACGATCTTGATCGGCCCCGACGCCGCATGGGCGGGTATGACGCCCGAGAGGGCCGCCCCCAAAACCAGGGCGCCCGTCATCATTCTCTTTTTCATGTCCTTCTCCTCCCAGATCAGAAACGCGGCGTTTCAAGGCCCTTTCGCACGCGTGCGCAGGGCTTCAACCTCCTGAGGGCGTGGCAACCCGTCCCGGCTGCGACCGCCTTAGCCGTGAAGAAAGCATTCACACTCTCGGTGTTTTTGTCAAATTAATTTTCATTTCTCTGTTCTCGGCGCATGATGGATTATAATTTACGATATCAAAATCAGTAACTTATGACGAGAAATCCCTTCTTCTTGTGCCCAAATTTTAAAAATGAAAACTTGACAACTTGTGTTTTTTGCAATTTCCGTGATGGCAAGAGGAGACTGCGATGACCCCTGACGACATTGCCCAGGCCATGGACGGCGTGCTGAAACCGCTTTCGGAAGGCCGGCAGGAGGCCTTTCTACCTTCGCCGATGATCCAGAACCATGCCAGCTTTCTGCACCGGCTGGCGGATGACAGCCTCGTCTGCGTCTGGTTCGGTGGAACGCTTGAAGGAAAATCCGATATTTCCATTTTTGCCTCGGTGCTTTTGCCGGGAGCCAGCCAATGGGGGCCGCCGCAGCAATTGAGCCGCGATCCCGCGCATTCCGAGCAGAACCCGGTGCTTTTTACCGCCCCCGATGGCGCAGTCTGGTTGTTTCACACCGTGCAACCCTCCGGCAATCAGGATGAATGCCGCATTCGCATGGCCCGCGTCCTCAGCGATCCGGCCCAGCCGCACAGGCTCGCGACGGAGGAGGGGCGCTTTCTCGATCTGCCGCGCGGCTCCTTCATCCGCGCGCCGCTGCTCGTCCTTGAGGATGGCGCATGGGCAATGCCGATCTTTCGCTGCATCCAGCGCCCCGGGCAGAAGTGGAATGGCAGTCATGATACCGCCGCCCTCGGGCTTTCTTACGATGGCGGCAACACATGGCAGTTGCAAGACCTGCCGCAATCCATCGGCTGCGTCCATTTCAGCCCTGTTCAGGGAAAGGGAAATGGCCTCTCCGGCTTCTTCCGCAGGCGTCAGGCGGATTTCGTTTATCGCACGCAGAGCAGCGATGGCGGCGCAAGCTGGTCAAAACCGCAGGCCACAGACGTTCCCAACAACAATTCGTCCATTGCCGCCATTCGTTTGAGAGACGGGCGGATCGCCATGATATGCAATCCGGTCAATGCCGCACAGTCACAAGAGCGGCGGCAATCGCTCTACGATGAACTGGGCGTGGAGGACGAGCGGCCGGACGCCGATCCGACCGGCGGCTGCGTGCCGGTCTGGGGTGTGCCGCGCGCGCCGGTCAGCCTTTGCCTGTCGGCGGATGATGGCCTGACCTTTCCGACGAGACTGATCGTTGAAGACGGGCCGGGCACCTGCCTTTCCAATGACTCGACGGATGGACGCAACAAGGAAATGTCCTATCCCTGGCTGCTTGAGGGGCCGGATGGGGCGCTTCACATCACCTATACCTATCATCGCCGCGCCATCAAATATGTGCGCCTCGCGCCAGGTTGGAGCGCGATGGCCAACGGGAGGCTTGCATGAGCAACATCATCGGCATCACCATGGGCGACCCCTGCGGCGTCGGCCCGGAAATTACCGTTCGCGCCCTGGCGGAGATGGCCGAGGCCGAACGGCAGGCCACGAAAATCTATGGCAACCTGCCGACGCTCGAAGCTGCCCGTAAGGCACTCGGTCTGGATATCGATCTTGCCCCGTATGTGGTCGATCTGCCGGTGGAAGGTGCGCCGCTTGCCTGGGGTACGCTGTCACCCGTTGCGGGCGATGCCGCCTTCCGCTTCATCGAAAAGGCGGTGCGGGATGCCCAGTCAGGGAAGATCGGCTGCATCGTCACCGCGCCGATCAACAAGGAGGCGCTCAATCTCGCCGGTCATCATTATGATGGCCATACCGGCATGCTGCGCAGCCTGACCGGTTCCAGTGCTGCCTATATGCTGCTGGCTTCCGAGCGGCTGAAGGTCATCCATGTCTCGACCCATGTTTCCCTGCAGGAGGCCATCCGCCGCGCCACCACCGAGCGGGTGCTGAACACGATCCGGGCGGGCCATGCGCATCTCAAGCGCATCGGTTACGATCAGCCTCGTATCGCGGTGGCGGGTGTCAATCCGCATTGCGGTGAAAACGGCCTTTTCGGCAGTGAAGACGACGACCAGATTGCGCCCGCCGTCGCCGCGGCGCGGGCCGAAGGCATTCATGTCTCCGGCCCGATTTCGGCGGATACGGTGTTTCATCGCGCCTATTCCGGGGCTTTCGATCTGGTCGTCGCGCAATATCACGATCAGGGCCATATCCCGATCAAGCTCGTAGCCTTCGACACTGCCGTCAACGTTTCGGTGGAGTTGCCGATCGACCGGACTTCGGTTGACCATGGCACCGCCTTCGAC
The DNA here is from genome assembly GCF_030815125.1 of Allorhizobium paknamense. Lineage (GTDB taxonomy): Bacteria > Pseudomonadota > Alphaproteobacteria > Rhizobiales > Rhizobiaceae > Allorhizobium > Allorhizobium paknamense. The sequence continues at coordinate 47,772 of NZ_JAUSWH010000005.1, forward strand.
ATTGCCGGCAAAGGCATTGCCAATCACGGCAACATGAATGCGGCGATCGCCTATGCGCGCAAGCTGGTTTCTGGCCGGAAAGGATGAAATCCATGGCAATTGCACCCATTCTCCTTCATCAGCCGCGCCGTCTGGCGGTGGGCGCGGGTACGATTTCCGAGGTCGGCGGCTGGGCGGGCGCGGTGGCTTCAACGCTGGTGATTGCAAGCCCGCTGACGGCAAAATTCGTGGATCGGCTGCAGCTTTCCGGCAAAGTCACGGTGTTTTCCGATCTCCCCGGCGAGCCGGATACCGCAACGCTGAATGCCGCACTTGCCGCTGCCCAGGCGGCCAGGCCTGATCTGGTCGTCGGGCTTGGCGGCGGCTCGGTCATGGATGTGGCCAAGCTGGTAGCCGCCTTGTGGGATACGGATGAAAAGCTTGAGGATGTCGCCGGTCCCAACAAGGTGAGGGGCCGCCATTCAAGGCTGGCGCAGGTGGCCACCACGGCGGGGACGGGTTCGGAGGCTGGCATTCGCGCCCTGATCACCGATCCCGCCAAGGGCAGCAAGATTGCCGTCGAAAGCCCTCATCTGATTGCCGATTTTGCGGTGCTGGATCCGGAACTGACTTATTCCGTCCCCTCTGCCGTCACGGCAGCCACCGGTATCGATGCCATGGCCCATTGCGTGGAAGCCTTCACCAATCGCAAGGCGCATCCGATGATCGATGGCTTTGCCCGTATGGGCTTTTCGCTGGTGGGCCAATATCTTGCCCGGGCGGTGAAGAATGGCGAAGACACGCAAGCCCGGGAAGGGCTGATGCTGGCCTCCTATTACGGTGGCATCTGCCTGGGGCCGGTCAACACCGCCGCCGGTCACGCCATTGCCTATCCGCTCGGTACGCTGCTGCATCTGCCGCATGGTCTTGCCAATGCTCTGGTCTTTCCGCATGTACTCGCCTTCAACCAGCCAGCCGTTGCCGCCAAGACAGCGGAAGTGGCCGAGGCGCTGGGACTGGGGGCGACGCTCTCGCAAGCCGATCTGAGCAAGGCCGCCACCGAATTCTGCGCCAAGCTCGGGATCGAGATGTCGCTTGCCGCCCATGGCGCCAAGGAGGCCGATCTTGATCGTTATGCCACGGATGCCCATGCCATCCGCCGGCTGATGGACAACAACCCCATCGACATGACGCTGGACGATGTAAGGGAAATCTACCGCAAGGCATTCTGATGGGCGGCTTGCCCGGCACATCCTGCTAGATCGTTTCACTGTTTCACGGAAACATTGAAACGCTTTAGCTCTTTGTTTCTACGCATTTCCGGACGGAAAACCAGTTTCCACTTTTCTCGGGACAATGCTTCAATCCTGCTGGGATGGCTGGAAAAGCCGTTCCCGCGAGCCCAGCAGATGATCATGCATCAGTTGCCGCGCCGCTTGCCCGTCGCGGTCGGCAATGGCCTTGGCAATTGCTTCATGTTCGGCAAAGACGCGCATGAGGCCCGAGGCCTCCCGCTTCACCGATGCGCCATGAAATTTCATGCCGACGGCGATGTGGTCCTTCAAGGCTTCCATGGCCGTGGAGAAATAGGTGTTACGGGCCGCACGGGCAATGGCAAGGTGAAACTGGTAATCGGCATCCTCGCGGTGGGACTGGCGGTTCGTGGCATCGCGCATCAGTTCCAGCGCCTTGCGAATGGCGGCAAGCCTCTCTTCATCATGGCGTTCGGCGGCGGCTGCTGCCGCGGCAGGTTCCAGTGTCAGGCGAAACTCATAGCAGTTCAAAAGATCGGCGACATTCTCAAGCTGGCCAAAGCCCAGCGGCTCTTTTAACCCTAGCGCCCGCACATAGCTGCCGGATCCGCGCCGGGAATAGATGAAGCCCTGCTCCCGCAGCCGCCGCAGCGCTTCGCGAATAACGGGCCGCGAGACTTCGAATTCCGTGGCCAGTTCATGTTCGGTGGGCAAGCGCTCATCCGGCTTGTAGGCGCCGGATTTGATGGCGCGATGCATACGCTCGAAAATCAGGTCGGGAAGCCCGCGTCGCTCCGCACTCTTTCGGACCGCCGTCTGGTCGGATTTTTTCAGCATGTCTGTTGCCCGGCTTGCTCGTCGCCCAACATCTGCCGGGCGATCCTCCACAAGGTATCAACTTGCCCAAAGCCGCCCGACTTCGCAATGATGCAATGGTCGCCTGCCCAGCCAAGGCCCAGACCCGGCAGGCATTCTCCCATCAGCCGCAGCCGCGTCACGCCCATTGTTCTCATCACGGCTTCCGCCGTCGCGCCGCCGGACAGCAGCAATGTCCTGGCCTTCTCGGTCAGCATCGGCACGGTGCCCGCAGCCAGCCGCTCGGAAACGAGATGCGGCGGAACATCACCCTTACCCGGTATCGCCTGCACAAGCACCACCGGGGCATCCGCATGGGTGGTGGCAGGCACTTCCCCATTGGGAGCCGCGATGGAAACGATCGTGCCCGCGGCTTCAAGACATTCGATCTGCGCCAGCGTGATCGGATCGCGCGAGCCGATGATGAACACGCCCGCTCCCTCAGGAACAGGCACCAGTTTGGCAGGCCGTGCCGTCATGCTCCGTGCCAAAGCCTCGGCCAGACCACGCGCGCCGATGAGAAGATCGGCACCCTCTGCCTGCACGGTCGCCAAAGCCCTGTCCATCTCCGCTTCACTTGCGGCGTCTTCGATCCGGCACTTTCCGGCATGAACACCGAGCCGATCCGCGACAGGAATCGGCGTCTCGACGCCGAAGCCTTGCAGGCACCCATTGCGAACGATGCGCCCGAAATCTGGAATGGCGGGCTGCACCAGAGCGCGGCGAAACGGGATGGCATCCAGTTCGGCCGCGATATGCCCCTTGAGCCGGGAATCGATTTTCTTGAAAAGTGTTATGTCCGGCGGCAGCCGGGAGAGCACCTGCGCCGTCAGCTGCCGGGCTTCCTCCGGCGTGCCGTCACGGCAGCCGAGATTGATGCTGATGACAGAGCCAGCGGCCTGAAGCGCCGCCTCAAGCCCCTCCGGCGAAGGCAGCACATCCGTGGTAAGCCCCCGCCCGGCAAAGGGGGCGGCTGCATCTATGGCCCCGGTCAAGTCGTCCGCAAGAATTGCAAGCACGGCGTCATCCTAAAAGTTGTTAGGTTATAGTTTCATAAAATCCTTTTAAGTCAATGGATAAGATAGTTATGGTAACAGATGTCTCCTGAAATGGATCTGGGCGTCATGATAGCCGGTCATGATGCCGCCGTTTATCTCACCGGTTCGGATCGCTCTGAAGGATAGGGGATCCGTTGGTTGGTCATGACGGCTTTCTGGCATTCCAAAATCAGACCTCTCGCCTTGAATGGGCGAAATTCAGAAGTGTGTCGTCTCTTCCGAAACCGCCGACAAGCTGCGCGCCGATGGGCAGGCCCTCCCGTGAGGTGGCGACGGGAAGACTGATGGCCGGAAGGCCCGCGATATTCACCCAACCGGTGAAGACCGCGTGGTCTCGCGGCCCTGCGGGTTTGCCGTCGATCACGTCCGGATAGGCTTGATCGGCTGGCCATGGCAGGGCTGCGGCGCTGGGTGTGAGAATGAAATCATAGTCGCGGAACAGGCTTGTCAGCGCGGCGCGCAGTGCCGCAACGTCCTCCAGCGCCGCGATATAATCCGCGCCGCTGATCCTGTGGCCATCTTCGGCCATGGCCTGAACCGAAGCACCGCCGAGAGAGACCAGATCCGGATAGGTGCGCATGAGATAGGCAACGCCCGAGCGCGATATGACACGCCAGACGCGGTTGACGAGATCGAGATCGAAAACCAGACCGTCCTTTATAATCTCCGCCCCCTGCTGCGCGAGTTCGCAGGCGAAGCCGTCTATGGCGGCGGCGACTTCAGGATCGACCGGACTGTCATTGAACTGCGGGATATAGAGAATACGGGGCCGTTCGATATCCAGAGAGGGTGCTTCCCGAAGCAAGGAGCGCCGGTCCATGGGATGTGCGCCCTTGAGCACGCCATCGAGAAGGATGGCGTCGGTAACGGTGCGCGTCACGGTTCCGATCACTTCGAAATCGAGAAGGATGGCGGGGAAGCCTGATCCACGGGCAATGCGCCCGGTCGACGGCTTCCAGCCGACCAAGCCGGTATGACAGGCGGGCCGCCGGATCGAGCCGCCGCCATCCGTGCCGATGGCTGCAGGCACCAGCCCAGCCGCAACGCCCGCCGCTGCGCCGCCCGAGGAGCCGCCGGGCGTCAGGCGTGGATCGATGGGGTTGCGCGTGATGCCGAAAAGGTCATTGCCGGTATAGCCCTCCAGGGTCAGTTCCGGCACATTGGTCTTGCCGATCAGCACAGCGCCCGCGGCCCGCAGCCGGGCGACGGGCAGTTCATCATGCTCAGGCACGAAATCCTTCAAGGCGCGGCTGCCCCAGCTTGCCGGAAGGCCCTTCATCAGAAGATTATCCTTGATCGAAAGCGGAATGCCCTCCAGCGCCGATCGCGCTTCACCGCAGGCCAGGCGTCTGTCGCTTTCGCGGGCAGCCTGCTCTGCTCCCGCGCGGTCGAGAGCGACAAAGCTGTTGAGGTTGCCATCCAGGGTTTCGATGCGTTCCAGGCATCGTTCAAGCAGTGACTGGGCCGTCAGGGCGCCGCTTCGCAAGGCTTCGGCCAGCCCGCTGATATCCTCCGGCATGGGGCGGTTTCCTTTCGTGATGTCAAAGAGGCTTGCCGATGGCGGCAGGCAATTTGCTGGAGCGTCCAAGCCCGGCCAATACGGCCAGCGCGATGACATAGGGCGCCATCTGCATGACATAGGAGCTTAGGGGAACGCTCATGGATTGCAGGCGAAGTTCAAACGCTTCCGTGGCGCCGAAGACAAGGCAGGCTACCGCCGCACCCCATGGGTTCCATCGCCCGACGATGAGGGAGGCAAGCGCCAGATAGCCGCGTCCTCCCGTCATGCCATCGGTGAAGGTTCCGACCTGCTGGAGCGAGAGAACCGCGCCGCCAAGGCCGGCAATGGCTCCGCAGCCGATCACCGCGCACAACCGGACTTTCAGCGGATCGCTGCCGGCAGCAAAAACCGCCTCGGGATTTTCCCCTGTCGCGCAGAGGATCAGGCCCGCCTGGGTCCGGTAGAGAAGGAAGGAGAGGGCCGCGCAGCCAATCAGCGCAAGGTAGGTGAGCGGTGGCTGGATGAAGAGCAGCGGCCCGAGAACGGGAATTTGCGAGAGGCCCGGAATGGCGAAGGATGAAAAAGGCTCCAGATGAATGGCAACAGGACTGCCGCCTCCCGACAGGATGCGCATGATGTAGGTCGTCAGCCCGAGGGCCAGGATATTGCAGGTAAGCCCGGTGACCATATTGTCCGCCCGGTGCCGGACGGTGACAATCGCAACCAGCGTGGCGATCAACCCGCCGCCAATGGCCGCGAAGATCAGGCCCGCCAGGGAAAATCCGGTGAGCCAGCTTCCGATAACGGCGGCGAAGGCCCCCGTCAGCATCATGCCCTCCAGCCCGACCGCGAAGACGCCCGCGCGCTCGGACAGAATTCCGCCAAGGGCCGCAAAGATCAGCGGCGTGGCGATACGGATCGCGGCGGCAAGAAAATCGATCATGACCGGCGCACCGTTGCGGCAAGAATGAAAAGCATGGTTGCGGCCTCAATGACGGTGACGAGAGAGGAGGGCACGCCGATCTGTCTCTGCATGGCAAGAGCCCCGGTTTCGAGAAATCCAACGAAGAGTGCGGCGGGAATGGTGAGCGCCGGTTCCAGTGCGCCGAGCAGGGCAACCGTGACCGCCTTGAAGCCGAAGCCGCTGGAAAAGCCTTCGATCAGCCGGTGTTGCAGTCCGAGAATTTCCACGCCACCGCCAAGGCCTGCCATGGCGCCCGCACCCAGCATGAGTTGCCAGGTGATGGCGGCAATCGAAAACCCGGCATAGGCGGCGGCTGGCCGCGAGCGCCCGGCAACGCGAACCGCAAAGCCGAAAGTCGTTTTCCAGAGAAGGAAGGAGACGATGACTGCGGCGATCACCGCAAGAATGATGCCGATGTGGAAATCGAAGGAGGGCAGGCGCGGCAACCAGACGGATCGCGGCATCAGCGGCGATTGCAAAAAGCCAGCCCCCGGCTGGCCGAGCGCTCCAGACAGCAGCAATTGCACCAGAAGCAGTGCCACGAAGTTCAAAAGCAATGTGGCAAGAACCTCGTGAACACGGCGATAAAGATGGATTGCCGTGGCAAGCCCGGCCCATAGGCCGCCCGTTACGGCTGCGGCGATGAGCGCTGCGATGGCGGCCATCGCGCCGGGCGTTCCCGGCCAGGCGAGAATGATGGCCGTTGCGCCGATCCCGCCCATGGCAATCTGGCCATCGGAGCCCATATTGATGACGCCTGCCCGAAAGCAGAGGGCAAGACCTGCGCCCGCGAACAGATAGGGCGAGGTGCGGTTGAGCGCGACGCCGATCTGATGCGGTGAACCGAAGGCGCCCGCCAGCATGGCGGCGAAGGCTTCGAGCGGGTTCTTCTGTGCAAGCAGGATAAGAAGTGCCGCGACCGCAAGCGACAGGGCAAGCGCCAGCAAAATCCGGGGAAGAAGACCGTCTTTCCTGAAGCGCAGCGAAAGCCGTTGGGAGGTCTCGCCCTTGGTGGTGACACTGTTGTTCATGCGGCACGCTCCGACATCCACAAGCCGATCTGCGGCAGGTCTACTGCCTGCCGGGCGACAATCCCGGCCAGACGACCGCTGGCCAGAACCGCGACACGATCCCCCACGGCCAGAACCTCCTCCAGTTCGGAGGAAATGTAGATCACGGCGGATCCTGCATCCCGCAGGGCGATGATCTGCTCCAGCACAAAGCGGGTTGCACCGGGATCGAGCCCCCATGTCGGTTGATGGGCCACCAGCACGGCAGGCCGCCGCGCAAGTTCGCGGGCAATGACGATCTTCTGCTGGTTCCCGCCCGAAAGGCTGCCGGCCTTGGCAAGAGGCGAGGGCGCGCGAATATCGAACTGGCGCATCAGGGTTTCTGCCTTTCGGCGCCCTGGCATCATGCTCAGGAGGCCACGCGCGCTGTAAGGCTGGCGTTTGACATCCCGCAGCATCAGGTTTTCCATGATCGTCATGCCCTTGACGAGCGCGGTCATCGAACGGTCCGCTGGCATATAGGCAAGGCCTTTTGCAGTTCGGCTGGCGGGAGTGGCGTGGGTCACATCATCTGCGTCGAGCGTGAGAGAGCCCTGATGTATCCGCCGCAGTCCCGCCAGGGTTTCCGCCAGTTCCAGCTGGCCGTTTCCATCGACGCCTGCGATGGCGAGAATTTCGCCACCCCGCACCTCAAGATCAAGCGGCCCGAGACCCTTGGCCGCCAGCTGGCGCAGGCTGAGGCGAATGTCACCTCCATCCTGTTCCTTCACCACATAAGGGGTCGTCACATCGCGGCCCACCATCATTTCGGCAAGGTGCGCCTTGTCGGCCCCTGCGACCACCGCCTTGCCGGAGACCCTGCCGGCGCGCAGGACCACGACCTTGTCGCAGACCTCGATCACCTCCGGCATCTTGTGGGTGATGAAGATGATGCCTTTGCCCTCGCCGCGCAGCCGCTTGAGGATGACGAGCAGATCGCGCACCTCCGTAGGCGCCAGGTTAGAGGTGGGCTCATCGAGAATAAGCAGGTCGGCATCGCGCAGCACCGCTTTCAGGATTTCGATACGCTGTCTTCGGCCCAGGGGAAGGTCCGCCACCGTGGCGTCGGGATCAAGATCGAGACCCAGTCTGCGGCTGGTTTCACGGATTTTCTCGGCGATCTCCCGCCGTTTCAGCAGCTTGCCCGCGGCAGGCCAGCCCAGCATGACATTGTCGAGAACGGTCATCGCTTCCACCAGCATGAAATGCTGATGGATCATCGCAATACCGAGTGCCATCGCCTCGCCCGGACGATGGCCAGACAGTTCACGCCCCCGGAAGACAATGCCGCCGCCATCCGCTTCGACCATGCCGAACAGGACTTTCATCAGCGTGCTCTTGCCCGATCCATTCTCGCCCAACAGGCCGACGATTTCGCCCGCGAATACATCGAGGTCGATACCGTCATTGGCGCGCACGCTGCCATAGACCTTCACCATGCCGCGCATTTCCAGGAGAGCAGCCATTCATTCCTCGAATTTAGGAGGGGGAGGCGCGAAGCAGGCTCGCGCCTCCGTTCTAACGATGGGTTTAGAGCGCTTTTCGATCTGATTGAATCAGACCGGCGCTCTAACATCCTGTTTTTTTAGCATAATCTTATCGATCCTCGCTTCGCTCCGGTCGGATTATGCTCTAAACTAGCTACCGCTACGGGCATCCTGTTCGGTGGGGGTGATCTTCAACGTGCCCGAGGCGAAATCTGCGGCCATGGCGTCCACCTCCTTGGCGACCGCTTCGGGAACGGCCGGTCCAAAGGCTTTGTCTGCGCTGTATTTCAGGGAGGCGCCCGTGGTCTTGCCGCTGTCATAGCCATATTGGACGAAGCTGCCGAAGAGCTTGCCTGCCTTGACCTGATCCGCCGTGCTGCCGATCATCGAAGGCCAATCTTCGACGATATTCGTCAGTACGAGATCCGGAGCGATGGCCGTCTGGTCGAAACCACGACCGGTAACATAAACTTTCTTCTCCTTGGCAGCCTGAACCAGACCGGCTTCAGCCGCATTCAGCTTGCCGGTGAGAACGTCTGCGCCATTACCGATCAGCGAGAAGGCTGCTTCCTTCGCCTGGGCCGCGTCTTCCATGTCCTTGATATAGAGAATGGTGACTGCGGCACCCGCCTTGGTGGCGCAAAGCCTGAAGGCTCCCGCCTGCGCGGTGATATTGGGCACGCCCTGCAGACCGTATATGCCGCCGACCTTGTGGGTCTTGCTCATCTTGGCAGCCAGAAGGCCAAGCTGGCAGCCGAACTGCGCATTGTTGTAGTCGATCGACATGACATTCGGCTCCGCGCCCTCATTGCCGCTGACGGCGATGAACTGCGTTTTCGGAAAATCGGGAGCGACCCGCTGCATGGCCGAGACGAAGCGGCCCGAGTGACCGAGAACGATGCCATAGCCCTGGCTGGCGTAATCGCGAACGGCTTCTGCCTCGTCGGCGTCGGCGACATTTTCGGTGTAGGCCGTCTTGAAGCCATGCGGCTCCAGGCTTTTGACGATGGCATAGCCAAGCGCGTTCCAGCTCTGGTCGTTGGCGCTGCCCGGCAGCAGAATGGCGGCCTTGTCTTCGGCTTGAGCCGACGCCAGGCTCAGGCCTGTTGAAAGCATGAGGATAGCGGTCGCCGCCGACAGCCGCCGGCCACGGGAAATCATTCTGGTCATAGCGATAAACCCTCTGTTGGTTCTTATTTTTGCTTCACGCGTCCGGCATCGATATCAACACTCCGACCTGCCGGAGGACGGGCGTGGTCTTTAAGCAGAAAATCTGAACGCTTCAAACCTGAACGATGACCGCGATCGGCGCCTCGCCGGGCATGCATTGATGCTCCGTTCCACCGGATACGAAGATTTTCGCGTCTCCGGTGACGGAGGTGATGACGGCACCCAAAGCGGCACGCGCATGGCGCTCGTAATGGATGTCGGCATCGGAGAGCATGGTGGTGCGCGATCCCCGCAGCATGCCGCCAACCGGGGCTTCCGCCTTGGCGAAGATGGCCTTCACCCGATCCACGGAAAGATCACCGTCGCCATCTTCACCAGCCGCATTGCGAATGGCCGCGTGGACCGCGTGGCTGTCGACCACATCCTTCAGCACCGCATGACCGATCCTCAGGTCACCGCCCGCCTTTGGAGAGTTGCCGAAGAGCAGAACCTCGCAATTGCGCAATTCGCCACCGGCGGAGGTGTTGGCCACGGAGGAATAAAGGTCCATCCGTTTTGCAATGGCTTCATCGCTCAGTGCAGCTTCATCCACTTCGCCAAGGGCAACCGCCACACCCAGCGCCGTTGCGCCGCGCGCATAGGGTTTCGAGCCGTTGGGGTCGCTGGTCACGACTTTCGCCCCACGGCTCGTCGCATCGGCAATGGAGGCTGGGGTCAGAAGCGGACCTTTGACCTGCACGTAGTGCACGTCACGCGGATCATCGATCTCAGCCTCCATCAGCGCATGACGCACAGCCTCAGCCACCGCGCGAACCTCGACCATGGTTCCCACTTCCTCGGGCAGCAGATCGCGGGTGAGTGCAATGCCCATTGCCAGGCGTTTTCCGGCTGCGGGTTCCGCCTCAGAACGGGTAAAGACCGTGGCATGCGGGCTCAGCACACCTTCGGTGCCGCCGGACCAGACAAAGGCGATGCGTTTCGCGACAGCATCCGGCGCAAGATCGAGATAGGTGCCAAGCAGCAGGGAGAGCGATTGGGTGGCAAAGCCGCGCGTAAAGTCGTTTGCGCCACCATTGCCCTCCGTCTTTCCGATCAGGGCGACAATGTCATGCGGATTGATTGTACCATCCTCGATCTGCCGCTTGAGGTCGGAGACGTCACCCGGATTGCCCATCTTGATCTTGTGTACACCAACGCGCATCGGCTGCTCCCTGTTACTTGCCTATATCTTAAGCGCGGCTAAAACCTGTGCAAGTTGATTGGAATAAATTTCACGATGTGGAATGATGCTCCGATCATCCCTTGCAGAAAATACATCAAGACCCGGGAATCCTCATGGAAAAGCAGCGTGTTAAGGAAAGCGGCAGCGTTCAGTCCATCCATCGTGCTCTGACAATCCTGGAGCGGCTGGGTGCTTGTGAAGACGGCCTGACGTTGAAGGAGGTGGCGCTTCAGGTCGCGCTGCCGCCGTCCAGCACGCATCGTATTCTGACGACATTGCAGCGTCAGCGCTTCGTGCGTTTCGATCCGGCAACCATGTGCTGGAGTGTGGGGGTGCAGGCGTTTCTTGTGGGCAATGCCTTTGCCAGATCGCGGGACATGGTGACGCTCGCCATTCCTTTCATGCGGCGGCTGATGGTTGCCAGCGGCGAGACGGTGAATTTCTTCATGCTGGACGGATCGGAAGTTGTCTGCATGGCGCAAGTGCAGAGCCAGCATACGGTACGGGCCATTTCACGCCCGGGCGGCGGGGCGGAAATGCATCGTTCCGCAGCGGGAAAAATGATCCTTGCGCATATGACCGACGAGGAGGTGGCGGCCATTCTCGAACGCAAGGGCATGGCGCGCTATACAGATCATACGATTACCACGCCCGAGGCGCTGCGAAGCGAGCTTGCGAAGATACGCCAGCGCGGCTTCTCGGTTGACAATGAGGAGTTCTCGCTGGGGCTTCGGTGTATTGCGGCACCCATTCATGATGAAACGGGAAGCGTTTATGCCGCCGTTTCCATCGCCGGTCCTGCAAACCGCATTACGGAGGCGCGCACGCAGGCCATGGGGGAACTGGTGGAAATTTGTGCCCGAAGCGTAACCTCTGAATTCGGCGGCTCCGCCAGCAGCCTGGGTTCGGATCACCGGAGATGATAACAGCCGCTCCCTTGAATGCCATGTTTTTTGACGTTATATAACGTCTATGTTCTTGGCTCTACGCGGTGGAGGTTAATATGGGTCTTGCTCAATATGCCGACGACGGACTGTTTGCGCCGCGCAAGATCGCCGATGCGTTTCGAACGACCAGCGAAGAGATCGCCCGGACTGCGGGGCTTGGAAAAGACGCGATCCAGCGGAAGGACCGCCTTCGCTCCGATAAGACCCAGCGCCGCCTGCGGGAAATGATCGAGATCGTCAACAAGGTCGAGCCGCGCTTCGGTTCCGCCCTCATTGCCTATGCCTGGTATCGCTCGGAGCCCTTGTCGGGATTTTCCGGGCAGACCGCGATGCAATTGGTGCGGAACGGCCGCGCCGAGGATGTGCTCGACTATATCGATGCAGTCGACGCTGGCATCCACGCCTGAGCCGCTGATGCATTATCGAGGCAGGCTTTACCGCGCGCTCAATCCCATCTACGCCCACGATCCGCTTTCCGGACGCGGTGCCGAGCTTTACGGCGGACGGTTCAACCCGAAAGGCATGCCGGCGCTTTACACATCTCTCACCGTAATGACGGCTCTGAGGGAGGCCAATCAGATCGGCAGTTTGCAACCGACTACGCTGGTGTCCTATGAGGCGGACATCGAGAGGGTTTTTGACAGCAGGGATGAGACAGCGCTGCGGTCGCAGGGTTTCGATTCCAGCGGTCTGGCCGACCCGACCTGGCGGGACCAGATGAAGGTATCGGGGGAGGCAAAAACCCAGAGGCTTGCCCGTCAACTCATCGAAGCCCGCTATCAAGGATTGATCGTCAGAAGCTTTGCCGCCGGCGCGACGGATGACGATCTCAATCTCGTTCTCTGGACATGGGGCGCGTCACCCCCTTGCCGCCTGACGCTCATTGATGATGAGCAACGCCTATCGCGGTAGAGTATTTCCGTCCGCGATCACTTCTAACTCTCTGTTTCTTCGTACAGCAGTACGCTTTTTCTGGAAGCACTTTAGGAGGCGCGTTGAGGCCGATCAAGGCTTGCATACATGCCGCTTGTGCGGAAGTCGCTGGGGTTGGTGCCATAGAGGCGGCGAAACACCTTGGAGAAATAGTTAGGATCATCAAAACCGCACAGGGCGGAAACTTCCTTGATGGGAATGTCTGCGTTTTTCGTCAGCAGTCTGGCCGCCCGGCGCAACCTTTTCTGCAAGACGAATTCGGCCGGGGGCAGGCCTTCACTTGCTGCAAAAATCCGGGAAAAATGTGCTCGGCTCAGGCCTGCGACCTTGGCCAGATCAGAGACCGAAAGCCGCTGATCGATATTATCCTCGATATAGCTCAGCACATGTTGAAGCGTCCGGTATTCCTGGGCAAAGGTGGGGTGTGAACCGAAAACATCATCGTAAAGAGCCATCGCCGCTTCATAGGCAATGGCCGATGCTGCTCCCGGCGTTTCCCCTTGCGTGATCAGCCGATGGCAGCAATGGGCCAATTGATCGATGGTCGCTGCCTGCAATCTCAGGACCGGTCCGGTAATGGCGAGGATGGAGCGATGAATGCGCAGAGCCTCTTCGCCATTCATCGAGATCCAGAAAAACTCCCAGCGATTGCCGGCTTCCAGCCAGTAGCGATGGCTATGGGGGATGACCACCAGCAAGGTTTCGCCCGGCTTCACCTGCATGGCGCGGTTCTCATACTGCAAGTTGCCGCGTCCGCTGATGGTGTGCTGAAGCACGGTAAAGGGGGCAAGACCTCGCTTGCGTCCGTCCCAGTCGTAAAGACAGTTTTCCCGGATTTCATACCCGCTGCTGGTCGGCATGGTGTGAAGCGTCTGACGCCCGCGCGGCAGTGAGACGGTGCGCATGGCTGGTCCCGCTTGCACCAGCTGATCTAGCACAAAATTACCCATGAAAGCATAATCCTTCTCTGTCGCTCGGCAGGAATATACGCATAATCCACATCCGAGGAGAAGCCGAACCCAGATCTTACACCGCTTTACGCGCCAAAATCGCCGGATTTCCGATGGTTTTCGGGTGTCTCCATGGGATGGGAAGCGGTGGTGAGGCGCGCGTTCATTCAGCTTGAAATTTGCGAGGAGGATGGGACTGATGAGTTTCAAAATCGCTATTATCGGCGCGGGAAGTGTCGGCTTCACGAAGAAGCTGTTTACGGACATCCTGTGCGTGCCGGAGTTTCAGGACGTGGAATTCGCCCTGACCGACATCAGCGAGCATAATCTCGGCATGATCCGGGAGATCCTCGAGCAGATCGTGAAGGCCAACAATCTGCCGGCCCGGGTGACGGCGACGACGGACCGTCGCCGGGCCATTGAAGGGGCACGTTACATCATCAGCTGCGTGCGGGTGGGGGGTCTCGAAGCCTATCGGGACGATATCGCCATTCCGCTGCGATACGGGATCGACCAATGCGTCGGCGATACGATTTGCGCAGGCGGCATTCTCTACGGCCAGCGCAATATCCCGGTGATCCTCGATTTTTGCCGTGATATCCGCGAGGTTGCCGCCCCGGGTGCAAAATTCCTGAACTATGCCAATCCCATGGCCATGAACACCTGGGCGGCCATTGAATATGGCAAGGTCGATACGATCGGCCTCTGCCACGGTGTCCAGCATGGGGCGGAACAGATTGCCGAGGTGCTGGGAGCCTCCTCGGTGAAGGAACTGGATTATGTCTGCTCAGGCATCAACCACCAGACCTGGTTCATCGATCTGCGGCTGAATGGCCGCAAGATCGGCAAGGATGAACTTATTGCGGCCTTCGAGGCGCATCCCGTCTATTCGCAACAGGAAAAGCTGCGCATCGATGTGCTGAAGCGTTTCGGGGTCTACTCCACCGAAAGCAACGGCCATCTTTCGGAATATCTGCCCTGGTATCGCAAGCGTCCCGACGAGATCATCCGCTGGATCGACATGTCGGACTGGATTCATGGCGAGACCGGCGGCTATCTGCGCCACTCCACGGAAACCCGCAACTGGTTCGAGACCGAGTTTCCGCAGTTTCTGGAGCAGGCGAAACAGCCCATCGATCCGGCGCGCCGCTCCAACGAGCATGCCAGTCATATTCTGGAAGCGCTGGAGACCGGGCGGATTTATCGCGGACATTTCAATGTCAGGAATAGCGGGGTGATTACCAATCTTCCCGCGGATGCGATCATCGAGTCACCCGGTTTCGTCGATCGTTTCGGCATCAATATGGTCTCCGGCATCACCCTGCCGGAAGCCTGTGCCGCGACATGCATGGCCTCGATCAACGTGCAGCGCATGGCGGTCCACGCCGCGATTGCGGGCGATATCGACCTTTTGAAACTTGCCGTCCTGCATGATCCGCTGGTTGGCGCGGTCGCCACGCCTGAGGAGGTGTGGCAAATGGTCGACGAGATGGTGGTGGCACAGGCGCGCTGGCTGCCGCAATATGCCGACGCGATCCCGGCTGCCCGCGACCGTCTCAAGCAGGCCAAGGTCAAGACTCGTGACTGGGCAGGCGCTGCCAGGCGGCAGGTGCGCAGCATTGAGGAACTGCGTGCCGAAAAGGCCGGGATGAAGGCTGCCGGCTGAGGGACCGGCAGCCTATCGGGTAAGCACAGGCTGACGCCGGAGGCTCTCGGGATCTGCGGAAGGAGGAGTTCGGCAGATCTTTTCGGAAGGACGAGCGGTGTGCCCGGAGCATCGTTCCGACAAAGCGCACCGCGGCTTTCCGACCGAAAATTCTTAAAAAACAAAACCGATTGGGAGGAAGGACAGGATGCACTATCACGGAAAGATCAATTGGATCGCCGCGCTCAGCCTTGGCGTTTCGGCTTTCGCCTTGCAGGCCCAGGCCTTCGATACCAGTCCGCCACCAGAGCCGCCGCCCTTTCCCGCCCAAGGCAAGATCACCTATGTGGCACGCGATTCCATTCTGGAATTCAAGGCCTTGCCATCCTACAGCGAACCGGCCTGGGTGGCGGATAAATTCGAGAAGACCGGCAAGCTGCCGCCATTGAAGGAGCGCCTGCCCGAGGAGCCGCTTGTCTACAAGATCGCCAACATGCCGGACGGTGCCGGTGTTTACGGCGATACGATGCGCCACGTCATCGGTGGCCGGCCGGAGGGCTGGAATTATATGGCCGGCCAGAGCCAGGGCTGGGGCGGCATCGACATCGCTCTTTCGGAATGCCTGACGCGCACGGCGCCCCTGTTCCAGGTCGACGCCAAGGATACCGAACCCTTGCCCAACCTCGCCAAGGGCTGGGATTGGTCTGCGGACGGGCACAAGCTGACCATGCATCTGGTCAAGGGTGCGAAATGGTCCGACGGCGTTCCTTTTACCGCCGATGATGTGATGTTCTACTGGGAGGATGGCGTCATCGATCCGAATGTCTCGCCGCTCGGCGGCGGTGCTTCGCCGGAAGCCTTCGGCGAAGGGACGACACTCAGGAAAATCGATGATTACACGGTGGAGTGGACGTTCAAGGCGGCCTTTCCCAAGCAGTATCTTTACACCATGGCCTATCCGAATTTCTGCCCCGGACCGGCCCATATCCTGAAGCCGAAGCATCCTAAATATTCCAAGAACACCTATGAGCAGTTCCGGAACGCCTTTCCGCCGGAATATATGAACATGCCGGTGATGGGCGCCTGGGTCCCGGTGGCCTATCGGCCGGATGACATCATCGTCATGCGCCGCAATCCCTATTACTGGAAAGTCGATGAGAAGGGGCAGCAATTACCCTATCTGGATGAAGTGCATTACAAGCTTTCCACCTGGGCGGATCGCGACGTGCAGGCCGTAGCAGGCTCCGGCGACATTTCCAATCTGGAGCAGCCGGAAAACTTCGTGGCCTCGCTGAAACGGGCCGCCGAGCCCAGCGCGCCGGCGCGTCTGGCCTTCGGACCGCGACTGATCGGTTATAGCCTGTTGATGAATTTCTCCGCCAATGGCTGGGGCTCCCCGGACGAACGGGAACAGGCGGTGCGGGACTTGAACCGCAATCTTGAATTCCGTCAGGCGATCACATCCGCCATAGACCGCAAGGCCATCGGCGACAGTCTGGTGAAGGGGCCGTTCACGGCGATTTATCCCGGCGGCCTTTCCTCCGGTACCAGTTTCTACGACCGCAACTCCACCGTCTATTATCCCTATAACCTGGAGGCGGCCAAGGCGGCACTGAAAAAACTCGGGCTGGTCGACACCGACAATGATGGTTTCGTCAATTTCCCGAAAGGTACCGCCGGGGGCAAGAATGTCGAGATCGTGCTTCTCGTCAACAATGGCTACACCACGGACAAGAGCCTGGCGGAAGGGCTGGTGGGGCAGATGGCGAAGCTGGGTATCCGGGTCGTCATCAACGCGGTCGATTCCAACCAGCGTGACGCCGCCCATTATGGCGGGCGGTTTGACTGGGCCGTGCGGCGCAACAGTTCGGAACTTTCCTCCGTCGTCCAGAATACCGAGCAACTGGCCCCTGTCGGTCCCCGCACCAGCTGGAATCACCGCGCCCCGGAGGGCAAGACGCTCGACATCATGCCCTTCGAGCAGCAGATGGCGGATCTGGTGAACCGTTTCATCAATTCGCAGGACAATGCCGAGCGCGTGGATCTGATGAAGCAATATCAGAAGATTTCCACGGAGAACCTCTACACGGTGGGGCTCACGGAATATCCGGGCGCATTGATCATCAACAAGCGCTTTTCCAACATTCCGCCGGGCACGCCCATCTACATGTTCAACTGGGCCGAAGACGCCATCATGCGGGAACGGGTCTGGGTGGCTGCCGACAAACAGGGCAAATACGAACTGTTTCCCCAGCAACTGCCCGGAAAGCCGGGTGACCGAGGCCCGATAGAATAAAGTATGTCCGTCCGGAAATACGAAAAGCACAGAACAAGAGTTCCTCCCTGAGAAAAAGACCGGCCGCGCGTGGTGCGCGGCCGGAGTGAACCCGGGAGGGCCGCATCCGTCGGCTCTTGAATGAAGGCAGAGGGAAGGTCATGCTGCGATTTCTCCTGACGCGGATTGCCTCGGCGGTGCCGGTGCTGCTGATCCTGAGCATCGTCACCTTTGCCATTATCCAGGCACCGCCCGGCGATTATGCCGATTACATCCGCTCGCAACTGATGAACCAGGGCGGTGCTTCCTTCGAACAGGCGGAAGCCCAGGCTCAGGCCTATCGGGTAGAGCACGGGCTCGATCAGCCCATGGTCGTGCAGTATGTGAACTGGATCACCGGCATCGTGACGCGCGGTGATTTTGGCTACAGCTTTTATTACAACAAGCCGGTGGCCGACGTGGTGGGAGAGCGCTTGCCACGCACGCTTGCGCTTGCGCTGGTGTGCCATATCCTTGCATCTTTGCTGGGGATCACCTTCGGCATCTGGGCGGCCACGCGGCAATATTCCTGGATCGATAATCTTCTGTCCGCGGTTTCCTTCCTGGGCATGACCGTGCCGCGCTTTCTGATGGCGCTGGTGCTGGTCTATCTGATGGTCTTTCATTTCGATGTGTCGGAAATCGGCAGTTTCTACTCGCCGCAATATGGCGGTGCGCCCTGGTCCTTTGCGAAGTTCGTCGATCTTGTCAGCCATGTCTGGCCGGTGGTCGCCATCGCGGTCTTTGGCGGGCTTGCCTATAATATGCGGGTGATGCGCGGCAATCTGCTCGATACGCTGAACGCGCAATATATCGAGACAGCGCGGGCCAAAGGCCTGCCGGAAAGCACGGTGATCCTGCGCCATGCGGTGCCGAATGCGCTGCATCCGCTGGTGATGTATCAGGGCGTGGTGCTGCCTTACATGCTGAGCGGCGAGATCGAAACCGCGATCATCTTCGCCTTGCCGACGGTGGGGCCTGCCATTGTCGGCTCCATGGCGGTGGGGGATGTCTATGTCACCGCGACCTTCATGATGGTGCTCGCGGCAACGCTGGTGGTCGGCAATATCATCGCCGACATGCTGCTGGCCCTGCTCGACCCGCGTGTCCGCCAATTCGGGAGGGCGTGAGATGCTGGCCATGGACGAGATCAAGACCGAAGCCGTGACAGACACCCGCCAACGCGCCGCCCACCGCAATGAAAGCTATGCGGCTCTGGTATGGCGGCGCTTCCGCCGCTCCTTTACCGGCATGATGGGGCTCCTCCTCGTGGCCTTGCTGGTGCTGATGGCGGTGTTTGCCGAATTTTTCGCGCCGATGGATCCGCTCGAAACCCATGAAAGCTTTTCACCGCCGCAGACGATCAGCTTTCGCGAGAAGGACGGCAGCTTCACCTGGCGACCGCGTGTCTATGCCAATGCTGAAACCGGTGCGCTCGATCCGATAACCTTTCAACCCGTTATGGGGCCGGATCTCGATCATCCACGATTGCTGGGCTTTTTCGTCAAGGGCGCGGAGTACCGTCTGTTCGGTCTCCTGCCCACCGATCGCCACGTCTTCGGCTCGCTGGATGGCGATCCCGTGCATTTCCTCGGAACGGACAAGTTTGGCCGCGACATTCTCTCGCGCGCCATCCATGGATCTCGGATTTCGCTGGCAATTGCGCTGAGCGTGGTCGCCATCGTGACGATTGTCGGCACCAGCGTCGGGCTTGTCTCCGGCTATTTCGGTGGCGCAGCCGATGCCTGGATCCAGCGCTTTGTTGAAATCGTGCTGGCATTTCCGCAATTGCCGCTCTATCTGGCGCTCACCTCGCTGATCCCCGTCACCGCTCCCACTCATGTGTTCCTGACCTTCGTGGTCGTTGTGATGTCGGCACTGGGCTGGGCGCAGATGTCACGGGAGGTGCGGGGCAAGACGCTGGCGCTGGCGCGGATAGAGTATGTGCGGGCAGCTATTGCGGTTGGCGCGACGGACCGCCGGATCATCTTCCAGCATATCCTTCCGAATGTGATGAGCCATGTGATCGTTGCCGTCACCCTGCATATCCCGACGGTCATCCTGTTGGAATCCTTCCTCGGATTCCTAGGCTTTGCAGTAAAGCCGCCGCTGATCTCCTGGGGCGTGATGTTGCAGGATACCGCTACCTATTCGGTGATCGGCTCCTATCCGTGGATTCTCTCACCCGTTGCCTTCGTGCTCATTGCCGTCTTCGCTTTCAATGCGCTTGGCGATGGTCTGCGCGATGCGATCGATCCTTATTAGAGCATTGTCCTGAGAAAAGTGTAGGGCGGTTTTCCGTTCGGAAATGCGTAAAAACCAAAGGAGAGGCTTTGATGGTTCTGGCACGACAAAGCAGCTTTGCCCCCGAAACCCGGCTGGATATGGCGGATAAGACCGGCTCGCCCATTCTCGATGCCCGGCAAGTGGCGGTGAGCTTCAGGGTGGAGCATGGCCATGTCGAGGCGGTGAAGGACATTTCCTTCCAGCTCTATCCGGGCGAAACCATTGCCATTGTCGGTGAATCCGGCTCCGGCAAGTCAGTCACGGCGCGCACGGTCATGGGGCTTCTCACGAAACGCGCCACGATCTCGCCCAAGACCAGCATCGCCTTCAATGGCCAGAATATTCTGGCATTTTCATCCCGCGCCCGCCGCGCTCTGCGCGGCAACCGCATTTCGATGATCTTTCAGGAGCCGATGAGTTCGCTCAACCCGCTCTACACCATCGGCAGCCAGATCGTGGAAGCGATCCGTGTTCATGCCCGCATGAGTAAGGCGCAGGCTGAGGCGCGGGCGCTGGATCTGTTGCGGCAGGTGCAGATCCCGGAGCCGGAGGCGCGGCTGAAGCAATATCCTCATCAACTGTCCGGCGGGCAGCGCCAGCGCGTGATGATCGCCATGGCGCTCTCCAACGACCCCGATGTGCTGATCGCCGATGAACCGACGACGGCGCTCGACGTGACGGTGCAGGCCCAGATATTGCAATTGATCCGCAACCTGCAGCAGGCCCGGGGCATGGCTGTAGTGCTGATCACCCATGACCTGACCATCGTGCGGAAATTTTCTGACTATGTCTATGTCATGCAGCATGGCGAGATGCGCGAACACAATACCACCGAAGCGCTTTTCGCCAGACCGCAACATCCCTATACGAAAAAGCTGCTTGCCTCGGAGCCGCAGGGCAGTGCCTCGCCTTTGCCCGAACAGGCCGGGCCGCTCCTGACTGCGCGCGGCGTCAAGGTCTCCTTCATGATGCAGCATGGCGGCTTCTTCAAGCCGGACCTGCGTGAACTGGTGGCCGTTGACAGTCTTGGTCTGACGCTCCGGCGGCACGAAACCTTGGGCATTGTCGGCGAATCCGGCTCCGGCAAGACCACCTTCGGCCAATCGCTGCTGCGGTTGAATGAGCCGGTCGCCGCCGAAATCCTGTTCGACGGAGAAAGGGTCGATGGCCGCACGCGCAAGCAAATGCGCCCCTTGCGCGCCCGCATGCAGATCGTCTTTCAGGACCCGTTTGCCTCGCTCAACCCACGCATGACCATCGGCCAGATCATTGAGGAGGGGCTGATCGTCAACGCAATCGGTCAAAGCCGTGCCGAGCGGGTGGAGCGGGTTCAGGACGCGCTGCATGCCGCCGGCATGCCGGTCGATATCCTGTCGCGCTTTCCGCACGAGTTTTCCGGTGGCCAGCGGCAACGCATCGCCATTGCCCGGGCAATTGCGCTGGAGCCGGAATTCATCCTGCTGGATGAACCTACCTCGGCGCTGGACCTCTCCGTGCAGGCGCAAATCATCGAGCTTTTGCGCAAGCTGCAGGACGAGCGCGGCCTGAGCTACCTCTTCATTTCCCATGACCTCAAAGTGGTGCGTGCACTCTGCCACCGCGTCATTGTCATGCAGCATGGCCGGATTGTCGAGGAAGGCTCCGTCTCGGACGTGCTTTCCAACCCGCAAACCGACTACACCCGCAAGCTGGTGAGAGCCGCTTTCGAAATTGCCTGACGCAATTTGAGCGCCGATCTGATTGAATAATACGAAGAGTCATTGAAAATGACTCTTCGTATTCCCCTTTTCGAATATCTCAAGCCCCTGATGCATTTGAGATATTCGAAATTCTTTCAAGGCGAGGATGCGTTAGCATCTTCGAGCCTTGGTATAAAATGGGCGCTCTTACCTTTTCTTTTTGAAACACGCCCTTGACGCTTTTCTTTTGCTCCCTAAAAGAAAAGGGGTGCCACTTGTATTTCTTTGAAATATATACCGATATTTTACTTATTTATTTTCTAAATAAGCGTGATGTGTAATGAACACAAATTTGTGTTTTCGGCGCCCGATCTGGCATATTGCGCGATCAAGTAAAACGTGACCATCTATTTGCATGCTCATGTAACAGCGGATATTCATTCTGCTGGTGTTGCAGCATCCACAAATTGTACTTCACGCTGATACATCCTCTCTGCAGTCATGAACGCGTCCCGGGCTTTTGATGCTCCGACGCATTGAGCGTGGTGGTTGATCACCGTGCTGTCGGCCTTTGTCTATCTTTCAGAAACAGCGTTTTTACAGCTCTCGTGGGAGGAGTATTGTGAATATGCGCGATGAGTCGTTGACGCTTGACGTGCCTGCGCCCGATCCCTGCGATGCGGATCTGCTGGAGCAGGCGCCGGTAAAGGCTGAGACCGGCATGGTTGGCCACAAACGACGGACTGTTGCACAGCCACCCCAGCAGAATATCATCTGGATCGCTTCCTATCCGAAATCCGGGAATACCTGGGTGCGGATCTTCGTTCACAACCTCCTGCGGGAATTGCGGGGAGAAACCGAAGGCACCCAGAACATCAACGATCTTGGCCGCTATGCCATCTGGGAGCACAGCTATCCCCACTATAGTCAGGTTCTGGGCAAATCCCCGCAGACCGCAAGCCCTGCGGACTTGGCCAGGGCCCGGCCTGAGGTGCAGGCGCTGATTTCCCGGCAACAGACCGGCCTTTCGCTCACCAAGACGCATCTTTGCTTCGGAACGGATCATGGCGTGCCAACCATCAACCTGTCCGTCACACTGGCTGCCATCTATATCGTCCGCAATCCCCTGGATGTGGCGATTTCCTATGCCCACCATTGCGCACGCCCTGTAGATGCCATCATCGCCGACATGGCGCGCCCCGGATTTCGCACGATACCGACGGAGAAACATGTCGGCGAATTGCTGGGAAGCTGGAGCCAGCATGTGGCGAGCTGGATGGGGATCTCATCCCGGCCCGTCTATATCATGCGTTACGAAGACATGCTGGCAAACCCGGTGCGCATCTTCGGCGGGCTTGCCAGTTTTCTCGGCTTGCGCCCCACAGGCCCGCAACTGCAAAGGGCCGTGGAGAAATCTTCCTTCTCCGAACTGACAAGACAGGAGAGCGAGCATGGTTTCAAGGAAAAGCCCAAGCACGCCGAGCGTTTTTTCCGGGAGGGACGGGCAGGACAATGGCAACAAGCTCTCTCTGCCGCCCAGGTGCAAATGGTGCTGAGGGAGCATGCACCCATGATGCAGAGAATGAACTATCTGGCGCCAACTGCGGGTGTGACTATGGAAGGTAGCGCAAGGTCTCATTCTGCTTGATACTTAAATCCAGGGCTTGATATTGCCAATATTTACGCCCCTTTGTCTAGTGCGCCTGTTAATCATGGGAGGAAACCTGGATAAAAATGAGTGAAATTGGGAAAATCCATCAACAAAAAATGGAAAAATTGAATATATTTTCTATTTTAATGGCCGCAAATATATTTTTAGAGTCGATAATCGGATTATTTTGCATTATTTCTCCATTGTATTTAATTAGGAATATTTATTACTTGAAATTTTTTAACTATATAATTGGTTATAGTCGAATTAATAGCTTAGCTTATATGGAATCAGTTTCTGTCGGATATGGCTACAGGTTCCAGTTGGCAACAGATATATCTTTATTTCTGACGGCAATAATGGTCTTTTTATTTTTTATTTTTTGTATTTTGTCTATAAAATACAAAAAATACAATTTTTTTTATCGTAAAAAAATAGATTCTATTGTATTTTTAAAAATGTTTTTGTCGGTCTTTTTTATTTACTTTGTGGCTTATATAAATTTGTATTTTAACGTAAATTACGATGAAGTCCCTAATTACTTTGTAAAAGTAATAATGAAATCACAATGGGCGCCATTTGTTTCGTGTTTGTATTTTTCTTTTTTTTATTTTGTCTTGATTACGACTTTAAATGCTATCTTGACGGCAATTATTCGCGGAGAGGATCGCGGCAATGGGACCGAATAATGCATCACGAGAAAGCAGCAATTCTTCTCGTTCGCCTAGCGGAATTTCAGACGAAATTAATGCGATTTTTAACTTCACCATAAACCTAACATCACAAATACTATCAGAGCAGGGATATAAAAATATATCTTCAGGCTATGGTAATGCTTTGGGTTGGACTGTGAATGCCGTTGGGATTATTTCAGATATTAATAATAAAAATATTTCTGACGATAAAAAATTAGATAAAATAAAAGAAGATGTTTTTGGCGATGTTAGCGGTCAGTTAGGTGGCATTGTCGGAGGAGTTGCTGGTGGTTTCGTCCTATCTATATTCGGTCCAGTTGGGGCTTCTGCAGGAGTTGTATTAGGATCTACCCTTGGAGGGTACGGATTTCAAAAAGGTGCGGAGTATTTATTTACGCATCCAGATATTTTCCTGGAACGCAATTGGACGGCTTATGACGCTGATATTGGCGATCCGAGTCCTTATCGCAGGACCGATCCCGAGTACGGTGTCGTTTATTCAGGATATGCGGGCTCGGATACAGGGTATGCCACACCTGCAGAACGTGGGCCTGGCCCCGGCATGGACGTTCAAGGTTATCAAGGCTCCGGTACTGATCTTTATGATACCCCGGCAGAAGACGGCCCAGGGCCAGGCATGCAGCCCAGCGGCTATACAGGTATCGATACCGATCCGTATGACACACCAGCGGAGTCCGGCCCCGGCCCGGGCATGGCCACTCAGGGCTATACTGGCTACGGTACGGATCCCTACAATACTCCATCCGAGATGGGGCCTGGCCCTGGTGTGCAGCTCGAAAGTTCCGTCGATCCTTTCTCCTTCTCCGGTTGGCTGGACGGAGTGCCCGCCGGAGGTCCAACCGGCAGCGGAACCTATGGAACATCTCCGGACGGCTCGACGACAGGCGGTTACCAGGGTGCTAACAACAATAACGTCTACGGCGGGGCATCGACCGCCTTTGGGCAGACGGGTTTCGGCTCTTCCGGCGTCTACGGTGGAGGATCCTATGCTGGCGGTTCATATGATGGCAGTTCCGTAGGCGGCAATACCGGCAGCAGCGGTAGCACAGGAAGCTCCGGCGGCGGCGGTACGGGCAGCACTGGTGGGACTGGCGGCGGTACGGGGGGCAGTACCGGTGGGACCGGCGGCGGAAGCACAGGCAGTACGGGCGGTGGTGGAACCGGAAGCACGGGTGCTACGGGTGGCGGCGGTACAGGCAGTACCGGCAGCACGGGTGGGAGCACCGGCGGCACAGGGAGCACCGGTGGTGGTGGAACCGGTAGCACGGGCAGCACCGGCGGTGGCAATACGGGCAGCTCGGGTGGCGGCAGCGGTGGGTCCGGGGGATCTGGCGGGGGTTCCGGGGGTGGATCGGGTGGTTCGCCGATCGTTCTGGATCTCGATGGCAATGGTATCCAGATCACGGCGCTCGGCGCGTCGGACAAGTATTTCGACATGGCGGGCGATGGCAAGCAGCACAGAACCGCTTGGGCGGGTGCGGGCGATGGCGTGCTGGTGCTCGACCTGAATGGTTCGGGCAAGATTACCCAGCAGGATCAGGTGCAGTTTACCGCCTGGGATCCCACCGCGACCTCCGACATGCAGGCTCTGCGGGATGTGTTCGATACCAATCACAACGGCAAGCTCGATGCCGGCGATGCCGACTGGACCGATTTCAAGGTGATGGTCACCAATGCCGACGGCTCGACCACGCTGAAGACGCTGGCCGAGCTTGGGATTACCTCGATCGATCTGACCAGCAACCATCAGGAGACGGTCCTTCCGGACGGCTCGGGAATATCCGGAGAAACGACCTTTACGAAAAGCGATGGCACCACGGGCACGGCGGCTGATACGGTTTTCTCCTATGACCCGAATGGTTACCTGGTAAAGCAGACCCGCACCAAGAATGCCGATGGTACGGTGACGCTCGACAGCAAATCCTTCAATGCGAATGGAACGCTGGCCAGCGAGACGCTCTCTACCTATAGCAGCGATGGAAAGACCATCACCCGGAAATTCGACGATAATGGCGACGGTGTCTTCAATCGCACCCAGACGGATACGAAAACCACCAATGCCGATGGTTCGCTGACGGAAACCATTCGCAATTATGACAGCAGCGGCACCCGATTGACGGGTGAACTTCAGTTCATCACCGCAGCCGATGGCAAGACACGGACCATTTTGAGCGATACCAACGGATGGGGCTTCTTTGACGAGGTCGAAACCGTCACCTTCGGCACGGACGGCTCCGAGACCACGACGGCCAGCGATATGAACGCCGATGGCTCCCTGCGGGACCGCACCATCGTGTCCACCAGCGCCGATGGCCTGAGCAAAACGGTGGAAGTTGAAAAAACCGGTAGCGGCCAGATCAATTCGGCCGAGACCGATGTCACCACGAGTGCATCGGATGGGACGCGGACCGAAACGGACATTCTTTATGCCGGGAGCGGGACGGCTGCAGCCAATATCGTCGGCAAGTCCATAACGGTTACCAGCGCCAATGGTGACAGCAAGACCATCAGCAGCGATCTCGACGGCAATGGATCGACGGACATCGTCTCCACCAGTGCGATCGTCTTCAATGCCGATGGCAGCACGACGACAACCCAGAGCGACCTCAATGGCGATGGCTCGCTGCGGGATCGGACGGAAACGGACCTCAGCGGCAATGGTATCAACAAGACCACCAGGGTCGATCTCGATGGCAATGGCAGCTTCGATATCGTGACAGCCGAAACCGTGGTGCAAAACAGTGACGGTTCGGGCTCCGATACGACCATAACAAGCAATGCCGATGGCAGTCTGCGGCAGGAGCAGGTCTCGTCCTGGAGTGCGGACGGCAAGACCAAGACGGCGGAGACCGACCGCGACGGCGATGGGCATTTCGACCGGATCGATGTCACCACCACTGCCAGCGACGGCAGTTCCACCGAAACCGTTTCGAATTATACGCCCAACGGATCGGTTCTGGTGTCGAAGACGCTCTCGGTGACGAGCGCCGATGGTCTGACCAAGACAACTGAGATCGACAGCAATGGCGATGGCAGCTTCGATTCCGCGCAATCCACGGCAACCGTTCTGAACAGCGACGGCTCTTCGACCGTGACGGTGATCACGAAAAGCGGCGCCAATGCGGTCGAGACCGGCAGGACGGTAACGATCACCAGTGCCAATGGCCACTCTGTCACCACTCAGAAATACCTGGATGGCCAGACAAGCCCGGATTACACAACAACCGATGTCAAGGCGATCAATGCCGACGGCTCCTCGACGGAAACGGTGACGACATTGGTTGGAACCGATCAGGTTCAGGTCAGCCGGACTGTTACCTTGGTAAGCGAAGACAAACGCACGACCACCGTTTCGACCTTTACCGACAACCGCCCGTCTCCAACGGCGGTCAGCGAGACGGATATTCACGCCGATGGATCGCAAGTCCAGACGGTATCGGATTACAGCCCCGACGGGTCGGTTCTGTTGTCGCGCTCGGTGACGACCACGAGCGCGGACGGGCTGACGGTGACTACCGCCCGGGATGCCAATGGGGACGGGGTCATCGATGCGACATCCGTTTCGCAAGCGGTGCTGGAAAGCGATGGCTCGACGGTCACGACGGCCGCAACCTATTATGGCTCCGGCACGGCTGTTGCCAATCTGGTCAGCAGGACTGAGACAACGACAAGCGCCAACGGCCTGTCTGTCGTCACCCGAACGGACAGCGACGGCAATGGCAGCTTCGATGGCGAAACTGCCGATATCAAGGTGCTGAATGCGGATGGGTCCACGACGGAAACCCTCTCCAGCTTCAGCGGCGACGGTTCGCATCTTCTGGGCCGCTCGCAGACCATCACGAGCGGCAACGGGCTCAGCACCACCACCAGCACCGATGTCAACGGCGATGGCGCTTTCGATAGCGTGGTTACGGATATCACCGTGCTCAATGCCGATGGTTCGACCACGGAAACGCGCACCGCATCGAGTGCGAATAACAGCACCGTCTCGAAAACCGTCTCCACCAGCAATTCGGTGAAAAATACGGGCTCTGTCAGCATCTATCTCGATGGCAGCACAACGGCGCATCAGACGCAGACACTGGCCGTCAATGCCGATGGCTCCAGCACGTCCATCACGGCGGTTTTCGATGGGAGCGGCCAGCTCGCATCCACCTTCAACAAAACCGTCAGTGCCGATGGCTTGCGTCAATCCACGGCCCTGACCCTGGGGCCGGACCAGACGGCCAGCCGTTCGAGCACCTCCGTCAAGACCTTGAATGCCGATGGTTCCACCACGCAGACATTCTCGGATTTCGGGGCAGGAGGTGGGCTTGTCGACAGGACGGTCGATCAGACCAGCGCCGATGGTCTTTCGAGCGTGACGCAATGGGATGACAATGGCGATGGCAGTATCGATTATTCGAGTTCCACAACACGCGTCTTGAACGCGAATGGCTCCAATTCCGTCACCACTGCTACCACCAATGCCGACGGTTCGCTGCATAATCGCACCATCGTGCTCACCAGCGCCGACAAGGAAAACATCACCACCACCCGTGACATCAATGGTGACGGGACCGTTGACCAGACGGTTGAGAGCATCGTCAACCTTGATGGCTCCGGCACCATCATGGCCATGGATGGAGCCGTTGAAATGGCGTCCGACCGGTCTTTCGGCGCTCAGGACGGGCGCTATGAAACCGGCAGTGCGGACGGCCTGACCAAGACCGTTCTCTATGACGCCAACGGCGACGGTCTGGCCGAAAACGCTGAGACGACCACCACGGTGATCAATGCCGATGGCAGCCACGTCACCACCCTTCAGCACGAGACCTTGTCCGGGGGCGATGCCAGTTCGGCAAATCCTGCTTACAACAGCCGGGTCGATGATCGGACGCAAATCACCTCAAGCGCTAATGGTCTCACGACCACCACGCAATGGGATCTCGACGGCTCCGGCAGTTATGACGAAAGCAAGAGCGATGTGAAAACGATCGGCAGTGATGGATCGACAACCGAGACCGTCAGCATGGTCCGCCAAGGGGTTTTGGCCAGCCGGAAATCAACCACCGTCAGCGGCAATGGCCTGACCACGACGACCTCCTGGGATGCGACCGGCTCCGGAACCGCAGCCCAGCAATCCTCCTCAAGCAAGGTGGTCGAAGCCGATGGTTCGACGGTGCTGACGACGAATTCCGTGGCTCTGCCTGGACTGGACCTGTCGGCATCCATCGTCACCACCCAGGCGGATGGTCTCGGTGTCATCACTGATATCGATGAGGATGGCGACGGTGTCTTTGAGAAGATCATGAACCGGACCGTGACGATGCTTGCGGACGGCTCAAGCTCTGTCGTGGTGTCCGACAGCAATTCCGCAGGCACTCTTCTCGACAAGACGACGACCCAGACCACCCTGAACGGGCGGCATGTGGTCACCAGCACCGATGCCGATGGCAACGGCTCGGTCGATCAGGTGATCGATAGCCTCCAGGCCGTAGACGGCGGCATACAGACGGTGAAGACCAACTACAATGCCGATGGTTCCACGGCCAGCCGGGTTGTCTCCACGACGACAGAAGATGGACTGGTGATGACGACCAGCCAGGATCTTAACGGCGACGGGCTGGCGGATCGGAAGATCGTCGACACCACGACCAGCAATGCCGATGGCTCAAGCAGGCTGCTGGAGCAGACTTATGCAACGAGCGGCACGACAGCATCGGGTGCCATATCGGCGATCACGCCCGTGCTGATCAAGACCGTTCAGCGCAGCGAGAGCGCGGACGGAAGGACAACGGTCACCACAACCGACGTCAATGGCGATGGCAGTGTCGACAAGGTTGTGACGGACGTGACGCATGCCGACGGGTCGAAGACCACGACCACCACCGCCAATGCAGTGGCGCAACGCTATCAAAGCCATCTCGGCACGGTGCTCTGGCATTCCGCTTTTGCCGCTCAAGACCAGAAGGTTGCGGCCAGCAGCATCCAGACAACGGACTCCACGGGCATGAGCAGCACCGTGCTGTCGGACTATGACGGCGATGGCATCAGTGAGCATCAGGAAAGCTGGACGAGGAACATCGACGGATCGCAGATCGCCACGATCAGCGACATGGGTGCCGATGGCTGGATCGCGGCGCGCGGCCTCGAAACCATCAGTGCCGATGGTCTGACGACGATCCTCTATGAGGATAGCAGCAATAGCGGCATGATCGACCATATCGACAAGGCCGTCATGCGGGCGGATGGAAGCGAAGTCGAAACCATCAGCGATTTGAATGGCGATGGTTCCGTGGCGGAATCGACCACCACCACCATCAGCGCCACCGGCCAGACCAGCACCAGCCGGTCCACCTTTCAGCCCGCGACCACGCAAACCGTGTCGGATGACAATACGAGCCGCAGCATATCCGGAAGCGATGATGCCATCGACGTCGAAGGCCAATCCAACCAGATCATTCTTGGCAATGGCATCAATCAGGTCGCCCTCGTCGGGGACGATAACACCGTTCATGAAATCGGAAATACCGTTGCCACCATTGCAGCCTACGGGGCCAATGAACGCCTGGAGGTCAGCGGGCGCAACAATATCGCCACGGTTTCCAATGCGTCCGTTGTCATCGATAATGGTGGCGGGCTGATCCTTTCGGGAGGAAACGACAGCGTTGTCCTGCACGGCAACAGCGAGCTTCGGATCTGGAGCGGCGACAGGAATAATACGGTCGAAATCTCCGGTTACGGCACGGGGCTCGACGCCTCCTCCACGACAATCTCCATCGATGATGGGGCAACGGTCCTCCTCAGCGGTGATGACGATCAGGTTGCAGCCCACAACGGCTCGGTTCTTGTCGATACCGATCGAACGGCAAGTGACGATGAGCTCGATGTTATCGGCCAGGGCGTCAATGCGGCGCTTTCCGGCTGGATCATTTCCGTCGGCGAGAATGCGTCGGGAACGGTGACGGGAGATGATAACGCCATCGCGCTCTATGGAAACGCGGTCTTCTCCATCGCCAGCGGTGCCGATAATACGGTCGCAGCCTTCGGCACAAACAATACGGTGATGACCTCCAATGCCAGCGTTGTCGTGGAAACCGGCAGCAGCCTGACCCTGGTCGGCAATGGCCTGACGATCGATGAATATACAGATGCCAGCCTGACCCTTTCGGGAAGCGGCAGCACCATCTCCATCGACGGACGACGCACGACCGCCGCGGCCTCGAATGCAACGATCATCATGACAGGTTCGGCGGATGCCGTCGTCACCGGGGGTGGCGATAGGCTGACTGTCTCTGGCGACAGCAACAATGCCACGCTGTCGGGCGGAACCGTTCTTGTCGGGACGGTCACGCAAGCCGCCAGCCTTTCACTGGCAGGAGATGGCGATGCCATCACCCTTGCCGGGGATGGTTCCTCGCTCGATGCCAGCGGTTCTGGCGGCAGGCTGGATATTGAGGGCGATGCGACATTCGCCTCGATCTCCACGGCCAGCATTCAGGTCGATGGCGATTTTTCCACCATCAACGGTGAGAACAATACGATCACGATTACCAAAGCCAATGCGACTGTCGCGGTGTGGGGCGATCACAACCGCATCAACGGCAATGAGAGCGGTGACACCCTGACCATTGTGGGGACGGATGAAACAGTCGCATTGTCGCATGCAAGCGTCACCGTCGGCACGGACTCCGCCGTCACGATGACGGGCGACGATCTGGCCATAGAGGCGGACACAAGGGCAAGCCTGACCCTTTCGGGCAGCGGCAATGTCATTTCCATCGAAGGGCGCGGCACCAGCATCACCACCTCGAATGCGACGCTGGTCATGACCGGTTCCGCCGATGTCACGGTGACGGGTAGCGGCGATATCCTGAATGTCAGCGGCGGCAGCAGCAACAATGCCGTGCTTTCGGGCGGAACCGTCACTATTGCCGAGGGCGCTCAGGTGATGGTCGACGGCAATAACAACAGCGTGGTTCTCAATGCCGGAAGCGATATGGATACCGCCGATGGCACTGGCCTGCACGACATTGTCGAGGTGAAGGGCGCCGGCGCCTGGACAGCGGTGAGTCAATCGAGCGTGACGCTGGATGCAGGAGCCTCGCTCTCCCTGACCGGTGAGCAGGATACGATCACCATGGGTCAGTATACGGCGCTCGAAATCTTCGGGGCCAATGATAACTTTGTCTTCCATGCAGGCTTCGGCCAGGATGTGATCTCGGGCTATCAGGCCTCCGGCAGCAGCGCGGACATGATTGCCTTTGACCGCACGAGTTTTTCGGATTGGGCGGATCTCCTGTCCAATGCGCAACAGTCCGGCCAGGATGTGATCATCACCTCCCATGCCAACGACACGCTGACATTGAAGAACACGGCGCTTTCGAACCTTCAGCAGAACAAATTCAGCTTCTCCTGAACTGGAAGGGCACCAAACAATCGCCTGAAGCGGAACCCCTGCTTCAGGCCCCCCCTCGTGTCTGTGGGAGGCACCTTTGAATGCTGACGTTTTCCCGGAAGCGGTGGATTCCGGACTGTCTGCTCTTTGCGGTATTGCCGCCTTCTTCAGGATCGCGGCCGATCCCCGGCATCTGCAAAAGGAACTCGCCCTGATCGGGCGAAGCGCCGATGAGGATGATCTGGTGCGGGCTGCCGCCATGATCGGCCTCAAGGCGCGCACCATCACCGGCCTGACGGAAAAGCGGCTCAATACCGTGCCCGTGCCGACCATTGCCTGCATGAGCGATGGCGGCTTTCAGGTCTATGCGGGCAAGACGCCGGGCGGCAGCTATCGGGTGGTCGATCCGATCACCAAGGTGGCGCGTGAGCTCACCCTCGAAGCCCTGCTGGCGGAACTGGGCCGCAAGCTCGTCCTGGTGGGATTGAAGGTTGGCGGCCAGGGCACCGATCCGCGAAAATTCGGCTTGAGCTGGTTCCTGCCGTCGATCTGGCGCTATCGCAGGCCGATCATGCATGTGCTGCTGGCCTCCTTTTTCGTCCAGATCTTCGCGCTGGTCTCGCCGCTGTTCTTTCAGGTGGTGGTGGACAAGGTGCTGACGCATAAGGGCTATTCGACGCTCATCGTCCTGGTCGTCGGGCTTGCCATTGTCGGGCTTTTCGATGTGGTGCTGAAATATCTGCGCAGCTACGCGCTGTCGCACACCACCAACCGGATCGACATCGAACTCGGCCAGCGTCTTTTCCGCCATCTTCTGCATCTGCCGCTCGGTTACTTCGAGACCCGGCCTGCGGGCCATACGGTGGCGAGAGTAAGAGAGCTGGAAACCATCCGCAATTTCCTGACCGGGCAGGCGCTGTTTTCGGTCATCGATCTTTTCTTCACCATCGTGGCGATCGGCGTTCTTTCCCTCTACTCGATCTGGCTGACGCTGATCGTCGTCGCCTCGATTCCGCTCTATGTGCTGATTGCTCTTCTGGTCCGTCCTACCCTGCGCAGCAAGATCAACGAGAAATTCAACCGTGGGGCCATCAGCCAGCAGTTTCTGGTGGAGGCTGTCGTTGGCATCCACACGGTGAAAGCCGGTGCCGTGGAGCCTGTCATGCAGGCGCAATGGGCGGAGAGGCTGGCGGCCTATGTGCGCACCAGCTTCGAGGTGACGATGCTGAGCGCCGGTGGTCAGAACGCTATTCAATATGTCAGCAAGATTTCCACCGCCCTTATCCTCTTGTTCGGTGCCAGGGCGGTCATCGATAACGACCTGACGGTGGGCGGGCTGATTGCCTTCAACATGATTGCCGGGCAGGTCTCCCAGCCCATCCTGCGCCTCTCGCAGGTGTGGCAGGATTTCCAGCAGGTTCAGATTTCCATGGACAGGCTCGGCGATATTCTCAACTTCCCGACGGAATATGCGCCAAAGACGGCGCTGACGCTGGCGCGTCCTCGCGGCGGCATCGACATTCGCGACGTCACCTTTCGCTACCGGCCAGGCGGACCGGAAATCCTGAAATCCGTCAGCCTCTCGGTCCGGCCAGGGGAAATCATCGGCATCGTCGGCTCATCCGGTTCCGGAAAATCCACGCTGACGAAACTGGTGCAGCGGCTCTACAGCCCGGAACAGGGGCAGGTCCTGCTCGACGGTACGGATATTTCCCAGCTCGATCCCGCCTGGCTCCGCAGCCAGATCGGCGTCGTGCTCCAGGAAAACCTGTTATTCAACAGAACCATTCACGACAATATCGCCTTTGCCAATCCCGCCCTGCCACGGGCCACGGTGATTGCCATCGCCAATCTGGCCGGTGCGGATGAGTTCATCTCCAAGCTGCCGCAGGGCTATGACACGCTGATCGAGGAGCGTGGCGCCAATCTCTCCGGTGGTCAGCGGCAACGGATTGCCATTGCCCGGGCGCTTGCCACCAATCCACCCATCCTGATTTTCGATGAGGCGACCTCGGCGCTCGATTATGAAAGCGAACGGGTGATCCAGAACAATATGAGCAAGATATCCCAAGGCCGCACGGTGCTGATCATCGCCCATCGGTTGGCCGCTGTTCGGCCTTGTCATCGCATCGTCGGCATGGCGGATGGGCGGATTGCCGAGGTCGGCAGCCATGCGGAACTGCTGGCAAGACCGGAAGGCATCTATGCCCGGCTCTGGGCGCTGCAGAACGATCCGGCGGGTGTGTGATGAACGCACCTTTCAAACAGCCAGCCGGTCCGGTCCGCCTGTTCCGCAAACGCCAGAACCCCCTGCGGTCCGATCAGGAATTTCTGGCGCCTGCGCTGGAAATTCTCGAAACGCCGCCGTCGCCGGTCCGCATGGCCCTGATCGTCATCCTGACGGTCCTGTTTGCCACGGCCATTGCCTGGGCGGCCATCAGCCGGATCGATATTATCGCAACCGCGCGAGGCAAGATCGAGCCGACCCTGAAGGTCAAGATCGTGCAACCCCTCGCGACCGGCAAGGTTTCTGAGGTACTGGTGGAGAACGGCGATCATGTCGGCAAGGGCGATGTGCTTGTCCGTCTCGACGACGCGGCTGCCGCGTCGCAATATGACAATCTGTCGGAGCAACTGGCAGCGAGCGAGGCGGAAAGTGCGCGCCGCAAGGCGGTGATCGACACGGTCTCGTCACCGGGCTGGTTCCAGTCCAGGACGACGCATATCGTGGTGGATTGGCCCGAGGATATCAATGCCACTCTGCGCCATCGCGAGCAGACCGTTCTCGACCGGGATATGGAGCAACTGGCTGCCGAACTTTATCTTATCGATAGCCAGATCACCCAGAAAACCATCGATTCCAATGCCTTCGCCGCTACGGTGAACGCCCAGCAGACCCTGTTGGCCACGATGAACAAGCTCACCGCCATGCGCGAGAGCTTGAGCCGCAACGATGCCATGTCTACGGCGGAGTGGCTGACAGCCCTGCAGGAGGAAGAGAAGGAGCAGGTGGCCCTGCAAAGCGATATCAGCCAGAAAAGCGATGCAGATGCCGATATTGCCGTTTTGCAGCGGCAGGGGGTTTCGACCATTCAGACCTTCCTTGCCGATTATGCCCAAAAGCTGGAGGACGCCGATGAGCAGGTGCAGGAACTGACTCAGCAGGTGCGGGAGGCAAAGGCCCAGCTCGATGACATGACGCTGCTCAGCCCGGTGGAGGGAACCATCGAGGCCTCGACCCTCACCTCGATCGGGCAGGTCGTTGCCAGCGGTGCGGAAGTGATGCGCGTGGTGCCCGAAGGCAGCCATCTCGATATCCAGGCCTTCATCACCAATGATGAAATCGGCTTCGTTAAAGTCGGGCAGGAGGCGACCATCAAGGTCGCCGCCTATCCCTATACGCAATATGGTACCATCAAGGGCACGGTCGTGAAAGTTGGCAAGGACGCGGTGTCAGCGGCGCAGGCGCAGGCCGATCTTGCCGATCCCTCCTTCACCATGAACACGGCGGGCGCCGGTAGCAGCGGCCAATCCTCCGATACGCTGGTGTTTCCGGTCACTGTCCAGTTGGAGCGCAACTATATCGGCACGGAGCAAAGCGGCGCTTACCTTTCTCCGGGCATGTCCGTTTCCGCCGATATCAATACCGGTGACAGAACGATCCTCGCCTACCTCTTCGCCCCGCTCGTGGATGTCGCCAGCTCCGCTCTGCATGAGCGGTGATACGAAGAGCCATCGAGAATGGCTCTTCGCATAAGACGCCGGCTTGCTTTTTTCAGGAAGGAATGCAGCATGAAATCGAAAGCCCTGACCCTTGCCCTCCTTGCTTTTGCGCCGCAGGTCGCCGGCGTCTCACCGCTCCAGGCCGCGGAGCGTATGGTGATCCCGATCCACGCCACGGAGCGTTACGGTATCACGCATTATGAAATCGAGGTTCGGATCGGCGGCGTTCCGGTTGAGGCTCTGCTCGACAGCGGCTCGACGGGATTGTATGTGCTGGCTGATGCCGTGCAGGGCCAGACGTTCGAACAAACGGGACGGCAGATGCATACCGGCTATTCCAATGGCCAGCGATTGCAGGGCGACATTGCCATAGCAGATCTCTCCTTCGCCGATGGCAGTGTGCAGCAGAAGGTGCCGATCGGTCTCATCCAGGACATTAACTGCGATCCCGCCAACAAGCGCTGCACGCTGCCGCCGGAGCAGCGGAAGACGGGAGACATTCTCGGCAAGGGCGCCTTTCAGGCGATCATCGGCGTGAGCATGCCCTCGGCGACCTTGAAAAAACCCATTCCCAATCCGCTGACCCGCTTTGCCGATTCCTGGATCCTGGATCTGCCGCGCCCCGGCCACAAGGAAGGGCAGATCATCCTCAACCCCAGCGCTGAGGAGGTTGCCGGATTTAAGCGCTTCCCTGCCGGGACGGGTCCCAATGTCGGCGGCGGACGGGACAACCCCATACCCGGCTGCCTGACCATTGCCCATCCCGCGCGCCGATATTGCGGTCCCATCGTTCTCGATAGCGGCAATCCGGTGATTACCGTCATCACCGACGAGCCACAACACAGGCTGCCGCCGGGCACGCCCGTGACGATGGCCTTCGGTCCAGACGAGGCGTCGCAGCTGAAAGCGGGCTTCACCGTTGGCCGCGCCAAGGGGGATTCCACCACCGTGCTGGTCGGGCCCTTTCCCTATTACCAGCAGCCGCCAACCCGGGTTCTGATCGGTGTCGAGGTCTACAAGCACTTTGCGGTGCTCTATGACGAGAAGAATGCCGAGATCGGCTTGAAGCCCTTTTGATCCGGCACAAGGTGCGACCGCCACAGATTCACCGGTCGGCTTATGCTCTAAGCATTTGTTTTTACGCATTTCCGAACGGAAAACCGCGACGACACTTTTCCTGGAAATGCTCTAACAAACCCCCGTCAGCCAATCCGCAAAGCTTCTCGCCAGCCGTCTCTGGCTGCCGGATTTCGGGTAGGCGACGTAATGGCCGATATAGCGATTGTCTCGTCCTGTTCCGGAGAAGGGCCGCACCAGCTTGCCGCTTGCAAGCTCGGAGCGCGCCAGCACATCGGATTCCAGCGCGATACCGAGCCCGTTGACGGCTGCGGAAAGCGCCAGGAAGCTGCGGTCGAAGCTCATGGAGGGGGCGGGCGGGCGGCCCAGATTATTGAGCTCGAACCAGTCCAGCCATTGAATTCGCTTCAGGTCGCTCCGGATCAGCGGTTCCCGAAACAGGTCCTTCGGGGAGCGCAGCCGCTCTGCAACCTCGGGCGAGCAGAGTGGTGAGACGATTTCCTCCGCCAGCGGCATGATGATCAGATCTTCCCGGTTCAGCGGTTCGCCGTAAACGATGTCTGCATCGAACAGCCCGTCCACGAAACGCGCATAGCTAGTGCTGGCGGCAATGCGCACCTCGACGCCAGGATGGGCTTTGAGAAACTCCGGCAGTTTCGGCGAAAGCACCTGGGCGGCAAAGCTCGGGGCGCAATGCACGCGCAGGGTTTGCGCCTTGTTGGATGAAATCAGTTCAACTCCCCGCCGCAATTCCTCGAAGGCATTGGAGGCGTGCGCCAGCAGTGTCTGGCCCTGGAGGGTCAGGGATACCTGCCGGGTTGTCCGTTCGAAAAGCGCGATGCCCAGATCGCGTTCCAGCCTGACAATAGCGTGGCTTACGGCACTTGGCGACAGGTTGAGCTCTTCGGCGGCAGCCCGGAAGGACCCTAGCCGGGCGGCGGCCTCGAAGATGCGCATGGCGGAAAGAGAGGTCATTTGCAGCATGGGATTAGTGAACCAGATTCAACAACCGATGTAAACTTGGCGTTTGAAAGCCGGCGCGTCATCCGTCACCTTTCCGTCACACGAGCGAGTGGTCGCCGTGGCGAATGGACATGTCCGATGGCTTTGGGAAGGGCGTCGGGAGGAGATTTTACAAATGTTGTTGAAAGGGAAGACCGCCGTCATTTCCGGCGCGGCGAGTAAGCGCGGTATTGGCCGGGCAACGGCTGAACTGTTTGCCGAACATGGGGCCCGTATTGCTATTCTCGATATTGATGCGGATGCCGCCGCGGCTGCCGCATCCGAACTGCCGAAGGTCGACACAGGTGCTCATATCGGCCTTCGCTGCGATGTGGCCGACCGTGCCTCCTGCCAGCAGGCAGCCGATGCGGCCATCGCCGCCTTTGGTGTTACTCATATTCTGATCAACAATGCCGGCATCACCCAGCCGGTCAAGACGCTCGAGATTTCGGATGCGGACTGGCAGCGCATCGTCGCCGTCAACATGACCGGCGTGCTGAACCTCAGCCAGGTCTTCATTCCGAACATGCGCGATCATGGTGGCGGCTCGATTGCCTGCATGTCTTCGGTCTCCGCCCAGCGCGGCGGCGGTATTTTCGGTGGTCCGCACTATTCCGCTGCCAAGGCCGGCGTTCTCGGTCTGGCCAAGGCCATGGCGCGTGAATTCGGCCCGGCGGGCATCCGGGTGAACTCCGTCACACCCGGCCTGATCCAGACCGACATCACCGGTGACAAGCTCACCCCTGAGATGCGCACAGACATTCTCAAGGGCATTCCGCTCAACCGTCTGGGTGACGCGCGCGACGTGGCCAATATCTACCTCTTCCTGGCTTCCGATCTGTCTGCCTACGTCACCGGCGCGGTGATCGACGTCAATGGCGGCATGCTCATCCATTGAGTGGCCGCTGTTCAAGACCAGAAAAGGAAGAGCAAGCATGACTGAGATCGGTCACAATGTCAGCCTGGCGGAAAGGGCGCGGCGCATTCGCCGCCATGCCCTGCGCATGGGCGAGGTTCAAGGGCAGGGCTATATTGCGCAGGCGCTCGGCGTGGCGGATGTGCTGGCGGTGTCCTATTTTCACGCTACCACCTATCGTCCGGACGATCCGGAATGGGAAGGCCGCGACCGCTTCCTGCTGTCCATCGGTCACTATGCGATTGCGCTCTACGCGGCGCTGATCGAGGCAAAGATCATTCCCGAGGACGAACTTGAAACCTATGGCACGGACGATAGCCGCCTGCCGATGTCCGGCATGGCTGCCTACACGCCCGGCATGGAAATCACCGGCGGCTCCCTCGGCCATGGTCTTGGCATCGCGGTGGGCATGGCGCTCGCGCTGAAGCGCAAGCAGTCCAAATCCTTTGTCTACAATCTGTTTTCCGATGGCGAACTCGATGAGGGGTCCACCTGGGAAGCGGCCATGTCTGCCGGCTCCTACAAGCTGGACAACCTGATCGGCATCGTCGATGTCAACCAGATGCAGGCTGACGGGCCATCGCTCGGCGTGATGAATTTCGAGCCGCTCGCCCCGAAATTCGAGGCCTTCGGCTGGTTCGTGCAGCGCGTCGACGGCAATGACATCGATGCGCTGGTTCGGGCCTTCGATGCCGCCCGCTATCATGAGGGCAATCAGCCGCGCATCATCATCTGCGACACCAGAATGGCCAAGGGGGTTCCCTTTCTGGAGGCGCGCGAGCGCAATCACTTCCTGCGGGTCGAGCCGCAGGAATGGGCGGAAGCCATCCGGATCATCGACGCGGGAGTTCCAGCATGAGACGCTCGAAATATGAAAGACCCACGCATCTCATCGCGGGCGGGGACAGACCGCGTCTGACGACATCGGCGATGATCGCCTCCATAGCGGGTGCGGATCAGCCGACGAAACCGGCTCCCTTCGGTCACACCCTGTCGGCTCTGGCCGAAAAGGACGACAGGATTGTCGGCCTGTCGGCGGATCTGGCGAAATATACCGACCTGCACATTTTCCGCGCCGCGCACCCGGAACGGTTCTACCAGATGGGCATGGCCGAGCAATTGCTGATGATGTCGGCGGCGGGCATGGCGCGGGAGGGCTTACAGCCCTGGGTGACCACCTATGCGGTCTTCGCATCGCGCCGCGCCTATGATTTCATCTGCCTGGCGATTGCCGAGGAAATGCTGGACGTGAAAATCGTCTGCGCCCTGCCGGGGCTGACGACTGGCTATGGCCCCAGCCATCAGGCAACGGAAGATATCGCCATGTTCCGCGGCATGCCAAACCTGACGATCATCGATCCCTGCGATGCACTGGAAATCGAACAGGCATTGCCGGCGATCGCGGCTCACAAAGGCCCGGTCTACATGCGCCTGCTGCGGGGCAATGTGCCGCTGGTGCTGGATGAGTATGGCTATAGCTTCGAATTCGGCAAGGCCAAGCTGATCCGCGACGGTCGCGACACGCTGATCATCTCCTCCGGGCTGATGACCATGCGGGCGCTGGAGGCAGCCAAAGCCC
Source organism: Allorhizobium paknamense (assembly GCF_030815125.1). Taxonomy (GTDB): domain Bacteria; phylum Pseudomonadota; class Alphaproteobacteria; order Rhizobiales; family Rhizobiaceae; genus Allorhizobium; species Allorhizobium paknamense. The sequence continues at coordinate 88,108 of NZ_JAUSWH010000005.1, forward strand.
TGCAGAAGGACGGGATCGATGCCGGTGTTCTGCATGTACCGACCATCAAGCCGCTGGACGAGGAGACCATCCTTGCCGAATGCCGTAAGCAGAACCGGCTGGTCGTCGTCGCCGAAAACCATACGGTGATCGGCGGACTGGGCGAGGCCGTCGCCGCGACGCTGATGCGCTCCGATGTCCGGCCTTCAGCTTTCCGGCAGATCGGTCTTCCAGACCAGTTTCTGGAAGCGGGAGCACTGCCGACGCTGCACGACATGTATGGCATCTCGACGCAGGCCGTCATCGCGCAGATCAAGGGCTGGCTCTGAGGCTCGCTCTGCTGTCTGCGGGAGAGGGCGGGCCGAGGATTGAGGAGATCAGTGGTCCGTTTCGAAGAAAAGAAGGAGATGGGCCAACGGGGCCTGTCATCCTTCAGCATATTTCAGGAGGAGCATTATGGGGAAAAACAATCTGACGTTGACGAGACGAACGGTTCTTGCCGGTGCGGCCGCCCTGCCGTTGGTTTCGATTTTGAAAAGGCCGGCTTCGGCTGCTGAATTCAATCTGAAATACGCCACCGGCCAGGATCCGACCCATCCGGTCAACATTCGTGCGCAGGAAGCCATTGACCGTATTCGCGAGGCAAGTTCCGGCCGGGTCGATATCAAGCTTTTCCCGGCCAACCAGCTTGGCGCCGATACCGATCTTCTGGCCCAGGTGCGCAGCGGCGCGATCGATTTCTTCAATCTCTCGTCTTTGGTGCTGGCCACTTTCGTGCCTGTGTCGGGTATCACCAGCCTCGGCTTCGCCTTCAAGAACTATGATCAGGTCTGGGCTGCCATGGATGGCGACCTCGGCAGCCATATTCGTGAACAGATCGCCAAGACGCCGATCTTCGCGGTGTCGCGGATCTGGGATAACGGCTTCCGGCAGGTCACGTCTTCCACCCGGGAAATCAAGACGCCTGCCGATCTCAAGGGCTTCAAGCTGCGGGTTCCGCCTGCACCGTCGCTGACCTCGCTGTTCAAGGCGCTGGATGCAGCCCCTTCGCCGATCAACTTCAACGAGCTTTACTCTTCGCTCCAGACCAAGGTGGTCGAGGGACAGGAAAATCCGCTCGCAATCATTTCCACGGCAAGGCTTTACGAGGTGCAGAAGAGTTGCAGCCTCACGCGCCATGTCTGGGATGGGTATTGGGTGCTGGGCAATAAAAAGGCTTTCGCCCGCTTGCCCGAGGACATCCAGGCCATCATCAGCCGTGAGATCGACCGCTCCGCGAGCGATCAGCGCGCCGACATTGCCCGTCTCAGCGAAAGCCTGAAGGCCGATCTCCAGTCCAAGGGGATCTCGCTGGTCGAGGTGAAGCAGGAGGAGTTCCGCGCCGCGCTTGCCGCGACAAGCTTCTACAGCGACTGGAAGCAGAAATACGGCGAAGAGGCCTGGAGCCTGCTGGAAAAGGTTTCCGGTCCCCTCGGCTGAGGTGGCGGCGATGCAGTGCAGACGATGCCGCATCAGATGTGACAAGCAGGAAAAGCGGTTCTGGCGGCGCATAAAGACTGGTTCCGTTTCGTGTCATTTGTAAAAGGTTGCGCGCCCGGCATGGGGCCTGAAGCAGCCGCATATTTTTAAAAAGTCATAAAGTCATTGAGGGAGGAGTAGGAGCGATGGCAGCGACCCATGGCGGTGCGAACGTGCATGCGCAAGAGCAGGTGGAGACCCTGGCGGGATCCCGGTCCGGCCTGGCATTCCGGCTGGAAAAAGGCCTGAGCCTGTTGATCGAGGTGCCTGCGGCTCTTCTGGTGCTGGCGGAAGTGGTTGTCCTGATGATGGGGGTGATCTGGCGCTATGGCCTGCATCAGCCGCTGATCTGGTCCGATGAACTGGCGGGCATCCTGTTCCTGTGGCTGGCCATGCTGGGTTCTGTGGTGGCGTTTCAGCGCGGCGAACATATGCGCATGACCGCGATTGTCGGGGGACTGCAACCGAAATGGCAGGCCTTTTTCGATCTTGTAGCCATAGCCGCAGCCCTTGCCTTTCTGGCGCTGGTGGTCGAGCCGGCCTATGAGTTTGCCGCCGAGGAGGTCTGGGTTACGACACCGGCGCTGGAAATCCCGAATTCCTGGCGCGCCTCCGCACTGCCCGTCGGCATTTTGCTGATGATGATCACCGGGCTCATCCGTCTTTTCAAGACCGGGGGTCTTCGCCATGCGCTGACGGCGCTTGTCAGCGTCGCCGCCGTCATCGGCGTGGTGGCGTTGCTCGCGCCGCTCTTCAGCGGGCTTGGAAACTGGAATCTTCTGCTGTTCTTCGTCTTCGGCGTGGGGGCCATGGTGTTCCTCGGGGTGCCGATTGCCTTTTCCTTCGGGCTGGCAACCTTCGGCTATATCGTCACCACCACGACGACCCCGGCTATGGTCATTGTCGGGCGCATGGATGAGGGCATGAGCCACATCATCCTGCTTGCCGTGCCGCTTTTCGTGCTGCTGGGCCTGCTGATCGAGATGACCGGCATGGCGCGGGCCATGGTGGGCTTTCTCGCCAACCTGCTCGGCCATGTCCGTGGCGGCCTTTCCTATGTTCTGATCGGCGCGATGTATCTGGTGTCCGGTATCTCCGGTTCGAAGGCGGCGGATATGGCGGCGGTGGCGCCGGCGCTCTTCCCGGAAATGCGCCAGCGTGGCGCAAAGCCCGGCGATCTTGTGGCGCTTCTTTCCGCGACCGGCGCGCAGACCGAGACCATTCCGCCGTCGATCGTGCTGATCACCATCGGTTCGGTGACGGGCGTTTCGATTGCCGCTTTGTTTACGGGTGGCCTCTTGCCTGCTGTCGTTCTGGGCATAGGCCTGGCTTTCGTGGTCTGGTGGCGCTACCGCAATGAAGACCTTTCGAATGTCCGCCGGGCAAGCTGGCGAGAGATTGGGGTGAGCTTCATCGTCGCGCTGCCGGCGATTGCCTTGCCCTTCGTGATCCGCGCCGCCGTCATCGAAGGTATCGCGACGGCAACCGAGGTCTCGACCATCGGCATTGCCTACACAGTGGTGGCGGGGCTTTTGATCTATCGCCGCTTCGACTGGAAACGCCTTTATCCGATGCTGGTGGATACCGCAGCCTTGTCCGGCGCCATTCTGCTGATCATCGGTGCAGCGACAGCCATGGCCTGGGCGCTGACGCAATCCGGCTTTTCCTCCACCTTGGCGGAGGTGATGAAGAGCCTGCCCGGTGGCACCATCACCTTCATGGCGGTCTCCATCATGGCCTTCATCATTCTGGGGTCCGTGCTTGAAGGCATTCCGGCCATCGTTCTCTTCGGCCCGCTGCTTTTCCCCATCGCGCGCGATGTCGGGGTGCATGAGGTGCATTATTCGATGGTGGTCATCCTTGCCATGGGCATCGGCCTTTTCGCGCCGCCTTTCGGCGTCGGCTATTACGCCGCCTGCGCGATCAGCCGTATCAAGCCGGACGAGGGGATGAAACCCATCATCGGCTACATGCTGGCCATGTTCGTGGGGCTTGCTGTCGTGGCGGCCGTTCCCTGGATTTCGGTGGGCTTTCTTTGATGGGACGAGTTGGACGGATTCGGACGAAAGGATAACAGGATGCCGGCGCAGGATAATTTTCTGATCAAGGTGGAGGGGCTCGTCAAATCCTATGGCGCCACCTCGGTGCTGAAAGGGGTCGGCTTTTCCGTGGCGCGCGGTGAGGTTCATGCCCTGCTCGGCGGCAATGGTGCGGGCAAATCCACGATGATCCGCATCATCACCGGCGCTGTCCATCACGATGGCGGCTCCATCAGCTTCCGGGATGCGGATGGGCAGGTTCGCTCGGAGGCCGAAGGCCGTAAGGGTGTGACTGTCGTCCATCAGGAACTGGCGCTGCTGCCGCATCTGACTGTCGCCGAAAACATTGTCCTGCCCCGCTATGCCAGCGGCATGTCGCTGTTTGATCGCAAACGGGCGTTCGATCAGGCCTTCGACGCGCTCTCGATCATCGACAGCGACTTTGCCCGGCAGTCGCTGCATCGTCTTGTCGGGAGCCTTTCCCTGCATGAAGGCCAGATGGTGGAAATCGCCCGGGCGCTGTCCTCCGGGGCTGAACTGATCCTTCTGGATGAACCGACTGCCAACCTTACCGCAGCCGAGACGGAGCGGCTGTTCACCGTCCTGCGGCGTCTGACCCGGGAGAACGGGCTTTCGGTCGTTTTCGTCTCTCATCGCATGAAGGAAATCCGCCAGATCGCCAATGTCTGCACCATTATCCGCGATGGCCGGACCGTGGTGGACCGGCAACCCATCGAGACGCTGAGCGATGCCGATATCGTCGAGAAGATGGGCCAGCTTTCCGCCTCACTGCCGGTGGAAACCGTTGCAAAGCCTCGAAAGCGGGATGGCGAGAGTCTGACGATCCGGGAGGAGGGGCTGGAGATGACGCTGTCTCCCGGCACGATTCTGGGCGTGGCCGGTGCTCCGGCCGGTCCCCATACGCTGATTGCAGCCCTTGTCGGCGCGGCGCGGGCAAAGCGGTGGACCGTGTCCATGACCGGCTGGCCCGAGCGCTTTTCATCGCCGCGTCAGGCGGCGCATCTCGGCGCAGGCTTCATCACCGGCGACCGGTGGAACAAGGGCGTGCTGCACAGCCTGCCGATCATCGACAATGTTCTGGCCTCGCGCCGGGTCGTCCGGGGCACGCGCTTCGCCGGGACCGCCGAGCGGATCGAATGCTTTGATCTTTTGCAGGCCCTCAAGGTCAAGGCGGCGTCGCTCTGGGATCTGCCCAATACCTTGAGCGGCGGCACCCAGCAGAAACTGCTGCTGGCCCGCTGGCTGGGCGTGCCCTCGCGGCTGCTGGTGCTGGAAGAGCCCACCCGCGGCGTCGATATCGGCACCAAGAAGGAAATCTACCAGCTGATCCGCGACATGGCGGCCAGCGGCACGATCATTCTCTGGTGGTCCACCGAAAACGCCGAACTGATGGAAATCTGCGACCGCGTGCTGGCCTTCGACACGGAAGGACGCTGCGCGGGCATCATCGATCATGACGAACTGAGCGAGGACAGGCTCGCGGAATTGACAGGAATGGCCGCATGACTGAGGCAACAACTCAACAGACCACCCATGGCGGCAAGCCGCTGCCTGCGATCCGCCAGAGGGAAAGCGTGATCGGCGCCTACCGGACGGAAATCGCCATTGCCGCCGCGATCATCGTGCTGATGCTGGCCGTCGGCTCGCAGGTGCCGCAAGCGCTGAGCTTTGGCAATTTCGCCAACATTACGCAGGCCGCCGCACCGCTGGTCATCATGTCGCTCGGCGTGCTGCTGGTGGTGATTACCGGCGGTATCGATCTCTCCGTCGGGTCGGTGTTTTCGCTGACGGGCATGGTGACCGCCCAAGCCATGGCCCATGGCTTCGGCGGGGTGGAGGCGGGATTGATCGGTCTCTCCGTCGGTCTGGTCTTCGGCTCGATCAACGGCTTTCTGGTGACGATTGCCGGTCTTGCACCCTTTGTTGTGACGCTGATTACCTTTGCCGTGGCCGGATCCTTGGCCTTCATCGTCACCAATGGCCGGTCCATGCCGATCGGCGATCCGGATTTCTGGCTGCTGAACAGCGGCAGCCTCATTCCCGGCATGCCGAACTACATCCTGTTCTGCCTTGCGCTACTGCTGATCATCGAAGTCTTCCTGAAGAAAGTGGTGGCAGGCCGCTGGTTCTATGCCGTCGGCAGCAGCGCGCCTGCCGCGCATCTCCTGGGTATTCCGGTCAAGCGCACCACCTTCTTCGCCTATGTCGCCTCATCGACGCTCGCGTCCTTTTCGGGGCTTCTGACCATTTCCTACATCCTGAACGCTGAATCCACCGCCGGTTCCAGCCTCATGCTGCAGGCGATTGCCGCCGTGGTCATTGGCGGGGCCAGCCTGCTTGGCGGCACAGGGACGGCGGTGGGCGCGGTGCTGGGCGCTCTGATGATCACCGTCATCCAGAACGGGGTCAATCTCATCGGCATCAACAGCTTCTGGCAGGGTTCGGTGACGGGCGTCGCGATCTTGATCGCCGTGCTGATCGACCGCTTCAGCAAATCCCGGCGCGGTGCCGGCTGAAACATTACAGCGCTTCAGTGTTTCATGGGAGCACAGAAACGCTCTAACTCTTTGTTTTCACAGATTTCCGGACGGAAAATGCTCTAAAAACACCGCTAGTCCTTGGAGGAGGAGAAAATATGAGAAAGACCCGTAAAACACACCTGGCTTTTGCCGTCAGTGTTCTCATCGCCGCCGGTCTGGGCGGCATCGCCCCGGCGGAGGCGAAGGACAAGAAAACCGTTGCCTATCTCGCGCCCTCGCTCGACATTTCCTACTGGCAGTGGGTGGGCTATGGGGTGAAGAAAAAGGCGGAAGAACTGGGCATGGACTATGTCGAGTTCACCTCGGAAAACTCCCCCGCCAAGCAGATGGACAATGCCCGCACGGCCGTGACCAAGGGTGTGGACGCCATCGTCATCGGCCCCGTCAGTTCCACCAGCACGCCGCCGCTGCTGGCCTATCTGAAATCGCAGAAGATCCCGGTGGCCTTCGCCGGTATCGGCCCGCAGCCGGGCCAGACGGATTACACCTCCTCCGTCACGGCCAACAATTATGAGACCGGCAAGGCGCAAGGCGCTTTCGTCTGCTCACTGGCAAAGGAGCGGGGCGGCAACAAGGTCGGCATGCTCTCGCTGCCGCAGGACCGGGAGAACGCCCAGAAATATCTGAAGGGAGCGGAGGAATCCTTCAAGTCGGATGGGTGCGAACTGGCGCAGATGCTGGAAACGCGGGGCCTGACCGTCAACGAAGCCGTGACCCAGGCCAATGACATGCTGACTGCCCATCCCGATATCAAGGCGATTTACGGCATGTATGACGAGGCAGGCACCGGGGCTGCCAAGGTATTGGAAACCCGCGGCCTGACCGGCAAGGTCGGGGTTGCCGTGGCGGACGGAAGCCCCACGACCATCGGCCTTCTCAAGGCCAAGGCCATCCAGGGCATCTTCTTCCAGGAGGCCGTGGGTCAGGGCATTGACGGGACGCAGCAGGTTTATAACGCGCTGACCGGTGCGCCGGTGAAGAAGGATCTCGCCCTGGTCATGCCGTTGGTCACGGCCGAGAAGATCGACACGCCCGAAGCCAAGGCGGTTATCGCGCGCGTTTTCCCGCCGGCCAAGTAATATCAGCTCTGCCATGCCCGGCATGCGCTCCTTTCATGCCGGGCATGGCTCGATCAAAGGCTTGCTTCCTTGGGCCTCCCGCCAGCCTGACGGCGTGACGATACCGAGCATCGAATTTGGGGAACAGAACAACAATGACCGATCTTGCGATCATCGACCCGCATTTCCACCTCTGGGATCTGGAAAACAATTACTATCCCTGGCTGTCCGATGGTGTGAAGCCATCGGCATTTGGCGATTATACGGCCATCAACAAGACCTATCTGCTTAAGGATTATCTGGCGGATGCGGCAGGCCTTACCCTCGTCAAGGCCGTGCATCTCGATGTCGGTTTCGATCCACGCGATCCGGCGGGCGAGACCCGCTGGCTGCAGGGCGTGGCGGATCAACATGGTTTCCCGCAGGGCATTGTCGGCTATGCCGATCTTCGCAAGCCGGATGTCGGTGACCTGCTGGATGCGCATATGCAGTCACCGAATTTCCGCGGTATTCGCCAGTCGATGAATTATCACACCGATCCCGCCAAGACCTATCTGAGCGAACCGCATGTCAGCCGCACGCCGGACTGGCGGCGCGGCTTCAAGGAACTGGCGCGCCGGGGCTTGAGCTTCGATCTCCAGCTCTATTACTGGCAGATGGAGGAATTCCTGGAGCTTGCCGGTGATTTTCCGGATGTCCAGATCATCCTCAACCACACCGGCATGCAGGTGGACGGGCCTGAGCATTTCGAGGGCTGGCGCAAGGCCATGCATGGGCTGGCCAAGGCACCCAATGTCGCCTGCAAGATTTCCGGGCTCGGCATGGGGGACTGGACCTGGACGACCGAAAGCATCAGGCCCTATGTGGAAGAGGCGATTGGCGCTTTTGGCGTGAAGCGCTGCATGTTCGCTTCGAACTTCCCGGTCGACAAGCTGTTTTCGTCCTATAGCGCGATCTGGAATGCGTTCAGCCAGATCACGGCTTCCTATTCCAAAGAGGAGAGGCAGGCTCTCTTCCACGATAACGCCGCCCGGTTTTACCGTTTGTAGGGCTACTGCATATTCCTTAAATCGGCATCTATTTAAGGAGAAAATTATGCAGCAGATGTAAAGCGTTACAGCGACGCCGGTGCCAGAACTTCACGACAGGGCGGCGGCGGGCTCCCGCGCAGTCTTTGCCTTGCCCTTTTCAGCCGGCGGAGATGGGCTGTCGATCTGGCGCACCCGTTCCGCCAGCCAATCCACGAAGACACGGACCTTGTTGCTCAAGTGCCGTGTTTGCGGGTAGACCACGTAAAGCGGAATGGGGTCGCGCGACCAGTCCGGCAGGATTTCGACGAGTTCCCCATTGTCCAGTTCCGGCTTTGCCATGAAGGCGGAGGTCTGGATGATGCCGATCCCGGCAGCGGCGGCCCTCATATAGCTGCGGAATTCGTTGACCGAGATGACATAGGGAGGCTGCAAAGTGATAGCGTCCTCTCCCTTGCGGAACTCCATGGGAAAGATCCGCCCCTCATAGGCTTTCATATAGCCGATGCAGTTGTGGCCGTGCTCCAGGTCGCGGGGATGTTTCGGGATTCCGGCGCGTTGCAGATAGCCGGGGGAGGCGTAGGTTTTCAGCCGGAAATCCGCCACCTTGCGCGCCACCAGCGACTGATCGTTCAGCGTGCCGCCGCGCAGCGCGCAATCGACATTTTCCGCAACATAGTCGATGACCCGATCCGACAGCTCGAAATCGAGCTGGATCTGCGGATAGCGGCTATGGAAATCGCAGAGATTGGGAATGACGATCCTGTCGGCGAAGCCGCCGGACATGGCCACGCGCACCTTGCCGGAGGGTAGGGCTTGTGAGCTGGAAAGGCTGCCATCCAGTTCCGCCAATTCCGCCAGAATGCGCGAAGCACGCTCGTAATAAAGGGCGCCATCGGTGGTGACCACGACGCGGCGCGTGGTGCGGTTCAGGAGCTTGGTCTGTAAATGGCTTTCGAGACCCTGGACGAGCGTGGTCACGGTGGTCTTCGGCATTTTCAGCGATGTGGCGGCGCGGGAAAAATTGCCGGTTTCCACCACCCGCACAAAGACGCGCATTGCGCTGAGCTGATCCATACGTCGCCCCTTTGCTGGGATTATTCCGAATTTCGGAACAGAGATATCAGAATTCACCAACTTGTGCAGATGAGACGAATAATAATATAAACCCTATCAAATGCAAGGCCAGACAGGCAGTGCAGCAAGCGTTCAAGGAAGCAAGGCCACAGTCGATGGCAGCGGATTGGCAGATGCTGGAGACGGATGAGAGCGGACTATCCGTTCCCTACCGTCTTTATCCCGGAAAGACCGGGTCAAGGTCTCCGCCGCTCGTTCTCTATCTGGCGGGTACGGGCTTCCAGCCTGCGCCCGATATGAGCAGACGGTCCGATGCGGCCCAATGTTTTGCGGATGCGGGCGCGGTTGTCGTGGAGGCGGATTATGCCAGCCTTTCGGGCAATCTCTTTCCGAAGGCGCTGGAATATGCGTTCCGGGCCTTTATGGCGATTTCCGCGCGGCGAAAGGCCTTTGCCGGTGCGAAGTCCCGTTTCGTGGTGGCAGGGCACGAATCCGGCGGAAACCTGGCGGCAAGCGTTGCGCTGAAGGCGCGCGACTATCGCCCCGGAGAGCTGGCGGGTCAGGTCCTGCTCTCTCCGATGGTGGATGCCTCCATGGCGACCTCCTCCTTCCTGGGGGCCGATGCGGGCATGCAAAATCGCTGGGCGGATGGCTGGAGCCGTTATCTGGGTCCGGCTTGCAGCTACCAGCATCCTTATGCCACACCGTGTCTGTGTTCGCGCATGGCAGGTGTGGCTCCGGCCCTGGTCGTGACATCGGAAGATGATCCGCTGCGCGACGAGACGCTGGGCTATATCGATCGCCTGACCGCTGCCGATGTGGCGGTCAGGCGGAAAGTCTTTGCCGCCGAACAGGACTGGACCAGTCTTTATCGGGGCGAAACCGGCCTTTGGAGGCAGGAGCTTTGCGAGGAACTCTCCCAGTTCCTTGCAGGCTTGCAAGGCTGAACCGGAAAGACGTGACCTGATACGGGTGCTGTCAGGTTTTCCGGCCAGACGTTCTTCAAACGCCGCCATTTTTTCAAAACAGTGCATGTCCGGCGAGCCGTTCAGCTTTCGTCCGGTCTGCAAAGGGCAGGATCATGTCACTTCAGTGTTACTGCATAATTCCTTAAATCGGAATCGATTTAAGGTGAAAATTATGCAGCAGATTTAAAGTCTTACAGCGTCCTTTGTGCGTTTTATAAAACGCACGGCGCTGTAAGGCGCTGGGGAGGGTGGGCCTGTGCCTTGATCGAAGGAGACGATCATGACCGCAAGGATCAAGAAAACCGCGTTGTGGGGCGCGGGCCTGGGGACTGTTCTGGTTCTCATGGCAGGTGTCGCTTCCCTCAATATCACGAACCATGCCGAGGCAGCCTCCGCCGCCGCCCCGCCGCAGGCCATTCCGGTGACGGTGACGAGTGTTCAGCCGCGCAGCGTCCAGACCTGGCATGCCTTTTCAGGGCGGCTGGAGGCCGTTGACCGGGTGGAAATCCGCTCGCGCGTTGCCGGTGTCGTGCAGTCTGTGCATTTTCCGGAAGGTGGGCTGGTGAAGGCCGGTGACCTTATGGTGAGCATCGATCCCGAGCCCTATCAGGCCGCCGTTTCCCAGGCGGAAGGCGACGTGGCCTCCGCCGAGGCGAAGCTGGAACTTGCCACCACGGAACTCGAGCGCGGCAAGACGCTCTTTTCCCGCAATACGATTTCCGAAAGCGAGCAGGCCCAGCGCCAGAGCAATTACCGCGCCGCCATTGCCGCGCTGAAATCGGCGGAAGCCGCGCGCAAGGTGGCGGAACTCAATCTCGGCTATACGGAAATCCGCGCTCCCATTTCCGGGCGCGCCGGACGGCTGGAGGTGACAGCCGGCAATCTCGTTGCCGCAGGCTCCACCTCGCAGCCTCTGACCACGCTGGTCTCCATCGATCCGATCTATGCCAATTTCGATGTCAGCGAGGATCTGTTGCTGAGAACGCTGGCCCTGCTCCCTGCCAAGGATGGGCGCGCCGCCATTGATCGCATTCCCGTGGAGATCACGCCGCAGGATGGCTCCGCACCGGTCGAAGGCCGGATGCAGTTGATCGACAACGAGGTCAATACCGCCAGCGGCACCATCAAGGTGCGTGCGGTCTTTGCCAATCCGGAAGGACGGCTGATGCCCGGCCAGTTCGTGCGCATCCGCATGGGCCAGCCCAAGGCTGAGGAACGCCTGCTGGTGAGCGAGCGCGCCGTCGGCACGGATCAGGACAAGAAATATGTCTTCGTGGTCGATCAGGAAAACAAGGTCGCCTATCGCCAGATCGAACTGGGGGCTGCCGTCGAAGGCGGGCGCATCGTCGAAAACGGCCTCAAGGCCGGTGAGCGGATCGTTGTCAACGGTTTGCAACGCATCCGGCCAGGCGCGACAGTGCAGCCGCAGGAGCAGACTGCCGCGAACTGACGAGGGCGAAGTGGGTGCGGGTTTCAACCAACACCCACGCCACCCTCTCATCGTTCCTGATCATCTTCATCGAGGTGCCACCTGCGGCCTTACAGCGCCTGGCTGCGGGATGGCCGTCTTCTGTCTTGCCAGAGCATGATCCGGCCTCGTCGTGACGAGGACAATCGCGATCTTGCCGCCAAAAGAGAAAGCTTGAGCGCCATCGGTCAGAGACGCGCTCCCGAGGGTTTCGACATGAATATTTCCCGCTTTTTCATCGACAGGCCGGTCTTTGCCGGTGTCCTTTCGATCCTCATTACCGTGGCGGGCCTGATTGGCCTCAGAGCCTTGCCGATCTCCGAATATCCGGAGGTGGTGCCGCCCTCCATCGTGGTGAAAGCCACCTATCCGGGCGCAAGCCCTGCCGTGATCGCCGAAACGGTGGCAACGCCGCTCGAAGAGCAGATCAATGGCGTCGAGGGCATGCTCTACATGTCCAGTCAGGCGACATCGGATGGCGTTTTGAACCTGACGGTCACCTTCCGCCTGGGTACGGACCCGGACAAGGCCCAGCAACTGGTGCAGAACCGGGTGTCGCAGGCTGAGCCGCGCCTGCCGCAGGATGTGCGCACGCTCGGTGTTACCACCGTCAAAAGCTCGCCCGACCTGATGATGGTCGTGCATCTGGTCTCCACTGGCGATCGTTACGACCTTACCTATCTGCGCAATTACGCCACGCTCAATGTCAAGGACAGGCTGGCGCGTATCGATGGCGTCGGGCAGGTCCAGGTCTTTGGCGCGGGCGATTATTCCATGCGCATCTGGCTCGATCCGCAGAAGGTGGCCGAGCATGGCCTGAGCGCGACCGATGTGACCAATGCCGTCGCCGCGCAGAACGTTCAGGCGGCAGCCGGGATCATCGGTGCTTCGCCTTCGGTTCCGGGCGTCGATCTTCAGCTCAACGTCAATGCGCGTGGCCGCCTGCAGACGCCGGAGGAATTCGGCGATATCGTCGTCAAGACCGGGCAGAACGGCGAGATCACCCGCCTCAAGGACCTCGCTCGCGTCGAACTGGGAGCGGCGGACTATTCCCTGCGCTCGCTGCTCGACGGCAAGCCCGCCGTCGCCATCCCAATCTTCCAGGCCCCGGGCTCCAACGCCATCGCCATTTCCGATGCCGTGCAACATGCCATGGATGACATGCAGAAGGCGATGCCGGAGGGCGTGCATTACCAGATCGTCTATGACACCACCAAATTCGTCCGCGCCTCCATCGACAAGGTGGTGGATACGCTGCTGGAGGCCGTGGCCCTGGTGGTACTGGTCGTCATTCTCTTCCTGCAAACCTGGAGAGCCTCGATCATTCCGCTGATCGCGGTGCCGGTCTCGATCATCGGCACCTTCGCGGTGATGTATGTTTTCGGCTTCTCCATCAATGCGCTGTCGCTGTTCGGCCTGGTGCTGGCCATCGGTATCGTTGTGGATGACGCCATTGTCGTGGTGGAAAATGTCGAGCGCAACATCGAAAACGGGCTTTCTCCCCGGGAGGCGACCTACCGCGCCATGCGGGAGGTTTCCGGTCCCATCATCGCCATTGCGCTGGTGCTGGTGGCGGTGTTCGTGCCGCTCGCCTTCATCTCCGGGCTTTCCGGCCAGTTCTACCGGCAATTCGCACTGACCATCGCCATTTCCACGGTGATCTCCGCCATCAATTCGCTGACGCTGTCACCAGCACTGGCGGCGCTGCTGCTCAAGGATCACCACGCCCCGCGCGATCTGGTCACGCGGATCATGGACCGGCTGCTCGGCTGGTTCTTCCGCGCCTTCAATCGCGGCTTTTCCAAAGCCTCGCATGGCTATGGCCGCACGGTGGGCGGGCTGCTTGGCCGCAAGAGCATCATCATGATCGTCTATCTGGCGCTGGTCGGGGCCACTTACGGCATGTTCACCGCCGTGCCGGGCGGCTTTGTGCCCGCGCAGGACAAGCAATATCTCATCGGCTTTGCGCAATTGCCCGACGGGGCGACGCTTGACCGCACGGAGCAGGTGATCCGGCAGATGAGCGACGTGGCGCTGAAACAGCCCGGCGTGAAGAATGCGCTGGCCTTCCCGGGCCTCTCGATCAACGGCTTCACCATCGGCTCGAATTCCGGCATCGTTTTCGTGGTGCTGGATGATTTCGAAAACCGCAAGGATCCGGCGCTGTCGGGCGGGGCCATCGCCATGGCGCTCAATCAGAAATATGCCGGTATTGAAGATGCCTTCATTGCCATGTTCCCGCCGCCGCCGGTCAATGGCCTGGGGTCCACAGGCGGCTTCAAGTTGCAGATCGAGGATCGGGCGGGTCTTGGCTATCCGGCCCTGGACGAGACGGTGAAGGCCGCTCTCGGCAAAGCCTACCAGACGCCGGAACTCACCGGCATCTTCTCCAGCTTCCAGATCAACGTGCCGCAGCTCTTTGCCGATCTCGATCGGGAAAAGGCCCAGCAGCTCGGCGTGGCCGTCACGGATGTCTTCCAGACATTGCAGATCTATCTGGGTTCGCTCTATGTGAACGACTTCAACGCCTTTGGCCGGACCTACAGCGTGCGGGTACAGGCGGATGCCCGTTACCGTGCCCGGGCCGAGGATATCGGCCAGTTGAAGGTGCGCTCGGCCAGTGGCCAGATGATCCCGCTGTCGGCGCTTTTGAAGGTGGACGCCTCTGCAGGGCCGGAGCGCACCACGCGCTATAACGGCTTCCTCGCGGCAGACGTCAACGGCGCTCCGGCACCCGGCTATTCATCGGGGCAGGCGCAGGCCGCCATCGAAAAGATCCTGCGGGAGACCATGCCTCCCGGCATCGATTTCGAGTGGACCGACCTGACCTACCAGCAGATCCTGGCGGGCAATTCCAGCATCATCGTCTTTCCGCTGGCGCTGCTGCTGGTCTATCTGGTCCTTGCCGCGCAATATGAAAGCCTGACACTGCCGCTATCGATCATCATGATCGTCCCCATGGGGGTTCTCGCAGCCCTGATCGGGGTCTGGTACACGGGCGGGGATAACAACATCTTCACCCAGATCGGCCTTGTGGTGCTGGTTGGGCTTTCCGCCAAGAACGCCATTCTCATCGTGGAATTTGCACGGGAACTGGAACTGGACGGCAAGACGCCCTTCGATGCAGCCGTGGAAGCAAGCCGCCTGCGTCTGCGCCCGATCCTGATGACCTCCATGGCCTTCATCATGGGTGTGGTGCCGTTGGTGGTCTCCACCGGGGCAGGCTCGGAAATGCGTGCCGCCATGGGGGTCGCCGTCTTCTCCGGCATGATCGGCGTGACCCTGTTCGGCATCTTCATGACGCCGGTCTTCTATCTGCTGGTGCGGCGCATGACGGGCAACCGTCCGCTTGTTTCCCATGACAAGGCAGGGGTGACACCCATTCCGGCACCCGCGGAATAGGCACATGAAGCCAGACCGGCGTTAAAACGGAAGGACTGCGGGGCGGGAGCGGACAATGATGTCCGTTCCCGTTCCGGCTCGTAATTGAAACGAAATTCCTCTTATTTCGATTTTTTCCATATATTTTATAGGGAATAAACGAGAGAGGGATTTCACCATGACAGATACCCCATCCCATAGCCTTGTCCGCCGGGATCTTTTCAAACTTGCCGCCGCAGCCGGCGTGACCATGGCGGGCGTCAGCGCGCTCACAGGCCGGGCCGCCGCTGCCGATGACGGATTGTCGCTCAAAGGCAAGCGGATCGCCATCAGCGCCACCGGCACGGATCACTTCTTCGACCTGCAAGCCTATAATGCCCAGATCGCCGAGGTAAAGCGGCTGGGCGGCGAGCCGATTGCCGTCGATGCAGGCCGTAATGACGGCAAACTGGTGGCGCAATTGCAAACGCTGATTGCGCAAAAGCCGGATGCCATCGTCCAGATTCTCGGCACCCTCAGCGTTATCGATCCATGGCTGAAGCGCGCGCGCGATGCCGGTATTCCGGTGCTGACCGTGGATGTCGGCTCCACCAACTCCCTGAACAACACCACCTCCGACAATTGGGGCATCGGCAAGGATCTTGCCCTGCAACTTATTTCCGATATTGGCGGCGAGGGTAATATCGTCGTTTTCAACGGCTTCTACGGGGTCACCCCCTGCGCCATCCGCTACGATCAATTGGTCAATGTCGTCAAATATTTCCCGAAGGTGAAGATCCTGCAGCCGGAACTGCGCGACGTTATTCCCAACACCGTGCAGGACGCTTTCACCCAGATCACGGCCATTCTCAACAAATATCCGGAAAAGGGATCGATCAAGGCCATCTGGTCTGCCTGGGATATTCCCCAGCTCGGAGCAACCCAGGCGCTTGCCGCTGCCGGACGCACGGAAATCAAGACCTATGGTGTCGATGGAAGCCCGGAAGTGTTGCAATTGGTGGCCGATCCCAAGTCACCTGCGGCCGCCGATGCGGCGCAGCAACCGGCAGAAATCGGCCGTACCGCCATTCGCAATGTCGCCCGCCTTCTGGCCGGTCAGACCTTGCCGCGGGAAACCTATGTTCCCGCGCTGCTCGCCAACAAGGCGAATGTCGGAGAGGTCAGCCGCCAGCTCGGTCTGGGCTGAGCCATGGCCGCGCCCGCAGACCTCATTTTGAAGCTTTCCGCCATCGAAAAGCATTTCGGCGGGGCAAGGGCGCTGGACCGTGCCTCACTCTTTGTCCGGCGCGGCACTGTGCACGGTCTGGTGGGGCAGAACGGCGCCGGAAAATCGACTTTGATCAAGATCCTGGCGGGAATCCACAAACCGGATGCAGGCACGGTCGAAATCGATGGCAAGATATTTCCGGCGCTTTCGCCGCATGAGGCGGATGCCGTAGGCATTCGCTTCATTCATCAGGATCGCTTGCTGCCGACAAGCTTCACGGTCAGCGAAGCGCTGTTTCTGGGACGGGAGGTCCGTCTTGCGCGCACCCCCTTCCTCAACCGCGCCGCCATGCGCCGGAAAGCGTCGGACATCCTTCGCCGCTATTTCGGTCTGCAGCTCGACCCCGATGCGCTGATCGGTGATCTGTCAACGGCAGAGCGTCAGATCGTGCAGATCACCCGCGCCCTGATGGACCAGCCGAAAATCATCGTTTTCGATGAGCCGACGGCAGCTCTCGTGCGGCGGGAGGCGGATATCCTGTTCGGCCTGATCCGCAGGCTCAGGGCCGAAGGCGTCACCATTCTCTATGTCTCGCATTACCTCAACGAGATCGAGGAATTATGCGACGACGTGACCATTATTCGCAATGGCGTCGATGTCGCCGCCCTGCCGCTGAAGGAGACCAATGCGGCAGACATTGCCCGCCGCATGATTGCCCGCGATATCGGCGATCTCTTCCCGGAGCGGGGTTCGAAGACGGGCAGGCCCATCCTGTCTGTCAGCGGGCTCAGCTGTTCAGGCCGGTTTTCCGGCGTCGATTTCACGCTGCACGAGGGCGAGATCATCGGCATAGCCGGATTGCTCGGCTCCGGAGCCAAGGAGTTGATGCGGGCGCTTTTCGGCCTTGAAGCGGGTGTTGCCGGTCGTGTCGAGGTGGATGGCAAGCTCCAGACCCTGTCGCATCCGGGCGCGGCGGTGGGGGAGCGGCTGGCCCTGGTGCCGGAAGACCGGCGCGGCCACGGCGTCGCGCTCGATCTGACGCTCACGGAAAACCTGACCTTGCCGGATCTTGGCCGTTTCGCCCGGTTCGGCTTTCTCCGACGGCGGGCGCAGCAAAAGCAGGCGATGCGGCTCATTCACCAGCTCGGCATCAAGACCGATGGTCCGAATGTACCGGTGCGCACCCTGTCCGGCGGCAATCAACAAAAGGTCGCCATCGCCAAATGGCTGGGGCGTCAATCCCGCATCTACCTGCTGGACGAGCCGACGGTCGGCGTCGATATCGCCTCGAAAGCGGAAATCTATGCGCTGGTCGCCAAACTTGCGCGGGAAGGGGCGGCGGTCATCGTTCTCTCCTCCGACCTGCCGGAACTTGTGGGGCTGACCCACCGCATCCTCGTCATGTTCCGGGGGCGGATCATCGCTGATCTCGATTCATCGTCCACCACAACGGATGAGGTCCTGGCGCTCTCGACAGGGGCCTCGGAGGGGCTGCGCCATGTCGGCTGATGTCGATTATTCCACCCTGGGAACTGCCGATCCTGTCGCGCCCGTCACTAGCAGCGGAAACCTCGCCGCTTCGGCGGTGCGGTCCGGCTCCATCCTTGCCTTTCTGTTGATCCTGACGGTCTTTGCCGTCTCAACACCCTATTTTCTCAGCCTCGGCAATATCGCCAATGTTCTCGGCCAGTCGGCAGTCCTCGGCGTTCTTGCCATCGGACTCACGGTCGTGCTGATCGCGGGCGGACCGAATGTAGTGACCGGCGGCATCGACCTGTCGCTTGCGGCGAATATGGGGCTGAGCGCTGCCGTCTTCGCCTCTCTGTCCCGTGACGGTTACGGTGATGCCGCAGCAAGCGTGGCCGCGCTTGCCACGGGTCTTGTTATCGGCCTCGTCAATGCCGCCGCCGTGGTGCTGGCCCGGATCGTGCCGCTTCTGGCAACCCTTGCCGTGATGAATGTGGTGGCAGGTCTGGAATTGGTTCTGACACAAAATACCGTCATTCCTGCCAGCAGCGATCTTCTGGGCTTCCTGTCCTCCTATGACGGGTTCGGGATTCCCGTGCTTGCCTATCTTCTGGTCGCCTTCAGCCTGCTGGCCACGCTTGCCGTGCAGAAGACGGCAATCGGCCAATGGCTTTATGCGCTTGGCGATTTTCCGGAAGCGGCCCGGGCCGTGGGGCTGCCGGTGCGACGGCTGCTGGCGGGCGCCTTCATCGCCAGCGGGCTCTGCGGTGGAGTGGCGGGCATCCTGTCCGCTGCCTATCTCAGCGGCAGCACGACAGGCTCCGCCGAAATGCTGCTGCCTGTGGTCGTCACCGCGCTTTTGGGCTCCGTCTTTTCAAGGCGGCTCGTGCCGACAGTGCCGGGCACGCTGCTCTCGGCGCTGTTTGTCGGGTTGCTGATCAACGGCTTTCAGCTTCTCAACATCTCCAGCACACTGGTCAGCGGGGTACAGGGGCTGTTGATCCTCTTCGTCGTCTCTGCCACCACCTTGCTGCGCCGGAAGGAGCGCTGACATCATGGCGTTTGTGATCGTTTCCGCCCGGCGCTGGTCCGCCGCTTTGTCCCGTTACGGGCTTCTTTTAGCGCTGGTCCTGGTCTTTGCCGTCTTCACCCTGATTGCGCCAACCTTCGCCACGCCGGCCAACCTGCTCAGCATTCTGGTCAATAATTTTGCACTGCTGGCCATCGTTTCCGTGGCGATGACGCTGGCGGTGGCTGCCGGGGGCATCGATCTTTCCGTCGGCACGGCCATCGACTTCGCCAGTTTTGCCTTCGTCTCGCTGGTTTTGTCCGGCTATAGCGTGCCGCTGGCCATCATTGCCGCGCTGCTGGCGGGAGGGGTTGTCGGTCTCTTCAATGCCATCCTGATTTCCGGCATCGGCGTTTCCCCTTTTCTCGCCACCCTTGGCACGCTATTTATCGGGCGCTCCGTGCAGCAACTGGCGACGAATGGCGGCAATCCTGTCTATCTTCCGCCGAACGGCGTTCCAGACGCCTTCCGCTTCATCGGTCATGGTACGGTCGTTGGACTTCCGGTGCCGCTGCTTCTGGCGCTGCTGGTGGTGGGGTTCGGGACGGTGATTTTGACCGGGACACGCTTTGGGCGCATCGTGACCGCCATCGGCATCCAGTCCAGCGTCGTGCGCTATAGTGGGCTTGGTGTCGGACGCACGGTGGCCGTTGCCTTCATCGCCTCCGGCATTATTGCAGCCCTTGCCGGTCTCGTGCTGACGGCGACGGTCACCGTTTACATCCCGCTCTCGGGCAATGCCTTCCTGCTGAACGCCATCGGCGCCACCTTCATCGGCACGACCCTGTCACCCAACCGGCGGCCCAACGTCGCCGGAACCGCCATCGGCGTGCTGCTGCTCGGCATCGTTGCCAATGGTCTTCTGATCAGCGGCCTGAATTTCTATTGGCAGCAGGTGGGCACGGGCACGCTGATCTTTCTGGTGCTCGCCTTCAGCTTCGTCAGCCGCAAACCCGCCGCCGGGTGAAGAGAAGGGGCATTGAGTGTGCCCCTTCTTTGGAGCCAGTAGATTGTTATTTCGGCAGGCCCGCAGGCTTGAGCAGGCGGCGCTGGGCGGCAATGCGGAAGGGGGCGTTCATGGCGCCGTAACCGGCATAATCCCCACGCCTTTCGACGATTTCGAAAAAGAAACCGTCGCCGAAGGTGCGGCTGAAAATCTGGAAATATTCCCCCTGTTCGTCGCGGTCATAGAGAATGCTCGATGCCCGCAGGGCATCGGAAAATTCAGGTTCCAGACCAAAGCGGGCCTCAAGATCCTCATAGTAATTGCAGGAAATCGGCAGGGCTTCGAAACCGCGTGCGTTGAGCGCCCTGGCCGTTGCGAAGATATCCTCACTGGCAAAGGCAATGTGCTGGATGCTGGTGCCAAACCCTTCCGCCAGAAACTTGCCCGCAAAGGTCTTGCGGTTGTCGGCGCCGTTCATCGTCACGCGGAATTGCCGGTCGGGCACGCTTTCGATGGCCTGGCTGCGGATCAGCCCGCCCGGGTCCACCACATCCACCATCGGCGTGCGCCGGGTGGCGAAAATCGAGGTGTAGAACAGGAGCCAGGTCAGCATCTGGTCATATTGCGTGGTTTGCGCCAGATGATCGATGCGCGTCAGTTGCTCCGGGCCGGGCGCGGGTGCGGCTTCCACCGGCTCGAATTCCTGTTCCCAGACCCTTGCCAGTTCCGGGCTGTCATCGAGGAAGTAGATAATGCCGTTTCCGGCATCCTGAATGGCCGGCAGCAGCACTTCACCCGGCTTGCGCGGTTCCGAAAAACCGACGGCGTCCAGCGCCGTCGCTCTCTTCTGGGCTTCCTGCGCATCCTTGACTTTGAGGCCGAAGGCATAGGCGTTCGTTCCATGCACGGCATAGGAGGCCGCCGCAAAGCTCTGGTTGCTGCTGTCGGTGTTGATGGCCAGCCGGATATTGCCCTGGGTGAAGAGGTCCAGCTGGCGATAGCGATGCCGCGCGGTGTTGACGAAACCCAGCGTGCCGAGGAGAGCGGCCAATTGCTGCTTTTCCTCGACCGAAGCGGTGAATTCCACGAATTCGACGCCCGCCGTGACGATGCGGTCCGGCATCTCAGGCATGGTGATCGAAATATCCGGCTCCTGCCGCCGGACCTGGTCCATCAGGTTCACGAGCGAGCGATGTCCGTCCTCGGCAATTGCCCGGGCGGAACCGCCGCGGAACTGGTCGTTGAAAATCTCCAGCGAAAGCGGCCCGTCATAGCCGGTGGCTGCCACGGCGCGCATGAAATCCACCACCGGCAGATCGCCTTCGCCCGGCATGTTGCGGAAGTGACGGCTCCAATAGAGCAGGTCCATATCGATCAGCGGCGCGTCGGCCAGTTGCACGATGAAGATCTTGTCGCCGGGAATGGAGCGGATGGAGTTGGGATCGATCTTGCGCGACAGCGTGTGGAAACTGTCGAGGATCAGACCGACGCAGCGATGATCGGCACGGCGGACGACCTCCCAGGCGTCACGATGATCGTTGACATGCCGTCCCCAGGCCAGCGCTTCATAGCCGACCCGCACGCCATGTTTCGCGGCCATCTCTCCAAGCGCCTGGAAGTCCGCAGCCGCGCGGTCTATGCCGCCAAGGGACACCGGCGAGACGTTGGAACAGATCAGCATGAGATCGGTGCCAAGCTCGCCCATGATGTCGAACTTGCGCTCGGCTCGCTCGAAAGCCCGGCTGCGATGCGGCTCCGGCATGCCCTCGAAATCGCGGAAGGGCTGGAAAAGCGTGATCTTCAAGCCATGATCTTTCACCATGGCGGCCACCTCACGCGGAGAGGCGTCATAGGTGAGGAAGTCGTTTTCAAAGATCTCGACCCCGGTAAAGCCTGCCTTGGCAATGGCGGCCAGCTTTTCCGGAAATTCGCCTCCAATGGAGACAGTTGCAATCGAGGTCTGCAAGGTCGTCTGGTGTCTGCCTGGGGCTAAGCTAACCATATTGCCTTCCTTTCCGGCTTTATGTACTGCTTGGTTAATTGAAGCAACGAAGATTGGGCCGCTGGACGGCGGCATGGCGATGACCGAGGACGCGACGGCGGAAGACACCAAACAGATGCGACCTGCCAAGCGGGATCCCGAGGGTGTCCGCAGGGATATTCTGACGGTTGCCATGGAGGAGTTTTCGCAAAACGGCCTGTCGGGGGCGCGGATCGATGAGATTGCGGCCCGCACGCGGACGTCGAAGCGGATGATCTACTATTATTTCGGCGACAAGGAGGGCCTTTACCAGCGCGTTCTGGAGGAGGCCTATCGCAAGGTGCGAGGTGGCGAAAGCGATCTTGAGCTTTCCGGCCTCGACCCGGTGGCGGCCTTGGACAAGCTCTGTCGCTTCACCTTCGATCACCATCGGCGCAACCCCGCCTTCATTCGCATGGTGATGATCGAGAACATTCATCATGGCCGCCATATGCAGCTCTCCGACACCATTCGCGGCCTCAACCGTCCGGCGATCGAGGAATTGCAAAGCGTGCTGAAGCGCGGGCAGGCGCAGGGACTTTTCCGGCCTGGCATCGATGCACTGGAACTGCATTGGCAGATCAGCGCGCTTTCCTTTTTCAACGTCTCCAATGCCGCCAGTTTTTCGCTGATCTTCGGCGATGTGCTGTTTACGCCCGAAGGTCAGGAGCAGCTTTCGCGCCATGTGGCGGACATGGTGCTGCGCTATGTGCTGCGACAGCCGGACCGGCACGATCCGGGCTGAGCGAAAGCCTTTCCACGAAAAGGGGAAAGGCAGAAGCGCTACAGCAAGCCTTTGTGCGCCATAGATGGCGCACTTGGCTGTCGCGGCGTCGCGGGGACTCATGCGGCCTGCTCCTGCCGGCACAGACTGTCGAAATGAGCGCTCATGCGGTCTGTGTCGGGAAGGCGTCCACAAAACAGCCGGAAGGCTTCGGCAGCCTGAAACACCGTCATTCCGCCGCCCGGCAGAATGCGACAGCCTTTGGCGGAAGCTGTTGCGAGAAGTTCCGTAACCAGCGGCATATAAACGATATCCGCGACCCAATGATGGGGCTGTAGCAGGTCTGCCGATACCGGCATGCCGGGATGGGCGGGCATGCCAACCGGGGTGGCATGGATCAGGCCATTTCCGCTGGCAAGCGAAACGGCCGGATCGGAGACCGCAAAGGCGCGGATGCCACCGAAGCGGGTGTTCAATTGCGAGGCCAGACGTTCTGCCCGCTCAAGCTCCTGGTCGAAGATATCGAGCCTGCCGATCTCCAGCTTCAGGGCGGCATGCGCAACCGCAACGCCTGCACCGCCGGCTCCGATCAACAGCGCGCGATCGCGCGCCACGTCCTTCAGTCCGCGCCGGAAACTCTCGTAGAAACCGTACCAGTCGGTGTTGTGGCCGATGCGGCGACCAGCGTCGAAGACCACGGTATTGACGGCGCCGAGCATGCGGGCATCCTCGGAGAGTTCCGTAAGATAGGGAATGACTGCCTGTTTGAAGGGGTGGGTGATATTGGTGCCGGCAAAGCCGCGCGCTTCCAACTCGTCCAGAAGCTCGGGCAGGGCGCTTTCCGTCACCTGCCGGGCATGAATATCCACCAGTTCATAAGTGTAATCGAGGCCATGGGCCGCGCCCTCCTGCATGTGCAGCGCCGGGGATTTCGACAATTGGATATCGGCGCCGATCAGGCCGACGTGAAAGGAGGTCTTCTCACTCATGGGTCCATCCCATTGCATTGCATCAGGCTTTGAAGGAGGCAGGAGACCTGCTCCGGTTTAGTCTCCGATGCCGGTAAAGATCACCCGCCCGGAGGTCGATACCAGAGCGCTTTTCGATCCGATTGAATCAGAGCGGCGCTCTAACGCTTTATTTTTGAAGCATAATCTTGATCGTCCCCGTTTCACTCCGGTCGGATTATGCTCTAAAAACCGACCGCAGGCTCAAAGCGCTGCGGTAAGGTTTGTTTCAGGTTCTGCACCGCATCAGTGATGCGCCAGGATTTCTCCCAGAAAGGCACGGGTTCTCTGATGCTGGGGATTGCGGAAAAAGATCTCCGGTTCCCCTTCCTCGATGATTTCGCCCGAGGCCATGAAGACGACGCGGTCCGCCACCTGCCGGGCAAAGCCCATTTCATGGGTCACGCAGATCATGGTCATGCCGTCACGGGCCAGCCCAATCATCGTATCCAGCACTTCCTTGACCATTTCCGGATCAAGGGCGGAGGTCGGTTCATCAAACAGCATGGCCTTGGGCTCCATGCATAGCGCCCGGGCGATGGCCGCCCGCTGCTGCTGGCCGCCGGAAAGCTGGGCCGGATATTTGTCCGCCTGATCGAGAATGCGCACCCGTTCCAGATAGGTGCGGGCAACAGCCTCCGCCTTGGCCTTTTCCATCCCCTTCACCCGCATCGGTGCCAGGATGCAGTTTTCCATGATGGTCTTGTGCGGGAAGAGGTTGAAACTCTGGAACACCATGCCCACCTCCCGGCGCACCGCATCGATGCTGCGGCCGGAATCGGTCAGGCGCGTTCCCTCCACGGTGATGCTCCCTTCCTGGATTTCCTCCAGATGGTTTATGCAGCGGATCAGCGTGGATTTTCCCGAGCCGGACGGCCCGCAAAGCACGATTTTCTCGCCCTTGCGAACCGTCAGATTGACGTTTTTCAGCGCATGATAGGAGCCATACCACTTTCCCACTCCCTCGAGAGCGATCAGCGGCGCATGGGCACTGTCGGATTGTGGCATGGAACCCTCCATTGATATCAAGGTTCGAAGATGCTTACGCATCCTCGCCCTGGTATTACTTCACGGTGAAAGGAATATCGGGAAGCTGCTCCGGGAATGGCGGCACGTCGCGCTTCATCCACTTGGCGTAGATCGTCTTCAACTCGCCATTGGCCTTGATCTTGTCGAGAAAGGTGTTGATCGCTTCGTTCCAGTCCTTCTCGCCCGGACGGGTGCCCGCGCCGTTATAAAGCGTCGTCAGATCGAACTTCGCTTCATATTTGCCCTTGGCTGCGGCATCGAGACGGTCGCCGTAGAACTGGTTGCCGCCAATCGCTTCCACCTGTCCGGACAGAAGCGCCTGGATATTGGCCGCGTCATCGTCAAACCGCAGAATGCTTGCCGTCGATCCGGCGCCAGCGGTCAGGGCCGTATCCATGGCGCTCGATTTCGGCACGCCCACCTTGATGCCGGCGAGATCCGCATAGCTGCCGATCTTCTTGTCCTTCGGACCGTAAACGGACAGCACGTTACCGGCATAGGGCTTGGAATACTGGATGGTCTTGGCCCGTTCTGCCGTCATGCCCATGGTGGCAAACAGCACGTCGACCTTGCCGGTCATCAGGGCCGGGATGCGGTTGGCGACAGCCAGCGGCACGAACTCGGCTTTCAGGCCGAGAGACTCGGCAAAGGCCTTGCCGATATCGGCATCGAGCCCATCCTGAACGCCGCTGGAATTTACGAAGCCCCAGGGCGCGTTATCGCCCTGAATACCGATGATCACCTTGCCTCTCGCCTTGGCATCGGCAAGGCTCGCAGCCTCGGCGGATTTCGGCATCACCAGCGGCAGGGCCGCTGCCGCCGCCATCAGCGCCAGCAGGCTGCGGCGCTTATATGTAAGAATGGACTTACTCTTCATTTTGCTCCTCCTTGCAAAAAAAACTATGCTTCTGATTGTTGTCCGTTTATCGCGAAGCGGTCTGCAGCCGCGCTTCCTGGCGCGCGCCCCAGAGCGACAGCGGCCAGCAGATCAGGAAATAGATGAGGCCAACCAGCGCAAAGACGGTGAGCGGCCGGAAGGTCTGGTTCGAGACGATCTGCCCGGCCCGCGACAGTTCCACGAAGCCAACGATGGCCGCCAGCGAGGTGCCCTTGATCAATTGCACCAGAAAGCCGATCGTTGCGGGAAGCGCGATCTTGAAGGCCTGCGGCAGGATCACATCCTTCATGATCGAAGGATAATGCAGGCCCAGCGCCTTTGCGGCTTCCGTCTGGCCTTTCGGAACCGCCTGAATGCCGCCGCGCCAGATTTCGCCCAGAAAGGCGCTGGCATGCAGGGTAAAGGCAATGGCGACGGCAAGCCAGGCATCGATATCGAGCCCGATCAGCGCCACGCCGTAATAGACTACGAAAAGCTGCATCAGGAGCGGCGTGCCCTGGAAAACGGCGATGTAGCCAGCGGTGATCCGCCGTGCCAGCTTATGGTCGGCGGTGCGCGCCAGCGCTACCAGCAGGCCGAAGACGCCGCCGCCGATAAAGCCGATCAGGGTCAGCGCCACCGTCCATTTCAGGCCTTGCAGCAGAAAGAAGATCTCGTTGGGACCAATCGATGCCATGGATGCGCCCTCACTTGACCGGATAGTTGAAGGAAAGGCGGGAGATCAGCCCGAAGACCCCCATCATCAGCCCGGAAATCACCAGATAAAGCAGGGTGATGGAGAAATAGACCTCGAAGGAGCGGAAGGTATCCGCCTCGATCTTCTGCGCCACCGATGTCAGTTCGAAGGCTGCGATGGAGGTGCAGACCGAGGTCGTCAGCGTCAGCATGATGAACTGGCTGGTCAAGGAGGGATAGACAGTGCGCAAGGCAGGCTTCAGGATGATGTGGCGGAAAATCTGTGCCTTGTGCAGCCCAAGTGCGAGACCCGCTTCGACCTGGCCTTTCGGAATGGCATCCACGCCGCCGCGAATGATCTCGATGGCATAGGCGCCGCCATTCAGCGCCAGGGCGATGATCGCCGTTGCCGTCGGGTTGAGCCGAAGGCCGATCTGCGGCAGAGCAAAGAAAACGAAGAAAATCTGCACCAGGAAGGGCGTGTTGCGGATGATTTCCACGAAGGCAATCACCGCCGCCCGCAGTGGCTTGATCGTCGAGCGCCGCGCAATGACACCAAGCACGCCAATCACCGTTGCCAGCGCCATGCCGGCAATGGCAAGACCGATCGTCGCCGCACAGGCGATCAGAAGTTCGGGCAATCGATCGATCACCACCGAGAAATCGAGATTGTACGCCATGCTCCCTCCAGACCCGTGAAACGGGCCGTGCCGGACCGGTGCCGGTCTTTCCTCCTGATTGCGGGCCGTGCGGTGGAACCGAAAATGTGTCCGTCGCGCCTTGCCCCAATGCTCGCCGCTCCTTCAGCGAACATCACGTCTGTAATGTATGTACCAGTTAGTTCAAAATTCTGTCAAGCGGAGAACCCTGCGGAATTCACCGGGTGTTTTGCGGCCTCTCCGGTTTCAAGACATGTGCGGTCTCCACAAAGGAGGAGCGCGTCATCTTCAATGACGCTTCGTATCACATTTGCCGCGCCAGCCAGGCTCCAGCCCCTTCCGCACTTCGGAAATCGGCAAGCGCCCGGCACGCAAGCGCAGGCTCCTGATGGCGCAGCATGGCCGAAAGATCGTTGCCGGGAAGAAGTTCGAAGGCGATATGACAACCGTTTTCCCGTAACGCCGCCATACAGGCCGCCCAGTCGAGCGGCGTGAAAAGCTGTGCCGTCAGGGTTTCGATTGCGCTCGCGCGGTCTCGGACGAGGGCACCATTGATCCCGGCAATCACGGGGATGTCCGGCGGGCGAAAGGGCGCAGCCGACAAGGCGCTGCGGAAAACATCGGCGGCGGGGGCCATCAGCGGCGTGTGTGAGGCGATCTTGACGGCAAGGGCGGTCACATGCGCGCCAGCCTGTTTTGCCTCTTCCCCGACATGGGCGATATCGGCGCTGCGCCCGGCGACCACGAAACGATCTTCGCCGTTGCGGATCGCGATATGGGCATGATGGGCATCGCAGATCGGTGCAAGCCTCGCCTCCAGCAGGCCGCGCACCGCCACCATTCCGGCCTCGTCTTCGAAGGCCGCATCCATGGCGCGGGCACGCGCCCGGGCAAGGCGAATGATCTCCGCCGGGGCGAGGGCTCCGGCGCAGCCATACGCTGCCAGTTCGCCAATGCTGTAGCCGGCAATGACGGCTGGCGGCTCGGGCAGGCGGGCCTGCATCACCGCGAAGCTGGCAAGCGCCGTGGCGCAGAGAACCGGCTGCGCCACGGCGTTGTCGTGCAGCCGCTCCGGGCGGGCGAGAACGGTCTCCATGCGTTCGCCGATGATAGCGGCAAAACTCTCGAACACCGCCCGCGCTTCCGGTTCGTCCTTCAGCATCTCCAGCATGCCGGCGCCTTGAGCGCTTTGTCCTGGGCAGAGAATGGCAAGCGTCATGAGGTCTCCAGAGGGTTTTTCCGCGTTCCCGGACGGAAAACCGGTTCCCACTTTCCCTTGAAACACTCCAGCCCGTGCAGGAAAAGCGTACAGGAGAGAAGATCGGCAGCACCACCAGGCGAAATCCGCCTCTCGCAAAACTGGCGGTGAAGCGCGATGGCGCGCTCCCGTCCATTCCGGGCCATTATGCCACCGCAGGCCAGAAAGGCACGGCTTTCCTGCTGCACGACAGCAAGTCCCTCAGCGCCCGCCCGATGCAGGATGTTGGTGTCGTTCAACACCGCCATGATGGCAAACAGCGCCTGAAGGCTCGCTTCCGTGGCCGTGCGGCCTTCAGAGAGCGCCTGCCGGTAGGCGGGCAGGGCCGCTTGCCGCAGAACCGGATAGGCCGTTGCCGCCTGCTCGCGCGCGCCGGTACCGCCATGGTTGGCCACAGCCTTCAAACCGTTCGACTGGTTCAGAGGTGGACGCGAGGCGAGGATCTCGGCCCCCCAAAGAGCCGCGATCTCGTGACACACCGCGTCTGCCTCCAATGTCTTGCCCCGGGCCTGCCGATGGGCAGCGGCGGCGGCGATGAGGCCGAGATTGAAGATCGCGCCGCGATGGGTGTTGATGCCGCCCGTTGCCGCCATCATCCGCGCCTCGGCTTCGATCCCCAGCCGCTGCATGTCCTGCAGAGGGCGGAATTGGGCGCCTGCCGCCGCGACAGCCGGGAAGTAACCGCGCAGGGCAAAGAGGCTGCGCATGAAGGTTTCCATGGTCATGTCACGATGCGACCCGTTATCCACCGGGCTGACCAGCCCCGGCTTCGGGTAAAGCGCGACCTCGTGATAAAGCGCGCGAATGGCGAGCCGTCCCAGAAAGCTGCAAAAGGCGGCATGGCCTGCATTGGAAGCAAGCTTCTCCGCAGGCGCCGCGTCAAAGCCTGCCGGGTCGTTGCTGGCGAGCACCGTCATTCACGCCCTCCCAATCGGCCCAGGACCTCATCCCGCGGCACGAGACGGGGGCCGCCATGCCGTTTTTCCATCAGTTCCGCGGCATTCGTCGCCAGTTCGCGCAGATTGACCGCCCCTCCATCACAAAGAAGCACCTCGCCATCGAGACGCGGCTGACCATCCAGCGACAGGAGAGCCCTCAGGGCATTCTCGTGCCGGTTTCTCGATGCAAAGCGGATCAGCAGATCGAGATCGGAGGCCGGATGCAGATAGGTTCTGCCGGTGTGAGTTTGCCAGGCCAGCGACCCGAACAGGCCCAGTTCGAAGCCATGATCCTCGGCCAGTGCGAGGATGGCGGAAAGGCGGGGCTGCCACGCCTCAGGTGCCGCCGCCCGCGCCTCCGCCAGCGTCAGGGCCGGTAGAAGATCGTGGATCGCCTCCGTTGCAATGGTCAGCCCCAGCCTCTGCTTGTCCGGGGTGGCGAGACCCAGCCGCACCGTGCCTTCGGCATCGGTGGGATGGGAGGACGCAACGACCAGCGGTCCACCGCCATCGATCCAGCCCGCGAGATGCTGACGTGACTCGTCCCGATGCAGGCAGGCGGCGAAGTCCGGAGAAAACTGCCGCCAGTCTTTGTCCAGGATGACGAAGCGGTGCCGTTCAGGCCGCATCGTCACGCACCCGTGCAGAAATGGCATGGGCCAGCCGTCTGCCGCCGCGCTCGGCGCCATCGGCACGGCGGCGGTCCACAAGCGGATCGTCTTTCAGGGCAAGCGCCTCCTTCAGGTGTTGCGAGAGATCGCCGGTCCACAGCGCCCGCACGGCCCCCATCGCCACATAGTTTTCGACGCCGGGTGCAAACACGGCGCTGTCGCGGGAGAGTTCCTCCAGCCGCTCCACCGGGATCTTGGTCACCCGCGACATGGCGGGCAGGTTCATCACCC
This sequence comes from Allorhizobium paknamense, assembly GCF_030815125.1. GTDB lineage: Bacteria > Pseudomonadota > Alphaproteobacteria > Rhizobiales > Rhizobiaceae > Allorhizobium > Allorhizobium paknamense. The sequence continues at coordinate 117,984 of NZ_JAUSWH010000005.1, forward strand.
GCACCTCGGCCTGTTCCAGCGCATAGCATTGATCGGCCAGCAGGCTGGTCGACAGAAACCCCGCGCTCACCGCTTCGCCGTAGACGAGGCCGATGATCCGGTGCCCCCGGCGTCTTGCCACATCCAGGCATTTGGCGAGATGGGCGATATAGCCGTTGAGGCCCAGCAGTTCATCGCGACGGCTCATTTTCTGGCCGGAGGTATCGACCATCAGCAGCAGGGGCTCGCCGGGTCTGGTTTTCATCACGGCGATGATTTCCCGCGCCATGCGCATGGCAAGATCGATGCCGATGGCCGCTTTGTCGCGGGTGCCGATCACCGTCACGGTGCCTGTGCCAAGCCTGCCGCGCCCGGTGAAAAACGCGCCTTCATGACCGATCTCATGGCCTTGCGGAAACAGCCTGTCGAACACATCGTCCACGCTCATGGTGTAATCCTCTTTCCTGCAACGGCTTCCAGAAAGGCCTCGGTTTCGAGAAGGGGAATGGCGCTCGCAGGCTCTATGCCAAGACTGGTCCAGATCTCCTCGGCATCCCGCAGGCTGCCGAACCGCTCCAGCCGTGTGGCGAGAAAGCCGTGTTCCGCCTCGATCTCTTCCAGACCCATCGGGCTCACCGGTTCGAGCAGGGCGGCGGCCTTTTCCCGGAAGGCCTGAATGTCATCGCTGACGAAGGCCGTTGCCTCGCCCAGGATGTACCGGTGCTTGCCGCCCACGGTGCGCCAGACCAGCGCCTTGTCGGAGGCGTCGAATTCCTCCACGCCCATGGTGGTTTCAATCACTTCCGGGCCGGAAAGGCCAAGCCGCCCTTCCTCCGAGATGACCACGGCGGATGAGAGCCGCGTAGCAATGCCCATGCCTCCGAAAACGCCGAAGCGCCCGCCATCCAGCACGATGGCCGGAATGCCTGCGGCCCTGAGATCCAGCAGGGCGCGCATGATTTCCGAAACTGCAATCAGCCCGGCATTGGCCTCATGCAGGCGCACACCGCCGGATTCAAGCAGCAGCAGCACGCCTGCCGGGCGCTCGATGAGGGCGCGTTCCATCACGCCGGTGATCTTGGCGCCATGCACCTCGCCAACCGCGCCGCCCATGAAGGCCCCTTCCTGCGCGGCGATCAGCACGGTTTTTCCCGCAAGCTTACCCCGTCCAACCACCACGCCGTCATCGAAGGCGGCGGGTGAGCCAAGCGCGCTCAGATGCGGGCTGGTGCACCGCGCTTCAGGCGGCAGAAATTCATGAAAACTGCCCTGATCGATCAATCCATCGATCCGCTCGCGGGCGGTGGCTTCGTACCAGCTTGTGCTCATGGCTTCATCTCCCGGCCACTATAGGCTTTCAGCGCCTGATCGAGGCGCAGCGCCACAACGGCAGGCGTGGCGCCGGCGTCGTTGATCGAAATCCGGATATCGCCGATCTTCCAGCGCTCGAACACATCGGTCAGCACCGCCTGCCAGATCCGTCCGAAGCCGACGGCGGCGGTCTCGATCTCCACGGCGCATTGGCCGGCGAGATCGGCGGGCTCGATCAGCACTTCGAGATTGCCCGATCCCAGCACACCGGAGAGGATGGGGCGGTTACGGGCGGCAAGGGCCGTGCCGCCGGAAAAGGAGAATTCGAGTTTTTCCATGTCTTCGCTCACCAGTTTCGGAAACGGGCCGGGGGATTGTAAAGCCCGTGCGAGGCGCGCACGAGATCCTTCATCGAGCGCGCCGCCAGAAGATCGCGCGTGGCCAGCGACACATCGACGCCCAGATCGGCGGCGCGGCGAATAATGCCCCGGTCGCGCAGGTTTTCGACCATCCGCCGGTCGCGGCCAAGGCCAACCGGCGTATAGCCCGCCACGCCGCGAATGGCCTGTTCGCGCTCCTCCGGCGTGCGGCAGAGCAGAAGGTTGGCAATGCCTTCCTCCGTGACGATATGGGTGACGTCATCGCCGTAAATCATCACCGGCGGCAGGTCGAGGCCGGCGCTTTCCGCCAGCTTCCAGGCATCGAGTTCCTCCACGAAGGCCGGGGCCATGTGTTCGCGGAAGGTTTCCACCATCTGCACGACCAGCTTGCGGCCACGCGGCATGCCGCCGTCCAAGGCCTCGCGTCCCGCCTTCAGCCAGGTGGTGGAGCCGTGGCGGCGGCCTCTGGCATCGGAGCCCATGTTCGGCGCACCGCCAAAGCCCGCGATCCGGCCGAGGGTGGCCGTCGAACTGTTGCCCTGCAGATCGATCTGCAGGGTGGAGCCGATGAACATGTCACAGGCATAGAGTCCGGCCGTCTGCGAGAGCGCCCGATTGGAGCGCATCGAGCCATCGCGCCCGGTGAAGAACACATCGGAACGTGCGCGGATATAGGGCTCCATGCCGAGTTCCGAGCCGAAGCTGTGAACGCTTTCGACAAAGCCCGCCTCGATGGCGGGAATAAGCGCCGGATGCGGGTTGAGGGCCCAATGGGTGGCGATCTTGCCCTTCAACCCAAGGCTTTCGGCATAGGTCGGCAGAAGAAGCTCGATGGCGGCGGTGTCGAAGCCTATGCCGTGATTGAGACGCTTCACCTCATATTCGGCATAGATGCCCTTGATGGCCATCATCGCCATCAGCACCTGGATTTCGGAAATCTGCGCCGGATCGCGGGTAAACAGCGGCTCGATATAATGCGGCTTCGGGCTCTGGACCACGAAATCCACCCAATCCGCCGGAATATCGACGCGCGGAACGGTGTCGACGATTTCGTTGACCTGGGCAATGACAATGCCCTGCCGAAAGGCGGTGGCCTCGACGATCACCGGCGTGTCCTCGGTATTGCCGCCGGTGTAGAGATTGCCGGCGCGGTCGGCCGCCTGGGCGCAGACCAGGCTGACGCGCGGCGTGAGATCGGTAAAGTAGCGCCCGAAAAGTTCGAGATAGGTATGGATCGCGCCGATCCTGAGCTGGCCATTGCCGAGAAGGCGGGCAAGACGGCCTGCCTGCGGTCCCGAAAAGGAAAAATCCAGCCTGCTGGCAATGCCGCGTTCGAACACGTCGAGATGGGCGGGCAGGGCCAGGACCGATTGCACGATATGCAGGTCATGCACCTTGGCGGGATCGAGGTTCGCGAGCCGCCCGGCCAGAAAATCCGCCTGTTTCTGATTGTTGCCTTCAATGCAGACCCGGTCGCCCGGCTCGAGAACGGCACTCAGCAGATCCCCCGTCCTGTCGGCTTCGAAAACCTTGCCCCGGACGAAGGGGGCGGCGCGGGCAAGCCGCGCCTCCCGGTTTTTGGCCTGACTGTTCCAGTCGCGCATCGTGTTTTCCTTTGTCTGAACGTTCAGCCGAACATGGCTTTCACGGCGAGAAAGAGAATGGAAGGCCCTAGCAGGCAGCCAAAGCCGGTGTGAAAGGTGGCGACCAGCGCCCCATAGGGCACGAGACGGCGATCGGTGGCTGCAAGCCCGGCACTGACACCGCTGACGGTGCCGGCCAGTCCGCCGAACACCATGGCCGCCTGCGGATTGTTGAGCCGCATCGGCCCGGCAAAGACCGAGGTGAAGACCATGACCAGGATCGCCTTCACCACGCCGGTGGCGATGGATAGCGCAATCACATCGGAGGACGCGCCGATGGCCGCCCCCGTAACCGGCCCGACGATATAGGTAACGGCACCCGCGCCAATCGTCGTCAGCGCCACCGGGTCGCGGTAGCCGAAGGCAAAGGCTACCGAAACCCCGACAACAAAGGGCAGGACGGTGCCGAGCAGCAGGGCGATGAAGCCCAGCCATCCGGCCTTTTTCGCCTCATCCACATGCACTTCGCTGGCGGTGGCGACAATGGTGAAATCCCGCATCATCGCGCCGCCCATCAGCGCCAGGCCGCCGAATTCGGCAATATCGGCCAGGCCTTTGGCCTTGCCGGTGATCGACCCCCCCAGCCAGGCCAGCGCCAGTCCGGCCAGCACCGCAATGGCCGAGCCTGCCACGCGCCCGCCCGTCAGATGCTTGCCCAGGAGATTGGAGATCCAGATCACCAGGCCGATAAAGGCAAAGGCTGTGACGAGCTGGCCTTCGAGAATGGTCTTTTCCAGAAGATGAAACATCGCCGCTCCTCACTGTCCCTTGACGGTATCATGGGTGGCGGCCAGCGGATCGGCGTCGGGATTGCTCCGTTCGATGATCCGGTTGATGACGCCGACGAAGAAGAAGCAGACGCTGAAGGTCAGCACTGCCGCCAGAATGGCCAGCGGGCCGGAGCGGACCGCGACGATGACATTCTGCGTGGAGGCCATGGCGACCACGACGGGGATATACATCGAAGCCCAGAAGGTCACGCCCCTGGCCGTCTCCGGCACATAGAAGCCGAGCTTCTGCATTTTATGAATGGCGGCGATCAGCAGCATCATGGCGATGCCCACCCCGCCGACATTGGCTTTCACGCCGATCAACACGGCAATGCCCTCACCGATGGCAATGCCCGCCAGATAGCAGGCTGCCAGAAGGGCCGTCCCAAAAATCACCATAGGCGGACCTCCCCCGGCCCGCACCGGTTTTTCCATGCACTTGCAATCATTCCTGCTCCTCCCATGTCACCGGAATTTTGAATGCAAAAAAGCTTATATGTATTCATAAAGGATTTTATGTATACAGACAAAAAATTGGACAGCTTGTCAAGCTGCCGGTAATGCTCGTCTGGAGAGGGATGTGGATCACACCGATGGACATGAAAACGACAAGCCTGCCGCTTTCCGATCAATTGCTGGAAGCCATTGAGGAAAGGATCGTTACGGGCGCTTACCCGCCGGGAACGCGGCTGGACGAAGTGGACCTGGCAAAGGTGTTCGAGGTCTCCCGCACGCCGATCCGCGAGGCGCTGATCCGCTTGGAAACCATGCGCATCATCGAGAAGGTGCCGCGCAAGGGCTGGGTGGTCACGCCGATCTCACCGCAAAGCCTGTGCGAGATGTTCGAGTTTATTTCCGAACTGGAAGCGCTGTGCGGACTGTTTGCCGCGCGCCGCGCCACACCCTTCCAGATCCAGCAATTGCTGTCGGCGCATGAGGCCTGTCGTGATGTCGATGATCCGGATGCCTATTACCGCGCCAATGAGGGCTTTCACAAGGCGCTCTATGCCGCTGCCGGCAACAGCTATCTTCTGGAGCAGCTTACGGAAATGCAGCGGCGCGCCCGTCCTTACCGGCGGCTGCAATTGCGCGCGCCGGAACGTATCAAGGCGTCTTTCGCCGAACACGAGGCGATTGTCGCCGCCGTTCTCGCCCGCGACGAGGGGGCGGCTGCCGAGAGGCTGCGCGAGCACGTCATGCTGCAGGGGGACCGGTTCAACCGCCTGCTGCAATCTCTGGAAGGTTTTGGCCGGGCAGGGCGATAAGGCTGATATCTACGTGCATGCCCTGCAATATCTCAAGGTTCACGCCGTTGGCCTGTGTATTTTCAAGGTATTGATAATCTCGCTCCGCAGCCATTGATGGCAAGGATCTGAATCGAGATATTTCGGCCAGACGATCACCTCTTTCAGTGGCTGCATCGTGAAAGGCGCGTCGAAGACTTTCAGCGGAAATTGTCCGGCGATGCGGTTGGCGACGCTGCGGTGCAAGGTTGCGAGGCGGCGCGTGCCCAGAAGCAGATGCGGAACTGCTCCGAAATATTCCACCGTGCATTCCACCCGCCGCTGCTGACCATAGCGCGGCAGGAACCAGTCCTCGAAGGCGATGCTGCTGTCTTCGCCGAACCGCACCGCTACATGGCCAAGGGCAAGGTAGTCCTCCATGCTGAGGGTCTCCTGCTCCTTGAAGTTTTCCTTGCAGCCCAGGCAGACCTGGTCGTCGCTGAAAAGCAGCGTCTGCGGATGCTGCAGCCGTGCTGCGTATTGCTCGGGAATGACCAGAATATCGATATTGCCGCGGTCGAACACTTCCACCACCTGCTTTGGTGGACGTCTGAGATCCAGCCGGATGCCCGGTGCAGCGGTGACAAGGTTTCGCACCACCGTGGCAAACAGGGTCTCTACCATGTGATCCGAGGCGTGCACGGTGAAGCGCCGGTTGGCGGTCGTCGGATCGAAGCTCGCCTTCAGCGCCATGGTGGTGCGGGCATGGTTCAGCGTCTCGCGCACCGGGCCGATCAGCGTCTGGGCCAGCGGCGTCAGTTCCAGGCGCCGTCCCACCTGCACCAGAAGCGCATCCTCGAAATAATCCCTGAGCCGCGAAAGGGCGGCGCTTGTGGCCGATTGGCCGATATGCAGCCGCTCACTGGCCCGCGTGACGTTGCGCTCCTCCAGCAGCACATCGAGCACGACCAGAAGGTTGAGATCAAACCGGTCCAGCCGCATCGGCGCCTCCTCCGTCTCCAGCTATTAATCCTATCGATGATTGGCATGAATACAATCTGATTTTCATTTGGTTGACCATTGTTAATTCTATCCCCGTGGCAAACGCGGATGGAGGCGTTTTGCCCCGCATGTTCGGCAGGCACCGATAGCTGCCTGCGTCAGAACTTGCAGACACACAGATCTGGGCACTGCGGGGGCCGTTGGCCAACCCGATCTGCCTATTCGGGAGGGGATCATGAAACGACACTGTTGGGTGGCCGTCACGGCCGCCGGCTTTTTGACGCCTTGGGTTTGGACAGCGGGCGCGTTGGCTGCGGATGCGGCCATCGCTGACGCGGGTCCACAGGGTCAATACCTGCCACCGGCCCTTGCGGCGGAAAACAATCTCGGGCAGGCGGGGCTGCTGCGGTCTTATTTCGACAGCGATCAGTTCGGGTCGGTGCAATGGCGCGTCGGTCAGGGGCGCAATACGGTTTCCGATGCTGCCGCCTCCGGCCGCCCGAAGAGCGATTACAAGGATGGAACGACCGACACGATTGTTCCCACCAACTTTCTTTTCATGCTGCCGGATCAGGAATCGATGATCCGTCTCGGTTTGCGCGGGACGTTTTCAAACGGTGCGAACTATCCGGTGGAGCTGGATGGCGGAACCGGACGCCTTGATCTTCAATATCTGCGCTTTCTCAACCCGCAGACCATGGTCGCGATTGGCGGGCTCTATGAACAGACCTATCTGGACATCGAAGGGGCAGGGTCGGTGAAACGGTTCGCAGGCGGGGTTCGCGGCGATGTGTTGAGCGAGTTCTCCACCCATTGGGGCATTGCCGCCCGTGCCGAATATAGCTGGGGCCAGACCGATCTCAGCATTGCCGCCGGGCCGGGCGTCACCATGCGGCACAATCAGGGCGATGATCATCTCTACACCCAGGCCGAACTGATCGGCCAATATCGCCATGACGATATCGCTCTCGTGCCAGAGGGCTGGGTTTTCCATCCGGTGCTGGGCATTCAGTTCGAGCGGAGTTTCCTGGAGGCCACGGCCAATAACTTCGGTGTGGTGTCCTCCGGCGTGGTCGGTCCCAGGGAAGACTACGGCACGGCCTGGGCGCATCTGCGCCTGGAAAAGGAAACCGCGCCCGGCCACTGGTCGCCCAATGTGCTCGTCGGTTTCGAGCGGGAATATGTCAACGATCTCGATTCCGTTGTCTACGAGCCGAATTACGCGGTTTTCGGCGCGGGCGCCTCGATCATGTTTGGCAAGGGCCAGCGCTTCGAGATTTCCTATACGCGCCATGAGGGCCTGCGCGGCGAGCGCTGGAATCAGGCGCTGGTCGGTACGCTGACCATGAATTTCTGATCAGGCCGGGGCCGGCGAAAAGGTGGCACGGGCAAAGCGTCGCCCTCCCACCGCCGGCCCCGGCAAATCCCCGGCAGGGTTTTCCTGCACCTGTTTTCTCGGGAGGAGAAAATGTCGAAACTCAACAGCTTCACCGGTCATGCAGCCCTCAGCGTCTGTCATATGGCCGGAATGATCGATCTGGCGGCCCTTCCCTTATGGATCGGCACCCTCATGAAGTTCTACGGTCTCGGGGCGCCGCAGGCCGGGTTGACGGTCACGGCGTTTCTGGCTGCGGCTGTCGCGTCCAGTTCGGTGTTTGCGCCCATGTTTACCCGGCTGCCGCATCGGTTGTTTGCCGCCGGTGGATTTGCGTTGGCAACCGTTGCTTTCTTTGTTGCGTCCCGCCTGCCCGCCTCGGCTGACAGCTTTTCGTTTTTGCTCATTCTGCACGCGGTTGCAGGGATGGGCGCAGGCGGCGCGCTCTCCGTGACCCACGGGTCCATCGGACGCACCTCCAATCCGCATCGGCTGTTCGGCATCGTCAATGTGGCCATGGGCTTGCTGGCCATCGTCATGTTCGCCGTTCTTCCGGGGGCGGTGGCCGCAGCCGGGGGATCGGTGCTGTTTCTGGCCTTTGCGTTGACCATGGGCTTTGCGGCGCTCGTGTCGCTGCTGTTCTTTCCCTCGGTGGAAAAGTCAGCTGCCGGTGACGCCTCGCATGCACCGCGTGCTCTTTCGGCGGAACCTCTGTCGGGCATTGCCTGGTTGATCATCGGCGCCATCGTCTGCCTGGCGCTTGCCCAGGCCACGGTATTTTCCTTCGTCGAACGCATTGGCGACGCCAGGGGCTTCAGCGGCGATACCGTGCAGTTCGTTCTGGTCGTCATGGGTTTCATCAACCTCATTCCCGGCGCCCTTGCTGCCCTTCTGCAAAAGCGCCTGCCGCCACTGGGTGTCGGGCTGGCGGGGCCGGTTCTCCAGACGGTGCTGGCCATGTGCATTACCCATGCCACGGTCTTCCCGGTCTATGCAGCACCGGCAATGGCCTATGTCTCTGTCGTCATTTTTACTCATACCTTCCTGTTCGGCTTTCTGTCGAAGGTGGACCGAACGGGCAGAGCCGTGGCCGCGACGCCTGCGATGATGATGTCCGGCTCGGCCATCGGCCCGGCGCTTGGCGGCGTCATCGTTGCCAATGTCGGCTATGGCGGACTTGGCTGGGCGGTGTTCGCCATCGCCACCCTGGCCGTGACTTTTCTTGCGATTGCCCGCCGCAAACTGGCCCGTGATGCGCTTCGGCCTGTGCTGGCGACCGCCTAATTCGACGCTTAACCTGAAAAGGAGTCTTCCGATGAATGAACGTTTCAATGTGCCGCCGGGCCTGCAATTTCCGCAGGACATCGTCTTTACCGGCTATGCGGCGCCGGTGCGCATCGAGGGCGAGGTGCATGACCTCGAAGTGATCGGCCGCATTCCGCACGAGCTGGAGGGCATGTATATCCGCAACAGCGCCGATCACGCCTATCCGCCGCTGCACGGCAAGGACATCTTTCTGAACGGCGATGGCATGGTGCATTCCGTGCGGATCCAGAACGGCCATGCCGATCTGACCATGCGCTATGTCCGTACCCGCAAGTTCGAGCTGGAGCGGGCCGCCCGCAAGGCGCTGTTCGGGGCTTACCGCAATCCCTTCACCGACTCGCCCGAGGTGGCCGGCGAGGATGCCAACACCGCCAATACTTCCGTGCTGTGGCATCACGGCAAGCTCTATGCGCTGAAGGAAGCGGGCCGGCCCTATGAGCTGGATCCCAACGATCTCACCACCAGGGGCGAAAGCGATTTCGGCGGACAGCTTAAGAGCCGCACCTTTACCGCTCACCCGAAAATCGACCCGGTCACCGGCGATTGCATTGCCTTTGCCTATAACTGCGAGGGTGTCGCCAGCGACGAGATCGAAGTCTATGTCATCGACAAGGAGGGCGAGTTCAAGAGCACCGAGCGCTTCAAGGCTCCCTATTGCTCCATGGTGCACGACTTCCTCGTTTCCCGCAATTTCATCGCCTTCGTCATCTGCCCGATGGTCTGCGATTGGGAGCGGGTGAAGAACGGCGAGCCCTACTGGCATTGGGACAGCCACAAGAACACCTATATCGCCGTCATACCGCGCGATCAGGGCGTGTCTGCCATTCGCTGGTACACCGCGCCGAAGATTGCCATGCAGACCCACACGTTCAATGCCTGGGATGACGGAAGCCGGCTGGTGCTCGACCATTTCGTCACCGCTTCCGGCTGGCTCAGCCAGTTCCCCGACATCCATGATCCGCATGCGCATGAAATGCCGCCCTTCGGCGAGCGCTGGATTGTCGATCTGTCGAGCCCGGAAAGCGCGGTGAAGGTGGAGCGCTTCATCAATCACATCGGCGAAATGCCGGTGGTGGACGGGCGCTTTGCCATGCGGCGCACGCGCCACTATTGGTTCGGCACCAACCATCCGGAAAGCTGGCCCATGCTGCAGCCGGGACCGAAAGGCCCGCCCTTTACCTGCCTCGGCCATTTCGACGAGCATACCGGCAAGATCGATCTCTTCTACGCCGGCCCTGATGCCTCGCCGGAAGAGCCCTGCTTCGTGCCGCGCAGTCCCGATGCCGAGGAAGGCGATGGCTGGCTGATGACCATGGTGGGACGCCGGGCGGAAAACCGCACCGACCTCGTCATTCTCGATGCCCGCAATCTCTCCAAGGGGCCAGTGGCAATCGTCAAGTTCCCCTGCCGGGTGCATGAAGGTTTCCACGGCATCTGGGTGCCGGGCAGCGGGCTTGCCTCGGACCGTCTTTGATCCACGCTCTTTTGCCCTCGCAAATGCCGCCCTGTCTGGTGGCATTTGCTGCATCACAGGTCAGCCTCCGAAAGGAGGCCATGGGAGGAACACCGTGATTACATTGTATGGCGACCCCGCCAAAACCCGCGCTAATCGCTGCAGCTGGATGCTGAAGGAGCTTGAAATCGAGTTTTCGCTGGAGAAACTTGCCTTTCTTCCGGGACAGCCGAAGCCGCCGGAATTTCTCGCGCTCAACCCGAACGGCAAATGCCCGACTCTGGTGGATGAGGGTTTCAGCCTGTTCGAATCGCTGGCGATCAACCTCTACCTTGCCAAAAAATATGGCGGTGTGCTCGGTCCTCAAACGGCCGAGGAAGAGGCGCTGGTCACCCAATGGTCGCTCTGGGTGATGGCCGAGGTGGAAAAGCCGCTTCTCATGGCCGCTGCCATTCGCACCCTGTTCACCCCCGCAGACCCGAGCGATGAAGAACTGGAACTGGCGCTGTGGAAACTGGCACGTCCCTGGGGTGTGCTGAATGCGCATCTGGAGCGGCAGCCCTTCATCCTCGGCGAGCGGTTCAGCGTGGCGGATATCAATGTCGCATCCGTCATGCATATGGCGCTGATTGCCGAGCTGAACATGTCCGCCTGGCCCGCGCTGAAAGCCTGGCTTGACACCTGCCTGTCGCGACCGCAGGCTATCGATCTGCTGACTGTGGATTTCAAGGTGCCGCGCCCGAAGACGCCGCGCGATATCATCGCGATGTTTCTGTAAACCGTATTTTCATGAGGTCAGTTGTGACACGTCTTACCCTGAACCAGGCCACGCTCATCATCGACGCCGCCCTTGCCGAAGGGCGCGAGCGCAACCTCGCCCCGCTTGCCGTGGCCGTGCTGGATGCCGGTGGTCATCTGATTGCCTATAAGCGCGAGGACGGTGCCGGTATCGTTCGTTTCGAAATTGCCTTCGGCAAGGCCTGGGGGTCGCTTGGCATGGGTTTCGGCTCGCGTGAACTCGCCAAGCGGTCTGAAAAATTTCCGACCTTCTTTTCCATGCTGGGCGATGTCAGCGGCGGGCGCATGGTGCCTTCGCCGGGCGGCGTTCTGATCCTTGACGCACATCGCGAGGTGATCGGGGCCATCGGCATTTCCGGCGATGTCGGCGACAATGACGAGGTCTGCGCGCTGGCAGGCATTGAGGCTGCCGGTCTCATCGCCGGGAGTTAACACCTACAGCGCCGTGCGCCATATATGGCGCACGGCGCTGTGAGCTTTAAGCTTTTTTTTTAAAGCATTTCCGGACGGAAAGCCGCGACGACACTTTGCTCAGGATCAAAGCTCAGACGATGCCTTGACGAGCTCCTCGATGAGCCCTCGCCCCGCTGGCCCAGGCGGGGTGTCAGTTCTATAGGTGGCAGACATGGTGATATTGGAGGCAACGGTCATGTCGGCAATCTCGAGCGGGACCAACACGCCGCGCTCAAGTTCATCGCGGATGATGTCCACTGGCATGCCTCCCCAGCCCAGTCCTGCCTTTAACAGTGCATGCTTGGCAGCCAAGTCGTAAAGTCGCCAGGTCTTGGGTGAAAAAACCCGAAAATCCTTCTCCTCCGCGAGCTTTGAGCGGTCGGATAAAACAAGCTGCACATGTTGCGCGAGGACCTTGGTCGGAATGGGCCCGACGTAATCGGCAAGCGGATGATTGGGTGCTGCCACCATCTGATATCCGACCTGCAGCAGATATTCACTGCTCAGGTCCGGGCAGGTGCCGCCAATCGGCCCGCGAATACCAAAGGTGCATGTACCGTCCATAACGAGTTCAAGAACGGCGCTGAGCCCTTCGACCGAAATGCGCAATTGTGTATCCGGAAAGCGCCTTTGGAAGTTTGCAACAGCTTGCGTCAGCACCCGGGTGGGAAACAGCACGTTGATCACGACGCTCAGCTCCGGTTCAAGGCCGCCCGCCAATCCCCGCGCCCGGGCCTTGAACTGATCCACTGCGCCAGTGACACCACGCGCTTGCTCAAGCAGGGCACGACCGTGCTCGGTTAGCGCCGGATAGCGACCGTTTCGATCGAATAAGGTCACGCCGATCAGATTTTCAAGATTAGCAATCGTTTGGCTCACCACCGACTGCGCCCGTCCGAGTTGACGACCGGCGGAAGAAAAACTGCCAGAATCAGCTGCAGCCACAAACGTCCGCAGCTGATCGAGTGAAAACCCGTCGATCATCTATCGTTATATCCTATGGTTTCCATCTTTAAATATAGGGTTTTTAGATGGGAAGCAATGCGGCATAGAGAGGTCAGTCGCGAAGGAGTTTCTTCATGGTCATCCGTGTTTCCGACATTATTCATGCCCGCAGCCACGGCAAAGGTAACATATTTTCGGTTCATACCATCGGCCTCGAGCGGATGCATGGCCTTTCGTCGCCACTTGCGCTCCTTGACAATTTTCGCGTCTCCGGTCAGCCCTTCGGGCCCCATCCCCACGCGGGTTTCTCGGCAATAACCTATGTGTTTGAAGATTCCCCGGCTTCGCTCCGAAGCCGTGACTCACTCGGGAATGATGTCGAGATCGGCCCTGGCGGCATTGTCTGGTTGCAGGCTGGCCGTGGAGCGCTGCATCAGGAGGTGCCAGCCGTGCGCGGTGCGGAAATTCACGGCGCCCAGATCTACGTCAACCTCTCCATGCGCAATAAGCTCGCGGAACCGAAGACGATGTACATGCTGTCCGATCGGGTTCCCGAGTGGCGCAATCCGGCTGGAGACCGCATCCGTGTTTTGGTTGGCTGTTTCGGAAATGTGTTGTCCTTGATCAAACCAGTAGAACCCTACTCAATCCTTGAGGCGTTTGTGCTCGACCGTGTTTCCTACCCAATTCATTCAGGGGACAACACAGTCATATACGTGCTCGATGGCGAACTGAGTGTCGAGATCGACGGCAAAATCCATGATCTGTCGACAGAGACCGCGATCGCCCTTTCTGGCGCCGGAGAGGTGCACCTCAGCGCGCGGGGCGGGATCGCTCATGTCCTTGTCCTTTCGGGGCCAGCATTGAACGAGCCTGTTGTCGCTGATGGACCGTTCATCATGAACGACTTGAGCGGAATTCGCAGCGCCTACCAGCGCTTCCATTCAGGCGAGATGGGTGATCTCGAAGCAGTTTAGCGGCATCTGAAAGGCAAAAGCCATAGCTGCTTCTCACGACTTTCATACAGATCAAACAGGAGTCATTTCATGAGTAAACCCAGGAAGATCACCGTGATCGGCGGCACGGGATATGCCGGTTCGGCAATTGCGCGCGAAGCTGTAAAGCGCGGACATGTCGTCACGTCGATCAGCCGATCGCTTCCGTCCGAACCGATCCCGAATGTGAACTATGTGACAGCGAGTATCGAGGACGCGGGCACGACAATTGCTGACGCTGATGTCATTGTGGGCGCGTTTTCCCCGCGTGGTTCCAACAAGGGCAAACTCGCCAATGTCTATGCCGCGCTTGCAAGCAAGGCCGCAGCTTCAGGTGCGCGTCTCGTTCTGGTCGGAGGGTTCTCATGCCTGCGGCGGGAAGCCGGTGCGCCGCGCATGTTGGAAGGTGAGAGCTTTCCACCGGATGTCCCGGCCGAGGTCGTTGCAGAGGCGCTGGAAAATCTCGACGTTTTGAATAATCTGCTGGCCGATACCACTGGCGTGGACTGGCTGTTCGTCTCGCCGGCCATGGAATTCTCAGCCTGGCAGCCGGGAGAGGATCTGGGGCACTATCGCATTGGTGATGAAGTTGCGCTCTTTGACGAGAACGGCAGATCGGCGATCAGCGGTATCGATTACGCCCGTGCTGTGCTTGACGAGATTGAGCATCCGACGCGTCACAGAGCGCAAGTCGGGGTTGCCTATTAGAGCATTGTCCCAGGAAAAGCGTAGAAACAAAACAGAGAACACGTCCGGTGAAATTTTGGTCACCGGACGTGTTCTCTGTTTTTGGGAGGTGAGAATACCACTTTTACACTCCCCAAATCGTAAATGCCTTTGGGTACGCCTAAAGTGACATTTTAATGTGACGCGAGCGGATACGGCATCAAAATAGCCCAGGGTGAAAAATGCCCGCGATAGCACCATGACAGGGTTCGTACAGCAACACATGCCCGATCATGACCAATTTACGGGGAGCTAATCGTATAGGTGCTATAGAAGTGGAAAGCGGAGATGCGCGTCTCGTTCTTCTTGCTTTAGTGCATGCATTTAAGCATTTTCGGCCAAAAATATTTGAATGTCTGTCGATGTCGATGCCGCATTCCCTGGCAATCTCCCTAAGAATTTTGCGATAGTTTCCACCGCAAGGCGCGCTTCCAGCAGCGGCCTTTGGTCGATCACGGCGCTTATCTTGCGTGACTTGAGCAGGGCACGCCGGTTTGGGGTGAGTTCATGGGTAATCATAACCGTATCGTCAATTCTGCCGAGACGTTGGAGGGCGCCGACAATGGGCATTGCACCGGCTGACAAGTGATAGATGCCCCGCAATACCGGGTCGTCTTTGAAAGCAATTTCCACCACCCGACCTGCTTCCTCCTGATCCTCGCCCGTCTCCAGAACGGAGGCGAGACTACACTTCGGATAACGTTCGGCGATGATGGTCCGAAACCCGGCTTCTCTTTCCCTGTGCCCGGCGATGTCACGGGAACCGGTTACCATCACCACCCGGCCGCCTTCGGCCCCCAAAAACAGGCCCATGAGATCTCCTGCCACCCGGCCTGCCTGCTGGTCATCCGGCCCCACATAGGCGGCTCGTCCGCAGT
Source organism: Allorhizobium paknamense (assembly GCF_030815125.1). Lineage (GTDB taxonomy): Bacteria > Pseudomonadota > Alphaproteobacteria > Rhizobiales > Rhizobiaceae > Allorhizobium > Allorhizobium paknamense. The sequence continues at coordinate 133,241 of NZ_JAUSWH010000005.1, forward strand.
CGCTCAGGTCTGTGGCAAGAGTGACCACTGGAATTTTTTGAGACAGAATTGCGACGGCTTCTCGAACGCGGATATCGTCGGGGCTCGTGATAATCAGGCCGTTATAGGAGCGACAGTCGCGGATGGCGGCTGCGATGGCAGCGGGTTTCCGCGGATCGATGTGGTGAACGAAGAACTGCATATTCAGAGGAGCATACATTCGGGAGGCAAGGTCGATGCCTTCCCGCAGCGCCGCATGAAAAGGGTTCACCGGAGGCTGTATGAGGACCGCGATCCGCAATGTCCGGGAGGGAGGGCGGTCCAGCGCTCGGTCAATGCCGAGGGCGCGTGCAGCAGCCAGCACGAGGTCCTCCTTGTCCGTGCGGACTCCGCCACGATTGTTCAGGACCCGATCCACCGTTGCGGTTGAGACACCGGCTGCCTTGGCGACATCCGCAATGCTCACCTTTCGTGCAATCATTTGTTCCTCCATGCTCCGCTTGATGGAATCCCATCAAAATCCAAGTTTGTAAACCGGCTCTTTGTGGTTACACCTTTGGGTCAAGGAGGGTCGCCCACCCTGTGAGCGACGCGAGGGAAGGATCACGATAGAATGAGTATTACAGTCACCACAGCGCCTTGCTGTTGGGGGGTCGATGACGTGCGCAATCCAGATCTCCCGTCGTGGGAGTTGGTCTTCGACGAGGTCAAGGCTGCCGGATATGGCGGCATGGAACTTGGGCCATATGGGTATGTGCCGCTGGACATCGACGTGGTTTCACACGCTTTGACAAGCCGGGGCCTCTACATTGTTGCGGGCACGATCTTCAATGACCTGGTCGATCGGGAAAATCGCGATAACCTGTTGCAGCAGGTGGATGAGATTTGCGCGTTGATGACACGCTTGCCAAAGCCTCCCGCAACTGCTGGCCAGCGCTTTGCGGCTCCCTATCTGACGGTGATGGATTGGGGGCATGACGAACGCGATTTTGCCGCTGGCCATAGTGATCGTGCTCCCCGTCTTGATGACAGGGCCTGGGCGGGCATGATGGACAATATCCGGGCGATCTCCACGCTTGCCCGTGACAAATATGGCGTTCGCGCCACCATTCACCCGCATGCCGGCGGTTATATCGAGTTCGAAGACGAGATTGCCCGTGTCGCGGCAGATATTCCTCAGCATGTCGCGGGCTTTTGTCTGGACACCGGGCATACCTTGTATGCCGGCATGGATCCGGTTGAAACCTTGAGAAAATATGCCGACCGGCTCGATTACATTCAATTCAAGGACATCGACAAGGCGGTTTTCGAACGCGTGATGGGTGAGCGCATCCGCTTCTTCGAAGCGTGCGCGCAGGGCGTCATGTGCCCGATCGGCAATGGGTGCATCGACTATCCGGCCATTCGCAGGCTGCTGGATGAGCTGGGCTATGAAGGCTTCATCACGGTGGAGCAGGAACGGGATCCACGTAACGCAGCAGGTAGCCTCGCGGATGTGAAACTCAGCCGGGACTATCTCAAAACCGCTGGCTTCTAACCCTTCAGGACAAGATTTTCATGATTTACGGGACTCGTCAGACGAAACGACCTCTTCGCTGGGCCATGGTTGGCGGCGGCCGAGGCAGCCAGATCGGTTACATTCACCGTTGCGCTGCCCTTCGTGACCGTTATTTCGAGCTGGTTGCCGGAGCGTTCGACATCGATGCCGAACGCGGCCGCGCCTTCGGTATCGAACTGGGGCTCGACCCGTCGCGGTGCTATGCCGACTGGCGAACCCTTTTTGCCGGGGAGGCAAAGCGCCCGGATGGGATCGAGGCGGTATCGATCGCAACGCCCAATAACACCCATTACGAGATCACCAAGGCCGCGCTGGAAAGCGGGCTTCACGTTGTGTGCGAAAAGCCGCTGTGCTTCACCGTGGCCGAGGCTGAAGATCTTGAGCGCATTGCGGCTGAGCGCGGGCGTATTGTCGGTGTGACTTACGGCTATAGCGGCCATCAGGTGATCGAGCATGCTCGCGAGCTTGTCGCGGCTGGGGAACTGGGTGAAATCCGTCTGGTAAACCTCCAGTTCGCCCACGGTTTCCACAACGAGGCCGTCGAGCTTCAGAACCCGGCGACACGCTGGCGCGTGGACCCAAAATTTGCAGGCCCAAGCTATGTGCTTGGCGATATTGGAACGCACCCCCTTTATATTTCGGAGGTCATTTTGCCGGAGCTGCGCATCAAGCGCCTTCTTTGCGCCCGTCAGAGCTTCGTCAAGACCCGTGCGCCGTTGGAAGACAATGCCATGACGCTGATGGAATATGATAATGGCGCCTTTGGCACCGTGTGGTCGAGTGCGATCAATGCCGGTTCGATGCACGGGCAGAAGGTGCGCATTGTCGGCGCGAAGGCCTCCATCGAATGGTGGGACGAGCAGCCAAACCAGCTGCGGCTGGAGGTTCAGGGCGAGCCGGTACGGATTCTGGAGCGCGGCATGGGCTATTTGCATGCCAAGGCGCTTGCCGACGACCGGATCGGCGCTGGCCATCCGGAAGGCCTTTTTGAGGCATGGGCCAATCTTTACGACCGGTTTGCCATCGCTATGGACGCGCGCAATGAGAATGACGAGGGTCGTCTCGCAAATCTTCGGTATCCCGATCTTCACGCGGGCGTGGAAGGCGTTCGCTGGGTCGAAAACTGTGTGCGCTCGGCCGATCTTGGCGGGGTCTGGGTCGATTATGTCTGACCGACTCTGAGGCAGGCTGCAAACGCAGGATCCTGCCCCAGCTCAAAAAGGTGCGCCAGCAGGAGCTCCTTATGTTGTCCGGCCGGGGCAACTTGCCAGACAGGCGTCCGCCTTACGCCTGTAGTTTGCCTCAGGCTACGGGCCAGACCTCCCTGGCCCTTAGCCTCCACAGCACCGTCATCAACTCAACGTCAATCTACTGTTCGCCCGGAGGCAGACATGCGTATCGCCCTAGACCCCTTCATGCACCGACACCTGAGCCTTGAGGATCTGCCGCGCAAGGTGCGGGAACTTGGCTACGACTGGATCGAGATGAGCCCGCGCGCCGATTTTCTCGAGTGGTTCAAGGCGCCTCGCGTGTTTCCGCAGCGGATGAAGCAGTTCAAGAAGGCGTTGGCGGCGGAGAACGTGAAGATTGCCTCGATACTGCCGATGTACCGCTGGGCCTCGAACGATGAGGGCGAGCGGCAGGCTGCGGTCAAGCACTGGAGGCGTGCAATCGAGATCGCCGTTGAAATGGAAGTCGATACAATGAACTCCGAATTTGGCCGCGGCCCGCACCCGGACAAGGGCGGCTGCTACTGCTGCCATACCGGCTCGATGATTGAAGCCTGTGAGGACGCCTGGTGGCGTTCCATGGAAGAACTGGTGCCGATTTTCGAGCGGGAAAACATCCAGCTCAATATCGAGCCCCATCCCGAGGACTGGTGCGAAACCTTGCAGCCTGCGCTCGACATCATCCGGACGGTCAATTCGAAAAATGTCAGGTTTCTCTACTGCGCGCCTCATACGTTCTATTTCGGTGAGGACACCAGGGCGATGCTGCGGGAGGCAAAGGATGTCCTCGCTCACGTACATGTTGGCGATACCTTCAATCACAAGGCAAGTTCCGGCTTGCGCTACATCCTGAACCCACCCGGTACGCAGGCGCGCGTGCACCAGCACCTCAACATCGGGCAGGGGGAGGTGCCGTGGGATGACTTCTTCGGTACACTCGCCGAAATCGGATTTGACGGCATCATGACAGCCTGCGTTTTCGCGTGGGAAGACAAGGCAGACCACTCGGGCAAATTCATGCTGTCGGAAATGAACCGCTACATCGAAAAATATTGGCCGACATAACACGACCCTCCGGCCCATCTTGGGGACCCATAGGTCAGGCGAGTGTGCCTTTCCGGCATGAAGCCGAGCGTAGCAGTCTGAATCCGCCGCTGCCCTACGCAAATCCCTGGGTTTCCGTTGCGCCGAGATCATTGGCGATGATCTCGGCGGTTCTTTCATAGTGACGCTGCAAAAGCGTGACCGCCTCTTCCGTCTGCCGGTTCAGAACCGTTTTCAGGATCTCGGCATGTTCGTTCGAAACCTTGCGGCTGCGGAAGGCCTTGCGGATGGAAAGCGCCCGGTAGCGATAGAGCCGGTCGGCCAATTGCTCGCAAAAGCCGATCAGCGGGCGTGAGCGGCAATTGCCGATCAGCAGCGCATGAAAAATGCGATGCAGCTTTTCCCATTCCGGATTGTCCTCGAACTGTTCCGGGTTGAGCGAGCGCGGCGTTCGCTCCAGCCGGTGATGGGCCACCAGCAGCGCCTCTTCCCAGGCCGCCGTGGTATTGGCGATCGATTCCTTCAGCGCCAGCCCTTCCACCCAGCAGCGGGTGCGGGTCAGTTCGTGCAATTCCTCGCGGCTGATCGCTTTTACGAAAAAGCCGCGCTGCTCCTTGCCCACCACCAGATCTTCCGTGGTCAGCCGGTTCAGCGCCTCGCGCAGGGGTGTCTGGCCGGTTTCATAGCGTTCGGTGAGAAAGCGCAATTGCAGCTTCTGGCCCGGTTCAAGCTGCGCCGAGAGGATATCGGCTTTCAAACGCTCATAAATGCTCGTTGCCAATGTGGCTGGCGTTTCTGCCCCTCGGGTCAAGAGCTGGGTATCCATCGTCGTCCTGTTTCCTGTCGCTGCTTTCTTATACAACAGCGCCGCTGTCAATAAAATTTATAAATTTTTGCTTTACGACGTGAATTATGTATATTACCAAAGGATCAGGAGGAGCTGATGGAAAAAGACACCACTAGAATTCGGGGGGGTCGACAGGCCTGCGGCTGTGTGGGTGTGGATGTGCACTGCCATGTGGTGCCATCGCGCTTTCCCCAGCCGCCGGGTGGCGGCGCGCTGAAAGGCTGGCCGTCCATGACGCCGGCTGAGGCTTGCCATGCCACTGTCGTCATCGATGAAAAGCCCTATCGCACCATCAGCGATGCCTGCTGGGTGGCCGAGCGCCGTCTGGAAGCGATGGATCGTGCCGGTATTCGCCTGCAGGCGCTGTCGCCGATGCCGGAACTGTTCGGCTATTGGCTGCCGGCTGCGGCGGGCCATGATCTTTCCCGCCATGTCAATGATGTGATCGCCGATCTGGTGGCCGAAGGGCAGGGGCGATTCGTGGGCCTTGGCGGTGTGCCGCTCCAGGATGTGGACCTTGCCATTTCCGAACTCAGGCGGGCTGTTTTGGAGCTCGGCTTCAAGGGCGTGGAAATCGGCAGCAATATCAATGGCGCCGTTATTGGCGATCCGCGCTTCCATCCTTTCTTTGCGGAGGCGGAGGCGCTGGGTGCCGCCGTCTTCGTTCACGCCGTGCGCCCGGCGGGCATGGACCGGCTGGTCGGACCCGCGCCGCTGCAGCAGGTGCTGGCCTATCCCACGGATGTGGGGCTGGCGGCGGCCTCGGTCATTACCGGCAATCTTCTCAAGCATTATCCGGGCCTGCGCATTGCCTTCAGCCATGGCGGCGGCAGTTTTGCCTCGCTCCTGCCCCGGCTTGAGCAGGGCTATGCGGTTTTCCCCGCGCTGCGGGACAGTCTCGATGAGCCGCCCTCCGTTTCCGCCCGGCGGCTTTATGCCGATAGTCTGGTGTTTGACCAAGCCACGCTTCGGCGTGTTGTGGAGGTCTTCGGTCCCGAACGGGTGATGATCGGCACGGATTTTCCTTTCAATTTCCGCGATGACGACCCGCTGGGGCGCATTGGCGAGGCTTTCGAGGATCATGAGCTGCGTGAGCGGCTGGCCTTTGGCAATGCCCTTGCATTCCTGGCGGTTGAGGAGGTGAAGTGATGAGCGATTTTCCAGTCATTGCGCTGCGCAGCGTCGAGCTTTCGACGCCAGATCTTGCCGGCGCCGTAGCGTTCTATACCAGCGTCTGGGGGCTGGAGGTCGCTGCTGAGGCGGGTGGCAAGGTGTTTCTGGCCGCCACGGGCGATGATTTTCATGTGCTTGAACTGAAGGCTGGCGACAAGGCGGAACTTCGCAAGACAACCTTCCGCGCGGCCTCGCGCGCGGCGCTGGAAGGCTTGCTGGAAAGAGCGCTTGCCGCAGGCTGCGCGCTGGTGCGACCGCTCGGTCCCGCCGATGCGCCCTCGGGCGGCGAGCGTTTCGTCGTGCGTGAACCGCAGGGTGCCGTGCTGGAATTCGTGTGGAACGACCTGCGCAAACAGGGTGCCGCCGTTGCCAATCGGCCCCTCCGGCTGGCGCATGTCAATATCAACTCCTCGGACATCGAGGGGCTGACGGGTTTTTACCGCGACGTGCTGGGCTTTGTGCTGACGGACCGGTCCAAGCTCATGGCCTTCCTGCGGTGCAATGACGACCATCATGCCGTGGTGCTGGCGGAAGCGCCGGTCAATGGCCTGAACCACATTGCCTTCCTGATGCCCGATCTCGAATCCGTCATGCGGGGCTCTGGCCGGGTGGTGGATGCGGGAACGCCCATTGGCTGGGGCGTGGGCCGTCACGGGCCGGGAGACAATGTCTTCGCCTATTTCGTCGATCCGGCAGGCGTTGTGATCGAGTATACGGCAGAGGTTTTGCAGGTCGATGACAGCTACCGCGTCAAGGGGCCGGAGGAATGGGTCTGGCCGCCCGGCCGTACCGATCACTGGGGCATTGCCCCGCCGAAGAGCGAGGCCTGTAAAAAGGCGCAGCTTGCTATCGGCTTTGCCCGGTTCTGAGGGCGAGCAACGCCAGAAATCTTATTCATCGGGACGGCGCTTTGCGCTTTCCCGCCCAAACTTCAGAGGCTTTCCGTGAGCAATCAAGACAATCAGGCGGAATGGTATGATGTTGCTGTGATCGGTTTCGGTCCGGCCGGGGCTGTCGCGGCGTCCATGCTGGGCGCGCAGGGGCATTCGACCCTGGTGGTGGACCGGCTGCCCGGCATTTACGACAAGCCGCGCGCCATTGCCATCGATCATGAGATCCTGCGCCATTTCGACAATATGGGCATTGCCGAGGCTGTGCTGCCGCATGTGGCGCCCTTCACCGCCTCCCAGCATTACGGCGCCAAAGGTCAGTTGATCCGGCGCATCGACATGGTTTCTCCGCCCTATCCGCTCGGCTACACGCCGAGCATGGTCTTCACCCAGCCGCCGGTGGAGGCCGCCATCCGTGCGCATGCCGAGAGCTTCGACTGTGTGACGGTGGAACTGGGCACGGAAGCCATCGCGCTTGAGGACCTGGGTGACGCCGTTGCCGTGACCCTCAAAAATGCCGAGGGACAGACCCGCGTGGTGAAGGCCCGCTACGTCATCGGCTGTGACGGTGCTTCCAGTACGCTCAGACAACTTACGGGAATCCGGCTGGAAGACCTGATTTTCGATGAGCCCTGGCTGGTGATCGATGTGCTGGTCAACGAGGACCATCTCGATCGACTGCCGCAGACCTCCGCGCAGTTCTGCGATCCTGCCCGTCCCGCCAGCTACATCATGGGGCCGAAGAACCACCGCCGCTGGGAAATCATGCTTCTGCCGGGGGAAAATCCCCGCGAAATGGAAAAGCCGGAACAGGTCTGGGCCCTTCTGTCGCGGTGGATGACGCCGCAGGATGGGGAACTCTGGCGGGCCGCTGCCTATCGTTTCCACGCCCTCGTGGCAGATGATTGGCGGCGTGGCCGCGTCTTCATCGCCGGCGATGCGGCCCATCAGCAGCCGCCTTTCATCGGCCAGGGGATGTGCCAGGGCCTCAGGGATGTCACCAACCTGATCTGGAAACTGGACAGGGTCCTGCGCGGGCAATCGTCCGACCAGCTGCTCGACAGCTATACCGTCGAGCGCAAGCGCCATGTCCAGACGCTGACCGGAAAGATCAAGGCCATCGGCGAAACCATCTGCGAGCGCGATCCCGATGCCGCCGCCGCCCGCGATGCCCGTATCCTGGCCGAAGGCGGCGGCGAGCCGCAGACCACGACCCGCCAGGATATCGTTCCACCCCTGCAACAGGGGCTGATCGCGGGAGAAGGCGTTGCCGCGCGGGGCCTGCTCTTCCCCCAGCCCGTCATCGTGGAAGAGGGCAGAGAGCGCCTGCTCGACAAGGTGATCGGAACAGGTTTCCGGGTGATCCTCGATGCCCGCAAGCCCGATGCTGCTGCCCTGGCGGAAGCCGCTGCCGTGCTCGACGGCGTGACGGTGCAGGCCGTTGCGCCTGCCGCTGCAGAGGTGGCGCGGGCGGATTTGCGGGAAAAGGATGGCGTGCTGGCGTCGTGGTTCGATCGTCATGCCGCATCCGCCGTCATCGTCCGGCCCGATCATTACGTTTTCGGAGCGGCTCCGGATGCTGCGGCGCTGGCCGGGCTTGTTGCCGATCTGAAGCGCCAACTGGCCTGAGTTTCCGCCTTTCCATGCAATATGGAAAGGCTCAAGTCGCATTCAATCGGTTTTCGGGAGGAAAACATGACCGAGAGAACAGCCTTGCCGACAGTCAGCCCCTGGCGCCCCTACGCCGTGCTGATCATGCTCTTTCTGTTTCAGACTCTGAACTTTTTCGACAAGCTGGTCTTCGGTCTTTCCGCCGTGCCGATCATGCGGGATCTGAGCCTCACCCCGCAGCAATTCGGCCTGATCGGCAGCAGTTTCTTTCTGCTGTTTTCCCTGTCCGGGGTGCTGGTCGGCCTGTTCGTCATTGGCCGTGTGCCGGTGAAGTGGATCCTGGTGGTCCTTGCCCTTATCTGGTCGCTCACGCAGATCCCGATTTACTTCACCAGTTCCGTGACGGTGCTGGTGCTCTGCCGCATTCTTCTGGGGCTTGGCGAGGGGCCGGGCCTGCCGACGGCGCTGCATGCCTGCCACAACTGGTTCAGCCCGGAAAAGCGCAGCGTGCCCAATGCCATCGTCTTGCAGGGCATCAGCGTTGGCCTGCTCGCTGGCGGCCCGATCCTCACCTATGTGATCATTCAGTATGGCTGGCGGTCGGGCTTCCTGTTCTGCGGCCTTATCGGTCTGGTCTGGATCCTCGCCTGGCTGCTGGTGGGCGGCGAAGGCCCCTATGCCGGCCATGACGACAAGGTCAATACGGACAATGTCCGTGCAGAAAAGGCCAGCGCACCGATGGAAGACAAGCCGGTTCCGGCCCGCAGCCTCTGGCTCGATCCGACGGTGATCGGCGTGATCATCATGTCCACCATGTCCTATTATATCGTCGGCATGTCGGCCACCTGGCTGCCGCCCTTCCTGCAGCAGGGACTTGGCTATTCGCAGGGCCAAACCGGCTCGATCATCTCGGCCATCTATGTTTTCCAGTCGCCGCTGCTCATTCTCGGCTCCTGGGTTGCCCAGCGCATGTTGCGCAATGGCGCAAGCAAGCGTGCCGCTCTCGGCAACGCCTCCGGTTGGGCGCTGCTGGTGGCGGGCGTGGCCCTCATCGCGTCGGTGTATGTCAGCGGTCCGCTGCAACTGGCCTCAGTTGCCATTGCCTTTGCCGCGCCCAGCCTGACAACGATTTACGGTCCCATCACGCTGGGCGCTATCGCGCCTGCGGTGCAGCGCGGCCGCCTGATCGTCGTCATCTATTCCGCCAATGCCGCGTCCGCCCTCGTTTCCAATGCCATTACCGGCTCCATCGTGCAGGCAGCCGGGCCAGATCATGCCGCGACCGGCTATGCCAATGCGATGCTGTTTACCGCCGCCATCCTGATTATCGGCGCCATCTCGGCCTTCGCGCTGATCTTCCCGGACCGCACCATCCAGCGCTTTGCCGGGCTGCACACCGGCAGTTTTCCTGGAAATGCACGAGAACCCCGGCGGGCATAACCGCTCGCCCTTCCAACCCGACAGGAGTACACCCATGAGACTTTCAACCGTCAGCCTTGCCGGACGCCCCACCTGGGGCGTCGTTGAGGGCGATCTCTTCCTGGATACAGGCGCGGTGCTGGCGTCCCGTTATCCAGACCTGAAGGCGGCGGTTGCCGCCGGTTTCGATGGCGTGGCCGAGGCCTGCAAAACGGCAGCCTCGACGCCCATTGCCGAGGTGGAATGGCTGCCTGTCCTTCCGAACCCCGACAAGATCCTCTGCATCGGCCTGAACTACGAAATGCACCGCAAGGAAACAGGGCGCGCCGAGGTCGAGCATCCGACCATCTTTGCCCGATATGCCAATACGCAGACCGGCCATCTCAAGCCCATCATCCGCCCGAATGTCTCCACGGAACTGGACTATGAAGGCGAACTGGCGGTGATCATCGGCAAGCCGGGCCGCCATATCTCTCGCGAAGACGCGATGAGCCATGTCGCGGGCTATGCCTGCTACAATGACGGCAGCATCCGGGATTTCCAGCGCCACACCCACCAGTTTACCCCGGGCAAGAATTTCATGGATACCGGCGCTTTCGGTCCCTGGATGATGACCCCGGACGAACTTGGCCCCCTCGATGACCTAAGGCTGCAAACCCGTCTCAACGGGGTGGTGGTGCAGGATGCGACCTTCAGCCAGATGATTTTCGATATCGCCCGGCAGATCGAATATTGCTCCACCTTTACGCGGCTGGAAGCCGGTGATGTCATCGTCAGCGGCACGCCGGGGGGCGTCGGCGCCAAGCGTACGCCGCCGCTCTGGATGAAACCGGGTGATATTGTCGAGGTTGAGATCGACAAGCTCGGCATTCTGCGCAATCCGATCGCCCAGGAAGGCTGATCTTGCAGAAAAAGCGTTTCAGCCTTCAACGCAAAGGCTGAAACGCTCTTTTTTGCATTTTCGGACGGAAAACCTGATCTAATTGAAAATAGCAATGGCGCGGCACCAGCCTGCGGAACCGCCTTTGATTTTGACCGGCAGACAGGAGACGGTGAAGCCGGACGGGGGTAGTTCTGCCAGCCGCGTCAGCTTCTCCATGTGCAGGAAGATCCCTTCGCGGGCAGCCTTGTGTCCTTCCCAGATCAGCATGGCATCGCCGGTTTCGGCAAAGCGCTTTGCGGTTACGGGGAAGGGGGCATCCCAGGACCAGGCATCGGTGCCGGCAATGTGAACGCCCTGAGCCATCAGCCAATGGGTTGCCTCGCGGCCGATGCCGCAGCCACGGCCCAGATAGTCCGGCCGGCCATAGGCTTCCCCGGCAGCGGTATTGATCAGAACGATGTCGTAGGGCTGAAGGGTGTGGCCCGTGGCCTTCACAGCCGCCTCCACCTCCGCTGCCGTTGCCACATGCCCATCCGGCAGATGGCGCAGGTCCAGCTTGACGCCGGGCCGGATGCACCAGTCCAGCGGCACCTCATCGATGGTCCAGGCCCGTTCACCGCCATTCATGGTCGAGGCGAAATGCCAGGGCGCATCGAGATGCGTTCCGGCATGCGCCGTCAGTTGCAATTGCTCCACCGCCCAGCCTTCGCCGCCCGGCACCTTGGCAATGTCGAGACCGGGGAAGAAGCGCAGAACCTCTTCCGTGCCCTCCTGATGGCTGGTGTAGCTGATGCGCGGCCCAAGGCCCGGCGGATCTGCTGGCACGTCGTTTTCGATGGCGACGGACAAGTCGATGATCTTCAATGCTTTCTCCATAATCAGTAATGCACCCTGGTGCCGGGTCCGGTGGCGTGTGCCTGCGCGATTCTTGGACGGACTGTCAGGCCTTGACCACGGCCTGATCGATGCTGCCGAAAGGGGTTGTCCCATCGGGCAGGCGGGCTTCCATGCGCACCCGGTCGCCCCAGTGCAGGAAAGGGGTGCGCGGTGCACCTTCATCCAGAATTTCAATGACCCGGATTTCCGCAATACAGGAAGAGCCTGCGGCCCGATCCGCGTTGGAAACGGTGCCGGAGCCAAGGATGGTTCCCGCAGAAAGGCGACGGGTATGGGCGCCATGAGCGATCAGTTGCGCAAAGGAAAAATGCATCTCGTTTCCATGGGCACGGCCCACCTCGCGACCGTTGATGCTGACATGCAGCCGCAGTCCGACGCGGCCATTCGCCCAATGGGGGCCAAGCTCGTCCGGCGTGATGGCCACGGGGGCAAAGGCCGTTGACGGCTTTGCCTGCAGGAAGCCGAAACCGGCCCGCATCTCGCGGGGGCCGAAGGCGCGCAGCGACCAGTCATTGATCTGCACGAGAAGGCGGACATGGGTGAGCGCCTCGTCTACCGTCGTGCCCATCGGCACTTCGGAAAGAACGATGCCGAACTCTCCTTCCATGTCGATCTGCATGGCCTCGTCCGGAAACGCGACATCGGCCAGCGGACCGCGAAAATCATCGCTAGCGCCCTGATAGATCAGCGGTACGGTCTCGAAATCCGGATTGGGCTCTATGTTGAAGGCCTTGTCCATCAGCCGCCCGTGGTTGAGAAAGGCCGATGCGTCCAGCCATTGCGGCGCGCGCGGCAGCGGCGCCAGGCAGCGCTCGGGCTCGAACCGGGTGGCAAAGGGCTCGTCACCGGCGTTCAGACGATCATAAAGCACTTGTAGACGGGACGCGACCGCATCCCACTGTTCGACAGCCTCGATCAGACTGGTAGCGATGCCGGTGGCGGGGACGGCGGATTTCAGATCTCGCGAGACGATCCACAATTGACCGTCCCGGCTTCCGTCATGGTAACTGGCAAATTTCATGGTTTCCTCATGGTCTACCGAAGCGGGTCCGCTTCGGGAAAGGACGTGAAACAGGCATTGAAGATGACGGCTGGATGGCCAGCCGTTTTTCGATGGTTTAGTGCTGTCGCTCAGGATGCCAGCGATGGCGTGAAAGCCGTGCTTTCCGCTTTCGCCTTGGTGAAAAAGCCGATGGAGACGATGCTGACCGCAACTGCCGTTGCGCCGAGTGCCGCGAAGCCGAAATTCTGGCCGAGCGCGCCGCCGATGATCGGGGCGAGAGCCGCACCCACCATCAGCATGGCCGGGGTGGCGGCAGCGGCGCGGCCCGTTGGATCGAGTTTTGCCAGAAGGCCGAAGACGAAGGTGTGGGTGAAGATCTGCACGGCCACGAACACAGCCGCTGCCGGTGCCCAGAGCGGAAAGACCGTGGCCGAGGTGACGATCACGGCAAGCACCGCCTGGATTCCCGGGCCTATCTGCGCCATCAGCGGCGCCGATACACGCGTCTGCAGAAAGGTCGCCAGCGGAGCGGGCACCAGAAAGTTTACAAAGCCAAGGGCAATCAGCACGGCCAGCACATTGGAGGGTTCAAAACCGCGCGCCTTGCCGATGACTTCCACAAAGGAAAACACCATGGATTGATTGAAGGTCATGATGCTGATGCCGAAAATCGTGTACCAGGTGGCCCGGCTGAAAGGCGTGCGTGCATGTTCCACCTGCCGTGGCGGATTGCGGAACAACAGCGCCGAACTGATGGCCGCAATCGCCATGACGCCTGCAAACACCTGGAAGAGAACCGGGCCGCCCCGCAGGATCAGCAATTGCGGAATGGCTGCCAGCAGCACGATGCCGAAAAGACCGAGCGCCATGCCGGCGGCGGCAAACAGCCGGTGCGGATTGGCGGCATGCCCCATGGTGCCATGGACCATGGAGAGAGCGATGCCCACGGAGATACCGGCGACGAGATGAAGCAGCGACAGCATCGTCAGGCTGGTCTGGGTGGAGGCGGCGAGAAATGTTGCCGATGCGACAGCAAAGCCCAGAACAGCCAGCGCCTTTTGATTGAGCCGCGCAAAGAGCGGTGCGGCAAAGGCGCTGGCTGCGACAGCCCCCAGCAGGAAAAGGGTGGCCATCATGCCCGCCTGTTGCGGGCTGAAGCCGAACCGCTCCACCAGCGCACCCACCCAGACCGGTAGCGCCACCAGATCGAGCATGCCCGCACAATGGGCTATGACCAATGCCGCAGCCCCCGTCATATGAAATTCCTTGGCTGACATCTCCGCTTCTCCTCCATGAAAGTCATCGGACAGGTGCAGCACTCCTCTGCTGCCATGCCCTTGCCAGTGCCGTGAAACCGTTACTGAAAATGGTTTCCACTTTTCCTGCAAATGCTCTAGATCGCCTCCGTCAGCGTCTTCATCGATGTCCGCATGATTGCAGCATGTTCTTCGCGGCTGCCGTCGTGGATCTCGATATCCGCCAGCCGTCCGGAATTTTCCACCACCATGCGGCAGCGCTCCCAGCGCCGGCTCTCGAAGGCGTTGAGTGCCCCTTGCAGCGTTTCACCGTCTGCCAGTTCTTCCGCCAGCACCATGGCATCCTCGATGCCGATACAGGCGCCTGCCGCCAGATGCGGGGTGGTGGCATGCACAGCGTCACCAATGAGCACGACCGGCCCGCGCGACCAGGGGCGCGGCAGCAGCATCTGTTCCAGCGGACGGTAGATGATCTGGTGCTGCTCCGAGAGTTCGCTGGCAATCCTGCGGATGATCGGCGATGAAAAGCGCATCAGCAGCTCGCGCAATGTCTCCACGAAGCTGTCCGGCGAAACGAAATCATTGGTGGGACGGTCTTCTGTCAGGAAGAGATAGGCCTGGCCCTTGCCGACGCCGTTCAGGCCCACTTTCAGCTTTGGGCCCATCCACATGGTAATGGTGCCGATCTCTTCGGGAATGGGCAGTACGGCGCGCCAGACGGACTGGCCGATAAAGCGCGGCTTCGGCGCATCGGGAAATACCGTGGCCCGCACCGCGGAGTAGAGCCCGTCCGCTCCGATCACCAGATCGTATCGTTTCTGGCTGCCGTCCGTGAAATGAACATCCACGCCGGTTTCGTCTACCTTCAGCTCGCTGAAGGTCGTGCCCAGCCGGACCGTTGTGGTGGAGGCTCTGACGGCATCCGAAAGGATGCGGGCCAGCGCCGGGCGCATGATGCCGCCACCGCCGGGAATGTTCGGCCCCGCCACGCGCGGTGTCGGTAGCGTCACGAGAACGGCATCGTTCGGCCCGCGAATATCGACGCCATCGCTGGCATAGCCCTCTTCCATAAAGCGGTCCAGGAGACCCAACTGGTCGATGACGCGCAGCGTCGAGCCGTGCAGGCTGATGCCCGCGCCATAGGAGCGCCACCCGGCATCCATTTCGACGAGATCGACCTCGAAGCCCTGCCGGGACAATTGCAACGCCGCTGTCATGCCTGAAAAGCCGCCGCCAACGATCAGGATGCTCTTTACCCCCGAATGCATATGTTATTCCTCCCTTGCGGCATGAACGACGAAGATCTGGCCGTCATCGTCCATGGTGATAGTGACAGGTGTCAGTGATTGCCCGAGGCACGGGCCGAGAACACATTCCCCTGTTGCCATATCGAACAGGGCGTGATGGGAATGGCAGGTGAGATGGGTCTTCTCGCCATTCAGATAGGCGTCGGTCTTCCAGGCCATGGGCGTGCCTGTGCTGTAGTGCGGGCAGGCGTCGAGCCAGGCGTGCAGCATGCCATCCCGCCGGACCAGGATGATCTTGCGCCGTCCGCCGTCGATGGGGCCGAAGCCTTTGGCTTCGCCCTCGCCGATATCGAGGGTATGGCAGAGCAGGGTCCGGCCCTGCATCTGCGGCTGAGGCGGGGATGGCGCCCTGCCCTTGGAATCCGACGATATTTCCGCTGACGATTGCGTCATGGCCGTACCTCCTCCCGCACCCCACTCGCTGTGTTTCTTGTGATTCAGCCCTTGGCGCCGGGCGGGGGGCCGCCACCGGGAGCCCATTTTTCCCGCATTTCAAAGAGAACGATCTGCGAGGCTTCCGCGCCGTTGGGGGCCTCCCGCGCCACCCAGTTATCGTCGTGCTTGTCCATGTCAGCGTCATATTCGACATGACAGCCAAGTGGGCTGTTGAAGTACCAGAACCAGTTGGAACCGAATTTGTGACGGCCAGGACCCCAGAAGCTCTGATAGCCCTTCTTTACAAAACGGGTGCCTGCCACCATCAGCTCGGTCGGGCCGCCCATGTGGAAGGCAAGATGTTCGCAACCCTTCATGTAATCCGGCGTGCGGATGAAGAAGAGCGTATGGTGATCGTCATTGGCCTTGGGCCGCAGGAAGGGACCGGCGCCCGTCAGGATATCGGTGATCACGAAGCCTAGCCGGTCGCAGTAGAACTTCGTGGCGATCTCGATATCGGGCACGAAAAGCACGACGTGGCTCAGCGTGCGCGGCAGGGCCGGCATCTCCTCCCAGACGCCGATTTCATTCGGCTTGCGCTGGGCCGGTGCACCGGGTGCGTTGATCTTTTCGGCAGGCATATCGAGCACGCGGCGGATCGACACCTGGAACTTCAACTCGAAGCCGTGATCGTCCTTGACCTCGATGGAGCCATCGGAAAGCCGCGTGACGCGGCGATCCTTGGAGAGTTCCGCCTCGATGGCGTCGAGATCTTGCCTGGCGCGCACGCCATAGACCTGCTGGCGCAGCATATTGGCGGTGGGCAGGGGCGGCGGCAGCGAAGGGTCGGATTTGTGGCGGACAATCACGCCCGTGCCGTCCAAAGTCTCGAACAGGCCACCCTTGTCGGTCACGTCCACCGGCTTCAGGCCGAAGGCGGTGAGATATTCGCAACAGCCTGCAACGTCGTCCACGCCGAAAACCAGATAATCCGGGCCGATAATGTTCATGATGATGACACTCCTGAAATTAAAGATTTTCCCGACCGCGTGTTTCCAGGAAAAGTGGGAACCGGTTTTCCGTCCGGAAACACGCAATCCATAAAGTGCTCTGGATCAGCCTGTGGTCACTGCCGTTCGGCCACCCAGCACCTCGGCCACCCAGTCTGCGATATAGGCACCGGCATTGGCGGAATTGTCGAAGCTCGAATGCTGCACGCCACCGGTGCGTTCATCGAAGATTTTCAATTCACGCCGGGGGCTGTTGACCAGTTGATCATAGGTGGCATGGGCCCATTGCAGCGGGATCTGGCTGTCCTTTTCGCCATGGGTGACGAGGAAGGGAACGCGGATGCGATCGAGAATGCCGTGAAGATGAACCTTTTCGGCGATCTCCATGAAGCTGTCGATATCCTTGGCGCCCCAGACCCATTGCACATGGCTCCAGTAATGCGGGACTGGAAAATTCCCCTCCCGGGCCAGCCGCTTCTTCTGCACGTCGCGCCAGTCGTGATTGGCGCCCCAGACGACGCCGCAGGCAAAGCGTGGCTCGAAGGCCACGGCGCGCGGACAGTAATATCCGCCAAGCGAAACGCCCTCCATGCCGATGCGTTTGGCATCCACCTCAGGCCGTGCTTCCAGCCAGTCCACTACACGGCTTGCCCAGTGCTCGCTATCGTAGCGGGCCGTCAGGCCCTGCAGGCGCAGGGCCTCGCCCGTGCCGGGCTGATCGACGATCAGCGAGGCCACGCCGCGCTGGGCCAGCCATGCCGGTAGGCCGACCAGGAATTTCATTTCCTTGGTGCTGTCGAGGCCGTTCACCTGCACCAGAAGCGGCTGTGGCCCTTCGACACCTTCGGCGGGCACGTAAAGGGCCGAGAGATGCGTGCCTTCATAGGGAATTTCAATGCGTCGGCAGGACGATCCGGTCAGGCGCAGGGATTTTTCGAAAGCCGCCAGAAAGCGCTGGTAAAGGGCAACCCGGCCTTCGGAACCGTGGGCCAGCAGGCGTTCTGCCGTCAGCATGTAATTGGCGGCACGCATCAGCTTGTCGCCTGCGGAAATCAGTCGGCCTTTGGCTTCGTCTTCATCGGCAAGCGAGACCAGCTTGTCGGCCATCTTGATCCAGGTTTCGCGGAAGGCCTGCGTGCCGGCGGCATCGGGCGCCTTGGCCGCCTCCTGAAGCGGGGCGCACATTTCTTCGATCTCGCCCATCCGCGCGCCCATCTCGATGGACAGATTGACGGAAAGGTTCCAAACGTAATTGGTTGGAAAATACTTGAACATCCGGTCTCCTCGCAGTCGCCGCGCCGGACGCGAAATGGGTCCGGGCGTTGGTCAACAGGAGGCCTTCACCGAAAACAGCCTGACGGCAGCGGTGGCATCTCCTCCCGGCTCAAGACTTAGCGAAAATCAAACCGTTTACAAAATTGCTTTGATGAATGATTTGTATTGATCGGATGAATGGGGAGGAGCCCGCATGCGTTTCAAGAATCTCGATCTCAATCTTCTGGTGGCGCTGGATACGCTGATCCGGGTGCGGAATGTCAGCCGCGCCGCCACGGAAATGTTCATGACGCAATCGGCAATGAGCAATGCTCTCGGGCGGTTACGGGATTATTTCGACGATCCACTGCTCATTCAGGTTGGACGTTCGATGGAATTGTCGCCACTGGCCGCATCCTTGCAGCAGCCCCTGCGGGACATCATGGTGCGCATCGAGGCAGCAGTGGTGTCAACCCCGTCCTTTGTCCCGGAGGAAGCGACGCGCAGCATCAACCTTGTCGTCTCGGATTATGCGCTGACAACGGTCATCCCACCCTTCCTGCAACGGGTCACGGCGCTGGCGCCCGGCATGCAGATGCATTTCCGCGCCCAGCAGAATTTTCCGCATCTTTTGCTGGAGCGTGGCGAGGCGGACCTACTCATCGCCCCTCGGCCCTTCTGTTCGACCCAGCACCCGTCGGAAATTCTGATCCGAGATCCACTATGCTGTGTGGTGGATGCAGCCGTCCATGACAACGGAGCACGGCTTGCACCTGCCGATTTCTCAGAGGCGGGCCATATCGTCATGCGGCCGCCCAATGGTGGCGAAAGCTTTGCGGAGGTGGCCTGCCGTCAGGCCGGATTGACGCTCAAGGTGGAAGTGACCTCCTATTCGTTCTTTTCGCTGGCGCTTCTGGTGGAGGGAACCAGGCGGATTGCCGTCATTCAGCGCAGCCTTGCCGACCGGATGATAAAGCTCGGAAATCTGCGCATCATGGAGCCGCCCGTGGATCTGGCGCATCTGGAACAGTCCCTGCAGTGGCACAGCTACCGCACCCGCGATCCCGCCCTTGTATGGTTGCGTAACCAGTTTCATGAAGCAATCTCTGCCAAATACTGACAGAATTTTGCTCGGAAGACACTACAGCGCC
Organism: Allorhizobium paknamense; assembly: GCF_030815125.1. Classification (GTDB taxonomy): domain Bacteria; phylum Pseudomonadota; class Alphaproteobacteria; order Rhizobiales; family Rhizobiaceae; genus Allorhizobium; species Allorhizobium paknamense. Next base: position 152,127 of record NZ_JAUSWH010000005.1, read on the forward strand.
GTGCGTTTTATCAAGCGCACAAAGGACGCTGTAACACTTTAAATCTGCTGCATAATTTTCACCTTAAATCCACTCCGATTTAAGGAATCATGCTCCAAGCTTTTGTTTTACGCATTTCCGGACGAAAAACCGCGACTGCACTTTTTCTGGAAATGCTCTAACCTCCGATCGGTCTAAATTTAAAGGTGGTTTTTTAGATATAGGTTTCGCTATTGTTATTCACGCCGTGAATATCAACCATTCTGAAAGCCCATTTTACATTCGTCAACTCAACCGGTACCTCCAGAGCAGGGGCTCGCTGGTGCTCGGGAGGCGTTGACGCGGCGGGGCGGAATGGAGGAGGGAGCATCATCATCTTTCCAGGGTGCAGATAAAGGCGCGGTCATGGCCACGCCTATGTATCCTTAGACGTCGGCGGAGGGTTCAGGCCCGATCCCTGCGGGAATGATGGTTATGATCCGGCAGATCAGTGATCCCTTTTGGGGGTGAAGAAGGTGGTCATCATTGATGTCCGGCCTGTGGTGACTTGCATCTCAATATCCGTCCCGATCGACAGCGCAAGGCAGTGGCCCAGCGCCGAATGTCTTTCTGAGGAGGATGGAATGATTTTACGGAACGCGTGGAAATGTCTGATGCTCGGCACCTTGCTGGCGGGCTCGGCGGTGAGTAGCTTGCATGCGGCGGAAAACGGCAATACCCAGTACTCCCCCGGATCGGCGCAATTTTATGCCGGCGGTGTGCCGCCTTTTTCCGGCTTCTATCTTCTGTCTCAAACCAGCTATTTTACCTCGGACCGTATGAATGACGGCGATGGCAACAAGCAGCCCTTCGAGTTCAAGGTGCGCTCCATCGCGGATACGTTCCGCCTCCTCTATGTCTCGGATATCAACATCGCCGGGGCCCAGGTCTGGGGTCAATTGGTGGTGCCGGTCGTGCATCTCGATCTGGACCTTCCCTTCGGCGATGGAAACAACCTGAACATTGCCGATATTACCGGCACCATCGGTCTTGCCTGGCATCTCGACCGCTACAATTCGATTGTCTTCGGGATCGATGTCGGCATGCCGACCGGCTATTACAGCGCATCCGACGTTGCGAGCATCGGTCTCAATCACTGGTCCGTGCAGCCGACACTCGGCTATCACTATAGCGACCCGCAGGGGCTGGAACTGGCCACCACGGCGCGCCTTATCTTCAACACCCGCAACAACGACACCGATTACAAGACCGGTACGGAATTCGTGCTGGATTATGCCGTGGGCTGGAACATCGACAAATGGCGCGTTGGCGCCGTCGGCTATTATCTGCAGCAGCTGACCGACGATACCGGCCCCACGGCCGCTGCGGACGGCCATCGCGGCAAAGGCTTCGCACTCGGTCCGTCGCTCACCTACAGTTTCACGCCCGCAACCCAGGTCAGCGCCTCCTGGCAGCATGACATCGTTGCGGAAAACCGGGCGCAGGGCAACACGGTCTGGCTGAACTTCGCGACGAAGTTTTAGAGCATTGTCCCGAGAAAAGTGTGCTTGCGGTTTTCCGTTCGGAAATGCGTAAAAAAAGTAAGAGCATAATCAAAGCGGAGTGAAACCAGGATCGACAAGATTATGCTTCAAAATTAAATGTTAAAGCGCCGATCTGTTTCAAGCAGATCGGCGCTTTACATTTGCTGCATCATTTTATGCTTCAACACATGCGAGCAGGCTGACGGCATGAAGCAACAGGGTGGCGCCTGCGATGGAATGTTCGGGCTCCACATGTTCTGCCGGGTTATGGCTGAGGCCATCCCGGCAGGGCACGAAGATCATGGCGGCGGGCGCGATCCGGTTCATGAATAGCGCATCGTGAAAAGCTCCGGAGAGCATGTGTTGTGCGGCAAGGCCGGCGCTTTCTGCGGCCTGATCCAGCACCTCGAGCAAGGCGGGCGGAAATTGTGTTGGGGCCATGTCGAAAATTCGGGCGAGCATCACCTTGCAGGCCTCGCCGCGCGCCTCTCCTTCGAAGATCTCTTTCACCCGTGCTTCCATGGCGTCCAGCCGCTCCGGCGTGGGATGACGAAGGTCGATGGTCAGCCTTACGCTTTCGGGAATGGCATTGGTGGCACCGGGCGAGAGTGTCATCCGGCCCACGGTGAAGCGCGCGGATGGATCGGCGGGCATGATCTCCTGATAAAGAACCGCAAGTGCCGCAGTTACGGCCCGCATCGGATCGCGCCGATAGGTGAGGGCCGTGGTGCCGGCATGGGCGGTTTGACCCGTTACCGTCACCTCCAGCCAGCGCGTGCCCTGAATGCCAGTGACGATGCCGATGGGCAGGCCTTGGCTTTCCAGCGATGGCCCCTGTTCGATATGAACCTCGAGATAAGCATGGACCGGAAAGCCGAGTGGCCGCGACTGCGCTTCGGGAAGGCTTTGCAGCGTCGCAGCCAACTCCGGCGCAAAGTCCGCACCGTCGGTGGCCTTGAGGGTTCGCCAATGGTCCGGGATTGCGCCTTCGGCAAAGGCCATGGAGCCCATGCAGCCGGGGGCGAAGCGGCAACCTTCCTCATTGGTGAACGCCACCACTTCCACCGCCCGCTCGGTGGTCATCGCCAGATCCTCCAGGGTTTCCAGCACCTCGAAGGCCGAAAGCGTGCCGAGCGCCCCGTCAAAACGACCGCCTGCGGGCTGACTGTCGAGATGGCTGCCGATCAGAAGCGGCGGCAGGTCTGGATTTTTCCCCTCACGGCGAAGGAAAAGATTGGCAATGGGGTCCTGGAAGACCGAAAAGCCGCGCTTGAGTGCAAGCTCTGTCAGAAGCGTTCGGGATTGACGATCAAGCACCGTCAGGGCCTGCCGGTTGACGCCGCCCTGGTCCGTGCCGCCGATGGCTGCAAAGCGGTCCAGCCGCTCCAGCAGTCTCTCGCCGTTGATCGCAAGCCCTTCTGTCATTCTCTCGCCTTTCACGCGTCCAAACCCGGTTGCGCCGCGGCCACGAAGGTGCGGACCCGACTGAGTTCCACCGGATTCCACCAGACGCCGCCTTCTTTCAGCGAGGAGGCGACGATGACGCCGCTGGTGCGCTTCAGGATCTCGACGATATTGCCGGTGTTGACGCCGGAGCCCACCAGAAGCGGCAGATGCGTCGCCTTACCGATCTCCTCGATCTCCTCGATGGTGGCGCTGTTGCCGGTGCGCTGGCCCGTGGCGATCACCCCGTCGGCGTCGAAGAAGGCGAGGTCACGGGTCAGTTCCTCGATGGTCCGGTCAGCGGTGATCGCATGGGCGCCATGCTTCACATGGCTGTCGGCGAAGACCTTGATATGCTCGGCGCGAAGGAGCGAACGGTAGCGCATGGCTTCCGCAGCCCTGCCTTCCATGAAGCCTTCATTGGCCACATAGGCATTGGCCCATTGGTTGACGCGAATGAATTTGGCGCCGCCCGCCATGGCAATGGCAAAGGCCGGGATCGGCGCATTGGCCAGCACGTTGATGCCAAGCGGCACGCCGATGGCGCGGGCGATACGATCCGTCACCACGCTCATGAAGGCCGAGGTTTCCGGCCCGATATCCTCCGGCTTCGAAAAGGGAATATCGCCATGGTTCTCGATGATGATGCCATGCATGCCGCCTTCGATCAGCGCCTCCGCATCGCGCATGCAGGTATCGTAGATGGTTTCCATCGCCGACCCACGATAGCGCGGCGCGCCGGGAAAGGCCGGGCAATGCACCATGCCGATCAGCGCTTTGCTGCGGCCGAAGATTTCCACGATGGCATTGGCCGCATTGTCGGATATGGTCTCACTCATCATCAGTCCTTTCGAAAGCATTGCATGCGCGCCTTTGTCCTCGGCAATATCGCACTCGACGAAACCTATTCCCTTGCCGCGTTGCCGCAAGCCGGGCAATCCATTTTCGGTGCCCAGGCCTCCCGCGATCTCGGCGGCAAGGGTTGTAATCAGGCGATCGTGATGGCGCGCGCCGGTCTCTCAACCCAGCTGATCGCCGCCATCGGCACGGACGACAGGGCCGTGACCCTGCGCGACAGTCTCACCACCGAACCGGTGCTTGCGCACCTCATCTCCATCGACGGCGCGGCCAGCGACCTTTCCATCATCCTGACCACGCCGGACGGCGAAAATTCAATCATCACCACCCGCGATGCGGCTTCAAGCGTCCGCCCGCAACAGGCGCAGGCGGCACTCAATGTCAGCCAGCCCGGCGATCTGCTGGTCCTGCAAGGCAATCTGCCGGAAGAGACCACCCGCGCCGCGCTTGAAACCGCACGCGGCAAGGGCATGACCACCGCCTTCAACCCGTCGCCGCTTCAGCCCTGGTTTTCAAGCCTCTGGCCGCTGATCGACATTGCCTTTCTCAATCAGGGTGAAGCGCAAGCGCTGACCGGCAGGACAGGCCCCGAAGCTGGCGCCATTCTCGTGGCCGCCGGTGTCTCCCGCATCGTCCTGACCCTCGGCGGCGAAGGCGCTTTGCTCGTCACCTCCGAGGGGAGCGTTGCCGTTCCCGCTTGCGCCTCCGCCGTCATCGATACGACCGGCGCAGGCGATTGCTTCATGGGAACGGCGCTGGCTTCGTCGCTGTTGCGGAATGTCCCACTGGATGCCCGCGCGCTGGAGGATGCGGCCAAGGCCGCCGCCGTCACCGTCAGCCGCCGGGGAACGCGGCAAGCCTTTCCGAGCGTTCCGGAACTTGCCGCGATCCTGAAAGGGTAGGCTGATCAGGCCTTTTCCGTCAGCCAGCCCAGAATGTTCTTCCAGAGCTTGCCATAGCCCTCCCACTCGCAGAAGGCGGGCGACAGCCAGTGCGGGCCGATATCCGAGGTCCAGGCAGCGGTCCGGCCCTTGCCGAAGCTGCCGGTCACGAGCAGCGGATGGCCGCCCTGATCCTGAGGCAGGCGGGCGACAACCTGGACATCGGCGCGCTCGCGCACCTCGACTTCGTTGACGCCGAGCAGCAGCGGCCATTCGCCGGTCAGGCCCGCGACAGTCGGGTGATCCGGCTTGATAATATCGGCGGTCGAGCCTTCTGGAATTTCCACGCGATCATCCCAGGGCAGGCAGGTGACGGGCAGTGTGTCTTCCACCGGCGTGCGCCGCCAGCGGGCCTTGCCGTCAATGCCCTGGAAGGAGAAATAGCCGCCGACCATCAGCAGGCCGCCGCCCTTTTCCACCCACGCCTTGATGAGCTTCAGCCGGTTCGGCACGGTTTTGGAGTGCAGCCAGACGGCGGGCGGCAAAAGTAAGGAGTTGGCGCCGATATCCGAGAGGATGATCGCGTCATAGGCATCAAGCCCCGCCATGTCGAAGGGGAATTTTTCCACCGCGTCATGGGCGGTCATATAGGTCAGCTCGAATTCGCTGCCTTCGAGCGCCTTGACCAGCGGCTCCGCCCCCAGATGGAAGGTGACGCTGCCGAACTGGTCGAAGCCTTTGTAATGGGTGGCGGAGCTGACCCAGCTTTCGCCGACGAGGAGAACTTTTTTCGTCATGACTTTCATGTCCATATGCTCGTCAGATCTTCGCCTCGAAGACTGACCGCGGGTTGTCCCGCATCAGGGTTTGAAGGGTGGCGTCGTCCAGCCCGTGCCGCTTCAGGCGCGGCAGGAAATGCTTGAGAATATAGGCGTAACCATTGCCGCCATACTTCGTCAGCATCATCTTCAGGAAGACGTCGTGGGAAAGCAGGATGCGGTCCAGATGACCGCGTTCCACCAGTTTGACGATGGCGCGCGCCGCCTCTTCGTCGCTCGGGCATTGCACCTGCTGGTCGGCATAGAAGAAATCCATGCCGATCATGTCGTATTCGATGAAGGCGCCCCGGCTGGCGAGTTCGCACTGATAGGCGAGATCGTCATGGGACGGGTTCATGTGGCAGAGCACGGTGTGGCGCAGGTCCGCGCCCTCCTCGGCCACCATATCCAGCACCTTATGGCCCAGCCGGAACCAGCCCGGCAGATGCACCATCAGCGGCAGGCCGGTGCGCAACTGCGCCTGGGCGGCCCCCCTGAGCGACTTCTGTTCTTCCGCGGTGAAGTCCGAGGAAACGCCGATCTCACCGATCAGGCCGATCTTGATATCGGTGCCATCGACCCCGTGCAGGGCCTCCGCCACGATTTCATCGGCAATCGCATCGACCGTGAGGCCCGCCACCTTTTCCGGATGGGAGGAGGCGAGGTAATAGCCGGCACCCATCACGATATTCAGCCCGGATGCCTTGGAAATTCTCTGTAAGGCGCTCGGGTTTCGGCCAATGCCCTGGCAGGTTGGCTCCACCACGGTATGGCCGCCCTCGCTTGCGAAGGCTTTGAGTTCGGCAATCGCCAGCGGCTCATCGTCAAGCGTGATGTTGTGCCTGTTGACGAAGGGGTCCTGGCGCAATTCGCCGAGGATTTCCATGCAGACGAAGCCTTCGGCGAGATATTGCCGTTCCGGTGTCTTCGGCTGATGCCACCAGCAGCGGCAATCGTTGAGGATGTGCTCGTGCATCAGCGTCACGCCCAGTTTGTCCACCGGGATTGCGCCTTGCACGGTCATCACCTTGCCGGAGCGGACATGGCCTTCTGATAGTTCACTTGCCATGGCATCAGGCCTTTCTCTTGGCGCCAAAGCGGAAATTGGCGGTGAAGATGCGGGTGTTGAGCCAGATGGCGGCAAGGATGATCGCGCCGGTGACGATCTGGGTGAAAAACGGCGAGATATGCATGAGGATCAGCCCGTTGCCGATCACCGCAATCGTCATGGTGCCGAGGACGGTGCCGAGAATGGTGCCGCGACCGCCCATCAGCGACGTGCCGCCCAGAACCACCGCTGCCACCACCTGCAACTCGAAACCCACTGCCGCATTGGAAGAGCCGGAGCCGAGACGGGCGGCAATCAGCAGGCCAGCAATTGCGGAAGAGACACCCGCAACCAGATAGACGGAGGCGAGGATCCATTTCGCCGGCATGCCAACCCGTCGGGCCGCTTCCAGATTGGAACCGACAGCGACGACGCGGCGGCCATAGCGGGTGGACGAGATCACCACATAGCCGATGATGGTGAGCAGGATGCCGATCAGCGCCGGAACCGGCATGCCCAGCCAATCGCCGCGACCGAGAAAGAAGAAGCCGGGCGCATCGGGGATCGGGATGGAATAGCCCTGGGTGATGTAGAGCGCCACACCGCGCAGGATGGACAGACCGGCAAGCGTGACGATGAAGGCCGGAATGCCCTGATAGGCGATGAACCAGCCCTGCAACAGGCCGAGCACCCCGCCGAGCACAAGCATGGCGACCAGCACCAGCGGCCAGGGATAACCCGCCGCCAGCCCGATTGCGCCGATGGCATTGATCAGGGCCACCATGGAGCCGACCGAAAGATCGATGCCACCCGTGATGATCACCAGAGTCATGGCAATGGACACGATCAGGATCGGTGCTGCCTGGCGTACGACGTTCAGCAGATTGCCGGCTGTCAGAAACGTATCCGTGGTGACGGAAAAGAACAGCATGCAGGCGAGAAAGAAGACGGCGATGGAGAGAACCTGGGCGTTTTCCGCAATGAAATCCGCCAGCGGCGAGCCCTTGGCGCGTTCAGTATAGACGGTCAATGGCGGCCTCCCACGATGAGTTTGACGAGGTCTTCCAGGCTCGTTTCATTGATCTGCCGTTCCGCCACCTTGGTGCCCTCATACATGACGGCAATGCGATCACAGACGCGAAACAGATCCTGCAGCCGGTGGGTGATGAGAATGACCGAAACGCCCTTCGCCTTGACGCGGTTGATCAGCGCCAGCACGGCCTCGACTTCCGCGACGGCCAGCGCCGAAGTGGGTTCGTCCATGATCAGCACCTTCGGCTGGAAGGATGCCGCACGGGCAATGGCAATCGCCTGGCGTTGCCCACCGGAAAGCTTTTCGACCTTGGCGGTGAGGCGGGGAATGCGGATTTCCAACGCATCCAGCATCTTGCGCGCTTCTTCCAGCATGGTCTGCCGGTCGAGAAACGGCCCCTTGGTGATTTCACGGCCCAGAAAGAGATTGCCGACCACGTCGATATGGTCGCAAAGGCTCAAATCCTGGAACACCATTTCGATATGGCGATTGCGGGCGTCCGCCGGACCGGAAAGGCGCAAGGCCTCGCCATCCATGGTGATCGTGCCTTCATCCGGAATATAGGTGCCGGAAATCACTTTGGTAAGCGTAGACTTACCCGCCGCATTGTCGCCGACAAGGCCGAGGCACTCGCCCGGATAGATGTCGAGATCGACGCCACGCAGTGCTTGATGCGAACCGAAGGTCTTGCGGATATTTCTGAGCGAAATGCGCGGCTGACGCTGGTCTCCGGCGGGTTGCCGGGGGAGAAGGTCTCCCCCGGCGCCGGTGACAGCGGTTGGGTGCTGTCCGCCGGAAATCATTTGAAGATCGCCCGGTAGGGTTCGACATTCGCCTTGGTGACGATGGTGACCGGCACGGCAATGGTCTTTTCGACCTTGCCGCCATCGGAAACGGTCTTCAGCGCCTTGACGGCGGCAGCGCCCATGGCCGACGGATCCTGCTGGATGACGCCTGCGACATAGCCCGCATCGATACCCGCAATGGCCTGCTTCGTCAGATCCCAGCCGAAAACTTTGATATCCTTCTGCTTGCCCTGGCTTTCGACGGCAGCGACAGCGCCCAGCAGGGCCGGTTCGCCGGTGGCATAGATCGCGGTCATGTCCGGATTGCCGGTGATCAGGTTTTCAGCCGCCGAAAGGGCGTTATCCTGCACGTTCTGGCCGTCGACCACGCCGGCGGCGGTGATCCCCGGCTTATCCTTGATCGTGTCTTCAAAGCCCTTCTGGCGGATGTTCTGGATGAAGGAATTCAGCGCGCCGACGACGCCGATCTTCGCCTTGCCGTTCATGTCCGATTTGACGTAGTCGAGGAAGAACTTGCCCATGTCGGCGCCCGCCTTGGCATTGTCCACGCCGATCTGCGCCTTCTGTGGGCCTTCCGGCAGGATGGCGTCGATGGCGACGACCGGGATATTGGCGGCAGCCGCCTGCTTGACAGCGGGCATGATGCCGTTGACGTCGATGGCGACGACGGCAATGCCATCGACCTTCTGCTGGATATAGGTTTCGATAGCGCTGTTCTGGGCGGCAGGGTCGTTGTTGGCGTTGAAGATCACCAGCTTGACGCCCGCTTCCTTGGCGGCCTTTTCGGCGCCCTCGTTCATCTGGTTGAAGAACAGCGCCTGCTGGTTGATCTGCACCAGCGCAATGGTCTTTTCAGCGGCGCTGGCAAGGCCTGCCGAAAGACTGACGCCGGCCAGAACGGTGGCGGCAAGTGCTGCGGAAACATATCTGCGTGTAAAGACTGTCATTCTCGTTCGTCCTCTGTTGGTTCCCGTTGCTTTATGGGTTCGGCGGCGGCGCAACGGAGCTCCGCACGACGATTTCGACAGGAATCAGCTCCTCCGGCGCGGAGGGGCTCTCATCCCAATTGGTTTCCAAAAGCAGCGACAGCGCCCGGCTGCCGATGGCGCGCACCGGCTGGCGAATGGCCGTCAGCGGCGGTGCAAAGAGATGCAGCGGCCCGACATCGTCGAAGCCGATCATCGAGACATCCTCCGGAATGCGCACGCCCTCAGTGCGCAGCACCTCGATCATGCCGATGGCGATTTCGTCGGAACTGGCGAAGATGGCGGTGGCGGGGCGCCCCTCGTCCAGGAAGCGCCGGGCGGCGGCACGGCCGAATTCCACCGTGTAATCGCCGCAATAGCGCGTCAGCATCAGGTGCTCGCCCAGCCGTGCGGACAGCGCCTGCCGGAAGCCGGTGAAGCGGCGCTCGGTACTGATCATCTGTTCGGGGCCGCCGACATACAGCACGCGGGCATGGCCGTGATCGGCGAAATGCTCGCCCGCCAGCCGTCCGCCCTGCACATTGTCGCAGAAGAGTTTCGGCACGGTGGCGCCCTGCACGTCTTCATCCACCACCACCACCTTGCCGGTGGCGTTGATCAAGTCTGCCAGCTCTTCCGTATCGGGATGGTTGGTGATGAACACGAGGCCATCGACGTGATTGCGGGCAAGAAGCCGCAGATAGGAGAGTTCGCGTCCCGGACGGTTCAGCGTCGCAAACAGCGACACCGCAAGGCCGCGCCGGTCCGCTTCTTCTTCCACGGCAGCCACCAGCATGCCGAAAAACGGGTTGGCAATATCCGGTACCACAAGGCCGATCGTATCGGAGCGGCCCCGGCTCAAACGCCGGGCATGGGGATTGGGAACGTAATTCAGGTCGCGAATGGCCTTGTCGATCCGCGCCTTGGTGTCTGCGGGCAGATCAAGCGTGCCGTTCAACAGCCGCGAGACGGTGGCAACCGACACGCCTGCCGCCTGGGCAACATCCTTCAAGCTGGTCGCACGGGTTTGCGCCATTCAAAAACCTCTCCAGTGCATTTCCGGAAGGAAATGCTTTCGTTCCCACGCGCGGCCCGATTGTGGTCTGTTTTCGGGCTTCTTTGCGTTGTAAAGCGGTTTAGTAAACCGATTTACAAAACGAACCAAAATTCCTTTCTTCTGTCAAGCGGGTGCTAAAAAGTTATTTTCCTATTTGTGAAATGGGGTGATGGAGAGCTGCAGGTGGCCAGACAAGCTCTCCGCCGGGGCGAGAATTGTCATCTGGGCATCCGCGCCAAGTGAGGGTCGATTGATCGCATCCGGCAGGTGTGTAACCGGTTCAAGGCAAAAGACCGGACGTTGCTCTGGGACGAAAAGGTGCAGATGGCGAAACGCACCCCTTGCCCGAAGGTCCATTTTGACATTGCTGGCTGGCTTTTCCACCGATACGGACCCATGCGCATTGAGGAAGCAGCGGTCCAGTCCCTGCACCTCAGCCAGATCATGGCTTTGGCGAGCGGGAGAGATGGTCTGGCGGGGGCCAGTGGGCAGGCCACGGTCATCGGAGGCGTGGAAGCCTTCTGCTGTAAACGTGACCTTGTCCCCGTCTTCTCGCGGAAAAAAGGGATGCAGGCCCATGCCGAAAGGAAAATGCCACTCCCCGTCATTGTGCAAGGCAAGGGACAGCATGATGCCGTCCGGTGCAAGTGCCACCTCGAAGCGAGCGGTGTAGCGCCAGGGATGCGCCTCGCTCTCTACCCGATCGATCAACACGGCATGCGCGGTATCCGCCTCCAGCACCTGCCAGCGCCGGTCGCGGGAGAAGCCGTGAATGGCCATGGACTGTTCCGGCCTGTTCAACGGGATCGCAAAGGGCGCACCGTCAACATGAAAACGTCCGTCGGCGATCCGGTTCACGAAGGGCGCCATCAGAAAACACCCTGCCGTGAAGCCGGATGCAGGATCCCGCAAAGGTTCGAGAATCGGCAAGGGCGCACCGCCCCCGAGCCATTCCGCCGCAAGGAGGCTGGCGCCGAAGCGCGGGGATACGACCACGCGATATTGGTAGGCTTCCAGAACGAGGTCCATGGCGGATTCCCTGTACACGATGCGTCACCCGACGGAGGAGATGACTATTGACGCAATTTGTACGATCTATAAGATATCTTATATTATAAGTTCAAGGGACGGAGAAATCCATGTATATCGGAACCCAGATTCCAGCGCGTCATGACGATGATTATCGGGTCATGAAACAGTTGGGCGTCAACAATGTCTCGGCCAATCCGGACGGCCCCTGGACAGGCTGGGACAGGGAGACGCTGGCGCGGTTCCGGGAGAAGGTGGAGGGTTTTGGCCTGACGCTGGACATGCTGCAATTGCCGATGCATTCCTCGCCGGTCGATACCCAACCCTGCAAGGACATCATGCTGGCCGGGCCCGACCGCGATGCGCAGATTGACGGCATCTGCCGGTTGATCGAAAATTGCGCTGCCGTCGGCATTCCGTCCGTGCGCTATAATTTCAATTATATCGGTATTCCGCGCACGCCGATGGAGCCTGGCCGCGGCGGCTATATGGCAGAGGCTTTCCGCTGGGATCTGGTCGATCAGAACGAACCGGGCCCGGCGGGCGTGCTCTCCGAGGAGACGATCTGGGAGCGGGCGGATTATTTCCTGGCTCGCGTGGTGCCGGTGGCGGAAGCGGCGAATGTCCGCCTGGCCTGCCATCCGCATGATCCGGCAACGCCGCCCGGCTACAAGGGCGTCACCCGCATTCTCGGCACGGTCGAAGGCATGAAGCGGTTTGTCCAGATGCATGAAAGCCCGGTGCATGGGCTGAATTTCTGCATCGGCACGCTGGGGGAGATGCTGGAAGATGTCGGTGAGGTGGCAGACGTCACCCGCTGGTTCGGCGAGCGCGGCAAACTGATGAACATCCATTTCCGCAATATTGTCGGCAAGCGCTACTCCTTCCGGGAAAGCTTCCCCGATGATGGCGATATCGACATGCCGAAGGTGATCGATGTGCTGCGCGAGGTGGGCTATAAATACATGGTCATGCCTGACCATGCGCCGACGCTTTCCGGTGAAAACCAGCAGCAGGTGGCCTTTGCCTATTGCTACGGCTATATCGCCGCTCTGCTGCAGACGCGCCATTGAAGGTCGAAACGATCATGACCGCATCGAAACGCGTCAGCATCGCCCCGCAGTCCGATCCGGTGACGGCGGTTCTTCAGGCCGAAATCGACCGGGGGGAGGCGGGGCTGCATCTTCGCCTGGAGCCCGGCATTCACCGCTGCGGCGGCCTCAGGCTGCGCTCTCATATGATATTGGAACTGGCGGAGGGCGCCGAGCTTCACTTCCTTTCCGACTATGAGGCCTATGCGCAGACACCGGTGTCCGTGGTCGCCGAGGAAAGCGATCGCGGCATGCTGGTGGCTCAGCGCGCCGAACACCTCTCGATCATCGGCAAGGGCCGGATTTTCGGCAATGGCGCCGGTGCCTTCACCCATGGAGAGGATGCAGGCATGGGCACGCTGGTGGCGCACAAGCTGCGCCCCCGGGTGATCGTGCTCGAAGAGTGCCGTAACCTGACGATCCAGGGCATTTCCATTGATGATGCTCCCCTCTGGACCATGCATTTCGTGGCCTGCGACGGGGTGAAGATCGAGGATGTGCATGTCGATAACAATCGCCGCATGCCCAATACCGACGGCATTGTCATCGATGGCTGCCGCAATGTGCTGATCGAGCGGTGCGAATTCCGCACCGCCGATGACGGCATCGTGCTGAAGACCACGCGCCGCCCGGATGGCAGCCTGACCGGGGCTTGCGACACGATCACCGCCCGTGACTGCGTCATCGAAAGCCATTCCTGCGCGCTGAAGCTGGGCACGGAGAGCTTTTCTCCGTTCCGCAACATCGTCTTCGAGGATATCCGCATCGAAAAGTCCAATCGCGGCCTGGGCATTTTCTCGCGTGATGGCGGGCTGGTCGAAAACATTCGCTTTGCCCGCATCACGCTTGATTGTCATGAAACCCCCGCCGGTTTCTGGGGCTCCGGTGAGGCCGTGACCATCAACACGGTGGACCGGCGACCGGAAGAGGGGCCTGCCGGTACGGTGCGACATGTGGTGGTGGAGGATATCAGTGGCCTGATGGAAGGCGCGATCAACCTCGTGGCCGAACGGCCTGGCGATATCTCCGAGGTGACGCTTCGCCGGATCGCGCTTCGCCAGCAGCCGGGCCGGTTCGGAACCGGCCTGACCTATGATATCCGCCCGACGGAAGCGGATCGCTTCGACCGTTTCGAGGAAGAGGGGGCAAAGGGGCGCGTCAATGCCTGGCGTTTCGATGCCGAAGGCCGGATTATCGGTCTCATCGATTATCCCGGCGGCATGCCTGCCCTTTTCGCCAAGGGTGTTGCAGGTCTGGTGATGGAAGAGGTCACGGTCGATCGCCCGGACCCATTGCCGGAGCGTTGGAACCCGCAAAATATCGTGATTTCATGAAAAAAGCCCCCGGATCTGCAAATCCGGGGACTTTTTCTTCACTCATCCTCGTAGATGGGCTTTTCGGTAAACGGACCACCCTGATACAGGGCGCTGGCGGAATTCGGGTCCGGCGGCGGTACGGTGGCCTCGATATGGGCACGGTACTCTCCGGCATTGTCCTTGGGCCGCCAGCCCAGAAAATTCGCCTTGCGATTGTCCCACCAGCAGGCGTCATTGTTCGAAACACCCCAGATGATCGGGCAGCCAAGGCGCGGCGCCTTGAAGACGCATTCGGCAAGCGAGGCAAAATCCCCATAGGAAAACCAGGTGGCGAGCATGCGCTGATCGCGTGGATGCTCGAAACAGGAACCGATGCGCACCACGGCGGTTTCCTGGCCGAACTTGTCGAAATACATTTGCGCCATCATTTCGGCGAAGCATTTCGAAACGCCGTAAAGCCCGTCCGGGCGCGGCGGAATGGTGGCATCGAAATACTCATCCTGACGGTAGAAGCCCACCGTGTGCAGCGAGCTTGCCAGCAGGATGCGCGGCTGGCCATGGGCGCGGGCGGCTTCATAAAGGTTATAGCAGCCCGCGATATTGGCATGCATGATCTTCGAAAACGGCGCTTCCCCGGACATGCCACCCAGATGCACGATGCCGTCGCAGCCATCCACCAGCCGGTCCACGCTGGCTTTGTCGCCCAGATCGCAGGTCACCAGTTCCTCGTGATCGGCGGCAGTGCCCAGATCGGTGATGTCGGAAAGGCGCAGAATGGTGGCGAGCGGCGCCAGTTTTTCACGCATGACACGGCCAATTCCGCCGGCAGCACCAGTGATGAGAAGTCGATGCACGGAAAATCTCCAAAAGAGCGCCCAATACGGGCTGATTGGATGAGAGATCATATAGGATGGGCAATTATCCGGCAACCCATCATATGACATGCGGGATCGTCCTTGATGTCCGGGCTCTGCTATGAGATTATTGTGGTTGCAGCCAGCGGGTAACGCCTTGTTATGATAGGTTGCCGCAGTTCGAAGCACAGGATGGTAGCGTGGCAAGCGAAAAACAACAGATTTCCCAGCCGTCTAAGGGCAAGGCGACGCTTGTAACGCAACTGGTGGAAAAATTGCGTGCCGCAATTCTGTCCGGCGAATTTCGTCCCGGTGACAGGCTGCCCAGCGAAGCGCAGATGACGCAGGACTATGAGGTGAGCCGCACCGTGATCCGCGAGGCGGTGGCAGCGCTGAAGTCGGATGGATTGGTCGAGCCGCGCCAGGGGGCGGGGGTTTTCGTGCTGGCCCTACCCACGCCGGTTTCCCTGCCATTTCAGAATGTTGACAGTGCCCGGGTCTCCTCCGTCATCGAATTGCTGGAACTGCGCATTGCGGTGGAGATCGAGGCGGCGGCGCTTGCAGCGCAGCGCCGGTCGCCGCAGCAGGAAGAGACGATCCTGTCGCGCCATCGCGACCTTTTCATGTTGATCGAGGCGGGCCAGCCGACGGTTGAGGCGGATTTCGCCCTGCATCTGGCCATTGCCGAAGCGACCAACAATCCCCGTTTTCCGGAATTTCTGTCGATGATCGGTCGCAGTGTCATTCCGCGTGCCGTGCTCAATGACAGTTCCGATCCGGCCTTGCAGCACAGCTATCTTTCGCAGATTCATCAGGAACATGCGGCCATTGTCGAGGCAATCTCCAATGGGGATGATGTCGCGGCGCGGGCGGCCATGAAGCTGCATCTCAGGGGCAGTCTGTCGCGGTATCGCTCTGCTCATCAGAGGAGTTTGATGAAGATATAGTATAAGTTATTGACAAGTCCGCCACGCCGGTGGTAGCGTCCTCGCATGATTGAGACGGGGAGAAAACCGCATGCATCCTGAGGACATTAAAAAAGCGCTCGGTTCAGGCCTCTTGTCATTTCCTGTCACGCATTTCGATGCATCCGGCGCTTTCGCCCGGGAGAGCTATCAGGCGCATGTCGAGTGGCTTTCCGGCTTCGACGCGCCGGTTCTGTTTGCGGCAGGTGGCACGGGCGAGTTCTTTTCGCTGACCCCTTCTGAGGTGCCCGAGATCGTCCGCGCCGCCAAGGAAGCGGCGGGGTCAACGGCCATTGTATCCGGTTGCGGCTACGGGACCGAAGTGGCGGTGGAGATTGCCAGGGGCGCGGAAAAGGCGGGCGCGGATGGTGTTCTGCTTCTGCCGCATTACCTGATCGATGCGCCGCAGGAAGGGCTCTATGCCCATGTCAAGCGCGTCTGCCAGTCAGTCGGCATCGGTGTCATGGTGTATAACCGCGACAATTCGGTGATCCTGCCGGATGTTCTGGCGCGCTTGTGTGATGAGTGCCCGAACCTGATCGGCTTCAAGGATGGCACCGGCGATATCGGGCTGGTGCGGCAGGTTACGGCCAAAATGGGTGACCGTCTGATGTATCTCGGCGGCATGCCGACGGCGGAACTGTTTGCCGAGGCCTATCTGGGTGCTGGCTTCACCACCTATTCATCCGCGGTGTTCAATTTCGTACCGGCGCTGGCGGTCGAGTTCTACCGGGCGCTTCGCGCCGGCGAGCGTGCCACCTGTGAACGCTTGCTCAACGAATTCTTCTATCCTTTCATGGCCATTCGCAATCGCGGCAAGGGTTATGCGGTTTCGGCCATCAAGGCAGGCGTGCGCCTGCAAGGTTTCGCCGCTGGCCGGGTGCGCAGTCCGCTTTGCGACCTGAGCCGGGAAGAGGAAAACATGCTGGATGCGTTGATCGCGCCTTACCGGCGCGTGAAAGCGGCCTGAACACCGTTTGCCTGCATCGAAAATCGGGGGGATGCAGGCCTCAGGTGAAAATGACAATGGGTAAGGACAGGGAGGAATGACAATGCGCAGAACAATCAAGGCGTCGCTTGCCGCTGGCGTGGCGCTGCTGATCATGGGGTCTCAGGCGTTGGCGGAAACCATCAAGGTCTGGTCCCGCCAGACGGATGAGTCCGCCGTTATCCTGAAGAACCTGACGGATGCTTTTACGGCCAAGACCGGCATTCAGGTGGAAACCTATAATACGGGCATGGATTTCGAGCAGCGGCTGGCCCGCGCCGCCGCTGGCCGCGATCTGCCGGATATCGTCGTCAACGATGACTCCGCGCTGGGCCAGATGCTGAAAATGGGCATCATCCAGCAGATCGACCCGGCCAAGATCGAAGGCAGCGATCAGGTGGTGCCCGCTGCCTGGGAAAGCGCCAAGGGTGCGGATGGCAAATTCTATGCCGTGCCGGTTTCGGCTCAGGCCTTTGCGCTTTTCGTGCGCAAGGACTGGCGCGAAAAGCTCGGCCTGCCGCAGCCCAAGACCTGGGATGACCTGCGCAAGCTTGCAGAGGCCTTCACGAAAAACGATCCGGATGGCAATGGCAAGGCCGATACGTTTGGCATGACCATCCCCGCTTCCACCGTGCGTGGCTATGCCAGCTGGTTCATGAGCAATTTCATCTGGGAAGCCGGTGGCGATTATCTCAAGCAGGAAAACGGCGGCTTCAAGCCTGACCTTGCCAACAAGGCCGGTGCCGATGCGCTTGGTTTCGTGCGCTCGCTCTTCTGCGAAGGTCTGGTGCAGCCCGGCGCCATCAACGCCACCACGGGCGATGCGCTGCCCACCTTCCGCTCTGGCCAGACCGGTATCTTTCTCACCGGCCCCTATCACATTGCGCAGCTGGACGAGCAGCCGGGCAAGAATGTGATCGAGGTTCTGCCGCCGCCGGCAGGTCCGGGTGGTGTGGCCGCCCTTGCCGAAGGCACGAGCGCCTACATTATGGCAGGCACCAAGCATCGCGAAGCGGCGGAAAAATTCATCTCCTTCTTCATCTCGCCGCAGGGCCAGGAAATCGGCATGGCCGAAGGGTCTGGCCATACGCCGCTGGTGCGTCTGCCGATCAACAAGAATGTCGATGTCAACGCCATCCGCAAGGATCCGCGCTGGGAGACCTTCAAGGAGGTCTTCGACAAGCATTCGCATTATGTGCCGCCGGTGCCGAACTGGACGCCGATCCGCATGGCGACGGCTGAGGGCTTCAACAAGATCCTCTCCAATTGCAATGCCGATATTCCGGCCGAGCTGAAGAAGATCGATGAAACCGTTGCGGCTGAGCTGACCAAGCAGAAGGCGCTTGCCGAATAATCGGGGCTGCGGGTGGGGAGCCGACGGTTCTCCGCCCGTCTCCTTCTGCCGCGAAGATCATCAGCAATCGAGCGCCCTGCGGTCGCCTGTTGGAGCATTTCCAGGGAAAGTGGAAACCGGTTTCCCGTCCGGAAATGCGCAGAAACAAAGGGCTAGAGCGCCGATCTGATTCATTCAGATCGAAAGGGCTCTAGAAACAAGAGGTTGTCATGTCGGAAACGAGCAGCCTTCATCGGGAAAATACGATGGCGTCATCCAGTACGGGTGTCAGAAGTGGCAAGCGCGTCAGGCGGCGTCCGGTCAAATGGGGCCGGGCGCTGATGCCCTGGCTGTTTCTCATGCCGGCGCTGCTGATCTTTTCCTGGTTCAAGTTCTATCCCATGCTCTCCGGGCTCACCATGTCCTTCTACAAGGTGCAGTTCTATGGTGAGAGCGAATGGGTGGGGCTCGACAATTTCGCGCTTGCCTTTACCGATCCCGATCTGCGCAACGCGGTGCTGCACACGCTGATTTACGTGCTGGTGTCGACGGCTGCAGCCTCGACGCTGGCCTTTCTGCTGGCGCTGGCGCTGGAAGGGCAGGCACGGCATCTGCGGATCCTGCGCACGGCGATGTTTCTGCCGGCCATCACCAGTGCGGCCATTATCGCGGAGATCTGGCGCATTCTCTTCAATTCCGCTCATTATGGTGCCGTCAACGAAGTGATCGGTCTTTTCGGCATCGCGCCGCAAGGCTTCCTCACCGATCCGAATCAGGCGCTCGGGGTGCTGATCCTGATGGAAATCTGGAAGAGTACGCCCTATGACATGGTGATCTTCGTGGCTGGTATTGCCGGGATCAATCGCGAGCTTTACGACGCCGCCAATGTCGATGGCGCAAGCTGGCTGCGCAAGCTCTGGCATGTGACGTTGCCGGGTATTATCCCTTCGATTTCCGTCGTCATCATGCTGTCCTTCATCCGCGGCTTTCGCGTCTTTGCGGAGGTCTACGCCACCACCGGCGGCGGCCCTGCGGGCTCGACGGAAACCATCATGACGCAGATCTACAAGACCGGCTTCCAGAACCTGGATTACGGCTATGCCTCTGCCGTGTCGCTTCTGCTTCTGTTGTTCACGATCCTGCTGACCTTGATCCATACGCTGATCAAGTCACGGCTATCCTCGTAAGGAGGCGTCCGCATGCGTCCCTCTTTCGCTCTTCGCCTTGCCCGTCTGCTTCTTTACATCGTGGTGGTCGCTGTCTTTGTCGGCCCCTTCTGGGGTGTGATCGTCACCGCCTTCAGCGGGCTGGTGCTGAAGCCCGGGCAATTGCTGCTCTTTCCGGTGCAGCCGACTCTTGCCAATTTCCGCTCGGCGCTGATCGATATGCAGGTCTGGCGCTATCTGATGAATTCCATGGTCGTTTCCCTCATCGGCACGGTGCTGCAGGTGATGGTCAGCGCGCTTGCGGCCTATGCGCTGGCGCGCAAGAAGTTTCGCGGGGCGGCCATCGTCAGCCTGCTGGTGCTCAGCACCATGATGTTGCCGGAGGAGATCATTTCCATTCCGCTCTATCTGGTGGTGCAGACGCGGTTTCCGGTAGTGGATGCTTCGATCTACAATACCTATGCGGCGATGATCCTGCCGGTGGTCGGCTGGGCCTTTTCCATCTTCATGCTCACGGAGTTCATGCGCGCCGTGCCGAAGGAACTGGAAGAGGCCGCCCGCATCGACGGTGCCAATGAGTGGCAGATCTTCGCGCATGTGGTGCTGCCGCTGGTGCGCCCGGCGCTGGGTACGGTGGTGATCTTCGGCTTCATCATGATCTGGGACCAGTATCTGCTGCCGCTGATCGTGGTGGATGACAAGGGCCTCTTCACCATGCCGGTCATGCTGGGCATGCTGCGGGTGGATGAGACGATCACGCCGAACATTTTCGTGGCCGCCACGCTCCTGGCCATGGCGCCGCCGATCATCTTCTATCTGCTGCTTCAGAAACAGTTCAATCGCGGCATCATGTCCGGTGCCGTCAAGGGATGAGGACTGCCGCAACCCAATCGCGAAGCGGTTTTCGTCAATCCGAGAGGAAAAAAATGGGCGCTGTATCGTTGAAAGGGGTCTCCAAATCGTTTGGAGCCGTCGATGTCATCAAGGATGTCTCGATCGAAATCGATGAGGGCGAATTTTGCGTGCTGATCGGGCCGAGCGGTTCCGGCAAATCGACGCTGCTGCGCATCATCGCCGGATTGGAAACCATCGACGAAGGTGACATTCTGATCGGTGCGCGCGATGTCACCGATCTTGAGGCCAAGGAGCGCGACATCGCCATGGTCTTCCAGAGCTACGCGCTCTATCCGCAAATGACGGTGCGGGAGAATATGAGCTTTGCGTTGCGGCTCAAGCGCCGGCCCAAGGAGGAGATCCGCCAGAAAATCGATCGCGTGGCAGAGATGCTGGGACTGGAAGCGCTTCTGGACCGCCTGCCGAAGGAGCTTTCGGGCGGTCAGCGCCAACGCGTGGCCATGGGGCGCGCCATTGTCCGCGATCCCGCCGTCTTCCTGTTCGATGAACCGCTGTCCAATCTCGACGCCAAGCTGCGCAACCAGGTGCGCGGCGAAATCCGCGAATTGCACAAGCGCATCGGCACCACCTCGGTCTATGTCACCCATGATCAGGTGGAGGCCATGACCATGGGCCAGAAGATCGTCGTGCTGCGGGATGGCCGGGTGGAGCAGACGGGCACCCCGCTCGATCTCTACGATCAGCCGGACAGTGTTTTCGTCGCAGGCTTCATCGGCTCGCCCGCCATCAACATGCTGGCCGCGCGGGTGGGTGGCGAAGGCCGCACCCTGCATCTGGCCGAGGGAAGCATCGTCATGCCCCTGCCGGAAGGCTATCGCATCGAAAGCAACCGCGAAGTCTATCTGGGCATTCGCCCTGAGCATTTGCAAACGGTGGGCAGCGATGCGCCCGGCGCCTTGCCCGCAAAGGTTCACGCCATCGAAACCACCGGCTCCGATACCACGGTCATCTGCCATTCGCCCGTGGGCAAGATGCTGATCTCCTCCAAACAGCGCAGCCTGATGCGTGAAGGCGATGGTTTTGGCCTTGCGCCCGATGCCGATAAACTTCTGATCTTCGACAGGGCAAGCGAGCGGCGCATCCTGCGTGGTTAGAGCATCGGACCGAAAAGCGGGAACCGGTTTTTCTCCGGAAATGCGTGAAAACAAAGAGTTCGGAGTCCGTAGCGAATGACAGCCACCTTCAAGGCGGAGCGCATTGCCAGTCCCGGCTGCACCATTGCCGAATGCCCCGTCTGGTCGGCGCGGGAAAACTGCGTCTACTGGGTCGATATTCCCGAAAAGCGGCTCTTTCGCTTGGATGTGGCGTATGGCCATCTGCGGTCATGGGCGCTTTCCGTCAAGGTTGGCGCTTTCGCCATCAGCGACGGCGGCGGCTTTATTGCCGCGACGGAAAAAGGCTTTGCCCATCTTGCCCTTGAGGAAGAACAGGCCCTCTTTACCTTCGGCGCCGGTCCCGATCTGCCCCCCGGCTGGCGGATGAATGACGGCGCCTGTGACCGGCAGGGGCGGTTCTGGGCGGGCAGCATATCACCCACGCCTGCCGAGGCGGATCAATGGGGCGCGCTCTTCAGCATAGGCCAGGAGGGGCAGGTGGTGGTGCGGGGCGGGGCGTTTCGCGTGCAGAACGGCCTTGCCTGGAGCCCGGACGGGCGGCGTCTTTATGTGTCGGATTCCCATATCTCCAACGTCCATGTCACCCGCTACGATTTCGATCCCGAGACCGGCGCGTGCAGCAACGGCCAGCCCTTTGCCGATCACGCCCTGCTGGGCGGTCGTCCCGATGGCGCGGCCATGGACAGTGACGGCTGCTACTGGATCGCCGCCAGCGATTCCGGCCGCCTGCTGCGCCTGACGCCCGAGGGGCGGATCGATGCGGTAATCGAAGTCGATGTGCCGAACCCCACCAATCTCTGCTTTGGCGGCGCGGATCTGAGCACCGCCTATATCACCTCGCTGCGGCGCGAAGGCGTGGGCGGCGGCGATCTTTTCGCCGTCACGCTTCCCTTTCAGGGGCTGGCTGAACCTTGCTACCAGCCCTGATCCCCGTCTGCACCTGACGGAACTTCGAGCGATCCTGCCGGTTTTGCAGAAACACGGTGCAACAGAAACGAGGTTCCGCCATGCCCGCCAAATCCAAAGCCCAGCAGATGGCCGCCGGTGCCGCGCTTGCCGCCAAGCGTGGTGAGATCAAAAAGAGCGACCTCAAGGGCGCCTCCCGATCCATGGTGAAGTCCATGAGTGAGAAAGAACTGCACGACATGGCCTCCACCAAGCGCAAGGGCAAGCCGCAGCACGCCTCCTCGTGAGGCGCCTGCCTTCGCACGCGCCGCCTCCAACAACCTGAAACAGCCCAAACCCGATCGTCAGCCCCTCAAATCAAGGGGCTGACAAACCCCCAAATTCAGCCTTCAATAGCCCGAGGCTCTCGCCCACGGCGCTACCGAAAAATCGGTAGGTTTTTTGAAGATTGAATAAAGCAAGATCATTCAGTATGTTATCTGGAAGAGTGTTCCCCGCATACGCGGGGCTGAACCGCCATGCCACGGTTGAGGCACGCGTCCATTCGGGTGTTCCCCGCATACGCGGGGCTGAACCGAGCTTGCAGGACGTGTCCGCAGCTTACCGCGCGTGTTCCCCGCATACGCGGGGCTGAACCGCTGACAAAGCAGGCTACGGCGGGCGGAACCGAGTGTTCCCCGCACACGCGGGGCTGAACCGATCGGGATCGAAAACGATCAGGCAATCTACCTGTGTTCCCCGCATAAGCGGGGCCTTCCCTCCTCCCCCAAATAAAATCCCGATATATCTTGATTTCCGATCTATCGGAATCTATCTTTCCCGCCATGACAGAAGATGAACACGCCCCGCCTCACCGCCAAGACACCCACCCGGATCGCGAGCACAGGGGTCGCCCTCGTGGCCGGCCTTTGGATTATGGGGAGTTGCGGCTGTTGATCCTTGCGCTCATCGCGGAGCGTCCCAGCCATGGTTATGAGTTGATTCAGGCGGTATCGGCCTGTTTTGGCGGGGGGTACAGCCCCAGTCCGGGCGTGTTGTATCCCACGCTTGCCTGGCTGCGGGATCAGGGATTTGCCCGGCCCGTCGTGGGGGAGGGCGCGCGCAAGAGCTATGCCATCACCCCGGAGGGGGAGGCTTTTCTCTCTGCCAATCACGCCACCGTGCACTGTCTGCGGGCAAAGGGGCGCAAGCTTGGCGGTCGGCATAATGCGCCGCCGCCGATCATTCAGGCCATGGATGAGGTGAAAGCCGCCTTGCGCAGCAGTGTACGCGGACCGGACGTCACGCCGCAGGAGATCGAGCAGATTGCCGCGATCCTGCGGGAGGCCGCCCGGCAGATTTCAACGAACAGGATAAAACACGAGATGAAAACCGAAACGAGTGTGGCCGAGACCGTGGCCACGTTGGAGCCGCCGCGCATCGAGCGCGTGCGTCATGAATTGCGCCGCCGCCAGTTGACCGTGCTGTCCACCGAGCGATTGACCCCGAACATGATCCGTCTGGCGCTGGGCGGCGAGGAATTGCAGGGCTTCGTCTCTGCTTCCCCTGATGACCATATCAAGATCTTCGTGCCGGATGCGACGGGCGAGATGGTGATGCGGGAATATACGCCGCGTCGCTATGAGCCGGAAACGGGCCGTCTTCTGCTGGATTTTGCCGTGCATGATGCCGGGCCGGCCACGGAATGGGCCGTGCAGGCCCGCCCCGGGGATAAAATTCAAATCGGCGGCCCGCGTGGCTCGGCGGTCATTGCCGGGCCGGTTCCGGCCTGGTTGCTGGTGGGCGATGAAACCGCGCTGCCTGCCATTGGCCGCAGGCTGGAGGAATTGCCGCCCGGCACGCCCGTGACCACCGTGATTGCCGTGCCCGGACCTGCCGATGAACAATCCTTCGAGACGAAAGCCACGCTGACCGCCCAATGGCTGCATCGAAGCGATCCCACCGATGCCGCTCCCTTTCTGGCAGCGCTCAAAAATCTGCCGCTTCAGCCCGGCACCTTCGTGTGGATCGCGGCGGAAGGGGCCGTGACCAAGGCCATTCGCGCGCATTTTCTGGAGGAGCGCCAGCATCCGCGCCCCTGGCTGAAAGCCGCGGGCTATTGGGTCAAGGGCAAGGCCGATACCAAGGAAAGCTTCGAAGACTAGGTTGTATTGCCGCATTTCCTGTGCTCATAGGGTGCTGTCGTGAGCGTGGGGCGTGATGATGACGGCGGTGCCGGATTTTTTGCAATTCTGGGGCAAGGCCCGGCGTAAAACCCTTGCGCCGGGTGATGAGCCCGGCGCGGAACAGGGCGAAGACGAGATCGGCTGGCACCCGCTGGCCTATCATTCGCTGGATGTGGCGGCGGTGGCCCAAGGCCTGCTGCCGCTGTTTCCCAATCTGGTCCGGCGGCTTGCCGGGGCAGGGGATAGCCAGGCAGCAGGCCGTTTCATCGTGGCGCTGGCATTGCTGCATGATATCGGCAAATTCGCGCGCGGCTTTCAGTTCAAGGTGCCGGCGCTGTTTCCCGCCACGCTGCGGCGTCCGGGGCAGGATGCCCCGCCCGGCGATCATACGTTCACCGGCTTGTGGATGCTGAACAAAGGGCCGCTTGCGCCCCTGCTGAAGGCGCTGGCGCCCGGCATCGATGAACATGCCATGCCGGTCATCCTCCATGCCGTTGGCGGGCACCACGGACGCCCGGTAGACGTGGGCGGTCTGGAATTTGTCCATGCCGACCATATTGGCCGGGCGGCGCTAACGGCAGCAGAGGCCTTTGCGCGGGAGGCCTTGCCGCTTGCAGGCGCTTTTATGCTCGAAGGCGAGTTGGATGATGTTGAGGCCAGCGCGCTCTCCTGGCAATTGGCGGGCTTCATCAATCTGGCGGATTGGATCGGCTCGGACCAGCATCATTTCACCTTCATCCCGCCCATCCATTCCCTTGCGGCATATTGGCAGGATTTTGCCGT
The DNA here is from genome assembly GCF_030815125.1 of Allorhizobium paknamense. Lineage (GTDB taxonomy): Bacteria > Pseudomonadota > Alphaproteobacteria > Rhizobiales > Rhizobiaceae > Allorhizobium > Allorhizobium paknamense. The sequence continues at coordinate 177,164 of NZ_JAUSWH010000005.1, forward strand.
GCCGCGCGCCCGGCAGGCGCTGGCGGCGGCGGGTCTTGGTCGCAAGCGGTTGAACGAAGCGACCGGCTTTCACGCGCTGACCGGGCTCGATTTTCCGCCTGCCGCCATGCAGGCGCTGATGGAAACAATCGAACTGCCGGAGCGCGGTGAAGCCTGTTTCACCATGATCGAGGACATCACCGGCGGCGGCAAGACAGAATCCGCCCTCATCCTGGCGCATCGGTTGATGCTGGCCGGGGCGGCGGATGGCATCTACGTGGCACTGCCCACCATGGCCACCGCCAATGCCATGTATCAGCGGCTGGGCGCGGTATACCGGCGGCTGTTTCACCGCTTGGAACAGCCCTCGCTGGCGCTCTCCCACGGCGCGGCGCATCTGCATGAGGGGTTTGGCGGCAGCGTTTTGCCCATGGAGGCGGCAGCCCCGGCCTATGAGGATGACGATGCGGCTGAGGCCGTCTGCGCCCAATGGATTGCCAGCGATCGCCGCCGCGCCTTTTTTGCCGATGCCGGGGCGGGCACTGTCGATCAGGCCTTTCTGGCCGTGCTGCCCGCAAAATTCGCGGCGCTGCGCCAGCTTGGTCTTTCCCGCAAAATGCTGATCATCGATGAAGTGCACAGTTATGACGCCTATGAGGGTGTGGAACTGGCGCGGCTGGTGGAATTCCAGGCCGCCAATGGCGGTTCCGTCATTGCACTTTCCGCCACCTTGCCGGAGGTGATCCGCACCCGGCTGGTCACCGCCTGGCGCCTTGGCTGCGGCATGCGGGGAAAGCTTGCGCCATCACCCGCATCGCCGCTGCCGCATTATCCGCTCTGCAGCATGGTGACGGCCTCGGGCGCGGCGCGGACCTCGGATGTGGCGGCGCGGGCCGATCTCTGCCGGTCTGTGGCGGTGCGCAGGCTGGAAGACCCGGCGGCGGCCTATGCCGCCATCGCCAAAGCGGCGGAGCAGGGCGCAGCGGTGGCCTGGGTGCGCAATACCGTGGATGACGCTTTGGAAGCCTGCCGCAGCTTGCAGGCCATGGGCTTGGCGGCGGAGGTGTTTCACGCCCGTTTCGCCATGGCTGACCGGCAGGCCAGGGAGGCCCGCGCCATGGCCCTTTTCGGTCGCGGCTCCACGCCTGAGCAGCGCCGGGGGCGGGTGCTGGTGGCCATGCAGGTCATCGAACAATCGCTGGATCTCGATTTCGACCTTCTGGTGAGTGACATCGCGCCCATCGATATGCTGATCCAGCGCGCAGGCCGCCTGTGGCGGCACGCCCGTCCCACGCGCCCGCTTCAGCAGCGGCAGATGCTGGTGGTCTCGCCGCTGCCGGTGGAGGAGGCCGGGCCGCAATGGCTCTCCGGCAGCCTGCCCGGCACCTCCTATGTCTATGCCAACCACGCGCTGATCTGGAAATCGGCACGCGTGCTGTTCAAGACCGGCGAAATCCGCTCGCCGGAGGGCGTGCGCCATCTGGTGGAACAGGTCTATAGCGAAGGCGCGCTGGACGACAGCCCAAAGGGCCTGGAAGGCCGCCGCCGCGTGGCTGAAGGCGAAAGCCAGGCCGACACCTCGCTCGGCCGCTTCAACGTGTTGGACCGCAAGAAGGGCTACGGCGCCTCAAGCAGCCTCTGGCACGCCGAGGTCCGCATTCCAACCCGGCTTGGCCCGGAAAGAACGATCTTCCGCCTGGCCCGCTGGACCGGCGAAACGCTTGAGCCCTGGGCCGGTAACCTCGCCCCCGATCAGACCCGGCAGGACGTGGAACGTCTTTGGGCGCTCTCGGAAGTCTCGCTCGCCAGCGGCAGGGCCAATGCCCGTGGCGCCTACCCGCCGGAGATCGAACAGGCCGCCCTGCACATGGAAAGCACCTGGGCAGACTGGGAACGCGCCGTGCTTCTGCCCGTCCTCCCCGCAAAGGATCAGCCCGAAGCCCGTCTACTGCTGAAAACCCCGAAAGGCCAGGAGATCGAAGCCCGTTACGACTGTGAAACCGGCCTGACTTTCCCCCAAACCGGCTTGCCCGCCACGCCCTGAACGAATTCCACTAACCTTCACCGCCTCCTTCTGCCAACCCAGCAGAAGCAGCGAAATCGACACCGAAAAATCGGTAGGTTTTTTGACAATTGAAGAAGACGATATCTTTCAGTATGTTATCTGGAAGAGTGTTCCCCGCATACGCGGGGCTGAACCGGTCATTTTGACCGCTGGGAGTACCGGGTTTTCGTGTTCCCCGCATCTGCGGGGCTAAATCCTGAGCCACCGCGCACACCTTCCCCAGAACAGCGTGCCCAGGCTCAAAACCGTCCACGCCGCTCACCTTCCGGCGTGCATGCCTCCTCATCACGCCCGCTAAGATTGCTGATTTTTTATGCAGATATCTGCTTATTTTATAATCACGCTAATCAAATCTCAACCGGTTGGCCCCTATGGCTGATGTTCGCGTTATCATTTGTCAAACCTCAACGCAGTGTCCGGGGTTGCTGGCAGAATTTCAGGAAGTGAGAATTGCGTTGAGTCTTATTGGCAATATGAAAATCAGCACCCGCATTGTCATCGTGGCGGCCATTCCAAGCCTTGCTTTGGTGGGGGCGGTTTTGCAGGACAATGTCAAGCGTCTGGAAATGGCATCGCAGGCGCAATCGGTGGCGGAAGTCTCGGCCATGGCGCCGGTTATCGGCGGGCTGGTGCATGAGGTGCAGAAGGAGCGTGGCGCTTCCGCCGGTTTCATCGGCGCCAAGGGGCAGGGCGAGTTCGGCCCGCTTCTGGAAAAGCAGCGCGCTCTTACGGATGCCGCGATCCAGAATTTTGCAAAACTGCACCTGAGCACCAATGCCAGCCTCGGCGGCCCGGCCCTGACGGAACTTGCGCTTCAGGCCCAGGCCAGGCTGGATAGGCTGCAGGCCATGCGAAATGACGTTTCCTCGCTCAAGGCCACCGTGCCGGATGTCGCAGCCTATTTTGCCGATACCATCGCCAGCCTGATCAAGCTGATCGATTCCATGAGCACGCTGGCCACCGACAGCCAGATTTCAAACCGCATCGTCGCCTATTCCTCGCTGTTGCAGGGCAAGGAGCGGGCAGGCCAGGAGCGGACAATTGGCACCGCAGCCTTTACCACCGGCGCGTTCAGCCCCGAGAGCTATCAGCAGTTCGTGCGGTTCGGGGCCATGCAGTCCACCTATTTCGCGAATTTCAACAGCTATGCGACGGCAGAGCAGCGGGCTGCCCTGCAGGATGCATTGACGGGCGATGCCGGCAGGCTGGTGGAAAGCCAGCGCGCCGTGGCGCTGAAAAGCCCCTTTGGCGGCTCGCTGGCCGATGTAAAGGGCGAGGACTGGTACAAGGCCACCACCAACCGCATCAATGCCCTGAAAACGGTGGAGGACAAGACCGGCGCGGATCTCACCGCCTTTGCCTCCGCGAAGGCTGAGGCCGAGCAGAACGGGCTGATCCTGTCGCTGCTGGTTTCCCTCGGGGTGCTGGCGCTCGTGGCCCTTCTCGCCAGCATCGTCACCCGGTCCATCACCCGCCCGGTCAGCCGCATCGTCGGCACCATGCGGCAGCTTGCCGCCGGGCAGGCCGATGCCGCGCTGGATGTCACGCCGGATGAGAGCGAAATCGGTGATATGGTCCGCTCCGTCGCCGTCTTCCGCAGCAATGCGCAGGAAAGGCTGCGGCTCGCGGCCGAAGCCGAAGCCAATCGTTCCCTCTCCGAGCAGGAGCGGCTGGAGCGGGAGCGCCGTCAGGCGGAAGAGGCGGCAGAGGTTCAGTTTGCCGTCGATACGCTGGCCAGCGGCCTTGGCGCGCTGGCGGATGGCCGCCTGAATTACCGCATCAAGGATGGCTTCGCCGCTCGTCTGGACAAGATCCGCGTCGATTTCAACGGTGCAATCGAGCGGCTTGAAGATACGATCATCGCCGTCAGCGGCAATGCCCAGGCCATCGCCGCCGGCTCCAGCCAGATCAGAAGCGCTGCCGATGACCTTGCCAAGCGCACCGAGCAGCAGGCGGCCTCGGTGGAGGAAACCGCAGCGGCGCTGGAGCAGATCACCACCACCGTCGCCGATACCAGCCGCCGCGCCGAAGAGGCCGGACGTCTGGTCAATGCCACCCGCGACAATGCCGAGCATTCCGGCACGGTGGTAACTCGCGCCATCGCCGCCATGAACGCCATCGAAGCCTCGTCCAGCGAGATTTCCAACATCATCGGCGTGATTGACGAAATCGCCTTCCAGACCAACCTTCTGGCGCTGAATGCCGGGGTGGAGGCCGCGCGCGCCGGTGAGGCCGGCAAGGGCTTTGCCGTGGTGGCGCAGGAAGTGCGCGAACTGGCGCAACGCTCCGCCAGCGCCGCCAAGGATATCAAGACCCTGATCGCCAAATCCGGCGAGCATGTTGCCAACGGGGTCAATCTGGTTGGCGAAACCGGTGAAGCGCTGAGCCGCATCGTGGCGCAGGTCAAGGATATCAGCGTCAACGTCACGTCCATCGTCGAAGCCTCGCGCGAGCAATCCATCGGTATCAAGGAAATCAATCTCGCGGTTTCGCAGATGGATCAGGGCACCCAGCAGAACGCCGCCATGGTGGAACAGTCCACCGCCGCCAGCCATTCGCTGGCCCAGGAGGCCGATGGCCTCTTCACCCTGGTGGGCCGTTTCAGCACCGGCAGGTCTCAGCCTGCTGCTGTGGCAGAGGGCACAAGGGCCGTCCCGCAGAAACTGCGCTACCGGGCGTAACAGAAGACGTTCCGCCGGAATCGAAGGTCGCGGAACGCGGCCTTCGGTCAGGTTCAGCCTGATCCATGCGCAGATCTTAAACTTAAAAATATTCAATTTTTTGCATGCTGGCCGCAGTTCCCTCTTACCTGGACTGCGGCATTTTTCTTTTGAGAAACCCAAAAGAACCTGAAAAACGCAGAGAGTTGTCTTTCGTTGAAATTGACAACCTGAGGAGGTTTTTCTACCTATTCGTTATGGTTGAATATTTGAGTTTAATCTCTTGTCTGATGAACGCTCGGCCTTTGCAAAAGCTCCGCGAACGTCCTTCGGCCAGCAGGGAATGAGCGTTTACGCAGTTCCTACCGCGTAATTTTTTGGGGCGGCAAATTCTCTTTGTCGCGTGGGGTTCTTTTCATGTCTGTGTTCAATCTGTTGCGGGATCCGTGGATTCCCGTGGTGACGGCCTGTGGCCGTATGAGGGAGATTGCGCCTGCCGGTTTGACGGAGGGGATCGGCGGGGATGCGATTGTCGATCTGGCCTGGCCGCGGGCGGATTTTCGGGCGGCGGGGATGGAGTTTCTGGTCGGCCTGCTGACCACCGTCTTTTGTCCTGAGGGCAATTCCGCGTGGGCGCGCTGGTGGAATGCGCCGCCTTCGCCGCAGGTGCTGGCGGAGGGGTTTGCCGCTTTCGAGCGGGCCTTCGATCTCGATGGCGAGGGGCCGCGTTTCCTGCAGGATGGCGGCGATCTCGGCACAGAAACCTCCCCGGTTTCGGGCCTCTTGATCGAGCAGCCGGGCGCCAATACCGAGAAGAACAATGCCGATCTCTTCGTCAAGCGGGGCGGGGTCACCGTCCTGTCGCGCAAGGCCGCGGCCATTGCGCTTTATGCGCTGCAAAGCTTTGCGCCCTCCGGCGGGGCGGGGCATCGCACCGGGCTTCGCGGCGGCGGGCCGCTCACCACGCTGGTTCTGCCGCCGCAGGCGGATGCCGGGCGGCAAACGCTGTGGCATCTGTTGTGGCTGAATGTCGTGCCGCTGTTCGACATGGATGCCGTGGGGGCTCCGCTGGATAAGCCGCAAAAGACATTTCCCTGGCTGGGTCCCACCCGCATCTCCGACAAGGGCGGCGTCGAAACCACCTTCAACGATATGCACCCCGCCCAATGCTTCTGGGGCATGCCACGCCGGATCCGGCTGGATTTCGAACCGAACAGGGATGGCCTGCCCTGCGCGCTGACGGGCATTGTCGATGACGTCATTTTGCGCAGCTACCGCACCCGACCCTATGGGGTGAATTATCAGGCGGTGCCGCATCCGCTCACGCCGTTTTACCGCGTCAAGCCGGGCAGCGAACCCCTGCCTGTGCATCCGCAGCCGGGTAGCATTTCCTATCGCAACTGGCCGAATTTCACCCAGTCCAGGGCCGATGGCACGCGGGAACCGGCGCAATGCGTGCGCGTGGCCGGGGCGCGCATCAAGGGGCAGACGCGGCTCAGGCTTTGCGGTTACGACATGGACAATATGAAGGCGCGCGGCTTCGTGGAGGCCGAAATGCCGCTGTTTTTCTGCTCCAGCCAGCAAAAGCAGACGCGGCTGGAAGGGCTGGTGGCCGCCCTTGTCGAGGCGGCCTCGGAGGTTTCCCGGCTGATGCTCTCGCAGATGAAGGCCGCACGAGGCGGCGATGGCGCGGAGCTGGACGTCATCCGCGAAAGCTTCTGGGCCGAGACGGAAGGGGCGTTTTTTGCGCTTCTGGCCAGTGCCGTCGCCCGGTTCGAAGCCCGTCACGAGGCCGAGGAAGACACCGAAACCGCCGCCTCTCTGGCCTCGGAATGGCTGGAAAACACCTTGCGCCCCGCAGCCCTTGCGATCTTCGACCGCCATGTGCGGGCGGATGCGGTGATGGTCAATGCCAACGATCTCAACGCCATGCGCGCGCTGGTGCTGGCGCGAAGCCTGCTGGCCTCTGCCCTTCATGGGGCGGGGCCATCCGGCAAATCCCTCTATAAGAGCCTGGGCCTGATGGCCCCGGAACCGAAGCGGACGGCAAAAGGAGGCCGCAAGTGACGGAGACAGAGAAAATGACCGCCGCTGCCCGGGCGGGGATCGCCGCCGAATGGTGGCGTGATCTTCACGGGCATGGGGAGAGCAAGGAAGACCGCGCCTCGCTGGCGCGCCTGCGCCGGGCGGGCTTTGCCGAGGCCGCGCGGATTGCCGCCGTGCATGCGCTTTACCGGCGGCTCTGGGAGGGCGGCGATTTCCGCGAAAAACGCCTGGCCTTGACGCTGCGCGTGGCGCTGGTGCTGGCGCATGTGCGGGAGGAAGAGCGGGGGGAGCCGGGCCAATACCGCGCCTTCGGTGCATCGCTGGGCGCGGGCGAGACGCCTGCTCTGCATCCGCTGCGGTTCCGGCAATTGCTGCAGGCGCGGGGTGATGAGGAGATCGTGCGCGATTTTCGCCGCGCCGTGGCGCTCAACGATCATCGCGCCGATCTGCGCAGCCTGGCCCTGTTGATGCTGACCTGGGACGAGGATGCCACCCGCACCCGCTTCGCCTTCGACTATTTCCAGGCTGGCATGGCCGCACCCGCCGCCGCCACGTAATGACTTCTTTCGGGGACTTTTATCATGACGACCTTTCTGCAACTGCATCTTCTCACCTTCGTGCCGCCCGCAAACCTGAACCGTGACGATACCGGCGCGCCGAAGACGGCGATTGTCGGCGGCGAGCCGCGCCTTCGCCTGTCTTCGCAAAGCCTCAAGCGCGCCTGGCGCACCTCCACCGTGTTCGAAACGGCCATGGCCGGCCATCTCGGCAGCCGCACCCGCCGCTTTGGCGAGGAGGTGCAGAAACATCTGCTGGACCAGGGCATTGCTGCCGAAAAGGCGCAGGAGGTGACCCGCAAGGTCATCACCGTTTTCGGCAAGGCGGAGGATGAAAAGGACGAGAAGAAGGCGCTATACACCCGCCAGCTCGCTTTCATCTCGCCCGAGGAGAAGCAGGCGGCGTTCCAACTGGCGGACAAGCTGGCCGCTGGCGAGGCGGTGGACGAGAAGAAATTTCCGCAGGACGTGCTGAAGCGCGCCGATACGGCGGTGGATATCGCCATGTTTGGCCGCATGCTGGCCGATAATCCGGATTTCAACCGCGAGGCGGCGGTGCAGGTGGCCCATGCCATCACCACCCACCGTGTCGTGGTGGAGGATGATTATTACACCGCCGTCGATGACCTGAACCGGGGCGAGGAAGATGCGGGCGCGGGTTTTGTCGGCAATGCCGGTTATGGCTCCGGCGTCTTCTATCTCTATCTCTGCATCGACAAGAACCAGCTGGTGAAAAATCTGGGCGGGGACGAGGCCCTAGCCGCTTCCGCCGTGGCCGCGCTGACGGAGGCGGCAGCCAAGGTGCTGCCCGGCGGCAAGCAGAACAGTTTTGCCGCCCATGGCCGCGCCGCCTTCATTCTGGCGGAAAAGGGCAGCGAACAGCCGCGCACGCTGGCCGGTGCCTTTGCCCGGCCCGTCAAGGCCGAAGATGCCTTGCAAGCCTCGGTGACCGCATTGCTGGATCTGCGCGGCAAGTTTGCCAAGGCTTACGGCGAAGGCGACATGACGCATGCGATCATGGATTTCGAAACCGGTCAGGGCTCGCTCGCCGAAATCATCGCCTTCGTGACGGATGGAAAGGCATGAGCCATGGCTGAGCTTGTCGTCTTTCGCATGGAGGCGGCGCTGGCCGCCTTCGGCGACCTGCAAGTGGGGGAACGGCGCGGCAGTTGGCGGCGTCCGTCCCATTCCGGCATCGCCGGGCTTCTGGCCGCAGCCCTTGGCCTCACCCGTGACGACCCCGCCGTACCCGTGCTGGCGCAAGGCTTTCTGATGGCGGTGCGCAGCGACCGCATCGGGCCGCCGCTGGCCGATTTTCACACCGCCCAGACACCGCCGCAAAGCCGCAAGCGCTCGTTTGCCACCCGGCGGCAGGAGCTGGCGGACAAGGATCTGCTCGGCACTATCGTCTCGCGGCGGGATTACTGGATGGACGTCGCCTTTACCGTGCTGATCTGGCCAAAACCCGCGCTCACCGTCAGACCGCAGGCGCTCGCCGAAGCGCTGAACCGGCCCGCCTTTCCGCTGTTTGCCGGACGCCGCTCCTGCCCGTTTTCCGCGCCGCTCGCCGCCCGCGCCGTGAGCGCCGAGACGGTGAGCGAGGGGTTCGCAACCTATGACGCCAACTTGGCCGGGCCTCTGGAACAGGCCGGATTGCCGTGCCTGCAACCCGGCCGCGACGTGGCGCTGGATGCCGAATTTCCGCAAGAAAGCTGGGGTGCCATCACCCGGCTTCACACCGAGACGCGCCGTGACCTGACGGGCTCGCGCCAAAGCTGGCAATTTGCCCTGCGGCAGGAGGTGGTCGGGGTGTTTCACGCGCCTGAAACAGCGGGGGCAGCGGCATGAGCTCGTTTTATCTGACGCGAGCGCGCCTTTCCGCCGATTTCCGGCGGCTGGGACCGATCCTCTTTCCCGGCGAACAGGACCGGCGCATGGCCTTGTCGCACCGCCTCGTCTGGACGCTGTTTTCTGAAACCGCAACCGAGCGCCCCTTTCTCTATCGCGAGATGGACGTGCCCGGTCAGCGTCCGGGGCAGGATGGCTTCATCATTCTCTCCCGCGAGGCGCCGGAAGACCGGATGGGGCTCTTCACCCTCGACACCAAGCCCTTCGCGCCGGTGTTGAAAGCAGGAGACCGCCTGGGCTTTTCCCTGCGCGCCAACCCCTCCGTTCAGACCTCGGAGGATGAGAACGGCAAGCGCAAGACCCGCAGGCATGATGTGGTGATGCGGGCGCTGCATGCCATTCCGGCCGCAGAACGGGCCGAGGCGCGGCCACGGCTGATCCGCGAGCAGGGTCTTGCCTGGCTATCGCGGCAGGCTGAAAAATCCGGCTTCAGCCTGCCCGATCCCGACGGCGTGGCCATTGACGGCTATGAACAGTTCGACGTCGATCCGGAAAATCGCCGCCGCATGGACAAACGCGGGCGAAAGCGCGCCGTGCATAGCCGGCTCGATTTTTCCGGCGTGCTGAGGGTGGAAGAGCCGGAGGCCTTTCTGGCGCGGGTGGTCAGCGGCTTCGGGCGGGCGCGGGCCTTCGGCCACGGACTGATGCTTCTGCGGCGCGCCTGACATGGCAGGGGGACAGAAAGGCGGCATGCCGGGGCTCACGCCGCCTGCGCCGATCCCGATGAAGGAGCGATCCTCCATCCTGTTCATCGAATATGGGCAGATCGATGTGATCGACGGCGCTTTCGTCGTGGTGGACAAGACCGGCATCCGCACGCACATCCCGGTGGGCGGTTTTGCCTGCCTGATGCTGGAGCCCGGCACGCGCATCAGCCATGCCGCTGCCGCCTTGGCGGCGCGGGCGGGCACGCTGCTGGTCTGGGTGGGGGAGGCGGGGGTGCGGCTTTACGCCTCCGGCCAGCCGGGCGGCGCTCGCGCCGACCGGTTGCTCTATCAGGCGCGGCTGGCGCTGGATGAGGCAAGCCGCCTCAAGGTGGTGCGCCGCATGTTCGAACTGCGCTTTGGCGAGGAAGCGCCCGCCCGCCGCTCCATCGACCAGTTGCGCGGCATCGAAGGCGTGCGGGTGCGCAAGATGTATGAATTGCTGGCCGAACGGCACGGCGTGGAATGGAACCGCCGCGCCTATGACCGCAGCGATTGGGAGGCTTCCGATATTCCCAACCGCTGCCTTTCCGCCGCCACCGCCTGCCTGCACGGGCTTTCGGAAGCGGCGGTGCTGGCGGCGGGCTATGCGCCCGCCATCGGCTTCCTGCACACGGGCAGGCCGCTCTCCTTCGTCTATGACATTGCCGATCTCTTCAAGTTTGAAACCGTGGTGCCGGTGGCCTTCGAGATTGCCGGCAAGGCGGCAAAGGGTAGGCTGGAAGAACCGCCGGACCGGGCGGTGCGCCGCGCCTGCCGCGATGTTTTCCGCGCCAGCGGGCTTCTGGGCAAGATCATCCCCGCCATCGAAGACGTGCTGGCCGCTGCAGGCGAAGCGCCGCCTGCGCCGCCCGAAGACGCCCAGCCGCCGCAATTCGACGATGGCCCGCCCTCCGGCGATCTCGGTCACAGGGGGTAGGGAAGATGATGACCATCGTGGTGGAAAATGCCCCGCCCCGCCTGCGCGGACGCCTGGCCGTCTGGCTTCTGGAAGTGCGCGCCGGGATCTATGTCGGCAATTACGGCAAACGCACCCGCGAAAAGATCTGGGACGAAGTGAAGACGGCCATTGGTGAGGGCAATGCGGTGCTGATCCATTCCAGCCCCAACGACGCGGGCTTCACCTTCGAAACCGTCGGCGCCAACCGCCGCGTCCCCGTCGATTTCGACGGCTTCCGCCTCGTTTCCTTCCACCCCCCGGACCCGCATAGCCGGGCTTTTTGCGACCGAAAATTCGGTAGGTTTTTTGAACATTGAAGATGATGATGTTTTTCAATATGTTGGGAGGAAGAGTGTTCCCCGCACATGCGGGGCTGAACCGCTGACTGAGCTTGCAAAGGCCATGCCGTGCGGGTGTTCCCCGCACATGCGGGGCTGAACCGTTCTTCACCGACATCCTTGATAGTCCGTGCCGGTGTTCCCCGCACATGCGGGGCTGAACCGTGAGGCGCAAGGGTATGGGATCGAGATAACCCGTGTTCCCCGCACATGCGGGGCTGAACCGTCTGTTCGCCAGCCGTTCCGAAGCGCCCTTCGGTGTTCCCCGCACACGCGGGGCTGAACTGGTCTTGAAATAGTCGTCGTGCCGAGTTATATAGCTTTTAGCAGCAGACAACGAGGCTTCCGAAAGGTCGCTGTTGCAAGTGCACCCTTAGAGGTCGGTACACCACGGTAAGGCACACTCGTTCGGCGGAAACGCCATGGGAAAGGCTCCTGTCGGGAGCCTTTTTTGTTTCTAAGGCACCCTTATTTGTTGGAAGTGAGCCTTTTTAATGAGTTGGCGGACGTTATACCTTCGTTTGATGTGGTTGAAATCGATTTCTTTCTGATAGGCGCTTTTGACCACCAATTCGACATTGTGTTCGTCAGACCTGCTCGGAAAAAGGTAATAAACAACAAGATCATTAAGGCCAGAGGTCAGGACAGGGCCAGAAACGGCAAGGTTGCTTGCCTTATTTTTGTCGAGAGACTCCCACGTTAGGTAATTATGCTCAACCATCCTCTTGCAGATATCTGGAAGCGTCAGAGATTTTTTGTAACGCTCCTCGCAAAACTGCCTTAAAAGTCCTGCCTCATCTTGCAAGGCAAAGGCAGTGGATCCTCCTTCATGCCGCCGAGAGAATACGTGCGTCTGATAGGAAATGCGTATATTGATGTCGGCCCCTCCAGCCCCCTGCCCAGCAAGGAATATGGATGTCGGCACAAGGTGTTCGAACGTGAATCTGTTTTGCGCATGTTCGACTGTCGGAAACGAGTCGTTAATGGTCGTCATGAGGCGCGGTCACTCAAAACGGCAAGACAGCTCTCACAATCTGGACCCATTCATCTATTGAACTGGATTATAGAGTGCGCCGGTTAGTCTGGCTCTGAAACATTTAATCTGATCCCAATATAAGGGTAACTACTTGGTTTGACAACCTCGCCCACGGGACTCTCTGGACGTGATTTCGAAAGTGGCACTCGCTCCACAATGACCGACATATGCGTCTGGCAACGTGTTCCCCGCACACGCGGGGCTTCCCTCACAGCTCCAAAATCCCCTTGATCACGCCTGCTTCCGGGCGGGACCAGTCCTTGAACAGGGCCGGCCCGTCGGAGAGCGAGCCCTGGTGGGTGTTCAGCGCCCGGGTGGGGACCTTGCCGGCCTGCATCTGACGGATGACCTCCTGAAAATCCTCGGGCTGGGCGTTGCGGCTGGCAAGGAGCGTGGCTTCGCGCTTGTGAAATTCCGGGTCGGAGAAGGTAATGTCCTGCCGCACCACGGAGAGCAGCAGGTAGCGGCTGCCATGCCCCAGAAAGCGGAAGCCGTGTTCGATGGCGGCGGCATTGCCGGTGGCGTCGATGACGATGTCGAAGCCGTCGCCGCCGGTGAGCCTTGCGATCTCGGCTTCGGCGGCGGGGCCGGCCAGCAGGCCTTCATCGGCCTGCAAATGGTCGAGGCTGAAGGTCAGGCGGTCGCGGCGGGTATCCATGACCGTTACCACCGCGCCCCGCGCTTTGGCGAAGATGATGGCCGCCATGCCGATGGGGCCTGCGCCCGTTACCAATACGCGCTCGCCTTGCCGGATCGCGCCGCGCCGGATGCCATGCGCGCCGATGGCAAGAAACTCGATCATCGCCGCATCGATCAGCGCAATGTCGCCGGTGGGCAGCACATTGCGTTCCGGCACGGCAAGATAGTCCGCCATGCCGCCATCGCGGTGCACGCCCAGCACCTCTATTCTCTGGCAGGCATTGGTCAGCCCCTTGCCGCAGGCGCGGCATTCGCCGCAGGCCAGATAGGGTTGTATATAGACCGGATCGCCCCGCTTCAGCGCACTGCCTTGCGGGGCCTCTTCCACCGTGCCGGAAAGCTCGTGGCCCATGACGCGCGGATAGGTGAGAAAGGGCTGGTTGCCCGCATAGATGTGAAAATCTGTGCCGCAAATGCCCACATGGCGGATGCGCACCAGCACCTCATCCTGACGCCGCTCCGGCACGGGCCGTTCCACCAGCGCCAATTCCCCCGGTTCTCTGCACAGAAGCGCCTTCATCCTCAGCCCCCTGCCTGGAATTCATAGGTTTCGATGGAGGCCGGTTTCATCTCGATGGAAAAGCCGGGGCGCGAAGGCGGCATATAGGCAGCGTTTTCGATCACGCAGGGATCGAGAAAATGCTCGTGCAGATGATCGACATATTCGATGACGCGGCCCTCGCGCGTGCCGGAAATGGCGATGTAATCGATCATCGACAGGTGCTGCACATATTCGCAAAGCCCGACACCCCCGGCATGCGGCCAGACGGGCTTGCCATATTTGGCAGCCAGCAGCAGCACCGCCAGCACCTCGTTGAGACCGCCCATACGGCAGGCATCGATCTGCACGATATCGATGGCGCCTTCGACGATGAATTGCTTGAACATGATGCGGTTCTGGCACATCTCGCCGGTTGCCACCTTGATCGGGGCAATCGCCTCGCGGATCTTGCGATGGCCCGCCACATCATCCGGGCTGGTCGGTTCCTCGATGAAGAAGGGCTTGCAGAAGGAAAGGGCCTTCATCCAGTCGATCGCTTCGCTCACCTCCCAGACCTGATTGGCATCCACCATCAGGTAGCGATCCGGGCCGATCACCTCGCGAGCAATGGTCAGGCGGCGGATATCGTCCTGAAGGTCGCGGCCAACCTTCATCTTGATGTGGTTGAAGCCCTGTTCCACTGCCTCACCGGCCAGCCGCCGCAGCTTGGCGTCGTTATAGCCCAGCCAGCCCGCCGAGGTGGTGTAGCAGGGATAGCCCTCCTGCTCCAGAGTGGCGATGCGCTCGGCGCGGCCCGCTTCCGCCCTGGTCAGCAGTGCCACCGCCTCGTCCCGCGTCAGCGCGTCGGTGAGATAGCGGTAATCGACGATATCGGCGATCTCCTCCGGCGTCATGGTGGCAATGAATTTCCACACCGGCAGGCCCGCTTCCTTGGCCATGGCATCCCAAAGCGCATTGACCACGGCACCCGTGGCCAGATGCATGGCGCCCTTGTCGGGGCCGATCCAGCGCAACTGGCTGTCGCCGGTCAGCTTGCGCCAGAAGGCGCCTGGGGCTGCGCGAATGTCCGATAGATCCACGCCCACCACCAGATGCCTGAGCGCTTCGATGGCCATGCAGCAGATATCGTTGCCGCGCCCGATGGTGAAGGTGAGGCCATGGCCCGCAAGACCCGGCCTGTCCGTGTTGAGGATCACATAGGCTGCGGAATAATCCGGATCGGGGTTCATGGCGTCCGACCCATCCAGGCTTGCCGAGGTGGGAAAACGCAGGTCATGGACGGTCAGATCGGTGATGCGGGTCATGGCTCTATCCTCAAGCAATCCCAGCCAAAGTGGGAACCGGTTTCGCGTCCGGTGAATGGGTGTGCAGGACAGGACGCGCAGGTTTTTCTGTGCCGCCACCCCCTCATCCCTCTGCCGGGACCTTCTCCCCTGCGGGGAGAAGGTGGCGGCGGCCGGATGAGGGGGCGGCAAAGCCAAGAAGGCTTTGCGTCCTGTGCTGTGCAAACGGTGTTGACCGGACGCGCTTTAACTCTCTGTGTTCAAGAATTTCCGGAGGGAAAACCGGGATCCGCTTTTCCTGGAAATGCTCTCGTCTCAGCGGTCAGCGCGGAAGGTCTGTTTCTGGGTGCCGAGGCCTTCGATGCCCAGTTCCACCACATCGCCGTCCTTCAGATAGCGCGGCGGCTTCAACCCCATGCCGACGCCGGGCGGGGTGCCGGTGGAAATGACATCGCCGGGATGCAGCGACATGAATTGCGAGAGATAGGACACCAGGAAGGCCACGCCATAGACCATGGTCCTGGAAGAGCCGTCCTGCATGGTCTGGCCATTGACCTTCAGCCACATGCCAAGGTTTTGCGGATCGGCAATCTCGTCCTTCGTGACCAGCCATGGGCCGATGGGGCCGAAGGTGTCGCAGGACTTGCCCTTGGTCCACTGCCCGGAGCGCTCCGTCTGGAATGCACGTTCGGAGACGTCATGGCTGACGCAATAGCCTGCCACATAGTCCAGCGCCTCGGCTTCCGAGACATATTTCGCCGTCTTGCCGATGACGATGGCGAGCTCCACTTCCCAATCGGTCTTTTCCGAGCCACGCGGGATCAGAACGTCATCGTTCGGCCCGACGATGGCCGACGTTGCCTTCATGAAGATCACCGGCTCCGGCGGCACGGTGGCGCCGGTTTCCGCGGCATGGTCGGAATAGTTGAGGCCAATGCAGATGAACTTGCCGGTGCCCGCCACGCAGGGGCCGAGCCGGGTTGCGGCATTCACCACCGGCAGGCTGTCCACGTCCAGCGCGCCAAGCTTTGCCAGCGCCTCCGGTGAAAGGGCGGCCCCCGAAAGATCGGCCACATGGCCGGAGAGATCGCGGATCGTGCCGTCTGCGGCCAGCAGGCCGGGCTTTTCGGCCCCTGCGGGACCATGGCGAAGAAATTTCATGGAATTATCCTTTCAAAGCAATGTCGCTTGCGGGAAAAATGGCAGCGCCATCAGGTCATCAGATCGACCAGCCGCCATCGATGGCATAGGCTTGGCCGGTGGTATAGGTGGCGCCTGCCAGATGCACGGCAAGATCGGCAATCTCCTCCGCCGTGCCCAGCCTGCCCATGGGCTGGCGGGCGATGAAGGCGGCGCGCGCTTCCTCGTAATTGCCCTGGGCGCGCATGCGCCCTTCCAGCGAAGGGCTTTCCACCGTACCGGGGCAGATGGCGTTGCAGCGAATGCCCCGGGTGACATAATCGGCGGCCACGGATTTCGTCAGGCCGATCACGGCCGCCTTGGTCAGGCTGTAGGCGCAGCGATTGGGCACGCCTTTCACCGAGGAGGCGACGGAGGACATATTGATGATCGCCCCGTCATTGTGCTCCAGCATGCCGGGAAGTGCTGCCTGGATCGTGTGGATCATCGCCCGGACATTGAGGTCGAAGGCGAAATTCAGATCCTTTTCCGTTACGTCGAGCACGGTGCCGCCATGCACCACGCCCGCGCAATTAAAGAGAATATCGACCCGACCCGTGGCGGCAAAGAAGGCGGAGACCGCATCCTTGTCCGTTACGTCCAGCCTTGCCGTGTGGATCGCCGCCTCACCGGAAAGGCTTGCCAGCGTCTCTTCATTGATGTCCGTGGCCCAGACGGTGGCTCCGGCTTTGGCAAAGGCAAGCGCACTGGCCCTGCCGATCCCCTGGCCTGCGGCCGTCACGACCGCGATCCGGCCTTCAAGCGTGTTGCTCATGTTCAACCTCATCAGATGCTGTAAACGACGTCGGTGCGTCGGCGGCGATGATGCCCTGCTCTTTCAGGGCCTGCCAGACGGAGGATGGAATTTCCTCCTCGAACCAGCCGATATTGGCGCGGATCTGCTGCGCAGTGCGCGCGCCGGAAACGACGCTGACGACGGCGGGATGCAGGAGCGGAAAGGCAAGCGCTGCCGCTTGCAGCGAAATGCCGGCCTCAGTACAGGCGGTCTCGATGGCGGCCACCTTGGCCAGCATGGGCTGGGGCGCATCCGCATAATTGAACTTGCGGTTTCCCGCCAGCAGGCCGGAGTTGAACGCCCCGGCAATCACGATGCCGACGCCTGCCTTTTCAGCGCGATCGAGCAGCGGCAGACTGTCCTGTTCCAGCAGGGTGTAGCGGCCTGCCAGCATGGCGATATCGATATCGAAGACATCCATCGCCTCCGACACCGCCTGCCATTCATTGACGCCGAGACCGACGGCCTTGACCAGACCCGCCGCCCGCAATTCGCCCAGTGCCTTGAAGCCGCCGCCGGTGGTCAGTTGCGCCCAATAGTGGTCGTGCCGCTCGCCATGGGTCATGCGGCCGATGTCGTGGACATAGAGAATATCAGGGCTGAAGACGCCGAGCCGCTGACGGCTTGCTTCAAAAGAGCGCAGGATCGCGTCATGGCTGTAATCGTAGACGGGGCGGAAGGGCAGGGGCGCCACGAAGCTGTCTTCCTCGGCGCCCACCGTGTCATCCGGCACCATGATCCGCCCGACCTTGGTGGAGACCACATACTCCTCACGCGGCTTTTCCGTGATCATCGTGCCCAGCCGCCGCTCGGAGCGGGTATAGCCGTAAAAGGGCGCGGTATCGAAGAGGCGGATGCCGCCTTCCCAGGCCGCATCGAACGCGCCCTGGGCCTCCTCCTGGCTGGTCCAGCGATAGAGATTGCCCATTTGCGCGCAGCCAAGCCCCATCACGGTCAGGGAAAGGTCGCGATTGCGCAGTCTGCGCCTGTGTGTGGCCTTCATGGTATTTTCCGTCCGGTCAAATGTCCTGGGATGCGCACGGCAACTGCCGCCACCGTGCGCTTTCCAAATCAGTAAAGAACGTTTTTGGCTTCCGGTTTGTCGATATTCTGCTTGGTGACGACCACCACGCCGGTATCCACGAACTTCTCCACCTTTTCCTTGTTCAGGATCTTCAGGAGGGTTTCGATGCCCTTTTCGCCCATCTGGTAGGAGCCCTGCACGACGGTTGCTTCCAGCGTGCCGTCCTTCACGAATTCCTGCAGGTCCTGATTGCCGTCAAAGCCGACCGCCACGATTTTCCCGGCCTTGCCGGATTGCTTGATGGCGCGGCCCATGCCGATCGCTGTCGGCTCATTCGCGCCGAAAATGCCCTTGAGATCGCCATTGGCGGCCAGCACGTCGGTGGTCTGGTTCAGCGCGGTCGCCATCTGGGACTGCGAATAATAGGGGCCGACGATCTGCAGCTTGGAATGGGCCTTGATGTAATCGGTAAAGCCGCCGACACGGCCGATTTCCGAACCAGCGCCCGCCACATAGGACATGACGGCAATCTTGCCTTCCGTGCCGACCTTGTCGATCAGCGCCTTGGCGGCAAGTTCGCCTGCCTTGCGGTTATCGGTGGCCAGGAAGGACTGGTAGTATTTCTCCGCATCCTTCGCCAGCATGGAATCGATGATCACCACCGGGATGCGCGCCTCCCAGGCCTTCTTCACCGCCGGCACCAGCGCATCGGGATCGGACGGCGCAAGCAGAATGGCGTCGACCTTCCGGTTCACGGCGTTTTCCACCATGTTCACTTGATCGGCAATGGCGGATTCGGCGGCTGGGCCCTGGAAGGTCATGCTATGACCCTTCTGCTTGCCGATGGCCGCATCCGCGCCCTTCTGCACATTCTGCCAGAAGGTGGAATTTACCGTTTTGACGATGACGGCAATCTCGCCCGCCGATGCCGCCGATGCTCCTGCAAGGGCCATTGCCGATGCCATCAAAGCCAATGCCAGTTTACGCATGCTCTCCTCCTTTATCGTTCGGACACTGCCGGGGTCCGTGGCGGGGGAAGTCTCCTCTCTTCCCGATGGTGTTCAGAGCACTCTTCGATCTGATTGAATCAGATCGGCGCTCTAACTTTTCGTTTTTACGCATTTCCGGGCGGAAAACCGGTTCCCACTTTTCCTGAAAATGCTCTAGCGACGGTTGCGCAACTGGTCGATCCAGACGGTGACCAGAATGACGAGACCGATGATGATCTGTTGGGTGAAGGCGGAGACGCCGTTCATGTTGAGGCCATTGCGCAGGATGCCGATCACGAAGGCGCCGATGGCGGTGCCGGAGATCGTGCCGACGCCGCCGATCAGCGACGTGCCGCCGATCACCGCGCTGGCAATGGCATCCAGTTCATAGGCCACGCCCTCGTTTGGCTGGGCGGTGACGAGGCGGGACATCAGCACGCAGCCGGTCAGCCCGGCCAGCGTGCCGGAAACCACATAGGTAAAGACCGTAACGCGGGCAACATTGACGCCGGATAACCGTGCGGCTTCGCCATTCGAGCCGATGGCATAAATGTAGCGGCCAAGCACCGTGCGATTGAGCACGAAGGCGGCGATCAGCGCAATCACGATCATCAGCACCACCGGATAGGGAATTCCGGGAAAGCTGACGACGGGAAAGCCTTGGTCATCGATGGATTCGACCCTGAACAGCGAGCCGTTGCCGAGCACGCCAAAGGCTTCTCCGAGGCCCGAAACGGCTCGCGCCCCGGTGATCTGCAAGGCCACGCCCCGGGCAATCAGCATCATGCCGAGCGTTGCGATGAAGGGCGGAAGCCGCAATTGCGTGACGATGATGCCGTTGATGAGACCACAGAGCGATCCCGTGAGAATGCCGAGCAGCATGGCAAGCGAGACCGGCAGGTCAAGCTCCTTCACGGCAAGGGCCGCAACGACCCCCGCCAGCGCCAGCACGGAACCCACCGACAGATCGATGCCGCCGGTGATGATAACATAGGTGGCCCCGATGCCGAGCAGCGCGATGGAGGTGACCTGCAACGCGATGGTCATGCCGTTATTGACCGTCAGGAAGGCGCTGCTGGTGAAGGAAAACACCGCAGCCAGCAGAATAAGGCTTCCGAAGGCGGCGAATTTCTGGATCAGGTCCTTCTGGCGGTCGCTGAGCCGTCCTGCTCCTCTGCCCTCCGGCGCGGGTTTGCCCGTGGTGATGTCAGCCATGATCGGCTCCCTGTTCGCCGCGCCGGCGGCGGCCGGACGCATACAGCATGATGTCTTCCTGCGAGCTTTCCCGGGTTGTCAGCGTCGCGGTGATCCGGCCCTCATGAAACACCGCAATCCGGTCGGTCATGCCGAGGATTTCCGGCAGTTCGGAGCTGATGAGCACGATACCGATGCCCTTGGCCGCCAGTTCATCCATGATCTGATAGATCGCGAATTTCGCGCCGACATCGATGCCGCGCGTCGGCTCGTCGAAAAACATGATGCGCGGTTCACGAAACAGCCATTTGCCGATGATGATCTTCTGCTGATTGCCGCCCGACAGCAGCCGAACCGGCTGCCTGAGGCTGGGCGTGCGGATGTTGAGAAGATCGACATAATGCTGGCTCACCGCCTGATGGCGCTGCCGGTCGATGATGCCGAGCCCGTTGCTGACCGCAGGCATCCGCGCCATGACAAGATTGGCGTCCACCGGCATCTTCACCGCCAGCCCCTCAGCCTTGCGGTCTTCCGAAAGATAGGCAAGACCGGCTTCGATGGCGCTTTGCGGATCGGTGATGGCCAATTCGCGGCCTTCAAGCGTGATGCTGCCGCTTTCGCGCGGGTCGGCGCCGAAAATCGCCCGCGCCACTTCGGTGCGGCCAGCCCCCATCAGTCCGGCAAAGCCGAGGATTTCGCCTCGCCGGATCTCAAAGCCGATATCGGCAAAGACACCGCGACGGGTGAGCCCCGAGACCGAAAAGATCACCTCTTCACTGGGCTTGCGGGTGGGTTCGGGAAATTTCTCCTGCAGCGCGCGGCCCACCATCTGCGCCACGATCCGGTCGATGGTGATGTGGGCGAAATCATCGGTGGAAATGTAGCGGCCATCGCGCAACACCGTAACCCGATCCACGATCTCGGCCATCTCGTCCAGCCGGTGGGAGATATAGATGATGCCGGTGCCTTCCGCCTTCAGGTCGCGGATGACCTTGAAGAGAAGCTGTGCCTCCTGCTCGGTCAGCGACGAGGTTGGTTCATCCATGATCAGCACGCGGGCATTCAGCGACAGCGCCTTGGCAATCTCCACCATCTGGCATTGGGCGACCGACAGCGTGCGGACCTGCGCACCGGGATCGATGTCCACCCCCAACCGGTCAAGGCAGCGCCTGGCATCGGCCAGGAGCCTGCGCCGGTCCAGGAGAAAGCCGCGCCGTGGCTCGCGCGCCAGATAGATGTTTTCCGCCACCGTCAGATGCGGGACGAGATTGAGTTCCTGATGGATGATGGCAATGCCCGCCGCTTCCGATTGCAGCGTCGAGGTAAAATGAACCGGCTCGCCATTCAGCAGGATCGCGCCGCCATCCGGCTGGTAGACGCCGCTGATGATCTTCATCAATGTCGATTTGCCCGCGCCGTTTTCGCCGCAGACCGCATGGACCTCGCCGGGCCTCAGGTCGAAACTGACGCCGGAAAGCGCCTTCACGCCCGGAAATTCCTTGGAGACATTCTCCAGCTTCAGCAACGGAACCGGGGCCTTTGCCCCGCCCGCCGCCTGCGGCATTCCTCCCATCGCGATCTCCTCCTCGCGAAAAGCCTCCCCGGCTTTCGAGGGGCAAGCTAGGCCGAGCGATGAATATTGGTCAAGCCAATTTTTTCAAAAAGCTTGTTATTGCCGAATTTTCAGGTTTAAACTGGACAAAATCACTGCTTTTCCTAAATTGGCCTGACCACCATGACCTTGCCGAGACGCCTTTATCAACAGATTGCCGATCAGGTTCGGCAGTTGATTCAAAATGGCCAATACCCGCCCGGCAGCCGTCTGCCCGCGGAGCGGGATCTGGCGCAGATGCTGGGCGTGTCGCGACCATCGCTGCGTGAGGCGCTGATTGCGCTTGAAATCGAAGGAAGCATTGAGATCCGCATCGGCTCAGGCATCTATGTGCTGGCGGCGGGGCGGCCTACCATCGAGGCGCGGTCGCCAGAGGGTTTTCAGGAAAAGTGGGAACCGGTTTTCCGTCCGGAAGCCCGTAACAACGAAAAGAGTTTCCAGGAAAAGTGGGAACCGGTTTTCCGTCAGGAAACACGTAACAGCAAAGAGCTAGAGAGGGTTCGTGCTTCTATGAAGCACGAACCCTCTCTAGGAGAAAGTCCCACCGAACTCATGCAGGCGCGGGCGGTGATCGAAAGCGCGGTCATTCTTCGCGCCACTGCCGCCATGACGGATACCGTGCTGGAAGCGTTGAGGGACATTCTCCAAACCATACGGGTGGAAATCGGCGCGGGCCGCAAGCCGATCGAACAGGACCGGCAATTTCATCTGACCATTGCCGAACAGGCGGGCAATGCCGTGCTGGCGGAGATCGTCGCCAATCTGTTCGATGAGCGGCACAGCCCGATGTCGGACCGGATTCGCGGCCGCTTCGAAACCCCCGAGACCTGGTCCATGGCGCTCGCCGAGCATGAGGCGATCCTGGCAGCGTTGGAAGTGCGCGATCCGCTAGCAGCGCAGGCCGCCATTCATGCGCATCTCACCGCCTCAGGGCGGCGCTGGCTTGAAAGCTGAGAATGTCTTTCATAACAAGGCTCGAAGATGCTGACGCATCCTCGCCTTGAAGAGATTTCGAATATCTCAAATGCGTCAATGGCTTGAGATATTCGAAAAGGGAATACGAAGAGTCATCTTCAATGTCTCTTCGTATCAGTCGTCTGTCAGTCCAGAAGGGTTTCGCTGTAGCGCGCCGCTTCGGGCGCCCTTCCGGCCCTGGTGTGAACTGAAACGGCCCGCCGGCGATCATTGCGCGCATCTTCAAGGAAATGGTCGAAAATCCGGTAGCCTTCCACCCAGCGGCCATAACCGCTGGCCACATTGATGTGACCGGCATGGCCAATCACCCGGATGCTCGCTCCCCATTTTTCGCCATGGCGATAGAGCGATGGCACGTTCATATAGGGATCATTCAGACTGCCCACGATCAGGGTTTCGAAGGGCAGGGTTTCCAAGGGCACCTGATCAAGCTGTACGCAACAGGGATGAAGTCTTTCCACCTCCACAATATCACAGGGTGCGACCAGCACCGCTGCCCGGACCCTTGCGGCGAGCGGCGAAAGCGCCAGGCTCGCCGCGAGAATACAGCCGAGGCTGTGCGCCAGAAGAATGACATCCTCGCGGCTGGCGGCAAGCTCGGTTTCCAGGCGCCGTTTCCAGTCCGGCAGGGAA
Organism: Allorhizobium paknamense; assembly: GCF_030815125.1. GTDB lineage: Bacteria > Pseudomonadota > Alphaproteobacteria > Rhizobiales > Rhizobiaceae > Allorhizobium > Allorhizobium paknamense. The sequence continues at coordinate 200,283 of NZ_JAUSWH010000005.1, forward strand.
GGGCAGGCCCATTCGCTCTGTTCCAGCACCTTGCAGTCAGGCCGCTCGCTTGCCCAGATCCGTTGCCAATGGGCATCGCTGGAGCCGTTCAGACCGGGCAGGATCAGGGTTTGGACCATTCTACTGTCTCCCTAGAGCGTTTCATTGCTTCACGGAAACATTGAAACGCTCTAAATCTTTGTTTTTACAGAAACCGAAAGATAGGCTGCTATTCAACATCGGCATGACGCCATTCATCGTCTTTTCCGGATACTCAATATGAGGGTTAAGACGCGGAAAACTAAGGAAAAGCCACCTAAATCTGAGAGAATCCGTAGATTATTTTCATTGTCGGACATGAGAATGTGCGCCTGCGTGAAGAACGGTTTCCGGCACGATGTTTTGCACTGCGCAGGCCCTTGGCGGAGGAGATTTCTCTGGGGCGGCGCTTCACGAGTGAAAATATCTGCATCCTGCGCCGCAAAAAGAATAGTAATTTTATAGAGAATATTGACCTCTCCCCTGCGGCGGAGAAGACTGTGGCCGTCAGTCCAAAATGCCATGCAAGGGTGGAGAGCAGCATGCCTGTCAGGGAAGAAAAGCCGGTGGTGGCAGTCATCGGCGGCGGTTTCAGTGGAGCGGCATTTGCCTTTCATCTGCTGAAGCGGCATGGCGATGCGGCAAGGGTCGTTATCTTCGAGCCTCGGGAGACGTTGGGCGCGGGGCTTGCCTATAGCGCGAAAGATCCGGCCCATCGCGTCAATGTTCCGGCGGGGCGCATGTCCATAGACCCCGATGACCCGGAAAGCTTCCTGCGCTTCACCATGGCCCACCCCGCAGCGCAAGCGGATCCGCACCTTTTGGGAGCCGATGGTCAGCCCTATCCCGCCCGCAGCCTGTTCGGGACCTATGCCCGCACGGTTCTTGAACCCTTTCTCGCCTCCGGTGCCATCGAGCATCGCCGGGCAAAGGTCAGGGAGATTGCCCGGCTGGATGATGGCTGGCTGGTCGAAGATGGCTTTGGCCCGGCGCTTCGGGCGGATATTGTTGTCCTGGCCGCCACCCATCCCGCGCCCGATCTGCCACGACCCTTGAAGGCCCTGGGCGATGACCCACGCCTGATCACCGATGTCACCCGCGAGGGCGCACTCGACGGGATCGGGACCGACGAAAGGGTGCTGATTGTTGGCAATGGTCTGACGGCGGCGGATGTCATCGCCTCGCTGCGGAGCCGGGGCCATCGGGGCAAGCTCACCGCGATCTCCCGGCGTGGTCTGCGCTCGCGCGGCCATCCGGCGGTGGCGCAGGATCCCTTCGGTGATTTTGCAAGCACGCCCTCCCGCCGCGCCTCGCACCTGTTGCACCGTATTCGCAGGAGCCTGCGGGAGGCGGCAGAACAGGGCATTGGCTGGCATGCCGTGCTGGATGCCGTGCGCCAGCAAGGTTTTGCCATCTGGCAGGCGCTGCCGCTGCCGGAGCGCCGCCGAATCGTGCGCTTTGCGCGGCCCTTCTGGGATGCGCATCGGTTCCGGATCGCGCCGCAGGTGGAAAAGGCGCTGGACGATGCCATCGCCGACAATGTCTTGTCTATTCGTGCCGCAGCCCTTCGCAACGTCGTACCGTCAAAAGAGGGCTTTACCGTCACGCTCACGCAAAAGGGCAGCGGTGTTTCCGAACTGATCGTGGACCGCATCGTCGTCACTACCGGGCCTGCCCATGGCCGGGTGCTGCAATCCCAGCCTTTTCTGGAGACACTGGCGGCGGACGGGGTGCTCACCCTTTGCGGCACGGGTCTCGGCATCGCCTGCGATCTGACGGCCCGCGCCATTGATGCAAAAGGAGAGATTGTTCCCAGCTTTTTCATTGCAGGACCGCTGGCGCGTGGCACCTTCGGCGAATTGATGGGCCTGCCGCAGGTGACCGAGCATGCCGTGCTGGTTGCCGATCAGGTGGGCGCGGTGTTGGCAAAGCAAAGCGGTGAGAGCCTTGCCGGGAGCTTAAATTTCTACAAAAACTATAGATAAAAGAAACAGTAATCTGGAGAGCGGTTTTCAGCGTTGTTATCCTGACATTCATCAAGACCCGAACAGGAATGATAGCGATGACCACACAATTCGCCCGAGAGGTCTTCAAGGCCGCCGATCACAAGCCGGAATTCGAGGATCGTCCCGGCGATGCTGAAAGCCTGAAACTTGCGCTTCGCACGCTGGCTGGCGGCGTCAGCATTATCACGACGGGTGAGGGCGAGGCCCGCACCGGAGCGACTGTCACCTCCGCCACCGCACTTTCGGTCGATCCGCCACGCATGCTGGTTTCTCTTAATCGCACGTCTTCCACTTGGCCTGTGCTGGAAAAGTCAGGCTTTTTCGGCGTCAATATTCTCGGTCCCTCCCATGAGGCGTTGGCAAACCAGTTCGCGGGCGTTGGCGGACTGAAGGGCGCCGAGCGTTATCGCGGCTTCGCCTGGAGCCGTGCGGTGACCGGTGCACCCTTGCTGGACGATGCTGTCGCCGCCATCGACTGCTCGGTGGAAGAGGCCATCGAGCGCCACAGCCATGTGATCGTGATCGGCAAGGTTCATGCCATCCGCCTCACGGGTGGCCGCTCCCTCGTCTATCAGGGCGGTGCCTATCACAAACTTGGCTGATGGGTGTTGATGAATTTAACCCTGTCGCATTTGCGCACTTTTGGTCGCTGCCGCTATCGCCTATAAGGGTATGAAAAGGCGGCAGCGATTGGAGTTCTGCGTGGCTGGCATGATGCAATCGCTCACAGGCAGGCGCAGTTCTCTCGGGAGCGCTGGGGCGGTGGCATGGCTTGCATCCGCCGCTCTGCTGGTTTTCGTGGGGAACGCTCAGGCAGACGACGATGGGGCGTCATCTTCGAATAAAATCACCGGCATTGTCACCCTTGGCGCCAATCTCAATTACGGCGCAAGCTATCCTGGGGCCGCGCATAACAATCTGTCCGCCATGCCATCCTTCGACTGGCGCAGAATGGGTGAGCCCGAGGAATATTCGCCTGCCGACGACAATTTCGATTTCAGCCTTTTCGACTGGCGGGGTTTCAGTATCGGCCCCGTGGTAAGCCTTCGCGACAGCAGAAGTGCGCGCGATTCCGAAAGCCTGAAGGGCCTGAAAGAGATCAAGAACGGCTTCGACGCCGGTATTTTCGCCAATTACTGGTTCATTCCCAATGTCTGGCGCGCGCGCGTCGAGGTGCGTCAGGCCATCAGCAACGGAACGGGCCTGGAGGTCGATCTCGGAACGGATTACTTCACCACCGCAGGCGACAAATGGGTCTTCTCTCTCGGTCCGCGCCTATCCTTCGCCGACGGCACCTATATGCGCAGCTATTTCGGAGTGAGCCAGAGTGAATCTGCCGCCAGCGGGCAGCTTGCCGCCTTCACGCCGGATGCCGGTCTTCAATCCGTCGGCGTTGCGGCCTCGGCGTCCTACAAGATCAGCAGTGACTGGACGGTGCAATTCTATGGCCGTCTCGACCGGCTGGTCGGGGATGCCGCCGATAGCCCGATCACCCAGGCCGGCAGCGCCAATCAGATGAGCTTCGGCATCGGCCTGACCAAGGCGTTCCAGATCAGTTTTTGAATGCCAGAGAGCATTGTCTCGAGAAAAGCGGAATTCAGCCAAATCAGGTGATTAAGCCTTCCGGCCTGCGGTGGCGATGCAGAAAATCCCGGCGAGGATCAGGCCGCTGCCGAGGATTTGCAGAGGCAGCACCCGCTCGCCGAACAGCAGCCAGGCCGCTGCCATGACCAGCACATAGCTGATCGCGGACAGCGGAAAGGCCTTGGCAAGATCAAGCTCCGACAGCACCGTCATCCAGACGAGAAAACAGGCCGCCTCAGCCGCAATTGCCGCCAGGAACCATGGCGAACCCAACACCTGCATCAGCCAGGACGCGCCATCGGATGCCGGGGCCGCTGCGGCGCTGTATTTCAGGAAGACTTGCTGCAGAACGTTCAGCGCCGGAATGGCCGTCCAGGTGAGATGCATGACCCTCATGCTGCAGTTCCGTCCGTATCGTCGGCGGCAAGATAGGGAGCGACCCTTTGCAAAAGACGCTGCACCAGCGCATTCGAGTGCCGGAAATACATGGCATTGGCGGTCAGCTGGCTGCCCAGCCGCACCTTGTTGCGGTAATAGGCCTGGCCGCTCTGATAGCGCTTCAGACCATGGGTCAGGCAGTACTCGATATTGGTGAACCAGCTCAGATAATAGAGATTGTAGGGACGGCCCTTTTCCGCATCCATGCAGAAAAACTTGTCCACCAGCACCGCGCCGTCATGAACCATCAGATTGGCGGCCAGAAGCTGGTCATCCACGAAATACAGCGTGCAGAAGGACCGGCCCGGCATGTTCTTCAGGATGCCCTCGAAGTAAGCGGGCGTCAGTTCCTCGAACTGCCATTCGCTGCGGGTACGGGTATCATGGTAAAGCTCCATGATCCGGGGCAGGAGCGCACCGGCATCGCTGCAAATTTCCACCCGCACCTTGTCGCGCACCTTCAGCTTCCGGCGCATGTCCTTGCGCGTGCCAGCGGAAAGGCGGGCGAAATAGTCCTCCATCGAAGCAAAATCGATGTCCATCCAGGCCGTCGGCATGCCGCCAAGTTCCGCATAGCCATGGGCGGCGATGATCTCGGCCAGGCGCGGGTCCAGCGGCTGTGGAACATCCTTGAGCGCTCCCAGCACGGATTTGCGCTGACGCGCAAAAGCTTCGAAAGCGGTCAGCAGTGTTTCGAAGGCCGCCGGTCTTAATGCCTCCGGCACGTCGGGATGAAAGCCCGGACTGCCGGTTTCCGTGCAGGGCGAGCCAAGGCAGGCGAGCGGGAAGGTGAGGAATTTCGGCCAGATGTGCCGTATGCGACCGATTACATCGCGCAGCCGCCCCGGGTCCAGCGTTGTCTCCAGCGCATATTGCGAGAGAAAGCCTGGCATGGCCGCCACAAGCCGGTCGCCGCTGCGGACAACGGCATAGCACCATTCAAAACCGGCAATGCCCGCCTTTTCGACACTGAGCAAATAATCATAGGCTTCCGGTTCTCCGGGGAAACAGGCATCCCAGTCCGCCCGGCCAATGCGGGTCAGGGAGGAGACCACCTCGCCACGAAAGACGGCGTCCGCAGGCATGGCGGTCGGCGTTGCGGGCACAAGCGGATGTCGGTCAGGAGCGGTCATCAGCATGGTGTTTCTCGAAAAAATCAGCGGTCAGATCGGCCACCTGCCGGTGCTGCCGGTCGACATGGATCATGTGGTAGCTGTCCGTCAGCCAGTGCAATTGCTTTTCCCCGCCCAGATGCTCGGCGATGTAGCGGGCATGTTCGGGGCTGCTGACGTCGTCTTCGCGCGAATGCACGATCAGCGTCGGCGTTTTCAGCGCTGGCAGACGGGCTTTCAACGCCCGCGCCAGCTTTTCCATTTCCACCAGCCCCCGGCCGGGAAAGCTTTCCAGAACCCCCTCATTGCTCATGGACGAGACCATTTTGCGGATCCGCTCGTCCTTGATGCCCATGGAGGCGGTTTCCTGGAAATTCAGCCGGTCCATGAAGGGGATTTTCGACAGCCAGCGGATCTGGCGCGCCATCAGTGCGTAGTGGCGCGGGATGTTCCAGCCGTCATAGTGAAAGCAGGGCGAATAAAGGGCCGCCGCCTTCACCAGGTCAGGCCGCCGGTCTGCGGCCATCAGCCCCAGCTTGCCGCCGGCGCAAATACCGGCGGTAAAGACGTCCTTCACCTCGGCGCGGAAATCGGCGGCAGCCTCTTCCACGCTGTCCAGCCAGTCTTGCCAGCGGGTGCGGCGCAATGTGGCCGCATCCTTGCCATGGCCTGCCAGCAAGGGCGCGTAGACGCTGAAACCACGCTTGGCGAACTGGCGGGCCACCAGACGCATTTCGGCAGGCGCGCCCGTCAGGCCATGGATCAACAGCACGCCCAGCCCGTTCGTGCCTTCGGTGTGAAAGGCCAGCCTGTCAAGCTTCATGGGGATTGCCGTCCTTGATGCCCGACTGCCAGTTTTCCTTGGCCATGAAGCCGAGCGCATGGCAGGTGCTGATCACATGGGTGCCGGAGGCCTTCTGCTCTTCCTGAATGCGTTCATGCAGGGCGTGAAGCTCGGTCCAATGGGTCTTGGGGCGATAGTGATGTTCGGCGTGATAGCCGTTCTGGAACCACAGCCAGTTATAGAAGCGCTTGTAGCTGCTGACACCCCAGGCAATCGGCTCGTCCGGATCGCCGTGCAGATGTTCATAATAGCCGTTGAGGGAGGAGAGGCAGTTGCCGAGATAGTAGAAGGGCACGAAGAACAGCAGCGCCTTCCAGTCATAGACCAGCGCACCGGCCACAAGCACGAGAAAAGCGATGAGTTCGAAACGGCCCCAGGCTGCCACGAAGGGCCGCCGCTTGGCGATGGCGCGGTGAATATCGCCGATGTCGTCGCGGAAAAAGCTGAGGAAGGTGTAGGACCAGACATTTTCCGGCTCACCATTCTTGCCGTGCTTGTAGATCGACAGCGGGTCTATGGTCTCGCCCTTCTCATTCGGGCGGTCGCTATTACCGGAATGATGGCGCATATGCACCCAGTGGTAATAGGTCTGGGAAAAGCCGATGGCCAGGGATTCCAGCAGGCTGAAGCCGTAATTCATCCAGCGATAGCTGAAATAGGGCGTGTGGATGAAATTATGCGAAATGCTGTTGATGTTCCAGGAAATGGAAATCGCATAGATCGCGCCCAGCGCTGCCGAGAGCCATAGGGGGCGGCTCTCGAAACCGGCGATCAGATAGATATTGAAGGCCAGATGCGCAAAGGCAGAAAGAACGGGAACGGCATCCCATTTCGTATGGGCAAAAAGTTTCATGATCCGGTCACTCCGACACACACCACGCCTGCCGTCACCAGGAAGATGCCGAGGGCGTGGCGAAGGTTGATGCTTTCCTTGAAAAGAAGGGTGCCCGCCATGGCGATGGAGACATAGCTCAACGCCATGATGGGAAAGGCAAGCGAGAGGGGCACGAGGCTCAGCACCCGGCTCCAGGCCAAAAGCTCGACAAACCAGAAGAAAATGCCGAGCGCCGTCACCGGAGAAAAAATGGCCTGCCAGCCGGTCTGGCCCGTGGCCGCCTGCTTGAAACAGATCTCCCGGCCGGTTTCGGTCGCGACGCAGAAGGCGATCAGCGCCAGCAGGGAAAGACTCAAGGGTTCGGGCGTCATTGCATGTTCTCCGCCAGCACGTCGAGCAGCGCATGATTGGCGGCGCTGTTGATATTGCGGGTCTCTTCCCGGTCCGGGGCGGCAAGCGGTTGGTCGAGCAGGATTTCCCCGTGCTTCAGCGCCCGCGTCAGAAGGGAGCCGCTATAATCGGGGCGGGAATAATCACCGGTGACATCGGCGCCGATGATGCGGTGGCGGGCGCCGATCTCGCTGATCAGGCTCAGCACGTAGGGCAATTGCATCATGCCCTGGTCCCAGTTGGTCAGCGCATCGCTGCGCGCCAGCACATCCTTGTCGACGGTGATGTAGACCGCAGGCGTTTCGATGGAAGCGAGCAGCCGGTCGATGAAGTTATACTCGCCCATCTCGCTGATGCAGCGCCAATGCAGGCTGCCCGCCTTCTGCTCGTAGCTGGCGCCCGCGCCGTAATGGGCTTTCACCCGGCTGGGGGCGTGGCGGTAGGGGTAGAGCTGAAGGCGGTCGTCTCGCAGAAGATCCAGATTGGCGCCCTTGCGCTCCGGCGAAACGAGATCGTCGCTGCAGACGCCAAGGGTGATGACGCGGGCCACCTGACCATGATCGAGAGCCCGGTTGACCCAGGAACCGCAATGAAGGCCATCCGAGAAATGCACCCAGTCAGGATGGTTGTCGATATGGATGACCGTCACCGGACCTTTATAATCTTCCAGCGCCACCGAGAGCAGCAGCGCCGAGACATGGTGGAAATCTCCCGAGCCCATGAAGACCAGCCGGGGCTTGCCGCGCGACAGCGCCCGGCTGCGGGTGAGATTGCAATGCAGGGCACTGAGCGTGGCGTCCTTGCCCCAGAGGCGGATCGCGCGCCCGCTCTGTTTTTCATGGATTTCGTGCGCGCCCGCCATCATGCAGGAGCGCACGAATTCCGGTTGCAACTCCAACGCATCATCGAGATGAAGAAGAAGGAGTTGCACGGGTTTATCTCCGTTCAGCGCGGGTCAGAAGCTGGTCGAGCAGGGCAAGCGCCAGATCGATTTCGCTGTTGGTGATCATCAGGTTCGGAGCGAGCGTGATGACGTTCTTGTGGTAGCCGCCGACATCCAGCACCAGGCCATAGGTCTGGCCGTCGACGATCATGTCGCCCTTCATGCCCTCGTCCGACATCCAGTCGAGCGTGGCCTTGTCCGGGGTGAAGCCGTCGGGCTTGCAGATTTCCATGCGCAGCGCGAGGCCCAGGCCATCGACATCGCCGACGATCGGATGCCGCTTCTGCAGCTCCTTCAGGCCGTCCAGGAAGCGGGCGCCCTTGTCCATGATGCTGGCGCCGAAATCTGCTTCGCTCACCATTTTCATGGTTTCCAGCGCCACCGCCGTGCCCATCGGGTTCGAGGCGAAGGTGGAGTGGGTGGAGCCGGGCGGGAAGATGGTCGGATTGATCATCTCTTCGCGCGCCCAGATGCCGGAAAGCGGGTTGAGGCCATTGGTGATGGCCTTGCCGAAGACCAGCACATCCGGCGAGACGCCGAAATGCTCGATCGACCACAGCTTGCCGGTGCGGTAGACGCCCATCTGGATTTCATCGACCACCAGCAGGATGCCATGATCGTCCAGAACCTTCTTCAGTTCACTGAAGAAGTTCATCGGCGGAATGACATAGCCGCCGGTTCCCTGGATCGGCTCGATATAGAAGGCGGCATATTCCGACTTGCCGGCCTTGGGATCCCAGACACCATTATATTCGCTCTCGAACAGACGGGCGAATTTCTGCACGCAATAATGGCCGTATTCTTCCTTGGACATGCCCTTGGGGCCGCGGAAGTGATAGGGGAATTCGATGAACTGCGCGCGTTCGCCGAAATGGCCGTAGCGGCGGCGGTAACGGTAGGACGAGGTGATGGAGGTGGCGCCCAGCGTACGGCCATGATAGCCGCCCTCGAAGGCGAACATCAGGCTCTTGCCGCCGGTGAAATTGCGCACAAGCTTCAGCGAATCCTCGATGGCCTGCGAGCCGCCGACATTGAAATGCACCCGGCCCTTGTGGCCGAACTTGGCTTCGGCATCACGCGCGATCAGCGCCGCCAGTTCCACCTTCTCGCGGTGCAGATATTGCGAGGCCACCTGTGGCAGCCGGTCGAGCTGGCGATGCGCGGCATCGTTCAGACGCTCGTTGCGATAGCCGAAATTGACGGCGGAATACCACATTTGCAGGTCGAGAAACGGCGTCTCGGTCTTGTCAAAGACGAAGGAGCCTTCGCAGCGCTCGAAGAATTTCGGGTTTTCCGTGTAGTGAACCGTATCGCCGTGGGAGCAGTAGGTCTGCTCCAGGGCGCGCAGTTCATCCTCGCTGGTCTGTGCCGGTGTATCGGCAAGCTTGAGCATGGCAGCCATGTGTTTCCTCTTTCTCAGGCAGTTTTTGTCGCCGCGCGGGTTTTAAGCGGGGCAGGCATCTTGCGGATCAGCCCGTCGACGGCGGAAAGCACGTCGGCAAAGCCGGAATAGGGGATGAAGGGAATGCGGTTTTCCTCGCAGTAGGCGACAAGCTTGGCCTTTGCGAACACCAGTTCCGCATTGTGGGAGACGCAGAAATCGCTGCGCCCGTCGCCGACATAGATATGCGGGCCGTGATGGGCGCCGATGACCCGGCACTTGCACACGCCGGAGGCGGGCATGCAGCCCTCGGCGGCATGGGGAAAGGCAAGATCGAAACGCTCGTTATCGCCTTCGACGGTGCGGATCATCCGATTGGCGATGATCTCGACGTCCAGAATGCCGTGATTGGCGAGAATGCGGCGGATGAAATAATCGACACCGTCGCTGACCACCGTGACGCTGATGCCCTTGCGGTCGCAGAACTGCTTGAATGCCTTGAACTCACGGTCGATGGCGATGCCGTCGAGAAAATCCGACAGGTCGTCAAGCGTGGCGCGGATGAGACGGACCTGCGCCTTCATGCAGTCGCGGGAGTTGATCTCGCCCTGTTCCCAGCGCGCTTCCACCTCGTGCCATTGCGGCAGGGCGAAGCGGTCCAGCACCAGATCGGTCACGTCCTCGGTGGAAATCGTGCCGTCAAAATCACAGAACGCCTTCATCGGCAGGCTCCCTCGTTGCGTTGACGAAGGGTTTAGTCCTGCCGGCTGATGGCTAGATTAGGCGAAGATGAAGCGAAAATGAATTATCGCATTTTTATCGGAAAACAGGCCGGAAAAATCCGGATATCATAATAATTGTTCTGAATTATAAATGTTTTCAATGCTCCACACCGCCCGTCGCCCTCAGTGGGATCGTCAGATCCACCCTCAGCCCCTTGCCCCAGGGCGAGGTGCCGAGCTCAATTGCGATCGAGAGGCGGTCGGCAATCCCGGCAACGATGGCAAGGCCAAGGCCGGTGCCCTGCTGGTCCATGTCGAGCCGGTGGAATTGCTGGAACACGGCCTGGCGATGTTCGGGCGCAATGCCGGGTCCTTCATCGCAAATCGACAGCCGCCAGTTCGCCCCCGCCTGCACCACGGACAACAGCAGGCGGCCACCATCGGGGGAATATTTCACCGCATTGTCGAGGAGATTGTCGATCAGCATCCGAAGCAGCATGCTGTCGGACTGGATCATCGCTTCCTCGTCTTCGGCTTCCAGCTCCACCTGGAAGTGACGGCTGGTCAGCAGTGTTCCGAGATCGGCGATGGCTGACGCCGCGAGGTTGGAAAGGTTGATCTCTTCCAGGCGCAGCGCCTGATGGCTGACCCGCGCCAGATTGAGCATCTGCTCGATCAGATGCATGGCGCGCTCATTGCTGGCCACCAGATCGGCGATCAACCCGCGCCGCTCCTCCTCGCTATCGGCCTTTTCCAGCATTTGCAGCAAAAGCTTGATGCCGGCCTGCGGGGTGCGCAACTGATGCGCCGCCAGATCGGAAAACCGCCGTTCCAGTGTCAGCGACAATTGCAGCTTATCGAGAAACTGATTGAGCGAGGCGGCAAGCGGTATCAGATCCCGGGGCAGGTTGTCGCGCGAGATCGGGGTCAGGTCATCGGGGCTGCGCGAGCGGATCTGCCGCACCAGTTCGCGGATATGGCTGAGGCCGTTGTGGATGACGATCCAGATCAGCCCGGCAATGGCGGGGATGAGAATGATCAGCGGCAGGAACAGGTTGAGAAGAATATTGGCGACCAGATTATCGCGCAGGCTGACATTTTCCGCCACTTCGATGACGATATCGGTATTGGGGATGGGCAGGGAATAGACCCGCCAGATATCCTTGCTGTCGCGATAATTGGAAAAGCCGACCTTGAAGCGCGCCACGTCCTTGGAAAAGGCATTGCTGCTGACAAAGGCCAGTTCCGTTCCGCGCCAGACGCGGAAGGAATGCGCATCGGCGTAATCGTCGGCGTCCTCGTTGAGGGCAAGCTGGTTTTCCATGTTGAAATCGAGATCCGGCACCTGCACGGTGGGACGGTCATGCCGCCGTTCCAGCGGCTGCTGCAGCAGCACCCAGAGCGTATTGGCGTCGTTGATCAGCTCCGCATCGTAGATATTGTTGATCTCGCGGGTGGCGCTGCGATAGGCAAAAAGACCGATGATCGCGATGGTGATCATCAGCGTCGGCAGGATTCTCAAGAAAAGCCGCTGGCTGAGGGTCATGGGTTAGCGCTCGATCATATAGCCGACGCCGCGGATCGACTTGATGAATTCCGAGCCCAGCTTCTTGCGCAGGTTATAGACCGCCACCTCCACCGTATTGCTCTCCTTGACGGAGTCGGTGTCATAAAGCGCATATTCGATGTCGTTCTTGGTGACATAGCGGCCGCTGCGTTCCATCAGCACCCGGAGCAGATGAAATTCCTTGGCCGGCATGTGCAATTGCTGCCCGTGATGGCGCACCACCATGGCGGAGGGGTCCAGCTCCACGGGGCCGCATGTCAGCACGGTGGCGGCCCGCCCGTCGCGGCGGCGCACCAGCGCGCGGATGCGGGCCAGCAATTCATCGAGATCGAAGGGCTTGACCAGATAGTCGTCGGCGCCTTCGTCCAGTCCCTCGACACGGTTCTTGACGCTGTCCAGCGCCGTCAGCATCAGGATCGGCAGCCGGTCGCCGCGTCCCCTCAGGGCGCGAACGACGTCGAAACCGTTCATCTTCGGCAGATTTACATCGAGGATCAGCGCGTCATAGGCATTGTCACGCGTCGCCTCCAGCCCGGCTTCGCCGTCCCGGAACCAGTCGACGCCATAGGCATGTTTCTCGAAGGCCTTCTTCAGCGAAGACCCCAGAATATTGTCATCCTCGACAAGAAGGATTCGCACGTTCGCACTCCGGCCTGCAGCACAGTTTTGATACGGTGCAGATTTGCACCCTCGGGCCGGACTTGGAAAGGGGGATTCTGAGACGCATTCCGGCGGCAAGGAGGTCTGCCGCCGGACATAAAATCACGCGCTTTATTCCGCGGCGATCTTGTGGCGCTGGTTAACCAGCGATGCCAGGTGCCGGGCGCGTTCCAGGCAGGCGGGCTGCTGGTCGGCGAAGCGCTCGGAGGAAATTTCCATGATCAGCGTCGTGTCCGGCAGGAAGGTCAGTTCGGAAAAGATCTCCTCCCAGGCAATGTCGCCCCAGCCGATCGGCAGATGCAGGTCGCCAAGGCCGAGCGCGGTCGCCTCGGCGCGGTGGAAATAATGAACCATGGTGTCGGGCTGGCCGAAGCTGTCATGCACATGCAGATGGCCGGTCACCGGGGCCATGGCGCGCAATTCGTCGCGAAAATCCAGACCCTTGAAGGTGGATTCGATATAGGCATGGCTGAAATCGATCAGCGCCACCAGATTGTCATGGCCAACGGCCTTCACCGTCTCCGCCACCTGGCGGGGGGTCTGGCGGTATTGGCCGGGCTCGGTGGTGAAGATGTTTTCCAGCACGATCCGCGTGCCATAGCCCTTGGCGATGTCCGCCATTTCGAACAGGGCTTCGCGCTCCATCCTGTCGAGGTCGGCACCCGTGACCCCGTCTTCCGGCTGGGCGCTGCCGCTGTGATGCACCAGAACGCCGGCGCCGAGCCGGTTGCAGAGCTCGAGCATGGCGCGGACCACCTTCTTCTGATGGGAGAGATGTCGCCGGTCCATGAAGTTCGAGCTGATCTGGCCGTGCAGGGACAGACGCTTGAAACCGTAAGACTTGACGGTCTCGGCAACGCGCTGGGTCCGGTCTTCGATGATCCGGCCACCGGCAATGATTTCCTCGCCGTAAATGCCGATTTCGCAGGCATCGGCGCCAGTATCGGCAATACGACGCAGCGAGGCGTCGAGCGTCGAACCGTCACCGAGGCCGGTGGCGTTGCAAAAGCCGATGGCGGAAATGATCTCGGTCATAGGGGGCTCCTTGAAGATTGGCGATGTCGCCTTGAGATGAGAGGGATCAGGCAGGCGTTGCGACCGGACCACGCAAGACATCGGCCTGCGGGGCAGGCTCGTCGATGGCGATGCGCTGGCCGCTTGCGGGATCGAAGAAATGCAGGTCGGTGATGGGCATGTGGATGTCGATCCATTCTCCGGGCCGGACGGAGACGGGTTTATCGATAACGGTGGCGAAGGCATTGCCGCCTGCCTGTGCATGCACGACGCGGCCGGAGCCGAGCTCCTCGACGAAATCCACCAGGGCGGGAAGTCCGGCGCTGTCCTTCGAGACGACGCAATGTTCCGGGCGGATCCCGGCAATCACCTCACGGCGACCGAGCCGGAAGGCCAGTTCCCGCGACAGCGGCACGCTCTGGCTGCCGATGCTCATGCTGGCGGTATCGGGATGAATGCTCGCCTCGAACAGGTTCATGGCGGGCGAGCCGAGGAAGGAGGCGACGAAGGTGCTGGCGGGACGGTGATAGACCTCCAGAGGCTGGCCGACCTGCTCCACGCGCCCCTTGTTCATCACCACCAGCCGGTCGGCCAGCGTCATGGCCTCCACCTGGTCATGCGTCACGAAAATCGAGGTGGCGGAGAGCCGCTGATGCAGCCGGCGGATTTCGGCGCGCATCACCACGCGCAGCTTGGCGTCGAGGTTGGAGAGCGGCTCGTCGAAGAGGAAGACCTGCGGTTCGCGAATAATGGCGCGGGCCATGGCCACGCGCTGGCGCTGGCCGCCGGACAGGGCGGCGGGCTTGCGTTCGAGATAGTCGGAAAGGCCGACGATCTTTGCCGTTTCCTCGATCCGCCGCAGACGCTCGGCTTTCGGCACGCCCGCCACCTTCAGCGCATAGCCGATATTGCCGGCAACGGTCATATGCGGGTAGAGCGCGTAATTCTGGAAAACCATCGCGCAGCCGCGTTCGCGCGGCTCCAGCCGGTTCACCACCTTGCCGCCAATGGCAATGTCGCCGCTGGTGATATCTTCCAGCCCGGCAATCATCCGCAGCAGCGTGGATTTGCCGCAGCCCGAAGGGCCGAGAATGACGACGAAATCCCCCGAGGGAAAGACAAGGTCGATCCCGTGCAGCGTTTCGGTCTTGCCATAGGATTTGCGCGCCTGGCGAATATCGATCTGTGCCATGGGAAGCCCCTTATTTTTCAGTGGAAATCAGGCCGCGCACGAACCAGCGCTGCAAGACGCCGACCACGATGAGTGGCGGCAGCATGATGATCAGCGAACCGGCGAGGGTCACGTTCCAGTCCGGCGTGCCATTATCGGCGGGAAGCAGCGATGTCAGCGACATCATCACCGTCTTGTAGGACGGGTCGGTGACCATCAGCAGCGGCCAGAGATACTGGTTCCAGCCATAGACGAACATGATGGTGGTCAGCGCCAGCATGTTGGTGCGCGACAGAGGCAGCAGCATGTCGATGAAGAAACGCACCGGCCCCGCGCCATCCATGCGGGCGGCCTCCGAAAGCTCGGCGGGCAGCGTCATGAAAAACTGCCGGTAGAGAAAGGTGCCGGTGGCGGTGGCAACCAGCGGCAGGGTCAGCCCCGCATAGGAGTTGAGCAGGTTCCACTCTATGCCGATATCGATGCCGGAGATCGCGTGGATCAGCAGGCTGAAGGGATGCATCATATCGGCGGCCACCGCATAGGTGGAGACGACGCGCACTTCCAGCGGCAGCATCAGCGTAATGAACACGCTCCAGAAGAACAGGTGCCGGAGCGGCGAGCGAAAGAACACGATGGCAAAGGCCGTGCAGGCCGAAAGCGCCACCTTGCCCACCGTCACCAGCGAGGCCATGATCAGGCTGTTGACCATGGCATCTTTCAGATTGCCCCGCGTCCAGGCGGCAGCGAGATTGTGCAGGAGTTCGCGGCCCGGCATAAAGCTGAACGGCACGCTGTTCACCTCGTGAAAGGACTGGCTGGCGCCGGCAATGATCACCGCGAACGGGCCGACCAGAAGCAGGAAACCGATCACCAGCAGGACATAGGTGAAGGCGTCGGCATAGGGAGTACGCTGGATCATCGCCGCCTCACTTGTAATGAACCTGCCGCTCGATGAAGCGGAACTGGATGAAGGTGAAGACCATGATGAGGGCGATCAGGATCAGGCTCTGAGCCGAGGCGCCGGAATAGTTCAGGCCCTTGAAGGCTTCATCGACGATGCGGAACACCATGACCTCGGTGCCATGGTTCGGCCCGCCGCCGGTGGTGTGGTGCACGATGCCGAAGGTGTCGGAGCCGACGAAGCCTTCCGTCATCATCGTCACCAGCAGGAAGAAAAGGGTGGGGGCGAGCAGTGGCACCTGGATGTCGATGGCGCGGCGGATGGGGCCGGAACCATCCATGGCGGCGGCTTCCGTCAGCGCCCGCGGCACGGCCTGAAGCCCGGCCAGCAGGAAAATGAAGGTATAGCCCGCCCATTTCCAGATGAAGATGATGATGACCAGCGCCAACGCATGCCCGCCATATTTGGCCGGGTTCCAGAGATCCGGCCAGATGGCGTTGAGGGAGGCGGCGAGCCCCCGCTCCGGCGAGAGAATGAAGCGAAAGGCAAGGCCAGCGGCAGGACCGGCAATGGCATAGGGCAGAATGTAGAGCACCCGGAAGAAACCGCTGCCCGGCAATTGCCGGTCCACGGCCAGCGCCAGCACAAGGCCGATGAGAATGGCGAAAAACGGCCCGACAATCGCAAAGATCAGGCTGATCACCACCGAATTCCAGTAGAGCGGATCCGCCAGCGCCTCCTGAAAATTGGCAAGCCCTACGAATTCTGCCGCACCGCCAAAGGGCGGCTCCAGCGTGAAGGCCCAGTTGATGACCGCAAACACCGGCCAGTAGAAGAACAGAAAGATCAGCAGCAATTGCGGTGAAGCAAAGAGGAGCGGCAGCCAGGTGCTTTTATAGGCGGTGCGCTTTTCCATGACTCTATCCCGGGTGCAGGCGGCGTGGCCGTCCTGCCTGAAAATGAAAGAACAGACCGGGGCTTGGCCTTCTAACAAGGCTCGAAGATGGGTCAGCCTCCTCGCCTTGAAGGCCAAGCCCCGGATGCGATCAGGGCATCAGTTCAGCTTGGCGCCCGCATAGGTCTTTTCGAAGCGGCGCAGACCGGCATTGGAGCGTTCGGTGGCCTTGTCGATTTCCTGCTGGATATCGGCATTCTGCATGAAGATCGCTTCGAAGGCCGTGGCATATTCCTTGCGGATCTGGGTGAAATTGCCGAGGCGGATGCCGCGCGTATTGTCGGTCGGTTCGGTCAGCGACAGGCTTTCGATGGCGATCTCGCGGCCCTTATAGGGGGCCTTGTCGTAGAAGCCGTTCTTCTTCATGGCTTCGAAACCGGTCTTCGTCACCGGGATATAGCCCGTGACCGTCGACCACCACTCCACCATGTCCGGCTGGGCGATGAAATTGAGGAAGGCTGCCGCACCCTTGTATTCGGCTTCCGGACGTCCGGCCATGACCCAGAGCGAAGCGCCGCCCACGAGGCTCTTCTTGCGCTCTGTGCCCTTGAAGGTCGGCAGCATGGCCACTTCCCACTTCACATCCGCAGGCAGCGTCTTGCCAACGGTGCCGTGGTCGGCAATCGAGCTCATGATGATCTGGCAGGTCTGCGAGGTGAAGGCGGGAACCGTGTCCATGCCGAGCTGCTTGGTCTTGACGACGAAGAGCTTGTCATCCTGCATCTTCTTGAAGAATTTCAGCTCGTCGATGAACTTCGTCTTGTTGACGACCAGTTCGGCGTTAAGACCCTTGTAGCCATTGCCTTCCGTGGCGATGGGCTGGTCGTGAATGGCGGAAAACTGCTCCATCAGCGGCCAGGTGTCGAAGTTGAAGCCCAGCGGGCAGTCATAACCGGCGGCCTTCAGCTTGCGGGCGGCATCGGCCACGTCTTCCCAGGTCTCGGGCTTGGCGGTCACGCCGGCCTTTTCCAGCGCCGTCATGTTGTAATAGATCACGGCGGTGGAGGAGTTGAACGGGAAGGACAGAAGCTCGCCGGAGGCGGTGGCGTAATAATTGGCGATGCCGGGGAAGTAGTTGCTCCAGTCGATCTTGTAGCCGTTGTCGGCCATCAGCTTCTTGGCGGGAACGAAGGCCTTGGACAGCATCATGTCCAGCGTGCCGGCATCATAGATCTGGGTAATGGCCGGCTGCTTCTTGGCGCGATAGGCGGCAATCGTGTTTTGCAGCACCGTATCGTAGCCGTCCTGCGAGACGCAGAGGATCTCGAAATCGTTTTGCGAGGCGTTGAATTTCTTGCAGGCATCCTGCACGCGCTCGCCGAGATCGCCGGTCAGGCCGTACCAGAATTCAAACTTGGTCTTTTCGGCATGGGCAGGGGCCGCACCGAAGGCGGCGGCAAACGCAAGGCCAACCGCGAAGGAGGTCAAAGCAGAGGTTTTCATGACATGGGCCTCGTTAGGGCATGACGGTGCCAGCGGCACGGGAGGCGCCGGCAATCATGGCTCGAAAGGAAACTGTTGAGGCGCTGTTTTCCGGCCTTCAGATCGGAATTTGACGCCCGTGGATCCGGCGCGATCTCAAGAACCATCCTGTCCGGTGATCAGCGCCGAGACCCGAGCTAACAGTGCCATGTGACAGTTCGCTCTCATTTCCTTGAACATTCCATGATAATCAGGGGGGATGTGCAGGCGCTCATCCCAAGGCTGCGTCGTCTTTGAGGAACCTCCCGCACGGGCTGTGATATGAGCAGTTCTCAGCGCTTTTCAGAGAGCCAGACTGCGATAGGAGGGAAGGGCGGCTTCCGTCAGCCTGCCCTTGCGGATGATGACCCGGTCGGCCTGCGGCCGCGCGATCACCTGCCCCATCGTCCAGGCGTCGAGCACCATCAGGTCGGCGGCGCGGCCCGGGCCAATACTGCCCGCGGCAAGACCCATCATGGAGGCCGGAACGGGACCGGCCAGGGAAGGCGCATCGGCATAAGGGTGGTCGAGATGCAGAATGCGCACCGCCTCCCGCCAGGTGTCCAGCATGTCATGGTCGCCATAGGCATAGAATGTATCGCGGCAATTATCGCCCGCCACCGCCACGGTGACGCCTGCGGCGCGCAATTCCTGCACGGGGGTCACACCCCGCCAGCGGGGCGTGCGCCCGGGGTTGCGGTCCTGCAAGTACATATTGACGGTCGGCAGGGTGACGATGGAAAGCCCCGCCTTGGCAATCAGGGTGATGATCTCTTCAATCTCCGCCTCTGGCAGAAGCGCCAGCGAGCAGCAATGACCGCAGGTGACGCGGCCTTCATAACCATGCCGCAGCGTGGCGCGCGCCACATGCGGCAGAGCATCGGCCTTTGCCGCCTCGTCCACATGCAGGTCGATATCGAGATTGCGGTCCTTCGCCAGGATAAAGAGCCGGTCCAGCAGTCCGTCGATATCCTCCAGGCCCGCGCCATGCGTGCCGCCGGAGGCGCGGGTCACGCCGCCCATCAGCCCGCCATGCTCCGCGACGAGATCGGCGAGAGCCCGGCCATGGTCTGCCGCATAGGCATCGATGGGCACGAGACCGACCGGCTGTAGCGCAATTCGGTTCTGCCAGCGCTGGCGGATATCCGCAAAGGCCGCCCAGGTGGTGTCTGCCTGACCCTCATGGCTGTCGAGATGGGTTCGGATGGCGGCGACCCCATGGGCATAGGCGGTGGCGAGGCCGAACTCCATCCGGTTCAGCAGGTCGTCGCGCCGCCAGTGTTGCAGCCGGTCTGCCGTGGTGGCCGCCCGTGCCCCGGCATGGGTGCCGCCGGAATCAGGCGCGCGATCCACCATATGGCCCTTGTCCAGATGCGCATGGACATCGACAAGCAGGGGCCAGACATGCCGCGCTTCGAAATCGATTCGCCGCTCCGCCATGGCGGTTTGCGGCGGCAGCACGGCCTGGATGACATTTCCCTCGATCATCAGATCGGCAAGGGCCGAACCGTCCCGGTCAAGGGCGAGACCCGTGGAAGCCTCCGGTGTCAGCAGGGCTGCGGGAATGCGGGCATTGGCAAGCAGGGTCACGCCATGGCCGGTCAGGTGGCGGGCCATAAGGGTATTCAGGTCGGGGTGCATGTCTCTTTCCTAAGCGTGATCACCCGGCATCGACGAAATTGAGTCGCTCCTGGGCAAACTGGATGAAATGGCTGGCAGCCGGTGAGAGCGAGCCGCGGGCCCGGTGCAGGATGTTCAGCCGCTGCACACCATTGGCCCCGGAAAGCGGCACGAAGGCGAGTTCACCGGCCCGAAGCTCGCGGTCCACATCCACCCGGTTCAGGAAGGTGATGTGGGGCGCGGTATAGGCAAGCTGCTTCATCAGCTCCATGGAATTGGTCTCGACCACCGGCAGCAATTGTGCGCGGCTGGGGGCGATTGTCTCCACCACCTCGCGCAGCGACAGCCGCCGGTCCGCCAGCACCAGCGGATAGGCGAGGCAATCGGAAATGCGCAGCGTCTTGCGGGCGGCCAGCGGATGGCCGGGCGCCATGACCGCGCCGAGGCGGTGGTGAAATTCCCCGGCTCGCTGCAGCCGGCTATCCTCCGGCAGGTTATAGGCAATTGCCAGATCCACCTCGCCGGAGCCGACAAGATCGGCCACCCCGGCCCGGTCGCTGACCACCACGGACAGGCTGATCTGCGGTATGGCCTCGCGATAGGCCGCAACGATATCCGCCAGCAGGCCCGCTGCGAGCGTCGCCATGGTGGCAACGGCAACCTCGCCGCGGCTCAAGCCCCGAAGCGCCTTGATCTGGGTGCGCATGCGCTCATGGGCGGTGAGCGTGTCGCGAATATGGGCGATCAGCAATTCGCCGGAACTGGTGAGCTTCAGCCCGCGCGGCAGCCGTTCGAAGATCGGCGCATCCAGTTCCAGCTCCAGATCGAGAATATGCCGGTTGATGGCGGAAGGGGCCACATGCAGCACCTTGGCCGCCTTGCGGATGGAGCCCTGCCGGGCCACCTCGTCGATATAGCGCAAAGCGCGTCCGTGCAGCATGGTCGTCCTCATCGAAAGCGGGGGATGCCTTCCCCCGCCCACGATGGCATTGCCGGTGGGTATCATCAACGTTACATCTTGTTTTTATTGAAATTCGCGTTGATGCGCATGGTCAGATAATCGCCCGCCGTGATCGGCTCATAGGTGCCGAGCGGCCCCTGCATGACCGCATCGCGATTGGCCTGGCAGAAGAAGGGCAGCGACAGGCGGCGGCCCATATATTCGCCGGGCTGCGGCATGCGCACGCGGTGAAGGGTGGATTGCAGCTGATCGTCCGACCAGCGCATCAGCATGTCGCCGATATTGCAGGTGATATAGCCCTTCTTCGGCGGCACATCCGTCCAGGCGCCGGTGCTGGCATCCTTGCCCGGGCACACCTGCAAGCCGCCTTCGCCTTCCTTCTGGTGCAGGATGGTCAGGCAATCGAAATCGGAATGGGCGCCTGCCCGCCAGAAGGTGAAATCCTCGGGCTTCGCCCCTTCCATCGACATGTAATGGATGAGTCGCAGTGTCGATTGATACTGGTCCGAGGCCGGATCATGCGCCTTGGTGAAAAAATCTTCGGCAAAGCCCATTTTCAGCGCGAAGCAGGAGAGGATGCGCATGCCCAGTTCCCAGTTCATCCGCTCAAAGCGCAGCATCCTGTCCTGAAAGCCGGGCAGTTCCTCTTCGCTCGGCCAGAGCTTTTCCATGTTCGGCCGGGTGATCTGGTAGCTTTCCTTATTGTCCGGCGTGCCGGTGGAGGGGCGCACCTGCGCCTTGAACTCCCAGCCGGCATTGGTGCCCTTTGGCATGGGATATTGTCCCTTCACCTCTGCCGGCAGCTCGAAAAAGCGCCAGGCCGTATCGAAGGCGATATCGATCTCTTCCTGGGGGATGCCGTGATTGAAGACCTGGAAGAAACCGATCTCGGTGGCGGCGTGCCACAATTGATCGGCGATCTCCAGCTTGCGGGTGTCGAAATCGGCAAGATCGATCACCGGGATTTCCCGTTCCACCGTCGTGCCGAGGCCGCCGATGGTGGTCTCCTTGTTCAGTTCTGCAAGGTTATAGGTCTGAGCGTTCATTGCAGTCTCCTGTGGTGAAGCCGGATGAACCGGCTGTTGAGGAGCAATGTCCAGGTTTTAAAAAACCAGACCGCTTCTACTCCGGGATTGCGCTCTAGGTCTGCTTCGGCAGGCTCCAGGGAAAGAACAGCCGCTGGACGAGCACGACGAGCTGGAACAGGATGAGCGACATCGCCGCCAGCACGATCAGCCCCGCCCAGGCCTGCGGCAGTTTGAACAGCGAGGTCGAGAACTGGATGAAATAGCCGATGCCCGCTTCCGAGGCGCAGAACTCCGCCACCACCGCGCCGATGACGGCCAGCGTGATCGAGATTTTCAGTGCCGAGAAAATATAAGGCACCGCAAAGGGCAGGCGGATTTGCGTCATCTCGCGAAAGGCGGGCGCCCGCAGGCTGCGCGACAGTTCGATCAGCTCCGGCGGCGTGGCGGCAAGACCGGTGGCGGTGGACACCACCAGCGGAAAGAAGGTGATGAGACAGGTGATCACCACCCGCGGCGCATCTCCCGCCCCCAGCACGACGATGATGATCGGCGCAACCGCCACCACGGGCGTCGATTGCACCACGACCAGCAGCGGATAAAGCGTTTTTGACAGAAACGGCGAACGGATGAGCAGGATGGCGAGCGGTATGGCGATGATAATGGACAGCGCATATCCCATCAGCGCCACGCGCAGCGTTGCCCAGACATGGCCCATCCACCGGCTGGCCTCGATGGCGGAAAAGGCATCGAAAATCGCCGAGGGCGCGGGCAGAAGATAGGAGGGAATGGCAAAGAGCCGAACCGCCGCTTCCCAGAGCAGCAGCGCGGCAATACCGGAGAAGAGCGCGGCCAGACCCGGCAAGTCGGTGAGGCGTCGCCATGGCCAGTCCGGCTTTTTCCCCATGGGATCACGCTGCCTGACGCTGGAGGAGGAGGTCGCGGAGATGGGAGGAGAGCTCATGGATCGCCTGGTCCTTCGCGGTTTCAGGGCCGCGCGGGCGGCCGACGGGAACGGGAATATCGGTCAGCACACTGCCGGGACGGCCGGTCATCACCAGAACCCGGTCGGCCAGAAGGGCCGCTTCGGAAACGGAATGGGTGATGAACACCACCGTCTTGGGACGTTCGGCAAAGATCCGCAGCAGATCGAACCCCATCACCTCGCGGGTCAGCGCATCGAGTGCGGAAAAGGGCTCGTCCATCAGCAGGATGTCCGGATCCATCAGCAGGGCGCGGGCAATGCCCACCCGCTGCTGCATGCCGCCGGAAAGCTCATCCGGCAGGCGCTTTTCGAAACCCTCAAGCCCGACCATGGCGAGGAGACGCCGCGCCTCCTCGCGCTCTTCCGGCGCAATCCGCCCGCGCTTGTGGCGGGCCGGAAAAAGCACATTGTCCTCGACGGTGGCCCAGGGCAGCAGCGTCGGCTTCTGGAAGACAATGCCGATATCGTCCCGCGGCTCGGTGACCGGCAGGCCAAATACCTCGACCTCGCCGGAGCTCGGTTTCAGCAAACCGGCAATCAGCCGGAGAAGCGTCGATTTTCCGCAGCCGGAGGGACCGAGAATGGCGAGAAATTCGTGCCGAGCCACCTCGAAGGACACATTTCGCAACGCCTCCGTCTGACCCGAACGGGTGGTGAAGACCTGCCCGAGACGATTGAAGCGAATGGCAGGAGCAGCCATGTGCTTACTCCTTCGGCATGAAGCTGCGGTTCACCACCTTTTCCGGATCGAGCTTGGCCGGATCGATCCCCTGCGCCGCCGAGACGCGCCGCCAGGTTTCCTTGAGACGGTCCGGTTCGAAGACACCGAGGCCATCTTTGGCTGTCACGTCATTATAGATCAGCGGCAGCGTGTCGTTGACGGAGCCTTCGACATCTTCCGCGCCCAGTTCCTTGACCATGGCTGTGACGTCGGCGCTCGCCTCCTTCGGATGGGCCTTGGTGTATTCCACCGACTTCTTGTAGGCGGCGACAAAGCGTTTGGCGACGTCCGGCCTGCTTTCGAGGAAGCTGTCGCTGGCAATCAGCGAGGCGGAGTAAAGCTCAAGCCCCGCCGCCGACCAGGGCAGCGCCACGATGTCCTTGCCCGCCTGCTTGCCCTGATTGGTGTAGCGGGTGAAATCGGTCATCCAGGCAATGATGCCATCGGCATTGCCGGTCATCAGCATGGGTCCGAGCGCACCGGGATCGGCCTTGATCAGCTTGACCTCGGAGGGGTCGATGCCGGCATCCTTCAGCACCAGCGGCAGGTAGACATTGGAAGAGGTAAAGGGCGAGGTGGCGATGGTCTTGCCCTTCACATCCTTGACGCTGGCGATCTTGCCGCCCTTGACCACGTAAAAGGCATGCGGCCCCTTGTTGAAGATCGACAGAACCGCCGTCACCTTCACATTTTCATTGGCCCGGGCCGCCATGAGCGCGCCGATATCCGAGACGCCGATATCCGAGGACCCGGCAGCCAGCCGTGAAATCGCATCCGTGGAGCCGCGCCCGGAGGCGATGGACACGTCCAGCCCGGCTTCGCTGCAGAAGCCATGGTGAATACAGACATAGATCGGTGCCTTGTCTCCGCCCGGCAGCCAGTCCAGCTGGAACGTGACCTTGTCTGCGGCAAGAACCGGCGAGGAGGCAAAGGCGAAACTGGCAAGAAGACCGAAGGCAAGCTTTCTGAGCGTCATGGGCAGGGTTTCCAGCTTAAGGCAGTCTCTTGCCGGGCGGCCGAACCCGACCGGCGAGAGATGCGGCAGAACCAAGGGTGGGTGCGAAGGGCGGCACGGCGTGCCATGTCCAGGTGCTATCCTGTTCTGTTTGAGAGAACGGACTGAAGGCAAAATCTCGAGTGTTGTTCAAGACGAAGCAGGCGGGCGAGACATGGATGCAGCCCTCGCTCCGGCATTGCCGAGCCCTTGTCCGGCCTTTATCCGGACAACAGCCCAGACGTTCCGTCTCAACCGAAAAAGGAGGAAATACCTCAATTCTTTCAGTCATCTGGTCATCCTTCGATAGAAAATCCATCGAGCAATGTCCAGAGATCAGCTCTCAGACCGCTTCTACTCGTCCCCTTATGAAGCCATGGAATGCACGCTTTTTGCAATAGTTTTCCGCAGGCTCCCTGGCTGCCTAAAAGGTGAGCATGTGCCTGCGAAAAAAGATATGTAAAGGATAGGGACGTGATATTAAATAATTGAAATTAATATGTTTTCATAAGGAGCATCTCATGCTCTTGGGTCGCTTAATGCATTTGCGTACTGAAAAACAGAACGTTCAGGGCAGAATTTACAGATGATCAAGTCCGATATTTTCCCCATTGCTGCTTGGTGAGGTGGGTGGGGTCTTATGGTGAGAGTTGCATCTCTTGTGTCTTGGCGCGCCAAAGTGTTGATTTTCAACCTTTACAAGATTTTTCTGATGATTAATATTTGGACTTTCTGTTGTTTTGATCAGATTTTGCGCAGTCATCCCTATCCATTCGGATAGGTTGTTGAGCGAAAACCTCCCCAAACCACCCATCCAAATGAGGGTGGAGACTACTCGCCTCGGGGCTTTTAAGAAAACAACTCTCGGTGCACCTTCGCGTATCGCCGAAAGCGGGGTTGGAGGCCTATGCCCTATGAGCATGCCCATAAATGATCATGTCCACGTCCGCATCATCTCGCCCATCGTCACCAAGGGCTTTCGCAAGCTTGCCGATCTGAAGGCGCTGGAGCATCCGGGGCTTTTGGTCTCCCATGCCGAAATCGCCACCGGGCCTGGCTCGATCGAAAGCGAATTCGAGGCGGCGGTTTCGGTCCCCGGCACGTTGGCGCAGGTGTTGCGGGCAAAGCGTGAAGGCGTGCAGGCCGTGGTGATCGATTGCATGGGCGATCCCGGTCTCAGGCCCGCCCGGGAAATCACCGATATGCTGGTCATGGGCCCCGGCCAAACGGGCATGCATATGGCGGCCATGCTCGGACACAAGTTTTCCGTCATCACCGTCATGCGCCGGCTCATTCCTGCCTTTGAAAACACCGCAGCCCTGTGCGGCCTGTCTTCCAAGCTTGCCTCCGTCCGCAGCGTCGATATTCCCGTGCTGGCGCTGGAGGAAGATCTTGCCGCCACCACTGCCCGGCTGGTGGAGGAGGGGCGCCGCGCCGTGCTGGACAATGGCGCCGAGGCCCTGCTTTTCGGCTGCACCGGCCTGATGGGCTGTGCCGACGCGCTCCGGCAGGGGCTTCTGGCGGAAGGCATTGACGTTCCGGTGGTCGATCCGATCCCGACCGCCATTCACATCGCCGCCGGTCTGGTGCGCGCCGGTCTTACCCAGAGCAAGACCACCTTTCCGGCTCCGCCGCAAAAGGAGTTGATCGGCTACGACGTGCTGCGCCCGGCCTTGTCGGTGGCGGCGGAATGAAGGAGACGAAGGTGACGATGGCGGTTCGCAACATCGAGACCAGTGCCGATAAAGCCGCCTCTCGGGGCGGCGCGGCCCTGCGTTTCTCGGATGCCGGTTTCTGGTGGCTGGTGCTGCCCGCCTTCCTGTTTTTCCTGATTTTCTTCGTGGTACCGACCGTGTCGCTCTTTGCGCTGGCCTTCAACAAGTCGGTGGCGGGTGTGATTTCGCTGTCCAGCACGATCAGCTTCGACAATTTCGTCCGCATCTTCACGCGTGACATGTATTATGGTGCAATCCTGCGCTCCATCGGCATTGCCGCCACGGTCTCCGTCATCAGCCTGTTTTTCGGCTATCCGCTGGCCTATGTGATCGCCAAGACCGTCAATCCCGGCCGCAATACGCTGCTGATGATCCTGGTTCTTTCCTCCATGCAGCTTGACATGGTCATCCGGCTCTACGGCCTGATGGTGTTGCTGGGCGATAACGGGTTGATCAACGGCACCTTGTTGCGGCTCGGGGTGATTTCGACGCCGCTGCCGCTGATGTATAATGTCTTCGGCGTCATCGTCGGGCTGGTGCAGATCACCTTGCCCTTCATGATCCTGTCGCTGATCAGCGTCATCAAATCCATCCACCCGTCGCTGGAAGAGGCGGCCCGCTCGCTCGGGGCCTCGCGCATGCGCGCCTTCCTGTCGGTGGTGTTGCCCATGTCGATGCCGGGCATTCTTGCCGGTTCGCTGCTGGTGTTTGCGCTCGCCATTTCCTCTTACGTGGTGCCGGCGCTGATGGGCGGCTGGAAAGTGATGGTGCTGCCCATCCATATCTATCAGCAGGTGGCGGAAACCGGTCGCTGGCAGTTCGGGGCCGCCATTGCCGTCGTGCTGTTCATCACCAGTCTGATTGCGGTGGCCGTCTACCACCGCGCCGCCATGCTCAGCACGGGAGGCAGAAGCTGATGCGCGAGGAAACCGGCATTCCCTTCGCCTTCAAGGTCATTTCCGGCTTCACGCTGGCCATCCTGCTCATTCCGGTGATCATCGTCATTCTCGCCGGACTGAATGCGGGCGATTACCTGACCTTTCCGCCGCACGGCCTGTCGTTGCGCTGGGTCATCGCCTTTCTGACCTCGCCGACCTTCCTGTCGGCCTATGGCGTATCCTTTGCCGTGGCGGCGGTGTCCACCGTGATTTCCACCCTGCTCGGCACCATGGCGGCGCTGTTTCTCACCCGTTCCTCCAGCCGTCTCACCGGCGCGCTCAGGGCATTCTTCATGATGCCGATCGTGCTGCCGGGGGTGGTGCTGGGGCTTGCGCTCTATGTCTTCTATGTTTCGACCGGCATCGGCCTGGCGCGCAGCCTCACGGGTCTGGTCATCGGCCATGTCATCGTCACCTGCCCCTTCGTCATCGCCACGGTGACGGCCGCACTGGTCGGCTTCGATCGCAGCCTGGAAGAAGCGGCCCGCTCGCTTGGCGCATCGCCGTTCACGGCCTTCCGGCTGATCACGCTGAAAATCATATCGCCAGCCATTTCGGCGGGCACCATCTTCGCCTTCATCATTTCCTTCGGCCAGTTCGAGGTGACGCTGTTTCTCTCCGCGCCCAACCTCCAGACGCTGCCGATGGCGATGTATGTGGCGCTGCGCTACTCCTTCGAACCCACGGCGGCGGCGGCGGGCATCTTTGCCATCCTTCTCGTGGTGGCGTCCATGGTTGCGACATCACGTCTCGTCAATCTCAAGCGTATTTTCGGCGGCTGAGGTAAGGACAACCGCCGTCTCATCACAAAAAAGGGGAAGATGCATGACCGATAAGACCTTCGATCTCAGCCGCCGCAGCCTCCTGAAGCTTGGCGCTGCCGCCACCACGCTGCCACTCTTCAACATCAACCACGCCTTTTCCAAGGATGTGGTCTATGACGGCTCGGTTTTCGATGCGGGCGGCGCGGTTCTGCGTATCGGCGAATGGGGCGGCACCTGGGGCGATCTCGCCCACAAATATCTGCTGAACGACTTCGCCAAGGAGTTCAACTGCAAGATCGAATATGACAGCACCTGGCCGTGGTTTCCGAAATTCGTGGCGAACGGTCCGCAAAAGCCGCCGCTCGACATCACCAACTGGAACCTGCCGGAGATGTTCAAGACGGCCAAGGCCGGTGATTTCTTCCACTCTATCGAGGAAATCCTGCCGAACGTTCCCAATTCCAAGAACCTCTGGCCCTTTGCAACCTCCAACGGCGTCGGCGTGACCTGGGCCTTCAACCAGTATGTCCATGCTTACCGCACCGATCTGGTGAAGCCCGCCCCCACCAGCTTCAAGGATATGTGGAAGCCGGAATTTGCCGGCAAGCGCGGCACCTACATCACCTCCAACACGCTGCAGATGGACTTCTTCCTCGTGGCCTGCAGCCTGTTCGGCAAGGATCAATATGATCTCAAGGCCGGTTATGAGGCCATGAAGGCGCTGATGCCGGCCAAGATCTCCGATTTCACCGGCAATATGCAGACGCTGATGGATCGCGGTGAGGTCATCATCGCGGTGCAGAGCGATGCCGAGCCCATGCAGGCCCGCGACAAGGGCGCGCCGTTTGCCGTGATGTACTGGAAGGAATTGCAGCCGATCCTGACCCAGACCTATACGGTGAGCCGCTATGCCGAGCCAACGCAGAAAAAGCTCGCCTTTGCGCTGCTCAACCGCGCCCTGGAGCCGAGCTTCATGACCCATATGGGCCAGGAATTCTATCTGCGTCCCACCGTTTCCAACGCGGTGCTGCCGGATAATCTGGTCAAGGCCGGGATGGTCAACAGCGCCGACGCCATCAAGGATTTCTGGCTGCCGGACTGGAATGCCTATCTCGAAAACGAAGACGAGATCGTCGAGACGGTTAACGGCATCTTTGCCGGATAAGGAAAGCGGCGATGTCCGATATTCAACTGAAAAGCCTCGCAAAATCCTATGGCGGCAGTGTCGCGGTTGCAGGTCTCGACCTCCATATCCGGCAGGGAGAATTCTTCTCCCTGCTTGGGCCGTCCGGCTGCGGCAAGTCCACCACGCTTAGGATGATCGCGGGCTTCATCCGTCCCAGTTCCGGGCAGATCTTCATCGGTTCCGATGATGTCACCCATCTGCCGCCGGAAAAGCGCGATATCGGCATCGTCTTTCAGAATTACGCGATCTTTCCGCATATGAGCGTGGCGGACAACATCGCCTTCGGCCTGAAACTGCGCAAGAAGAGCAAGGCCGAGATCGAGAAGGCCGTGACCTCGGCCCTGCGTCAGGTCGGGCTTGTGGGCTATGAGGACCGGTACCAGCGTCAACTTTCAGGCGGCGAACAGCAGCGCGTGGCGCTGGCCCGCGTGCTGGTGACGGAGCCGCGCATCCTGTTGCTGGACGAACCGCTTTCAGCACTCGACAAGGCGCTGCGCGAGGAAATGAAGTTCTGGATCAAGGACCTGCAAAAGTCGCTGGGCATTACCACCGTCTATGTCACCCATGACCAGGACGAGGCGCTGACCATGTCCGACCGCATTGGCGTGATGCAGAAGGCGCGCATCGAGCAGGTCGGGACACCGGAAGAGATTTACGAGCGGCCAAGAACGCTGTTCGTCACCACCTTCATCGGCCAGTCCAACGTGCTGGATGCCACGGTCAAGGCGCGGGACGGCGCAAGGCTCTCGGTTGCCTTCGGCGATGTGGCGGTGGAAACGCGCAGCCCCGAGGCGGGCGCTGTGGCCGGGGCGGCGGTCAAGCTCGTCATCCGGCCTGAAAATGTCATCATCGGCCCGGCGGGGAAGGGCATTCCCGCCACGGTGATGTCGGAGACCTATCAAGGTGCCCTGGTGCGCTACCGGCTGTCGGTCGCGGGCCAGGACGTGATTGCCGAGCGGCAGAACCAATCGCATGTGGAGCGGTTGTCGCCTGGACAGGCCGTCAGCGTTTCCTGGGACCCGGAGCGGTCCGAGGCGTTGATGGCTTAATTCGACATAGAAACATCAAGGCGCTCACTCCGTGCGGGCAGCTCCGCGCGCGGTGAAGTCTGCGCCAAAGGACCAGTGTGGGAGACGAGAATGCGCATAGGCATCGATGTCGGCGGTACCAATACGGATGCGGCCCTGATGGATGGGTCAAGGGTGATCGGTGCCTGCAAGAGCCCGACCACGTCGGATGTCGGCTCGGGCATTGTTGCGGTGCTGAAGAAGCTTCTGGACATGACGGGAGCTTCGGTCACAGACATCCAGGCGGTGATGATCGGCACGACGCATTTCACCAATGCCGTGGTGGAGCGCAAGCGGCTCCTGGAAGTGGCGGCGGTGCGCCTTGGCCTGCCCGCCACCAAGGGCCTGCCGCCCATGACGGACTGGCCGCAGGATCTGGCATCGAGCCTTGGCCGCCACACCTTCATGCTGCGCGGCGGCCATGAATTCGATGGCCGCACCATCGCGCCGCTCGATGAGCGCGGGCTGTTTCTGGTGGCCGATGCCATCCGCCGCAAGGGCATTCGCTCGGCTGCCATCACTTCGGTCTTCTCGCCGGTGACGCCGGACATGGAGTTGCGGGCGGCGGAAATCCTGAAGAATGAAGTGCCGGACCTTTCTGTCTCGCTCAGCCATGAAATCGGCCGCGTCGGCTTTCTGGAGCGGGAAAACGCTTCCATCATGAATGCCTCGCTTGCGGATCTCTCCACCAAGGTGGTCTCCTCCTTCCGCAGCGCTCTGGCGGAGCTTTCGATCACCGCGCCCTTCTTCATCAGCCAGAATGACGGGACGCTGATGACGCCGGATTATGTGGAGCGCTATCCGGTGCTGACCTTTGCGTCCGGCCCCACCAATTCCATGCGCGGTGCGGCCATGCTGGCAGGGGAAAAGGAAGCCATGGTGGTGGATATCGGCGGCACGACCTCCGATGTCGGCATGCTGATGCAGGGCTTCCCGCGGGAAAGCGCGGTTGCTGTCGATATCGGCGGCGTGCGAACCAATTTCCGCATGCCGGATGTGCTGGCCATCGGTCTTGGCGGCGGTTCGCTGGTGCGCGATGACGGCGCGCGGATCGGGCCGGATTCCGTCGGCTATGAAATCACCTCTCGTGCCCTGGTGTTCGGCGGCAATGAGCTGACCACCACCGATATTGTCGTCGCCGCAGGGCTGGAAGACATCGGCGACCGCTCGCGCGTCAAGCATATCCCGGCCAGGACTATCGAGACGGCGCTCGACACCATGCACCGCATGGTGGACGAGGCGGTGGACCGCATGAAGACGAGCGCCGAGCCGCTGCCGGTCATTCTGGTGGGGGGCGGATCGATCCTCGTCTCGCGCGATCTGCCTTCTGCGTCCAAGGTCATCCGCCCGGAAAACGCATCCGTCGCCAATGCCATCGGGGCGGCCATCGCCCAGGTCGGCGGCGAAGTGGACCGGATTTTCTCGCTGGAAGGCACATCGCGCGATGTGGTGCTCTCCGGCGCCAAGGCCGAGGCTTCGGAGCGCGCGGTCAAAGCCGGAGCCCATCCGGGCTCGGTCAAGATCATGGATATCGAGGAAGTGCCGCTTGCCTATCTGCCGGGCAGCGCCACCCGCATCCGCGTCAAGGCAGTCGGCGATCTGGTCATCGGGTGAGGTTTTCATGAAACTGAATTTCGAGCAGTTGGGTGATCTGGCCGTTGGCGCGGCCTTTCTGGGTACGGGCGGCGGCGGCGATCCCTATGTCGGGCGGCTCATGGTGCAGCAATGCATTCACGAGGGCTGCGAGGTGGAGGTAATCGACCCGCAGAGCCTTGACGATGACAGTCTGGTCATTCCCACGGCGATGATGGGTGCGCCGACCGTGCTGGTGGAAAAGATCCCTTCCGGCCAGGAAGCCGTCGCCTCGCTGAAGCGGCTGGAAAAGCGGCTGGGCCGCAAGGCCGATGCCACCATGCCGATCGAGATCGGCGGCATCAACTCCACCATTCCGCTGGTGGTGGGTGCGCGCCTTGGCCTGCCGATCGTCGATGCCGACGGCATGGGCCGTGCCTTTCCCTTTCTGGAAATGGAAACCTTCGGGGTTTACGGCATTTCCGGCTCGCCCATGGCGGTCAGCAATGAATGGGGTGATTGCGCGTTGATCGAGGCGGTGGATAACCGCCAGATGGAATGGCTGTCGCGGGCGGTCGCTATCCGCATGGGCGGCTGCGCCTATATTGCCGAATATGCGATGAGCGGCGCCGATGTGAAGCGCACCGCCATTCCCAACACGCTGACGCTGGCCATCCGCATTGGCGAGGTGTTGCGCAAGGCCCATGAGGACCATCAAAACCCCATCGAGGCGCTTCTCGGCTTCCTGCCCTCGACGCTCTACCGCTATGGGCGGGTGATCTTCAAGGGCAAGATCGTCGATGTGATGCGCGAGACAAAGGCCGGCTTCACCATGGGCCGGGCGCGGATCGATGGCATTGCGCCTTTTTCATCCAGCATGGACATCGAAATCCAGAATGAAAATCTCGTGGCGCGCGTCAATGGCGAGGTCAAGGCCATCGTGCCCGATCTCATCTCGATCATGAACACCGAAACGGCGGAGCCGATCACCAGCGAAAACCTGCGCTACGGCCAGCGGGTGACGGTGGTGGCGGTATCGGTGCCGGACATCATGCGCACGCCGGAGGCGCTGGCGGTGTTCGGACCCGCCTGTTTCGGTCTCCAGGAACCTTTCACCTCCATAGAGGAGCTTGCCTGACATGCCCATTCTCACCGATCAGGACATTGACGATCTGGCCGTTGGGGCAGCCCTTCTCGGCACGGGCGGCGGCGGCGATCCCTATATCGGCAAGCTGATGGCCAAGGCCGCCATTGCCGAGTTCGGCCCGGTGGAACTGATCCCGCTGGAGACGGTGGCGGATGACGCCGTGGTTCTGGCCTGTGGCGCCATGGGGGCGCCCACCATTCTGATCGAGAAAATCCCCTCCGGGGAGGAAATGGCCACGGCGCTTGCCTTCTATGAAGCCAATCTCGATGTGAAGACCACCGCCGTCATTCCCTTCGAGGCGGGCGGGATCAATTCCATGGTGCCGATTGCGCTGGCCGCCCGTCACCGCCTGCCGGTGATCGATGCCGACGGCATGGGCCGTGCCTTTCCGCAGCTGGAAATGGAAACCTTCAATGTCTACGGCGTGCCGGCAGGTCCGGTGGCGCTGGCGGACGAGCGCGGCAACAAGGTGCTGATCGAAACGGCGAGTGCTGCGAAAGCCGAATGGTATGCGCGCGGCATTACCATCCGCATGGGCGGTCAGGCCTCCATCGCCAATTACGGCATGGATGGCATTACGGTGAAATATGTCTCGGTGCCCGCCACGATGACGCTGGCCATCGGCATTGGCCGGACATTGCGGGAGGCGCAGGCCAGCCATAGCGATCCCATTGCCGCGCTGATTGCCTTCTTCGCCAAAACGCATTACCGCCATGCCGGGGTGATTGCCTCCGGCAAGGTCACCGATGTCGCGCGCCGCGAGGAAAACGGCTGGTCTGTCGGGGTCGTGACCATCGAGCCTTTCGACAGCAGCAAGCCGAAGGTGAAGATCCGCATCCAGAACGAAAACCTTGTCGCGGAGGAGGAGGATGGTGCGGTTCTGGCCATCGTGCCCGATCTCATCACCGTTCTCGATCTCGACACGGCGGAAGCCATTACCACCGAACGGCTGCGCTATGGCCAGCGGGTCAATGTGCTGGCCGTCAGGGTGCCGCCTATCATGCGCACCCGGGAAGCGCTGGCCGTTTTCGGGCCTCGCGCCTTCGGCCTCAAGCACGAATACCAGCCCTTCGGTCTTGACTGCGGCCTTGCCGCTGTGAAGTGATGGAGAGGGTGCCTGCCCAAGGCGAGGCACCCTGCACCCATAACCGAGACGGAAAGTGCCGATGCTGAAACGTCCCGCTGCCGAGGAGACGGTGAGACCCTTGCCGGTGATCGTGCAGGGGGCGGACGGACCTCGCTTTCTGCCGCCGCGCATGCTTTTTCAGGTCATTGAGCGTCCTTATGTTCTCTCCAAGCTGGCGGATGGGCTTGGCCGGCAGAGTGTGTTGCTCCGCGCTCCCGCCGGGTTTGGCAAGACCGCGCTGATGAAGACGGCCTATGATGCGGCTCTCTCCGGCGCGCCATTGCTGCCGGGTGTGGCGGCTGACGCGATCAGCCATTGTGCCTGGACGACGCTCGTGCCCCAGACGCCGCCTGCCAGGTTTCTGAGCGATCTTGCCCTGGCCCTTGCCGTCCAGCTGGATGAAATGCCACCCGAAACAGCAGGTGAATGCCCGAACCGGCGTCTGGAGCGCATTCTGGAGAGTGTTGGCCGCAGGCCCGGCCTGTCCCTCTTGTTTCTTGATGGGATCGATCATCTCGACCTTGCCACAGCGCCGCGCTTGCTCGAACAATTGCTGACCAGCGCGCCGGAAAATTTGCGCATGGCCTGCGCTTCCATGCTGCCGCCGCCGGTGCCCACCGCGCGGTTGAAGGCGCGCGGCCTTCTCAGTGAAATCCTGGCCGTCGATCTCGTCTTCAGCCCCTCGGAAGTGCGCCGGCTGACGGGTGAGGTGGCGGAAGACGGCGATTTCGATGCGCTGTTTCGCATCACGCTCGGCTGGCCAGCGCTGGTGCAATTGGGCCGGGGTATTCTGGATGCGGCGCAGGACGACGAAAGCCGCGCCTCGCTTTTTGACGGTAGCCATGCCGATATCGCCGGATTCGTCCAGGAGGCCGTGATCGATCGCCTGCCGGATTGTGTGCGCAATCTGCTCTACAAGGTGGCGCTGTTTGAGGAATTCAGCCTGCCGCTGGCGCAGGTTCTGTGCGGTAACGGTCTGACGGATGACGGGCGCGACTGGCTGAATGCACTGTCACCGGTGATCGAGAAAAGCCGTTCAGGCTGGTTCAGCCTGCATCCTGCCCTGCGCAGCCAGCTTTACAGCCATCTGGCGCGGGATGGGGAAGAGGCCCTGCGCGATCTTTACCGGCGCGCCGCCGCCTGGTTTGCCGATCAGGGCCTCTTGGAGCGCGCCGTCTCGCATGCCGCTGCCAGCGGAGATTTCCGCATGGCGGAGGAAATCATCGGCCGCGCCGGTGGTGTCGATCTTTTCCTGCGGGCAGGCTACAAGGTGCTTGAGGAACTGATTGAGAATTTCCCCGCCGATATCCTCTATTCATCGCCCGGCCTGACCCTGTGTTACGCGGTGGTGGAAGCCAAGCGGGGGCATGTTGCAGGCGCGCGTGAGCGCATGGATATGCTGCTCGACGCCAGTGGAGGCTGGTCTCAGCAGGCGCTCGCCACCATTGATCGCAGCGTTCTCGATCACATCGATGCGCTGATCAATATCTACGAAGACCGGTGTCTGGGACTGGACGATGCCGCACGGCTGCAAGCCCAGGCGGATTCGCTTCCGCCCCACGCCACCTGGGAACTCGGCTGGATTTATAACACGCTCGCCATCATCCACACGCGGATCGGCGATCTGGAGGCGGCCAGAAGCTGTGCCCTCAAGGCGCTGGGTCATTACCGCGAGGAAAAAACAGCCTATGCGCAGGTCTTCATGCTGGTCCATCTCGGGCTGATCGGCACCTTGCGCGGCGATTTTTCCGCAGCTCTTCAGTTTTGCCGGGAGGCGGAACAACTGGCGGAAAGCCGCTATTGGCGAGACCGCAACCTTTTGTCCATCGCCCGGCTGGTGGCGGCGGATGCGAGCTACCTTCAAGGCAATGTGCAGACGGTCGAGAAAATCCTGACAGAGGTGATCGAGCCTCTGGTGCGGGGCGAAAGCTGGGTGGAGCTTTTCGCACGGTTGTTCCGCTCGCTGGCGAAAAGCAGGCTGCATGTCAGCGGCTTCGAGGAGGCCATGGCGGCCATCGACAAGGCGGAGGAGGTGGCCGTCGAGCGGGCGCTGCCGCGCCTGACGATTGCCGCCGGCATCATGCGCATGGATCTTCTGGTGGGCGTCGGCATGATCGAATCCGCCCAGCAGGCCGCTGAACAGGTGGCGATGATGAAGGCGCGGATCGATCCCGATCTGTGGACCTGGCAGGAGGCTCATGATTTCGAGATCGCCTCGGCCCGTCTCGCCATCGCCCAGGGGCATCCGCAGGCAGCGCTCGCGGCGCTGGAAGACCTGATTGCCGCGACCAAACAGGCAGGCCAAGGCCATCACCGGCTGCTGGCGGGCATCGTGGCGGTGCGGGCTGCCTGGAAGGCCGGGCGCCAGCAGGAAGCGCTTGCCTATCTGCAATGGGCGATTGCGCTGGCGCGCACCCATGAGGCAACCCAGCCCTTCATCGACGAGGGTCAGGATTTTGCAGCGACCGTGCGTGCCGTGGTTCGCCGTTTCGGCCTCAAGGCTTTCAGTGGCGATGCCGTCGAATTCATGAGCCGTATCGTCGGCCACGGGCTGAAGCGCCCGCGCCAGCCGGAAAACGAACAGGTGCAGGATCAGCCGCAGCCCGGCCTCCTCAGCCACCGCGAAACAGCGGTGCTGAAACTTCTGGCGGAAGACCGCAGCAACAAGGAAATCGCCCGCATCCTGCAACTCTCCGAGGCGACCGTGAAATTCCACCTGAAGAACATTTACGCCAAGCTCGGCGTCAGCCGCCGCACCATGGCCGTTTCCGTCAGCCGCCGCCTGAATATGCTGTAGCTGGAAAATGGCAGGCGACCTTGTGCCCGTCCAGCGACGGCTGCTCCTTGAGAGCCGGCACCTGTTCGGCGCAGAGGTTCGCGGCTTTCGGGCAGCGGGTGCGGAAGACGCATCCGGAGGGCGGATTGAGCGGGCTCGGCAGTTCGCCCAGGATGGGAAGTGCGGTCTTGGCCCGTTCGATGGCCGGATCGGGAACGGGGGCTGCCGACAGCAGCGCCTGCGTATAGGGATGCAGCGGCTTGCGATAGAGGCTGTCGCGCGGGGCGATTTCCATGACACGCCCGAGATAGAGCACCATGACCTCGGTGGAAATATGCTTCACCACGCTCAGATCATGAGCAATGAACAGCAGCGCCAGCCCGTTTTCCTTCTGCAGGTCCATCAGCAGATTGATGATCTGTGCCTGGATGGAGACGTCCAGCGCTGACACCGGCTCATCGCAAATGATCAGTTTCGGCTCGACGATCAGCGCCCTGGCAATGCCGATGCGCTGGCACTGGCCGCCGGAAAATTCGTGCGGATAGCGGTTCACCTGATCGGGCAGCAGGCCGACGCGAGCCATCATTTCCTGCACTTTGGCGCGGATCTGCCGTCGGCTGAGATGCTCGCGATGGGTCTTCAGCGGTTCGGCGATGGAATCGCCCACGGTCATGCGCGGATTGAGGCTGGCCAGCGGGTCTTGAAAAATCATCTGGATATCCGCCCGGTAGGCGAGCATCTGCCGAGGCGACAGCGACAGAAGATCGGTGCCGCCCTTCCAGGTCACGCGGCCCTGCGCCTCCACCAGCCGGATGATCGCCCGGGCAAGCGTGGATTTGCCACAGCCGGATTCGCCCACCACCCCCAGCGTCTGCCCTTGGTTGAGGGTGAAGTCCACGCCATTGACTGCCTTCAGCCATAGCGGTTCCGCCCCAGGCAGCAATCCGGCCTTGCGGATGGGATAGCGGACATGCACGGCATCGGCCTTGAGCAGGATATCGGTCATCAGGCCAGTGCCTCCACGCTTCGGTTACAGGCGCGCGCCCGGCCCGGCGCAAAGGCTGAAAGCGGCGCCAGATGATCCAGACAATCCTCCCCCGCATGCGGACAGCGGGGTGCGAAGGGACAGCCCTTGATCTGCCGGGCCATGTTGGGCGGATTGCCGGGAATGCTCGCCAGCCGTTCGTCCTGCCGGTCGAGGCGGGGAATGGAGCGCAACAGGCCCTGCGTATAGGGATGCGATGGCGCGGCGAAAAGATCGCGTGCCGGACCTTCCTCCATCACCTGTCCACCGTAGAGCACCATGACCCGCTCCGCAGCACCTGCCACCACGCCGAGATCATGGGTGATGAGGATCAGCGCCATGCCGAAATCGCGCTGCAGGTCGGACAGCAGCCGCATGATCTGCGCCTGCACGGTCACATCCAGCGCTGTGGTCGGTTCGTCGCCGATCAGGATATCGGGACGACAGAGCAGGGCCATGGCAATCATCACCCTTTGCCGCATGCCGCCGGAAAATTCATGCGGATAAAGCGTGATGCGCGAGCGGGCATCGGGAATCTGGACGGCGTCGAGCATGCGCAGGCTTTCCGTGCGGGCCTCGCGCTTGCCCATGCCTTTGTGGAAAATCAGCACTTCCTCCAATTGTTCGCTCACCCGCATATAGGGGTTGAGCGAGGTCATCGGGTCCTGAAAGACGATGCCGATCCGGTTGGCGCGGATGGGGTTGAGCGTGCGGGGCGGCGCATTGAGGATCTCCTTGCCCTCGAACCGCACCGAACCCGAGGCTTGCCCGTTCTTTGCCAGAAGGCCCAGTATGGCAAAGACGGTCTGGCTCTTGCCGGAACCGGATTCGCCGACGATGGCCAGCGTTTCACCGCGCTCCAGGTCGAAATCCACCCCGCGCACCGCCGTGACATCGCCGCCCTGCGCCTTGAAGCGGACGTGAAGATTGCGAACTTCGAGAAGCGCCATGCTCAACGATCCTTCGGGTCCAGCGCATCGCGCAGACCGTCGCCGACGACATAGAAGGCAAACAGCGTGATGACGAAGAAAAACAGCGGAAAGGCCAGTTGCCAGAGCGTGCCATAGGCCATGGTCTTGGATCCGTCCCAGATCAGCGTGCCGAGGCTGGTCAGCGGCTCCTGCACGCCAAGGCCAAGGAAGCTGATGAAGCTTTCCGAAAGGATCATGCCCGGCACCAGCAGCGTCGCATAGACCACCACCACGCCCATGAGATTGGGCAGGATATGCCGGCGAATGATGGTGGCGGAGGAAACGCCGATGGCACGGGCCGCCTCGACATAATCCTTCTGTTTCAGGCTCAGCGTCTGGCCGCGCACGATGCGGCTCATCTCCAGCCAGGAGAGCAGGCCGACGCCGATGAACAGCATCAGGATCGAGCGTCCGAACATCACCAGCATCAGGATCAGGATGAACATGTAGGGAATGGCGAGCAGGATATCGACGAGCCGCATCATGACGCTGTCCACCCGCCCGCCGAAATAGCCGGACACCGCGCCATAGACTGTACCGACCACCACCGCGATGGCCGCGCCGACAAGGCCCACGGCCAGCGAAATCTGCGTGCCCTGCACGGTGCGGGCAAAGAGATCGCGGCCCAGTTCATCGACCCCGAAGAAATGGCCATTGGTCAGCGAGGGTACGCCGTCGGTGGCGATATCGCCCATGACGTTGAAATCGATCTCGTCGATCGGCCAGGCGGCGATGAAAGGACCGGCCAGCGCAAAGGCTGCAACCAGCATCAGCAGCGCCAGGCCGAAGACGGCCAGACGGTTCTTCAGAAAACGCTGGCGCGCATCCACCCAGGGCGAGCGCCCTTTGGGTGGCGCTTCTGTCAGCGTTTCGGCAAGGCTCTGCATGGTCAGGGGCTCGGTCAGCATGGCTCAATACCGGATCTTCGGGTCGATCCAGGCATAGAGGATATCGACCAGCAGATTGAACAGGATCGTCAGGCTTCCCAGAAGAATGGTCACGCCCATCATCACCGCGTAATCGCGGTTCAGGGCCGCATCCACGAAAAACCGGCCGATGCCGCCGGTGGAGAAGAACATGTCGATGATGACCGAGCCGGTGATCATCGACACGAAAGCCGGGCCGAGATAGGAAATCACCGGCAGCAGCGCCGGTTTCAGCGCATGCTTGAGAATGACCCGCCGCTCCGGCAGGCCCTTGGCGCGAGCGGTGCGGATATGGTTGGAGTTCAGCACTTCCAGCATGGAGGAGCGGGTGATGCGGGCAATCGAGGCAAGATAGGCGGTCGACAGCGCGATGACTGGCATGACGAGATAGCTTGGCCCACCCCAGCCGCCGCCCGGCAACCAGCGCAGCCAGAGCGTGAAGACCAGAACCAGGATCGGCGCGATGACGAAGCTTGGCAGGAGATGCGCCCCCACGGCCACGCCAACGCAGAGATGATCCAGCAGGGAATTGTGCCGGATGGCGGCGACGATGCCGAGCGACATGCCCACCAGCACGGCGACGACGAAGGAAATGGCGCCATAGGTCAGTGTCACGGGAAAACCCTGGGCGATGATCGAATTCACCGTCTGGTCGGTATAGACGAAGGAGGGGCCGAAATCGAAGCGGGTGACGATCGCCCAGAGATAGGCAATGATCTGCGCCCAGAGCGGCTTGTCGAGGCCGTATTTTGCCTGGATATTCGCCATCACCTCCGGCGGCAAGGCGCGCTCGCGGCTGAAGGGATTGCCGGGAGCAAGATGCATGATCAGGAAGGACACCACGATCAGCACCAGAATGGTGGGTATGGCCACCAGCAAACGCCGGAGAATGAATCGAAGCATTATGGTTTTCCGCCGCATCCATTGTCTGAGGAGCGTCTTGAGAGCCGCTGAAGATCGGTGCCGGGCAGGCGGCCAACCGCCTGCCCGGCAAATGCTTATTTCGCCACGCGGTAGACGTTGCGGGCATACCAGTTGTTCAGCACGTTCTGCACCGGCAGGCCGCGGATGTCAGGCTTCACCAGGCTGACGGAGGTATAGAAATAGACCGGCGCAACCGGCATCTGCTCATGCAGGACCGCTTCCGCCTTGTCATATTGAACATTGGCGTCACCGGATGTCGCGGACTCCTGGATCAGCTTGTCGTAATCGGCATTGGCGAATTTGCCGTAATTCGACGTATTGTTGCTGAGGAAGTAATTGAGGAAGGTCGAGGCCTCGTCATAATCAGCGCACCAGGCATAACGGCCCACTTCGAACTGACCCTTGCCGTAGCGGTCGATCAGCACCTTCCATTCCATGTTTTCCAGCGTCACATCGACGCCCAGCGCCTTCCAGAACTGCTGTACGGCCACGGCCATCTTCTTGTGGCCTTCATCGGTATTGTAGCTGATCGTCAGCTTCAGCGGTTTGTCCGGCCCAAAGCCCGCTTCCTTGAGGAGTGCCTTGGCCTTGGCGTCGCGCTCGGCCTGCGTCATGTGCGCTTCGGGGAAATCGGGCGCCTTGAAACCGGCCATGGCCCAATGGGTCCAGCTATAGGCCGGCTTCTGCCCGCCTTGCAGGATGTTCTTGACGATCACGTCGCGGTTGACCGCCAGCGACAGTGCCTGGCGCACCCGCACATCCTTCAGTGCGGCCGGACCATTGGGGCCGACATTGAAGAGATAGCCATAGGTGCAGGCATTGGGGGTGGAATGCGCCTCTTCGGGATGCTCCTTCTGCAACCGCAGGAACTGGCCCGTGGGAACTGGGCCGACATCCAACTCGCCTGCGAGATAGCGGGTCAGGGCCTGATTGCCGTCATTGATGACCTTGAAAGTGACGGTGTTGATGATGGTATGGGCATTGTCCCAATAGGCCGGATTGCGGGCCAGCACCAGTTGCTGCCCCATCTGATGCTCCTTCAGCACATAGGCGCCATTGCCGACCATGTTGCCAGGCTGGGTCCAGGCATCGCCATATTTCTCTACCACCGATTTCAGTACCGGCAGGGTTGGGGTATGCGCCACCATTGGCAGCAGATAGGAAATCGGCGTATCGAGCGTAACTTCGAGCGTATGGTCGTCCACCGCCCGGACGCCGAGATCGGAAGGCGGTGCCTTGCCGTCGATCACGGCCTGCGCATTCTTCACCTTCATCGTGGCCAGGAACCAGGAATATTCCGAGGCGGTCTTCGGATCGACCAGCCGCTGCCAGGCATAGACGAAATCGCCCGCCGTCACCGGCTCGCCATTCGACCATTTCGCCTCCGGGCGCAGATGGAAGGTATAGGTGAGCTTATCCGGGGAGACGTCATAGCCGGTTGCGACGCCCGGCACCAGTTTGCCATCCGGCGCCTGGGTATAAAGCCCCTCGAGCAATTGCGCATCCAGCGTCGAGCCGTCCGTATCGGAGTTCAGCTGCGGATCAAGCGTCTTGATGGAATCGAGGAGACGCAGGGTCAGATCCTGATTTTGCGCCAGCTTGTCCCCCTCGGCCACCGTGGCGGCCAGCGACGGTGTGGCCATAGCCAAAGCGGCCCAGGCAGTGCAGATCAGCGTCCACTTCATCAAGCATCCCCTTTTATAAGATATTTCGCATTATTCGCACAAATAATATGCAGAAATAGTGCCTGGTGCTTTTTAGGGCAAGTTTTGGTAGCTTGGCAACTTATCTCCGCTTGTCGCGTGGAAAGGTTTCCCGTCAGCACAAAAACGGGAATCTGATTGCATCAGATCCCCGAATACAACTTTTTGTTCTGTGGCGGAAGTGGCTGGAAGTCGTCAGAAATCGAACTTGTCGATATTGTCCTTGGTGAAGACGGCGGGGCTGCCGAGCAGGATCTGGCTGCCATTGATGATCTGCAACTCACCCAGACGGCCTGCCTTGAACGTCTTGTCGCCCGGCTTCAGCGTACCATCGGCTGCGGCGCGCAGGGCTTCCATGGCAGCATAGCCGAGATCCACGGTGCTCCACAGCACGGCGGATTTCACGCAGCCGGCCTTGATATAGGGCTTCATCGGGTTCGGCGTGGCAAGGCCCACCACCGAGACCTTGCCGCACTGGCCGGCCTGCGTCACGGCATCGGCGGCGGCGGGGGTGGCGACGCTGGTCATGCCGATAATGCCTTTGAGATCAGAGCCATATTTGTTGATCAACGTATTGGCCTGATTGAAGGAGAGGATATTGTCCTCCTGCGCTTCCACCGTTTCCAGCCATTGCATCTTTGGATAGCACTTGGCCTGATAGGCTGACATTTCCGCAATCCAGCGCGCCTGGTTGGGCGTGGTGAAGGTGGATGTGACGATGGCGAACGAACCGTCCGGGCCAATTTCCTTGGCCAGCGTATCGATCAGCGATTTGGCCACGCCATTCGGCGTTGCCGGATTGACGAACCACTGCCGGGCATCGGCTTGCGCATCCGCATCATAGCCCACGACATTGATGCCTGCCGCCAGCGCCTTTTTCAACACCGGGGCAATCGCCACCGGGTCATTGGCGGAAAACAGGATGCCATCGACGCCGGAGGTGATGTAATTGTCGATCAGGGTGATCTGGTCGTCGATATTGGCCTTGGTGGAGCCGTCGGTCTTGGCGTCGACATTGCCCAGTTCCTTGGCGGCTTCCTTCACGCCCTGAGACGTGGAGTTGAAATAGCCGATGCCGACCAGCTTCGGCACGTCCACCACCTTGATGGTCTTGCCCTTGCGTTCCGGCGCCTTGGTTGGCGTGCCGCCATTATAGGCAACGGGTGCGGCTGCGGCCGGTGCGCCGTCGCAGGCCAGCGGGCTGGTGGGCTGGTCGTCGGCACCGGTCCAGGCGGGGGCGGCGTGCGATGTGCCTGCCGACAATGCCAGTGCCAGCAGGGGGGTGATCATTGATCTCAGCATGGTTCCTCCTCCATTTTATGCGAGATGAATTGCTTGTTTTCAGGCCCGGCGTTTATTGAGCGCCGTGGTCATGAGAATGGCGCCGATCAGCATCAGGCCGATCAGTACGGCTGTGCCTTCCGCCTTGACGCCTGCCAGCGACAGCCCGTTTTTCAGGCTCTGGATGACGACAA
Source organism: Allorhizobium paknamense (assembly GCF_030815125.1). Taxonomy (GTDB): domain Bacteria; phylum Pseudomonadota; class Alphaproteobacteria; order Rhizobiales; family Rhizobiaceae; genus Allorhizobium; species Allorhizobium paknamense. The sequence continues at coordinate 243,905 of NZ_JAUSWH010000005.1, forward strand.
GCCCGATCAGCGTGCCGATGACGCTGCCGCGTCCGCCATAGATCGATGTGCCACCGAGCACGACGGCGGTGATGGCGTCGAGTTCCAGCCCCGTGCCCATGTCCGAGCGGGTGGTGGAGACGCGCGACACGAAGATCACCCCCGCCAGTGCTGCGGCAAAGCCGGAGGCGGTGTAGACGGCAATCTTGGTGCGGTTGACGGAGAGGCCGGAAAAGAAGGCCGCCACTTCATTGGCGCCGATGGCATAGATGCTGCGGCCAATCCGGGTGGTGGCCAGCAGCACACTGGCAAGGATGGCGAAAACGATCAGGATCCAGAGCTGGGTCGGCACGCCGAGAACATTGCCCTGGCCCAGCACATAGAACCAGTCCGGATAGCCGCGCACGGAGCGCGCCTGACTGATGCCTTCGGCAAGACCGCGATAGAGCGCCAGCGTCGCCAATGTGGCAATCAGCGGCGGTACGCCGAAACGGGTGATGACGAAGCCGTTGATAAAACCGCAAAAGGTGCCAACGGCAATGGCAAGACAGGCGGCGGCCACCAGCGGCAGGCCGAGATTTTGCCAGAAAACGCCGGTCAGGATGGCGGTGAGCCCGAGGATCGAGCCGACGGAGAGATCAATGCCGCCTGTGATGATCACAAAGGTCATGATGATGGCGACCAGCCCGACTTCCGTCATCAACCGTCCCTGATTGAGCAGGTTGGCCCCGGTGAAGAACTGGCTGGATTGAAAGGCAAGGGCCACCAGCAGGATCACGGCCACGAGGGCGAGAATGGTTTCGTGCCGAAACAGGATGCGCAGGGACATGGTGCTCTTCCTTACTTTTTCGGACGGCGGCGGATCATGTCCGCAAGCACGGTGATCAGGATCAGCCCGCCGATCACGGCGCGCAGCCAGTAGGCCGAGACATTCACGAAAATCAGCGCCGAGCCGATGGTGGCAAACAGAATGGCCGCCAGCGTCGAGCCAATGACGGTGCCCGATCCGCCGAGGATGGAAACTCCGCCGATGACAGCGGCGGTAATCACCGTCAGTTCCAGGTTTGGCGGCACGGTGGACTGGATGACCTGCAATTGCGTGGCGAAGAGAATGGTGGCAATGCCGGCAAAGGCCCCGTGAATGACGAAGACCGCGAGCACGCGTCTCTCGCTGGAAATGCCGGTGGCTTTTGCTGCTTCCGGGTTGCCGCCGACGGCATAGAGTGAACGGCCAAAGGGAAAATTGCGCATCCACCACGCCGCAATCAGGGTCAGCACCACCATGGCGATGATCGGGAAAGGCAGGCCGAAGGGCTTCCATTGCGCGATCATGAATTCTCTCGGCAGGCCGGAAATCCAGGTGCCGCCGGTGATGGAAATCAGCCCGCCGCGCAGGATGGACATCATGCCAAGTGTCACCACGATAGAAGGAATGCGCGCATAGGCCACCAGCCAGCCGATGATGAAATTCACCGCCATTCCCAGAAGGATCGGCGCCCCCCAGGCCACCCAGACGGGCGCGCCGGAGACGGCCAAAGTGCCGGAAATGGTGGCCAGCACGCCGATCAGCGCACCGATGGAGACATCGATATGCCCGGTGATGATCACCATCGCCATGCCGATGGCCGCAACCGCGATATAGGCATTGCCGGAAAAGATGGTGTTGAGGTTGGAGGCGCTTAGAAAACGGGGGTTGTAAAGTCCCACCACGACGAAGAGCAGCAGGATGGCGGCGACGATCACGCATTCCTGGCCGTAATCGCTCATCAGCCTTGCAATAAAGGGGCGGGCGCTCGGCGCCTTGCGGGTGGAGAGGGTGGAGCTTTGCGGAAGGACGGCCATTACGCGACCTCCATCGATTTGGCCTGCGCGGTCATGGCGGCACCCACGGTTTCGGGCGTGGCATCAGCGCGGTCGATCATGCCGGTGACCTGGCCATTGTTCATCACCAGAATGCGGTCGCTCATGCCGATCACCTCCGGCAATTCGCTGGAAATCATGATGATGGCGAGGCCCTTTGCCGCCAGATCGCTCATCATCGCATGGATCTCCGCTTTGGCGCCGACATCGACGCCGCGCGTCGGCTCATCGAGGATCAGAATATCCGGTATGGTTTCCAGCCACTTGGCGATCACCACCTTCTGCTGGTTTCCGCCGGAAAGCTCCCCGACCGGCTGGTGAATGCCAGCCCTGGCCCGAACCCCCAGCCGTTTCACCGCGTCCACGGCGCGGCGTGCTTCCTCCGCAAAATTCAGGAAAAGACCGGGCGCGATGCGGTCAAGCGCGGCCATGGAAAGATTTTCATTGATGGTCATGGATTTGACGAGGCCCTGAAGGCCCCGATCTTCCGGCACGTAAGCCAGGCCGAGATCACGGGCCTGCCGGGGCGTGCGGATGGAAACGGGTTTGCCCTTCACGCGGATTTCGCCGGAAATTGCGGGTGTGATGCCAAACAGCGTCAGCGCCAGTTCCGTGCGGCCCGAGCCGACAAGACCGGCGATCCCAAGCACCTCGCCGTGCTTCAGCGTGAAGGAAATGTCGCGAACCAGACGGCCGTGATTGAGACGCGTTACCTCCAGCACCGGCTCACCAATGTTGGCTTCTCCTTTGGGAAAAAGCTGCTCGATAGAACGGCCCACCATCATCGAAACGAGCGTGGCTTCATCGGCTTCGCCGATGGCGCGGGTGTCGATCATCATGCCGTCACGCAGCACCGAAACGCGGTCTGCCAGCGCGAAGATTTCCGGCATGCGGTGGCTGACATAGATGATGCCGACGCCGCGCGCCTTGAGGCTGCGCACCACATCCATCAGCCGCGCCACATCCTTTTCCGTCAGCGAGGCGGTGGGCTCGTCCATGATGAGGATACGGGCCTTGTGGGATAGCGCCTTGGCAATTTCCACCCGCTGGCGCTGCGCCACCGAAAGCGTGGCAATGCGTGTATCGACATCGAGATCATGACAGTCGAGACTGTCCAGCAGATCGCGCGCCCTGGCGCGGGCCGCTGGCCAGTCGATCCGGCCCATTTTCCGGCGCGGATAGTGACCGAGGAAGATGTTTTCCGCGACAGTGAGTTCCGGAAACAGCAGAAGCTCCTGGTAAACGGTGGCGATGCCTGCGGCATTGGCATCCCTGGCGGTGGAAAAGCGCATGGGCTGGCCGTCGATCTCCATGACACCGCCATCCGGCTGATAGAGACCGGACAGGATCTTGATCATCGTTGATTTGCCAGCACCGTTCTCGCCCAGAAGCGCATGGATTTCGCCCGGCCGCACATCGAAGGACACATCCTTCAGCACCTTTACCGGGCCGAAGGATTTGGACATTCCGGCAAGCCGCACATAGGGCCTGATCGCGTTCTGTTGCTCACGATTCAACGACAACGCATTCCTCCTCATAAATGTGCCGGTCTCCCGCCCGGCAGCTGTTAGAGCGCTTTCCGATCTGATTGAATCAGATCGGCGCTCTAACGGTTTCTTTTTGAAGCATAATCTTGATCGTCATCGTTTCACTCCGGTCGGATTATGCTCTAAACCCCGTAAAAACGGGCGGCGTTCGTCTCGAAAATCCGGTGCAATTCCTCCGGGCCAAAGTGGCTGGAAAGAAGCGTGCGGGTGAGATTGGCGACCTCGCCGTAGCTGGCCGCCAGCGTGCATACCGGCCAGTCGCTGCCGAACATCAGCCGGTCCGGACCAAAACAGCGGGCGACGTGATCGACATAAGGCCGGATATCCTCAAGCGCCCAATCGGCGCCTGCTTCCGTCACCATGCCGGAGACCTTGCAGGAGACAGAATTGAAACCGGCAATCTCCTCGATATGCGCCCGCCAGGGATCGAGCACGCCCTTTGCAATCTCCGGCTTCGAGATATGATCTACCACGGCCCTGAGGTTCGGCACCTGTTTCAGCGCTGCAATCACATGCGGCAGATGCCGGGTGAAGGTCAGGATATCGAAGGCAAGACCACTGTCTGCCACCGCTTTCAGGCTGTCGATGACGCTTGGCCGCAGGATATAGGCGTCATCGTCCAGACCCTGCAGCATCGGCCGGATGCCGAGGAATCTCGGGTTCTGCCGGTAGCGGGAAAGACGGGCGGCAAAATCCTCCGCCTCCATATCGATCCAGCCGACCACCCCGGCCACGAAGTCCGTGCGGGCGGCGATCTCCAGCAAAAAATCGGTCTCGGCTTGCGTTGCTGCCGCCTGCACGAGAATGGTGCGGGTTATGCCGGCCCGCCGCATCTCGCGGGTGAGATCCTCCGGCATGAAATCCCGGTAGATCGTGCCGAGATCGGGTGTCAGCCAGCCATAATCGCCGCGCTCCACCTTCCAGAAATGTTGATGACTGTCGAGCATGCCGGTTTCCTCCCCAATGACTGCTGCTACTCAGGACGCACGACGCCCTTCTTGAGGATGATATTGCCGTAGAGCCGCCGCTCGCCGGTCGAGACCACGGCGAAGGCGGTCTTGGAGCGGTCGTAAAAGGCGAAGCGATCGATGGGCTCCAAGGGAATGCGGCGCTTTTCCGCGCTTTCGATGATCGTCTCGAATTCGGCGTAGATTGTCGGACGATCGCCCGGCGCATCCATGACGGCGGCAGGAAAATCGACGAAGTCATCCAGCGGCATCAGCGACAGCACGGCCTCGACAACCGAAGAGGCATCGATACCCGGCATCTGGATCAGGCGCTCCGCCACTGTCACAGCCGGGAAATTGGCGTCCGCGATGACGATTTCGTCGCCATGGCCCATGTCGGCCAGAATGGCGAGCAGTTCACCGGTCAAAAGCGGGTTGATGGTTTTCAGCATGGGGTTCCTCCTGGAAAATGGAAACTATCGGTTGATCAGGCCATCGGCGCGCAATGTCGTCCAGAGGTCTTCAGGAATGTCCTGCTCGAACCATCGGATATTCGTCGAGATCTGCTCAGCCGTCTTGGCGCCGATCACCACACAGGTGGCGGTCGGATGGCGCAGCGGAAACTGGATGGCGGCGGCAGGCAGCGGCACCTCAAACGCATCGCAGACGGCGCGAAGCCTTTCGGCCCGCTCGATCATCTCGGCGGGGGCATCTGCATAGTTGAATTTTCGCCGCCCCGAGGTAGAGGCGAGAATACCGGAGTTGAACACCCCCGCCACCACCAGCGCCATGCCACGCTTTTGCACCAGCGGCAGGAAGTCCTCCTCGGCATCCTGATCGAGCAGTGTGTAGCGACCCGCCAGCATGGAGCAATCGAGATCGGCCTCTTCCAGCGCGTCGCGGATGATCTGCCATTCATTGACACCGAGGCCAAAGCCCTTGATATCGCCCGCATCGCGCAGTTCCGTGAGCGCCTTGAAGCCGCCGCCTCTGGTCAGGGCGTTCCAGTGATGCTCATGCAGGTCGGCATGGGTCACGCGTCCGATGTCATGCACATAGAGAATGTCCGGACGGGGAAAGCCGAGACGCTGCTGGCTGTCATCGAAGCTGCGCATCACGCCATCATAGGTGTAATCAAACACTTCGCGGAAATCGAGGCCATTCCACCAGCCCGGATCGAGCGGGTTTTTCGGCGGGGCGGGCGGCAGCTTGCGGCCAGCGCGTTCCGTGGTCATCAAGCGGCCCACCTTGGTGGAAATCACCCAGTCTCGGGCCTCGGGGGTCTTTTCCCTCAGCAGTTCGCCGGTCAGATGCTCGGAGCGGGTATTGCCATACATCGGTGCTGTATCGAAATAGCGGATGCCGGAATTCCAGGCCGCGTTCAGCATCGCCATGGCGTCTTCCTTCGCCACCGAGGCGTAAAGACCGCCGAGCGGTGCCGTACCGACACCGAGTGCTGTGACGCTGATACCGGTTTTGCCAACGGGCCGTTTGTCAGTCGCTTTCATGCTCATTCCTCATCCCATTCAAATATGCGCGCGAGTCTTGCGCCGCGCCCAGACGACAACGGCAACGCCGCACAACAGCAGCACGCCGCGCACGATCTGGCGCTGTGCATCCGTCCAGCCGAGCAGGGCGGCGCCGCTGAGCAAGGCTGCCAGCAACAGCACGGCGGTAACCGTGCCGATCACGTTGGGCTTGCCGAATTTCAGCGCCATGCCGCCCAGCAGCACGGCGGTGAGCCCGTCGATGAAATAGGAGGTGCCGATATACGGCTGACCGGAGGAGAGATCCGCCGTCAGCAGAATGCCGGAAAGCGACGAGACGACACCGGAGAGAATATAGAGCATCAGCAGCAGCCGGTTGACCGGCACGCCCGCCTCGATCACCGCCGAACGGTTCTGCTCCAGGGCATAAAGATAGTGCCCGAAAGTCAGCCTTTCCTGCACGAACCAGGCGGCACCATAGAGAAGCGCCACGACCACCGTCAACAGCGGCAGCACGCCGAAATTGACATGCAGCAGCGTTCCAATAAAGCCGGTGGAGGAGAGCGAGATCGAGGTGCCCAGCCCAATGGCTGCCGCAATCGATCCGGCCAGTCCGCCGGTGGCAATGGTGATGACCAGCGCGGGCAGCCGGAAGATGGCCACCAGCAAGCCATTGGCGAACCCGAAGACGATGCCGACCAGCAGCCCCGCCACACAGGCGATGGCCCAGCCATGGCCTGAAACCACCAGCCCCGCCACAACCATATTGGCAAGGGCTGCCACCGACATGAAGCTCACATCGATCTCGCCCGCCGCGATGATCCAGGTGAGGCCTAGAAACATCAGCGCCGCGATACTGGCCGAGCGCGCCATGTCATTGATATTGCCTGCGCTGATGAAGCTGGGCCGCAGCCATGCAAACAGCAGGATGACCAGCACCAGCAGCAGGAAGAGCCCGTAGCGCAGGAAAAAACCTTGCAGATCCGGTCCGCGTTTTGTGGCTCGCCGTTCTGACGTGGTCATGGTCATGTCCGTCATGGTGATCCCCTTCTCCATCAGCGTGCCGGTTTGCGGCTGAACAGGTCGCCCAGCAGCGTCGTGAGTTTCGGGTCGAAAATTCCGATCGCCAGGATCAGGACGGTGCTGACGATGGCATCGCTATAGTAATAAGGAATGGCCAGCAGGGTGAAGCCGTTCAGCATGGCCGACATCAGCAGCGTTCCTGCGAGCGTTGCCGGAATGGACGGCGCGCCGAAGAGGGCAGCCCCCAGATAAACGGCGGCGAAGGCCGGCATCATCAACTGGTTGCCCGCCGTCACATTGGCGGCCCCGGAAGAGGCAACCAGCAGCGTGATGGCAAGACAGGCCAGCGCCCCGCACAATCCGAAAGCGGTGAGCACATAGGCCTTGACGCGAATGCCGGAAAACAGCGCCGAGCGGCGGTTTTCACCGGTTGCATAGAAGGCGCGGCCAAAGCGGGTGCAATGCAGAACGATGAAGGCGAGGATGGCCGTGGCCAGTAGAATGACCACCGGCATGTCGAGCGAGAGGAATTTGGAATCGTTCAGGTCGAGAATGCCCGACATGAAGAAGTTTTCCGAAATCGACGTGCCGTTGCTGTAGAAATAGGAGAGACCGACCGCCACGCCGCCGGTGGCGATGGTGGTGACGATATCCGGCAGGCGCAGGTAGGAAATCACGCTGCCATTGATCAGCCCGGCGGCAAGCCCGATGCCGATGCCGCCCGCAACACTTTGCATCAGCGTATAGTCATTGGCCAGCATCCAGCCCAGCGTCATCGCGCCGAGCGAGGCAACGCCGGGAAAGGAGAGGTCGAAATGGCGCACGACGATGACGAAGGTCAGCCCGATCGCCGTCAAGCCGTTCACCGACATGTGGCGCAGCAGGGCATGCAGATTGTTCTCGCTGAGATAGGCGGGCGCGAACGACTGGAAGACCGTCGCGATCAGGCCGAGAAGCACAAGGAAGGCGGCAAGCCGCAGGGCAAGCGGAGAGGATTTCAGACCCGTCATGCGCGTGCTCCCATGATGCCGGCGGAAAGAAGCTGGTCGCGGCTTGGCCTCTGATCCGGAACGGAAACGGGGCGGCCCTTGTAGAGCGCGATCATCCGGTCGGCGACGCCATGCACCTCGTCGCAATCGGACGAGATCACCAGCACGCCCGCGTGCGCCGACAGTTCCCGCATCAACGCATAGAGCGTGGCGCGGGCGCCGATATCGACGCCGACCGTCGGTTCCACGAAGATATAGATGTCTGCGTCGCGGTAGAGACCCTTGGCGATGACGATCTTCTGCTGATTGCCGCCGGAAAAGGCGCTGGCCGGGCGGTCCAGTGTCATCGGATGGAGCGCCACCCGTTGGGCAAGCTCCGCCGAAGTCTTGCGGCTTGAGCCGAAGCGGAACAGGCCGCCAAGGAAGGACGCCTTGCTTAAGTGCGCCAGCGTCATGTTGAAGATGACATCGCGAGACAGCGTCAAACCTTCCGTCCGACGGTCGCCGGGAACAAGGAAGATGCCCTTGCGCAAGGCATCATGCGGGTCCTTCAGTTTCACCGGCACGCCCTTGAGGGTGATCGTTCCGGCTTGCGGATGGATGACGCCGAACAGCGCCTTGGACAACTCGTCCGCACCGGAGCCGACCAGCCCGAAGATACCGAGAATTTCGCCCCGCCGCAGGGTGAAGCTGACATCTGAAAACAGTCCGGGACGCTGCATGCCCCGCACGTCCAGAAGGGCTTCCCCTGCGGCGCTCTTCGCCTTGGGAGGGAAGATATCGCCGGGCTTTTCATCCAGCATCAGTTCCGGAATGGAAATGCGGCTGACCCGCGCCTCGTGACAGGTCAGCGTCGTGACCCGCTTTCCGGCCCGGAACACCGTGAAACGGTCGCCGATCTCGAAGACCTCCTCAAGCCGGTGGGTGATGTAGATGATGGCAATGCCCGCCGCCTTCAACTGCCGCATCAGGCCGAAGAGCGAGGTCTTTTCGCGTTCGGTGAGGGTCGATGTCGGCTCATCGAGGATCAGGATGCGAATGTGCTCGCGGCTCAGCGCATGCAGGATGGCAACGATTTCCCGGTCCACGGCGGGCATTTCGCCGACACGCCGGTCAAGATCGATCTCGATGGGAAAGCGTTTCAGCAATTGTTCGGCCTGTCGCTTCAATGCCTTGCGGTCGATCCGGCGAGCAAGTCCCGTCTGCGGCGCTTCCTGACCAAGAAAGATGTTTTCGATGCCGGTGAAATCATCCACCAGTTCGGGGTGCTGCTGCACCGAGGCGATGCCACAGGCAATGGCGGCGGCGGGCGTGCCAAGCTCCACGCTTTCGCCCGCAATGACGATCTCTCCCGCATCCTTGGTGTAGACGCCGGAAAGGATCTTGATCAGCGTCGACTTGCCCGCGCCATTGATGCCGAGAAGAGCATGGATTTCCCCGGCTTCCAGTGAAAAATCCACAGTGTCCAGCGCCTTGACCACGCCGAACTGCTTTTCGATGCCCTTCATGTCGAGAATGGCTGCCATATCCCGCACCGACCTTTCTGCATGCATGATAGAACAGGCAGGCCGATTGCGGCCTGCCTTCCTTCGGATTATAGAGCGCGTTGCCAGCCAAGTTTGATCGCCTCGCCGGGCTGATCGTAATTGTCGGGCAAGTCTTTCAGGTCCTTCAGGCTGTCTTGCGTCACCGCATAGGAGGGTGTGATGACGAAGCGCGGCGCCTTGCGGCCCGCCACCACTTCATGGGCGTAGAAGGCGTTCATATAGGCCATTTCGTAGAAGCTCTGGGCCATGGTCATGGCAAAGGGCGATCCGGCCTTGATATATTCGAAGGACTGGCGGCCTCCGTCGATGCCGGTGATGAAGACCTTTTTGCCCGCCGCACGGATGGCAAGCGTTCCCTCGGACGCCGCCCCATCCCAGGCGCACCAGATGGCGTTCAAATCGGGATTGGCGGTGAGAATATTGTCCACGACCTGACGCGGCGTTGTCGTGCCGCCCAGCGCAAAGGCAATTTCCGAGGCGATCTTGATGTCCGGGAAGCGGTTGAAGACCGATTTCGCGCCCAGCGTGCGCTGGTCCCAGGATTCGTTGGAGGGCAGGCTGACCAGTGCCACCTGTCCCTTGCCGTTCAGCCGCTTGGCAATATATTCCGCGCCCGCTGCACCCAGGCCGAAATTGTTCGACATGGCGGTGGAGGTGACGGTGGTGTTCGGCACATAGCTGTCGCCGCAGAAGATCGGAATGCCGGAGGCAACGGCGGCCTGCACCGCAGGGGAAATGGCTGCCGCATCGGCAGGGGTGATGAAGATGGCGGCGGGTTTGGACGCCACGAAGGCGGCGATCTGGTCGGCCTGTTTCTTGATGTCGTAATTGGCATCGGCAATGGTCAGCGTGCCGCCGAGCTTTGCCACGGCATCCTTGTAGCCATTGACGATGTGGCGGCCCGATTCCCAGACTGTCCAGCCAAGAGACGCACAGAATTTCAGGTCTTCGGCACCGGCAAGGCGCGGCTTGCTCAGCGCGGCAGCCACCGTTATGGCCGCACCGGCGCTCAAGACCCCGCGGCGGGTCAGTTTCATCTCACCCATGAAGCGGGCGCGGTCTTTGGTTTCCTCGAATTCAGTCATGGTTATTCCTCCCTCTGGTTATGGTCGTGGCGGGCCTTCAGGCCGATTCTTTCAAGAGCATCAGGTAGTCTTCCTGGCTGGCGAGCCTTGGATTGGTGGCGTGGCAATGGTCCTTCAGCGCCTCGCCGGAGACCTTTTCCATCATCGCCTCGGTCACGCCCATGGCGGTGAGGCCAGACGGCATGCCGAGATCCTTGTTGAGCGCGGCCATGACCTCGTCCGGCGGTCCCCCCAGAATCTCCGCCATCACATCCCATTTCGCGCCGATCACCGGGCGGTTGAAGTGCAGCACAGCGGGCATCAGCACCGCATTCAGCGTGCCGTGATGCAGGTTGAGCTCGCGGATGGCGCCGAGCGGGTGGGTGAGCGCATGCACGGCCCCCAGCCCCTTTTGAAAGGCCATGGCCCCTTCCAGTGCGGCCATCATCATGTCCCAGCGCGCCTGATGGTCCTGTCCGTTGGCAACGGCCTTGCGAAGGGCGGGAAAGCCGCGCTTCAGCCCGTCCAGCGCAATGGCATCGGCAGGCGGATTAACGGAGGGACCCATGTAGGTTTCCAGACAGTGGGACAGCGCATCCATGCCGGTGGCGGCGGTGAGGAAGGGCGGCAGGCCATAGGTCAGCTCCGGATCGCAGAGCGCAATCGAGGGCAGCATGTGGCCGCTCAGGATGCCGAGCTTGCGGCCTTCCGCCGTAATGATGACGCTGGCGCGGCCCACTTCCGAGCCGGTGCCGGACGTGGTGGGAACGGCAATCATCGGGCAGATCTTGCCGTGGATCTTCGCGGCCCCGCCGGAAACGGCCGTATATTGCGCCAGCGGCGCGGCGTGGCCGGTGAGAAGGCGGACGGCCTTGGCAAGGTCGAGCGAGGAGCCGCCGCCCAGCCCGACGATGCCGTCACAGCCTTCCGCCTTGTAAAGACGATGCGCGGCCATCACCGCTTCTTCGGTCGGATTGGCCGGTGTGCCGTCGAACACCACCGGCGGTACGGGAAAGAGGCCCAGCACCCTGTCCACGAGGCCGGTGGAAACCAGGCCCTTGTCCGTGGCGATCAGAGGATTTCTCACCTGAAGCTCTGCCAGAAGCGCGGGCAGCCGCGCGATCGAGCCCGCGTCGAATTCAATTCGGGTGAGGTAATTGATGGTCGCCATATCGTCTGTGCTCGTCATTTTGCAGTCGATCCACCTGCCCTGATGGCTGCCGATGCAGCCGGGCACGCCCTGTCGGGCTCGGAATCTCATGCGTTTGAAGTTGCCTTTGGACGGGCCAGCCTCCTCGCCACCCCGGCCATCCTCCTGTTCACGAAAGCGGCTTAAAAATTTCCCTTGCGCCGTGAACTAATATATGAGTTATATAAGGCAGATCATCAATCGACTGTCAACAGGGTCGTAAAAACTTCTTCTTGAGCATCTAAATTGCTGATTTACATAGGTTCCATATGAGCGCGGAAAAAACCAAGGCGATTCCAAAGGCTGAGCAAATATATTGGTTGTTGCGCCAAGCCATTGTGCATCTAGAGATGGCGCCGGGCGCGGTGATCTCCGAGAAAGATCTCTGCGCGGAGTTCGGCGTATCGCGCACACCGGTGCGCGAAGCCTTGCAGAAGCTGGCAGACGAGGGGCTCGTCGATATCTTCCCGCATTCGGGCACCTATGTGAGCCGCATTTCCTTCACGGTGGCGGAAGAAGGGTTCATCATCCGCCGGGCGCTGGAGATCGAGAGCGTTCGCAAGGCTGTCGCCAATGTCACCGATGCCGATGTGGCGCGCCTCAAGGTGTTGATCGGGGACATGCAGGCCATTCTCGACAGCAACCAGCTCGACCATTACCTCGATTGCGATGACGCCTTTCATAGCGCCATTGCCGGGATCAGCGGCTATCCGCGCATCTGGAAATTCATCACGCTCGCCAAGGTGCATCTGGACCGCATGCGCCAGCTGAGCGCCCCTGTGCCGGGTCACCTGGCTGTCGTCACCGAGCAGCACGATACGATCGTACGGGCGCTTGCCAACCGCAACGCCGATCAGGCGGAACTCGCCATGCGCATCCACCTCGACACGTCCTTCGCCGTCATGGCCCGGATGTACGAGGACCAGGGCGCCCTCTTCGACAGAAAGGATGCACCATGACCGTCTACTCGGCGTCATCGCCGCTCTTGCGCCTGAATGCGCGCGACAATGTTGCGGTGGCGCGCCTGACGCTCGAGCCCGTTACCCTGCCGGAGCTGGGCGGCGCAGCGCTCACCGGGCGTATACCCCAAGGACACAAGGTGGCCATTGCCGCGCTGAAAGCGGGCGATGCCGTGATCAAATATGGCCAGATCATCGGCTTTGCCGTCAGCGACATTGCCGTGGGGGATCATGTCCATACCCAGAACATGGCGATGCGCGATGTGGAACTGGCCCATGAATTCTGTGTGGATGCGCATGAGCCGGTCATGGTTTCCGAGTCCGCCCTTTTCATGGGCTACGAACGCTTGAATGGCGAGGCCGGAACACGCAATTACATTGCCATCGTCTCATCGGTGAACTGTTCGGCCACCGTGGCCAAGGCGGTGGCGCAGCATTACGCGCTGCCGGGGCGGCTGGACGCTTTTCCCAATGTCGATGGGGTCATTGCGCTCACCCATGCTGGCGGCTGCGCCATCAATACGGCGGCGGAAGGCTATCGCTATCTCACCCGCACGCTGGCCGGTTATGCCACCCATGCCAATGTCGGCGGCGTGGTGATGATCGGCCTTGGCTGCGAGACCAACCAGATCCCGGCGCTGCTCACGGCTCACGGCTTGAAGGAGGGAGAGCGCTTTCATACGCTGACCATTCAGGCCACAGGGGGCACACGCAAATCCATCGAAGCGGCCATTGCCGCCATCGATGCCATGTTGCCGGCTGTCAACGCGCTTACCCGGACGCCGCAGCCGGTGTCCAAGCTCAAGCTGGCGCTGGAATGTGGCGGATCGGACGGCTATTCCGGCATTTCCGCCAATCCGGCGCTGGGCTATGCCGCCGATCTTCTGGTCAGCCATGGCGGCACGGCCTGTCTGGCGGAAACGCCGGAGATCTATGGCGCCGAACATCTTCTGACCCGCCGGGCCAGGAGCCCGGAGGTGGCGGAAAAGCTTCTCCAGCGGATCGAATGGTGGCGCGATTACGCCGAACGCGGCCAGGCGGAACTGAACAACAATCCCTCCCACGGCAACAAGGCGGGCGGCCTCACCACGATTCTGGAAAAGTCGCTGGGCGCCGTCGCCAAGGGCGGCACGACACGACTCAACGCCGTCTATGAATATGCCGAGCGCATCACCGAGAGCGGTTTCGTGTTCATGGACACGCCCGGCTACGATCCGATTGCCGTGACGGGGCAGGTGGCGGGCGGCTGCAATGTCATCTGCTTCACCACGGGACGTGGCTCGGTCTCGGGATTCAAGCCCGCGCCGTCGCTGAAACTGGCCACCAACACGCCGATGTATGAGCGCATGCAGGAGGATATGGACCTGAATTGCGGCACTATCGTCACCGGCGACGAGACGGTGGAAGAGGTCGGCACGCGCATCTTCGAGGCCATCATAGCCACAGCCTCGGGCGAGCGGACGCTGAGCGAGATCTACAATTACGGCGATAACGAATTCGTACCCTGGCAGGTGGGCGCGATCATGTGAGGAGTGCCTTTCGGAGGAAGGGTATTCAGGCACGGGAGAGAGACATGACGGATTTGAAGAGATTTTACGATGTGATCATCGTAGGCGCCGGCGTCGGCGGCGGAGCGCTTGCCAATCGGCTGGCGGAAACGGGCCGCAATATTCTGATGATCGAGCGCGGGCCGCGCTTGCCGCGCGAGGACGACAACTGGAGCGTCGATGCGGTCTTCCACAAGAAAAAATATGCCACCAAGGAAGAATGGCGCGACAAGGACGGCGCGCTTTTCAACCCCAGCACCTATTATTATGTCGGCGGCAACAGCAAGTTCTTTGGGGCGGCGACCTTACGCTTTCGACGCGAAGATTTTGAAGACCTTCAGCATGAGGGTGGCGTGGCTCCGGCGTGGCCCGTCTCCTATGATGCGTTCGAACCCTATTACGCCATCGCCGAGCGGCTGATGGGCACCCATGGCACGGCGGGGCTTGATCCGACCGAGCCGCCGCGCTCCGGCCCCATGCCGCATCCGGCCATTGGCCACGAGCCGGAAATCGCCTTCTTCGAAAAGAAACTGAAGGAAAAGGGCTTACATCCTTTCCCACTGCCGATTGCCATCGATTATCATCAGGGCGGCAGTTGTATCCGCTGTCGCACCTGCGACGGCTTTGCCTGCAAGCTGGGCGCCAAGGGCGATGCGGAAGTGCGGCTCGTCAATCCGGCGCTTGCCAAAGCCAAGGGCAGGATCGAGCTGATCACCGAAACCTTCGTGCATCGCCTGCTGACAGATCCGACCGGCAAGCGTGTCACCGGTGTCGAGCTGACCCATCAGGGTGAGACGCAGGTGGTGGAGGCCGATCTTTTCGTCTCCAGCGCCGGTGCCATCAATTCGGCGGCCCTTCTTCTGCGTTCAGCCAATGATGCCCACAAGCGCGGTCTCGGCAACAATATGTCCGACCAGCTGGGCCGCAATTATATGGCCCACAACAATACGGCGATGATGGCAATCTCGCCCTTCAAGAAGAACCGTGTCGTCTTCCAGAAGTCGATGGCGATCAATGATTTCTACCTCGCCAACAGCGAAAAGCCCTATCCGCTCGGCAATGTGCAGGGGCTGGGCAAATTGCAGGGCGGCATGCTGACGGCCAGTGCCGCCTGGGCGCCGGAATGGCTGATGTCGAGCTTTGCCGACCGCAGCGTGGATTGGTGGCTGATGTCGGAAGACCTTCCCGATCCGAACAATCGCGTCACCGTCGATCCCGATGGCAGGATTCGCCTCAGCTACACGGCCAACAATCTCAAATCCCACAATGAACTGGTGAAGGTCTGGTCGCGGATCATGCGTTCGCTCGGCTATCCGCTGATCATCACCAACAAGATGGATATCAAGGTGTCCATGCATCAATGCGGCACGGCCCGTTTCGGCAAGACGCCGGAAAGCTCGGTGCTGGACCCACATTGCAAGGTCTGGGATATCGATAATCTCTATGTCGTCGATGCGTCTTTCCTGCCGTCCTCGACGGCGGTCAATCCCTCGCTGACCATTGTGGCGCAGGCGCAGCGCACCGCCGAACATATTCTCGCCCGCTGGGGTGAAACCGTTTCAGCCGCACCCCAGGCTTCGCCGACGGCAGCCTGAATTCACCGACAGTCCAGGGAGGAAACAACATGCCCGACACGGCCACGGATTACCGCCGCCTGTTTGATCTCACCGGCCGCAAGGCCATCGTTACCGGCGGCTCGCGCGGCATTGGCAAGGCTCTGGCTGAGGCGCTGGCCGCCCATGGGGCCGATGTTGCCATCGTGGTCCGCTCCACGCTCAACCGTGCCGAAGAGGTGGCAAACGCCATCAAGGCTGAGGGCCGCGACAGTTTTGCCCTTCAGGCCGATGTCTCGGATGAAGCCGAGGTGGAGCGCATGACGCAGGCGGTCATGGACCGCTTCGGGCGCATCGATATCCTCATCAACAATGCCGGGATCGTGCTGCCCGCGTCTGCCGAAGAGTGCAGCCTCGACCAGTGGCGGCAGACCATGGCGGTTAATCTCGACGGAGTGTTTCTCGTCTCCAAACATGTCGGGCGGCGGATGATTGCGCAAAAGAGCGGTTCGATTATCAATATCGGCTCGATGTCGGGCCGGATCGTCAACTGGCCCTTCCGCCATGCCGCCTATAATGTCTCCAAGGCGGGCGTCCATATGCTGACCAAGGCACTGGCGACGGAATGGGCGGAGCATAATGTGCGCGTCAACGCCATCGCGCCCGGCTATATTCGCACCGAACTGACGGATGAGGTGCTGCGCGAGCATCCCGATGTTGTGGCCAATTACTGGGAAAAGGGGGCAGTGCAGAACCGGATCGGAACGGTGGAGGAGCTTGCCGGTTCCGTTGTCTATCTCGCCAGCAATGCCGGATCGTTCACCACCGGCGAAGTGATCACCATCGATGGCGGCCTGACGCTACGTTGATCCGCACTGACAAAGAAGGAGGAAGACCATGACCGCACGAGGATATGGCGGGCCGTTGCGTTACGTGCAGGGGCCGGGCGTCATCGATGACATCGGGCTCTATATTGCGCCCTTGGCCACATCGGCTCTGATCGTAATCGATGCGTTTTTCTGGGAGACATTGCGTCCCCGGGTAGAGGCCAATCTGAAAGCCCATGGCGTCAAAAGCCACTTCGTGAAATTTGGCGGGGAATCCTCCGACAAGGAGGTGAGCCGCACGGTTGCCGAAGGCAAAACGGCGGAGGCGGGCGTCGTCATCGGCATCGGCGGCGGCAAGGCGCTGGATACCGCCAAGATTTCCGCACTTTCTCTGGGCGCACGCACCGCAACCGTGCCAACCATCGCCTCGACAGATTCGCCGACAAGTGCGCTGGGGGTGATCTATAGCGAAGATGGTGTCTATGATCGCGTCATTCGCTGCGGACGCAATCCCGATGTCGTGCTGGTGGACAGCCAGTTGATCATCAAGGCCCCGGTGCGCTTCCTTGTTTCCGGCATGGGCGATGCGCTCTCCACCTGGTATGAGGCCCGCTCGAATTTCGAAAGCCGCTCTAACAATTATATCGGCGATGGCTATGTCACCACGGCGGCAGGTGCGGCCATTGCCCGGCGCTGCCATGAGGTGCTGATGCGCGACGGACGTGCAGCCTTTGCTGCCGCCCGCGATGGCAAGCTGACGCAGGCGGTGGAAAACATCATCGAAGCCAACACGCTGCTGAGTGGTCTGGGCTTTGAAAACTGCGGCGTTTCCGGTGCCCATGGCATCCACGATGCGCTGACCGTGCTGGAACCGACGCATCACTTTTTCCACGGCGAAAAGGTCGCCTTCGGCATTATCGGCCTGCTGGTGCTGGAAAACCGTCCGCTCGATGAAATTCACGAAGCCATCGATTTTTGCCAGGATATCGGCCTGCCAACGACCCTTGCCGATCTCGGCCTGGAGAAGGTCACAGCGGAAGAATTGCTGAAGGTGGGTGAAATCGCGCTCGATCCGAAAAGCGTTATCCATTCCGTTCCGGTGACACTGACGCCGCAATTGGTGGCGGATTGCATCTGGACGGCCAGCACCCTGGCTGAAGAGCGGGCGAAGAGCCGCCGAGGCTGAATGATCCTGCTCCTAAACCGGGTATTGGTCCTACCAATATCCGGTTTACACAATTCTATTCGACGCAAAAGGTGATATTGCGCTCCTGTTTGAGATTTGGTACGACCAATTCTACATCACCGGAGCGCCCGTCTTTGTCTCTTGCCGAAAAAATCGAGGCTTTGATTGCCGAGCGCGGGCTTGCGCCGGGAGATCGCCTGCCGCCGGAGCGACAGCTTGCTGTGGACTTCGGCGCATCGCGTTCCAGGCTGCGGGAGGCGATCCAGACGTTGATCAGCCGGGGCGTCCTCAAAAGCCGCCAGGGCGGCGGCACCTTCGTTGCAACGCCCGAGGAGCCGGGCGCGCTGGACAGGGCCTTGCTGCCGCTCTTGCCGCTCTTGGAAGGTGAGGCTGGCTATTGGCGCGATGTCATGGAAATTCGCAAATCGCTGGATGGCGATGCCGCTTATTACGCGGCGCAGCGCGCCACCGAGGCGAACCGGCAGCAGATCCGTTCGGCATTGGTCGCCATGGCAGAGGCCGGTGACGATCCGGCCCGGCAGGCGCTGGCCGATGCCGGATTTCACCGGGTTCTTGCCGAAGCGTCACACAACATCGTACTGCGCCAGATCGTGGCCGGGCTTGCCGGGCTTTTGCGGCAGAGCATTGCCGAAAGCCTGCTGCGGCTTTACCGCCAGCCGGATCTGATCGCGGCGCTGGAACGCCAGCATCGGAGCATCGCCGAGGCCGTGCTGGCCGGTGAGGCCGAGGCGGCCCGGCGCGCGGCCATCGATCATCTTCAGTTTGTCGAAGACAGTTTAAAAGCCATCGAGGACGGGCTTGCGCGGCAGAAGCGGGCGCGCGCGGCACTGACCCGTTCCGATTTTCAGGAGACCACCCCATCATGATCATTTCCTCCGCCACCGATTACCGCGAGGCGGCGCGCCGCCGCCTGCCGCCCTTCCTGTTTCACTATGCCGATGGCGGCGCCTATGCCGAGCATACGCTGCGCAGCAATGTGCAGGAGCTTTCCGAGCAGGCGCTGCGCCAACGGGTGCTGAAGAGTGTTGGCGAGGTCGACCTCTCCACCACGCTTTTCGGGGAAAAGCTTGCCATGCCGGTGGTGTTGGCGCCGGTCGGTCTCACCGGCATGTATGCCCGCCGCGGCGAGGTGCAGGCAGCGCGGGCTGCGGCGAACAAGGGCATTTCGCTGACACTCTCCACCGTTTCCGTCTGCTCCATCGAGGAAGTGCAGGGCAAGGTGGATCGGCCCATCTGGTTTCAGCTCTATGTGCTGCGCGACCGTGGCTTCATGAAAAACGCGCTGGAGCGGGCCTGGGCGGCTGGCGTGCGCAAGCTGGTGTTTACGGTGGACATGCCCGTGCCGGGCGCGCGCTACCGCGATGCCCATGCCGGCATGTCGGGACCGAATGCCCCGGCCCGGCGCATTGTCCAGGCGATGATGCATCCGCGCTGGGCTCTCGATGTCGGGCTGCTTGGGCGTCCGCACGATCTTGGCAATATTTCGGCCTATCGCGGCGAGCCGACCAATCTCGCCGATTACATCGGCTGGCTGGGGGCGAATTTCGACCCCTCCATCGGCTGGAAGGACCTGGAATGGATCCGGGATTTCTGGAAGGGGCCGATGATCATCAAGGGCATTCTCGATCCGGACGATGCCCGCGATGCCGTGCGGCTGGGGGCCGATGGTATCGTGGTTTCCAATCACGGGGGCCGTCAGCTCGATGGCGTATTGTCATCGGTCAGAGCGCTGCCCGCGATTGCCGATGCGGTGAAGGGGGATATGACCATTATGGCCGATTCCGGCATCCGTTCCGGGCTTGATGTGGTGCGGATGATTGCCCGTGGGGCCGACGGCGTGCTGATTGGCCGTGCCTTCCTCTATGCGCTTGCAACGGCGGGTCAGGCGGGCGTGGAAAATCTGCTCGACATCTTCGCCAAGGAAATGCGCGTTGCGATGACGCTGACGGGGGCCCGCTCGATTGCCGAGATCACCTCGGATAATCTGGTATCTGGAGTGTTTCCAGGAAAAGTGGAAACCGGTTTTCCGTCCGGAAACACGTAAAACAGAGAGCCCCTGAGAGCTATCCTTCCTCATGCCGGGCAAAGACGATGCTGGCGGCGCCGACAATGGAGACATGGCTATAGGCCGCGCTTGCGGCCCCCTGGCCGTCGCCGCAGAGAATGGCGTCGACAATGCGGCCATGCTCTTTCCAGGAATGATCGAGGCGGCCTTCCAGGCGAAATTGGGCACGGCGGAACGGCGAAAGCCGCGCCCTGGTCTGCGTCACCATGCTCTGGATATGGGCATTGCGTGCGCCGTTATAGAGCCGGTTGTGAAATTCCACATTGAACAGCGCATAGGCTTCCGTGTCACCCGCCTTGATGAGCTGCTGCGAGGCCTTGTGCGCCTCCTGCAGGTCCAGCCGCTCTCGAATGGTCATGCGCTCGGCAGCAAGCCGGGCGCAGATGCTCTCCAGCTCTGCCATCGCCTCGAACATCGAGGTCAGGAAGGCATCCGAGACGGTGGTGACGATGGCGCTTTTGTTTGGCGGGCGCTCCACGAGCCCCATGGCGCATAATTGCCTGAGCGCTTCCCGCACCGGCGTGCGCGACACGTCGAAGCGCGCGGCAAGCCCTGCCTCGTCCAGCTTGTCGCCCGGCTGCAAGGCGCCGTCCACAATGAGATCGGCAATGGCCCGCACCATCTGCTCTACCGTGTCGCCGGTCCTGACCAGTTCCCGCGTCTGTTTCATAATCTGCCTGATTTGCATACACTTTGGCTGACTTTAGCCTAAAAACAGCGCGACGGGAATTCTCCAGTGCAAAATTCTGCCTGCATGCAATCGGCGAGATCGGCGCTCTTTCAAGCATTTTTCTGCCTTAAATAACAGCAAAAAGCATCAATAACTGCATGCACTTTGAGCATGGACGCGAAAATCACGTCCGAAACCGTTTTGCAAATACCCTGAAAATGTACTGGCACGCTGATTGCATGCACTTTTCCTGAGAGCCGCTCTGAGTCGGTGATTTCAAAACAAGGGAACAGCCATGTCCAAACTGCCTGCCGCATCCCGTAGACAATTTCTGCAAACCGCCGCAACCGGCGCCTCGGCGCTGGCGCTTTACGGCCTTTCCCGCAGCCCGGCGCTGGCGGCGGGCTCGCTGACGGTCGGCTTCATCTATGTCGGTCCGAAGGACGATTACGGCTATAACCAGGCCCATGCCGAGGGTGCGGCCGCCGTCAAGGCGCTGTCCGGCGTGACCGTGGTGGAAGAAGAGAATGTGCCGGAAACCGTCGATGTCCAGAAGACGATGGAATCGATGATCAATCTGGACGGCGCGACGCTGCTCTTTCCCACCTCCTTCGGCTATTTCGACCCCCATGTCATTGCCATGGCGAAGAAATATCCCGACATCCAGTTCCGTCATTGCGGCGGGCTGTGGCAGAAGGACAAGCACCCGGCCAATGCCGGATCCTATTTCGGCTATATCTTCCAGGGCCAGTATCTGAACGGTATTGCCGCTGCCTATGCCACGAAGAGCAAGAAGATCGGTTTCGTGGCGGCAAAGCCCATTCCGCAGGTGGTGCAGAATATCAATGCCTTCCTGCTGGGCGCGCGTTCGGTCGATCCCTCCATCACCTGCCAGGTGATCTTCACCGGCGAATGGTCGCTGGCCGTCAAGGAAGCGGAGGCCACCAATGCGCTGGTGGATCAGGGCGCGGATGTCATCACCTGCCATGTGGACAGCCCCAAGGTGGTGGTGCAGACCGCTGCCGGTCGCGGTGCTTTCGTCTGCGGTTATCACGCCAATCAGTCGCCGCTGGCGCCGGAAAAATATCTGACCGGCGCGGAATGGGCCTGGGGCAATGTCTATACCGATTTCGTCAAGAAGATGCAGGCGGGCCAGCCGCTCGGCAATTTCGTGCGCGGCGGCCTGAAAGACGGCTTCGTCAAGATGAGCCCGCTCGGTCCCGCCGTCTCGGCAGAGGCCAAGAGCAAGTTCGAGGCCACGCTTGCCGCCATGAAGGGCGGCGATTTTTCGGTCTTCAAGGGCGGCCAGAAGGATAACAAGGGCAATGTCGTCATCCCGGCGGGCACCAACTACACCGAAACCTCGATCGAGTTGGAAAGCATGAACTATCTCGTCGAAGGTGTGATCGGCTCCGCCGGTTAATACGAAGTGTCATTGAAGATGGCAGTTCGTATTCCTTTTTCGAATATCTCAAGTCATTGATTCATTTGGGATATTCGAATTTTTCAAAGGCATCTTCGAGCCTTGGTATAAACTGTTCTCACTTCTTGTTTTTACGCAATTCCAGCAAACCTGTTCTACGCGGTTT
Organism: Allorhizobium paknamense; assembly: GCF_030815125.1. Lineage (GTDB taxonomy): Bacteria > Pseudomonadota > Alphaproteobacteria > Rhizobiales > Rhizobiaceae > Allorhizobium > Allorhizobium paknamense. Next base: position 265,954 of record NZ_JAUSWH010000005.1, read on the forward strand.
GCCGGAATTGCTTTAAGGGAAGGCGTGCCCATGGCCGATGATCTTATCAGATCCGCACCTGTCCTGCCGGCGTCACCCGGCAGGGCGGGCCTGTTTCTGGAGCTTGCGGCCCGCCGGGGCGAGCCGCTGGCAATCACGCTGCTGGCGGTTCTGGCGGGAATGGGGCTGTTCAGCCTCTTCCTGCTGGTCTTGGGCAAGTCGCCGGTGCAGTTCGTGCAGTTGATCTATGCCGGCGGGTTTGGCAGCTGGTTTTCGCTGCAAAACACCATGAGCCGGGCAGCACCTCTGCTGCTGACGGCGCTCTGCGTGGCGCTTCCCGCACGGCTTGGCCTTGTCATCATCGGTGGCGAGGGGGCCCTGGTGCTGGGCGGACTGGCGGCATCTGCCGCCGCGCTGCCGCTGATGGGCCATGTCGGCAACGGGGTGCTGTGGGTCGCCATGGCTCTGGCGGGCATGCTGGTGGCGGGGCTCTGGATCGGTCTCGCCGGAGCGCTCAAGCACAGGCGCGGTGTCAATGAAACCATCTCCTCGCTGCTGCTCACCTATATCGGCATCGCGCTCATGAACCATCTGATCGAAGGGCCGCTGCGCGATCCGGCAAGCCTCAACAAGCCGTCCACCGCACCGCTGCCGGGCGAGGCGATGATCGGCAAGATGCCGGGCATGGATGTGCATTGGGGCTTTGGCGTCGGCATTATCGCCTGTGTGCTGGCCTTTATCCTGATGGAACGTACGACCATTGGCTTTTCGGCCCGGATCGCGGGCGGCAATATGCGGGCAGCCCAGGTGCAGGGGCTGCCGGTCGGGCGGCTCATCATCGGCTTTACCTTTCTGGCGGGCGCCTTTGCCGGGCTTGCCGGCATGCTGGAAGTGGCCGCCGTGCAGGGCAGCGCCAATGGCGCGCTGGTGGCGGGCTATGGCTATACCGGCATTCTGGTGGCCTTTCTTGCCCGGCAAAATCCGCTGGCCATCATTCCCGTCGCCATCCTGCTCGGCGGCATTACGGCGGCAGGCGGGCTGATCCAGCGGCGGTTGGGTCTGCCGGATGCCAGCGTGCTGGTGCTCCAAGGCACGCTGTTCATCGCCGTGCTCTTCTGTGAAACGCTTTATGGCCGCTTCAAGCTGTTCAATCCGGAACTCTGGGCCGCCAACCGCATGGCAAGGGAGGCGCGCTGATGGACGATACCGCACTCGGGCTCTGGGGCGTGCCGCTTGCCATTCTGGCAGGTGCCATCCGTGTCTCCACCCCTTTCATTTTTGTGTCCCTGGGCGAGACGCTGACGGAGCGCTCGGGCCGTATCAATCTCGGGCTGGAAGGCACGCTGGTCTTCGGGGCCATGTCCGCCTATGCCGTGGCGGTGATGACCGGCTCGCCCTGGGCAGGCGTGCTGGCGGCCATGCTGGCGGGTGCGGCTTTCGGCCTCGTTCATGGGTTCATCTGCCGGTTTCCCAAGGTCAACGATATCGCCATCGGCATCGCCATGATGCAGTTCGGGCTGGGGCTTGCCTTCTTCCTCGGCAAATCCTTCATCCAGCCGGTCGCGCCCAAGCTTCCCGCCATCGAACTTGGCTTCTGGTCGTCGCTGCCGCAGATCCGCTCGGCGCTGAATATCAATGTGCTGTTTCTGATCGGCATCGGGCTGACCTTCGTCATCGCCTGGATGCTGAAGAACACCCGGCCCGGTCTGATCCTGCGCGTGGTAGGTGACAGTTCCGATGCCGCCCGCGCCATGGGCATCAATCCCGACCGCGTGCGGCTTTTGGCAACGGCTGTCGGTGGGGCTTTCGCCGCGGTCGGCGGGGCCTATCTTTCGCTCTATTATCCAGGCTCCTGGAATGAGCGCATTTCCTCCGGACAAGGATTGATGGCTGTGGCGCTGGTGATCTTCGCCCGCTGGAACCCCAAGGGCTGCCTCCTGGCCTCGCTACTGTTCGGTGGCGCGGGGGCGCTGGGTCCGGCGCTGCAATCGGTCGGTGTCACCGAAGGCTATTATCTTTTCTACGCAGCACCTTACGTGCTGACCCTGATCATCCTCATTGCCACCTCCTCGCCGGAGCAGCGCCTGTCGGGCGCGCCGGAAGAATTGTCACTGGCCAAATAAGGGAGAGACCCATGAACGGATTGGGCGGATTGAACAAATCGGAGAACGGCGTCGGCATCGGCCTCGTACAGTTGCAATTGCCGAATACGGTGACGAAGGAGGATCTCGCCCGCCAGACGGCGCGCGTCGTGGAACTGGTCGGCAAGGCGCGGCGCAACCAGCCGGGCATGGATCTGGTGGTCTTTCCCGAATACATGCTGCACGGCCTGTCCATGGACATCAATCCGGAGATCATGTGCCGTCTCGATGGGCCGGAAGTGGCCGCCTTCAAGGCCGCCTGCCGGGAAAACCGCATCTGGGGCTGCTTCTCCATCATGGAATATAATCCCGATGGCATGCCCTATAATTCCGGCATCATCATCGACGATCAGGGCGAACTGAAACTCTATTACCGCAAGATGCACCCCTGGGTACCGGTGGAGCCCTGGGAGCCGGGCAATACCGGTATCCCCGTTATCACCGGGCCAAAGGGCGCCAAGATCGCGCTGATTATCTGCCATGACGGCATGTTCCCGGAAATGGCGCGCGAATGCGCCTATAAGGGCGCGGAAATCATGATCCGCACCGCAGGCTATACCGCCCCGATCCGCGAAGCCTGGCGCTTCACCAACCAGTCCAACGCCTTTTGCAATCTGATGGTCACCGCCAATGTCTGCATGTCGGGCTCCGACGGCACGTTCGACAGCATGGGCGAGGGGATGATCTGCAATTTCGACGGATCGATCATCGCCCACGGCACCAGCGGTCGCCCCGATGAGATCATCACGGCAGAGGTGAGGCCCGATCTGGTGCGCGAGGCGCGCCTCGGCTGGGGCGTGGAAAACAACATCTACCAGTTTGGCCATCGCGGTTATGTCGCCGTGGCCGGCGGGGCGCAGGATGCGCCTTACACCTATATGCACGACCTCGTGGCGGGCCGCTATCGCCTGCCCTGGGAAGAGGGCGTCAAGATCACCGATGGCACGGTCTGCGGTTTTGAAAAGCCGGCCCGTCTCTATGCCGACCCGGCCAAATCCGCTGCGGAATAAGAAAGATCATGGATATGATGACCGAACAGACGTTTCACACGCTCGATGCCGATCCCTATCCCTGGCCCTATAATGGCCAGTTCCGGCCGGACAATACGGCGCTGATCATCATCGACATGCAGACGGATTTCTGCGGCCCCGGCGGCTATGTCGACCATATGGGCTATGACCTGTCGCTGGTGCGCGCGCCCATCGAGCCGATCAAGGCGGTGCTGGCCGCCATGCGCGCCAAGGGTTACCACATCATTCATACGCGCGAAGGCCACCGGCCCGATCTTGCCGATCTGCCGGCCAACAAGCGCTGGCGCTCGCAGCGCATCAAGGCGGGTATCGGCGATGCCGGCCCCTGCGGACGCATTCTGGTGCGCGGCGAACCGGGCTGGGACATCATCGATGAATTGAAGCCGCTCGAAGGCGAGACGATCATCGACAAGCCCGGCAAGGGCTCGTTCTGCGCCACCGATCTGGAACTGATCCTCAACCAGAAGCGCATCCAGAACATCATCCTCACCGGCATCACCACCGATGTCTGCGTGCACACCACCATGCGCGAGGCCAATGATCGCGGCTTCGAATGCCTGCTGCTGGAGGATTGCTGCGGCGCGACCGATTACGGCAACCATCTGGCCGCTATCAAGATGGTCAAGATGCAGGGCGGCGTGTTCGGCGCGGTGTCGAATTCCGCGGCGCTGATTAAGGCGCTGCCCTGATGGTCTCGTTGCGCGCCAGTGTCCACCGTATTGCCGCCTCCGCTCCCGATGACCTTTCGGGCCTGGAAGCGCTGATTGAAGCCGGGCTCGATCCGGCATCCATCGTCGCCGTGCTCGGCAAGACCGAAGGCAATGGCTGCGTCAATGATTTTACCCGTGGCTTTGCCACCGCCACCTTCCAGCGCTTCTTCGAGCGGCACGGGGTGGAAGGGGTTTCCATTGTCATGTCCGGCGGCACCGAAGGGGCGCTTTCGCCGCATTGGACGGTGTTTGCCCGCCACGAGGTGGCGGACGAGCCGAGGGGATCGGCATTGGCGGTGGGCGTTTCGCGCACCCCTGACATGCCGCCCGAGCATCTGGGACGGCGTGAGCAGGTGGCGCTGGTGGCTGAGGGCGTGCGGGCGGCCATGCGCGATGCGGGGATCGAGAAGCCGGAGGATGTGCATTTCGTCCAGATCAAATGCCCGCTTCTCACCTCCGCCCGCATCGGCGATGCCAAGGCGCGCGGCAAGACGGTGGCGGTGGGCGATACGCTGAAATCCATGGGACTTTCCCGTGCCGCGTCCGCACTGGGCGTAGCGGTGGCGCTCTGTGAACTCGATCTTGCCACTTTAAGCGATGAGGCGATTGGCGTCGATTTCACGCTCTATTCCGGGCGTGCCTCCACCTCCGCCGGGGTGGAACTGTTCGATCATGAAATCGTGGTGCTCGGTATGAGCCCGCGCTGGTCCGGCCCCTTCGCCATGGACCATGCGGTGATGGCCGATTGCATCGATACCGCCGGGATAAGGCAGGCACTGGCCCGTCTGCCCCAGGGGCGGCTTGCCGCTGTGCTGGCCAAGGCGGAAGCCTCGCCCTCCGGTGCGGTGCGCGGGGCGCGCCATACCATGCTGGATGATTCCGACATTGCCTCCACCCGCCATGCCCGCGCCTTTGTCGGCGGGGTGCTGGCCGGGCTGTTCGCAGACACCATGCTCTATGTCTCCGGCGGGGCGGAGCATCAGGGCCCGCCCGGCGGCGGGCCGGTGGCCATCATCATCGAAAGGGAGGAGAGGCCATGACGGAAAACGCAGCAGCCCTCGGCATCGAAACCGCGGCCATGACCATGCGTTTCGGCAGTTTCACCGCGCTGGACGATGTCTCCATCAAGGTGAGGGCGGGGTCTTTCCATGCGCTGCTCGGAGAAAATGGCGCTGGCAAATCCACCCTCGTCAAATGCATTATGGGCTTTTACCGCCCCACCTCCGGCCAGTTGCTGGTGGAGGACCGGGAGGTGGAGATCCAGACCCCGCGCGATGCCGCAGCCCTTGGGCTTGGCATGGTCTACCAGCATTTCACCCTGGTGCCCTCGCTGACCGGTGCGGAAAACCTTGTCATCAGCCGCAATGACGTGTCCGCCATGATCGACTGGCCGCGTGAGCGGGCAGCGCTTGCGGATTTCATGCGCGGCATGCCTTTTCCCATTCCGCTGGACCGCCCGGTGCGTGAACTTTCGGCGGGGGAAAAACAGAAGCTCGAAATCATTCGCCAGCTTTATCTCGGGCGGCGGTTTCTGATCCTCGACGAGCCGACTTCGGTGCTGACTCCTGCCGAGGCCGATGACATGCTGGGGCTGGTGCGCGGCATGACGGAGAGGGGCGATCTCACCGTGCTGATGATCTCCCACAAATTCCACGAGGTGATGAAATTCGCCGACCATGTTTCCGTGCTGCGCCGGGGGCGGCTGGTGGGCAGCGGCACCACCGCCGAGCTTTCGCCAAAAGAGATGGCCGGGATGATGATCGGCAATGTGATGCTGGCCGAACTCGACAGCCGTTTGCCGGTGAAGCCGCAAGCCCCCGCCTTGATCGACCTTCAGAACGTCAAGGCCCGTGACCGCAGCGGCCTCAAGACCATCGAGGTGGACAGGCTGACGGTGCGCGCCGGGGAGATTGTCGGCATTGCCGGGATTTCCGGCAATGGCCAGAAGGAACTGGCGGAAGTGCTGGCCGGGCAGCGGCGGCTGGAGGCCGGCACGGTTCTGGTCAAGGACCGGCCCTATGGTGCAACGCGGGCGGAAAGCCGCATCGCGCGTCTCGGCTTCATTCCGGAAGAACCGTTGCAGAATGCCTGTGCGGGCAAGATGTCGGTGGCGGAAAATCTGAGCTTCCGCAGCTTCGATGTGACGCCCAGGGGCAAGGCCCGCCTCTGGCTGAACCGCAAGGAGATGCGCCGCCGCGCGGGCGAGCTCGTTGCCGCCTTCAAGGTCAAAACCGCTTCGCTGGAAACACCGATTGCCGCTCTTTCCGGCGGCAATGTGCAGCGCGCCGTGCTGGCGCGGGAGCTGACGGGGGAGGTGGATGTGCTGATCGTCTCCAATCCCTGTTTCGGGCTGGATTTTTCCGCCGTCGCGGAGATCCGGGCGCGCATCATGAAGGCCCGCAACAGCGGCGCCGCCGTGCTTTTGTTTTCCGAGGATCTGGATGAGTTGATGGAGCTTTCCGACCGCATTCTGGTGATGTCGGAAGGGCGGCTGGTCTATGAAACCCCGGCGCGCGGTGCGGATCTTTCCGTGATCGGCGCCCATATGGCAGGACATGCGGCATGAGCGGCATCAAGGCTGAGCCTTTCGATTTTCCCTTCCGGCGCGAGCAGGCCGCGCTGATCGTTATCGATATGCAGCGCGATTTCACCGAGGCCGGTGGTTTCGGTGAAACGCTGGGCAATGATGTCCGCCGGGTCCAGACCATCGTGCCGGATGTGCGGCGTCTGCTGGAGGCTTGCCGTCAGGCGGGTCTTCCTATCATTCACACCATGGAATGCCATCGGCCGGACCTGTCCGATCTGCCGGAGGCCAAACGCAATCGCGGCACGCCGCGCCTTCGCATCGGCGATCAGGGGCCGATGGGGCGCATTCTGATCGCGGGCGAGCCGGGTACGGATATCCTGCCGGAATTGCAGCCGATTGCCGGCGAGGTGGTGATCGAAAAGCCAGGCAAGGGGGCGTTCTACGCCACCGATCTCGGCAGCATCCTGAAGGAAAAGGGCATTACCCAGCTGATCTTCGCGGGCGTGACCACGGAGGTTTGCGTGCAGACCACCATGCGCGAGGCCAATGATCGCGGCTTCGAATGCCTGCTCGTGGAAGAGGCGACGGCCTCCTATTTTCCCGAATTCAAACAGGCCACCCTGGAGATGATCCGCGCCCAGGGCGGGATCGTTGGCTGGACGGCCCATCTCGATGACCTCATGGAGGGGTTCACCCATGCCTGAAACAGTAAGAGACGATCTGACGGTCGGGGGCTGGAAGTCCTTGGTGTTCGAGCCCTTCCGCACGGGCGTGACGATCCACTGGATCAGCCGCTTCGAGGGTGAAAGGCCCGGCACTGCCCTGCTGAAATATGAGGCGGGCGCTGCCGTGCCGCGCCATCGCCATCCCGGTCTTGAAACGATATTGGTGCTGGATGGCAGCCAGTCCGATGAGGATGGCCGCTATTTTGCCGGGACTTTCGTCGTCAACGCCCCCGGCAGCGAACATTCCGTCTGGAGCGAGGACGGTTGCGTCGTGCTGATCCAGTGGGATCGGCCCGTGGAAATTTTGGAAGAATAATCATGCCCTTCAGCCCCGCCTTCGACAAAGCCTCGTTACATGCCGCCTATGCTGGCGGCTTCACCCCTGCACAGATGGTAGAGGAGGTCTTTTCCCGCCTCGAAGCCGTCGGCGATCCGGGCATTTTCATCACCCTTGCCGACAAGCAGGCGCTTCTGGCCGAGGCGCAAGCGCTCGGCAGCTTCGATCCGGTGGAAAAGCCGCTTTGGGGCCTGCCCTTTGCCGTGAAGGATAATATCGATGTGGCGGGCCTGCCCACCACTGCCGCCTGCCCGGATTTTACGACGGTGCCCGCCAAGGATGCCACGGTGGTGCGGCTCCTGAAGGCGGCAGGGGCACTGGTGATCGGCAAGACCAATCTCGACCAGTTCGCCACCGGTCTTGTCGGCGTGCGCAGCCCCTATCCGGTGCCGCGCAATGCGCTGTATCCGCATCTGGTGCCGGGTGGTTCCAGTTCCGGCTCCGCCGTGGCGGTGGCGCAGGGACTGGTAACCTTCGCGCTTGGCACCGATACGGCGGGCTCCGGCCGCATTCCGGCGGGCCTCAACAATATCGTCGGGCTGAAGCCATCGGTGGGGGCGCTTTCGACCGCCGGTGTCTTGCCCGCCTGTCGAACGCTGGATTGCGTGTCGGTCTTTGCGCTCTCGGCAGGCGATGCCTTTGCCGTCTTCGATAGTGCCGCCAGGGCGGATGCGCAGGATGCCTATTCCCGATCCCTGCCGCAGCGGCCCGCCATGGTGAAGCCGCCCGTGCTGACCATTGGCGTTCCGGCAAAGGCCGATCAGGAATTCTATGGCGATCTGGCCATGCAGGAAAGCTATGAGCAAAGCCTGGCGCGCTTGGAATCCATGGGACACCGAATTGTGGAACTGCCCTTCCAGGGCTTTTTCGAGGTGGCACAGCTTCTCTATGAAGGGGCCTGGGTGGCGGAGCGCTATCAGGCCGTGCGCGGGTTTTTCGATGAAAAGCCGGAGAGTTTTCACCCCGTCACGCGCGCCATTTACGCTGGCGCGAAAACGCTTTCCGCCGCCGATGCCTTTGCCGGTTTCTACAGGCTTCAGGCGCTGAAACAGGCGCTGCAGCCGCTGATCGCCTCCGTCGATCTGATCGTGGTGCCCACCGCCCCAACCCATTACACGCTCAAGGATCTGGAGGCAGAGCCGATTGCCGCCAATTCGCGGCTTGGCACCTATACCAACTTCGTCAATCTGCTGGATCTCTGCGGCATCGCGGTGCCGACCGGCGCGCGGGCCGATGGCCTTCCCGCCAGTCTCACCCTCTTGGCGCCCTTTGGCAAGGATGGGCTTGCCGCAGCCCTAGGTGATGAACTGCACCGGGCAACAAGCGACAAACTGGGCGCCACCGGCTGGCCGCTGCCTGAGCCCGCGCCTGCCGCAGCAGTGGCTGATGCCGAGATGCTGCCGATTGTCGTCGTCGGTGCGCATCTCTCCGGCATGCCGCTCAACAAGCAGTTGACCGATCTCAACGCCCGCTTCCTGCGTGCAGGCAAGACTGCGCCTGCCTATACGCTGCATGCGCTGGCCAATCAGACACCGGCCAAACCGGGGCTGGTTTATGTGGGTGCGGAGAGCGGCAAGGGAGCCGCCATCGATATCGAAATCTGGCAATTGACGCCGGACAATTTCGCCCGCTTCGTCAACATGATCCCACCGCCCATGTGCATCGGCACGCTGCGGCTGGATGACGGCACTGAGGCCAAGGGCTTTCTGGTGGAGCCCGCCGCGCTGGAAAATGCCATAGATATCACGGAATTTGGCGGTTGGCGGGCCTGGATGGGCAAAGCCTCGCAGGGATAGGAGCATTGTTCTATCCCAGCATGTCGCGCAAAACCGCTGCACACTTTTGCGCGACATGCTCTAGCATCTTCGAGCCTTGGTAGAAGGCGGATCGGATCAATCCTGATCGGTGACCAGGCGGTAGCCGACGCCGGGTTCGGTGCGCACGATCTTCGGCTCGGTCGGATCCCGCTCGATCTTCTGCCGCAACTGGCCGATGAAGACCCGAAGATAATGCAGATCATCGCCGTGCGCCGGCCCCCAGACGGCAGTGAGCAGGGTGCGATGCGTCACCACCCGGCCTGCATGGCGGGCCAGCAGCGTCAGGAGATCGTATTCCTTCGGTGTCAGATGCACCTGTTCGCTGCCGCGAAACACCAGCCGCTTGACGGTATCGATGCCGAGCCCATCGGCTTCGATCAGGCTGGGAATGCTTTCGCTGCGGCCGCGATGGCGCAGCGCGGTGCGGATGCGGGCGGTGAGTTCGCCGATGCCGAAGGGCTTTTCCACATAGTCGTCGGCGCCGAGATCGAGCGCGGCAATCTTCTCGCTCTCCCGGTCGCGAGCCGACAGAATGATGATCGGCACCTCGCTCCAGCCGCGCAGATGGGCGATGATCTCCTTGCCGTCCATATCCGGCAGGCCGAGATCGAGGATCACCAGATCGGGCGCCTGGGTGGCCACGGCCTTCAGCGCCTCCGCCCCGGTCAGCGCTTCGAGGACGTCGAAACCGGCTGCGGTCAGAGCCGGTTTCAGGAAGCGCTGGATCTGTGGCTCGTCATCGACGATGAGAATACGCGGTGCGTTCATGCAAGCTTGCTTTCACTGTCATCCCCGGCGGGAAACCGCATGACGATGCGCGTTCCCTTCTTGCGCATGGCCGGGCTTTCGGCATGGATACGCCCGCCCATGGCCTCCACGAAACCGCGGGCGATGGAAAGGCCGAGACCGGTGCCCGGTGCGCGGCCATCCGGTTTGCCGCGACGGTAGAATTTTTCGAAAATCCGGTCCAGATCTTCCGATGGAATGCCTTTGCCAAGATCCGTAACCGAGATCAAGACATGCCCGCCGTCACGCCGTGCATAGACGTTTACCGGCTCGCCGCCGCCATATTTCACGGCATTATCGAGAAGGTTGAACAGAACCTGACCCAAAAGCACCGCATCGCCTGTCATCAGCGGCAGGTCGGCGGCAAGGCCGGTCTCGATCTTCACGCCGGGCGCGTGCTTGCGGGTGCGCTCCACGGCAGCCTGCACCACATCGGCCACGTCCACCCAATCGCGCTTCGGCTTCAGCGTTCCGGCCTCGATCCGCGTCATGTCCAGCAGATTGGCGACGAACCGGCTCATCCGGCTGCTTTCCTCCTCAATAGACTGCAGGAGGTCGTTGCGGCTTTCCTCGCTCATCCGGTCGCCCAATTGCCGAAGGCTGGTCACGGCGCCGGTGATGGTGGCAAGCGGGGTTCTCAGGTCGTGGGAGATGGAAGAAAGCAGGGCATCGCGGTAGCGCTCGCCCTCCAGCCGGGCGGCCTGACGCACGCTTTCTTCCGCCAGCCGTGCCCGGTCCAGCGCAATGGCCGTCTGGTCGAGAACGGCGGCCAGCAACCGTTCGGCATTCAGATCCAGCCCGCCTTCCCCATGCTCGATGCCGCAGACACCGACAATGCCGTGCGGGCCGAGCAGCGGGCGGAACTCGAACCGGCTGTTCGGCAGCGTACCGGTGCCATGGCCGGAGGCTTCGCGCTTGTCCTCGGCCCAGCGGGCAGCCGTCAGGTCGGTCACGTCCAGTTCCGTATCCGGCGGCCAGGCGGCCGCCACCTGCAATTCCTCCTCCTTCGGCATCAGCAGCACGATCCGGCGTTTCAGCGACATCTGCAATTGCGAAACGGTGAGCCAGATCGCATCGTCGGATTTGGCCGCACTCGCAAGCTTGCGGGAAAAATCATGCAGCGATTGCAATTCCGTCGCACGCTTGCGGGCAATTTCGGCCTGTTCGCGAACGCGTGAAGCAAAACCGCCCGCCAGGATGGCCACCCCGAGAAAGACGAAGAGGGCAAACACCTCATGCGGTGAGGCAATGGTGAAGGTGTGAACCGGTGGGATGAAAAAGAAATTATAGGCAAGCGTCGAAGCCAGTGCCGCGATGAAGGCGGAAAGATAGCCGCCGGTCATGGCGCATCCCAGCACGGCCACCAGGTAGAGCAGCGAAATATTGGGCAGCGAGATGAAAAGCGTGATGCCCAGTCCGATTGCCGTGGTCATCGCAACGGCCCCCAGCGCCAGCGCCAGTGGCCGCGCCGCCGTCTTGAGACTGGGCGGCGGCGGCAGGCGTTTCAGCGGCTTTGCCTGCGCTTTTTCCGGCGTGACGAGATAAAGGCCGACGCCAACCACCTGCCGTGACAGGGCATCGGGCAGGGATTCGCCGAAAAACCGGCGAATGCCATGCCGGGGTTTTGCGCCGATGACGATCTGGGTGGCATGTTCGCGCCGGGCGAGCTTGAGGATTTCCTCCACGAAGTCACGCCCGATGATCCGCCGGGTCTCCGCGCCCAGTTGCTCGGCAAGGCGAAACAGGCTCTCGACCTTGCGCAGCGCATCCGCCGACGTCTGCTCGCGGTCGGCATGTTCGACGGAAACGACGATCCAGTTGGCGTTGAGCCCGGAGGCCATGCGGCTTGCCACGCGCACGACCTTTTCCGAAAGATCATCCGGACCGACACAGACGATCAGCCGTTCGCCGGTCGCCCATGGGCCTTCGATGGCATTCTGCTTCAGGTAATCGACCATCTGGTCGTCCACGCGGTCCGCGGTGCGGCGCAGGGCAAGCTCGCGCAGGGCGGTCAGATTGCCGAGACGGAAAAAGCGGTCCACGGCGCGGTTGGCGCTGTCGGGCAGATAGACCTTGCCCTCCTTCAGCCGCTCGATCAGTTCGGTGGGCGCAAGGTCCACCAGCAGCACCTCGTCGGCGCGCTTCAGCACCACGTCCGGCACGCGCTCGCGCACGGTGACGCCGGTGATCTGCGCCACCAGATCGGCAAGACTTTCCAGATGCTGGATGTTGAGCGCCGTCCAGACATCGATGCCGGCGGCAATCAATTCCTCGATATCGTGATAGCGCTTCGGATGGCGGCTGTCGGCGGGGTTGGAATGGGCCAGTTCATCAACGATGATCAATTGCGGCCTGCGGGCAAGGGCGGCATCGAGGTCGAACTCCTCCAGAACCCGGCTGCGGTGGGCGATGCGGATCCGTGGCAGAACGTCCAGTCCCTCCAGCAGAGCGGCGGTTTCGCCGCGCCCATGGGTTTCCACCAGGCCCACCACCAGATCCACGCCATCGGCCTTCAGCCGGTGGGCGCGCGACAGCATGGCATAGGTCTTGCCCACGCCGGGTGCCGCCCCCAGAAAAACCGTGAGCTTGCCCCGGCGGTCTTTCTCCGCCAGGGCAAGCAGGGCGTCGGGATCGGGGCGGCGGTCGTCCTCACGGTCGTCCTTTGCCATTCAGCCTCTCATTTTTGCAGGGTATCCAGTGCCAGATTAAGCTCTAGCACGTTAACACGCGGCTCACCGAAGAAGCCGAGAGCCGGTTTTTCCAGATGTTCCGCCACCAGCGTCTGCACATCGGCCTCCGGCACATTGCGCGCCTTGGCCACCCGGCTGATCTGCGCGCCTGCAAAGGCGGGCGAGATATGCGGATCGAGCCCCGAGCCGGAGGCGGTTGCCGCATCGGCGGGCACGGGGCCGGTGATGCCGCTCGCCTTCAGTTTGTCGATGGTGCCAGCCACGCGGTCATGCAGGGCCTTCGAGGTGGCGCCGAGGTTCGAACCCACCGAATTGGCAGCGTTATAGGCATCCGGCTGCGTTACGGAGGGACGCGGCCAGAAATAGCGGTCGGAGGTAAAGTTCTGGCCGATCAGGCTGGAGCCGATGACCTTGCCGTCCTTTTCGATCAGGCTGCCATTGGCTTTGGCTGGCATCAGGGTTTCGGCAATGCCGGTGACGGCATAGGGATAGCCGAGGCCGGTGAGTACGGTCATCAGCAGCACGAGGGTGAAAGCGGGTCTGAGGTGATGAAGCATGATTACACCAGATGAAGAGCGGCAACGGCCAGATCGACGGCCTTGATACCGGCAAAGGGCAGGAGAATGCCGCCAAGCCCATAGACGAAGAGGTTGCGGCGCAGCAGCGAGGCGGCCCCCGCCGGGCGATAGCGCACGCCCTTCAGCGCCAGCGGAATGAGGGCGATGATGATCAGCGCATTGAAGATGACCGCCGACAGGATGGCCGATTTCGGCGAAGCAAGCCCCATGACGTTCAGGCTGTTCAGCGCCGGATAGGTGACGACGAACATGGCCGGAATGATCGCGAAATATTTGGCGACGTCATTGGCAATGGAGAAGGTGGTCAGCGCGCCGCGCGTCATCAGCAATTGCTTACCGATTTCCACGATCTCGATCAGCTTGGTGGGGCTTGAATCGAGGTCCACCATATTGGCCGCCTCGCGGGCGGCCTGCGTGCCGGTCTGCATGGCCACGCCCACATCGGCCTGAGCGAGCGCCGGCGCGTCATTGGTGCCGTCGCCGCACATGGCGATCAACCGGCCTCCCTGCTGTTCGCGGCGGATATAGGCGAGCTTGTCCTCCGGTGTTGCCTGGGCGAGATAGTCGTCCACCCCTGCCTCGGAGGCTATTGCCGCCGCCGTGACCGGGTTGTCGCCGGTGACCATGACGGTGCGGATGCCCATGGCGCGAAGGGCCGCAAAGCGCTCCTTGATGCCGGGTTTCACCACATCCTTCAGGTGGATGACGCCGAGCAGGCGATTGCCATCGGCCACGGCCAGCGGGGTGCCACCGGAGCGGGCAATCTGGTCCACGGCCCGGCGGAATTCCTGCGGGGCCTGCTGTTCGCTGATGCCGGTGAAGCGCAGGATGGCATCGACTGCACCCTTGCGCAGGCGCCTGCCCGCCTTGTCGACACCGGAAAGGCGCGTTTCGGCGGTAAAGCGGATGATGTCGTCAAACTGCGCTTCCGGCAGGGCAAGCCCGAATTCGCCTGTGGCGAGCGCCACGATGGAACGGCCTTCCGGCGTTTCGTCCGGCAGGCTGGCCAGCAGCGAGGCCTCAGCCACATCCGCCTGGGTCACGCCCGGCGCGGCGATGAAGTCGCTGGCCATGCGGTTGCCGTAGGTAATGGTGCCGGTCTTGTCGAGGAGCAGGGTGTCCACGTCGCCTGCCGCTTCCACCGCGCGGCCGGAGGTGGCAATGACGTTGAACCGCACCAGCCGGTCCATGCCGGCAATGCCGATGGCCGAGAGCAGGCCGCCGATCGTGGTCGGGATCAGCGTGACGAGCAGGGCGGCCAGCACGGTGACCGAGAGCAGTGTGCCGGAATAGCCCGCAAGACCCCAGATGGCGACACAGACGAACAGGAAGATCAGCGTCAGGCCGGAGAGCAGGATGGACAGGGCGATTTCGTTCGGCGTCTTCTGGCGCTGGGCGCCTTCGATCAGCGCGATCATCCGGTCAACGAAGGAAGAACCGGGCTGCACGGTGATCTTCACCCTGATCTCATCGGACAGCACTTCCGTGCCGCCGGTGACGGCGGAGCGGTCGCCGCCGGATTCGCGGATCACCGGCGCGGATTCGCCGGTAATGGCGCTTTCATTGACCGAGGCGACGCCCTCGATCACCTCGCCATCGCCGGGGATCAGTTCACCGGCGGCCACCAGCACGATGTCGCCGATCTTCAACCGGCTGGCCGGCACGCTCTCCGTGTTGCCATTGCCGGTGAGGCGGCGGGCGACCATTTCCGACTTGGTCTTTTTCAGACTTTCCGCCTGGGCGCGGCCACGGCCCTCCGCCACGGCTTCCGCGAAGGTGGCGAAGAGCACGGTAAACCAGAGCCAGGCGGCGATCTGACCGGAGAAGCGCGCCTCGCCGGGATTGGAGATCAGATCGCGCAGGAACATCACCGTGACCAGCACGGCGACCATTTCGGTGACGAAAATTACGGGATTGCGCAGCAATTGCTGCGGATTGAGCTTCACGACCGCGTCCCGCATGGCGGGAAAGATGATGGCGGGATCAAGAAGGCTCGGAGCTTTATGATCTTTTGACATGAGGATGACCTTTGGAACATGTCCGGGAAGGCTCAACGCAGCCTTCCTCTGGATATGCACGAAACGAACTTAGAAGGTTTGACCGGCCAGCATGGCCAGGTGCTCGACAATCGGCCCGAGCGCCAGCGCCGGGAAGAATTGCAGCCCGCCGACGATGAGGATGATGCCGATCAGCAGTCCGGCAAACAGCGGCCCATCGGTCGGGAAGGTTCCGGCTGAGGCAGGCGTCTTGATCTTGGCGGCCAGCGAACCGGCAATGGCCATGACCGGAACGATATAGGCAAAGCGGCCAAGCAGCATGGCAATGCCGAGCGTGGTATTGTACCAGAGCGTATTGCCGGAAAGGCCACCGAAGGCAGAGCCGTTATTGCCGACGGCTGAGGTATAGGCATAGAGGATTTCCGACAGCCCATGCGGCCCCGGCGTGCCGATGGCGGCGACGGCAAAGGGCGACATGGCGGAGATGGCGGTAAAGCCGAGAATGGCCAACGGCAGGATGAGCACGGCGAGCATGGCATATTTCATCTCGCGGCCTTCGATCTTCTTGCCCAGGAATTCCGGCGTGCGCCCGACCATCAGGCCAGCAACGAAAACCGACAGCAGCGCGAAGACCAGAATGCCGTAAAGGCCCGAGCCGACACCGCCCGGCAGCACCTCGCCAAGCTGGATGAGGAAGAGCGGTACCAGACCGCCAAGCCCGGTGAAGGAGCCCAGCATGCCGTTGACGCCACCGTCGGAAAGGCCCGTCGTCACGGCCGCATAGAGCGCGGTCATGGCCTGGCCGAAACGCACTTCCTTGCCTTCCATATTGCCCATGGACGGATCGATGCCGAGCGCATTCAGGATCGGGTTGCCGTAGGTTTCCGCCCAGTAGATGGCGATGACGCCGGCAATCAGCAGGGCCGCCATCGAGGCGATCAGCACCCAGCCCTGGCGGCGATTGCCGACCATCTGGCCGAAGGTATAGACCAGCGCCGAGGACACCCACAGCATGGCGAAGATGTTGAGAAAGTTGGACCAGGCGCTCGGGTTTTCAAACGGGTGAGCGGCATTGACGTTGTAGAAGCCGCCGCCATTGGTGCCAAGCTGCTTGATGGCTTCCTGGCTGGCAACAGGCCCCAGCGAAATCACCTGGTTTGCTCCTTCCAGCGTCGTTGCCGTGGCCGAGGCATCCAGCGTCTGCGGCAGGCCCATGGCAACGAAGATGAGCGCCGTGACCAGCGACAGCGGCAGCAGGATGTAGAGCGTGGCGCGTGTGACATCGACCCAGAAATTGCCAAGCGTTGTGGCCTTGGAGCGGATGAAGGCGCGGGTGAAGGCCACAGCCAGCGCCATGCCGGTGGCGGCCGAGAGGAAATTTTGCACGGTCAGCCCGGCCATTTGGCTGAAATTGCTCAACGTGCTTTCGCCGCCGTAATTCTGCCAGTTGGTGTTGGTGACGAAGGACATGGCTGTGTTGAAGGCCAGATCCGGTGTCATGCCCGCAAACCCCTGGGGGTTGAGCGGAAGGTACGCCTGAAGGCGCAAAATGGCGTAGAGCACGGCAAAACCGGCCAGCGAAAAGGCCAGCATCGATACCGTATAACCGAGAGCACCCTGCTCTTTGTCGGGGCTCACGCCGGAGAGGCGATAGAAGCCCTTTTCAACAGGGGCAAGCACCGGTGAAAGCCAGGTACGCCCGCCGGAAAAGACATGAGCCATGTAAAGGCCCAGCGGCTTGATGGCGACGAGCACCGCGAGGAAGAGGAGGCTGATTTGTAGCCACCCGACGATGGACATGATGGGTCTCCTGAAACGCATCCGTCAGGGATGCGGAAAGCACAGCGAACGTTATGAAAGCCGGAGGGATCAGAAACGCTCGGGTCTGAGCAGGGTGATGACGAGATAGACCCCAAGCGCGAGCGCAACGAAAAGACCAAGCAGAGGCTCAAACATGGCAAGCCTCCGTCAAAGCCGGTCGAGCGCGCCGGCATAAAGGGCGAGCACGATAAAGCCGCCGCAGCCAAGCGCTAGAAAAATAAGGTCGGACATATCCGGTTCTCCTGTTGGAACAGGAACAGCCTTAGATCCAAAGCGGATCAGGCTTCGATTCCGAAAAGCCGCGATGCGCATCAGGAAAAAATAAAGATCAGGTTTGAAACCCAAGGTGTTAATCGGGGCTTGCCTTTTGCAAGATTAGTCTATTATCTTTGTAGTGTTCTCAGGGCGGGGTGAAATTCCCCACCGGCGGTATCGGGTGTTGAGCCCGGAGCCCGCGAGCGCTTTTTCGCTTTATGCGGAAAAGGTCAGCAGATCCGGTGAGAGGCCGGAGCCGACGGTATAGTCCGGATGGAAGAGGACAAGCGATAGGAAGCCTTGCCGCCCGGCAAGGCTGAGAGCGCCTGTTCGCCCAAGGGAGTTTGGCGTGTTTCGGCACGCAGAATGGCTGGTTTTCCAGCGAAACCCTTGAAAGGCAAGACTATGAGTTTTTCCAGTATTGAAGATGCCATCGCCGCCATCTCCCGTGGAGAGATGATTGTCGTGGTCGATGATCATGATCGCGAGAATGAAGGTGATATCGTTGTGGCTGCCGAAAAGGTGACGCCGGAACAGGTGGCTTTCATGATGAACAAGGCGCGCGGCCTGATCTGCATTTCCATGGAGGGCGAGCGGCTGGATGCGCTGCAACTGCCGTTGATGGTGCCCAACAACACCGAACTGCATAAAACGGCCTTTACCGTTTCCGTCGATTACCTGCCCGGCACCACCACTGGCATTTCCGCCGGTGATCGCGCCGCGACGATCCGTGCTCTGGTGGATGACAAAGCCCGGCCTGAGGATTTTGCGCGCCCCGGCCACATGTTTCCGTTGCGCGCCAAGAAGGGCGGCGTGATCGAGCGCCCCGGCCACACGGAAGCCGCGATTGATCTCTGCCGTCTCGCCGGCCTTTATCCTGCCGGTGTGATCTGTGAAGTGGCCAAGGATGACGGTGAAATGGCCCGCCTTCCCGATCTCGAGCGCTTTGCCGAAGAAAACGGCCTGCCGCTGATCGCCATCGAGGATCTCATCGCCTGGCTCAAGCAGAAGGGCAAGGACACGCAGGTGAAGGAATTCGCCGCAGCCTGATCCTGCGGCATTTCCTGGAAAAGTGGATTCCACTTTTCCAGGAAACATTCTCAATCTTTGTTTTTATGCATTTCCGGACGGAAAACCGGCTTCCACTTTCCTGGAAATGCTCTAATGCAGGCCAAGGCCGAGATGGGCCTCGATCAGTGCCGGGTTGCCGATAAGATCGGCGGGCAAGCCCTGCCAGACAATACGCCCGCGTTCCATGATGATGGCGCGATCGGCAAAATCGAGCGCCGTCTGGATGCGCTGTTCCACCAGCAGGATCGTCATATCGCCGGTGGCCGCCAGTTGCGTGAAGGCGGCCATAAGCTCCTCGCAGATAACAGGGGCGAGCCCCTCCAGCGGTTCGTCCAGCAGCAGGACGCTCGGACGGCCCAGAATGCTGCGCATGGTCGAGAGCATTTGCTGCTCGCCGCCAGAAAGCTGCGAGCCGAGATTGCGGCGGCGCTCCTTGAGGCGGGGAAACAGGTTATAGGCTTCCTCCAGCGCGGCTTTCGGCCTGTCCTTGAGGCCGACGAACAGATTTTCCTCCACTGTCAGCGTTGGAAACACGTCCCGGGTCTGCGGCACATAGCCCAGACCTGCCCGCGCACGCAGGGCGCTTGGAAGGGCCGTGATATCCTTGCCGTCCAGCTTGATGTCGCCGGAAAAGCGCCGTGTCTGCCCGGCCAGCGTGGCAAATAGGCTGGTCTTGCCCACGCCATTGCGGCCCAGCACCGCCAGTTTTGCTCCCTTGGGTACGGAGAGCGACAGGTCCTCGATCACCCGGGTCGGGCCATAGCCTGCCGTGAGGCCGGTGATGTCAAGCGTGGCGGCGGGCATCGGCATAGCTCCCCAGATAGGCGGCGCGGACCTCGGCATTTTCGGTAACGGCACGCGGGTCGCCATCGAAGATGACCGTGCCTGCCGCCAGCACCACCACGCGCTTGGCAAAGCGAAAAACGAGATCCATGTCATGTTCGATCATCAGCACGGCAAGATCGGCGGGCAGCCGGTCCAGCGCCTGTTCGATACGGGCGGTTTCGGTGGAAGGTACGCCTGCCGCAGGTTCGTCCAGCAAGAGGATCTTGGGCCGTAGCGCCATGGCAAGCGCGATTTCCAGCAGCCGCTGCTGTCCATAGGCGATCTCCCGTACCCGGGTTTCAGCCAGCGGCAAAAGCCCGAGCGTGCCGAGAATATCGCGTACCTCCTCCATGACCGGAGCCATGGCGGCATAGTGCCCGAACATCCGTCCGGTCTTTCCCTGCCGTTGCAGAATGGCGAGCGCCACATGCTCTTCCGGTGTCATGTCCTGGAAAAGCCGTGTGACCTGAAAGGAGCGCACCAACCCGCGCCGCACCCGTTCGCTGGCGGAAAGCCGTGTGACATCCTCGCCCGCCACCCGCACTGTTCCGGAGGTGGGGCTGAGATTGCCGGTGACGAGATTGACAAAGGTGGTCTTGCCCGCGCCATTCGGCCCGATCAACACCGTCCGGTCCCCCGGCTCAAGCGAGAGTGAGACATTATTGGTCACGGCCAGGCCGCCAAAGCTCTTGTTGAGGCCGGAAACTTCCAGAACAGCCGTCATGACCGGTTCCTGTGAAAACGCTTGAGGAGAGCGCCCGCCGCGCCGTAAAGGCCGCGCGGCGCAAACAGCACCACGGCAATCAGCAGCAGACCGACAATGGTGAGCCAGTGGAAGGGGTTGGCGGCGGAGACCAGATCCTCGAACCACATGAAGATCACCGTGCCGAACAGGCCACCGAACAGCGAACCAGCGCCCCCCAGGACCAGCATGACCAGGGCCTCGGCGGAGAGGGTAAAGCTCAGGCTGTCCAAGCCGACCACCTGCGTCGAAATGGCGTTCAGCGCACCGCCGACGCCCGCCACCGCACCGGAGATGACGAACATTTTCAAGATCGTGCCGTTCACCGCCGCCCCCATGGCCTGAATGCGGATGCGATCCTCGCTGATGCCTCGGCACAGCATTCCGAAGGGTGAAGCGGTCAGCAGGCGCAGCAGAAGGAAGATCAGCAACAGCAGGCCGGCACCGTAGAGATAGGCGGTGTGTCCCCAGAGGTCGAATTCGAACTGGCCGAAGAGGGCGTCCGGCGCAATGCCGGAAAGACCGTCGCTGCCGCCGGTCCAGCCGGAGGCTTTGTTGGCGGCCTCGTGAAACAGATGGATGACGGCAATGGACAGGACCAGTTGCGGCAGGCCATGGGCGCGCAGCAGCACGACGCCGGAAAGGAGACCGGCGACCGCCCCGCCTGCGGCGCCGATGGCCGTCATGGCAAGCGGATCGGTGATGGAGAAGTGCACGGCGGCAATACCGCTGGCATAGGCACCTGCGCCGAACAGCGCCGCATGGCCGAGCGTGGCAATGCCGCAATAGCCGGTGACGAGATCAAGCGCCAGCACCAGCAGCGCAATCGAGATGATGCGGGTCAGAAGCGCCAGATTGTCGGGAAACAGCAGATAGCCAATGGCCGCAAGCATAAGGATCGCCAGCGGTGCGATCGCGGACCGCAGGCGCTGACCGCGCGCTAAGGGAGTTGCCGATGTCGCCATGCCGTTTTTCAACGCGTTAGGTCCGGTGTTGTGCATGGTCTGAGGGTGCTTTCATCGTTTCAGCCTGCCCATCAGGCCACGCGGGAAGATCGAGATGATGACGATCACCGCGAGATAGAAGAAGAATTCGCCATATTCGGGGGCGAGATAGCGGCCCGTGGTATCGATGGCGCCAAGCAGCAGGCAGGCCGTCAGCGCGCCGGGAATGGAGCCCGCCCCGCCGACCGAGACCACCACCAGGAAGGTTACCATGTAGCGCAGGGCATAATAAGGTTCGACCGGCAGCAGTTCGGCGCCGATGACGCCGCCAAGCGCGGCAAGCCCGACGGCAATGGCAAAGCTGATGGCGTAGATCACCTCCGTGCGCACTCCAAGCGCCGCAGCCATGGCGGCATTGTCCACCGCCGCTCTCAGCTTGACGCCGAAGGCCGTGCGCTCGAATGTGAACCACAGGGCTGCCGCCACGATCAATCCGCAGAGGATGACGAAGATCCGATGGCTGGCAATGGTGCGGAAGCCGAGATCCACCGGCCCGGCCAGCGCTGACGGCAGCGGAATGGTTTTAAGCGTTGGCCCGAAAATGAAATTGGCGATGCCGATCACGGCGAAGGTGATGCCGATCGTCATCAGCACCTGGGTCAATTCCGGTGCGCCATAGATGCGCCGGTAGAGAAAGCGTTCCAGGGGAATGGCGATGATGATCGTGCCGATCACCGCGACGATCACCGCAAACCCATAGGCAAGGCCAAGCCCCTGCACCGCATAGGAGGCGAGATAGCCGCCGATCATCGCAAAAGCGCCATGGGCGAGATTGACCACCCGCATCAGGCCCATGGTGACCGAGAGGCCAATGGAAATCACGAAGAGCACCATGCCATAGGCCAGGGCATCGGTGAAAATGCTGAGTACCGTTTGCATGGTGCTCCCTTGCGTCCTTACTTGGCTGCCGCCAGGCCCGGATCGCCCTGCTTCTCGAAGCTTTTGATTTCCTTGTTGTAATAGCTGCCATCCGCCGTCTTCGCCACTTCGCGCAGATAGATGGTCTGGGTGATATGGCGGCTTTCGGGGTCGATGGTCACGGGGCCGCGCGGGCTGGTCCAGGACAAGCCCTTGACGGCCTCTACGGCCTTTTCGGCATCCTGCTTGCCACCGGTGGCCTCGATCATCTTGCTGATGACATACATGCCGTCATAGGCGCCGACGGCGGGGAAGGAGAGTTCCTTCGGGTTGCTAATGGCCTTGGCCGCGGCCTCGACGAAAGCCTTGTTTTCCGGCGAATCATGCGAGATCGCGTAATGGAAAGTGGTTTGCATGCCAAGGGCCGATTCCCCGAGCGCCGGCAGGTCTGATTCCTGCGTCAGGTCGCCGGGGGCAAAGAGCTTGACGCCCTTGGCCTTCAGGCCATTGTCGTTGAAGGCCTTGACGAAGCCGAGCGTCGTCGGGCCGGAGGGCAGGAAGGCGAACACGCCCTCGGCGCCTGAATCCTTGACCCGCTGCATGATCGGGCTGAAATCATTGGTGGCTAGCGGCATGCGCACGGTTTCCACCACCGTGCCGCCCGCTGCGGTATAGGCGGCCTTGAAGGCGTTTTCGGCATCGACACCCGGTCCGTAATCGCTGACCACCGAGATCATTTTCTTCACCCCGGCATCGAAGGCTACCTTGGCGATGGGTGTCGAGGTCTGCCAGGTGGTGAAGGAGGTCCGCACTACATAAGGGCTCTTGGTGACGATGGCCGAGGTGGCTGCATTCATCACCACCATCGGCACATTTGCCTGCTTCAGCAGGGGTGTTGCGGCCATGGCATCCGGCGTGAAGTAGAAACCGGCGAGATATTGCACCTTTTCCTTGACCACCAGTTCCTGCGCCAGCGCCTTGGATTGCGCGGGGTCGGCCTGGGGCACGTCGCGGTAGACCACCTCGACGGTGTGATCGCCCACCGATTTGCCGTGAAGGGCAAACCAGGCATCAATGCCGGCCTTGAAGTTCTTGCCCTGCAGCGCAAAGGGGCCGGAAAATGGCCCGATAACCCCAACCTTGATGGTATCGGCCGCAGCCGACGATGCAAAGATCAGCGCCGCCGCAGCAGCACCCAGCCAGATTTTCATGATTCCCTCCCTTGAGACAGGCAGCCTCCAGCGCCCGCATCTTTGCCAGAATTGCAAAACGCCAAGCGGAAGTAAAATGAATTAAAGGAGTGTGAATATAACCCACAAGTTATGTCCGGCACTCAATCTGGTGAAGAGTCATTCCCGCTGAGGCGTTTCAGTCATTGTATACAGAAAATCTTCCTAAAATAGAAAGTACGCTATTTATGCCCGTTAAAACTCCATATTGAACTTGTGAATTGACAATCTGTATACATCGTGGCCTGCTTGGGGTCTGTTAGGAGGACAGATCATGACCCGACCGACTTTTCCCCTGAATGCCTGGTATGCGGCGGCCTATGATGTGGAGGTCAAGCGCGGCCTTCTGGCCCGCACCATTTGCAACAAGCCTGTCGTGCTTTATCGCAAGCAGGACGGCGCTGCCGTCGCGCTGGCGGATGCCTGTTGGCACCGGCTGGTGCCGCTTTCGCTCGGGCGTCTTGAGGGTGACAATGTCATTTGCGGCTATCACGGGCTGGAATTCGACGATACGGGGCGCTGCGTCTACATGCCCTCGCAGCACACCATCAATCCCTCTGCCTGCGTGAAATCCTATCCGGTGGCGGAAAAGCATCGCTTCATCTGGATCTGGCCCGGCGACCCGGCGCTGGCGGATCCTGCGCTCATTCCCGACTTGCATTGGAACAACGATCCTGACTGGGCGGCGGATGGCAAGCTGATCGAGGTGAAATGCGATTATCGCCTGGTGGTGGATAATCTGATGGATCTGACGCATGAGACCTTTGTGCACGGCTCGTCCATCGGTGACCGCGCCGTGGCCGAATCGCCCTTCGAGGCCACCCATTCCGACCGCTTCGCCTATATCACCCGCTGGATGGAGGGCATCAACCCGCCACCTTTCTGGGCCAAGCAATATGGCCGCCCCGGCAAGGTGGACCGCTGGCAGATCATCCGGTTCGAAGCGCCCTGCACGGTGGCCATCGATGTCGGCGTGGCGGAAGCGGGAACCGGCGCGCGCGAGGGCAACCGCTCCAGGGGTGTAAACGGCTATGTGCTGAATACCATTACCCCTTCCACCGACAAGACCTGTCTTTACTTCTGGGCCTTTGCCCGCAATTACGACCTGAAAAACCAGGCGCGGACCCATGAATTGCGCGAGGGCGTGGCCGGTGTGTTCCGCGAGGATGAAGTGGTGCTGGAGGCCCAGCAGCGGGCCATCGATGCCAATCCCGATCATCAGTTCTACAACCTCAATATCGATGCCGGTTCCATGTGGGCGCGCAAGCTGATCGACCGGATGATCGATGCGGAACTGGCTGGCAGGACGGCCTTTCCCGCCGCGGCGGAATAGGCCATGGCGGAGCAACAGGCATCAGGCCGGCAACAGACGGCAAAGGCGCTGCTCGGTCTGCGCGATCTGGTTCTGACCGGCCAGTTGGCGGCGGGCGAACGCCTTTCAGAGGTGGCGCTGGCCAGCCGGCTGGCGGTGTCGCGCACGCCGCTTCGCGCCGCCTTGCAGACGCTGGAGCAGGAGGGGTTGCTGACGCCGCTTTCCTCCGGCGGCTACGAGGTGCGCCGCTTCAGCCGTCAGGATGCCATCGATGCCATTGAACTGCGCGGCGTGCTGGAAGGAACAGCCGCGCGGCTTGCGGCGGAACGCGGTGTCGCTCCCGCCAGGCTCAGGCTTCTTTCCGAGTTGGTTGAGCGGTTGGACGGTGTCTTCGGGCAAGTACCGGGCAGCGTGGATTTCGAGGCCTATGCCGGGTTGAACGCGGAATTCCATCGGCTGCTTGCAGGGGCGAGCGGCAGTGACTTGATCGGGCGTGAACTGGCGCGGGTCACCCGTCTGCCCTTTGCCAGCCCCAATGCCTTCGTGGCGGGGGCCGAGGTGGAAATTCCCGCCTTCGAGGCAACGCTGTTCGTTGCCCAAGCCCAGCACAAGGCGATTGTCGAGGCGATATCGCGCCGGGAGGGCGCACGGGTGGAGGCTCTGATGCGTGAACATGCACGGCTGGCGCGGCACAATCTCGATTTCGTGCTGGAGCGGCAGCCGGAGTTGAAGGGCAAGGTGCTCTCGCTTGCAATGCTGGCCAGCTAGGGTGTGTGGGTATTCAAAAGAATTCGAGGAGGAAACCATGAAATCCAAACAGATCTGGCGCAAGGCCCGGGTGATCAGCATGGCCGAGCCCGCTGCCGATGTGCGCATGTTGACCTTTGCCGTGGATGGTCTGCAAAGCGCCTTCGATCCCGGCTCGCATACCAATATCAAGGTGATGATCAACGGCGCCCCCGCCATTCGGACCTACACCGTCATTCCCAGTGCGCCGGGCACGCTCAGCATTGCCGTGAAGCTGCATCCCAATAGCCGGGGTGGTTCTGCCGCCATCTGGCGCATGCAGCCGGGTGATGAGACCGAGATGACGGAACCGGAAAACCGCTTTGAGCTTTCCTGGCGGGCCTCCCACTACCTGCTGATCGCCGGTGGTATCGGTGTTACCCCGATCTATGGCATGGCTGAGGCGCTGGCGGCGCGGGGTCAATCGCTGCGCATGGTCTATGGCGCGAAGAACCGCAGCCTCATGGCCTTTGCCGAACCCCTGCAAGCCCTGCTGGGCGACCGGCTGCAATGTTTCTCTCAGGATGAAGGGCAGCATCTCGATCTCGAAGCGGAATTTTCGGCCCTGCCGCCAGATGCCGAGGCCTATATCTGCGGTCCGCTTGGCCTGCTGGAAGCCGCCCGCGATATCTGGCGCCGCAGCGGCCGCCCGATGAGCCGCCTGCGCTACGAGGTGTTCGGTGATAATGGCCGCTTTGCCGAGCAGGAATTTGAGGTGGAGGTCGCAGGCTATGGCCGCAGCATCAC
The DNA here is from genome assembly GCF_030815125.1 of Allorhizobium paknamense. Classification (GTDB taxonomy): domain Bacteria; phylum Pseudomonadota; class Alphaproteobacteria; order Rhizobiales; family Rhizobiaceae; genus Allorhizobium; species Allorhizobium paknamense. Next base: position 291,922 of record NZ_JAUSWH010000005.1, read on the forward strand.
CGTGCGCGCCGACCAGACCATGCTGGACGCGCTGACCGACGCTGGCGTGCCGATGATCTTCGATTGCCGGCGCGGCGAATGCGGACTTTGCGCGGTCTCCATTGTCTCGGCCACTGGCGAGGTGGATCATCGAGACGTGTTCTTTTCGCAAGGCGAACGTAAGGAAAATCCCCGCATCTGCGCCTGCGTCTCACGGCTCTGCGGCGGCACGCTGGTGGTCGATACCGGCTATCGCCGCGAGCAAGCCGCCTGATTGGTCGCTGTAACCCTTTGTTCTTACGCATTTCCGGACGGAAAACCGGATTCTACTTTTCCTGATATGCTTTATAAAACCAATAGGGCGCGCAGGTCATTGACATTGGTGCGCGTCGGCCCGGTTTCGATCAGCGTGTCGGTGGCGGCAAACAGGGTGTAGGCATCGTTCATGGCCAGTTGCTGTTTCGGGTCCAGTCCGGCCATGCGCGCCATTGCCAGCGTTTCCGGGTGCAGCATGGCGCCTGCCACCTCTTCGGAGCCGTCTATGCCATCGGTGTCGCAGGCCAGCGCGTGAATGCCGTCCGCTCCGTCCAGCGCAATCGCTAACGACAGCAGGAATTCCTGATTGCGGCCACCGCGACCAGCGGAATTGTGCACCGTCACCGTGGTTTCTCCCCCGGAGAGGATGAGGGCAGGGGCGGCAACCGGCTGGGCGTGATTGCGGATCTGCAAGGCAATGGCGGCATGGACCTTGCCCACCTCGCGCGCCTCTCCCTCCATGCGGTCGCTCAGGATCAGCGGCGTGATGCCGAGCGTGCGGGCGGCGTCTGCCGCCGCTTCCAGTGCCTGCTGGGCGGTGGCAATGACATGCACGGTGCCTGGGGCGGGTTTTGGCCTGCGGCTCTCCGTGTTTGCCGTCAGATGAGCCAGAACGGATGCAGGCGGCTCGATGCGATAGCGTTTGAGAATGGCAAGAGCATCAGCGGGCGTCGTGTCGTCCGGCACGGTGGGACCGGAGGCCACGACGGCAGGATCATCGCCCGGCACGTCGGAAATCACCAGCGTCACCACTCTGGCCGCACCGCAGGCCGCGAGCAAGCCGCCGCCCTTGATGGCGGAGAGGTGCCGGCGAACGCAATTCATCTCCTGGATCGGCGCACCGCTGTTGAGCAGGGCGCGGTTGATGGCGCGCTTCTCTTCCAGGCTGATGCCCGCAGCCGGACGGGTCAGCAGCGCCGAGCCGCCGCCGGACATGAGGCAGAGCACCAGATCGTCTTTTCCCAGGCCCTGCACGGCGGAGAGGATCTCCTCCGCAGCCAGCGCGCCTGCGCTGTCGGGCACGGGATGCCCGGCCTCGATCACCTTGATCTTCCGGCAATCGGCCCCATGGCCGTAGCGGGTGACGACGGTGCCGGAAAGCGGTCCCTGCCAGTGCCGCTCCACGGCTTCCGCCATGCGGGCGGCGGCCTTGCCCGCACCCACCACGACGGTGCGTCCCGCGGGCTCGGGCGGCAGAAAGGGCGGAACGGCCAGCAGCGGATCGACGGCCTTCAGCGCCTGGTCGAAAACCTGTCTCAGAAGATGCGCCGCCTCTGCATTTTCCGGCGAAATCCTTTTATTCTCAAGGCTTGAAGCCATGTTTCCTCCTCGCTGCTGGCCGGGCCATATCGCATGTCCGCCTTTGGCGCCGCAACGATATAGACGCGACGAAAAGGCACAAGATTTAATGTCTCGTCCTATAGGTGTATTTATCTATTGACATATCCAAAAAAGCGTGTCTTGACTTTCATGTTATCGATAACATATGGTCTTGCAACGCCTGTAGGATCAAGCTTTGGGAGGAGCGAGATGCAAGAGCAGCCGCTACTGGAATTTCGAAACATCTCAAAGGAATTCGGTGGAACACGCGCTTTAAGCGATGTGTCCCTCTCCCTGCATCGTGGCGAAATTCTCGCCCTTCTCGGGGAAAACGGGGCCGGCAAATCCACGCTGATCAAAACGCTGGCCGGCATTTACAAACCCGATGGCGGCGAGATCGCCTTTCGGGGGGCGGCCTATCACCATCGTCCGCCAAAGCCCAACCAGCGCCAGCCGGTGGCCTTCATTCACCAGGATCTCGGCCTGATCGAATGGATGACGGTGGGGGAAAATGTCGGACTCGCCCAGGGTTTTTCCTTGCGCAACAAGCTGATCGACTGGCGTGGCACCGAGCGGCGCACGGCGGAGGCGCTGAAGCTCGTCGGCTGCGATTTCGATCCTTCCACCCGGGTCCAGGACCTGACGCGCACGGAAAAATCGCTGGTGGCCATTGCTCGGGCGCTGGCGGTGGAGGCCGATATTCTGGTGCTGGACGAGCCCACCGCCAGCCTCCCCGCCGATGAGGTGGAGCGGCTCTTCACGGCGCTGCGCCCACTGAAAGCACGCGGCGTGGCCATGATCTATGTGTCGCACCGTCTCGATGAAATCTTCCGTATCGCTGACCGGGTCGCGGTGCTGCGCGATGGGCGGCTGGTGGGCCAGACGGCGGTGGCTGAAACCAATTCCGATGAACTGATCCGCATGATCGTCGGTCGCAAGGCCGACCAGTTGTTCGTCAAGCCGGAGGCCACGCTCGGCGCGCCGCTGGTGACGGTGCGCGATCTCTATTGCCGGGGCGCAGGGCCGGTGTCCTTCGATCTTCGCAAGGGCGAATTGCTGGGCCTTGTGGGCCTGCGCGGCGCCGGTCAGGAATTGATCGGGCGGGCATTGTTTGGCTGCGAGGCCTCCACCGGCAAGGTGGAGGTGCATGGCGTGCCCCCCGATTTGTCCAGCCCTGTTGCCGCCATTCGCTCCGGCATCGGGCTGATTGCCCGCGATCGCACGGAGGAATCCGTCGCCATGTCGCTCAGTCTCCGGGAAAATACCTTCATCAATCCCGGCGCTTCGGGCAGGGGGCTTTTCACCCTGATGAGCCCGGCGCGGGAGGCGGAGCTTGCGGGCGCGCTCGGCAATCAGGTGGGCCTGCGTCCCAATGATCAGGCACTGCCGATCGAGGCGCTGTCCGGCGGCAACCAGCAGAAGGTAGTGGTGGGGCGCTGGCTTGCCACGGGCCGCAAGCTGCTGATTGCCGAAGACCCGACAGCCGGTGTCGATGTCGGCGCCAAGGCCGATATCTACCGGCTGATTGCCGAGGCCGTGGAAAGCGGCCTTGCCGTTCTCGTCATCTCCACGGATTTCGAGGAGATCGCGCATATCTGCCACCGGGCGCTTGTTTTCTCGCGGGGCCGGATCGTCCGGGAACTGGACGGGGCCGCGCTCACCACATCCGCCGTCATCGCCGCGGCGTCCGCCTCCGAAGCGGCTTGATTTCAGGAGAACCGTCATGCAGTCCATCCAGTCCACTGCCCTTGAACCCACCCGCGCGGAAATGAAAGGTCTCAGCCGTACCGAAAAATGGCTGCGGCTCACCCCGGTCTACGGTCTGGTGATCCTGACCGCGCTGTTGATCCTGTTCTTTTCGCTGCTCCTGCCGGATACGTTTCCGACGGTGCTGAACCTGCGCTCGATCATCGCCAACAAGACGATCATTGCCATTCTCTCGCTGGCGGCGATGATCCCCATGGCGGCGGGGCGCATCGATCTCACCATCGGTTATGGCATTGTGCTCTGGCACATCCTTGCCATCAGCCTGCAAACCATGCTGGGCCTGCCCTGGCCGGTGGCGGTGCTGATCGTGCTGGCGCTGGGCGCGCTGACCGGGCTGCTGAACGGCGTGCTGGTGGAAGTGGCGAAGATTGACAGCTTCATCGCCACGCTCGGCACAGGAACCGTCATTTATGCTCTGGCGCTTTGGCACACGGGTGGCCGCCAGATGATCGGCGTGTTGCCGCAGGGCTTTTATGCGCTGAACGGCACCATGGTCTTCGGCCTGCCGATCACCGGCCTCTATGTGCTGGTGCTCGCGGTCATCATGTGGGTGGTGCTCGAATATACCCCGATTGGCCGCTACGTTTACGCCATTGGCGCAAACCCCAAGGCTGCAGCTCTGAACGGTATCCCGGTTCGCCGCTTCGTCATCGGCGCGTTCATTGCTTCCGGCACGTTGTCGGCGGTGGCGGGCGTGCTGCTGGCGTCCAAGCTGCGCATTGGCCAGGCCAGTGTCGGGCTTGAATATCTGCTGCCCGCGCTCGTCGGGGCCTTTCTGGGCTCCACCACCATCAAGCCTGGCCGTGTGAATGTCTGGGGCACGATGATTGGCGTCATCATCCTCGCCGTCGGTATTGCCGGTATCCAGCAACTGGGCGGTTCCTTCTATGTCGAGCCGCTGTTCAACGGCGTCACGCTGCTGATTGCCATCGGTATTGCCGGCTATGCCCAGCGCCGCCGGGGCCTGAATGTCGCAAAGGCGAAACCGCCGCAGACGGGCAAGACCGAATGAAAAAGAACCAGAGTTTGCAAAACTTCAAAATTCCAGAGGGAGGAAAATAACCATGAACCGCAGAACGTTTCTGACATCCACGGCCCTTGCCATCACCGTGATGGCGGCCGGTCCGGCCTTGGCCGATCCGCTGGCCGACGCCAAGGCCATGGTGGCGAAATATGCCAGCAAGGTGGACAAGTGGGATGGACCCACCACCGGCCCCAAGGCTGCCAAGGGCAAGTCCATCGTCATCGTCGCCGCCGACATGAAGAATGGCGGTATTCTGGGCGTGACCAACGGCATCCAGGAAGCCGCCAGCGCCATCGGCTGGAAGATCACCGTCCTGGATAGCGGCGGCTCGATTGGCGGGCGCACGGCGGCCTTCGGTCAGGCCATGGCGCTGAAGCCGGACGGCATCATCATCAACGGCTTCGACGCGGTGGAGCAGAAGCCTGCCATGGAAGCCGCAAAAGCTGCGAAAATCCCGATGGTCTCCTGGCATGCGGCCCCTGCCATTGGTCCCGTGCCGGATGTCGGCGTCTTCGCCAACGTTACCACGGATGCCATGGAAGTTTCCAGGGTTGCCGCCGATTACGCCTTTGTCGATGCCGGCGGCAAGCCCGGCGTGGTGATCTTCACCGACTCCACCTACGCCATCGCCATCGCCAAGGCCGATCGCATGAAGGCCGAGATCGAAAAGCTGGGCGGCACGGTGCTGGAATATGTGGATACGCCGATTGCCGAAACCTCGCAGCGCATGCCGCAGCTGACCACGACGCTTCTGCAGAAATACGGCGCCAAATGGACCCATTCTCTGGCCATCAACGACATCTATTTCGACTTCATGGGCCCGGCCCTTGCCTCCGCCGGGATCGATGGCGATGGCAAACCGAAAAGCATCGCCGCCGGCGACGGCTCTGAAAGCGCCTATCAACGGATCCGCGCCAAGCAATATCAGTCTGTGACGGTGGCCGAGCCGCTCAACCTGCAAGGCTGGCAATTGGTGGACGAACTGAACCGCGCCTTCGCAGGCGAAAACTGGTCCGGCTACGTCTCACCGCTGCATGTGGTCACGGCGGAGAATGTCGAATTCGACGGTGGCCCGAAAAACACCTTCGACCCGGATAACGGTTACCGGGATGCCTATAAGAAGATCTGGGGCAAATGAGAACAGGAGGCGCGGCGAAAGCCGCGCCTTCTGCTTTTGGGCTATATCGAAATTTTTTACATGGTGTTCAATTGCGATGACAAGTCTTTGCAGTTGGTATTGACAATACTGAGAATGCCCATAGCCGCATCTGAACATCTTCATCAAAAATATTCATGCGTGCCATATCGCCGGGGCGGTATCACTCCGCAGATCGACGGAATAACATGGGTGAATTGACCCGCGTGTTGCCGCGTTTTTACGTCAATGCGACTGTTTAGAATTTGGAGCGATTTTCGATCTGATTGAATCAGATCGGCGCTGCAACACTTAATCTTGAAGCATAATCTTGTCGATCCTCGTTTCACTCCGACCGGATTATGCTCTAAACGAAAGACGCGTTATGGCTTTTCTTCAAGTGAATGATGTCCACCCGATAACCTTGCCCGACGGGAGTGTGTACCGGGACACTGTTTATCTGAAGAATGTTGTCGACCATCCCCGCATGGAGATCGGCGAGTATAGCTATTATACACACTCCGGAAGACCTGAAGATACGGCGATCATTTTGGCTCCTTATCTGGGGCATGGCGTTCGTGAGCGGTTGGTGATTGGTAAATTTGTTCAGATTGCGAGAGGAAGCTACTTTATCACCAGTTCGGCAAATCATCCGATGACCGGTTTCACCACATATCCATTTCGCATCTTCAACCCGGAGACGTTTGGATACAAGGACCTTCCGGTCAAGGACACTGTTGTGGGGCATGATGTATGGATTGGCCACAATGCCGCAATAATGCCAGGCGTGAATATCGGTTCGGGCGCGATTGTTGCCGCCGCCTCGGTGGTTGCCAGGGATGTTCCCCCTTACGCTGTTGTGGGAGGAAACCCAGCATCGCTCATTCGAATGCGTTACCCCGATGAAATCATCTCCGAACTGCTAGACATAGCGTGGTGGGATTGGCCTCTGGAGATTATCGAGGCAAATCTTCCAGCACTCACCAGCGGGGATTTGCAAGCGCTGAGAGCGGCCCGTTACTGACTATTTGAAAGACGCGGCGATGAGTTCGGTTTAGCCGGCATTCAAGCTCTATGCCCTGATTTCGTCACCGGCTGCTTTGCCGCAAAATGAGCTGCGGCTTTATCGTGACATCACCAATATCTGGCGCGTTATCGAGAATGTCGAGGATGAGCCGGCCTGTTTCCAGGCCGATGTCCCGGGCTCTTGCGTCGATGGTGGTGAGGGTCGGCACGCTAATACCGCCGATTTCGTAATCGCCGAAGCCGGCAATGGCGATCTGGTCCGGCACGCAAACGCCGCGCCGCTGGCATTCGGTGAGCGCGCCGAAGGCCGAGAGGTCGGAGACGCAGATCACGGCCTGCGTATCGGGAAATTGCTCAAGCAGCCGTGCCATGGCATCCGCGCCCTCGCGCATGGAAATCGGCGGCTGGCCTGCGGCAATCAGGCGGGTCGCGTCCAGCCCGTGCGCCTTCATGGCCTCCACGAAGCCGACACGGCGGTCCGAGCCGCGGGTGTCGCGGCCCACATCGCCGCCGATGAAGGCAATGCGGCTATAGCCTACGGCCACGAAATGGCTGACCATGTCACGCACCGCCCCCGCATTGGAAAAGCCGACATAATGGCCAATGGGGTCTGCGGGAATATCCCAGGTTTCGATCACAGGAATGCGGGCCTGCGAGAGCATTTTGCGGCCCCGGGCCGTATGCTTGCCGCCGGTCAGCACAATGGCCTGCGGCTTGCGGCGTAAGAGCTGCTCGATCAACCGCTCTTCTTCCTGCATGTCGTAATTGGTGTAACCCAGCAGGGTCTGCATGTTGCGGCTCGCCAGCACCTCCGAAAGCCCGCCCACCGTATCGGCGAAGTTGGCGTTGTTGATGGAGGGAATGGTCACGGCCACGAAGTCGCTTTTTTGCGAGCGCAGGTTGGAGGCGGTGGAATCGAAGACATAGCCAAGATCCTCCGCCGCCTGCAAAATGGCGTCACGCGTCTCCTTGCTGACCAGACTGCCGCCCTTGAAGGCGCGCGAGACGGTCATCGGGGAGACGCCGGTGATTTTTGCAATATCCGCCATGGTGGGCGGACGATGGCGATGGTTCATGAAGCGACCATTGTTATCGATATCACCAACAATATAATCGATTATTGGCCGCTCATCCAAGGGTTCAGCCAGATATTAGCGGAAATTCATGCGCCTCCGTGACGTGATGGTGGATGCGTCCATCGAAAAAGCGCTTCACGACGCTTTCCGTCGCCGCGCGCGACTCTGCCCGAACCGGGCTTGCCAGTGCCTGTTCCACCGCCTGCATATCCGGATAGTTGATGGCAAGGATCAGCGGAAATTCCGGCGCACCCTCATCCCGCGCATCGGAAAATGTGACGCGAACGGAGACCGCGCCGGGAAACTGCTTCCACTTCGGCAGGATTTCCGTCAGCACCGCCTCGCGAAAGGCTGCCGTTTCGCCGTCCTTCACCTTGCCTTCGAACAGGGCGTAACGCGTGATCATTGGGTCTCCTCCGGTTTTGATCGTGTGTAATATTCCATCAGCATGGCCTGGTCCTCGCCGCCGAAGCCTGCTGCGGTCATCAATCTGTGCACCTCGGCGCAGATCGCCGTGAGCGGCATGGCGGTATGGGTGCGCCGCGCCAGATCCTGCGCGCCGTTCAGATCCTTCACCATATTGTCGATCCGCCCGGTGCGGCGGTAATCGCGGGCCACGTAACGCGGCATGTATTCCTGCAAAATGGCGCTATCGGCCCGTCCGCCCTTCAGCGCCTGCGGAATTTTCGCGGCATCCACACCGGCATCCAGCGCCAGTTGCGTCGCTTCCGCCACGGCCATGAAATTCAGCCCGCACAGCACCTGGTTGATGAGCTTCGTCGTCTGTCCAGCGCCTACGGGCCCCATATGGGTGTAGTTGCTGGCCACGTGCTTCAGCACCTTATGGGCATCCGCGACATCCTCTTCCCTGCCACCGGCCATCAGCGTCAGTTCGCCGATGGCGGCCTTGGGCGCGCCACCGGAAAGGGGGCTGTCCACCCAGCGCAGGCCCTTTTCCTCTGCATCCTTCGCCAAGGCCTTCGTGGCATCGGGATCGATGGAGGACATGTCGATGATCAGCGTGCCCGGCTTTGCCCCTTCCGCCACGCCCTTTTCGCCAAAGACTGCCGCGCGTACGATGGCCGGGGAGTTGAGGCTGAGGATGACGGTATCGGATGCCGAGGCTGCTTCCGCCGCCGTTGTGGCCTCCTTGGCACCCACCGCCACCAGTGCGGCCCGCTTTTCCGGATCGAGATCGAAAACCGTGAGCGCGTTGCCGGTTTCCACCAGCCGCTTGCCGATGGCGCCGCCCATGGCGCCCGCGCCGATCAGTGCTACCCTGTTGCTCATGCTCTTCTCCTCCCCCTTTTGGTTGGAGCGCTTTTCGATCTGATTGAATCAGATCTGCGCTCCAAGCCGTTCTTTTTTAAGCATAATCTTATTCGTCCTCGTTTCACTCCGGTCGGATTATGCTCTAGAGCGAGACGGTTATGCCGCCATCGACATAGAGAATATGGCCGTTGACGAAGGACGAGGCATCCGAGGACAGGAAGATGCAGGCGCCGACCAGTTCCTCCACCTGCCCCCAGCGGCCTGCGGGCGTGCGCTTTTCCAGCCATGCGGAAAAGGCCGGATCGGCCACAAGTGCGGCATTCAGCGGCGTATCGAAATAGCCTGGCGCGATGGCATTGCATTGCAGGCCATGCTTGGCCCAATCGGTCGCCATGCCCTTGGTGAGGTTGCCCACCGCGCCCTTGGTGGCGGTGTAGGGGGCTATGGAGGGGCGGGCGAGCGCCGTCTGCACGCTGGCGATGTTGATGATCTTGCCGCGTCCGCGTCCGATCATGTGGCGGGCAACCGCTTGGCCGACATGAAAGACGCTGGCAATATTGGTTTGCAAAAGCCGCTCGAAGGCATCGGCTGGAAAATCCTCCAGCGGGCTTCGATGCTGCATCCCGGCATTGTTGACGAGAATGTCGATGGCGCCTTTTTTCGCTTCAAATTCATCCACAGCCGCGCGGGCTGCGGCATGATCCGTCACGTCGAAGTCCAGAAGCTCGACAGGGTTTGAAAATTCCGTCGCGGCCGCCTCCAGCTTGTCGCGGTTGCGGCCATTCAGCACCAGCGTCGCGCCCGCCTCCGCCAGCCCCTTGGCCAGCGCCAGCCCGATGCCCTGGGAAGAGCCCGTGACGAGCGCGCGCTTGCCGGTGAGATCGAAAAGTTTGAGCGACATGGCTTCCTCCGCCTTGGTGATTTCCGTGGATTTCAGGAGATCCACTTTTCAAGCTCGTGCTCTGGACAATCAAGCTTTTCCGTTTATGTTATCGATAACATAAAACGTCAAGCCCTTTCACGGGGTGGGGCATGGGAGGAGATTTGAGAATGGCAAAACCCGGCATCTTGCAGCTCGGGGCCTATCCCGCATGGGATGAAGAGCCGTTGAACGCTGCCTTTACGGTGCATCGCTATTTTGAGGCAGAAGACAAGGCGGCCTTTCTGGCAGAGGTTGGCCCTTCCATTCGCGGCATCGCCACGCGGGGAGAACTGGGTGCAAGCCGGGCGCTGATCGAGGCTTGCCCCCATCTTGAAATCATCTCCGTCTATGGTGTCGGCTTCGATGCGGTGGATCTTGCGGCCTGCCGGGAGCGCGGCATTCGCGTGACCAATACGCCGGATGTGCTGACCGGCGATGTCGCCGATCTCGGCGTGGCGATGATGCTGTGCCTCTCGCGCAGCATGGTGGCGGCAGAACGCTGGGCGCGCGATGGAAGCTGGGTGAAAAAGGGCGGTTTTCCGCTGCAAAGGCGGGTTTTTGGCCGCCGCGCCGGGATTCTCGGGCTTGGCCGTATCGGCTTTGCCGTGGCAGAGCGGTTGAAGGGTTTCGGCATGCAGATTGCCTACAGCGCCACCGCGCCGAAGGCGGCGGCCGGGGATATGCGCTTCATTGCAGATCCTGTGGAACTGGCCCGGCAGTCGGATTTCTTTTTCGTGACGCTTGCCGCCTCCGCCGCCACCCGCCACATTGTCAGCCGCCAGGTCATTGAGGCACTGGGGCCGGAAGGCATGTTGATCAACGTCTCGCGCGCTGCCAATATCGATGAAGACGCGCTGCTGGATGCTCTGGAGCAGAACCGTCTGGGTGGTGCCGCGCTCGATGTGTTCGAGGGGGAACCGAAGCTCAATCCGCGTTTCCTGGCACTCGACAATGTGCTGCTGCAACCGCATCACGGCTCGGGCACGGTGGAGACCCGCAAGGGCATGGGGCAATTGCTGCGCGAGAATCTCACCGCACATTTCGCGGGTGAGCCTTTGCCCACCCCGGTTATTTAAATCATCGTTCCAAGGAGAAGGGGCCATGAGAGCCATTGTTGCCCATGCGGCCAAGGATATCCGCATTGAAGAGCGCCCGGAGGAAAGCCCCGGTCCCGGCGAGGTCAAAATCCGCCTTGCCACCGGCGGCATCTGCGGCAGCGATCTGCATTATTACAATCACGGCGGTTTCGGCGCGGTGCGGCTGAAGGAGCCGATGATCCTCGGCCATGAAGTCTCCGGTGTTGTCGAGGCGTTGGGCGAGGGGGTCACGACGCTCTCCCGAGGGCAGTTGGTGGCCGTTTCGCCCTCCAGACCGTGCCGAACCTGCCGCTATTGCCAGCAGGGCCTGCATAACCAGTGCCTGAACATGCGCTTTTACGGCAGCGCCATGCCTTTTCCGCATATTCAGGGCGCTTTCCGCGAAAGCCTCGTGGCCGATGTGCTGCAATGTGTGCCCGCCGACGGCTTGACCCCCGGTGAGGCGGCCATGGCCGAGCCGCTGGCCGTGACCCTGCACGCCACCCGCCGCGCCGGTGAGCTGCTCGGCAAGCGGGTGCTGATCACCGGCTGCGGGCCGATCGGGCTGCTTTCCATACTGTCGGCCCGCCGGGCGGGGGCAGCGGAGATCGTCGCGACCGATCTTTCCAATTTCACCCTCGGCATGGCCAAGGAGGCAGGCGCGGACCGCGTCATCAATACGGCGGAAGAGCCCGAAGCACTGCAACCCTATACAGCGGACAAGGGCAGTTTCGACATTCTCTATGAATGCTCTGGCGCGCAGGCGGCCCTTGCCAGCGGCATCGCGGCGCTGCGCCCGCGCGGCGTCATCATCCAGCTCGGGCTGGGCGGCGATATGAGCCTGCCGATGATGGCGATCACCTCGAAGGAACTGGAATTGCGCGGCTCTTTCCGCTTCCATGAGGAATTTGCGACCGGCGTCGAACTGATGCGCAAGGGGTTGATCGACGTGAAGCCCCTCATCACCCATACTTTGCCGCTCAGCGACGCCGTGAAAGCCTTTGAAACGGCGGCGGATCGCAGCAAGGCGATGAAGGCGCAGATTGCTTTTTCCTGACGGTTTCGACGGCTGCGATGGTCGCAGCCGTCTTTCCATCGTCAGGACTGGCTCTGCTGAAGCCAGAGGAAGTATGCGGCGTGGTCCATTTCCGCGCCGTTCTTGTTTTTCACGAAATCATCGAAGGCGGCCCGCACGGTTTGCGAAAGCGGCAGTTTCAGCGCGCTTTCCGCTGCAACGTCGAGCGCATTGTTCAGGTCCTTCAACTGCGCCACCGAGCGCCCGCCGGGTACGAAATTGCCCTCCACCATGCGCTGCCCGTGCAGGTCGAGAATACGGCTATCGGCAAAACCGCCGCGCAAGGCACCGCGCAGCGTGGCCAGATCGCAGCCTGCCGATTGCGCCAGCGTAAACGCTTCCGCCACCGCGCCGATGGTCACGGCGACAATCAGCTGATTGGCGAGCTTTGCCGTCTGGCCGGTGCCGAGCGGCCCCATATGGGTGGGCCGCCCGAGATGGGCGAGAACCGGACGCGCGGCCTCGACATCGGATTTTTCTCCGCCCATGAAGATGGAGAGCGTCTTTTCCTCTGCCCCCTTCACCCCGCCGGAGACCGGCGCGTCGATGAAGCGCTTGCCGAGAGAGATGGCAAAACCGGCAAGCGCCTTGTCGCAGTCCGGCTCCACCGAGGCCATGTCGATGATCAGCGCGCCCTCCGCTGCCGCTTCGATCACACCGCCATCCCTGAGGACGCTACGGGTGGTGGGACCGTCGATCAGCATGGAAATGACGATCTCCGCATCCTGTGCTGCGGCCTCCGCCGTATCCGCGACCTTGGCAACGTCGGCCAGCGCATCCGCCCTGTTGCGGGAGCGGTTCCAGACGGTTACGTCATAATGAGCGGCAAGATGGCGGGCCATGGGGCCACCCATCAGGCCGGTGCCGAGAAAGGCAAGCTTCTGTTTCATGGCAAGTCCGCTCCAATGGCCTTGAGGGCAGCGAGCGCCACGGCCTCATCTTGCTCGCCTGAACCGGAGCCGACCCCGATCCCGCCGACCAGATGGCCGTTCAGGCGGATCGGCAAACCGCCGCGCAGTCCGGTGACATCGCCTTCCGTGGCAAGGCCGAGCAATACCTTGGCATGGTCGGGCAGGCTGGCGCTGGGGCCGTTGATCGAGGCGGCGGTCTTGGCCTTGGACAGCGCGCTTTTCAGCGAGAGAAAGCGCGAACCGCTCATGCGGAATGTCGAGAGCTCAACGCCGCTTGCATCAACGATCACAATACATTGCGGCTGACCCATGTCTGATGCCGCGGCAATGGCCGCACGCAACATCGTTTCCACGCCCGCATCCGTGAGCCGTGACGATGGTTCTGAAAAGGACACTGAAATTCCTCCCATGGCTGCTTGATTTTCAGGCGATGTTATCGATACCATGTCGATAAAGCCAGATGATTTCGGGAGGAGAAAGGCATCATGACATTTTTCGAGGCTGTCGAGCCGGTTTTTTCCACTTTCGTCCTTGGCAATGCGCCGGTCAAGAAAATTGCGACGGGGTTTGATTGGGTGGAGGGGCCGGTGTGGTTTGGCGATCTCAACTGCCTGCTGTTTTCCGATATTCCCAATAACCGCATCTATCGCTGGATACCGGAACAGGGCGTGAGTGTTTTCCGCGCGCCTTCCAATTTCGCCAATGGTCATACCCGTGATCGGCAGGGGCGGCTCGTCTCCTGCGAACATTTTACCCGCCGTGTCACCCGCACCGAATATGACGGCTCGATCACCGTGATTGCCGACAGCTATCAGGGCAAGCGGCTGAACTCCCCCAATGACGTCATTGTCGCCTCGGATGGTGCGATCTGGTTCAGCGATCCGCATTACGGCATTGCCATGGATTATGAAGGCCAGAAGAGCGAGCAGGAATTGCCCTGCAATGTCTACCGCGTCGATCCGAATGGCAGCATTGAGGCGGTGCTGACCGATTTCAACTGCCCGAACGGCCTGGCCTTCAGCCCGGATGAAAAGCGGCTTTATGTCGCCGATACCGGCCGCATGTTCTCCGACGATCCCCGTCATATCCGCGTCTTCGATGTCGGGAGCGATTACAGCCTGACGGGCGGCGAGGTCTTCCATGCCATTTCACCGGGTGCTGCCGATGGCATGCGGGTGGACCGCGACGGCAATCTCTGGTCTTCCGCGGGCGATGGTGTGCATTGCCTTGCGCCAGATGGGCGGCTTCTCGGCAAGATCCTCATCCCGGAAACGGTGTCGAATGTCTGCTTCGGCGGACGCTATGGCCATGTGCTGTTCATCACCGCCTCCACAAGCGTTTACTCGGTGGCGCTCAATCGGCGGGGTGGGTGGCTTTAGCATTGTCCCGAGAAAAATGGGAACCGGTTTGGTGTCCGGAAATGTGTGAGAACAAAGCTCTAGGAATGGGCTTCTGACATGACGATGGTGTTTCGTCCCAGGGATTTCGCCTGATAAAGCGCCTTGTCCGCCTCTTCGACCAGCTTGGTGGGCACTTCCAGCGCGCGGGCCGAGAGGGAGGCGACGCCGATGCTGACCGTCACCTTGCCCCAGGGCTGATTGTCCTGATGCTCGACGCCAAGGTCCTGCACTGCGGCGCGAATCCGTTCCGCCACCACCCTGGCATTTTCCAGGGTGGCGCCGGGTAGGAGAACGACAATTTCCTCGCCGCCATAACGGGCCGCGACATCGCCTGACCGAGAGGCGGCAGCGCGGATGACGGCGGCGATGGCCTCCAGGCATCGATCACCGGCGATGTGGCCATAGCGATCATTATAGTGCTTGAAGCGGTCGGCATCGATCATCAGCAAGGCAAGGCAGGCCTCGCCGCTGTTCAGGTCCTCCACGGCCTTGGCCAGCCGCATTTCGAGCGCCCGGCGATTGGCAAGGCCGGTCAGGGCATCGGTATGCGCCAGAGTGTCCAGTTGATCATGGCTGACCTTGTGGCGGGTCACGTCACGGGTCACGACCACCACGCTGAAGCGTTGGGATTCGCCGGGGATAGAGGTACGGGTAAAGGAGGCCTCCACCCAGATTTTTTCGCCCTGACCGTTCACTCGCCCGACAAGAACGGTATCTGTGCTGGCGCCCGCCCGCAGCCGCCGCAGCACATCCTCAACCCGGGAAGCATCGTCAGCGCTCAGGCCCTCGGTGATGCAGGTGCCGATCAGATCGGCTGCCGGCTTGCCGTACATTCTCTCGCCCGCCGGCGAGACATAATGGCGGATGCCGTTTTCATCCAGTCTTTGAATGACATCGGCAGAGGCTTCTGCGAGGCTGCGGAATTCCGCCTCACGGGCGGTGACGTCCCGCTCCCTCTGCAGCCGGAGCCGCGACTGGCGCAGCGAGCGCCAGCTGGCATAGCAGACCAGAAGGACGGCGATGCCGAGAGACATCCAGCGTCCGCGCGCATTGCCGATCCACCGGCTCAGCGTTTCGTCCTGCGAAGCAGAGACTAGCACGACCATGCCGGTTTGCGGGCTTTTCACGAAGGCTGCGATGCGCTCCCGCCCATCGGTTTGGGAGAGGTAATGATAGGTGCCGACAGTTCTTTCCTTCAACTGCCGGGTAAAAAGCCCATAGCCGGACATATCCTTTCCAAGGACGTCTTGCCTGTGGGGGTTGCGCATCAGCGCGATACCATCGGCGCGCATGAGAAGCAGCGTGCCCTCCTGACCGATGTCGAAACTTCCGAGGAAACTTTCGAGATAGGCGAGCGGCACCGTGGCGGAAATCACGCCGGCAAAGCTGCCGCGTCCCAGCCGCTCGTAGCGGCGCGACAGGGTAAAGCCCGCTTTTCCGGTGAGCCGGTCGGTGATGGGCAGGCCTATGACGGTGCCTTGCTGGATATTGTCCCGATGCAGGCGAAAATAGTCGCGATCTGCAAAATTCACGTTCGCTGGCGGGTGCGGTGCCGAACTCGCAACGAGATCCCCCTGCGCATTGATGAAAATCAGCGAACCAAGCCGGTGCGAGGCCGCGACCTGGGCGCGCATCATAGCGTTCAGCTTGTCCTTGATGGCGCTGGTGCCGTATTCGTCATCGATTTCCGATCTGAGATCCGCAAGCGCCAGCGTCGACTGGTCGATCGTATCATCGACATGCTGACTGAAGCTGCGAGCTACTTGCAGCAGCGATTGCTCGTGCCGCTCGACTTCCGACTGCCAGCTGAGGAACTCCTGGGCGAAGATAATGGCGATCAGTGTCACGACGGCAATAATCGTCAGGCCCGGCGAGACAAGCCGGTGGAAAGGTTGCCACTGGATCTTCGTCAGAGGTCGCTTCAACTGCGCAGCTTAGCCTTCCTGCACTTTTCGGTTGTTCGTGGGCATTGCAGGATGCAATACCGACTTTCAACCGGGTTGCAAATGCCATCGGAGCATTTCCAGGAAAAGTGGGAACCGGTTTTCCGTTCGGAAATGCGTGAAAACAAAGACCTAGAGCATTTCCAGGAAAAGTGGATGCCGGTTTTATGTTCACAAGCGCTCTAAACGAAAGGACGCAGGCAACGTTCCTTCGAGCCAGTCCATCGCGTCAGACAGAGGGAGTGGCCCTCAGGCAGGGACATTGAAGCTTTGCCCCGGCAGAAGCGTGCGAAACCGGTCTGCCTCAACACCCGCTTTGGAAAGCGCCTCATGAAGCGCCTGTCTCGGTGCTTCGATTGGCTCATCCGTCAGCTGGAAGGTTCCCCAGTGATGGGCAACGGCAAAACGTGCGCCGCAAAGCTGGAAGCCTGCAACGGCCTCTTCCGGGTTCTGGTGACCGGTCTTCATGAACCAGCGCGGCTCGTAAGCGCCGATGGGTAGAATGGCGGCGCGCAGATCGCCGTGCTTTTCGCGGATCATGCGGTAATGCCGTCCCTCGTGAAAGCTGGTATCGCCGATGTGATAGATCTTGCCCGCAGGCGTTTCGATCACGAAAGAGCACCAGAGTGCCATGGCCCGGTCGCCCACACCGCGCGCCGACCAGTGGCAGGTGGGTTCACAATGGATCACACTGGTTCCGGCAGCGACGGTTTCGCCCCAATCCACGCAACCGATGCGCAGGTCTGGAATGCTGCGCTTCAGAATGGTGTCATTGCCGAGCGGGGTGATGACCAGCGGATCATGCGTCTTTTTCAGCCGCTTCAGCGTCCGGATATCCATGTGGTCGTAATGATTGTGCGTGAGCAGCACAAGGTCGATCGGCGGCAGGTCGGCAAAGGCAATGCCCGGATCGTTGACGCGCAGCGGTCCGGCGACGGAGAAGGGGGAGGCGCGGCGCTCAAAAACCGGATCCGTCAGGATATTGAGCCCGGCAATCTGGATCAGAAGCGAAGCATGGCCGATCATGGTGATGCCAAGGCCATCGCCTTCGACCCGCGCCAGTGGCTTTGCCGCGTGCGGCGCCTCCGGCCAGCGACGCGGCCAGTCCGACTTTTTGCGCGTGCGCATCCACCGCATCACATCGCTGAAGGATTTGAGCGTTTCCGCCTCCGGCGTGAAGAACAGCCGACCGTCGAAATGGTCACTGACCGGGCCTTGATAATAGGGATTGCGTTTTCTGATCGGCATCCGGTCCATCCTTGGGCTTACAGCGAACCTTTGCTGCATAATTTTTCCCTTAAATCGATTCAGATCTAAGGAATTATGCAGTAGCAGCTTTTGCGTGAAACCTTTCACGCAAAAACGCCGGGCCGTTGCCATCCACATCGCCCGACGTCTCCTTATAAGAGAACGAGACCGCTTTGGATCAATGCCCTCAGTCTAGGGTGTGTGGGTATTCAGCTTTGAGCGGGCTGCAAACGGCAATTTCCTGCGCTTCCGGTGCTCATGTACTCAAGTACACTCCGCTCCGGTTCTCGAAAATCACCGTTTTCGCCACGCCCAAAACTGAATACCCACACACCCTAGCCGACAGCCTTTTTGGCAAGGCGTGCGCGGATCGATGCCACATCGGCGCGCGGCGTGGCGGCAAACAGCGTGCGTGTATACTCATGGCGGGGATTGGAGAAGACCTCCTCCCGGCTGCCATATTCCACCGCTTCGCCGAAATACATCACCATCACCTCGTCGGCGAGGTAGCGGACCACGGAGAGATCGTGGCTGATGAACACATAGGTCAGCCCGAATTCTTCCTGAAGATCGGTAAGAAGGTTCAGCACCTGCGCCTGCACGGACAGATCGAGTGCCGAAACCGGCTCGTCCAGCACCAGCAGCTTCGGGTTCAGCATCAGGGCGCGGGCGATGGCGATGCGCTGGCGCTGGCCGCCGGAAAACATGTGCGGGTAGCGGTTATAATGTTCCGGTCCCAGCCCCACCTTCACCAGCATCTCCATGGCGCGGTCACGGCGTTCGGCGCTGGAGAGGCTGGTGTTGATGGCCAGCGGTTCGCCCAGAACGTCGCCGATCTTCTGGCGCGGATTGAGCGAGCCGTAGGGGTTCTGGAAGACGATCTGCACCTTGCGGCGCATTTCCGATGTCAGATGGCCCGGGCGTGTATCGACGCGCTGACCGTCGATCAGCAATTCGCCCGCCGTCGGCTCATCGATGAAGGTGAGGATGCGGGCAAGCGTGGACTTGCCGCAGCCGCTTTCGCCGACGATGGCCAGCGTCTTGCCCGTTTCCAGCTTGAAGGAAACGCCCTTCACCGCATGGACGGTCTTTTCCTTTTTCATGAAGCCGCCGGGCACATGGTAATCCCGCTTGATATCGCGGATTTCCAGCATGGGAGCCTTGGATTGGCTGTCGTTCATCATTTACCTCCAGCCAGGTTCGCTTCCGCCATGAAATCGGACACGGTGCTGAGCCGCTTGCCCGTGGCATTTTCCGGCAAGGCGGAAAGAAGGGCGCGGGTATAGGGATGTTTCGGGGCTTCGAAGAGGCTCAGCACATCGGCTTCCTCCATCTTGCGGCCTTTGTACTGGACGATGACGCGGTCGGCGGTTTCCGCCACAACGCCCATGTCATGGGTGATCATGATGAGGCCCATGCCGGTCTCGGCCTGCAGCCGGATGATCAGGTCGAGGATCTGCTTCTGGATGGTGACATCCAGCGCCGTGGTCGGCTCATCGGCAATCAGAAGCTTCGGATTGCAGGCAATGGCCATGGCGATCATCACGCGCTGGCACTGGCCCCCGGACATTTGATGCGGAAAATGATTGAGCCGTTCCGCTGGATTGGGCAGGCCGACCAGCGTGAAGAGTTCAATGGCGCGTTCGCGGCGTTCCTTTCGGCCAAGGCCCATATGGATGCGCAGCACTTCCTCGATCTGGAACCCCACGGTGAAGCAGGGATTGAGGCTGGCGATCGGCTCCTGGAAGATCATCGCCATGTCCTTGCCGATGAGCTTGCGCCGCTCGGAGGGCGTAAGCGCCTGGATATCGCGGCCCATGAAGTCCATGCGGGTGGCGGTGATCTTCGCCGTCCACGGCAAAAGCCCCATGACCGCCAGCATCGAGACCGATTTGCCCGAGCCGCTTTCGCCGACAATGGCCAGCACTTCGCGCTCGTCGATGGAGAGCGAGACGCCATCCACGGCCTTGAACCAGCCATTGGCGGTCTGGAACTCGACGGTGAGATTTTCGATTGTCAGAAGCGCCATGGTCAGGACCTCTTCATCTTCGGATCGAGCGCATCGCGCAGGCCGTCGCCCATCAGGTTGATGGCCAGAACGGTGATGAGAATGGCAAGGCCGGGGAAGGTGACGACCCACCAGGCCCGCAGGATGAACTCCCGCGCCTCGGCCAGCATCGTGCCCCATTCCGGTGCGGGCGGTTGCGCGCCCATTCCGAGAAAGCCAAGGGCTGCCGCATCGAGAATGGCGTTGGAGAAGGAGAGCGTGCCCTGCACGATCAGCGGTGCGGTGCAGTTCGGCAGGATGGTGCGGAACATCAGGCGCAGCGGACCGGCGCCGGCAATGCGGGCGGCGGTCACGTAATCACGGGTCTTCTCGGCCATGACGGCGGCGCGCGTCAGCCGCACGAAATGCGGCTGCAGCACCAGCGCGATGGCGATCATGCCATTGACGAGGCCCGGGCCAAGCACGGCCACCAGCACCAGCGCCAGAAGCAGCGACGGGAAGGCGAGGATGATATCCATCAGCCGCATGATCACCGTATCCACCCAGCCGCGATAATAGCCGGCGATCAAACCGATCAGGATACCGGTGGTGAGCGACAGCGTGGTGACGAAGACGCCGATGAACAGTGAATATTGCGAGCCGTAGATCAGCCGCGAGAGAATGTCGCGGCCAACCGGGTCGGTGCCCAGCAGATGGTCCAGACGGCCGCCTTCGATCCAGGCGGGCGGCAGGAGCACGGCGTCGCGATATTGCTCGAAAGGCGAATGCGGCGCGATCAGCGGCGCGAAGACCGCGATGACGATGAGTGCCAGGAAGATGAAAAGGCCGATCACTGCCCCGCGATTTTCTGCGAAGTAGAACCAGAATTCCTTCAGCATCTGGCGGCGCATGGCAGCGGCGCTCGGCACGTTCTTGTCGGAAGAAATGTGAGCCATGTGAGTTCTCCTGCCGCGCTCAGTGCCGGATGCGCGGATTGATCAGCCCGTAGAGCAGATCGACGATCAGGTTGACGACCATGATGATGCCGGCGATCAGCAGCAAACCGCCCTGGATCACCGGATAATCGCGGCGGAAGACGCTATCCACCATCCACTTGCCGATGCCGGGCCAGGAGAAAATGGTTTCCGTCAGGATGGCGCCCGCCAGCATGACGCCGATTTGCAGGCCGATGGTGGTGATGACCGGGATCATGGCATTGCGCAGCGCATGCAGGCCCACCACCCGGAAGGGCGAAAGTCCCTTGGCGCGGGCCGTGCGGATATAGTCTTCCGACAGCACTTCCAGCATGGCGGAGCGCGTTTGCCGGGCAATAACCGCCAGCGGAATGGTGGCCAGTACGATGGAGGGCAGCACCAGATGGCTGACGGCGGAGGAGAAGGCGCCCTTCTGCCCGGAAATCAGCGAATCGATCAGCATGAAGCCGGTGACGGGCTTGAAGAAATACATCAGCGAGATGCGGCCCGAGACCGGCGTCCATTGCAGAATGCCGGAAAACAGGATGATCAGCAGCAGGCCCCACCAGAAGATCGGCATGGAATAGCCCACCAGCGCCACGCCCATCATCGACTGGTCGATGGCCGAACCACGCTTGATGGCGGCGATCACGCCCGCCGGAACGCCGATCAGGACGGCAATCAGGATGGCGCAGAAGGAAAGCTCGACCGTCGCCGGAAAAAGCGCCAGGAACTGCTTCAGGATCGGCGTCTTGGAAACGATCGAAGTGCCGAAATCACCGGTGAGGATGCCGCGCAGGTAGTCGAGATATTGCATGACCATGGGCCGGTCGAGGCCAAGCTGGGCGCTGATCTCAGCATGGCGCTCGGGCGACATGACCCGTTCCCCCGAGAGCAGCGCCACGGGATCGCCGGGCAGCAGGCGGATGAAGGCAAAGGCAATGATCGAGACCCCGATGAAGGTCGGGATCAGCACGGCAAGACGCCGCAAGAAAAAACCGAACATGGACGGACCTGTTGTTTTCCCGGTGATGTCGTCAGGAAAGGCGGCTCCGTCGTTTCAACGGAAAGCCGCATAAAATACACAAAGCGGCCGGGATGAGGCCCGGCCGCTTCGCAGGGAAGGATGATTACTCGCTGATATCGACGTTTTCGAAGGTGAAGTCACCCAGCGGGCTCTGGGTAAAGCCGGTGACGTCCTTGCGCATCGGCACCACGGAGAGCGAGTGGTCGATGGTCGCCCAGGGGGCTTCCTTCTTGAAGACTTCCTGAGCCTGTTCGTAGAGCTTGGTGCGCTCGGCCTTGTCAGCGGTGACCTTGGCTTTCTTCACCAGCGCGTCGAACTCCTTGTTGCACCACTGCGCACGGTTGTTGCCGCCCACGGCATCGCAGCCCAGCAGCGTATCCAGGAAGTTGTCCGGATCGCCATTGTCGCCGGTCCAGCCGAGGATGGCGGCGCCGTCGCGGTCCTTGGCCTTGGAGCGCTGCAGATATTCGGCCCATTCATAGGAGACGATCTCGACCTTGACGCCGATCTTGGCAAAATCATCCTGCATGATTTCGGCGGCGCGGCGGGCGTTCAGCATGTAGGGGCGTGAAACCGGCATGGCCCAGATCTTCATCGACAGGTTCTTGACGCCAGCCTTTTCGAGCATCTTCTTGGCGGCATCGAGATCGTAGCTGTCGTCCTGCACCTTGTCGTTATAGGACCACATGGTCGGCGGGATCGGGTTCTTGGCGGGCGTCGCCATGCCCTGGAACACGGCGTCGACAATGGCCTTCTTGTTGATCGCCTTGTTGAGGGCAACGCGCACTTCCGGCTTGTCAAAGGGGGCCTGCGTGGTGTTGTAGGCGAGGTAGGCAATGTTCAAGCCTTCCTGCTCCATCACCTTCAGGTTCGGATCAGCCTTCATGGCCTTGACATCGGCGGCATTCGGATACGGCATCAACTGGCATTCGCCAGCCTTCAGCTTCTGGTAGCGAACGGCGGCATCCGTGGTAATGGCGAAGACGAGATCGTCGATCTTCGGTGCCTTGCCCCAGTAGTCGGCATTCTTCTGGAAGCGGATGACGGCATCCTGCTGATAGGCGACGAAGGTGAACGGACCGGTGCCGACCGGCATCTGGTTCAACTGCTCCATCTTGCCGTCAGCCTTCAGCTTGTCGGCATATTCCTTGGACACGATGGAGGCGAACGGCATGGCGATGTTGGCGAGGAAGGGCGCTTCCGGCCGGTTCAGCACGAACTTCACCGTCAGGTCATCCACCTTTTCGATGGACTTGATGAGTTCCGGGAAACCCATGCCTGCGGCATATTCCCAGGAACCGCCAGCGACATACTGGTTCCACGGATTGCTCTTGTTGATCTGCCGGTCGATGGAGAAGATCACGTCATCGGCATTCAGCGTGCGGGTGGGGGTGAAGAATTCCGTGGTCTGGAACTTCACATTCGGGCGCAGCTTGAAGGTATATTCCTTGCCGTCCGGAGAGATGGTCCAGCTTTCGGCCAGTGCGGCCACCGGATTGGTGGTGCCGGGTTCGAATTCCAGCAGGCGGTTATAGACCGGGTGGGCGGAGGCATCGAAAGTGGTGCCAGCGGTGTAGAGGCCGGGATCGAAACCTTCCGGCGAGCCTTCCGAGCAGTAGACGAAGGTCTTGGCGCTGGCGGCGGTGGACAGGAAGGATGCGGCGAGCAGTGCCGCAGCAAAGCCAAATTTACGTTTCATAAAAATCTCCCAAACGGGACAAGGAGCCTGCGACGCTCCGCCCGTAAACACTGTGAACCCAGATGCACGGCCCTTGTTCTTGTCTTCCGTGCACGTCTGACCAATCCGGCGCATAGTCCCCAAGGCCGAGGGTTCGCCCCTCTTTTTACGGTTCGCTAAACGACAGAAGCTTCGTATTATCGGCTGTTTCAGGACTGTAAAGATGCGTTCAGCATTCTTTGACGCGTTTGACCCCTAAATTTTGTTGAATTTAACTAAATGGAAAAAAATGGGTCGTCAAACGAAATAAAATTGCGTGTCCTTGTTGGCAGGTAGGACGCTTTTGCGGAAAAATGCGGCAATGCAGCAATAATTCCTTTTTTATGCAAAAAGCCCGCACGGTGGCGGGCTTTTCTAGGGGCGTTAGTCGCGGGCTTTGCGATTGACGCAGATTTGCGGCAGAGAGACCTAGATCAGAGCCGGTCCACAGCGCCCTTTACGGTATCCTTGGCCTTGCCGACCGTCTTCTGGGTCTTGCCCTTGGCTTCCTGGCCAGCGCCTTCGGCGCGCATGCGGTCGTTGCCGGTGGCCTTGCCCGCCGCCTGCTTGGTCTTGCCTGCGACTTCGTTGGCGGTGCCCTTTACCTTATCGCTCATGCTGCTCATGGGGTATTCCTCCATCGCTTGTGAATTGTTACGACGGATGAACGGGACCAGAGCTTAAAAGTTCCTGGATCTTTAGGGTCAAAACTCAATCAGGATGGGTGTTCTGTTGAACGGGATGGGATTGAATGGCCGCGAACAAGCGCAAGGCAAGGCCCTGAGGCCTTGTCGAGCATTGTTCGCAATCAGGCGGCCCATCCCGTTCAACCCTTCGGGCAAGGCGTATTTTGCGCCTGCGGGCGTCGGAAAGGTTTGAAAATGATCGGCATTTCCTTCACCTTTCCTCCTACTCAGACACAAAATACGCCTTGCAGAACACCCATCCTGATTGAGTTTTGACCCTAGAGCATCGTGCCGCAAAACGGAATCGTCACGATGCTCTCCTTTCTGGTTTTCGCATCGGATTTTTCCGAAAACCGGTTCCCACTTTTCGGTCCGATGCTCCGAACCTGTTTCATGAAACCTACGGAGAGGCTGTAAAAGCTCCAAAGCGTCCTTGCGAAAAGCACAGCGGCGCGCCGCCGCCTTGCGTCACGCGAAGCACCTCGCCGATCAGGATGGTATGGTCTCCCGCCTCATGCGCGGCATGAAGGCGGCATTCGAAGCAGGCCAGACTGCCGGACAGCAGGGGAACGCCGTGATCGTTCTCCTGCCAGTCCACGCCTTCAAAGCCGAAACTGCTGCGGGCAAAGGCAAGCGCCAGATCCTGCTGGCCTTCACCCAGAACATGAATGGCAAAATGGGCGGCAGAGCGAAATACGGGGTAGCGCGAGGATTGACGCGCCACCGACCACAGCACCAGCGGCGGATCGAGCGATACGGAGGTAAAGCTGTTTGCCGTCATCCCGACGGGACCATCCGGACCACGGGCAGTGACGATGGTCACCCCCGTGGCGAAGGCCCCGAGCGCATCGCGAAAGCCTCTGGCATTGTCAGGGCCAGGGATAAAAACCCTCTCGTCGCTCCCAAGGCCATGCGTCACGGAACGTCCTTCCCGATGGCTGCGGTGTAGAGTTCGAACCAGCTTTCGCGGTCGAACTTCACTTTCAACGCATCGCCAATCCTGCGAATGCGCTCCAGCCTGTTCGTGCCGACCACGGGCAGAATGCGCGCCGGATGGTGCAAAAGCCAGGCCAGTGCCACGGCGCTTGCATCCGTACCAGAGGCAGCGCCGATCTTTTCCAGGGCTGCCAGCAGGGGAGACGCCTTATCGGAAAACAGGCTGCCACCGCCAAGCGGTGACCAGGCCATGGGCGGCAGGCGCCGTTCCTGGAGGAAGGCCAGATCGCCATTGATGAAGGGCGCGGTGTGGCTGAGGCTCAGTTCGATCTGGTTGGTCACCAGCGGTGTCGTCATGGCCGATTGCAGCAGGCTGACATCGAAAGGCCGGAAATTCGAAACCCCGACAGCCCTGACCTTGCCGGAGGCGACGGCCTCGTCCAGCGCCCGCCCGGTTTCTTCCGGGTCGATCAGCGGATCGGGGCGATGGATCAGCAGGAGGTCGATGTGCTCGATCCCCATTTCTTTCAGCGAGGTCTCGACCGAAGAGCGAATATGGGCGCTGCTGGTATCGTAATATTTGACGCGGGCGGAGGCGTAGCGTCCGGCAGGGGCGACAATGCCGCATTTGGTGACGATCTCGATCCTGTCGCGCAGCGATGGTGCCGTCTTGAGCGCGGCGCCGAAAATGCCCTCCACGGTGTAGCCGCCATAGATGTCGGCATGGTCCATGGTGGTGATGCCCTGCTCCAGGCAGGCTTCCACCTTGGCGATGATGTGGGCGGGGCTGGTATCGGCATCCTCGGCAAGCCGCCACATGCCATAGGCGATGCGGCTGAGATCGAGACCCGGCTGAAGCGTGATGCGGTCCATCAGTGGCGCTCCCCCATACCCAGTGGCGTGGCGGGAACCGTGGCCGGGACGCGGCCATAGGCATGCGGCAGCGAACAGGTTTTCAACTGCGGCAGCACCTTGGTGCCGAAATGCTCCGCCTCGTCGAGATGCGGATAGCCGGAGAGAATAAAGGCGCGAATGCCCATCTTGCGATAGTCCTCCAATTCCGAAAGTACCTGGTCGGTGGAGCCGACGATGGCCGCGCCGCATCCGGAGCGGGCCCGCCCGATGCCCGTCCACAGATGTCGCTCCACATAGCCAAATTGATCCGCCAGTTCCCGCGTGCGGGCCTGATGGTGCACGCCGAGAGAAATACTGTCATGGGCGCGCTCCCGGATCAGTCGCCCATATTCGTCATCGAGCTTCGAGACGAGATGCTCGGCATAGTCTCGCGCTTCCTGTTCGGTATCGCGCACAATCATGTGCACGCGCAAGCCGTAATCCAGCGTGCGTCCATGGGCGCTGGCGCGGGCATGCACCGCGCGCATGCGCTCGGCCAACTGCTCTTTCGGTTCGGGCCACATCAGATAGACATCGCATTGCGCGCCGCATAGTTCCAGTGCATCCGGCGAATAGCCGCCGAAATAAAGAAGCGGCCCACCATTCTGCTGATAGGGCCGGGCTGGTTCGGTCGAAAGCCCTTTGAACTGATAGACCTCACCTTCGAAATTGATTTCCTCCCGTGTCCAGGCCTGGCGCAGGATTTCCACCACCTCATGGCTGCGGCGATAGCGAAAGGCGCTGTCGGCCACCTCGCCGGGAAAATCCGAGCTGATGACATTGAGGGTCAAGCGCCCCGACAGCATGTGATCCAGCGTCGCGATGGTCCGCGCCAGCATGATCGGCTGCATTTCGCCGCAACGGATCGCGGCAAGGAAATTGATATTGCTGGTGATCTGCGAGCAGGCCGCCACGAAGCTCAACGTGTCCTGCCCGACCTGATAAGACGAGGGGCAAAGGATGTTGCGGAAGCCGAGCGCATCGGCCTTCCGGACGATATCGGAGCAATGCTGCCAGCTTGAGCGCAAGGCGCCATCCGGCACGCCGAGAAAGGCATAATCGTCGGAGCAGAGCGCGGAAAACCACGAGACTTCCGCAGCATCCAGGTCCGCCGAGGTGATCGGCACGATGGTCATAATGGCTCTCCTCGTCGTCGTCCTGCCCTTCGGCAGGGATCGGGAAGGGTGGATTGCATCCACCGGACATTTCCGGCAATTTTGAATAGCATCAAGAATCGCGTAAAACAATCATGTATCAATTCAAGTTCGGTTTCGGTGAGTGATGAAGCATCCGCGTGGCAGTCTCCCGCTCTATCTCCAGGTCGTGGAGCTTCTGGTGCGTGATATTGCCGCCGGGCGCCTGCAGGATGGCGAAAAACTGCCGCCTGAGCGCGATATGGCCGTCCAGATGGACATGGCTGTGGGCACTTTGCGCAAGGCGCTTTCCGAGCTTGAGGCGCGGGGGCTTCTTCAGCGCATCCAGGGGTCGGGCAATTACATCCGGGCGCAGGCGAGCCCGAGAAGCGTTTACGCGCTGTTTCGGCTGGAGTTGTTAGGCGGGGGTGGCCTGCCGACGGCGGAGGTGTTGAGCGTAGAGCGGCTGGCAAAGCCGCCGCATCTGCCGCATTTCGGCCAATCGCGCTTTGCCCATCGCATTCGCCGTCTGCGCTGCCTGTCCGGTCAACCGGCGGCGATGGAGGAAATCTGGCTGGATGCAGCACTGATCGGCACGCTGTCTGCCGAGGAACTGTCGGAATCGCTCTACCTTTTCTACCGCACGCGGCTTGGGTTGTGGATCGAAAAGGCGGAGGATTGCATCGGTCAGCAACCGGTGCCCTCCTGGCGGCCCGCCGCCTTCAGCCCTCAGCCCAACGCCCTCGTGCCGCATATCATTCGCCGCAGCTTTGCCCAGGATGGCTCCATCCCGGAAGTCTCCGAGACCTGGTATGATCCCTCCGTCGCCCATTATGTCTCGCGGCTCCGATAGGGAATGGTTTTGCGGCGTCTTCCGTTTTACGGGTTGGAATTTGCTCGAAAGTGCTTTTCGTCAAATTGATGCAATATTGATTTCTGGCAAATCCCCCGTAAGATCGCCGCTCCGGTCTCGCGGCCCAGGGCGGCACGGGCGGGAGCGGTTCAACGACATGCAGGCATGGCTGCGCTGCGGAGCATAATATGGCGTCAGTGACCCTGCGGGGGCTTGAAAAGCATTACGGATCGCAGCGCGTCGTCAAAGGGCTTGATCTGGTCATTGCCGATGGCGAATTCGTCGTGCTGGTCGGGCCGTCCGGCTGCGGCAAATCCACGACGCTGCGCATGATCGCCGGGCTGGAATCGATCAGCGGCGGCGAGGTGATGATCGGCGATGACGTGGTCAATCGTCTGGCCCCGCGGGAGCGGGATATCGCCATGGTCTTTCAGGATTATGCGCTCTATCCCCACAAAACCGTGCGGGAAAACATGGGTTTCAGCCTGAAGGTGCGTGGCATGGCGGCTGCCGAAGCGAAGTCGCGCATTGACGAGGCGGCAGAATTGCTGGGCATTGCCCATCTGCTCGACCGCAGGCCCGGGCAATTGTCTGGCGGCCAGCGCCAGCGCGTGGCCATGGGCCGCGCCATCGTTCGCCATCCGCAGGTTTTTCTGTTCGATGAGCCGCTCTCCAATCTCGATGCGCAACTGCGCGGGCAGGTGCGGACCGAAATCAAGAAACTGCACCAGAAGCTCCGCACCACCATCATCTATGTCACCCACGATCAGGTGGAGGCGATGACGCTGGCCGACCGGATCGTCATTCTCCGCAATGGCGTGATCGAGCAGGTGGGTACGCCGGATGAGGTTTACAATCAGCCGCGCAACGTCTTCGTGGCCGGTTTCGTCGGTTCGCCCGCCATGAATTTTGCCCGCGCCACGCGCCGGGGGGCCGAACTGGCCTTTGCCGATGGCAATGCGCTGCCGCTCGATCGTCTGGCTGTTCGGGCCGATCAACTGGCCGATGGACAGCCGGTGCTGGTCGGCATCCGCCCGGAACATGTGCTGCCGGTGGGCGAGGGGCGGGTGGAGATCGCCGTTCCCGTGGATGTGGTGGAGCCGCTGGGCTCCGATACGCTGCTGCACGTCTCGCTGGGAGAGGCGACGGTGACGGCGCGCATGCCGCCTGCCATGCGTCCCAAGGTGGGTGAAGTGGTGCGGCTGGGGCTCGATCCGACAAAACTGCATGTGTTCGATGCGGCCTCCGAAGCTGCCATCGGTCTTTGACCGGGACATAGATCATAATATTTCGAAGAGAAATGATGGGGAGGAAGGGAATGAAATTGAACAAGCTGTTGATCGGTGCCGTCTCAGCGGCGCTGTTGTGGTCCACCGGCGTGGCTGAGGCCGAGACGGATCTGAAGATCTTTCTCTCCAGCCAGCATCGGCCGGAAATCTGGCGCAAGGTGCTGGATCAGTATGAGGCGAAGAACCCCGGCACCAAGGTGGCCATCGAAAGCGGCGGCAACACCTCCGAGCTTCAGGCGCAATATCTCAACACGGTGATGTCGGCCAAGGATTCCAGCCTGGATGTGATGATCCTCGACGTGATCCGCCCGGCGCAATATGCCGCCGCCGGCTGGACGACCGATTTTGCCGGCAAGGACATGTCCGCCTTCCTGCCCACCTATGCCGAGGCCAATACGGTTTCCGGCAAGGTGGTGGCGCTTCCGGCCTTTGCCGATGCCATGTTCCTCTATTATCGCAAGGATCTGCTGGACAAGTACAAGATCGCCCCGCCCAAGACCTGGGATGAACTGGTCAAGGCCGCCGAGACCATCACCAAGGGCGAGAACGATCCCGAGCTTCAGGGCCTGTCCTTCCAGGGCAAGGCCATCGAAGGCGCGGTCTGCACCTTCCTTCTGCCCTATTGGAGCCAGGGCAAGACACTGGTCTCCGACGGCAAGCTGAATTTCGACAAGGATGCCGCCGTCAAGTCGCTGTCGCTGTGGAAGGGCTTTGTCGACAAGGGCGTGGCCAAGAAGAACATTGCCGAAGTGGCAACCGACGATACCCGCAAGGAATTCCAGGCGGGCAAGGTGGTCTTTGCCGTCAACTGGTCCTATGCCTGGAACCACTTCCAGGGGGCTGAATCCACCGTGTCCGGCAAGGTCGGCGTCGCGCGGCTTCCCGCCGTTCCCGGCGGCGAGCAGGCAAGCTGCCTAGGCGGTTGGGAGTTTGGCGTCTCGGCCTATTCCACCCACCAGGACGAGGCCCGCAAGCTGGTGAACTATCTCTCCAGCGCCGATGTCTCGAAATTCATGGCCGTTAATGCAGCGCTTTTGCCCACCTATGGCAGCGTCTATAGCGATCCCGAGGTGCTGAAGGCCGCGCCCTGGTTTGCCGATGCCAAGGCCGTGGTGGAAACCGCCAAGGCGCGGCCCGTCACACCGCGCTATAACGAGGTGAGCGAGGTGATCCGCACCACCGTCAACGCCGTGTTGGCCGGTGCGACAACGCCGGAAGACGGTGCCGCCCAGATGGAAAGCCGTCTGCGCCGGATTCTGCGTTGATAGACTATGCGGGATGACCCATACCGGTCATCCCGCTTTGCCGAAACGGATGTAACAGATTTTGACCGTCACCTCGCCATCGCGCCCGAAAAGCCGCTCCTGGCTCAGCCGGATCTTCGATCCCGGTGAGGGCACGCTTGCGTTTCTGCTGCTGGCGCCGGCGGCTGTGCTGCTGCTGCTCGTCATCGTCTACCCGGTGGGCAGGCTGTTCTACACCAGCCTGTTCAACCTCTCGCTCACCTCCGGCCTTCCGGCGGAATTCGTCGGCATCGACAATTACAGGCTGATGGCCTCGGACCCGGTGTTCTGGGAGGCGGGCTGGAACACGCTGCTCATCACGCTGATCACCGTGCCGGGAGCCTTGATCCTCGGGCTGGTGCTGGCGCTTCTTGCCAATCTGCCGTTTCGCACCCGCTGGCCGGTGCGGCTGTCGCTGCTCATTCCCTGGGCGCTGCCGCTCTCCTTTGTCGGTCTGATCTTCGCGTGGTTCTTCCATTCGGAATATGGCATCGTCAATGACGTGCTGGCGCGCTTCGGCGTCACCGGCATCATCTGGTTCAATTCACCGAACCTTGCCTTTGCCGCCATCTGTCTGGCGATCATCTGGAAGACCTCGTCCTTCATGGCGCTGATGATCTTGGCCGGGCTGCAAACCATTCCGCGTTCGCTTTACGAGGCCGCCGATGTCGATGGCGCGGGGCCGGTGCGGCAGTTCTTCGAGATCACCCTGCCGCTGCTCAAGCCCGCCATCGTAGTGGCGCTGATCTTCCGCACCATCACGGCGCTGCAAACCTTCGACATTCCCTATATGATGACCGGCGGCGGTCCGGGCACGTCCACCGCGACACTTGCCATGTATATCCACCAGAACACCGTCTCCTTCCTCGATCTCGGCTACGGATCGGCGCTGGCCGTGGTGATGTTCGTGTTTTCCATGGCGGTCACCGCCATCTATCTGCGCATCATCCGCGCAAGGGGGCAGTGATGCGCGAGAATGCCTCCATGCTCACCGGCAAGCCGCTCAGGGTGATCGCCGCCGCCGTGCTTCTCGTGAACGGGCTGTTTCCGGCACTGTGGATCCTGTTCACCTCCTTCAAGACCGAGGCGGAGTTGACGGTGAAGCCGATCACCTGGCTGCCGCAGGCGCCGACGCTCGCCAATTACATGCGGGCCTTTTCCGATCAGCCGCTGCATCTCTTCCTGTTCAACAGCTTCATGGTGGCGCTGTTGTCGACGCTGCTGACCCTCTTCGTCTCGGTGCTCGCCGCCTATGCGCTGGCGCGGCTCAATCTGCGTTTCCGGGGGCTCATTCTCGGGGCCATCATCGCCGTCTCCACCTTTCCGCTGGTGACGCTGCTGGTGCCGCTGTTCGAGGTGATGCGGGCGCTGAACCTGCTGAATAGCTGGACGGCGCTGATCCTGCCCTATGCCGTGCTGTCGCTGCCGGTTTGCACCTTGATGCTGGTTTCTTTCTTCGAAACCATTCCGCGCGATCTGGAAAATGCGGCGATGATCGATGGCTGCACCCGCTTCGGTGCGCTGTTTCGCGTGGTGGTGCCGCTGTCGGCGCCCGGCGTGTTCACGGCGGGCATTCTGGCCTTCGTCAATGCCTGGGACGAGTTCCTGCTGGCGCTTTCCTTCAATTCCAGCCCGGCGCTGCGCACGCTGCCCGTGGGCATTCAGCTGTACCAGGGGGAATTTGCCTTTCCCTGGCCGGTCATTTCAGCAGCCCTGGTGGTGGGCATCGTGCCCGTCGCCGTTCTCATCGTGCTCTTTCAGGAGCGGGTGGTCTCCGGCCTGACGACCGGGGCAATCAAGGGGTAACGAGACTTTCATGACGTTGATGCTTGCAGCCGCCGATCGCGGTTTTACCCTTTCGCTGAATGGGATGATCCTGATTGATCAGTCTCCCGACCATCCGGCCTTTTATGTGGGCCGTGGTCGCGAGCGGATGGATATGTATCGCGGCAATTTTGAGATCGAGGACTATCTGGAAGAACGGGTGCCGCTGACCCATGCCGTGGTGGACGGCAATCATGTGCACCTTTCCTTCGCCGAGGGACAGCCCCCCGCCATGACCCTCATCGTGGATAAGGGTGTAATTCAATGCATGGCCGCAGGCTCGCATTTCAACCGCTTCTGGATGCGCGTTCGGGCAGAGGCTGGCGAACATGTCTATGGCGGCGGCGAACAGATGTCCTATTTCGACATGCGCGGCCGCCGCTTTCCGCTCTGGACGTCCGAGCCCGGGGTGGGACGTGACAAGACCACGGAAATCACCCTGCGCGCGGACCTGATGGGCAAGGCTGGCGGTGATTATTACCACACCAACTATCCCCAGCCCACCTATCTCTCCTCGCGGCGCTACGCGCTGCATGTGGACACCACCGCCTATTCCGTCTTCGATTTCCGCAACGAGGCCTTTCACGAAATTGAGGTCTGGGCCATCCCGCGCATCATAGAGCTGTTTGCCAAAACAACCTTTGTCCAATTGGTCGATCAGCTTTCCCGGCGTTTCGGGCGTCAGCCCCAACTCCCGGACTGGGTGCTGGATGGGGCGATCATCGGCCTCAAGGATGGTGAAAATTCCCTTTCGCGTCTGGACGCCATTCTTGCGGCGGGTGTCAAGGTCTGCGGACTCTGGTGCGAGGATTGGGTGGGCCTGCGCCATACCTCCTTCGGTGCAAGGCTTTTCTGGGACTGGCGGGCCGATGAAACCCGCTATCCCAATCTCAAGGGTCGGATTGTTGAGTTGCGGAAAAAAGGCATCCGCTTTCTGGGCTATGTGAACCCCTATCTTTGTGTGGACGGAAGCCTGTTTCATGAAGCGGCGATGAAAGGCTTTCTGGCGCTGACCGACATGGGCGGGGTGGCGCTGGTGGATTTCGGCGAATTCCAGTGCGGCGTGGTGGATTTTACCAATCCCCAAGCAAAAGACTGGTTTGCCGAGCGGGTGATTGGCCAGAATATGCTGGATTACGGCCTGTCCGGCTGGATGGCGGATTTTGGCGAATATCTGCCCATCGATGTGCATCTGAGAAATGGCGCAGACGCCAAGCTAATGCATAATGCCTGGCCGACGATCTGGGCCGAGGTCAATGCCCGCGCCGTAGAGCGCCGCCACATGACCGGAGAGGCGCTGTTTTTCATGCGCGCCGGTTTTACCGGTGTTCAGGCCCATTGCCCGCTCTTGTGGGCGGGGGACCAATCCGTGGATTTCAGCCGTCACGACGGGCTGGTGACGGTGATCTGCGGCGCACTATCCTCCGGCCTGCTGGGCAATGCCTATCACCACTCCGATATTGGCGGCTATACCAGCCTGTTCGGTAATGTGCGGACAGCGGAGCTGATCATGCGCTGGACAGAAATGGCGGCCTTCACAGCGGTCATGCGCACCCATGAGGGCAACCGTCCGCGCGACAATCTGCAGATCGATCAGGACGAGGCGGTGCTGCATCATTTCGCCCGGATGACGGATCTGCATGTGCGATTGAAGCCCTATCTCAAGGCGCTATCGCGGGAGGCGAGGGACACGGGCCTGCCGCTGCAACGGCCGCTCTTTCTCCATTACGAGGCCGATGATCAGGCCTACACGATCCAGGATGCCTATCTGCTGGGGCCTGACCTGCTGGTTGCGCCGGTCTGGAAGGCGGGCGAAAGTGAGCGGCAGCTTTACCTGCCGGGGCCGGAGCGCTGGGTGCATCTATGGAGTGGGATCGAGTATGCGGGCGGTGAGGAGATCACCATTGCCGCGCCCATTGGCCAGCCACCGGTGTTTTATCGGGCGCAGTCGTCCTGGGCTGCTCTGTTCAAAGGCCTGGCAGGAAATGCACGGCCAGCAGGCTGAGACCTGCAAGACCGGCAATGGACAGCGAGCCTGCGGCCAGAACCCGGCCGCCGGAAGACAGGATGGCACGCAGATTAACCGAAAGCCCAAGCGCTGCCATGGAAAGCGTGGTGAGCGCGGTGGAGAGGCCGTGCAGCGGTGCAAGGAGTGCGGCGGGTAGCAGATCGAATGACCGCGCCGCCATCAGCGCCAGAAAACCGAGAATGAACCAGGGCATGAGCGGCGGGCGCTGGATATCGCCGCTCCGGCCGTTCTGCATCAGGCCAAGCCCCAGCACCACCGGTCCCAGCATCAGCACCCGCATCAGCTTGACCAGCGTCCCGATCTGCAGGCTGACCTGCGCCACGGGCAGAGTGGCCGCCAGCACCTGCGGCACGGCATAAACGGTCATGCCCGCTAACACGCCATATTGTGCCGGGCTGATGCCGAGGCAGGCAAAACTCAACGGCAGCATCAGCACCACGATGATGCCAAGCGCTGCCGTAAAGGCGATGGAGGCGGTCACATCCTGCTGACTGGCCTTGATGGCCGGAGCCGCCGCCATGATGGCGGAGTTGCCGCAGATGGAATTGCCGCAGGCCACCAGAATGGCAAGCCGGTGCGGCAGGCCGAACCCCCTGCCAATGCCGTAGCTGAAGAGCAGCGACAGCACCACCATGCCCGCGACCGCCGCCGCCATCACCGCGCCGGTTCCCGCCAGCGCCGACAGGCTGATCGAGGCGCCAAGCAGCAGGATGGCCAGTTCCAGCAGTCTTTTTGCCGCAAACCGCACGCCGGGCTGCAAGGCCGGAGGCAGGCCGAACATCGTATGAAAGCCGGTGCCGAGCAGAATGGCGAGCACGATGCCATCCAGAAAGACGCTGCCGGTGAGCGCGGATTGCGCCTGCTCCAGCAGCAGTGCGCCACCGGTGAGGGCTGCGGCCAGGCCAAGGCCCGGAAAGATTTCATACGAAGAGTCCTTGAAAATGGCAGTTCGTATTCCTTTTCCGAATATCTCAAGCCGTTGACGCATCTGAGATATTCGAAATTCTTTCAAGGCGGGGATGCGCCAGCATCTTCGAGCCTTGGTATCAGACAGGGGGAGAAGCGTTTTGTTTGGCATGCCCAAGAGATGCCATTGCATTTCATGAAATACTATCGAATAAAAATTCACGTTTCATGCGATTTTGCAGGATGATTTTCCATGACTTTCGAGCAACTGGCGGTTTTCGTGGCGGTGGCGGAGCGCCAGCACATCACGCAGGCAGCGGAGGCCTTGCATCTGACGCCTTCCGCCGTCAGCGCCTCGGTCAAGGCGCTGGAGATAGCCCATGGCGTGCGGCTGTTCGAACGCGTGGGGCGCGGCATCGAACTGACGCGCGAGGGGCGTTTTTTCCTGAAGGAGGCGCGGGAAACCCTGGCGCGGATGCGCGAGGCCGAGCGGATGCTGACCGATCTGGCGGATGTGAAGCGCGGGCGGGTGGATCTGCAGGCCAGCCAGACCATCGGCAATTACTGGCTGCCGCCGAGGCTTGTGCGCTTTCATGCGGATTATCCGAAGGTGGAGGTGGTGTTTTCCGTTGGCAATAGCCGGTCGGTTGCCGATGCAGTGCTGGATGGGGCGGTGGAAATCGGCCTGATCGAAGGCAGCCTCGATGAACCGGCGCTCTCGCAGCGCCGGGTGGCAACGGATCATCTGATGGTGGTGGCTCCCTTCGGACGTATCGCGAAATCGGCGGAAACCACAACGCCGGAGTTGATCCGCAGCCTGCCCTGGATCCTGCGGGAGGAGGGGTCCGGCACGCGCTCGGAATTCGAGGCAGCACTTGCGGGCATGAGCATTGCCAGTGCGGATTTGAATGTGGTGCTGAGCCTGCCCTCCAATGAAGCCGTTCTGAGTGCCGCCATGGCGGCAGGGGCTGCAACCGTCGTTTCGCGGCTGGTGGCAGAACCCATGCTGGAAAGCGGTTTGCTGGTGGCGCTGGATGTGCCGCTGCCACCGCGCCACTTCATGCTGCTCCGCCATAAGGAGCGGCATCTTTCCTCGGCGGCCCAGCGGCTCATCGCCTGTTTCGATGGGTAATACGAAGAGTCATTGAAAATGGCTCTTCGTATTCCTTATTCGAATATCTCAAGCCTCTGACGCAATTGAGATATTCGAAATTCCTTCAAGGCGAGGATGCGTTAGCATCTTCGAGCCTTGGTATAACAAGGCGTGTTTCAACGGGCAGTGCAACGCGCTGGCGGCCAGGGTGCACTGCACAAAAATAATAGTTCGTCATGCTGACGAATGTTTTCGTCTCTGCTATGACCGCTCCTACGTTGTGCCGCAAGAGCGCAAAGGTCAAAGAGAGAGGGCGAACCATGACATCTTCAGCAACCGCAATTCCGGCCTCTTCATCGCGGCCTGCAGGCGAGGTGACCAACAAGGCCAAGGCCGCCCTGCTGATGATGATGGCGGTCAGCCTGTTTGCCTGTCTCGACAGTTCCGCCAAGATTGCCGCGCGGGAACTGCCGGCCTTTGAAGTGGTGTGGTTCCGGTTCGCGCTGCATTTCCTGCTGGTTGCGGCCATTTTCAATCCCTGGCGGTCGCCGGAGGTCTGGCGTACCGCCAGCCCAGGACTGCAAATGGCCCGCGCCTCGATCCAGATCGTCTGTACCCTGCTGAACTTCATCGCGCTCACCTATCTGCAGATCGCCCAGACCTTGTCGATCCAGTTCATGGGGCCGATTTTCGTGACACTGCTTTCGGTGTTCTTTCTCGGCGAAAAGGTGGGCCGCTATAGGTGGAGTGCGATTTTCGTCGGCTTTGCGGGCGTGCTCGTGATTACGCGGCCTACGCCCGGCAGTTTCGATCCGGCTTTCCTGATCATCCTCGCCTCCGTGCTGATCGGCGCAAGCTACAGCATTCTCACCCGCCGTCTCGCCCGGACCGATTCGCCCGGCAGCATGCTGTTGATCATGGCGGCCTTTCCGGCGCTGATCCTGACGCCGCTCATGCCGTTCCTGTGGGTCACGCCCTCCACCGGGCGGGCTTGGGCAGCGCTGGCCGGGGCCGGTGTCTTCGGCGCGGTCAGCCATTATTTCTACATTCAGGCCCATCGCTTCGCGCCAGCCTCCTTTCTCGCGCCGCTCACCTATTTCCAGTTCCTGGCCGTTCTTCTGCTGGGTTATCTGCTGTTCGGCGATGTGCCGACCCTCTGGACCTTCGCAGGCGCTGCTATCCTCATCGGCTCCGGCCTCTTCATCTGGTATCGCGAACGCCAGCTTTCGCGGCAGCAAATGACATCCGCACCTGCCTGAAGAAAGGATGGCGCTTGACAGCGCCAGACTTGGCCTCCTAATAATTCGTCAGATTGCCGAACAAATAGAAGGATGCATCGTGACCTCCCGTCCGACATCGATTGCACCGCCGTCCCGCCCGTCCGTCAAAACCCGCTCCGGCGCCTGCGTCGTGGGAATTGATCTGGGTGGCACCAAGATCCTTGCGGGGCTCGCCGATGACCGGGGAGAGGTGATTGCCACCTTCAGCGAGCCGACGCGCCATGGGCCACAGGCGCCCGTGCTGTCGCAACTGGCGGACATCGTGCTGCGGCTGGCGCGGGAGGCGGGTGTGGCGCCTGCCGAGATCGCCCGGGTGGTTGTCGGCGTGCCGAGCGTCGTCTCCCCGCAGACGGGGCTGGCTTCGCTGTCGCCCAATCTCGCTTTGCCGGAAGACCGGCCTCTGGCCACGCTGCTTGCGGCCATCTTGCCCTGTCCGGTCACGGTGGAAAATGACGTCAATCTGGCCGCCTTTGCCGAAGCCCATCGTGGACGCGGGCAGGGAGAAGGGTCGCTCGTCTTCCTGTCCTTTGGGACCGGGGTGGGCATGGGGCTGGTGCTTGGCGGGCAAGTGGTCCGCGGCGCCCATGGCCGCACCGGCGAAATTGCCTATCTGCCGGTCGGCGACCGTCCTCATGACAGGGCACCGCAATCGCTGAATGGCCTTTTTGAGGATGCCGTCGGCACTTTTGGCATTCGCGCCCGCTTCGGCCTGACGGAAGAGGGCGGGGTGGCCGCACTGTTTACGGCCCTTCGCCAGGGCGATGCAGCGGCCAGAGCGGCGCTGGATGAGATTGCCCGCACCGCCTCGCTGGGGATTGCCGCCATCCACAGCATGATCGATCCGGCGCTGACGGTGATCGGCGGCGGTATCGGCAGCCAGCCGGAATTTTTTGACGCGCTGAAGCGCCAGACCGCGCCGCTTCTGCCCTTTTCCTGCCGTCTGGAGCAGAGCCATTTCGGTGCCGACGCCGGGATGATCGGGGCCGTTCTGCTGGCCGCAGACCTGGCGAAGAATTCTGGAGCATTTCCAGGAAAAGTGCATGGCGGTTTTCCGTCCGGAAATGCGTAAAACAAAAGCATTTCCAGGAAAAGTGCATGGCGGTTTTCCGTCTGGAAATGCGTAAAAACAAAAGCATTTCCAGGAAAAGTGTTTAGCGGTTTTCCGTCCGGAAATGCGTAAAAACAAAGGATTAGGGCGTAGAATGACCTCTCCCACTCTCAAGGCACGTCCTCGTGCCGATGGCCTGGTCGAAACAGACTTGCCGCTGCAACTGGCCTTCATGGCGCCGCGCCTGCAGGGAGATTTTCATCCGGAAGGCCGGTTGGAGGTCTCGCTCTGGGGCTGTGGCCGGATGGCGACCGTTCAGCTTGAGCCATGGACCGGTCCCTTCGTGCATGCGCCGAACCGGATCATCGGTACAGAGGCTGGTCTGCATGTGGCGCAATCAGCCCCGGTGCTCGCCCTGACCGGCGCGAAAATCCGCCGGGCCGCACC
The DNA here is from genome assembly GCF_030815125.1 of Allorhizobium paknamense. Classification (GTDB taxonomy): domain Bacteria; phylum Pseudomonadota; class Alphaproteobacteria; order Rhizobiales; family Rhizobiaceae; genus Allorhizobium; species Allorhizobium paknamense. Next base: position 330,817 of record NZ_JAUSWH010000005.1, read on the forward strand.
TGCCCGCCGTTGCGCCTGGTGGGGCAGCCTGACCAAGCCGCAGAAGGTGGAGCGCAAGGGTGCTCTGCGCCGGGTCACGACGCCCTGGGGTGTGACGCTGATCGAGGAACGGTCAGACGGTATCGTGATCGCCGTTGGCGCCTCCGAGGAAGAGGCGCAGCGGGGTCTTTTGCTCTCGGTGGAGGCGATTGTCGCCGAATGCGCGGCCCATGTCGCGCGCTGCGATATTCTCCCCACCGCGCCGGCGCTGTTGCGCAGCATGGCGGTGCAGAGCGCCCATGCGGCCCTCTCTTCCATTCGCCATGCAGAGGATGGCAGCTTTCTCGGACTGGCCGCCGGGCAGGCCTATAGCGCGCCCACCCGCACCTATTACCGGGACGGTTACTGGACGCTGCAGGCGCTGCTCACGCTCGATCTTCCCGCCGTACGCGCGCAGATCGACCTTCTGGCAACCGGCATCCAGCCGGACGGCGAGGCTCCGAGCGGCGTGATCCTCACCGGTCCCGCCCAAGGGCTGGAATGGGAGAAATTCCGCACCACCAACAAGGTCTACAAGGAAGAACATCTGCGCCCGACAGACTGGTGGAGCGATCATTTCGACAGCCCGCTGTTCTTCATCCTGACGATTGGCGATTATCTGCGCCGCACCGGCGAAACCGAGGTGCTGGCGCGGCATTGGCAGCGTGTGGCCGCGATCTATCGCCGCTACCGCGCCTATGACATGGCAGGCAATGGCCTGCCGCAAAAGCCGCGCCATGACCGGGACTGGGCCGATAATGTCTATCGCCACGGCTATGTCTCCTACAATATCGGATTGTGGATCGGGGCGCTGGACGTGATCGCCGAATTTGGCGGCACGCAGGATCGTGCCCTGGCGGAGGAGGCCAGAACTGTGGCCGTCAAGGCGCGCGCCGCCGTCGATGAGGCGCTGCTGACCGAAAAGGGCTGGTATGCTGATTACGGTATCAAGGGCGATTTCGTCGAGGATCATCTGACGCTGGACAGCCTGACCCTTGCCCGCTTCGATGCCATTCCGGCGGAAAAGGCCCGCAGCCTTCTTGGCCATGTGCAGCAGGTGCTGGAAACCCGCAACAACCAGAGCCAGCCCTATGGTGACTGGGGCGTGATGTGCGCCTGGCCGCCTTTCAAACGCCCGGCCGATACGCGCGCCAAATCAGCCTTTGCCTATCGCTACCATAATGGGTCTGACTGGCCCTATCTCTCCGGTCTCTATGCCGAACAGCGCCTGCGCTTCGGTCTGGCGGACTGGTCCTATCCGCTGACCCGCTGGTGGCAGACCAGCCTGGAAAATGGCTGGATCGGTTCGGTGGAATATTTCTCGCCACCCTTCGGGCGCGGATCGCTGTTGCAAGGCTGGACCGGCATGCATGCCGCCGCCATTCTGGCCTATCGCGAACGGGTGGAAAAGGAGATGGCGTAAGCGCCCTCTCCAGCAGCTTCCTAAAACTTTGAAAAATACGAAAAAGACGGCTCGCCAGCCATCACAGCCCGGCAGCCGCGGCCTTGTCCAGCACCCATTCCACCTGATCATGCAAGAACAGCGCGGAGGCGGGGCAGGCCTCGCTGACAGTGCCGGAAAGGGCGGTGGAAACCGCTTCTGCCTTGGCCTCTCCGGTGGCCAGCACGATGATGCGTCGTGCATCGAGAATGCTGGCAATGCCCATGGTGATGGCATGATGGGGCACGGTGCCGCACTCGAAGAAGCTGCGATTGGCCTCCAGTGTCGAGGCATGCAGCTCGACCTGACGGGTGCGGCTGTCCAGTGCCGAGCCCGGTTCGTTGAAGCCGATATGGCCATTGCGGCCAATGCCCAGCAATTGCAGATCCACCGGTCCCAGCCGGGCAAGATCCGCCTCGTAGGCGGTTGCGGCTGACTCGGGATCGCCTGCCATGCCATCCGGCAGATGGGTGCGGGATGGGTCGATATCGACATGGTCGAAGAACAGCCGGTTCATCGTGCTGCGATAGGAGCCCGGATGGCTTGGGGGAAGGCCGACATATTCGTCCAGATTGAAGCTGGTGACCTTGGCAAAGCTCACCTCGCCGCGCCGATAGGTGGCAACCAGATGCGCATAGACCGGCTCCATGGTGCCGCCGGTGGCAAGCCCCAGCACGGCATCAGGCTTTTGCCGGACAAGATCGATGATGCAGTTGGCAACCGTCAGCGCCGCTTCATTGGCGTTTATCTCCACTCTGGGTTCCGGTGCGGTCTTCACGGTCTTGCGGGATGTCGTCGTCATCACTTCTTCCGTCTCGGGCTGCGTCGGGTTCAGGCGGCTTTGGCGCCGGCAATCAGGCTGCCGTCATGGCGCTTCTTGGCAAAGGATAGGCCGGCTTCCCCATGGAAAAGATGAAGGCGGGCGGCGGGAATGCAGATATCCAGCACCTCGCTATCGGCAATGGCGACATGATCGGGCAGATGCAGGATGACCGTGCGGTCATGACCTTCGATCTTGCCATAGATATAGGTTTCGGTTCCGACACTTTCGGCATACTGGGTGCTGAGGCGGGCCTCGATCATCGGGCGGCCCTCGGCCTTGCCGAGGCGGAAATGGTTGGGCCGCGCGCCGAGCGTGACCTTGTCGCCGATCTTGCCCGTGGAACTGTCCACCGGCAAGGTGAGCGCGCCAAAGCCGGTGATGCTGACGGTGACGCTTTCCGGGCCGAGATCGGTGATGGTGCCATCGAAGAAATTCATCTGCGGCGAACCGATAAAGCCCGCCACGAATTTGTTGGCCGGAAAATCGAAGAGTTCCAGCGGTGCGCCGTATTGCTCCAGCCGCCCGCCGTTCAACACTGCGATCCGGTCGGCCATGGTCATGGCCTCGATCTGGTCGTGGGTGACGTAGATCATCGTAGCTCCCAGCCGCTTGTGCAGACGGCTGATCTCGCCGCGCGTCTGCACGCGCAGCGCCGCATCGAGATTGGAAAGCGGCTCGTCGAAGAGAAAAACCTTGGGCTGGCGGACGATGGCCCGACCGATGGCGACGCGCTGGCGCTGGCCGCCGGACAACTGCTTGGGCCGCCGGTCCATGAGCGGCTCGATCGCCAGCATCCGCGCTGCTTCCATGACGCGGGCATCGATCTCCTGCCGGGGCAGCTTCATGTTTTCCAGGCCGAAGGAGAGGTTCTTGCGCACGGTCATATGCGGATAGAGCGCGTAGGACTGGAAGACCATGGAGAGGCCACGCTCACCCGAGGGAAGTGCCGTCACATCGCGCCCGCCAATCTCGATCGTGCCGCTGCTGATGCTTTCAAGCCCGGCAATGGAGCGCAGAAGCGTGGATTTTCCGCAGCCGGAGGGGCCGACCAGAACGGTGAATTCGCCATCCCTGACGGTGAGGTCAATGCCGTGCAGCACTGTGTGGGTGCCGTATTGCTTGACGATTTTGCTGAGTGCCAGACCGGCCATGCGTCTTCCCCTATGGAACCTTCGGCTCCTTATCCGGTGACGGGAATAACTCTTGTCATCCCGTCTCGCTTTTCTCTTCAACGGGATATAACTGTGAAACATCAGTCATAGTTCGTCAAGTCTCCGAACAAATTTTGTCCGCCAGGCTGTTTTGACGGATTTTTGACGCGCCTGCCCTTGACGGACCGAAAAGACGTGCCTTTAATTCGTCTTGGTGCCGAACAAATTAACGGGCAGAAAAGGGGAACAGAATGTCGATGACGAAACTGGCAAGTGCGGCAGCCCTTGCGACGCTGATGATGATGTCTTCCGCCGCCGCTTCGCAATTGAAGCTCGTCTGGTATGTGGAGGACGATACCCAGGAAAAGGCGCTGAAGACGCTTCTGGACAAATATACCGCCAGCCATCCCGAAACGACCTTCGACCTGCAGATCACGCCCTATGACGGCATGCTGCAGAAATTCCAGCAATATGCGGCCTCCGGCATCATGCCGGATCTGTCGTTGACCTCGTCCATGGAGCCGGTCATCCGGCCTTTCCTCGCCGATCTCTCCAAGGAAATCGGCCCGGACTGGATCAATGATTTCGTCAAGGGCTGGGCCGATGGCGCCAAGCTTGGCGATCAGGTGATTGCAGCACCGCTCAACGTCACCTCCACCGGCGTCTTCCTCAATACCGATGCCTTCAAGAAAGCCGGTGTCGAAATCCCGTCGCAGGACAAGGGCTGGACCTGGGATGAGTTCACGGCCAGGATCAAGGATGTGTCGCAGAAATCCGGCACGCGCTACCCCATGGTCTGGGACGTGTCGGCCAGCCGGTTCATTGTCTATCCCTTCCAGTACGGCAATCACATCTTCTCTGAAAAGGAACCGGTGAAGGTGGTGATGGATGACGCTGCCTGGACCAAATCCGTCGATGATTTCGTCAAGCTCACCAAGGACGTGCTGCCGCCCGGCCTCTGGTCCGGTGCAAGCTCCGACAATCCGAAGGAACTCTTCCTCAACGGTCAGGCCGTTGCCTACATGTCCGGCAGCTGGCAGATCCCGGCACTTGCCGGCAAGGCGAAATTCGGCTGGCAGGCCGGGCCGACCCCTGCGGGCACCGTCCGCTCCTCCATCTATGGCGGCGATTATCTGGTGGCCTTCAACACCAGCCCGCATCTCAAGGAGGCGGTGGACTTCATCAAGTGGATCACCTCGCCGGATGTTCAGGCCGATTATGCCAAGACCTTCGGCGTCATCCCGGCCAACAAGAAGGCCGCAAAGGTCGACTACGGCAATGAAGCCGCCTCCATGGCGGTGAAGACCATGCAGGGCGAACTGGATGCAAGCCCGGCCTATGCCGCCACCGACCAGGCCTGGCCGCAGATGCAGCCCGTCTGGGCCGTGATCAAGCCCGCCATCACCCAGGCGGTGGCCGGTCAGATCAGCGCGGCGGAGGCGGTCTCCGAGATCCACAAGGCCGCCGAAGAGGCCGTAGAGGCGGGCCAGTGAGCGCGCTTGTCCATGGAGAGGCGGAGGCGGGTGTCGAACCCGCCCCGTCGCGGCGGCTGAAGGCGGGTTTGCTGGCGCTCTGGCCTTACTTTCTAATGCTGCCGACCGTGGCCCTGCTGGTGGCCTTCACGCTTTATCCGCTGGCGCAAGGGCTGGTCATGGCCTTCTTCAAGCGCGGCGTCGTGGTGCTGCCGCAGGTCAAGCAGACATGGCCGGTTTTTGTCGGTCTCGATAATTTCATCGGTCTTATCGACAATCGCGAGTTCAGGCTGTCGCTGTTGAAGACGGTGATTTTCGTCGTCTGCGCCGTACCGCTCAACATCGCTTTTTCGCTGGGCCTGGCGCTGCTGTTGCAGCCGCAGAAGCGGCTCTATGCCTTCGTGCGGACGGTGGTGTTCTTCCCGTCGATGATCAGCCTGCTGATCATCGGCGTCACCTGGCGCTGGCTGTTCGGGCTGAATAACGGTCTCGTCAACTATCTGCTGTCTCTGGTGCATATCGCGCCGGTGCCGTGGCTGGAACAGGATGTGATGGCGCAGATCGCCGTCATGGTCGCCTGGATCTGGTGGCAGGCGGGCGTCAACATGATGATTTTTCTCTCCGGCCTCACCGCCATCTCACCGGACTATTACGAGGCCGCCTCCATCGATGGCACCTCGAAATGGCGGCAGTTCACGCATATCACCCTGCCGCTTCTCAAGCCCACCATGGCGGTGGTGGTGGTTCTCTCCTGCATCGAGGCCTTCAAGGTTTATGAACTGGTCGTGTCTCTCACCGGCGGCGGGCCGGGCAAGGCCACGGTCTATCTGATCCAGACGATCTACGAGACGGCGTTCCAGATGCCGATGAAGGCGGGGATCGCGGCGGCGCAATCGGCGGTGCTGTTCATCATCCTCATCACGCTGACCATCATCCAGCTCAGGATCTCCAGGAGCAAGTCATGACGCAAGCCTATTCTCCCGTCCGGCTGGCGCTGATTAGCCTTGTGCTGGTGGTCTTTCTTCTGCCGCCGGTATGGCTGTTCGTGTCGGCGCTGAAGCCGCAGGCGGAAATCTTCGCCTGGCCCCCAACCTTCCTGCCGGCGCAGCCGACGCTGGAAAACTTTGCCAACGCCATTTCAAAGGCGCGTTTTCTGACCTTCTTCCGCAATTCCGCGGTGGTAGCGGTGCTGTCGGCCTTGCTCTCGGTCACGATCAGCGTCATGGCGGGTTATGCGCTGGCGAAATTCCGCTTTCCCGGCGCGACCCTCCTCTTCATGCTGATCATGTCATCGCTGATGGTGCCGTTGCAGATCGTGCTGATCCCGGTCTTTCTGGTGCTGCGGGATCTGGGCCTTCTCAACACGCTGGCCGGTCTGATCATCGCGCCCGCGGCAACGCCCACCGGTGTGTTCCTGATGCGGCAATATATTGTCAACATTCCCGATAGCCTGCTGGAGGCGGCAAGGCTGGACGGCACGCCGGAATGGCGCATCCTGCTCAGGATCATCGTGCCCTTGTCCATTCCCGCCATCGGCACGCTGATGGCTTTCAACCTGGTCTGGCGCTGGAACGATTATCTCTGGCCCTTCCTGATCGTCAATGATCAGGACATGTGGACCGTGCAGATGGCGATCGCCAATTCCGTCGGCCGTTTCGGCATCGATTGGCCGCGGCTTTTGTCCATGTCCGTCCTGTCGGTTCTGCCGGTGCTGATCGTCTTTACCCTTCTGCAAAAACTGCTGATGGGCGGCATCATGGCGGGCGCCACCAAGGAGTGATCCGGCCTGCCTGCCAGAAGAAGGGGGGCAATCCGGCGGTTTCTCCCCTTTTTGTGTCGGCTCGCACGCGCAAATCCATCTGATTTAATAGTCCGTACATCAAACTGACATGTAAGCTTCAAATTACCCGCCTATCCGTCAGTCAGTTTCTGGGATGGCGGAGAAGATCATGCGTCTTGAACTGAAAGACCTGACGCGCCAGTTCGGCAAGAAGACGGCGGTGCAGTCCGTGACGCTGAATATCGCGCCCGGCGAAATGGTCGGCGTGATCGGCCGGTCCGGTGCCGGAAAATCCACGCTTTTGCGGATGTTGAACCGGCTGGCAGATCCGACGTCAGGGCAGATCCGGTTCGGCGATGTCGATATCACCCGGCTGTCTGGGGCGGCACTGCGCCACTGGCGGCGCGATTGCGCAATGATCTTCCAGCAGTTCAATCTGGTGCCGCGTCTCGATGTGATGACCAATGTCATGCTCGGGCGGCTCAATCATCGCTCCACCGCGCTGAGCCTCTTGAACATCTTTACCCGCGAAGAGCGTCTGCTGGCCATTGCGGCGCTGGAGCGCCTCGGCATCGAGCAGACGGCGCTGCAACCGGCGGGCACGCTGTCCGGCGGCCAGCAGCAGCGCGTGGCCATTGCGCGCGCGCTGATGCAGCAGCCGAAAATGCTGCTGGCGGATGAGCCGATCGCCTCCCTCGATCCGCTCAACGCCAAGATCGTCATGGATTCACTCAGCGACATCAATCGTCGCGAGGGCATCACCGTCATCACCAACCTGCACACGCTGGATACCGCCCGCGCCTATTGCGAGCGCATCATCGGCATGTCGGAAGGCCGGGTGGTCTTCGACGGACCACCGCAGGCGCTGACGGCGGAGGCCGTCCACGCCATCTACGGCGTGACCGATCCCGCCCAACTCGATGAAAGCATGACATCCACCGCCTTGTCGCGTGCCGGTTCCGAGCCCGTTCGCCCCCAGTCAGAGGCGCGTCCCGTCGATGTCATGCAGCCGCTCAAGGCCTATGCCGCCCCGCTTTAACGCATTTCTCGTTCATCACAGTCGCCCGGCTGAGCCGGGTATTCAGGAGAGAGCCATGTTGAAGAAAATCCTGCTTGCCTCTGCAGCGCTTCTGTCGCTTGCGGGTGCCGCCGCTGCTGAAGAGCTCAAGGAATACCGCATCGGTATCCTGGGCGGTGAAAACGAAGCCGACCGCCTGCGCAACTATCAGTGCCTGGGCGATCACCTGAAGAAGGAATTCGGCTTTGAAAAAGTCTCCTTCTTCCCGGCTTCCGATTATGACGGCGTCATTCAGGGTCTTCTCGGCGGCACGCTCGATCAGGCGGAACTCGGCGCTGCCGGTTATGCCAAGGCCTATCTCGCCAATCCGAAGGCCGTTGAGCCGGTTCTGACCACCGTTCAGACCGATGGCTCCATGGGCTATTATTCGATCATGGTGGCCCGCAAGGACAGCGGCATGACCAAGGTCACCGATATCAAGGGCAAGAAGCTCGGCTTTGCCGATCCGGATTCTACCTCCGGCTACCTTATCCCGACGGTGACGCTGCCTGCTGCCCTCGGCGGCACGCCGGTCAAGGAATATGTCGCCTCCACCGGCTTTGGCGGCGGCCATGAAAACCTGGTGCTGGAAGTGCTGAAGGGCACCTTCGATGCCGGCACCACGTTCGGCTCGGGTGTGGGCAATTTCAAGGACGGCTACACCTCCGGCAACCTGCGCAAGATGGTGGACAAGGGCGTCCTCAACATGGATGACCTGGTCGAACTCTGGAAGTCGCCGCTGATCCCGAACGGTCCGATCGTGCTGCGCAGCTCGATGTCCGACGCGATGAAGCAGAAGGTCACGGCCTTCATGATGGATCTGCCCAAGACCGACGCTGCCTGCTTCTCCGCTGTCGAAGGCGGCGAATACAAGGGCTTCGCCAAGGTGAATGTCGATTTTTACAAGCCGATCATCGACGCCCGCAAGGCGACCATCGGCGGCTGATCCCCGTTTCGGGCCGGAGGGCATGAGAGCATTTTCCGGTAAAGCGGAAACTGTTTTTCCGTCCGGGAATGCGTAAAAACAAAGAGTTAGAGCGTTTCAGTGTTTCCGTGAAACATTGAAACGCTCCAGAAGTATCCTCTGCGGACAGGTTCTTCCCATGGTTCACGCGCTTCTGCAAAGAGGCCGTGTCGAGGCCGTTGCTGGACAGACGCTGAAAAGGTTTGCGATATGCTGAGTGGCAGTGCCCCGGTTCATCTGTCGGATGGCGGAAAGCTGATCGAAGCCCATTGGCGGGAACTGGCGGTGCGCCGCCGCATCTATTCGCTGCTGGCGCTGATGCTGTTCCTCATGGCCATTGGCGGCTCGCTCTGGTTTGCCAATGAGGCCAATTCCGGCAAGTTCTTCGATCGGCTGCCGCATCTCTTCGATTTTCTCGAAAATTTCGTGCCGCGTGACGGCATGGAAATCTGGCGCGCCATGTTCGATCTGCCGTCGCCCTATGCGGATGGCAGCATGAAATATGATTATGTCGAAGGCCGCTATTACATCACCCAGGCTTTCTACATTCCCGAATATATCTACAAGATGGTGGAGACGCTGAATATCGCCATCTTCTCGACGCTGATCGGGGCACTGGGCGGATTTTCGCTATGCTTTCTCGCGGCCAGCAACATGACGCCGAGCCGCCTGATCCGTTGGCCGGTGCGCCGTTTCATGGAATTGCTGCGCGCCTTTCCCGAGGTGGTGATCGCGGGCTTCATCCTGGCGATCTTTTCCATCGGTCCGTTTCCGGCGATCATCGCGGTCACCATTCACACCATCGGCGCGCTTGGCAAATTGTTCTTCGAAGTGGTTGAAAATGCCGACATGAAGCCGGATGAGGGGCTGCGCGCCGTGGGCGCCACCTGGATCGAGAGGGTCGGCTTTGGCATGGTGCCGCAGGTCATGCCGAATTTCGTCAGCTATACGCTGCTTCGGCTGGAGATCAATGTGCGGGCCTCGACCATTATCGGCGCTGTCGGCGGCGGCGGCATCGGGGAACCGCTTAGGCTTGCCATCAGCCGGGGCGATGCCGCCAAGACCATCGCCATCATCATTCTGCTGCTGTTGACGGTGGTCGCGGTCGATCAGCTTTCCGCCTGGCTGCGCCGCCGTCTGGTGGGTGAGCAATCCTTTACCATTGTGCAGTGAGGCCATGGATGCCCAGTCTTTCCTCTGCGGATTTCGACGCTCTCGCCAGCCGCCACGGCGCGCTTCTCCATCGCAGCCGCTGGCAGACCTGGCGGGTACCGGTCATTGCGCTCACCATTCTCGCCTATCTGCTGTTTTCCTGGTGGTTTTTCGGCATCGGCAAGATCCTCGCCACCGCCAATTGGGGCATAGCCGGCAATTACCTAGCTGACTGGGTGTCCTACCAGATCCGCCCTGAACTGCGCATCGACCGCGATGGCGCCATCACCATCAGTTATTCCCGTTTCGATCCTGCCGGTCCCAATCCGACGCCGGATTGGCTGGTGACGGAAAAGGCCGTGATCACCCGCCAGCCGGAAAAGGCGGCAATCCCCGCCCAGCCCGCAGCACCCGCCGCCAGCAGTGCCTTCAATTTCATGGGCGCTGCCCCGCAGCAGCAGGCAGTGCAGGCTGAAGCACCCTCCGCGCCGAAGCAGGAAGAGGCTGTGGTCAGGGCCGAAGTCAGCCTTGGCAGCCACGCCCATATGACGGTCAAGCCGGGTAAGGTCATCGTCACGCAGGGAACGGAAAGCGCGACCCTGACGCTCGATCAAGCGAAGGAGCGGGTGGATGCTGAAGGGCCATTGCCGGAGTGGTTAGAGCAGCGGCAGCCGGGCGGGCGGGTGCTTGCCTATTTCGGCTTCAATGGCTGGGCGGAAATCGGGCCGGAACGGGTGCGCGTCAACAACCGCTTCCTGGGCTGGGCCAATTTCATCTTCGACCCTACCTCCGCCTTCTTCGGCAAATCGGCGGGCGAGGTCTGGCGGCTTGTCACCTCCGGCGAGCGGCTGGACAAGAGCCGCAGCAACCTGTCGCTGGCCTGGAACGATTTCCTCTATAACCCCTCCTGGCAGCATTACGATGTCTGGTCGAAACTGTTGCAGACGCTGGTCATGGCCTTTGTCGGCACGGTGCTGGCAACGGTCATTGCCTTTCCGCTGTCCTTTCTCGCCGCGCGCAACATCACGCCCAGCCGGGGCATGAACCAGATTACCAAGCGCTTCTTCGATTTTCTGCGCAGTGTCGACATGCTGATCTGGGCGCTGTTCTTTACCCGCGCCTTTGGCCCCGGACCGCTGGCGGGCATCTCCGCCATCTTCTTCACGGATACCGGCACGCTCGGAAAGCTCTATTCCGAAGCGCTGGAAAATATCGACGACAAGCAGCGCGAAGGCATGAAATCCGTCGGCGCAAGCCCGCTTGCGGTGCAGCGTTTCGGTGTGATGCCGCAGGTTTTGCCGGTTTTTGCCTCGCAGGCCCTGTATTTCTGGGAATCCAACACCCGTTCCGCCACCATCATCGGCGCGGTGGGGGCAGGCGGTATCGGTCTCAAGCTTTGGGAGGCGATGCGCACCAATTCCAACTGGCAGAATGTCTGCTATATGGTGCTTCTGATCCTGCTGGTGGTGTTTCTGTTCGATGGCATTTCCAACAGCCTCCGGTCGCGGCTGATCGGCAAGAATTCACAATAACAGCAAGGCATCGAAGATGCTAACGCATCCTCGCCTTTTCAACGACCTTGGTATAAGTTCGTCAAGTCACCGAACCCTTTTCACGCTCCGGCACCTGTAGTAAGAGGAGCGGGTCCGCCGCGCTGTCAGGTCTTTCAAGCATCGCGCATCCGGCGGGCTCCGTCAATCTTCTGCCATATCGGGTCCGCGCATGAACCAGAGCATGAACAATCCGCCGGTGCTGCGCCAGATTTCCGTGCGGGCCGCCATGGATCTGCTGCTGCATGAGGGGCCGATGTCGCGGGCGACGCTGGCGAAGAAGACCGGTCTTTCCAAGCAGACCATGTCCGAGGTCATCCGCACCTTGGAAGAGTCCGGCTGGGTGCAGGTTAAAGGCATTGTCAGCGGCAAGGTGGGGCGCAGCGCCATCACCTACGAGGTTTCGCCGGAAGCAGGTTTTGCGCTCGGTGTCGATCTAGGCGCCACCACGGTGCGTCTGGCGCTGGTCAATATCGTCGGCACCATTGTCGATGAAAGCGAAAGCGCCTCGCGGGGCTTGAGCGGTGCGGCCCTGTTGTCGCTGGTGCATGATCTGGTGGAGGCCATGCTGACCCGCACTGGCATCGCCCGGGACAAGGTGTTGCTCGCGGCCGTGGCAACGCCCGGTGTCGTCGATCCCGCAAGCGGCGCCTTGATGCTGGCGCCGAACATGGGTGATCTCTCCGGGCTCGATCTGGTCAAGGGGCTGAGCGAGGCGCTTGGAGCCCGGGTCATCGTGGAAAACGACATCAATGCCGCCATGGTCGGCGAATCCTGGAAGGGCTGTTCGGCAGGCATCGAAAACGGCGCCTTCATTTCGCTCGGCACCGGCATCGGTCTTGGCATGATGATCAATGGCAAGCTGATGAAGGGCGCCCATGGCGCGGCGGGGGAAATTTCCTACCTGCCCTTCGGCGCCGATCCCTATAGCGGTGAAAGCCTGGAGCGCGGTGCGCTGGAATGCGCCATCGGCGCGCGCGGCATTCAGGAGCGCTACCGCGCGGTCAGCGGGCAAGAGCTTGCGGTGCGCGATATTCTGGAACGTGCCGAAGCGGGCAATGAGGCGGCCTTTGCCGCCATTGCCGAGACCGCACGGCTGACGGCGCTGCTGGTGGTTTCGGTAGATGCGATGATCGATCCGGAAAAGATCGTGCTCGGCGGCAATGTCGGACGCCATCCGCTGATGGTGCGGCTGATCTGCGAGGCGCTGCCCTCCTGCACGCGCCGTCAGATTGCCGTGGAAGCAAGCCTGCTTGGCCCCCGCGCCACCATGGTGGGCGCGGTTGCGCTGGCGCTCAACCAGCTGCACAACATGCTGTTTTCACCGCAGGCGCTTCCCAGCGAAATGCGCCTGCCGGGTTAGAGCATTTCCGTGAAACGCTGAATTGTTTCACGCTGCCTTGCGGCGCGGCGAGAAGGCGGAGACGTCGATGATCCGGTCTGCGACGGCCTCGCGCACTTCTTCATCATGGAAAATGCCGAGCAGCGCCACGCCCTCCTGCTTTTTCGCCCGGATCATCTCCACCACCACGGCGCGGTTGGCGGCATCGAGCGATGCCGTCGGCTCGTCCAGCAGCAGGATGGCATGATCGGTGATGAAGCCGCGGGCGATGTTGACGCGCTGCTGTTCTCCGCCGGAAAAGGTGGCGGGCGGCAATTGCCAGAGATCGCGCGGCAGGTTGAGCCGGGTCAGCAGGGCGGCGGCCCGTTCGCGGGCGTCTTCCTGTGCAACCCCTCGCGCCACCAGTGGTTCCGCCACCACGTCAAGGGCGGCCACTCGCGGTACGGTGCGCAGGAACTGGCTGACATAGCCCAGAATATCCCGGCGGATTTCGATGACGCTGCGCGGTGCGGCGCTGGCGAGATCGATGGTTCCTTGCGGGCCTGTCACCAGGATCTGGCCGCTGTCGACGCCGTAATTGCCGTAGACCATTTTGAGGATCGAGCTTTTACCGATGCCGGAGGGGCCGCCCAGCACGACACATTCGCCAGCGGCCACGGAAAAATGCACGTCATTGACCACCGGCAGCACCAGGCCGCCACGCAGATGCATGACGAAGCTTTTCGAGACTTCGGAAACGATGAGGGGAGTGGCCATGGCGATCACACCTGCAAGATCGAGGAAACAAGCAATTGCGTATAGGGCTGGCGTGGATCGTCCAGCACCCGGTCGGTCAGGCCCTGTTCGATCACACGGCCGTCCTTCATCACCATCATGCGATGGGAGAGAAGCCGCGCCACCGCAAGGTCATGGGTGACGACAATGGCCGCAAGCCCGAGATCGGCAACCAGTCCCCGCAACAGATCGAGAAGCCGCGCCTGCACCGAAACATCGAGACCCCCGGTCGGCTCATCCATGAAGACGAGGCGCGGGCCGGTGACGAGATTGCGGGCGATCTGCAGGCGTTGCCGCATGCCGCCGGAAAAGGCCCGCGGCAGGTCGTCTATCCGGTCCACGGCGATTTCCACCCGTTGCAGCCAGTCGGCGGCTGTGTTGCGGATGCGCCCGTAATGCCGCTCGCCCACCGCCATCAGCCGTTCGCCGACATTGGCCCCGGCCGAGACCGCCATGCGCAGCCCATCTGCGGGGTTCTGGTGCACAAAGCCCCAGTCGGTGCGCATCAACAACCGCTGCTCGGCCTCCGTCAGCCGGTAGAGATCGCGGTATTGTCCATCGCGCATCTGATATTCGACACTGCCGGTGGTGGGCGTCAGGCGGGTGGCCAGGCAGTTCAGCAGCGTGGTCTTGCCGGAGCCGGATTCGCCGACGATCGCCAGCACTTCCCCCGGCCACAGATCGAAGGAAATATCCTTGCAGCCAATGCGGTTGCCGTAGAATTTTGTGAGATTGCGGGTTTTCAGCAAGGGCAGCGTGGTCATTCCGCAGCCTCCCGGGCAGCGCCCATCTCGCCCACATGGCCTTCCGCCCGGCGGGTTTCACAGTAATCGGTATCGGAGCAGACGAACATGCGCGTGCCGCGATCATCCATCACCACCTCGTCCAGATAGACATGCGTGGCGCCGCACAGCGCGCAGGGCTTGTCGAATTGCTGGACCTCGAAGGGATGGTCCTCGAAATCGAGGCTCACGACATCGGTATGCGGCGGGACGGCATAGATGCGCTTTTCACGGCCAGCGCCGAAGAGTTGCAGCGCTTCAGAGCGGTGCATTTTCGGATTGTCGAACTTCGGGGTGGGCGAGGGGTCCATCACATAGCGGCCCTCCACCTTCACCGGATAGGCATAGGTCGTGGCGATGCGGCCATGGCGGGCAATGTCCTCGTAGAGCTTTACATGCATGAGGCCATATTCCTCCAGGGCATGCATCTTGCGGGTTTCCGTCTCGCGCGGTTCGAGAAAGCGTAAGGGTTCGGGGATCGGCACCTGATAGACCAGCACCTGACCGGCCTTCAGCTTTTCCTCCGGAATGCGGTGACGGGTCTGGATAATGCTCGCCTCGCTCGTGCGGGTGGTGACGGGCACATTGGCGACCTTCTGGAAGAAGGCGCGGATGGAAACCGCATTGGTCGTGTCATCCGCCCCCTGATCGATGACCTTCAACACGTCATCCGGGCCGAGAATGGCGGCCGTAACCTGCACACCGCCCGTGCCCCAGCCATAGGGCATCGGCATTTCCCGGCTGGCGAAGGGCACCTGATAGCCGGGAATGGCAATGGCCTTGAGAATGGCGCGGCGGATCATCCGCTTGGTCTGTTCATCCAGATAGGCAAAGTTGTAATGGGCCAGTTCGGTCATTCCGCTGCCTCCTTTTGGGCGTCGGCATTGCTTGCGGCCTGCTTGGCCCGCATGCGCCGCACCAGATCGAGTTCGGCCTGAAAATCCACGTAATG
The DNA here is from genome assembly GCF_030815125.1 of Allorhizobium paknamense. Taxonomy (GTDB): domain Bacteria; phylum Pseudomonadota; class Alphaproteobacteria; order Rhizobiales; family Rhizobiaceae; genus Allorhizobium; species Allorhizobium paknamense. The sequence goes on from NZ_JAUSWH010000005.1 coordinate 346,075, forward strand.
CGGCAGTTTGAGATGCTCCACGAAGCCTGTGGCCTGAACGTTGTCGCAGTGGGAAATGACGAATTCCTCATCCTGCGCCGGGGCCTTGCGTTCCTCGTCGAATTCATCGGCCCGCAGCGCCCGGTCCACCAGCGCCATCGACATGGCCTTGCGCTCGCTCTGGCCAAAGACCAGCCCGTAGCCTCGGGTGAACTGGGGCGGCGCCTTGGCCGACCCCTTGAACTGGTTGACCATCTGGCATTCGCTGACCCGGATGTCGCCGAGCGAAATGGCAAAGCCCAGTTCCGGCACGTCGAATTCCACCTCCACCAGACCGATGCGAACCTCGCCGACAAAGGGGTGCGTGCGGCCATAGCCGCGCTGGGTGGAATAGGCGAGCGCCAGCAGAAAGCCTTCATCGCCCCTCGCCAGCGCCTGCAGGCGCAGGTCGCGGGCCATGGGAAACTGCATGGGTTCGCGCGTCAGATCGCCCGCGACATGATCGGGACCGAGATCGCCATCCGGCTCGATCAGGCCTTCCCCATCAAGAATGTCGGAGACGCGCATGGCGCGCTCGGCATTAGCCGCATCGCGGCAGGCGGGCTCCGCCACCTCACCGTCCTCCAGCAGATCGGGGTCGAGCAGGCGGTGGGTATAGTCGAAGGTCGGCCCGAGCAACTGGCCGCCCGGCAAGTCCTTGTAGGTGGCGGAAACACGCCGTTCCAGCCGCATCTCGCCGGTTTCCACCGGGCGCGACAGGCCGAAGCGCGGCAGCGTCGTGCGATAGGCGCGCAGCAGGAAGATCGCCTCGATCATGTCGCCCCGCGCCTGTTTCAGCGCCAGCGCCGCAAGCGGCCGGTCGTGCAGCGAGGCTTCCGCCATCACCCGGTCGACGCCGAGGCCAAGCTGCTGGATCAGCTGTTCGATGGTGATGGCCGGCACCGAGCGGTCACCCCGCCTGCGGTCGGCCAATAACCGATGGGCATTTGCAATGGCGGCTTCCCCGCCCTTGACGGCAACATACATGGCTCAGGCCTCCGGATTGTTGTTGCAGCGGGTTGCCCCGACAACCGGTTCCCCCTTTTCGGTCGGGTTCTCCGGAGGGACGGACATGGAAAGCACCTCGATCCGGCAGGTGCGCGGCAGCGCCACCAGCGCCGTGCCGCAGGTGAGAATGAGGTCGACGCCCCGTGGAAAGAGCGCGTGATTTGCGCTCCACTGCGCCAGGAAAAGCTCTGGCAGGCCAAGGGGCGCAATCACGGCTTCGTCGCGAATGCCCGGCCCCGTCAGCCGCAGCGGTGTGCCGCCCTCCAGGGCCTCCACTTCCACCGCAAGCGTCGTGGAACGGTCGGGATAATCCGCGCTGCCCGCGGCAAAACCACTGAGCGGCGGCATGACGGCGCTGCGTTCGATAAAGGCAAAGGCGGCCTCGGTCTTCTCGTCGGTGAGTGTCGCGCCGCAATAAAAGGAGAGCCAGGAGCCCGCTCCCGCCTGTACCAGTCCGGGCGTGAGCCAGACCGGCGTGTCATGGTCGCACAGCGTCAGCATCACGGCGCCTGCGGCGGGGCCAAGCGGGGCGGGCGGTTGCAGCTTCACGCCGATCACCGCCAGCGTGCCCGGATGGGCCATGGCGTCCATGATGGCGCGGAAAACCGCCTGCGCATCGAAAACGGGATCGGCAAAGCCCCCCGCCAGGCTGGTGCGTGATGTGGGCATCAATCCTCTCCCCGAACCATGGTGAAAAATTCGACCTTCGTGGCGGCGGTTTCCTCTGCAAGTCTGGCCGCCTCTGTCTTCAGCCGGGCTTCGAGCGGGGAAAGCAGCCTGTCTTCCACCTGCTGGCGCAGGCTCTCGGTTTGCCAGAGCGCATCGATCAGGGCCGCGCATTCGGCGGCGCGCCGGTCGGTGCCAAGGCGGTAGCCATGGCCGATGAAGCCGTTGGCAAGCCTGAGCGTGGCGCGGCTGACGGTGGCTTCTCCGAGATTGAAGGGGCTGCCGCCGCCACCCATGCGGCCCCGCACCATGATCAGCCCGGTTTCCGGTCTGCGCAGCAGGCTGTAATCCGGCAGATCACCGAGGCTGGACAGAAAGTTCCGGAGTTCTTCGCCCGTGGCGCGGGCAAGAAGGTCGAGAAGCCGCTTGCGCGGCGGTGCTCCGGGGGAGGCGGGGGCAGCATCCATGAGGTCACCTCAAAAAAATTTGTCTATTTATATAGACATCTATACTTTTCAATGTATATTTAATCCGGAGGGATGACAAGCGTGTGACAGGATGAGTGTGATCGAGAGACAAAGGGGCGTGGCGCTGTGGCGGCAGATCGCCGACAGAATTCGGAGCGCCATTGCCGAGGGCGCCTATGATGGCGAAGGAAAACTGCCGCCCGAGCTGGTGCTGGCGGAGGGGTTCGGCGTCAACCGCCATACCGTTCGCGCCGCCATCGCCGCCTTGCAGCAAGAGGGTATCGTCCAGGCGGTACAAGGTCGGGGAACGCTGGTCAGGCGGCGGGATAAATATGATTTTCCGATCAGTCGCCGTACCCGTTTCACCGAAGGTCTTGGCGATCAGGTTCGCGATATCGAAGGGCTGTTGCTGAACGCAGCAACGGAAAGCGCCAATGCCGAATGCGCAAAATGGCTGGACGTACCGGTTGGCACGCCGTTGAAGCGACTGGAAGTGCTGCGCCGCGCCGATGGCCGGGCGCTGTCGCGCTCGACGCTGTGGTTTCCGCTAGAGCATCGGACCGAAAAGTGGGAGCCGGGTTTCGGAAAAATCCGTCGCGAGAATAATGAACCAGAGCGGTTTTCGGCCATAGACGATGCTTTCCGGCAGACGGGCTCGATCACGGCGGCGCTGGCGCGGTGCGGCGTGCCCGATTACCTGCGCCAGTGCACGGAAATCTCCGCAGTGCATGCCGAGCCGCAGGATGTTGCCGATCTCGGACTGACGCCGGGTGCGATTGTGCTGGTAGCAAAGGCCTTGAACACCGATCTGCAATCGGTGCCGATCCAGTTCGCTGTCACCCGTTTTCCGGCAGACCGGGTGCAGTTCACCATTCGCAGCGATGGTCTCTCGTAGAGCGTTTCCAGGAGAAGTGGAATCCGGTTGTCCGTACGCAAATGCGTCAAACGCCAAGGCGTATCACGCGGGCTCCGCCGCGATCTGGGCGGTAACCCGACATGTCACCCCGGAGGCTGGATAATCGAGGCGAACTTCGCCCTTCAATTCCGCGGAAAGCACGTTTTCGATCAGCCGGGAGCCGAAGCCCCGGCTGGCTGGGGGCAGGACTTCGGGACCATCCTGCTCGATCCATGCAAGATCGAGCAATGGCGTCTCAGCCTGCGTCACCGTCCAGGAAATGGTGATCTGGCCGGTAGCGTTGGAGAGTGCGCCATATTTGGCGGCATTGGTGGCAAGCTCGTGCAGCGCTAGCGTCATGGCCACTACTGCCTTGGGCGGAAGGTTCAGCTTCGGGCCTGAGATATTGAACCGATCCGACGGATAGGGCGCCAGCACATCGGTGACGATGTCGCTTAAATCGGCCTGCTCCCAATTGGCCCGCGTCAGCAGATCATGGGCTGTGGCAAGCGAGCGCAGCCGCGCTTCAAAGGCTTGAGAAAGATCGCGCCCGGTGGGCGAGCGGCCAAGGGTCTGCCGGGCGATGGCCGTGACGGTGGCCAGCAGGTTCTTGACGCGGTGGTTCAGTTCGCGGGTCAGGACGGCCTGCATGCGCTCGGCTTCCTTGCGGTCGGTGATGTCCCGGGCAATCTTTGCCGCGCCGATCAACTCTCCCAGCGAATCATAGATGGGGGAGACCGTCAGCGACACATCCACAAGGCTGCCATCCTTGCGGCGGCGCACCGTTTCCCGGGGTGGAATGCGCTCTCCGGCACGGATGCGCGCCATGAAACTGCGTTCTTCCTCGCTTTCATCCTCGGGAAACAGCAGGGTAATCGGCATGCCCAGCGCTTCCTCGCGCCGATAGCCTAACAGGCTTTCTGCCCCCGCATTCCAGCTTGTCACCTTAAGATCGAGATCGGTGCCGATGATCGCATCCTCGGAAGAGGCGATGATGGCTGCCAGCCGCCGCTCGACATCGTGGGCGCGTTTCAGTTCCGTGGTTTCCCTGACGATGCAGAAGACGCCGAGCACCGCCCCTCTTTCATTGCGCACCGGAGAATAGGAAATGTCGAAATAGACGGTCTCCGGATAGCCGTACCGCTCGATATAGAAAGGCCTGTCCTTGGCATGGACGGTCTCGCCCTGTTCCAGAACACGGCTGAGAAGCGGCTCGAGATCGTCCCAGAGTTCCGTCCAGTTTTCCACTGCCGGACGGCCCAGCGCGCCCGGATGTTTGTCGCCGATGGTCGGGGCATAGGCGTCGTTGTAGAGCGCGACGAATTGCGGCCCCCAGAACATCACGATCTGCACTTCGGCAGGGAGCATGATGTTGACGGCCTGTTTCAGCTCTTGGCTCCAGCCGGTGATAGGGCCGAGCGGCGAGGTCGTCCAGTCATATCCCCTGATCAGGTCTGCCATCTTCCCAGCATGGCGTGGAAAGGCATCCGAGGCCGTGTCGATCTCCGCTTGCATGTTGCCTTTTCGATCCACGGCCTGTCGGCTCCTCACATACCGGTTTTGACGAGAGCATGCGTCAACCGCTGCGATTTGCACTGTGTGACACTGGCAAACGACCTGTCAGCTTTCATGGCCATTCGCCAGTTCGCTATCGCTTTGATTCATCAGTGTCACGACAGCGGTAATCAATTGTATTGTCAGATAGGGTTTTTGCAATAATTGACTTTTGGGCACGCCCTGGGATGCCCATTCGTCCGCACTGTCGCCGGTCATGTAGACCACGGGCAGGCCGGGGCAGATCTCCCGCGCCCGCCGGCCCACATCCCAGCCGTTTGGGCCCGTACCAAGCCGGATGTCGGTGACGAGCGCGGTAAAGCGGCGTGTATCCTTATCCAGTTCGGAAAGGGCCTGCTCTCCGCTGCCAGCGGTCAACACGGAAAAGCCGTTCTCCCGAAGACTGTCTTCGGCTTCCATCTGCTGGAGCGGATCGTCTTCAACGAGAAGCACAAGGGGGGAGTGGGATGGATCTGCTTTTGTCATTCCTGTCGTCTTCCGCCCTGATAAGCCACGGATTGGCTGAAGCGGTTGCCCATTAATACATGAGAGGGCAATTTGTTCCTGCCCATCTGTTGATTGAGCCGGTTATGAACGCACTTGCTCCGAAATCGAGGAGTCAGCAGACTGGATCGCGCTCGAGATGCCGCCGCTGGTCGGCCTCATCGAAGCCCAGCAACCCGCCATGACGGCTTTGGCGGACCTTGTTCATATGCGCCCGCGGGCTCAAGCCCAGCACGCGCTTGAACATTCTGGAGAAATAATAGGGGTCGCCATAGCCTACTTCCGCTGCTGCTGCGCTCACGGAAAGTCCCGCCTCCAGAAAATGCATGGCCCGCTCCATCCGCTTGAATTCCTGATATTTGCGGGGTGTGCGGCCGATGCGTTTTTGAAACTCCCGCAGAAAGTAATCGGGATGATAGCGGGCTGCGTCCACTGCCTTGGTGGCGATCTCCGGATCGAGCGGCGCAGCAGAAATCATGGCGGCTGCCTTCATCACCGCCAGATCGATCATATCGCTGCCCTGATGCTGATAGGTGGCGTGATCGCGCCAGGAGACAAAGGCATCCTCGATAAAGGCGATCAGCAGCACCATGAACAGATGATGCTGGCCGAGCGTGACAGAGGAGGGCGGTGCGCTCTGCCGGTAATGCTGCGCCAGCGGTCCGAGCATGGCCCAGCGGCTGAGATGGACCTTCTGCCTCAGTTCCATCTGCGCAATCAGGTCATGGCGGCCATAAATGTCGAGGGTAAAATGCTGCGCCACGCCGCGATAGATGGTGCTGCCCTCGTTCCAGCCGATGAAGCGCTGGTCACGGCGAAGCAGCATGGCGTCTCCCGGCTCCATGACGAGCGGCTGACCGTCGATCAGATAGTGCCCGCGCCCCTCCAGGCAGATCACCAGATCCTCGACAGGATTGGACTTGTCGATGCGCCAGGTTTGCGAATGCTCCATGCGGATGGCCGCGCGCGTCAGCGTCAGCGAAAGCGCCGCCGGGGGAATGGTGGAGAGAATCCCACCTTCGATTTCGTCCATCTTTTTCCTCGCCTTTGTGAATTCTATCCTGCCGGAAAATCGGGTTTTAGTCGAGGGACAGTAGGATTGAACCCAGAAAGCGGGTTCGATTCCACCTTGGGAGGAGACCGGGACCAGGCATGTGAGCAAACGCTCTTCATGTCTATGCCCGGCCAGGGAGAGCAACTTGCACGAAATCGAATTGCAGGCAGCGGAGTTTTTCCGCCGTCCGGGAGGGCGCGCGTGAAAATGGATGCGAAGACCGGCCTTGCCCTGCCGCAGGGGCAGCAAAGACAGGCACGGGGCGTGCGAGCGGCACGCGGCCTGAAGCCTGCCACGGCGCAGAAGCTGATGGGGGTTGCCTATCTCAGCCCCTATATCGTCGGGCTGCTGGTGTTTACGGCCATTCCCTTTCTGGGGTCGCTCTATCTGAGCTTCACCAGCTATGACCTGATGAACAGCCCGCGCTGGAGCGGGCTTGCCAATTACGAGCGGCTGTTTCTGCGTGATCGCACCTTCATCAAATCCTTGAACGTGACGCTCCTTTACGTCTTCGTCACGGTGCCGTTGAAGCTGGCCTTCGCGCTCTTCATTGCCGCGATCCTGAACTACAAGCTGAAATTCATCGGCTTTTTCCGCACGGCCTTTTACGTGCCGTCCATTCTTGGCGGCTCCATCGCCATTGCGGTGTTGTGGCGCTACATCTTCGCCACCGAAGGTCTCGCCAATATGGTGCTGACAGGCCTTGGCCTGTCGCCGGTGGACTGGTTCGGCGATCCGACCAATGCGCTGTTCACCATCACGCTTCTGCGCTGCTGGCAGTTCGGGTCGGCCATGGTGATCTTTCTCGCCGCGCTGCAATCCATCGACAAGTCGCTTTACGAGGCTGCTGCCATCGATGGTGCGGGCAAGGTGCGCACCTTCTTTTATATCACGCTGCCGCTTTTGACGCCGGTGATCTTCTTCAACCTGATCATGCAGATGGTTCAGGCCTTCCAGGAGTTCAACGGGCCTTACATCATCACCCAGGGGGGGCCGCTGAAGGCCACCTATCTCCTGCCGATCTACATTTATGACGAGGCCTTCAAGAAGTTCAACATGGGCTATGCCTCGGCCATTGCCTGGGTGCTCTTCACCATCATCACCGTGCTGACCCTGATTGCCTTCTGGTCGTCGAAGAAATGGGTCTATTACGCCGGCGACAAGCGGAGCTGACGCCATGACGGATCTTGCCGCCTTCAACCAGGCTGAGACACGCCGCCGCGCCCGGCTCGGATTGGTCTCCGCCACTTTTCGCTATGCGCTGCTGTTCTGTGTCGGCCTTGTCATGCTCTACCCGCTGATCTGGCTGATCGGCGCGAGCTTCAAGACCAATTCCGAGATTTTCGCAGGCGCCGGTTTCTGGCCGGAAAAGCCGACGCTGGATGGTTATATCCGCGGCTGGCAGACCTCGACACCCTATACATTCGGGCGGTTTTTCTGGAATTCCTTCCTGATCATCCTGCCCAAGGTGATCGGCACGGCCATTTCCTGCACGCTGGCGGCTTACGCCTTCGTGCGGTTTGATTTCCCCTTCAAGAAAATCCTGTTCGGCTCGGTCATCGCCATCCTGCTTCTGCCGAATGTCGTCACCCGCATCCCGCAATATATCCTGTTCCGCGATCTCGGCTGGCTGGACACGTTTTTGCCGCTCTGGGTGCCCTCGGCGCTGGCGGGTGACGCCTTTTTCGTCTTCATGCTGGTGCAGTTTTTGCGCTCATTGCCTGCCGACATGGAGGAGGCCGCCCGCGTGGACGGGGCCAACAGCCTGCAAACGCTGATCTATATCGTCGTGCCCATGCTGGCGCCCGCGCTGATCTCGGTCTGCCTCTTCCAGTTCATGTGGACGATGAATGATTTCCTCGGACCGCTCATCTACCTCTCCTCGGTCGAGAAATACCCGGTCAGCCTTGCGCTCAAACTGTCCATCGACACCACGGAAGCCTTCGAGTGGAACCGCATCCTGGCCATGTCGGTGCTGACCATCACGCCGGCGCTGGCGGTGTTCTTTGCCGCGCAACGCTATTTCATCGAAGGCATTTCCTCCGGGGGCATCAAGGGCTGATCATGGCACGCGTCGAACTGAAAAATCTCGAAAAAGTCTATGGCGGCGCCTTCAAGGCGGTGCATGGCATCAATCTCGATATCGAAGACGGCGAGTTCATGGTGTTTGTCGGCCCGTCCGGCTGCGCCAAATCCACGACGCTGCGCATGGTGGCGGGGCTGGAGGAGATCACCGGCGGTGAAATCCTCATCGATGGCGAGCGCGTCAACGACCTGCCGCCCGGCAAGCGTTCCATCGCCATGGTCTTCCAGAATTATGCGCTTTATCCGCATATGAAGGTGCGCGGCAATCTGGCTTTCGGGCTGAAGATTGCCGGAACGCCGAAGGCTGAGATCGAGGCCGCCATTGCCCAGGTGGCGCGGATGCTGGAAATCGAGCCGCTCCTGGACCGGCTGCCCAAGCAGCTTTCCGGAGGGCAGGCACAGCGCGTGGCGCTGGGCCGGGCGCTGATCAAGAAACCGGGTGTGTTTCTGTTCGATGAACCGCTCTCCAACCTCGATGCGCAGTTGCGGGCCTCGATGCGGGTGCGCATCACCGATCTGCACCGGCAATTGAAGGCTGAGGGCCTGTCCTCCACCGTCATCTACGTCACGCACGACCAGACGGAAGCCATGACCATGGGCGACAGGATCTGCGTGATGCAGGCCGGCCGGATCATGCAGGTGGCGACGCCGAAGGCGCTTTACAACAACCCTGCCAATCTCTTCGTCGCCGGTTTCATCGGCAGTCCCGAGATGAACCTGATCGATGTCGGGCTTGAGGGAAGCGAGATCGTCATCGGCAGCCAGCGGCTGGCGCTGACGCCGGAGCTTGGCAGCCGGCTCGCCGCCCGTCCGCAGCAATCGGTTCTCGGCCTGCGTCCGCAGCATATGGCGCTGGCCCCGGAGGGGCAGGGCATCAGCGCGCGGCTGAAGCATGCGGAATTCATGGGGCATGAGGTCTATCTCCATGCCGATTTCGAAGGCCGCACTCTGGTCGGCGTGGTGAGCGCGCAGGATTTCGAGACGCTGGGCCGTACGGAGCGCATCCATCTGAGGCCGGATGCCACGAAACTCCACATTTTCGACAGGGCCGATGGCCGCAATCTGACGCTGTGAAATGCGCATTCCTGGGAGGGAAGACATGACATTGACGAAAAAGACGATGCATTTTCTGGCCGCCACGGCCTGTGGCGTCATGCTGCTTTCGGCATCGGCCCCGGCGGCGGAACTGCGCATGTCCTGGTGGGGCGGCGAAAGCCGCCATGTGGCCACCCAGAAAGCCATTGCCGCCTGCGGCCAGAAATACGGCCACACCGTCAAGGGAGAATATACCGGCTTTGACGGCTATCTCGAAAAGCTCAGCACCCAGATGGCGGGGCGCACGGAAGCCGACATCATTCAGGTGAACTGGCCCTGGCTGCCGCTGTTTTCGAAAAATGGCGAAGGCTTTGCCGATCTTTCCAAGCTGAAGGGCCTGGACCTCTCCAACTGGACCAAGGCAGATCTCGATTCCGGTTCTATGAACGGCGTTTTGCAGGGGCTTTCGGTCTCCACCACGGGGCGGGTGTTTTTCTTCAACACCACGACCTTCGAGAAGGCCGGTGTGCCGGTGCCTGAGGATTGGGACGCATTCTTTGCCGCCACCAAAACCATCAAGGAGAAGCTCGGCAAGGATCATTACACCTTCAACGCGGTGAAGGAGACCGCGCAGCTTCTCGTCACGCTGGCCGTGGTGCAGAAAACCGGCAAGGATCTGGTCGATCCCAAGACCCATCGCGTGGCCTGGACGCCTGCCGAACTGGCAGACGGCATTTCCTTCCTGGGCAAGCTGGTGGAAACCGGCGCGATCCGCTCGCAAAAGGAAGAGGCGTCGGATGGCAATGTCAATCTTTACGAAAAGCCCGCCTGGGCGGAAGGGCGCATTGCCGGATCCTATGAATGGGATTCCACCTATTCGAAATATGCCGATCCTTTGAAGCAGGGGCAGGTGCTGAAGCCCGTGCCGATGCTGAAGCTCTCCGGAGCGGTCACGGATGGCGTTTATCGCAAGCCCTCCATGGTGTTCTCCATCTCGCGCAACTCCAAAAATCCGGAGGCTGCCGCCCAGATCGTCAACTGCCTGCTGAACGAGCCGGAGGGCATCGATGCGCTGGGCACCACGCGCGGCCTGCCGGCCTCCAAAGCGGCGATCGCAAGGCTGGGTGACAAGGGCGAGCCGGAAGTGCGTGCCGCCAATGCCATTGTCATGGCCGCCAGCGGCCCGGTCGTTTCGCCCTTCAACGAGCATCCGCAGATCCGCTCGGCCTTCATCGATACGCTGGAGGAATATGCCTATGGCCAATTGAAGGCGGATGAGGCTGCCGAACAGATCATCGACAGCATCAATGACGTGCTGGCCCAATTCGATTGACGTGGAAGACCATGACCAGTCCTTTCATTCTCGCGCTCTCTGCGCGCATGGCAGCGCTATGCCTTCCCGTTTCCGGCGCGCGCTATGACCTGCCGCAGCCGCTGGCGTGGCGCTTAACCGGTCATAACGTGACCGACGGCATGGCGGAAAAGGCCGTGCTGGTGTTGAACGATCTTCGCCCGGCAACGGCTTACCGCTTCGAAGCCGAGGGCGTGGGGGCGATAAGCTTCACCACCCCCGCCTTGAGCGGTTTGGTGAAGGCGGCCGATTTCGGATTGCGCTCCGGGACCGATATCGCGGATGAAGAGGCAGCCCTTGCCAATGCCCGGGCGCTGGCCGAGGCGGTGGCCGCCGTGCCGCCGGATGGCATGCTGGTTCTGCCGCCGGGCCGTCATGTCAGCCTGCCGCTGCGGCTGAAGAGCCATATGACCTTGCATTTTGAAGAGGGGGCGGTGCTGCAGGCGCCCGCCTCGCGGCAGCACTGGCCGATCCTGCCCGCCCGGGATGATACGGGCCGCATGCTGGGCAGTTGGGAAGGCTTGCCCGCCGATTGTTACGCAGCCCCCCTGCATGCCGTGGACGCCGAGGCGCTGACCATCGAGGGGCCCGGCATTGTCGATGGCGGCGGCGACCGGAGTGACTGGTGGACCTGGCCAAAGGAAACCCGCAATGGCGCGCGGCGTCCGCGCGGCCTGCACCTCATTCGCTGCCGGGATGTGCAGTTGATCGGCTTTACCATCCGCAATGCGCCGTCCTGGACCATCCACCCACAGGGCTGCGAGCAGGTGGCGGCGGTCGGTCTTTCCATTCAGGCGCCGCATGACAGCCCCAATACCGATGGTTTCGATCCGGAAGGTTGCCGCGATGTCACGCTGGCGGGCCTGCATTTTACCGTGGGGGATGATTGCATTGCCATCAAGGCCGGCAAGCGCGGTCCAAGGGGTGAGGCAGACCATCTGGCCGAGACGCGGCGCATCCACATCCATCATTGCCTGATGGAGCGCGGACATGGCGGCGTGGTGATCGGCTCTGAAATGTCGGGCGGCGTGCATGACGTGCTGGTGGAAGATTGCGACATGATCGGCACGGATCGCGGTTTGCGGTTGAAAACCCGGCGCGGGCGTGGCGGGCGCATCAGCAATATCAGGCTGCGGCGCGTACGTCTCGATGGCGTGCAGACGGCCTTTTCCGCCAATGCCCATTATTTCTGCGATGCCGATGGGCATGCGCCATGGGTGCAAAGCCGAGACAGCGCAGCCGTGAATGAAACCACCCCGGTTATCGAGGGCATTGCAGTCGAGGATGTGGCAATCCACGGTCTTGCCCATGCCGTTGGCGTGTTTCTGGGCCTGCCGGAAGCGCCGATCCAGAGCGTTACCCTCAGCCGCGTCGCCGTGCATTCGCATGATGAAAACGCCATTGCCACGCCGCCGATCATGGCCGATCACATTCGCCCCATGCGGCATGAGGGCGTGCTGGCCGAGCACGCGGTGATTTCCTGTGACGATCCGGCGCTTTTGTCCGCGGGCGTCATTTCTCTTGTTGCAAGTGAGACGTCTCCATGAACCCGCTGGATTATTTCGAGGCCTATGCCCGCCGCTACCAGCCCTACAAGGGCGGCGCCTGGTGCTATGAGGACGGCTGCCTTTATCGCGGCCTCGTCCTCCTCAATGCGGCAACCCGCGACGACCGCTGGGCCGGTCACCTGCTGCGGCTGGCCAGCGCCCAGGTGGACGCCGAGGGCGGGCTGAAGGGCTATGATCCCGCCGATTACAATATCGACAATATTCTCTCCGGTCGCGTGCTGTTTTTCCTGCACGAGCGAACCGGCGATCCGCGATATCTGAAAGCGGCTGACCGGCTGATGGCACAGTTGCGCACGCACCCCCGCACCGCTGCGGGCAATTACTGGCACAAGCAGCGCTATCCGCACCAGGTGTGGCTGGACGGGCTCTATATGGGCCTGCCCTTCCAGATCGAATATGCCATGGCCACCGGCAAACCGGCGCTGATCGCCGATGCGCTTCAGCAATTTGCAACAGCGCTGGCGCTGACGGATGCGGGCGGCGGGCTTTTCGTGCACGGTTACGATGAAAGCCGCCAGCAGGCCTGGGCCGACAAGACGACCGGCAAATCCCCCGCCATCTGGGCGCGCGCCATGGGCTGGCTCGCCATGGCGATCATCGACGCGTTGGAGCTTTTGCCGGAGGATGAGGCGAACACCAGCCTGCGGGCCCGCACTCTTGCACTGCTTGCCGCTCTTGCCCGCCACCAGACGGAAAATGGCCTTTGGCTCCAGGTGCTGGATGCGCCCGATCTTCCCGGCAATTACGAGGAAAGCTCGGCCAGCGCCATGTTTGCCTATGCCTTGCTGAAATCGTCGCGGCTCAAGTGTTTCCAGGAAAAGTGGGAACCGGTTTTCCGTTCGGAAACACGCGAAAACCCAGGGCGTTTCCAGGAAAAGTGGGAACCGGTTTCCCGCCCGGAAACACGTATAAATCCAGAGCGAGAGAGCTCTCTTGGTTCGATGAAACACGTAAGCCCTCTAGGACGGGGCCAAATCGATGGCGTGGGTGAGAAAGCCTTGCAAGCCCTGCTTGGGCAGCGACTGGTCGAGGAGGAGGGGCAGACACGGTTCTCCGGCATCGTTCAGGTCGCGGGGCTTGGCGGGTTTGATGGCCGCTACCGCGACGGCTCGCCCGGCTATTATCTCACCGAGGCTGTTGTCAGTGATGACGTCAAGGGCGTGGGGCCGCTGATGATGGCCTATGCGGAAAAGCTGCTGCGGCAGCCATGAGAGAGGTTGTCCCCGGCCTTTAAGCATTCGATCCGTCAGCTTGCTTGACAAAAGCGGACGGTTCGCGAAAATTTTAACAATGAGCGAAATGGCTGATTGGTTATCCGCAGCAAGCCCGATCAGTCGGAAGAATGCAGCGGAAGTGGTTTTTGACGATATACGGTCGGCCATCACGTCCGGGCGTCTTGCCGTGGGCACACGCTTGCCGTCCGAGGCGCATCTGGCGGGCCGCTACGGTGTGAGCCGCCCGATCGTGCGCGAGGCCTTGCGGTCTCTGCAAACCCTTGGCCTGACCCAGACCCGGACCGGCAGCGGAACCTTCGTGGTCATGCAGGCGCCGGGCAAGGAACTGACCTACGGTCACTATTCCGCCCGTGATCTCGTGGAGGCGCGGCCCTGCGTTGAGGTTCCTGCGGCAGGCCTTGCGGCTGAACGGCGAAGTACTGCCGATGTGCAAAAGCTTCTTTCGCTGTGCGACCGCATGGATCGCGAGGAAGACCCGCATAAATGGGTGGTTCTGGATTGGGAGTTCCACAAGCAGATCGCCCAGGCGTCGGGGAATGCGGTTTTCGCCAAGATCGTTTCGGATGTGCGCGAGGCGCTGACCGAGCAATCGGAACTGGTGAATTTCATGGCGCCCCGCCGCATCGCTTCCAATCTTGAGCACCGCCGCATCGCGGAAGCCATTGAGGCGGGATCGCCGGAGGCGGCGCGCGCGGCCATGGACGCGCATCTTATCCAGGTGCGCGATGTGGTGAGCCGGATCACCGGTGGGGAAGAGGGCGGCTGAGCCGCCCTCCGGCTGTTTTGACCCGTTACGCTCTACCTCTTTGTCTGCGCATGTCCGGACGGAAAACCGCTACGCACTTTTCCTGGAATGTTCTAGGGTCAAAACTCAATCAGGATGGGTGTTCTGTTGAACGGGATGGGATTGAATGGCCGCGAACAAGCGCAAGGCAAGGCCCTGAGGCCTTGT
>NZ_JAUSWH010000006.1 GCF_030815125.1 Allorhizobium paknamense
GTTTGAAAATGATCGGCATTTCCTGCACCTTTCCTCCTACTCAGACACAAAATACGCCTTGCAGAACACCCATCCTGATTGAGTTTTGACCCTAACGATTTTGCGGGGAATTCAGCGCTCTTCGCCCAGCTTTTCGGCTTCTTCATAGGCCTGCTGGGTTTCTTCCAGGCTGGCGCGCGGATTTTTGTTCTGTCCTGCCTTCATGAAGTAAAGGCCCATGGCGGACGATTCCATAAGGCCTGCCACGGTGCTTTTGCTCGCGGCCTCCACCTTCTGCTTTTTCGCATAGATCTGCTTGTTGATCTGGCCAACATAATCCGCCTGCACCACCCGCTGGGGCGGTTTCAGTGTATCGGCAACATAACCGGCCGATGTGGCCGAAACAGACAGTACCTGCGTCATGACATGTTCCATAGTCCAGGATCGAAGCAAGTCTAACGCCATTCCGTAGACGGGCCTTTAAGTGGAATGATTAATTTCTAATAAATTTTTCTGTTTTATAGGAAATATTTGCAATGGTGCTGTTCGGTCCGGCATTGCCCCGTGACATACACTTGACGCCGCTGGCTTGGAGCGTAATCCGTCCGGAGTGGAACGAGGATCGGCAAGATTATGCTTAAAAAAAGAAAACGCCGAAAACTCAATCAACTCGCATCACCTGGGGAAGGCTTGGTATGAAACAGCTTCTTTTCGTCGTCCTGGGCGGCGGCTTTGGTTCCTTGCTGCGCTACTGGGTTGGGCTTGTGGCCATCAGGCTTTTCGGCCCCTTTTTTCCCTGGGGCACCTTTGCTGTGAACCTTATCGGTTCCTTCTGCATAGGGCTGTTTGCGGAAATGCTGGCGCGGCGGTTCAATGCCTCGGAAGAGCTGCGCTTGTTGCTGATCACCGGGATATTAGGCGGTTTCACCACCTTCTCCGCCTTTTCGCTGGATGCCGTGACGCTGTTTAATCGTGGCGATACGTTTCTTGCCCTGGTCTATGTGACGGCAAGCGTGGTGCTGGCCATTGCCGCCGTTTTCGGCGGGTTGGCGGTGGGGCGGGCGCTGTTCTGAGTTTTTTCCGCTGCGCCATTTCCCAAGCCGGGCGAAATAGGCTAAAGCCTGCCGAAACTGATTGAAAGCAGCCCTTTTGCTGCGGGACTGAAATATCCATGGCAGGTATCGAACATATCAAGGTAGAGCCGGACGAGGCGGGCATGCGGCTCGATCGCTGGTTCAAGATCCACTATCCGGGCCTCGGCTTCGGCCAGTTGCAGAAGCTTCTGCGCTCCGGCCAGGTGCGGGTCGATGGCGGGCGGGTGAAGACCGATGCCCGCGTGCAGCCCGGCCAGATGGTGCGCGTGCCGCCGCTGGATGTGGACGCCAAAGGCCCGAAATCCGGCCCTATCGCCGGCAAGGATTTGAGAAATTCCGGCGATGCAGAATTGCTCGCCCGCATGCTGTTGCATGAAGATGACAAGGTGTTCGTGCTGAACAAGCCCGCCGGTCTGGCCGTGCAGGGCGGTTCGGGCGTTGCCCGCCATATCGACAAGATGCTGGAGGCCTGGACCAGCAAGAAGGGTGAAAAGCCACGCCTTGTGCACCGCCTCGACCGTGATACCTCCGGCGTGCTGGTGGTTGCCCGTACCCGCGGGGCGGCGCAGAAACTCACCGCCGCCTTCCGTGAGCGCGACACCAAGAAGACCTATTGGTCGCTGGTCAAGGGCGTGCCGCGCAAGCGCGAGGACAAGATCTCCACCTGGCTGGTGAAGGAGCCGACGATCGACGGCGACCGCATGCGCATCGCCAAGCATGGCGAGGAGGGGGCGGACCACGCCGTCTCTTTCTACCGCGTCATCGAGACCGCAGCCCAGCGCCTGTCCTGGCTGGAAATGGAGCCCTATACGGGCCGCACCCACCAGTTGCGCGTTCATGCGCTGCATATCGGCCATCCGATCATCGGCGACCCGAAATATTTCATTGACGATCCCAACTGGGATTTTCCGGGCGGGGTGCAGAAGCGCCTGCACCTTCACGCCCGTCACATCGATATTCCGCATCCGAATGGCGGCCGTCTCAAGGTCACGGCACCGCTGCCGCCGCATATGGTGCAGACATGGAACCTGCTCGGCTTCGACCAGGATTATGGCGGGGATGACGGGGAATGAAGCTTGCCCTCTTCGATTGTGACGGCACGTTGGTGGACAGCGCAGGCACCATCCACGAAACCATGCGCCGCACCTTCCTTGCCTTCGGCAAGCCGGAGCCGACGCTTGCCCTGACGAAATCGATCATGGGGCTGACGCTGGATATCGCCATCGCCCGCATTGACGGCAAGCCGCATGTGGATGACGAGGCGCTGGCCATGACCGCCCATTACAAATCGCTCTTCACCGATGTCCGCCATGCGCCGGGGTTCAGCGAGCCGCTCTTTGCGGGTGTTCGCGAACTGCTTGACCATCTTGCTGGCGTCGAGCATCTGATCGTTGGGGCTGTGACCGGCAAATCCCGGCGGGGATTGCGCTATATCCTGGAAACCCATGGGTTGGAGAGCCATATCCACGTTGCCCGCACTGCCGATGATTGCCCCTCCAAGCCGCATCCCGCCATGGTGATGGAGTGCTGCGCGGAAACCGGCATGACACCGGCTCAGACCGTGGTGATTGGCGATGCCATCTATGACATGCAGATGGCGCGGGCTGCCGGAGCAAAGGCCATCGGTGTCAGTTGGGGATCTGCCTCGGTGGAGGATCTGCAGGTGGCAGGTGCCGATGCCATCGTCTACCATCCGGCAGAATTGATTGAACTGATTATGCAAGAGTAAGGCCATGCGTGACATTTTCGAAGGCGTGACGCCGGAAATGAGCGATCCCGATCCGGTGCGCCGCGCCCAGATCCAGATGAAGCGACCGCTGCCGAAGCGGTTTTATGCCGAGGCGACGGTGTCGCCCACCGATGCGGGCTTTGCGGTGACGCTGGATGGCCGCGCCGTCAAGACGCCCGCCCGCAACACGCTGATCCTGCCAACCTCTGGAGCAGCCGAACTGGTGGCTGAGGAGTGGCGCGCCCAGGGTGAGGAGGTCGATCCGGCCACGATGCCGGTGACGCGGCTGACCAACACGGCCATCGATGCCGTCTCGAAAACGCTTGAAGAGGTGCTGGAGGATATCGTCCGATTTTCCTCCTCCGATCTTCTCTGCTACCGTGCTGAAGACCCGCAGGAACTGGTGGAGCGCCAGAGCGCCCGCTGGAATCCGGTGCTTGCCTGGCTGAACGATACCCACGGCGTCAAGCTCATCACCATCAGCGGTATCATGCATCAGGAGCAGCCAGCGCAATCCACATCAGCCTTTCGCCGGGCGCTGGAGCGCTATGGCAATGCCTTCCAATTGGCTGCCCTGCATGTGGTGACCACGCTGACTGGCTCCGCCGCCTTGACGCTGGCGCTGGCCGATGGGTTTTCGAGCCTCGAAGAGGTCTGGGCCCTGGCACATCTGGATGAAGACTGGACCAACGAGCACTGGGGCGTGGACGAAGAGGCTGCAGCCCGCCGCGAGGCGCGTTTGCGCGAAATGCAGGCGGCCTGGGCATTGTTTAACGCTGTCCAGACATAAGGATCGCAAGCCACCGGCAAGCGCGATGGCGCATCAGAAGCATGATCACGTCGCGAGTCGTCCATGCTGCTTTTTCGCCTTCGCTTCTTTCTCGTCCTGATAGTCTCTCTCGCCGTTGCGGGCTGCGTTTCCGCGCTGCTGCCGGAAAGGCCGAAGCGCTTCTATTACGATGTTCGCGCCGTCACCGTGCTTGCGGGGCCGCGCGTGCCGGTGTCGCTGATCGAGGGCATCGAGCGGCGCATGCAGGCCTCTGTCGAGGCCACCACGCGGGCCGATCTGCCACCGCGCGTTATCCTGACCGTGCGCATCAAGCGTTTTGACAGCGGCATCGGCCTCAATCATCGCCTGAATGAGGCGGAGGTCGAGGTCAAGGCGACCTATGTCGAGAATGGCTCGGACGCCGCCGAAGGCGATTTCAAGGTCCAGACCGAGACGCTGGACCCCGCCCTTGCCGCTGAAAGCCTTGCGGAAGCCGTGGCCGCCCGCCTTCGCAGCCTGTTTTCTCTCAAATCAGCCCGCCTCTGAAGCCCCTAAAGCCCGTTGCGGCTTATCAGCCTCATGCGACGTGCTTTACATTCTTGTTTTAACGCATGTCGTTATCGCAAAACCGCTGCACAGTTTTGCGCGACATGCTCTACTGCATAATTCCTTAAATCGGAATCGATTTAAGGTAAAAATTATGCAGCAGATTTAAAGTGTTACAGCGTCCTTTGTGCGTTTGACAAAACGCACGGCGCTGTAGAAGTGCAGGCAAGCGGAACATGCGCTTTTTGCTAACCCATTTTATTCACGCTGAATTCGAAATGATGTCGCTTTATAATCTTTTGCGTGTATAAAAAAATCGCGCATCTGTTGCATTTCTCTGTTGTGCAATCATCAGGCATGGCGATAGAGCGCGACTTTGTGGGGAAGACCTGCCGGCCTTCAGGGGTGGAGCCGGCAATGAGGGTCTTGAAAAAGGGGTAAGGGTTTTATGTCGATCATTCGGTCGGGTCGCATGCTGCTGGCATGCGCCATCAGTCTTTCTTTGATTTCACAACATGCCATGGCGCAAACCGTAGAGACGCCAGCACCGGCGGCGGCCAATGCGGCGCCGCAAAGTCCGGCGCCTGCTGCACCCGTGGCGGCGGCTCCTCAGCCGGATAAGGCCTGGGAACAGGAATATGCGCTCTGGCAAGCGGCTTCCGGCGGCAATAGCGCTGCCGATTACAAGGCCTATCTCACCGCCTATCCGAGCGGCAAGTTCGCGGAGATCGCCAAGAACCGCATCGTCTCCATCGAGGCTGCCGCAACGCCTGTCGCACCACCGCCACCGGCTGTCCCCGTTGTGGTCGAAGCGCCGCCCGCACCTGCCTTTACGCTCGGAACGCCAGCCATCGAGGAGGCGCTGCTGGATCGCGGCGCGCGCCGGGAGGTACAGGGCAGGCTGACAGTGCTCGGTTTCAAAACCGGGGGCACCGACGGGGTTTTCGGCAACAATACCCGTCTGGCGATCAGCCGTTGGCAAACGGTGGTTGGCGCGCCGGATAGCGGCTATCTGAGTTTCGATCAACTGCAGCGCCTGCGCGCCGATAGCCAGGGCCTCTACGAAGACTGGCTGAACAAGCAGACCGCTGTCCGCCGCGCACCTCCCCGTAATCCAGATCGGGTTCTGGAGGGCCGGGTGCCGAAGAGCGATGACGGTTCCGCGGCGGCGGCTCTGGCGCTTGGCGTCATTGGCGGCGCATTGCTCGGTGGAGCGCTTGCGGGTGGCGGCCATCATCACGGCGGCCCGCGCGGGCCGGGCTTCCGCCCTGGTCCCGGCTTTGGCGGGCCTTGCGGTCCGCGTCCCTGCCGATAGGGTAATCTGGTTGTAGTTCTAACGGCTCGGAAAGAGCGCCGTATTCAGTCTGTTTTTCTGAACGGCGCTCTTGCTGCATTGACTTGTAAATGAGCCCATTTTATCACTTCTGGTGGATGGTTTTCGCTTCGGCAAAGGCTGGAGTGGAAAGCAAAAGGGAATGCGAAGGCGTTGACCCAAGCAGGGAGCGCTAAACGCAGCCGACCCCGCGACTGTAGAGCAGTGAGGGTTTTCCATCCGGCGTTGAAGGTTTCGTCGTGGCGCTTCGCATGGTGCGGGCGGCGACGGGGCTGACGGGCCGGAAAAGCCACTGGAGTGGCGAAGCGATCAACCAGGGCTGGACGCCTCTATCATCTACGAATCGTCCGCCTTTTCGCTTTCGCCATCACTCCGGGAAGGTGAGGGAAGTCCGTAAGGCGCGCACCACGCGCCCCGACATTGCGAGCCAGGAGACCTGCCGTCCGTGACGGGCAATCCTGCCCATGGGGACTTAACCCCGCCGCCAGCACGGAGGTTGTCGTGGCGACATCTGGTTTTATCGGGGCCTTCGTGCCTCGCGAACACTGTTTTGCGCCTTCTTCGGGAGGGCATCATGGTTGATTCCATCTCTTCCAATCGTCTTTTTGGTGCGGCGCTCGCCTTGCTGGTGCTTGCGGCTCTCGTTTTTGCCGCCATTCCCATGGGGCCGCGACACAGCCAGCCGGAACGACGGGCGCTGGACACCCCCGAGGCGATGCCCGGAAAGAGTGCTGCCTCCACCTTCGGCGGGCGGCTTGCGGAACCGCGCGCTGATATCCGCGCCCAATCCGGCCTTCAACACCCTGGCGACAAGGCATGGCCGGGCTTCGTGCCGCGTTCCAGCGGCCTTTACACGGCTCCAGGCGGCAACTGATCCATGGCAGAGATTTCCTCGAAGCGCGTCTTCGTTCTCGGAGGCGCGCGCTCCGGCAAATCCCGTTTTGCCGAAGGGCTGTGCACCGCAACCGGATATGAGCGTCATTACCTCGCAACAGGCCGCGCCTGGGATGAAGAGATGCGCCAGCGCATCCACCAGCACCGCGAGGATCGCGGGCCGCTCTGGACCACCCATGAAGAGCCATTGGCACTCTGCGAAACGCTGACACGTCTCGATCAGCCGGGCCGGGTGGTGCTGGTGGATTGCCTGACGCTCTGGCTCACCAATCTGATGATGGAGGAGGGGCGTGACATCGCGGCCGACAGTGCGGCGCTCGCGGCTCTGCTGCCCCGGCTCACCGCCTCCGTCATTCTTGTTTCCAATGAGGTCGGTCTCGGCATCGTGCCGGAAAACCGCATGGCGCGGGATTTTCGTGACCATGCAGGCCGCCTCCACCAGATGATCGCAGCCGCTGCCGACGAGGTGTTTTTCGTCGCGGCTGGCCTGCCCCTGAAAATGAAGGGTTGAACCATGTTGCAACAGAAAATTCCCGCCACCGTCATCACCGGCTTTCTTGGCGCGGGCAAGACCACGATCATCCGCAACATGCTGATGAATGCGGGCGGCAAGAAGATTGCGCTGATCATCAATGAATTCGGCGATCTCGGCGTCGATGGCGAGGTGCTGAAGGGCTGCGGCGCGGAAAATTGCAGCGAGGACGATATTATCGAGCTGACCAATGGCTGCATCTGCTGCACCGTCGCCGATGATTTCGTGCCGACCATGCAGAAGCTGTTGGAACGGGACGTCAAGCCGGACCATATCGTCATCGAAACCTCCGGTCTGGCCCTGCCGCAGCCGCTGGTGGCCGCCTTCAACTGGCCGGATATCCGCACCCGCGTTACCGTCGATGGTGTGGTGACCGTGGTGGACAGTGCTGCCGTTGCCGCCGGACGCTTTGCGGATGATCACGACAGGCTGGAGGCGCAGCGTGCCGAGGATGACAGCCTGGATCATGAAAGCCCGATCGAGGAACTGTTCGAAGACCAGCTGACCTGCGCCGACCTGATCGTGCTTAACAAGACCGATCTGCTGGATGACGAGGGCGTGGCCCGCGTCAAGGCCGAGGTCAGCACCCGCATCGCCCGCAAGCCTGCGCTGATCGAGGCGCAGAATGGCGAGGTTCCGGCGCTGGTGCTGCTGGGGCTGGGCGCTGGGTCGGAAGCCGATATCGGCAACCGCAAGAGCCATCACGAGTTGGAGCATGAGGCGCTGCACGCAAGCGGTGAGCCGCATGACCATCACCACGACCATGACGAATTTGAAAGCTTCGTGGTGGCGCTTGGCCCGGTGGCCGATCCGCAGGGCTTTACTGATCGGCTGAAGGCGGTGATCGAGGCGCATGACATTTTGCGGCTCAAGGGTTTCCTTGATGTGCCGGAAAAGCGCATGCGGCTCGTCGTCCAGGCGGTCGGCAGCCGGATCGACAGCTATTTCGACCGGCCTTGGGCTCAGGGCGAGGTGCGGGAAAGCCGCCTTGTGGTGATTGGCCTGCATGATCTCGACCAGCAGGCCATTGCCGTTGCCATCAAGGCTGCCGTCTAAATGCATCTGCTCCTGGCCCAGAAAGGCGCATTGAGCGACGGAGAGGAGGCGATCGACCTTGGCCAGACGCCGGGGGAGATCCTGTTTCTTTCCGCCGCCGATACCGAGCTTTCGGCGCTTGCCGCCGCCTTGCAGGGCGCTTCGCGTTCCTGGCGTCTCGCCAGCCTGATGAGCCTCAGGCATCCGATGTCTGTGGACAGCTATATCGAGCGCACCGCCCGACATGCGAGGCTCATCATCGTGCGAGCGCTGGGCGGGGCCAGCTATTTTCATTATGCCCTGGAGGCACTGCACGCCGCTGCGCGCCGCCATGGCATCGAGATTGCCGTTCTGCCCGGAGATGACAAGCCGGATGCCGGGCTGGGCGGGTTCTCGACCGTGAAGGCTGACGATTTGCAGGCCCTTTGGGCCTATCTCAGCGAAGGCGGAGATCGCAACATGGCGCATTTTTCCGCCTATGCGGAAGCGCTTGTCGAGGGTGGCGAGAAGCCGCCTGCCGCCGATCCCTTGTTGAAGGCGGGCGTTTGGTGGCCGGGGCAGGGCACGCTGGGCGTGGAGGCGTGGACAAAGCTGCAAGGCGCGGAAAGAACCCGCCCGGTGGCCGTGATCTGCTTTTACCGCGCGCTGGTGCAGAGCGGCGAAACACGGCCGGTGGAAGCGCTGATTGCGGCCTTGCAGGCCGAAGGTCTGGCAGTGTTGCCGGTATTTGTCGCAAGCCTCAAGGATGCTGTGAGTGTGGCGACGCTGCGGGCGGTTTTTGCAGAGATCCCGCCGGATATCGTCCTCAATGCCACCGGTTTTGCCGTGTCCGGCATGGGGGGCGAGCATTCCGGCACGGTGCTGGACGAGCAGGGCGCCATGGTGCTGCAGGTGGTGTTTTCCTCCTCGCCGGAAAGCGTGTGGAAGGGGGCCAGCCAGGGGCTGCCCGCCCGTGATCTGGCCATGCATGTCGCCCTGCCGGAGGTGGATGGACGGGTGCTGACCCGCGCCGTGTCCTTCAAGTCTGTGGCCCGCTATGAGCCCCGCGTCGAGACCAATCTTGTCAGCCACGACCCGGTGGCCGATCGCGTCGCCTTCGCGGCAAGGCTTGCCGCCAATTGGGTGCGGCTGAGGCGCAAGTTAGAAGGTGAGCGCCGCGTGGCGCTGATCATGGCCAACTACCCGAACCGCGATGGCAGGCTGGGCAATGGCGTTGGTCTCGATACGCCTCAGGGCAGCATGGAAGTGCTGAAAGCTCTGGCCGAATCGGGTTATAAGCTCGGACCGCTTCCTGCAGATGGCGATGGCCTGATCCGGGCGCTGATGCAGGGGCCGACCAATGCCGCCCGCGATGGGCGCGTGATTCGGGAGCGATTTTCATTAGCTGACTACCGGATTTTTTTAGCCGGCTTACCAATTTTCGTGCAGAAACAGGTTTGTGATCGCTGGGGCGCACCGGAAAGCGACCCCTTCTTCGACGGCGACGGTTTTGCCCTGCCGCTGATGCGGTTCGGTCATGTCATGGTCGGCATACAGCCGGCGCGCGGCTATAACATCGATCCGAAAGAGACCTATCATTCGCCGGATCTGGTGCCGCCGCATGGCTATCTGGCTTTCTATGCCTTTCTCCGGCAGGATTTTGCCGCTGACGCGGTGATCCACATGGGCAAGCACGGCAATCTGGAATGGCTGCCGGGCAAAGCGCTGGCTCTTTCGGAAAACTGTTTTCCGGAGGCGGTGTTTGGGCCAATGCCGCATCTTTACCCCTTTATCGTCAATGACCCGGGCGAAGGGACGCAGGCCAAGCGCCGCACCAGCGCCGTCATCATCGATCATCTCACCCCACCGCTGACCCGGGCCGAAACCTATGGTCCACTGAAGGATCTCGAAGCGCTGGTGGATGAATATTATGAAGCTTCCGGTGGCGACCCACGCCGCCTGGCGCTGCTGAAGCGACAAATTCTCGATCTCGTGGTGGATATCGGCCTCGATCAGGATGCCGGAATTGCCAAAGGTGATGAAGCGGATCAGGCGCTGGAAAAGCTGGACGCTTATCTCTGCGACCTTAAGGAAATGCAGATCCGCGATGGCCTGCATGTTTTCGGGCGCTCGCCCGAGGGCCGGCTGCTGACAGACCTGACCGTGGCGCTGGCCCGCGTGCCGCGCGCGCTGGGCGAAGGTAGCGATGCCAGCCTGCACCGCGCCATTGCAGCCGATGCCGGGCTTGTCCTTGAGGGGCAACCCTTCGATCCGCTGGATTGTCATTTTGCTGCCGCGTGGAGTGGTGCAAGGCCCGCCGCGCTGCTGGCCGTGACGGATGCGCCCTGGCGGACCGCAGGGGATGCGGTGGAGCGTATTGAAATGCTGGCAGCCGCCCTTGTGGCGGGCATCAAGCCCTGTCCCGTCGAGTGGCTGCGGACACGGGCCGTTCTGCACGAAGTGGAAACCCGGCTGAAACCTGCTGTGACCGCATCCGGCAGCGCCGAAATCGCTGGCCTGCTCAAAGGGTTGAGCGGGCAATTCGTGCCCCCCGGCCCCTCCGGCGCACCGACCCGGGGCCGCCCGGATGTGCTGCCGACGGGACGCAATTTCTACTCTGTCGACAGCCGTGCCGTGCCGACGCCTGCGGCCTATGAACTGGGGCAGAAATCCGCCGAACTGCTGATTGCCCGCTATGTGCAGGATCATGGCGAATGGCCACACTCCTTCGGTCTCACCGCCTGGGGCACATCCAATATGCGCACCGGCGGTGACGATATTGCCCAGGCGCTGGCGCTGATCGGCGTCAAGCCGGTCTGGGATATGACATCGCGGCGCGTTACCGGTTATGAAATTCTGCCGCTGGCCCGGCTGGGACGGCCGCGGGTGGATGTCACTCTACGGATTTCCGGCTTTTTCCGCGATGCCTTTCCCGAGCAGATCGCCCTGTTCGACAAGGCGGTGCGCGCCGTCGGCGCGCTGGAGGAGGATGCGGCGGATAATCCGATTGCCGCGCGTATTCGCGCCGATGCCGAAAAGCTGGCTGATGCCGGGCTCAGCGCTGAGGAGGCGAGACGCCGGGCGGGCTACCGTGTTTTCGGCTCCAAACCGGGAGCCTATGGCGCGGGCCTTCAGGCGCTGATCGACGAAAAGGGCTGGGAGCGCCGCGCCGATCTGGCAGAGGCCTATCTGGTCTGGGGCAGCTATGCCTATGGCGCGGGCGAGGAAGGCCAGGCGGCGCGGGGGTTGTTTGAAGAGCGCCTGACCAGCGTCCAGGCGGTGGTGCAGAACCAGGATAATCGCGAGCACGACCTTCTGGACAGTGACGATTACTACCAGTTCGAAGGCGGGATGACGGCGGCGGTGGAGAGCCTCTCCGGCACGCGGCCCACCATCTATCACAACGATCATTCCCGCCCGGAAAAGCCGGTGATCCGGACGCTGGAGGAGGAGATTGGCCGGGTGGTGCGCGCCCGTGTCGTCAATCCCAAATGGATCGAAGGTGTGATGCGCCACGGTTATAAGGGCGCCTTCGAGATCGCCGCCACGGTGGATTATCTCTTCGCCTTCGCCGCCACCACCGGCGCGGTGCGCCAGCCGCATTTCGAGGCCGTCTACCATGCCTTTATCGCCGATGAGCGGGTGCAGGGCTTCATGGCCGAAAAGAATGCCCCTGCACTGAAGGAAATGGCGGAGCGTCTGCTGGAGGCCATCGAGCGTCACCTCTGGACGCCCCGCAGCAATTCCGCCAAATACGATCTTTCAAAGCTAGTGGTTTGATTGTGACATTTGATACCCATTTGCGGCGATCTCGAGGATCAAATCTCACAATCAAACCACTAGCCGCTGCTCACTGACTGGAAGAGATCATGACCGAAGAGACCGCATCGACCGCTCCTGAAGACCTTGCCCGCCACGCTGAAAAGATGGCGAAGAAAAAGGCTGCCCGCGACAAGATCATGGCAACCAAGACAGGCGAGAAGGGGCTGATCATCGTCCATACCGGCAAGGGCAAGGGTAAGTCATCGGCAGCCTTCGGCATGATTTTCCGCCACATCGCCCATGGCCGGAAATCGGCGGTGGTGCAGTTCATTAAAGGGGCGATGTCCACTGGCGAACGTGACCTTATTCTTCGCCATTTTTCCGATCTTTGCGATTTTCATACCATGGGGGAGGGCTTTACCTGGGAAACCCAGGACAAGGCCCGGGATATCGCCATGGCCCGCGCGGCCTGGGAAAAGGCCAAGGAACTCATCCGCGATCCCGCCAATTCCATGGTGCTGCTGGACGAGATCAACATTGCCATCCGCTATGATTATGTGCCGCTCGCCGACGTGCTGACTTTTCTGGCCGAAGAAAAGCCGCCCATGACCCATGTGGTACTCACAGGCCGCAACGCCGCCGAAGGGCTGATCGAGCTTGCCGATCTGGTGACCGAAATGGAACTGGTGAAGCACCCGTTCCGCTCCGGAATCAAGGCGCAGCAGGGCGTTGAGTTTTGATTGGAGCGTTTCCACTTTTGCTGGAAGCGCCTTTCAATCTGATTCCATCAGATCGAAAGGCGTTTTATACCAAGGCTCGAAGATGCGTGAGCCTCCTCGCCTTGAAGGAATTTCGAATATCTCAATTGCATAAGGGGCTTGAGATATTCGAAAAGGGAATACGAACTGCCATCTTCAATGACTCTTCGTATTAGCTCTGCCCTGCATTGATCTTCGAGTGTAGGGTCTGAGCCTTCATGAACAGGTCTCGAATGGCGGGATCGCGGCTTGAGGAATAGCGATCGTTGAATCTGTCGAAAAGGATCCGCGCCAGTCCTGCATTCCCCTTGTTCAAGCTGACTTCCACTTGCCCGATCCGCGCTTTCGCCACCTGAAGCGCCACCCATGGCTTGGGATTGTCCTGATAGATGGAGATGATACTGCCATAGGTGCTGAAGGCATGATCGAGATCGTTGACGCCAAAGTAGAGAAGGGCAAGATTCACCATGCCGGATGACACGATGATATCGGTGTCTTCCCCCCGATATCCGGCATAGTCGCGGTAAAGGCGATCGTAGATATCTCTTGCCTCGTCATAGCGACGGGCATTGGTCAGCTGAATGCCCAATCCATAAAGGGCGTAGGCGGTCACGGACTTTGCCTGCATCGCATCCTGGGCGGGGAAGGCGGCTTTGCGGTAGAGTTGCAGCGCCTCTTCGATCTTCCCCTCGCTCGCCAGGGTCTCTGCCTTGGCCAAACTCTCCATCACCAGCTGATCCAAGGGTGAATAGGTGAATTTTTCCACGAAAGGCCGGTCTATATCGCCATTCGTCTGCGACCCTCCGTTATCGTTGTCCATTATGAAGACATAGGCGTAGAGCAGTGCAAAGCCGCAAAGCGCCACCATGATCCTTTTCCATTTCGGCTTGCGGGACTGCTTTTGCGTCGGGGCTTCTGGAGCCACATCCGATAAAATCCCGGCGGCGCGTTCCAATTCCTTGCGGTAGAGGCTGAGCCGCATGGGATTGCGAACGATCAGCACATCGTTCAACTGGAAAAATGTGACGACATGGTCGAACTTGTCCAGCTCCAGGGCTTGCTCCTGCGCCATCAGAGCGTCCAGCACGTCGTTGGCGATATAGGTCTTGAGCGAAATCGGCCAGGACGCGGTTTCCTGGCTCAACCATTGCTGGAAGGTTTCCAGATCGTCATATTTGATGTGGCGCAGCAATGCCCTGAGAAAACTGTTCAGATCCAGCCTGAAAGGTGACTGCTCGATTTCGGGCTCTGGACTGTCGAGCCGGACCTTTGGCGCGTCTTTCCGTTCTGTCTGCTCTGGCGCATGAGCGGGAGCGGGTTCCACCGGATTGTCGAGGTCTTCAGGAAGGCTGATCGCAACAGAGACAGATTGTATCGATTGCTCTTCCGCTCGGCGTAGTCCCTCTTTCGCCATGGCCAGGGCAGCCTTGTAGCACTCGTTCAGCCGCTGGAACCCTTGCGGGTCTTCATCCGGTCGCACGGTTTTCAGCTTCAGCGCATAGGCCTTCTTGATCGCCCGTTCATCGCTGGTTGGCTCCAGCCCAAGTTCGTGCCAGACGGTCATCAGGACCGTTCCAGTTGTGCGATATCATCCAGGATCATCTGGCGAATACGGGCAATTTCCTTTTCGTCCTGCTCTTCGATAACGTTCTTGAAGGCAAAGATCATCTGCTGGATGTTATCGCGGTAGAAGAGGTGTTCCTCATAGAGCCGTTCCAGCCGGGCAATGACGGCGAGGTTCTCCTGCTTCTTGCGCGGATGCACCTTGATATGGGCAAGCGCCTTCAGCCGCTCCTCGATCTCTTCCTTGGTAAGGGAGCCCGGCGCGCGCTCGACGACGATTTCATGCTTTTCACCCTTGGCCTTCACCGTGGCTTCCACCTGCAAAATGCCGTTGACGTCATAGGTGAAGCGCAGGACTACGCCGCATTGTTCGCGCGGCAGGTTCTGCGGCAGCGGAATTTGCAGTTCGCCCAGCAGCACATTCTTGGCGGCAATCGGGTTTTCGCCCTGGTAGATCTTGCTGGTCAGAATGGTCTGATTTTCGTTGATCGGGTGAATTTCATCTTCCCGGCTGATCGGCACCGTGCTGCTGCGGGGAATGATCGGCAGGAAATAGCCGTAATGATACTGGCCCGTATGATCCCTCTGGGCGATTTCGGTGCCGAGCGTATAGGGACAGACATCGGTGAGAATGATTTCATCCAGCGCCGCATTGCGTGATTGCAGGCCACTGGCCACCACCGCCCCGCGCGCAATCACCGTATCCGGGGCGATATGCCGGAGCGGCAGGCGCTCCAGCAGACGCGTCACGCTCTTGACGATCAGCGGCATGCGGGTTGCGCCGCCCACTAGCACCACTTCGTCGAGTTCGCTCGCCTTCAGATTGGCGTCGCGCAGGGCGCGCTCCAGCGGCTCGCGCAGGCGCTGCACCAGCGGTTCGGCAAGCGAGGCGAAGCGCTGGTCGTCCATGGACCAGCTCCGGCTTTCTCCGCCCAGCAGAAATTCCGTCTCGATCTGGTTCTTCGAACTCAGCTGCCTTTTCAGGCCTTCCATCTGGCGGCGAAACCGGACGAGATCGGATTTGGGAAGCGCCTCCAGATCAAGTTTGAGATCCTGCGCGGCGGCGTCGATCAAGATCTGCAGGAAGTCTTCACCGCCGAGATAGTTGTCGCCTGCGCTGGCGTGAACCTCCACGACACCGCTGAAGATTTCAACGATCGAGACATCGAAGGTGCCGCCGCCCAGATCGAAGATCAGAAACCGGCTTTCCCGATCCCGTTCTTCCAGCCCATAGGCGAGTGCGGCGGCGGTCGGTTCATTGATCAGCCTCTCCACTTTCAGCCCGGCCATTTCGCCGGCAAGGCGGGTGGCGGTGCGCTGGGCATCGGAGAAATAGGCTGGAACCGAGATCACCGCGCGGTCGGGGCGCGTTCCCGTGGCCGCCTCGGCATCGTCCAGAAGGCTGCGCAGCACGAAGGAGGACAGTTCCTCCGGGCGAAAGGCCTTGTCTCCCAGCCGCGTTTCCCGCGACGTGCCCATCCAGCGCTTGAAGCAGGCGACACTTCTGTCCGGATGGGTGGTCAGCCTGTCCAGCGCCCCTTCGCCGACGATCACGCCGCTCTCATCGAAACTGACGACAGAGGGGGTGAGCACGGAACCGGAGATATTGGGAAAAAGCGTTACCTCGTTATCGACATAAGCTCCGATCAAAGAGTTCGTCGTTCCGAGATCAATGCCTACGATCATTCTGCCAATCCTTGAAATATTCAGGGAAGTTATAGGCAAGAGAAGAAGAAGTCGCAATGTTTTGAACGCGACAGCAAGGCCTTGTTATTGAAGGTCCGAATCCCGATCAAAACCCCATCCAGATTCGGATGGGGTTGGTGGGATCTAGCAGAAGCTTACCGGCAAGCCCCAGGCAGGTGACGATCAGAAGCGGCTTGATGATGCGCGCGCCGATGCGCATGGCAAGCCTGGAGCCGGTTTGCGCGCCGAGAAACTGGCCGATACCCATGACGATGCCAAGCTTCCACAGGATGACGCCGTTAAACAGAAACACGGCGAAGGCCCCTACATTGGAGCCGAAATTCAAAAGCTTGGTATGGGCCGTGGCCTTCAGCAGCCCGAAGCCCGCCATGGAAACGAAGGCCAGCATGTAGAAGGAGCCGGCTCCCGGCCCGAAGACGCCGTCGTAAAGCCCGATCAGCGGAGCAAAGCTCAGCCCGAAGATAAAGGGCGTGATGCGCTGGTGGCTATCGACATCCGACATATTCGGCTTCAGCGCGAAATAGGCGGCAATGGCGATCAGCAGCAGTGGCATCATGGCCTTTAAAACATCGCCGGGAACATGGGTGGCGATGACGGCGCCGATCATGCTGCCGAGAAGCGCCATCAGCGCCATGGGCAATTGCTTCCTGAGATTCACATGGCCCTTGCGCGCATAGGCGATGGTCGCGGAGGCCGAGCCGAACATGCCTTGCAGCTTGTTTGTCCCCAGTGTTTCCAGCGGTGGAATCCCTGCAATCAGCATGGCGGGAATGGTGATCAGTCCGCCGCCACCGGCAATGGCGTCGATGAAACCGGCAATGAAAGCGGCAAGAAACAGAAAGAGCAGGGCTTGAAAGGTAATATCGATCACGGGGAGCGTCCGGCGCAGGAGGGATGCGTTTTCTATAGACCTCCCTTGCTCCGGCGCAACTGTTAACATGGGACAGTCTAGGCGTTTTCAAATTTGACCGGACAGGTCCTCTCGTTTACACCTCACCCCAATGTGCGACGGCGCCTGTTCGACAGGCTGGAAATAGTCCGGTGCGGCCGACCCAAGTCGGGGGCCAATTCCGGAGCTGTCCCAAAGGCCCATGGAGACGCCGGAAAACCGGCGGCTCTGGCGCTTCGTACAGAAATGGAAACGAAGCAGGAGGCCTTTTGTCATGGCTGAAAAATTGGGAATCATGGTCTGTGGGCACGGCAGCCGCAACCAGAATGCCGCGCGCGAATTTGCGGTGATTGCCGAAGCGCTGCGCGCCAAGAACCCCGACATGCCGGTGGAATACGGCTATCTGGAATTCTGCAATCCGGTGATCTCGGCGGGACTGGACAGTCTGCGGGAGCAAGGTGTCACCCGGGTTCTCGCCGTTCCCGGCATGCTGTTTGCCGCCGGTCATGCCAAGAATGATATTCCTTCCGTGCTCAACACCTATCAGGCCCAGCACAAAGGGTTCGTGATCAATTACGGTCGTGAACTCGGCATCGACCTGAAGATGATTCGCGCCGCTGGCGACCGTATCCAGCACGCCGTGGACCTCGCCAATGCCACACAGGGCTTCGTGGACAAGCATGAGACGCTGTTGATGGTGGTGGGGCGTGGCTCTTCCGATCCGGATGCCAATTCCAACGCCACCAAGGTTATGCGCATGCTCTGGGAAGGAATGGGCTTCGGCTGGGGCGAAACCTGCTATTCCGGCGTGACCTTCCCGCTCGTGGAGCCGGGCCTGACCCATGCGGCGAGGCTGGGCTACAAGCGCATCATCGTTTTCCCCTACTTCCTTTTTACCGGCGTGCTGGTGAAGCGCATCTACAGCTACACGGATGAGGTGGCCGCGCGCCACCCCGAGATCCAGTTCGTCAAGGCGAGTTATCTTAACGATCATCCGCTGGTGCTGGAGGCGTTCCAGGATCGCGTTCGCGAAATTCTTGAAGGCGCGGCGGTGATGAACTGTCAGATGTGCAAATATCGCGAGCAGGTGCTGGGCTTCGAGGCCGATCTCGGCCAGCCGCAGGAAAGCCACCATCACCATGTGGAAGGCATTGGCGGCGGGCTTGAAAACTGTCCCTGTCAGGGTGATTGCGATGCCTCCTGCCGCGACGAGGATTTCTGTCGCCAGCACGGTCTGCCGTTTACGCCGGTGCACAGCCATGCCGCGCCCAATGACCTGACGCCCGCATTCGATTATTCCGCATCCTTCACCCTTGGCGGCAAATATGCCCACCTGACGGATGCAAAGCCGGATGCCGACCTGGAAGCGGTGATGAATGCGCCTTCCACCGGCAAATACAAGGATCATCATGACCACGGCCCCGATTGCGGCTGCGGGCACCATCACCATCACGATGATCACCATTACCACCATGACCACGATCATGGGCACCATCACCATCATCATGACCATGGGCACCATCATCACGGCCATGATCACGGACACCACCATGCGCCTTATCCCCATGCCGATCATCCGCTGGGGCCGAAATCCATGGAAAAGAAGAAAAAATAAGTGGCGCTGTTTAACCGTTACCTCATCGTCGATTGGTCTGCCGCCAGCACGCCGGGCCGGGGCGCAAATTCGCTCTGGGCCTGCCTTGCCGAAGGGGATGATCGGGGCGTGAAGATGCTCTGGCTGGAAAATTTTCCGACGCGGGCTGAGTTCATGCAGTGTTTGAGCACGGTGGTGGAGGAGACGCTTGCCAGCGGCTTGCGGCTGCTGGCGGGCTTCGATTTTGCCTTCGGCTATCCGGCAGGCACAGCCAAGCAGGTCACGGGTAGCGCCGATTGGCGGGCGCTGTGGCGCAAGATTGCCGCCGACATTGAGGATGCGGCGGATAACCGGAACAACCGGTTCGAACTGGCCTCTCGATGGAACGCCAGCTATTTTTCCGGTGAGCCGCGATTTTGGGGGCGGCCCCACCAGCATCGCTATGCGCATTTGAGTGATACGAAACCGCCGGCGCCGGCATCGCCGCCCTTTGTCTTCCGCCGGAGCGAGCATTTCGCCAAGGGGGCAAAATCCGTCTGGCAGATGAGTTATAACGGCTCCGTCGGAGGCCAGACCTTGCTCGGCATTGCGCGTCTGTCGCGATTTCTCGATGAGAGCGGGCAGGGAGAGCAGATTGCCGTCTGGCCTTTCGAGACAGGCTTTGTCGAGTGTTTCGACAAGCCGGTGGTGTTTGCGGAAATCTATCCTTCGCTGTTCACCCTCCCCGATAGTTCTTCGGTCAAGGATGCGGTGCAGGTTGCGACCGCCGCGGATGCCTTTGCCCGATATGATCAGGATGGACGGCTGGCGCAGCTCTTAGGCCCGCCGCCCATGTTGAACGAAGAGGAATTGGCGCTCTCAATCGCCGAGGAAGGCTGGGTGCTGGGGATCGGCCATGAAAATCTGGGGCTTGTGGCATGACGCTTTCCTATATCCGCGATCCCGCAGACATTTATCGTCAATCCTTTGAGACCATTCGTCGCGAAGCCGATCTGACGCGATTTGGCGAGAGCATGCAGCCCCTGGTCATTCGCCTCATTCATGCCTGCGGCATGGTCGATCTGGCGGGGGATGTCCGGTTTTCCGAAGGGGCAGCAGAGGCGGGCATCGAGGCCTTGCGAGAGGGCGCGCCGGTGCTGTGCGATGCCGAGATGGTGCGGCATGGCATTATCCGCCACCTGCTGCCTGCCAGGAATGATGTGCTGTGCCTGCTGAATGACGAGCGCACCCGCCCGTTGGCGGCGGAGATGGAAAATACCCGGTCCGCAGCCCAGGTCGATCTCTGGGACGATCATCTGGGAGGCGGGGTGGTGGCCATTGGCAACGCGCCGACGGCGCTTTACCGCCTGCTGGAACGTCTGGATGCAGGCGCGCCGAAACCCGCGCTGATCCTGGGCTTTCCGGTGGGGTTTGTCGGGGCGGCAGAGAGCAAGGCGGAGCTTGCGGCAAACAGCCGGGGCGTGCCCTTCATCACGGTATGCGGCAGGCGGGGTGGGTCGGCCATGGCGTCCGCCGCCGTCAATGCGCTGGCGGGAGGGCTGAATGCCAATGCGTGAGCCGTGGCTGACCGTGATCGGCATGGGGGATGGCGGGCTGGAAAGCCTGACCGGCGAGCAGCGGGCGCATCTGGCGCGGGCGGAAATTCTGGTGCTCGGCGAACGGCTGGAGCACAAGATCGCCGAGGCCGTGCCAGCCGCAAAGCGCATCCTCACCTGGGGCGCGGGCTTCCGGCAAACGCTGGAGGAGGTACTCAAGCTGCGCGGCATGCCGGTTGTCGTGCTTGCCACTGGCGATCCCATGCATTTCGGCATCGCTGCCACTTTGCTGCGCTTTGTGGAGGCGGCTGAAATGCGGGTTCTGCCGAGCCCCTCGGCCTTTTCGCTGGCGGCGGCACGGCTTGGCTGGCCTTTGCAGACGGTGGCGCAGATCTCGCTGCATGGCCGCCCCTCAGCGTTTCTCAATCGCCATATCCTGCCGGGACAACGTCTCCTGGCGCTGACCTCGGATGCGGGAACCGTGTTCGACGTGGCGGATCTTCTGGTGAAGCGCGGCTTCGGTTCGTCGCGGCTGACGGTGCTGGAGCATATGGGTGGGAGTGAAGAGCGTATCCTGTCCTTTTCCGCCAAGGAGATACTTAAGGAAGCGCCCGCCCTTGCCGATTTCAATACGCTGGCGGTGGAATGCCTTGGCGAGGGTGCCTGGTGTGCGCCTGTTCCCGGATTGCCGGACGAGGCTTTCCGCCATGATGGTCAATTGACGAAAAGCGAGGTGAGGGCGGTGACGCTGTCCAAGCTTTCGCCCTTTCCGAATGCGCTGCTCTGGGATGTCGGTGCGGGCTGTGGCTCCATCGCTATCGAGTTTCTGCGGGTGGGGCTCGGCACCCGCGCCATCGCCATCGAGGAAAAGCCGGAGCGGGTGGCGATGATCCGTGACAATGCCCTCGATCTCGGCACGCCCGATCTTGAGATTGTCGAAGGGGCCGCACCCGTCGCCTTGCAGGGGCTGGACGCGCCGGATGTGATTTTCATTGGCGGCGGCATCACGGCGGATGGGCTTTTCGAGACCTGCTGGCAAAGCCTGAAACCGGGCGGGCGGCTGGTGGCCAATGCCGTGACCATTGAGGGCGAGGCGCGGCTCGCGCAATTGCGGGGTGTGCATGGCGGTGACTTGCTCAGGCTTTCCGTCTCACGCGCCGCCCCCGTGGGCCGCTATTGCGGCTGGAAATCGCTGATGCCCGTAACGATCTGGAGTGCGCGCAAATGACCGGCAGGCTTTACGGGCTGGGGCTCGGTCCCGGTGATCCCGAACTTCTGACGTTGAAGGCGCATCGCCTGCTGACGACCTCTCCGGTCATTGCCTATCCGCAGCCGGATAACGGCCCGAGCTTTGCCCGCCAGATTGCGGCCCCCTATCTGCGCTCCGACCAGTTGGAGGTACCGATCATCGTGCCGATGCGGGTGGAGCGTTTTCCGGCGCAGGATGTCTATGACGAGGCAGCCGGGAGGCTCTCTCATCATCTCGACGCCGGTGCCGATGTGGCGGTGCTCTGCGAAGGCGATCCCTTCTTCTACGGCTCCTTCATGTATCTCTTCGAGCGGTTGGCCCATCGCTATCCGACGGAGGTGGTGCCCGGCGTTTCCTCCATGATGGCCGCCGCCGCCGCCTATGGCCGTCCGCTGGCTGCCCGCAACGATGTGCTGACCATTCTGCCCGGTCCGCTGGAGGATGAGGTGCTGAAAGCACGGATCGAGGCCGCGCAGGCGGTGGTCATCATCAAGCTCGGGCGGCATTTTCCCCGTATCAGGGCGCTGATTGCCAGCATGGGACTTGAGAATTGCACCGGCTATGTGGAGCGTGTGTCGCTGGAGGCTGAGCGCCTTTCGCCGCTTGCGGACGTTTCGGAAACAAGCGCCCCCTATTTCTCGATGCTGCTGATTTACAAGGGCGCGGAAGACTGGGCCAGATCCTCCGCCGCCAGAACGGAAAGATGACCATGCCTGACATGAAGAAGCCCGCCATCCTGACCCTTATGCCGGGGGCGCTTAATCTGGCGGAACGTCTTGCCGCCTGCGTGGGGGGCGAAGTGCATGGCGCGGCGGGCCGGGTCACCGGTGCTCAAGTGAGCTTTGCAGAGGTAAAGCCGCATGTGCAGGACCTGTTCCGGCAAGGCCGCCCGATCATTGCCTTGATGGCGAGCGGTGCGATCATTCGTCTTCTCGCGCCGCTTTTGGGCGATAAGCACGTAGAGCCTCCGGTGCTGGCCGTGGCGGAGGATGGCAGCGCCGTCATACCGCTGCTGGGCGGCCATCACGGCGCCAACGATCTGGCCCGGCAGATCGCCGTGGAACTCGGCATTGCGGCCGCCATCACCACGGCGGGGGACTTAAGTTTCGGTGTGGCGCTGGACCAGCCGCCGGAAGGCTACACGCTTGCCAATCCGGAAGCTGCCAAAGCCGTGATGGCGGAACTGGTGGCCGGTGAAGCCGCACGGCTGAACGGCAGGGCTGAGTGGTTAGAAACCTCGCGCCTGCCCTTTGCCGATCATGGCAAGGTGACGCTGACAGTGACGGATGCCGTAAAGGCATCAGACCCGCTCGAACTCGTCTACCACCCGAAAACCCTCGTGCTTGGCATGGGCTGTGAACGCCATGCGCCTGTGGAAGAAGCGATTGCTCTGGCCGAAGAAGCGCTTGCCAAGGCCGGTCTTGCGTGCCAGAGCCTTGCGGCCATCGCTTCCATTGATGTGAAGGCCGATGAAAAGGCCATTCATGCCGTTGCGGCGCATTTCGGCGTTCCCGCCCGCTTTTTCTCTGCTGACCGGCTGGAGGATGAGACGCCACGCCTTGAAAATCCATCCGACGTGGTTTTCGCCGAAGTCGGCTGCCACGGCGTTGCCGAAGGTGCGGCGCTGGCCGCAACCGGTGCCGAAGGCGAACTTGTCCTGCCGAAGATCAAATCCCGTGGCGTGACCGCCGCCATTGCCCGCGCCCGGCAGGTGCTCCCGGCGCAAAGCTTTGGCCGCGCCCGTGGCAGGCTGTTCGTGGTCGGTATCGGCCCCGGCGCCGAGGGCTGGCGCTCGCCGGAGGTCTCGCGCATGGTCGAGGCTTCCACCGATCTCGTCGGCTATTCGCTCTATCTCGATTTGCTGGAAGGGCTTGCCGAGGGCAAGAGGCGCCATGATTTCGATCTCGGCAAGGAGGAGGCCCGCGTCGTTCACGCCATGGAACTGGCAGGCGAGGGGCGGTCCGTGGCGCTGGTCTGCTCCGGCGATGCCGGTATCTATGCCATGGCGACGCTGGTGTTCGAACTGCTGGACAAGGGTGGAATTTCCGATGCCGCAAGCCGGATCGAGATTGCGGTTTCGCCGGGTATTTCCGCCCTTCAGGCGGCTGCGGCGCGTGCCGGTGCGCCGCTTGGGCATGATTTCTGCACCATTTCGCTTTCCGATCTTTTGACGCCCTGGGAGCATATAAAGCGCAGGGTGAAGGCGGCGGGCGAGGGCGATTTCATCATTGCCTTCTACAATCCCGTCTCGCTGAAACGCCGCACGCAACTGGCCTATGCGCGCGATGAGTTGCTGACTTACCGGCCCGCCGATACGCCCGTCATCCTCGCCACCAATCTCGGGCGCGAGGGCGAGAAGGTGCGCGTGGTGCCGCTCGGCGGCCTCAATGTGGATGATGTGGATATGCTGACCGTCGTGATCGTCGGCTCTTCGGAAAGCCGGGTGGTGAAGACGGGCGACGGGCGGGAATGGGTCTATACGCCGCGCGGCTATTCCGGCAAGGCAGGGACGGGCATGAAGAAGGAAGATGTGGCATGACGGTTTATTTCATTGGCGCCGGTCCCGGCGCGCCCGATCTCATTACCGTGCGCGGCCTGCGGCTGATCGAGCGCTGCCCGGTCTGCCTCTATGCCGGGTCGCTGGTGCCGGAAGAAATCGTCAAGGCGGCGCCGGAAGATGCTCGGGTGCGCGACACGGCCCCCATGCATCTCGATGACATCATCGCCGAGATTGAAAAGGCCCATGGTGAGGGCAAGGATGTGGCGCGTGTCCATTCCGGCGATCCTTCGATTTACGGCGCAATTGCCGAACAGATGCGCCGCCTGGATGCGCTTGATATTCCCTATGAGGTGGTGCCGGGCGTGCCCGCCTTTGCCGCCGCCGCCGCACGGCTGAAAAGCGAACTGACGCTACCGGAAATCGCCCAGACGGTGATCGTCACCCGCACGGAAATGAAGGCGTCTTCGATGCCGGAATTCGAGACGCTGGAGATCCTCGGCAAATCCCGCGCGACGCTCGCCATCCATCTCTCCATCCGCAACCTCACCCATATCCGCGAGGTGCTGACACCCTATTACGGCGAGGATTGCCCGGTGGTGATCGCCTATCGCGCCACCTGGCCGGATGAGCTTTTCATTCGCACCACGCTGAAGGACATGGCGGAAGAGGTGCGCAAGGCCAAGGTTACCCGCACGGCGCTGATTCTGGTGGGCAAGGTGTTCGGCCATGCCGAGTTCCGCGATAGCGATCTTTACAGTCCTGAGTTTTCCCACGTGCTGCGCAATGCGGGCAAGAAAAACAAGGTGAAAGCCGCCGGGGGCTGATTGCCCGCCCGCGCAGGCGGGCTATGCTGGATTGAAAGATGAAGGGAAAAGACATGCATAAGGTGATTTTCGATACGGATCCCGGTGTGGACGATGCGATGGCGTTGCTGTTTCTGCACCACCATGCGGAGATCGATCTGCTGGGCATCACCACCGTGTTCGGCAATGCCACCATCGAAACCACCACCCGCAACGCGCTTTTCCTGAAGCGGGAATGGAAGATCGATGCGCCGGTGGCGCAAGGGGCCGGTGAAACCTTCATTCCGCACCGCATTACGCATGAGCCGCCGAAATTCATTCATGGCGATGACGGGCTCGGCAATATCGGCGTGCCGGATGTGATCGATCTGCCGGTCGATCCGCGTCCTGCCCATCACTTCATCGTTGAAACGGTGCGGGCCAATCCCGGTGAGGTCACCTTGGTAGCGGTTGGCAGAATGACCAACCTGGCCAATGCCTTGAAGGAAGATCCTGAGATCGTTTCTCTGGTCAGGCAGGTGGTGATCATGGGCGGCGCCTTCGACGTGAACGGCAATGTCACGCCTGCGGCGGAAGCCAATATCCATGGCGATCCGGAGGCCGCCGATGTGGTCTTCACGGCGAGTTGGCCGGTGGTAGTCGTCGGCCTCGACGTGACGACGAAAACCGTGATGACCCGCAGCCAGCTCGCCGAGATTCGCGATGCCGGTGGCAAGCGCGCCGAACTGCTCTTCGATTTGTCGCAATTCTACATCAAGTTCTACGAAACACGCGTGCCGGATGGCATGGTGGTGCATGACAGCTGCGCCTGCGCCTATGTGGTCCGGCCGGATCTGTTCAGGACACGCACGGGATCCATGCGGGTGGTCTGTGGCGGGCTTGCCGATGGCCAGACCATCCAGAAGCCGGATGACATGGGTTTCGGCCCGAGCGATTGGGACAATCTGCCCAGCCAGAGGGCTTGCGTAGATATCGATGCCGAGGGCGTGCTGAAATTGATCCACGACACGATCACCTCGGTGCGGGCGGAATGATCCGCAACGGCGTCGTTGTCGTACATGTTTAATACGAAGAGTCATTGAAAATGACTCTTCGTATTTCCCCTTTCGAATATCTCAAGCGCTTGATGCATTTGAGATATTCGAAATTCTTTCAAGGCGAGGATGCGTTAGCATCTTCGAGCCTTGGTATAAGAAGACAGCGGCGCAGAAGCGAGGAGATCGCGATGTTTCTGGATTTGCAGGGATACGGGCGCGGGCCTGAGGAATCGGCCCCGCCGCCACGGCGCATTTCGCCGCAAGGCGAGAAGATCGTGATCTGGTTGCTCTGCCTGAATATGCTGTTGCTGTTTCTTGCACCGATCGGTGGCGGCACTGTGCTTGTCACCCTGTTTGAACTTCTCCGTCACCTTCTTTGAACGGCCCGTTCGGCCTTTCCCATTCCCCTCAGGACCTGTCTCATGTCGCATTCTGAAATCGTGACTGCCGCCATGCTTGCCATTGGCGATGAACTTCTTTCCGGCCGCACCAAGGACAAGAATGTCGGCCATCTGGCCGAAGTGCTGACGCTGGCGGGCATTGACCTCAAGGAGGTGCGTATCGTTGCCGATGATGAGGAGGCGATTGTCGAAGCGCTGAACGCCCTGCGCAGCCGCTATCATTACGTCTTCACCTCGGGCGGCATCGGCCCGACCCATGACGACATCACGGCAGATGCCATCTCCAAGGCCTTTGGCCTGCCTTGCGTGCATGATGAAAAGGCCATGGAATTGCTGGGCGAAATGTATGCCCGCCGCAACATGGAATTCTCCGAGGCCCGCCAGCGCATGGCCCGCATGCCCAAGGGGGCTGCGCATATTCCAAACGCCGTGTCTACCGCGCCGGGTTTCCAGGTCGAGAATGTCTATGTCATGGCGGGCGTGCCGCAGGTGTTCCAGGCCATGCTGGAAGTGGTAATCAAGACGCTTCCCGCCGGCAAGCGCATCCTCTCGCGCGCCATTTCCTGCCCCTTTGGCGAGGGTGACATCGGTACGCCGCTGGGCGAGGTGCAGAAGGCCCACCCAGAAACCAGCATTGGCTCCTATCCGCGCTATGACGAGATGAAGGGCTTCCATGTCGAGCTTGTGGTGCGCGCCCGTGATGAGGCTGTGCTGAACGCCGCTGCCGCCGATGTCGAGGCGATGATCGCCACGCTGAAAGCAAGCCGTCCGGTACTGGAGGCTTGAATGTCTTCTCTTTGACCGAAGTCAAGGAACTGCCCGTCGTTTAGCGCATTACTCTTGCCGGTGGAACAAAATCCACCGGCGACTGTCCGGTCCTGTTACGGGCCGGAGGTTGTTGTTTTCAGCCACGGTTTCCTTTGACAAACCGCTCCGGCTTTGCGGAAACCGTTTTGGGAGACGACGATGGGTTACAAGACAATTCTGGCCGTGCTGGACAGCACGAAGAGCGCAAGGCAGATTTCGGATTTTTCCATTGCGCTGGCGGAGCAGTTTGGCTCCCACGTGATTGGTTTGCATTCCGAGGCCGTGGCCGCCATGCCGCTGATCGCCCCCATGGAAATCCCGGATCCGGTGGCCGTTCAGGCCATGCAGGATATGGCGCACGAGGAAACTCGCACGATCGGTCAGGTCTTTGAAGAGGCGGGCCGCCGTGAGGGTGTTTCGACAGAATGGCGCAGTTTTCTCTCTTCCTCCGGTTATGGCCAGGCCTTTACCGACAGCACCCGCTCCGTGGACCTGATCGTGGCGGCCCAGGGCGAGCAGGGCGCTGCCTCCGAAAACCGCAGCGAGCTGGAAACCGTGCTCTATGAAAGCGGCCGCCCTGTGCTGCTGGTGCCGTATATCTTCAAGGAGCCGAAGCCGATCAAGCGGGTGCTGATTGCCTGGAACGGGTCGCGTGAGGCCGCGCGCGCCACCTTCGATGCGCTGCCCTTCCTGAAGCAGGCGACGTCGGTGGAAATCTTCTCCGTGGTCGATAGCGAAGCTGCCGATGCATCCAAGGCGCTGCCGGGCGGTGAAATCGCCGCAGCGCTTGCCCGCCACGGCGTCAATGTCACCGTCGTCACCAAGGAACTGGCGGAACTGCGCGCATCCGCCCATATCGAAAACCGGCTTTCGGATGAAAGCATCGATCTTCTCGT
Organism: Allorhizobium paknamense; assembly: GCF_030815125.1. GTDB lineage: Bacteria > Pseudomonadota > Alphaproteobacteria > Rhizobiales > Rhizobiaceae > Allorhizobium > Allorhizobium paknamense. Next base: position 27,392 of record NZ_JAUSWH010000006.1, read on the forward strand.
CATGGGCGCCTATTCGCACAAGCGCTGGTGGGAGGTGCTGTTTGGCGGTGTTACCCGTACCGTGCTGGACAGCATGACCGCGCTGACCCTGCTGTCGCGGTAGCAGCTTTCTACTGCCTCTTGCCTTTTTGGGGGCTTTGCCGTTAGAGCATCCCGATATGTTTCAAAGCCAGCCGGTGCGCCACGCTGCCGGCTGGCGCATGTGTTGGCGGAGCCTTTTCATGTCCCTTCCCGATAAAGCCTTTCCCGTGTCCTGGGATCAGTTTCACCGCGATGCCCGGGCGCTGGCCTGGCGACTGGCTGGCCTGGAGCAGGAGTTCCGCGCCATTGTCTGCATCACCCGCGGCGGTCTGGTGCCGGCTGCGATCATCTCGCGCGAACTCAACATCCGCCTGATCGAAACGGTCTGCATCGCCTCCTATCATGACTACGTCAATCAGGGCGAAATGAACCTGTTGAAGGGCATTGCAGCCGATCTGACGACGGATGGAGGCGCGGGCGTGCTGGTGGTCGACGATCTGACCGACACCGGCAAGACGGCTTCGGAAGTGCGGGAAATGTTGCCGAAAGCCCATTTCGCCTGCGTCTATGCCAAGCCCAAGGGCGTGCCGACGGTCGATACCTTCGTGACCGAAGTCAGCCAGGACACTTGGATCTATTTCCCCTGGGACATGGGCTTTACCTATCAGGAGCCCATCGCCAAGGGCCACAAAGGCTGAACTCCAATAGAAAAAAGGCGCTTTATACGAAGAGTCATTGAAAATGACTCTTCGTATTCCTCTTTCGAATATCTCAAGCCCTTGACGCATTTGAGATATTCGAAATTCTTTCAAGGCGAGGAGGCGTTAGCATCTTCGAGCCTTGGTATTAAGTCTTCCGTAAAGCGCCTTTTTTAAATGCCCTTGGCAATGTCAGGCTGTCAGCAGTCTGGAATCGACTTTGATCACGGCCTTGCGAATGGTCTCGACGCCGCCCGCTTCGCAGCAGGGGCGGTGAAATTCTCCCGGAAAGAAAATAATGAAGTCACGCGGGCGAAGCGTGACCATGTATTCACTCTTAGGGCCGGGATAAAAGGCGATGTCGTGGCTCTCCAGCCGGTCATCGAGCGGTGCAAGGTCCGGATCCGGAAAGGCAACGCCAAAAGCCTCCCGGCCTGTCAGCAGGATTTGCACATCGATATAGCGGCGATGGGCTTCCGGGCGCAGTTCAGCGGCGGGCTTTGTGTCCATGGATTGGATCAGCAGGAAGCTGTCATCGCCTGCCAGTTCATGCCGGCCAGGCGGCAGGGTTTGCAGGTCAAGCGCCATGACGGCTTCGATGGCCTGCACAAGACAGTCGGGCAAGGTCTTTCGATAGACCTGCCATTGATCGAGATTGCCGGTAATCATTGGTTTTCCTGTGCCATCATCAGAGTGCCGCGATGCGTTTGCGGAAATGCTCCGTACCCTCGACGATCTTGTCCAGCACGGCATCCAGCGCCCAGAATTTCTCGCGAATATCATAATCGATCACGCGGCAGCGCATGCTTTCGAACGTGCCGATGCGCTGGTGATAGAGCTTCGCAAGGGCAGGGTAGCCGAGGGCTTCCGAAACCGCCGACAGAACGAGGAAGGTCGCCAGTTCTGAGGCCAGTTCCGGATGTTTTTCGCTGTGCTGCCACAGCCAGTTATAGAGATCAGGGTGGAAATTGGTGAAAACGCCATTGAAGCCAGGCACACCGGCCTTCATGGCGTCAAAGGCGATGGCGGCATTGGCGTTCAGGATCTTCAGCGGCGTGCCTTGGGTAATCTCAAGCCTGCGCTTGACGGTTTCCAGATCGCAACTCACGTCCTTGAGCATGATGAACCGGCCGCTGTCGGCGCAATAGCGCAGTTCCTCATCTGTCAACAGGCGGCGATAAGGGGCAGGGCATTCGTAAAGCCCCAGCGGCAGATCGTCCGGCAGGGCGGACAGCAATGTGTCGAGCGTCGCCTTGAAAGCCGAAGTTCCTTCCTTGCGGGGGTCGAGATGGTTGGTCACCAGGATCAGGCCGTCTGCGCCCACCTTGCTCATCGCCTGCAATTCCTCGATCTGCAGGGCAAGATCATCGCTGATATGGCCGGATACCACGACGGGAAGGCGGCCCGCCGCCTTCTCTACCACGAAACGGCCCAGTGCCACGCGCTCTTCCAGGGACAGGAACATCATTTCGCTGGACTGGCAGACGGCAAACAGAGCGCCTGATCCATGGGCGATATACCATTCGATCAACCGCTCCAGGCCGGGATAATCGATCTCGCCATTGTCGTGGAACGGCGTGAGCATGACGGGAATGACACCTTGGATGGCTTGGCTTGTCATAGGTAACTTCCATTTTGAAGGCAGATATGGATTTTCCGGCTTTGGTCCGGAAAATCCCTCTTTAGGGAGGTTATTTCTCACCCATCGGCTCGCGCACCAGCAGGAAATAGCTTGCAGCGCCAATGAAGGCGATGGCAGCGCCGGTGAGCAGAGCAGGCACGAAGGACGAGTACTGGGCGATAAAGCCAGTGAGGATCGGGGCAAGCGAGCCTCCCAGAAAACCGCCGAAATTCTGGAGAGACCCCAGCGATGCGACGCGGTTTTTCGGCGCAACCGCCGTGACCAGCGCCCAGGAGCAGGCCGATGCGGCATTGGTGAGAAAAATCACCACCGAGATGCAGAAGACCGCGATGTTATTATCCTGCACAAGGGCTGCGGGCACGGTGAAGGCTGCCATGCCGAGCATGGCGATGACCACCGGAATGCGGCGTCCAAGTACGGGTGAGCCTTCCGTCTTCTTGATGATCTTGTCCGACAGCCAGCCGGCCAGCAGGCAGCCGATAAAGCCGCAGAAGAAGGGCACCGAAGCCATGAAGCCGCTGCGGGCCAGGCTCATGTGCCGCTCATTGACCAGATAGGACGGCAGCCAGCTGAGATAGACCCAGTTCAGGTAAACATTGCCGAAATAGCCGATGATCATTCCCCAGGTGGCGCGATAGGAAAACAGCGCCGCCCAATCGCCGAGCGTTACCTTTTCCTGTTTTTCCTCCGCTTCGGAGGAGAGATAGCTGCGCTCTGCCGCAGAAAGGTTCATTGTTTTCGGATCGCGATAAAGGGCGAACCAAAGCACGGCCATGATCAGGCCGGCAGCGCCGGTGATCAGAAACACCCATCGCCAGTCGAGCGCGATCAGCAATTGGGTTAGCAGCAGCGGTGCAATGGCAGTGCCAAGCGGCGAGGCCGAATTGAAAATTCCTGTGGGAAGGCCGCGCTTGCTGACCGGGAACCAGTTGCTGACCACCCGCGCCGCCGACGGAAATTGCGGCGCTTCGCCGATACCAAGCCCGATGCGGGTGAGAATGAACTGGGTGAAGGAGGTCACGAGCCCACCGGCTGCCTGGGCCAGAGACCAGAAGACCAGGCCAAGACCCAGCAGGCGGCGCGGACCGAGCCGATCCACCATCGCGCCGACCGGCAATTGCGCCAGCGCATAGCTCCAGGAAAAAGCCGAGAGCAGCAGACCCATTTCCCCAAGACTAAGCGACATGTCTTCGGCAATGCGGTGATTGGCCACCGCCAGCGTGCCGCGATCCATGTAGTTGATAACGCCTGCCACCATGAGCAGGCACAGGGATGTGATCTGCATGCGCCGGACACGCGGCGGCGCCTTGGTTTCAGCGGCCTCCGGCAAGGCAGACCCCTTCTGCTCAACGATTATACTCATGAAATCCCTCCTCCTGCACATCCTCTTCGATAACGAGGTTCCGCCCGTGAATCCGTGTTCACGCCGTCGGGGTGTTGCCGGTAAAGCGTCTCTCCCTCGGCGAGCTTTCGCATTCCTCCTTGCGGCCCTCCAATGTAAGCGCTTACATGATCCTGTTTTTCGAAGCTGTCAACTGCCATGGATCTGGAAAGGGGTATCAACCATTCCACTTACAGCGTTTTCGCGCTACCAGATGGCCGGAATATGTGGGCGGAAGCGGTGGTGTGTCCCCGGCGTTGCCAGAATGAGAGAGGCCATGACGGAACAGTCCGATTCATCCGTAAAACGTGCCCGGGAGGGCAGCGGCCGGGCGAAATTGGAAGAGGTGGCCCAACGCTCCGGCGTTTCCACAGCCACGGTCTCCCGCGCTTTCAACACGCCGGAAAAGGTGTCACCGGAAACGCGTGAGCGGATCTTCGCCACGGCAAGGGCACTGGGCTGGGTGCCGAATGCGGCGGGCAGGGCGCTGGCGTCCAACCGCACCCATATCGCCGGGGTGATCATCCCGACGCTGGATAACGAGATATTTTCCCATCAGGTGGGCGCGATGCAAAGCGTTTTTGCCGAGCATGGCCTGAACCTGCTGATTGCCTGTTCCAACTATGATCCTGAACTGGGATTGCAGCAGGCGAGGGCGATGATCGAGCGCGGTGTCGAAGCCTTGGCCATGGCCGGGGAAACCCATCCGGCAGCGCTCTTCGACGATCTCGACCGCCTCGCCTTGCCCTATGTGCTGACCTATGCTTACCGCCCCGGTGCGCCTTATGCTATGGTGGGTTTCGATAACGAAGCCGCCTTTTCCCGGATGACACGGTATCTGATCGATCTCGGTCACCGCCGTTTCGCGGTCGTGATGCAGCCGAACGTGAATAATGATCGTGTGCAGGCCCGTTTGCGCGGTATCGAGCAAACGCTCGGTGAAGCCGGGCTTTCGCTGGCGCCCGATGCCTTGATAATCGGCAAGGCCAGCCTGGATTTCGGGATTGCCTGTGCCGCGAAGCTTGCAGCATTGCCTGCCGACTGTCGTCCAACCGCGATCATTTGCGGCAATGATACTCTGGCGCTCGGGGTGCAGATGGGGCTGACGCGGGCCGGTTTTTGCGTACCCGGCGACTTTTCCGTGACGGGCTTTGATGATCTCGAGCTTTCCTCCCGCGTGACACCAGCCCTTACCACCATGTTCGTGGATAACAAGGACATCGGCAGGCTTGCCGCCGAACAACTGGTGCATTGCCTGACCGGCAGGATCGAGAAACCGCAGTCACGGCAGGTGGATGTCAGCTTGCGCCTGCGGGAGAGCACCGCCGCGCCGTCAACAGGCCGTCTTGGCTAAAGCATTTGCAGGAAAAGTGGAATCCGGTTTTCCCCCGGGAATACGTAAAATTCTAAAGCGCATCCGATGACGTTGTTTCACCGGATGCGCGTTTGATATCTGTGATGGCCGATAGCGGGTATCAGGCCGCTCTTTGCCGCTGACCGTTGCTATCCAGCTTGAAGCGATCGAGCTGGATCTGCAATTGCCGCGCCTCGTTGGCCAGAACCTGGCTGGAGGCGGTGGTTTCTTCCACCATGGCGGCGTTCTGCTGGGTCATCTGGTCCATGTGGTTGACGGAGGTGTTGATCTCTCCGAGCGCTGCCGATTGCTCCTGCGCCGCGCGGGCAATGGTGCTGACATGGCTGTTGACGCGGTTCACAAGGTCTTCGATCTCCGTCAGCGCCTCGCCGGTGGAAAGCACCAGCGATACGCCGCCCTTCACTTCATCGGCAGAGGTGTTGATCAGCGATTTGATCTCCTTGGCGGCATTGGCGGACCGCTGCGCCAGTTCGCGCACTTCCTGCGCCACGACGGCAAAGCCGCGCCCTGCCTCACCGGCACGGGCCGCTTCCACGCCCGCATTCAGGGCGAGAAGGTTGGTCTGGAAGGCGATTTCGTCGATGACGGAGATGATCTGGCTGATCTTCTGCGAAGACTGCTCGATCCGGCCCATGGCATCGATGGCGCTGCGGACGATATTGCCGGAGCGGCCAGCGCTTTGGCGGGTTTCTTCCACCATGCGGTTTGCTTCATGGGCGCGTTCGGTGGAGGTGCGCACCGTGGTGGTGATTTCCTCAAGGGCGGCGGCAGTTTCTTCCAGTGCCGCAGCCTGCTGCTCGGTGCGTCGCGCCAGCTGGTTGGCAGCGGAGCTGAGTTCTCCCGAATTGTCGGTGATCGTGCTCGACGCATGGCGAATGCTCTGCATGGTCGTCCGCAGCGTTGCCATGGTCTGGTTCACATTGGCCTGAAGCTCGGCAAAGGCGCCCTGGAAATTGCCGCGCATGTCATGCGACAGATCCGCTTCGGAAAGGGCGGCGATGACGCGGCGCACTTCGGTAATGCCGTGATCGACGCTTTCCACCAGTTCGTTGACGCTGCTGGCGAAGCGCTGCAAATCCGCATCCTCGTAGGTGCGGGTAATGCGGCGGGAGAAATCGCCTGCGGCGGCGGCGGCAACAATGCCGCTGATGCTGGATTGCAGATCCTTGCTCTGGTGATTGAGGGCGGCTTCCTGCGCTTCCATTTCCTGCATCTGCTGCCGGTTGGCGCGGAAGACTTCCAGCGCCCGCGCCATCTCGCCGATTTCGTCCTTGCGGTCGGTTCCCGGAATGGTCTTGTTCAGCACGCCCTTGGCAATGGCGGTCATGTTTTCAGTGAGGATGCGGATCGGGTTGATAATGCCGCGACGCGCAATGATGACGCTGACGACCACGCCCAGCACGATGCAGACGGCGGCGGTAATGATGAGCGCAATCATCGTCAAGCTGGACTGGGAAAGCGCATCGGCGCGCGCACCGGCCAGCGTATTGGCGGAATAGGTGCTGTAGACCTTGACGGCGGCGGTGACGGTTTTCTGCCCGTCCAGTGCCTTGTCCAGTTCAGCCTTCATGGCGGCGGGGTTGCGTCCGGCCTCGGTTCCGGCAACTTTCACCATCTGGCGGATCTGCTCGAAATAGGCGTTCAGCGTGGTGCGGATATCGGCCAGTTGCTTCTGCTCGTTGGCATCGGCGGTAGAGGCGATTTTCGGCAGGCGCTCCAGCATTTCCTTGGCGCGCTTTTCCGTCTCGGCAGCAAAATCCGCAGATTTCTCCGGAGCCATGGCCAACTGATAGGTCATGCGGCTGATGGCGATGATGTCGACGCGCAGGTCCATGGCCTCGCGGGCCACTTCTTCGCGGGCGCCGGTGTTTTTCAGCGATGCGCCCAGCGACGACAGCCCCCAGGCCCCCGTGGCGGCAATGGCTGCGGCGGCAACGCCCATGAGAACGACCAGAAGGCTGATCTTTTTCAAGATGGATAGATTGTTCATGTTGAACCCTCATGGAAAGCGCGCGCCCTCCTGGCGAACGGTCTTTCCTGCCGGCAAGGAGTTCATTCCAAGCCCCCAGATATTCGAGGATTTACAGGCAAAACATTAATAAGCCCCTATGTCACTATCGAGGGCTTTCAATGAAGGGTTGTGGGAGGCTTTGTTGCGGCTGCAACCATTCCGTAAGCAAGTCCTGATTCGGCACGCTGCGGCTGGAAAAATCTGGGGAAAGAGGCGTTGGGGTAGCGCTGTTCGGCAAATTCGCCTGCTCACACACAACAGTGGACAAAAACGCCTTCACCGAGCGTTAACCATCAAGCTTTTTCTCCAAGTGCATGAATTTTCACGCCAAGCCTCTTTCCCCGTTTTCCACAGAAGCCAACCACAAGATATTGGGTTAATAATTTGGTCACAAACCACCTCTTGACGGAGAGGGGGCTTAGACGGTTAATGAATTCCATGTTGCGGCGGCGACTGGACCGATAAACACGAGGTCGGTTCCACATCTGAAACAAGCGCTTTTCCAGGCGAACCGGGCGGGCCGAAGGGCTCAGGTCCGGCAGGGAATTTTTGCGCTTTTTTCTGCCCTTCCGTCAACGTTGAAGACTGGCAAAATGCAGCTGTGGAAACTATATTGGAACCACATATAGGGGCTCGCAGTTCAGTATCGCACAAGATATAGAGCGGACCATCATGATGATCGGCCTCGCTCCAAGAGAGCGAAGCAACGGCTGCGTCACCTGACGGGAGTGGCCGAACCATTATCCTTGCGCCTTTTTCAGGCGCTGAACACGAGGGACATTTGAGATGCGCATCGAACGTCGTTTTACCAAGCCGGGACAGTCCGCCTATGCGGAGATCGAGTTCCGCAAGGCGGTGAGCGAAATCAAGAACCCGGATGGTTCGATTGTCTTCCGGCTGGCCGATATTGATGTTCCGGCCCAGTTCAGCCAGGTGGCAACCGACGTTCTGGCGCAGAAATATTTCCGCAAGGCGGGCGTGCCGAAAATCCTGAAGAAGGTTGAGGAAAACGACGTTCCCTCCTTCCTGTGGCGCTCGGTCGCCGATGAAAAGGCCATGAAGGATCTGCCCGAGGACGAGCGCTATGGCTCGGAAACCGATGCGCGTCAGGTTTTCGACCGTCTGGCCGGCACCTGGGCCTATTGGGGCTGGAAGGGCAAGTACTTCACCTCGGAAGACGATGCGCTCGCCTTCCGGGACGAGCTTGCCTACATGCTCGCCACCCAGCGCGTTGCGCCCAATTCCCCGCAATGGTTCAACACCGGCCTGCACTGGGCCTATGGTATTGACGGTCCGGGGCAGGGGCATTTCTACATCGACCCCTTCACCGGCAAGCTGGTGAAGTCGAAGTCCGCTTACGAACATCCGCAGCCGCATGCCTGCTTCATCCAGTCCGTCGAGGACGATCTGGTGAACGAAGGCGGCATCATGGACCTTTGGGTGCGTGAGGCGCGTCTGTTCAAATATGGCTCCGGCACGGGCTCCAACTTCTCTCATCTGCGCGGCGAGGGCGAAAAGCTCTCCGGCGGCGGCCGTTCCTCCGGCCTGATGAGCTTTCTGAAAATCGGCGACCGGGCCGCTGGCGCCATCAAGTCCGGCGGCACCACCCGCCGCGCCGCCAAGATGGTGGTGGTCGACATCGATCACCCGGATATCGAAGCCTATATCGACTGGAAGGTGAAGGAAGAGCAGAAGGTTGCTGCCCTCGTCACCGGTTCCAAGATCGTCGCCAAGCATCTGAAGGCGATCATGAAGGCCTGTGTCAATTGCTCGGCTGACAATGATGCCTGCTTCGACCCGACCCAGAACCCGGCGCTGAAGCGCGAAATCCGCGCCGCCAAGAAGGATCAGGTTCCGGAAAACTACATCAAGCGCGTCATTCAGTTCGCCAAGCAGGGTTACAAGGACCTCGAGTTCAAGACCTACGACACCGACTGGGATTCGGAAGCCTATCTGACCGTTTCCGGCCAGAACTCCAACAACTCCGTTTCGCTGAAGGACGACTTCCTGCGCGCAGTTGAAAATGACGGCGACTGGAACCTGACGGCGCGGCGCGACGGCAAGGTGATGAAGACGCTGAAGGCACGCGAGCTGTGGGAAAAGATTTCCTACGCCGCCTGGGCTTCCGCTGATCCGGGCCTGCATTTCAACACCACCATGAATGATTGGCACACCTGCCCGGCGGCAGGCCCGATCCGCGCCTCCAACCCGTGCTCGGAATACATGTTCCTGGACGACACGGCCTGCAATCTGGCGTCTTTGAACCTGTTGCAGTTCAAGGATGCCGACACCAAGAAGATCAACATTGCCGATTACGAACACGCCGTTCGCCTGTGGACGGTGGTGCTGGAAATCTCGGTGATGATGGCGCAGTTCCCTTCGCGTCAGATTGCCGAACTCTCCTACGAATACCGCACGCTGGGCCTCGGCTACGCCAATATCGGCGGCTTGCTGATGTCTTCCGGCATTCCTTATGACTCGGCGGAAGGCCGTGCCATCTGCGGTGCGCTCACCGCCATCATGACCGGCGTTTCCTACGCAACCTCCGCGGAAATCGCCTCCGAACTTGGTCCGTTCCCGGGCTATGCGCCGAACCGCGACAACATGCTGCGCGTCATCCGCAACCATCGCCGCGCCGCCCATGGCGAAGCCAAGGGCTATGAGGGCCTGTCTGTCGATCCGGTTCCGCTGGTACACGGCGATTGCACCGATCCGGCGCTGATTGCCCATGCCAAGGCTGCCTGGGATCGCGCCCTGGAACTTGGCGAAAAGCACGGCTACCGCAATGCGCAGGTTTCCGTAATCGCGCCGACCGGCACGATCGGCCTCGTCATGGATTGCGACACCACGGGCATCGAGCCGGATTTCGCGCTGGTGAAGTTCAAGAAGCTGGCCGGTGGCGGTTACTTCAAGATCATCAACGGCGCCGTGCCGGAAGCCCTGCGCACTCTGGGCTATACCGAAAGCCAGATTGCCGAGATCGAGGCCTATGCCGTTGGCCATGGCAATCTCAACCAGGCGCCGGGCGTCAACCCGTCCACGCTGAAGGCCAAGGGCTTTACCGATGAGAAGATCGAGGCCGTCAATGGCGCGCTGAAGAGCGCCTTCGACATCAAGTTCGTCTTTAACCAGTGGACGCTGGGCGCTGATTTCCTGAAGGAAAAGCTGGGCGTGTCCGACGAGCAGCTCTCGGACATGAGCTTCAATCTGCTGGAGCACATGGGCTTTGCCAAGAAGGACATCGAAGCCGCCAATATCCATGTCTGCGGTGCGATGACGCTGGAAGGCGCGCCTTTCCTCAAGAAGGAGCATCTGCCCGTCTTCGATTGCGCCAATCCCTGCGGCAAGATCGGCAAGCGTTATCTCTCGGTGGAAAGCCATATCCGCATGATGGCGGCTGCCCAGCCCTTCATCTCGGGTGCGATTTCCAAGACGATCAACATGCCGAACGAGGCGACCGTCGAGGATTGCGGCGCAGCCTACATGCTGTCCTGGAAGCTGGCGCTGAAGGCCAATGCCCTTTACCGCGATGGCTCCAAGCTCAGCCAGCCGCTCAATGCCTCGCTCATCGAAGATGAGGATGAGGAAGACATGGTCGAGGAACTGCTGGCCCAGCCCGCAGCCGCCCAGGCCGTGACGGTGACCGAAAAGATCATCGAGCGTGTGGTCGAGCGCGTTGTCCGCAGCCAGGAAAAGCTGCCGCATCGCCGCAAGGGCTACACCCAGAAGGCCAAGATCGGTGGTCACACCATCTTCCTGCGTACCGGCGAATATGATGATGGCCGCCTTGGCGAAATCTTCCTGGATATGAACAAGGAAGGTTCGGCGCTGCGCGCCTTCATCAACAACTTTGCCATCTCGGTGTCGCTCGGCCTGCAATATGGCGTGCCGCTGGAAGAATATGTCGATGCCTTCACCTTCACCAAGTTCGAACCGGCAGGCATGGTGACCGGCAACGACGCCATCAAGAACGCCACGTCGATCCTCGACTACGTGTTCCGCGAACTGGCCATCTCCTATCTCGGCCGTCACGATCTGGCGCATGTGGATACGTCCGACTTCTCAAACACGGCCCTTGGCCGTGGCATGAAGGAAGGCAAGGCCGATGTCGTTTCCAAGGGCCTGACCCGTGGCTATAAGCCGACGCTGGTCTCTTCCGCTGCCGCTGGCACAGCAGAGCCGCGCGGTGCGGCTAGCGCCACGCCCGCCAAAGCCGCCAACGGCGCCAGCGTCACCGCTTTTGCCGGCAACACCGCCCGCAAACTGGAAGTGACCACCGCCATCGCAACCTCGGAAGTCGTCTCCTTCAAGCGCGACTATGAGGAACGCGCCGCGGAACTGGCCGAAGAGGTCGCGGAAGAAGGCCTTTTCACCGACGAGGCCGCCGACGCCGCCGAAGCCGCCAAGGCAGAAGCCAAAAAGATGGAAAACCAGCGCCGCATGCGCTCCATCGCCCAGGGCTATACCGGCAACATGTGCTCCGAGTGCCAGAACTTTACGATGGTGCGCAATGGTACGTGTGAGAAGTGCGACACATGTGGCGCGACGAGCGGGTGCAGCTGATTTAGCTGTGTATAAAATATACATTGCCAGCCCGAAGTTTTCTTCGGGCTGGATTTTAAAACGGAACAAAGTGAGAATCAGTAAATTGATTTGAAAACAAAAAGCCGGACCTTTCGGTCCGGCTTTTCGTACCGCGAATAGGCCGAAGCCCACGCTGGATAAAGAGACTCGAAAAGCATCTGCCAGAGCAGGGTCTCTGCCCGCGTTGCATCAGCGCACATGGATTTTGCAAATCCGCGATGCCGGTCAGGAATGCGTTGAAGCGCCCCTCACAGCCGCATCCTGATCCGGTCCCGGATCATGTCCGGGAAGGCGCGGAAGCCGCGGCCCGGTTCTACGCCTTCGCGCATCACGAGGTGGCGAAGCGGGGAGAGGGTGGAGAGGAGATGCAGGCCGGTGGCGCGCAGCATTTGTACTGGCAGGAAGGAAGATAGCAGCGAGCGGTTCAGGAGATCGACGCTGGCCGTGCGGGTCCAGACATCCAGGCGGCGGCGGCGGTCGAAGCGGGCGCCGAAATCCTTCGGCAGCGGTTCGCGCAAATCCTCGCCCGCCAGATCGTCCAGCGCCATGATATCGCGCAGGCTGAGATTGAGCCCCTGTGCGCCGATCGGCGGAAAGGCATGGGCCGCTTCGCCGATGAAGACGGCACGGCCCCGGCCATAGCGCGTAGCGCTCATGCCGGAAAGCGGCCAGGCCTGCGGCGTGGCCTCGACCTCCACCTTGCCCAGCAGCGACCCCATCAGGCTTTCGACTTCCTGGCTCAGAAGATCGAGCGGCAGGGCGATCAGCCGGTCGGCTTCCGCCGGTTCCACCACCCAGACAAGGCTGGAGCGATTGCGACTGAGCGGCACCTGGGTGAAAGGGCCGGTTTCCCGGTGAAACTCGGTGGAGCAATTGTTGTGCGGCAGGCTGTGGCGGAAATTCAGCACCACGGCCGTCTGAGGATAGGACCATTGCCGTGTGGAAACGCCCGCCGCCTCGCGCGTCATCGAGCGGCGGCCATCCGCGCCCACCACCAGCGCCGCGTCGATCTCCGCGCCGTCGGCAAGCGTGATGGTGACGCGCTCGTCCGTGATGGTGATGGATTGCGCCTGCGCTCGGTGGATGGTGAGATTGGGCTCTTTTTCAAAAGCCTCATCCAGCAGGGCAATGAGGGCGCTGTTTGCGAAATTATAGCCGAAAGCCGGAAGGCCGATTTCCGAGCTGCGGAAGGCAACCGGCGGCGCACGAAGCAGCCGCTTCGTGCCGTCGATGATCTGCATGGTGGAAAGCGCCTCGGTCTTCGGCTGCAAATCCTGCCAGAGTCCAAGCCGGTCGAGATAGCGGATGGACTGATCCATCAGGGCGGTGGTGCGCTTGTCATCCGTGCCGCGTTCACCCGCCACCAGCGCCACCTTGCGGCCGCGCCGCGCCAGTGCAAGAGCGGCAATGCCGCCTGCAAGACCTGCTCCGATAACCGCGATCTCGACTTTTTCCATGACAAGACTCCCTGATCCTTACGGTTTATCTAGTGCGGTTGGAACCGGGAATCCATGGGCCGAAATGGCGCAGCACCTCGTCCTGGCAGAAAGGAATACGAAGATTCATTGAAAATGACTCTTCGTATTCCTCTTTCGAATATCTCAAGCCATTGATGCATTTGAGATATTCGAAATTCTTTCAAGGCGAGGATGCGTTAGCATCTTCGAGCCTTGGTACAATTGGTGTTCAAAGGTTGCAATCCGCGACGATTCAGCGAATATCCGCGACACGTGAACACGGGGCAAAGACCAGCATATCATGAAAATATTCAACTATAAGCGAGTACCCTATGCGGAAATGCGCGCTTTTTCCGTGCATATCCTCACCGCATCGGGATCCTTCCTCGCTTTTCTCGGCGTGGTGGCCGCAGCCGAGCATCGATTTGTGGATATGTTCTGGTGGCTGGGGCTGGCGCTGCTGGTGGATGGCATCGATGGCCCGATTGCCCGCAAGGTGCGGGTGAAGGAAGTGCTGCCCAATTGGTCCGGCGATACGCTGGACAATATCATCGATTATGTGACCTATGTGCTGCTGCCGGCCTTTGCCCTTTACCAGAGCGGCATGATCGGCCAGCCCTGGTCCTTCATCGCGGCGGGGATGATCGTCGTCTCCAGCGCCATTTACTATGCCGATATGGGTATGAAGACGGATGAATATTTCTTCTCCGGCTTTCCCGTGGTTTGGAACATGGTGGTGTTTACGCTCTTCGTCATGCATGCCTCGGCGCTGACGGCGATGATCGTCGTGACCCTTTCCGTGGTGCTGACCTTCCTGCCCATCCATTTCCTGCATCCGGTGCGGGTCAAGCGGTTGCGTCCGCTCAATCTCGGCATTTTTCTTGTCTGGTGCGCGCTGGGTGGCGCGGCGCTGCTCATGCACTTTTCCACACCCGGCTTTATCGTCATCCCCTTCATCATTTCTGGGATCTACCTGTACGTGATCGGCGGAATCCTGCAATTCTTTCCGAAGCTTGGCCGCTGATTGCCAAAAGCCCCTGCCTTAAAAAGGGGCATGCTCCAAAAAATAATCTTGGCGCTAGTTGTGCAGGCGCTTAAACTCGTTATCAATACAGGGACTTGGCACGGTTTGCGCGGCTTTCGCGCGTGGCCTTCGCCATGAAGAATAACGGGAATTCGTGTCGTTCGCCCCGCCAAGGGCTTGAGACCAAGGGGGCAGAGTGCCGCATAGCCAAGAAGTAGCGCAAGCCTCGCTGCTTTCGGTCCGGGGTTTGACCAAGCGGTTCGGCGATTTTACCGCTTGCGACGGCATCGATCTGGATATTCGCCCCGGCGAAATCCATGCCCTGCTGGGAGAGAATGGCGCGGGCAAATCCACGCTGGTGAAGATGCTGTTCGGTGTGCTGGCGCCCACCTATGGCGCCATCACCTGGCAGGGGGAGATGGTGGATATTTCCTCCCCCGCCAAGGCACGCCAACTCGGCATCGGCATGGTTTTCCAGCATTTTTCGCTGTTCGAGGCGCTGACTGTTGCCGAAAACATCGCGCTTTCCATGGCCGATGGAAGCTCGATCTCGGCCATCGCCGAAAAGGCGCGCGACCTTTCCGCCGCCTATGGCCTGCCGCTGGACCCCCATGCCCATGTGGCCGATCTTTCCGTCGGCGAGCGCCAGCGCATCGAAATCGTGCGGGCGCTGTTGCAAAATCCCCGGCTGATCATTCTCGATGAGCCCACCTCGGTGCTGACACCGCAGGAGGCGGACAAGCTGTTCGAAACGCTGGAAAAGCTGAAGGCGGAGGACCGCTCGGTTCTCTATATCAGCCACCGGCTGGAAGAGGTGCAGCGCATCTGCGACCGCGCCACCGTGCTGCGCCACGGCAAGGTGACGGGCGCCTGCGACCCCCGCCTGGAAACGCCGGGCTCGCTGGCGCGGATGATGGTGGGCAGCGAAGTGGCGAGCGTCACCAGCAATCACGGCCAGGCCTTCGGGCAAAAGCTGATCGAGGTGAAAAACCTCTCCGCCGCCGCGCGCACGCCTTTTGCCATGACGCTGAAAGATATTTCGCTCACCGTGCGCGCTGGCGAGGTGCTGGGCATTGCCGGTGTGGCGGGCAATGGCCAGAGCGAGCTTTTCGATGTCCTCTCCGGCGAATACCCGGTGCAGGATCAGGATGCCATTCACCTGTGTGGCCGCCCGGTCGGGCGGCTTGGCATCAATCGCCGCAGGCTGGTGGGGGCAGGCTTTGTGCCGGAAGAGCGTCATGGCCATGCCGCCGTCTCTGCCATGGCCTTGTCCGACAACCTCCTCCTGGCGCGTCATCGTTCGGATGCGGCGCGCTTTTTGAGCGGCGGCGCGCTGCGTCTTATCCGCCACGGCGCGGTCAAGGCTGCCGCTGCCGGAATTTGCCGGGATATGGACGTGCGCAAGAGCGGTGAAGACCCGACCGCCGCCTCGCTTTCCGGCGGCAATCTGCAAAAATTCATCATTGGCCGTGAACTGGAGCGCAGGCCGCAGGTGCTGGTGGTCAACCAGCCCACCTGGGGCGTGGATGCCGGTGCGGCAAGCCGCATTCGCCAGGCGCTGGTGGATCTGGCGCGGCAGGGCTCTGCCGTGGTGGTGATCAGCCAGGATCTGGATGAAATCTTCGAAGTCTCCACCTCGATTGCCGGGATTTCCGATGGCCGTCTGTCTGCCAGCTTTCCGGCGGAGGGCATGACCCGCGAGAAGATCGGCCTGCTGATGGGCGGCTTGCACGGCATGGAGGGCGCCCATGCGCATTGAACTGGAAAAGCGCGCCCGGGCATCCGGCCTGTTCACGCTGGTTTCGCCGCTGCTGGCGCTGGCGCTGACGCTGGTCTCGGGCGCCATTCTGTTTGCCGCGCTGGGCAAGGATCCGGGCTCGGCGCTCTACAGCTTCTTCATCGAGCCGCTGACGGAAATCTGGTCGCTGCATGAATTGGCGGTCAAGGCGGCGCCGCTTATTCTTATCGGCGTCGGTCTTTCGGTCTGCTACCGCTCCAACAACTGGAATATCGGCGCGGAAGGGCAATTCACCATGGGGGCGCTGTTTGGCTCCTTCCTGCCGGTGATTTTCTATGAGTGGGAATCGCCGCTGCTCCTGCCGCTGATGATGATCATGGGCATGATCGGCGGTGCGCTCTACGCTGCCATTCCGGCGCTGTTGAAAACGCGCTTCAACACCAATGAAATCCTCACCAGCCTGATGCTGGTCTATATCGCCCAGTTCATTCTCGATTATCTGGTGCGCGGCCCCTGGCGCAATCCGCAGGGCTTCAACTTTCCGCAGACGCGGGATTTTACCGACAGCGCCGTGCTGCCTGCCATTTTCGCCGACTCCGGCCGCGCCCATTGGGGCTTCGTCTTTGCCATTGTTGCGGCTCTGCTGGTCTGGTTCATCATGCGCTACACGATGAAGGGCTTCGAGATCGTCGTGCTGGGCCAGTCGGAGCGGGCAGGGCGGTTTGCGGGCTTTTCCTCGCGCGGAATGGTGTGGTTTTGCATGCTGTTTTCCGGTGCTCTGGCCGGGCTTGCGGGGATTTCGGAAGTGTCCGGTTCCATCGGCCATCTCCAGCCGTCTATTTCGCCAGGCTATGGCTTCAGCGCCATCATCGTCGCCTTTCTGGGCCGCCTCAATCCGCTGGGCATCATCGCCTCCGGGCTGGTGCTGGCGCTGACCTATCTCGGCGGTGAGGGAGCGCAGCTTTCCATTGGTGTCTCCGACAAGATCACCCGGGTGTTTCAGGGGCTTATCCTGTTCTTCGTGCTCTCCTGCGATACGCTGATCTATTACAAGATCCGGATTGTCTTCTCCAAGGCGCGGACGTCGCTTGGCGGAGGCCGGTCATGATTTTCGAAGCGATTCTGCTGACGATCATCACCGCATCCACGCCGCTGGTCATCGCCGCCATGGGCGAACTGGTGACGGAGCGTGCCGGTGTGCTCAATCTCGGTGTCGAGGGCATGATGATCATGGGCGCGGTGGCCGCCTTTGCTGCCGCCCAACTGACCGGCACGCCTTTGGCAGGCATTGTGGCCGGTATCGCCGCAGGGGCCGCCTTCTCGCTGCTCTTCGGCTTTCTGACGCTGACGCTTGTCACCAATCAGGTGGCAACGGGTCTTGCGTTGACCATTCTCGGGCTCGGCCTTTCCGGGCAGTTGGGCGAGCCCTTTGCAGGCCAGCCGGGCACCAAGCTGCAACCCATCGATATTCCCCTTCTGTCCGACATTCCCGTTATCGGGCCGCTGCTGTTCCGTCAGGATCTGATCTTCTACCTGTCGATTGCGCTGGTCATCGGCGTGAACTGGTTTCTGTTCAAGAGCCGCAAGGGGCTTATGCTACGCGCCATTGGCGATAACCACGCCTCTGCCCATGCGCTCGGCATCAAGGTCATCCGGGCGCGCTATCTGGCGGTGATGTTCGGGGGCGCATGCGCCGGGCTGGCCGGAGCCCAGCTTTCGCTGGTCTACACGCCGCAGTGGGTGGAGAACATGTCTGCCGGGCGCGGCTGGATTGCGCTGGCGCTGGTGGTGTTTGCCTCATGGCGTCCCTGGCGGGTGCTGGCGGGTGGCTATCTGTTCGGCGCGGTCACAGTCGGGCAATTGCATGCGCAGGTGCTGGCGCAGACGCTCGGCATCGCCATTCCCTCGCAATTTCTTTCGGCACTGCCCTATGCGGCCACCATTGTCGTTTTGATCGTCATTTCGCATAATCGGCGCACGACGCTGATCAATACACCTGCTTCGCTCGGCAAGCCTTTCGTGCCGGATCGCTGACCCTCATTCAACCTGAACCACTAGGGGAACTCATGAAAAAACTCTCCATCGCCCTGGCAGCCACCGTTGCTTCCGTGATGTCTTTCGCCGGTGCGGCCAGCGCCGCAGACAAGACCAAGGTCTGCTTCGTCTATGTCGGCAGCAAGACGGACGGCGGCTATTCTCAGGCCCATGATCTCGGCCGCCAGGAATTGCAGAAGCATTTCGGCGACAAGATCGAAACCGCATTTCTCGAAAACGTGCCGGAAGGTCCGGATGCCGAGCGCGCTATCGAGCGCCTGGCTCGTGACAACTGCAAGCTGATCTTCTCCACCTCCTTCGGATTCATGGATGCGACCGTGAAGGTGGCCAAGAAGTTCCCGAAGGTGAAGTTCGAGCACGCCACGGGCTTCAAGTCGGCTGAAAACCTCGCAACCTACAATTCCCGCTTCTATGAAGGCCGCTACATCGCTGGCGTCATCGCCGGTAAGATGTCGAAGAAGGGTGAGGCCGGCTATATTGCCTCTTTCCCGATCCCGGAAGTGGTGATGGGCATCAACGCCTTCGAGCTTGGCGCAAAGTCCGTCAATCCGGATTTCAAGATGAAGGTGGTCTGGGTCAATAGCTGGTTCGACGCAGGCAAGGAAGCCGATGCCGCCAAGGCACTGCTCGACCAGGGCGTCGATATCCTGACGCAGCACACCGACTCCACCGCGCCGATGCAGGTTGCCGAGGAGCGTGGCGTGAAGTCCTTCGGTCAGGCTTCCGACATGATCGCTGCCGGTCCGAAGGCGCAGTTGACGGCCATCGTTGACACCTGGGGCACCTATTACATCAAGCGCACCCAGGCGCTGCTGGATGGAACCTGGAAGTCCGAGCAGAGCTGGGATGGCCTGAAGGACGGCATCCTCAAGATGGCCCCCTACACCAACATGCCGGATGACGTGAAGAAGCTGGCTGAGGAAACCGAAGCCAAGATCAAGTCCGGCGAACTGCATCCCTTCACCGGCCCGATCAACAAGCAGGACGGCACGCCGTGGCTGAAGGCTGGCGAAAAGGCCGATGACGGCACCTTGCTCGGCATGAACTTCTACGTCCAGGGCGTAGACGACAAGCTGCCGCAATAAAGTGTTGACAGCAAAAGTGGGAACCGGTTTTCCGTCCGGAAACACGCAAAAACTTTAAACTTGGAAGCAAGAGCCCTTCCGCTTCAACGGAAGGGCTCTTTTTCTTATCCAACGTTGACCGTCAGCCCGATCGGCACGGCCTTCAGCGCCTTGGAAACGGGGCAGGCCACCTTGGTCTGCTCAGCCATGTCCCTGACCTTGGCCTCATCAGCCCCGCTCACCTTCGCATTCAGCGTCAGTTCGATGCCGGTGATGGCAAAACCACCGTCCTGCTGGTCGAGCGAAACGACAGCCTTGGTTTCCAGGCTCTCGGCGGTAAAACCTGCGTCTTGAACGGTCTTGGACAGGGCCATGGAATAGCATGAGGCAAGCGCCGCGCCGATCAGTTCTTCCGGATTGGTGCCGGGCTCCCCGCCGAAACGGATGTTGAAGCCGTAAGGCTGTTCCTTCAAAGCACCGCTCTCGGTAGAAACAGACCCCTTGCCATCCTTCAAGCCACCCGACCAATGGGCCGAACCATGCTTCTTGATTACCATGGGAAACTCCTTTCAGTTGCTGGACGGAAACGATCCAGAAGAACAATCCGCGAGGCTGAGAGGAGTTCCCGGTCGGGGGGTAAAGGCGGAGGGACGTGACATGCAAGCAGGGTAAAATCTGGCTTCGGCCCAGAGCGATCTTAAGCTCTGGGCTGGTGCAGTATCACCGTTGCGTCAGCTTGAAAGTCCGCCCGCCATATCGATCGTACTGCCAGTGATGTATCCCGCATGCGGACCGGCAAGAAAGCAAACCATCTCGGACACTTCCTCCAGCGTCGCAATTCGCCGGATCGCATGCATGTCGAGGAAGACGTCGGGTGCAGTCATGCTTCCCAACGCTTCCACCATCATATCGGTCGGCATGGCGCCGGGCTGGATGACATTCACAGTAATGTTTCGCGGCCCGAGGTCACGAGCGACGCCCCTGGCGTAGCCATTGATCGCCGCCTTGGTTCCCGAATAGTCGGCGACGCCAGGAATTAACGCTACATCGCCATTAAGTGAACCAATGAAGATGATCCGGCCGCCATCAGAAAGCTGTCGAGCTGCAGCTCGGGTGGTCGCTACCGCGCCCATAACATTGATCTGCCACTGGCGATCCAGCGCGACCGTGTCGAGCTGCGAATCGTCAACCTTCTGACCTTTGGCAACCACCGCCGCGTTGTTGACGAGGATATCCAACTTTCCGAAATGCCCAATGACCTCATCGATCATCGGCTGTGCAGCTGTCATGTCGGCCTGATCGCTCTTAATGGCGATTGCTTTTACACCCTTGGCGTGGAGCTTAGCGACGACTGCTTTCGCCTTATCCGAAGACGCGACATAGGTGATGGCGACGTCTGCACCGTGGTCTGCCAGCGCCTCAGCAGTCGCTGCCCCCAATCCGCGCGATCCTCCCGTTACAAGCGCTACTTTCCCCATTAGTAGTTTTGCCATCATAAGCTCCTCATCTGGGCGATCCAAATGATAAAGATCATACCCAATTAATAACGATCATTACGATAACGATCGTTATTAATGGTGGCCCCTGTCTGTCAAGTGATTTAATAAGGCGCGTTACAAATTCGAAAGGAGGCAGGTCGTGGGTCGCCATCGGGAATTCGATATCGACAAAGCGCTCGACGAAGTGCTCTGCGTTTTCTGGCGCAAGGGTTATGAAGGCGCGTCGTACTCGGACCTCGTAGACGCTGCGGGGGTGGAGCGCCCAGCGCTCTACTCAGCCTTCGGTAACAAGGAAAGCATGTTCCGAAAGGCTCTGGCGCGGTATTCGGAACGCTATATGGATTTTATCCCTGTCGCGCTTGGCCTTCCCACTGCCCGCGAAGCGGCGGCTCATTTCCTGTACGAAACGGTAAATCTCAACACCCGGTTCTCCGAGCACACTGGCTGTCTTGGCGTCAACGGCGTTTTGGCCGGATCGGACGATGCAGAACCTGTGAGGAGAGCGTTGATCGAATTTCGTGCTGAAGGACAGAGGCGTTTTCGGGAGCGCTTCGAACGCGCTCAATCTGAGGGCGACCTGCCCGTAACAGTGGACCCTGATGCCCTTGCGACATTTGTGCTCACCATTGCTCACGGAATTGCCGTGCAGGCAAAGGCAGGGACGGATCGCGACGTCCTTCGCGCGGTCGTGCAGCAGGCGCTCGCGGGATGGCCGTGATGACGGAGGCAGCGCATCGACATCGCGGAGAACTCTTTAATTTCCGCAGCACGGAAACCGGTTTCCCGTCCCCAAATGTGTAAAACAAAGATTGAGAGCGCTTCAGTGTTTCCGCGAAATGCTGAAGCGCTCTATTTCTTTGTGAGTTCGTGTCGGATCACTGGAGCAGTGCTCTGGTATCATGATTTGCGGGGCCATGGCTGGGCGCGCTTGACGTATCATGACGCCCCCAGCCGAAGCCAACCCCTTAAAGCGCGCCTGCCGCTTGAATGAGCTTGCGGTCAAGGTCCACCGCGACGCGGGGCTTGACGTCAAATACCATGGTGGCGGGTTTTTCGGTGGTATAGGCGGGCCATTGCGGCAGGCCTTTGGCGGCGGGCTTGCCGGTGCGGGCAAAATTCACCCAGGCCTCGCTCATTTCCCGGGAAAGCTTCAGCGCTTCCTTGCCGCCGCCGGTGGCGGTTTTCACCAGACCGGCATTGGCGAAGACGTAAGGCAGTTCCGCGCAGTGCCAGGCCATCGCTACCCGGTCCAGAACCGGCGATTCATAGGTGAACATGTAGGAATAGACCGGTGCGCCGCCCTGTTTCGCCTTGAGGTCCAGATCGCGGATGGCGCCGGGGCGGAACCGTAGATCGATGAAGAAGGCATCCGCCAGTTTCTTGTCCGGATAGGCGGCCAGGAAGGCCTTGCCCACGGCATCGCCCTTTTCACCGAAACGCTCCTTCAGCTTGGCTTTCGCCTTGTCCTCGCTCCAGCCCAACCGGTTATCGGCGACCAGATCGCCCATCTTGTTGACGATCACCGTCTGGAATTCGTTGAGCGTATTGCCCACCATCAGCGGAATGTCGCGGGCCTGATCGGTCCATTTGTCACCCACTGGATTTTCGGGAATATAGCTGCCATCGAGCACCGGCGCATAGCGCGCATCCTTCGCCCCCTGCGCGGCGGGGTCCTTCAGCGCCTTGTCGGAGGCGGCCAGCAACTGATCGTAGCTGACATCCGCAAGCTTATCGATCTCTTCCGGCTTGATGCCTAGATTGGCAAGCGTCAGTTCCGCTACCTTGCGGGATGACGTCTGATCCGTCACCGGGCTCATATAGGAGCCGCTTTGTACAATGGCCTTCTGGAACAGGCCTTTCGCCTCGGCGGTGCCCATCAGTGTGCGCACCTTCATGCCGCCGCCGGACTGGCCGAAGATCGTGACATTGTCCGGATCACCACCAAAGGCGGCAATATTCTGATGCACCCATTTCAGCGCCGCCACCAGATCGGTGACGCTGGCATTGCCGGAATTGCGGTATTTGTCGCCATAGGCGGAAAGGTCGAGAAAGCCCAGCACGTTCAGCCGGTGGTTCAGCGTCACCACCACCACGTCGCCCTGCTTGCTGAGATTATGCCCGTCATAGGAGGTGAGCTCAATACCGGAGCCATTGGTGAAGCCGCCGCCATGCAGCCACACCATCACGGGCCGCTTTTTCTTGTCCTTGATGCCGGGGGTCCAGATATTCAGAAACTGGCAGGCCTCGCTCATCGGCAGATAGCGGTGCGGATTGAAAAGCTCGTCGCCCGCCACCTTCGGCATGCGCGGAATGAAGCAGTTTTCACCATAGGTCAAGGCAGGGCGCAGGCCCGTCCAGGCATCCGGCTCCTCCGCCGGCATGAAGCGTTTCGCCTTGGCATAAGGCACGCCGAGATAGCTGTAGACGCCATCCTCCAGCCCGCCGATCAGGCTGCCCTTGGTGGTTTCCACCACTGTTTCCTTGCTGGAGGCGGTAAACTCTCCCTTGTCCGCCGCCATCCCTGCGCCTCCGAGGCCAAGAGCCAGCGCCGATGCCAGCGCTGTCACAACCAAAGACTTTCTCATGATCGACTCCTCCTTCTTTCATGGTCGATCAGGAGTCTTGCACGTGAAAGATGCGCCGATCAAGCCGGCGCTGAAGGCTTCATTTCTGCCTGGCCAGTTCCGCCAATTGCCCCATGATGGTGGCAGCACCCGCCAGCCGCTTTTCCGGCGTCGGCAGGTCGCGGGTTAGAAACACGCTGTGATCGGGGCGGATTTTCGCCATGCTGCCCTGTTTGGCAATGAAGCCCACAAGGGCTGCCGGATTGGGGAATTCCTTGTTGCGGAACTGTACGACCACACCCTTCGGTCCGGCTTCCAGCTTTTCGACATTGGCCTTGCGGCAGAGCGCCTTGATGTAGACCACCTTGAGCAGGTTCTGCACCTCGGCGGGCAGGGGACCGAAGCGGTCGATCATTTCCGCACCGAAGCCGTCGATGTCGTTGAGCTCCGTCAACTCGCCAAGGCGGCGGTAAAGGCCAAGGCGCAGATGCAGGTCGGGCACATAGTTGTCCGGGATCATCACGGACGTTCCCACCTGGATCTGCGGCGACCAGCCGGTATCCTGCACCTCGTCCACGCCCTTCACCTCGGCCACGGCCTCCTCCAGCATCTGCTGGTAAAGCTCGAAACCCACTTCCTTGATGTGACCGGACTGCTCCTCGCCCAAAAGATTGCCCGCGCCGCGAATATCGAGATCGTGGCTGGCAAGCTGGAAGCCCGCGCCCAGCGTATCCAGTGATTGCAGCACCTTCAGGCGGCGTTCCGCGCCCGCCGTCAGCACCTTGTTGACCGGCAGCGTCAAAAGCGCAAAGGCGCGCACCTTGGAACGGCCCACACGGCCGCGGATCTGGTAAAGCTGGGCAAGGCCGAACATGTCGGCGCGGTGCACGATCAGCGTGTTGGCTGTCGGCACGTCCAGACCGGACTCGACGATGGTGGTGGAAAGCAGCACATCGTAACGGCCCTCGTAGAAGGCGTTCATGATGTCTTCCAGCTCGCCTGCTGCCATCTGGCCGTGGGCCACGGCCACCTTCAGCTCCGGCACATTCTCATCGAGGAAGGATTTGATGTCGGCGAGATCGGCAAGGCGCGGGCAGACATAGAAGCTCTGCCCGCCGCGATAATGCTCGCGCATCAGCGTTTCGCGGATCACCAGCGGATCGAAGGGGGAGACGAAGGTGCGCACCGCCATGCGGTCCACAGGCGGCGTGGTGATGAGCGAAAGCTCGCGCACCCCTGTCATCGCCAGTTGCAGCGTGCGCGGAATGGGCGTGGCCGACAGTGTCAGCACATGCACGTCGCTTTTCAGCTCCTTCAGCCGCTCCTTGTGTTTGACGCCGAAATGCTGCTCTTCATCGATGATCAGCAGGCCGAGATTGGCGAATTTGATGCCGGAGCCGAGAAGCGCGTGGGTGCCGACGACGATATCCGTCTTGCCCTCGGAAATCTCCTTTTTGGTCAGGTTCAGTTCCTTGGTGCCCACTAGCCGCGAGGCCTGCTGGATGCGGATCGGCAGCCCGCGAAAACGGTCGGAAAAGGTCTTGAAATGCTGGCGGGCGAGAAGGGTGGTTGGCACCACCACCGCCACCTGAATGCCGTTCATCGCAGCGAGGAAGGCGGCACGCAACGCCACTTCCGTCTTGCCGAAGCCGACATCGCCGCAGACCAGCCGGTCCATCGGGCGACCGGCGGAGAGATCGCCCTTCACCGCCTCGATGGCGTTCATCTGGTCTTCCGTTTCGTCATAGGGGAAGCGAGCGGCAAATTCGTCGTAAAGCCCTTCGGTGGTGGTCAGCACAGGGGCAGAGCGGGTCATGCGCTCGGCGGCAATGCGGATCAGCCCGTCGGCCATGTCCAGCAGCCGCTTCTTGAGCTTGGCCTTGCGCATCTGCCATGCGCCGCCGCCCAACTTGTCCAGCACCGCCTCGCTGCCTTCCGATCCATAGCGGGACAGAAGCTCGATGTTTTCGACCGGCAGGAAGAGCTTGGCCTCATCGGCATATTGCAGCTCAAGGCAGGCATGTTGCCCGCCAGCGGCATTGATGGTGCGAAGCCCGATAAACCGCCCGATACCATGCTCGGCATGGACGACGATCGAGCCTTCATCCAGCCCCGCCACTTCGGAAATGAAATCGGCTGCCTTCTTGCGGCGCTTGGCGCGGCGCACCAGCCGGTCGCCCAGAATATCCTGTTCACCGACCACCACCAGATCGGCAGCCTCAAAGCCGCCTTCCAGCGACAGCACGGCGGTGGCCGCTTCGCCCTTCTTCAGCCCGTCGAGATCCTTCAACGCCGAAACGGGCTTCAGCCGCTCCAGCCCATGCTCGTTCAGCACCTGCAACAGCCGGTCCAGCGAGCCTTCCGACCAGCCGGTGACCAGCACCTTGGAGCCCGTCGCCCGCTTGTCGGCAATGTATTTGACGGCCTGGGTGAAGACGTTGATCCGCTCGCTTTCGCCGCCCTCATTGTTTTCGGCAGAAAGCTTGGCCCAGCGCGGCCCGGCATGTGCGCCGGTCTCGATGACCTTGCGGTTTGATGCGTCCGGCTCGGCAAAAGGCGTCAGGCGAACGGGTTCCAGCGCATCCAGCCGTTTGGAAAATTCTCCACCCATCAGATAGAGATGTTCCGGCGGCACCGGCTTATAGGGCGTGCCCTGCGCCAGATGCCCCTTGCCGGGCGTGGCGGCGTTCAGCCGCGCCTCGTAATAATCGCGGATCAGCTTGGTGCGCTCTTCGGCAGCCTCGCGTACGGTATTGTCCGTAACCACCAGATAGTCCGAAAGGTAATCGAACACGGTTTCCAGCTTTTCATGGAACATCGGCAGCCAATGTTCCATGCCTGCATAGCGGCGGCCTTCGGAGACGGCGGCATAAAGTGCATCGTCGCGTGTCGCCGCGCCAAAGAGCGACAGGTAATTCTTGCGAAACCGGCTGATGGTTTCGGGCGTCAGTGTCACCTCGCTCATCGGGTTGAGATCGAGGGAGCGCACCTGGCCTATAGTGCGCTGGCTGGCGGGATCGAAGCTGCGGATGCTTTCCAGCGTATCGCCGAAGAAATCCAGCCGCACCGGCTCTTCCGATCCCGGCACGAAAACATCGAGAATGCCGCCCCGCACGGCAAATTCACCCACCTCGCGCACGGTTGCCACGCGCTCGAAGCCGTTGCGGGCAAGGCGCTCGGCAATATCGTCCATCCGCACCTGATTGCCGGGGCGCGCCGAGAAGGAGAGGCTCTCGATCACGTCGGCGGGCGCAAGCCTTTGCAACAGCGCGTTGGCGGTGACGAGAATAATGGCCGGATGCGGCTTTCTGCGGTGCGCAATCAGCCCGGCCAGCGCCGACAGGCGGCGGGCGGAAATATCGGCACTGGGCGAAACGCGGTCGTAAGGCAGGCAGTCCCATGCGGGCAGGGTGAGAACGGGAATCTCGGGCGCTGCAAAGGACAGCATCTGTTCGATGTCGTTCATGCGGCTGGAATCGGAGGTGACATAGGCCACCGGCCTGCCTTGACGGGCAAGCTCCGCCACCACAAAGGCATCCATGCCATCCGGCACGGGAGAGAGCGTGACGGAAGCCTTGGCGGCTGCCACCTTTTTCGCATCGAACAGGGAAATCATCGGTTTATTTCACAGGAGAAAAATCGGGACGGATTGCGGCAATGCGGGCAAACATCGGCGTCTGGTGCCGCTCCGGCACGGGCTCCGCGCCATTGATCCACTTGATCAGGTCATTGTCTTCCTCGGCCATGATCAGTTCCAGCTCATCCAGCTCGGTCTCGGAAAGTGCTGAAATTTCCGCTTCGGCAAATTGTCCGAGGATCAGGTCCATTTCGCGGATGCCGCGATGCCAGCAGCGATAGAGAATCCGTCTGCGGCGGGGATCGAGATCGGCGCTGCTCAGAACCAGACCAGTCATGACATCATCCTTTTTGATCGCTGAAAGCAAAGCTCATGAGAGCGCCGCATATTCGCAGGCTTTAACTCTTTGTTTTTACGCATTTCAACGCGCAAAAACAGGCTCTACTTTTCCTGGACATGCTCTATAGCCCTTCAGTCGGGTCTTGTCAGCATTTTCGGCAGATATTCCGGTTACAGCTGTCCAATCCGCAGGATGGGGCAGAGGTTCCCAGCGGGCAATTCCGGCGCATGCGGCGGGCGGATGATCAGGCAATCGGCGCTGGCCAGAATGCGCGTCATCGAGGAATCCTGCTTGCCGAAAGGTTCCGCCACCCAGGCTCCATCGGCATCGGCGGTGAGGCGGCCGCGCAGATAATCCTGCCGCTGGTCATTGGCCTTGAGCGTGACGGCGCTTCGCGCCACATCCAGCCGTTTCGGCGGCTGGCGATGGCCAAGATGCGCCAGAAGCGGCTCCAGAAACAGCAGGCTGCACACCATGCTGGAGACCGGATTGCCCGGCAGGCCCAATACTGGCGTGGATATTGGAAGATTTTCGCCTGTTTCCGGACGGAAAACCGGTTCCCACTTTTCCTGGAAACACTCGAGCCGCCCCACCATCAGCGGCTTGCCGGGGCGCATGGCGATCTTCCAGAAATCCAGCACCATGCCGGCATCCTGAAGGGCGGCCCCCACAAGGTCGTGATCGCCCACGGAAGCGCCACCCACTGTCACCAGCACATCGGCGCCCGCCTGCTGGGCGCGCCGCACGGCATCGGCAATGGCGGCGCGGTCGTCTTTTACCAGGCCAAGGTCCAGCACGTCTGCACCGTTTTCCTCAGCCAGCGCCGCGATGCCGAAGGTGTTGGAGGCAATGATCTGGCTCGCTCCCGGCCTTGCACCCGGCAGCACCAGCTCATCGCCGGTGGCGAGAATGGCAAGCAGCGGCTTGCGATAAACGGTGAGAGTGGGCTGATTGGCGGCGGCAGCAAGGGTAAGGTTGCGAAAATCAAGCTGCGTTCCCGGGGTGAGAAGCTGATCGCCCTCGGCAAAATCCTGGCCGCGCGGGCGGATATGCCGGTTCAGCGGCACAGCGATCCGGGCAAGAACCCGCCCATCTTCCATTTTTTCGGCATCTTCCTGCAAAAGCACCGTATCGGCTCCGGCAGGCATAGGCGCACCGGTAAAGATGCGCACACATTGCCCCGCCTGCACCGTGCCATCAAAGCCATGCCCGGCGGCGGATTCGCCCACGAGTTCCAGAATTGCGCCCGGCTCCGCCGCGTCAGTGGCGCGCAGGGCATAGCCATCCATGGCGGAGGCGTCGAAGGGCGGTTGCGTCAGCCGGGCCGTCACCGGGGCGGCGAGAATGCGGCCTCGCGCCGCAGCAAGAGGCAGATCCTCGGTCTTCTGCAAGGGCTGCGCCGAGGCCAGAAGCCGCGCCAGCGCCTCTTCCACCGGCAGCAGCGCCATTACAGAGCCTCCGGATGATGGAAGGGGCCGGATTTGCCGCCGGTCTTTTCGATAACCCGGATGCCGCCGATTTCCATCAGCTTGTCTGCGGCTTTCGCCATGTCGTAAATGGTCAGGCAGGCGACGGAAACGGCGGTCAGCGCCTCCATCTCCACGCCAGTCTTGCCGGTGAGCTTGACAGTTGCCTGAACCTTCAGGCCGGGCAGGGTGGGATCATCGGTAATCTCCACCATCACCTTGCTCAGCATCAGCGGGTGGCAGAGCGGAATAAGATCGGCAGTGCGCTTGGCGGCCATGATCCCCGCCAGCCTTGCCGTGCCGATCACGTCGCCCTTTTTCGCATTGCCCTCGCGGATCAGATCGAGCGTGGCGGCGGCCATTTTGACATGGCCTTCCGCCGTGGCGATGCGCACGGTCTCGGCCTTGTCGCCGACATCGACCATATGCGCTTCGCCGTTTTTCGCGATATGTGTGAGACCGCTCATTCTGCCGCAAGCGTGTTGGCGTTTCCGGTCAGCAGCAGCCGGGTTGCGGCAGCCACATCGTCCTGCCGCATCAGGCTTTCACCGACCAGGAAGGTGCTGATGCCCGACCGGCGCAGTCTCTGGCAATCCTCATGGGTGAAAATGCCGCTTTCGCCCACCAGCAGCCGATCCGCCGGCACCATGGCCGCCAGCCGTTCGCTGACGGCAATATTGACCTCAAAAGTGCGCAGATTGCGATTGTTGATTCCGACGAGCGGCGAGGTGAGCTTCAGTGCCCGCTCCATCTCCTCTTCGTCATGCACCTCGATCAGCACATCCATGCCGAGTGAGAGCGAGAGCCCCTCCAGTTCGGCGGCTTCCGCATCGTTCAGCGAAGCCATGATCAGCAGGATGCAATCGGCACCCCAGGCACGCGCTTCATAGACCTGATAGGGCTCGAACATGAAATCCTTGCGCAGCGCAGGCAGTGTGCAGGCCTTGCGGGCAGCGGTCAGAAATTCCGGAGCGCCCTGAAAGCTGGGCTTGTCGGTCAGCACGGAAAGGCAGGCAGCGCCGCCGCTTTCATAGGCTTCAGCCAGCGAGGGCGGATCGAAATCGGGCCGGATCAACCCCTTCGACGGGCTTGCTTTCTTGATTTCGGCAATCAGGCCGAACTGGCCTTTCGCCTGCCTTGCCTTCAGTGCCTTGTAGAAGCCACGGGCAGGAGCCTCGGCCTCTGCCATGCTCTTGATGTCGGCCAACGGGATGGCGGCCTTGGCGGCGGCGATTTCTTCGCGCTTATAGGCTTCGATCTTCTTGAGAATGTCGCTCATGCGGGCACTCCTGCGTTTGAGACGGCGATCAATTTTTCCAGCCGCTCCAAAGCCGCTCCGCTATCAATAGACGTTGCGCCAAGGGCCATCCCCTCCTTGAGATTAGCAGCCTTGCCCGCGATGACAAGCGCTGCCGCCGCATTGCACAGCGAGACGTCCCGATAGGCGTTCTTCGCGCCCGTCAGCACGGCCCTGAGCGCCTTGGCGTTATGTTCGCCGTCGCCGCCCTTGAGATCGGCAAGCTCCACCTGCGTGACGCCGAAATCAGCGGGCGTCAGTTCGAAACTGCGGATGCTACCGCCTTCCAGCGCGGCAACCTTCGTCGTGCCGGTGGTGGTGATTTCATCCAGACCGTTGCCATGCACCACCCAGACGCTTTCGCTGCCGAGATCGCGTAAGGTTTCGGCCAGCGGCAGAACCCATTCCGGCGAATAGACGCCGAGCAACTGCTTCTTCACGCCTGCCGGATTGGCGAGCGGGCCGAGCAGGTTGAAGATCGTGCGCGTGCCAAGCTCAACCCGGGCCGGGCCGACATGGCGCATGGCCGAATGGTGCAGTTGCGCGAACATGAAGCCGACGCCTGCCTCGCGAATACAGCGGGCAATGGTGGCCGGGTCGATATCGAGCTTGACGCCAAGCGCCGTCAGGCTGTCTGCCGCGCCGGATTTCGAGCTGAGCGCCTTGTTGCCATGCTTGGCGACGGGCACACCTGCGCCTGCGACGATCAGCGCGGCAAGCGTCGAGATATTATAGGTTCCGGTACCGTCGCCGCCGGTGCCCACGATGTCGATCGCATCCGAGGGCGCATCCACCGGCAGCATTTTCGCACGCATGACGCTGACAGCGCCCGCGATTTCCGGAACGATTTCACCGCGCATGCGCAGCGCCATCAGGAAACCGCCGATCTGCGCGGGCGTTGCTTCGCCCGACATCAGAATTTCAAAGGCGGCGCTTGCCTCTTCGCGGCTCAACGCCTCGCGATTGGCAACCTTGGCGATGAAGGGTTTCAAGCCATTCATGTCTCTTCCCCGAGTGAGCATATCTGCACGGGAAAGCGTGAGAATGCCCTGTCTGTTTTTGTCGAGCATGTCCGCGCCGCCAGCCGTTGCGGCGGCGCGACGCCGGCACGTATCAGCGGACCATTGCCTGCTGCGCCATGGCCTGATTGATCGTTACGCCGTAATTGGACTGCAACTGGTTGACCATCTGGTCAAGAATGTCGTCGCCCGCTGCATTGGCAAGCGCGGTGACCTGCTGGTCGCTCTGGTCCAGCGCATCCGTGGAGGTCGGCTCCGTCTGTACATCCGTCACCTTCATCAGGATCTGCGTCAGAGGGTCCGCACCGGCCGCAGCCGCCAGCGTGCCGACGGGGCCACGGAAGGCGGCAACCACGGCGGCGGGGCCGAGAACCGGATCATCGGTATCGCGCTTCAGGCCGGACTTGGTTTCCACCGTAATGCCAAGCTGGGTGGCGATGTCCTGCAGGCTCTTGCCGTTTTCGGCATCCTTGCGCAGCGATTCGGCCTTGGCGCCCAGCGCCTGCTTCTGCTGTTCAGCGGTCCAGTCCTTAACCGCCTTGTCCTTGACTTCATCAAGGCTGCGATCGCGGGCAGGCTCGACATTGGTCACGTCCAGCCAGAGATAGCCGGTGGTGCCCAGATTGAGCGGCAGCGCTTCGCCGCCCACTTCCGTCTCGAACACGCTCTTCAGCAGTTCCGCCTTCTGCGGCAGCGACGAGAGGTCATTGCCTGCCTTGTCCGCGCCCTGACGATCCACGCCATCGACCTTCACCGCCTTGAGGTTCAGCTTGCTCGCGGCTTCCTCCAGGCTGGAGCCTGAGGCGCGCAGATCTTCGAACTGGTCATGAACGTTGTTGATGTCCTGCACGGCGGCGGAAGCGGCGAGATCCTGACGGATCTGGTCCTTGACCTCATCGAGGCTCTTCAGACGGCTCGGCTTGATATTGGTGACACGCAGGATAACGGGGCCGAAGGCGCCTTCCACCACGGGCGTGGTATCGCCATCCTTGGCGACGGCAAAGGCGGCGTCTGCGATCTTCTGATCCGGCAACTCATCTTTCTTGAACTCACCGAGCAGCACATCCGTGGCGCTCTTGCCCTGGTCGGCCACCAGCTGGTCGAAGGTCTTGCCATTCTTCAGGCTCGCGGCTGCGGCATCGGCCAGTTCGCGGGTCTGGAAGGTCAGCTGTTCCAGCGTCCGGGTGCCGGGCACCTCATAACGTGCCTTCTTCGCCTCGTATTCCTTGGCAATCTGGTCGTCGGTGATCGCTGCCGTATTGGCGATGTCGGCAGGCTCCAGCTTGACGTAGGAGAAGCTGCGATATTCCGGAGCGCGGTAGCGTGCCTTCACGCCGTCGAACCACTTTTGAAGCGTCGCATCGTCCGGTGCCTTGATGGGGTCGATGCTGGCAGCGGTCAGGATCAGGTAATCGACGCTGCGGCTTTCCTGACGGTAGAGCTTCAAGGCATCCACCAGAACCTTCGGGGCCTTGAAGCCTTCGGCGGTGGCGTCAACGATCTGGCTGCGCACGGCGACCTTGGAGCGTTCGGTAATGTAATCCTGCTCGCGAATGCCGGAATTGCGCAGGCGCGAGGAGAAAAGCTGCCGGTCGAACTGGCCATTGGTGTTCTTGAAGGCCGGATCGTCCGCGATCAATTGTGCCAGCCGGTCCTGCGAGAGACCGAGATTCATGTCGGAGGCAAGCTGGTCGAGGGCGGCACCAGCCACGAGCTGTGCATAGACCTGACTTTCAATGCCCAGCGAGCGCGCCTGTTCGGTGGACAGCTGCGTTCCGAATCGGCGGCTCAGATCGGAAATCTGGCGGCGATAGGCTAGCCGGAATTCATTGCTGTTGATGCTCTGGCTGCCGACCTTGATGACCGTGTCCGACGTGTCCTGCAGGACTGTATGGGAAATGCCCCATATGCCGAAGGACGCGACAAGGAGAAGAAGAAGCCCTTTGACGATCCAGGTATGGGCAGCTTTTCTCATGTGAACAAGCATCGGAGCGAAAACCTCTAGCAACAGGCATGACATGGCCTCACAAGCGGGCGCTTGCGAAGCGGATGCCGTTCCTTAAAGCAAAGTCTTGCGGAAATGAAGGCTCATGCACAGCAAAAGCCATCAGCTTTTTTGCCGATATCCCGCAAATTCAGGTAGTAAGGACTTACTCACTCTATGGGCGGGCCAAGAAGCTCGATACCATGACGGGCACAGGATGCGTTGAGAGCCTCCAGATCAATCGGGATCAAGGCATCCTCCGGGGGCAGGCCCGGCGCTTGCGCCTGGACCGAAAACTCCATCACCATGTCTTCGAAACTGCCATTGGTTACCGTCAGCAGGCGGGCAAAGGGCGAAAGGACGCGAAAGCCATGCGGCGTTCCGATCGGTACATGGACCGATTCTCCTTCCACGGCCTCCATGACGAGATCGCCGATCTTCCAGCGAATTCTGCCTTCCAGCACATAATGGGTTTCGTCTTCGTGTGTGTGGATATGCAGCGGCGGCGCAAAACCTTCCCGCATCTGATGTTCGATCATCGAAATGCCGGCGATGGTTTTCTTTTTTGACAGAAGGATTCTCAGATAAGCGTTCAAGAACCAACGATCATTTTCTGTCATGAGGCCCCCGCGCCCGATCTCCACTGAAAGCATGCCGTGCAGAAGTTACAGCGGCTTTGCGACCATGGCATGCATAAAATAGACATTTAAAGCGTCAAACGCGAATCCGGAAGGTCGCGGTACACCTCACATCGGCTTAAAACAATCCGAGCTTACCGCTGCCTGACCATATAAAAAACCGGCGAAATCACTTTCGCCGGTTTGTGCAATGGAATTGCGGCAATCAGCGCTTGCTGACCGGCAGATAGTCGCGCTTCGGTGCGCCGGTGTAAAGCTGGCGCGGGCGGCCGATGCGCTGCTGCGGATCTTCGATCATCTCGTTCCACTGGGCGATCCAGCCGACGGTGCGGGCAAGCGCGAACAGAACGGTGAACATTTCCGTCGGGAAGCCCAGCGCACGCAGGGTGATGCCGGAATAGAAGTCCACGTTCGGGTAGAGCTTCTTTTCAATGAAATATTCGTCGCTGAGGGCGATCTTTTCCAGCTCCAGCGCGACCTGCATCAGCGGATTGTCGCCATTGCCGGTGGCTTCCAGCACTTCATACATGGTCTTCTGCATGATCTTGGCGCGCGGGTCGTAGTTCTTGTAGACCCGGTGACCGAAGCCCATCAGGCGGAAGGGATCGTTCTTGTCCTTGGCCTTGGCGATATATTCCGGAATCCGGTCAACCGTGCCGATTTCCTGCAGCATGTTGAGTGCGGCTTCGTTGGCGCCGCCATGAGCCGGGCCCCAGAGGCAGGCAATGCCAGCGGCGATGCAGGCAAAGGGATTGGCGCCGGAGGAGCCTGCCAGACGCACCGTGGAGGTGGAGGCGTTCTGCTCGTGATCGGCATGCAGGATGAAGATACGGTCCATGGCGCGCGACAGCACCGGATCCACCTTGTACTCCTCGCAAGGCACGGCAAAGCACATGCGCAGGAAGTTCGAAGCGTAATCGAGATCGTTCTTCGGATACACGAAGGGCTGGCCGATGTGGTACTTGTAGGCCATGGCGGCAATCGTCGGCATCTTGGCGATCATGCGCAGGCTGGCCACCATGCGCTGATGCGGATCGGTGATGTCGGTCGAGTCGTGATAGAAGGCCGAGAGCGCACCGACCGTGCCGACCATGACGGCCATGGGGTGGGCGTCGCGGCGGTAGCCGGAGAAGAACTTCGTCATCTGCTCGTGCACCATGGTGTGATGCGTCACGCGATAGTCAAAATCCTTCTTCTGCGCAGCCGTCGGCAGTTCGCCGTAAAGAAGCAGGTAGCAGACTTCCAGGAAATCGCCCTTTTCGGCCAGCTGCTCGATCGGGTAGCCGCGATGCAGCAGCACGCCTTCGTCACCGTCGATATAGGTGATCTTCGATTCGCAGGACGCCGTGGACGTGAAACCCGGGTCATAGGTAAACTTGCCGGTGTTCTTGTAGAGCGCGGCGATGTCGATGACGTCCGGACCGATGGTACCGGAACGGACCGGCAGGTCCGCCGCCTTCTCTCCAATCTTCAGGTTTGCGCTTTGGTCCGTCATGCTGATCCTCCGGTATTGTGCGGGAAGGTGCAGTTTGCGCCGCACCTCAGGTTTCGCGTCTGGAATTAGCTATATGATGCGGAGGTTAATGCCAAGCTATTCCGGGGGCAAAGTGTGCATTGCAATAAAGCGCTCTTGCACATCTGCTATGCAATAAAGTTTTGGATCGCCCAAATCGACACTTGCGGGTTCTGCATCCTTGGATTGTTATCGGGGGTAGCGACGGGGTTCTGTCTCACTGTCGCACCTCTTGAGGAATCATGCCGGAAAACGGGGAATGGGCATTGCTGGAGCCGGATGAGGCGCCGCAGAAGCGGCGGCGTCTTCGTGCCATGGCTTTTCGCGTTCCGGTGGCGACAGAGGAGGATGGCGAATGGCAGGCCGAGGATCTGGCGGCGGCCCGCGCCGAGGCCCTTGGAGAAAAGTCGTATATCCGCCGCGTGCACCGCAATGTGGGCGATCTGCTTCGCGAAGAGCGCGACCACGGACGCGCCTTTCTGGCGGCTCCGGTCCTGATCGGCACGGGCGCGGCGCTCTGGTTTTCGCTGCACGACGATCCATCCTTTTGGGGGCTTTTCGCCGCATTTTCAGGCGCTTTCGCGCTCTGGCTCGCCTTGCGGCACCGGGCAGAACTCCTCTCGGCGCTTGCGGCGGCCGGTGCCTTGATTCTGGCGGGCATGATACTCGCCGAGGCTGAAACGGCCAGACAGGCCACGGTGTTGCTCGATACGCCCGTGACCACGATGATCCGGGGCAGGGTGGTCTCGGTGGAGCCCAACAAGGATGGCCATCAAAGATATGTGATTGCCCTTCAGGACACGCGCGAACCACGCCTTACCCGCATGCCGCAGCAGGTGGCGCTTTTGGCGCGCAGCCGTCACGAGCCGTTCCGGCCCGGAGATGGGCTGGAGGGCAGGGCGCGGTTGAGTCCCCCCTCCGGCCCCGCACTTCCCGGGCTCAACGATTTTGCCTTTGCCTCCTATTACGCCGGAACCGGGGCCATCGGCTATTTCTATTCGGCCCCGCGTCCGGTCGATCTGGCACCGGGGGAAGCGGGCTGGATGGAGCGGCTTTCCCTGGCCATGGATCTCTTCACGGAAGATCTGCGCGATACCATTTCCAACCGCATCCGCTCGCTGATTGCCGGTGATGCAGGCGCGTTTGCGGTGGCAATCGTGACCGGTGAGCGGCGCGGATTATCCGATGCGGCAAGCGATGCGCTTCGGGTCTCCGGCCTTGCCCATATCATTTCCATTTCCGGCCTGCACATGGCGCTGGCGGGGGGGCTGTGCTTCGTGGGCTTGCGCCGCGGCTTCAGCCTTGTTCCGGGGTTGGCGGAAAGCCTGCCGATCAAGAAGATTGCTGCCGGGGGGGCGCTGCTCACCACCACGGCCTATTTTCTGATCTCCGGCTATGATGTTGCCGCGCAGCGGTCCTATCTGATGATGGTGATCCTGCTTTCGGCAGCGTTGTTCGACAGGCCCGTCCTCAGCCTGCGCAATACGGCGCTTGCGGCCCTGATTGTCATCACACTCTCGCCCTCGCAGGTGCTGGGGCCCAGCCTGCAAATGTCCTTTGCCGCCACCTTCGCGCTGATTGCCGGTTTCGATCTCTGGCGGCGGCGTCCGCACATGCCGGAATGGCTGGAGGGATTGCCACTTTTTTCGCTGGTGAAGCCGTTGGCCAAGGCGGTGGCCGCCAGTTTGATGACCTCGGCCCTTGGCGGGTTCTCAACGGCCATTTTCTCCGCCGCGCATTTTCATCGATTCGGGCTGCACGGGCTGGAAGCCAATCTTCTCGCCGCACCGATCATCTCCATGCTGGTCATGCCGGCAGGGCTGATTGGTATGTTGCTCATGCCTTTCGGGCTTGATGTCTGGCCGATTCGGCTGATGGGCTTCGGCCTGGATCTGGTTCTGTCCGTGGCGCATCTGGTTTCGGGCTGGGGCAAGGGCTTGAGTTTCGGCCTGTTCGACTGGTGGTTTCTGCCGGTTTCAACGGCAGGGCTATTGCTGCTCATGCTTTTGAAGACACGGTTGCGCCTCTGGGGGCTGGTGCTGATTGCGGCTGCGATCTCCCACGAAGCTTTCCGGCCGCAACAGCCAGTACCGGACCTGCTGGTGGCGGAAGATGGCCGTCTGGTCGCCTGGCTGGATCCGCAGGTCACGGGGGAATTGCTGGCCGTTTCCAATCGGCGCACGCCGCCGAGTTTCGTTTTCAATCAATGGAGCACGGCTTTCGATATTTCCCATGTGGGCAGGCCGGTCATGGTGGGAAAGGCGCCGAAGCCCGATGACAAGACCGCTCTTGCGCCCGAGGAGACGCGCCGTGCCATGCAGGAGGTGGTGGACGCAGCCCGCGCCAATCCGGTGGTGTTTTATTGCCGTCCTTCCGCCTTCTGCGCGCTGGCTGCCAAGGGGTGGACCGTCGTTACGGTGGAGCGGCGCGATTATCTGGAGAGCGCCTGTCAAGCCGCCGATCTGGTGATTGCCAGTGTTTCAAAACGCCGGACAGGGTGTGAGGCAGGAAAGCCAGCCATCGACCTCGACGGGTTGCGTGCGGCAGGCGCCATGGAAATCACGCTCGGCGATGCCGCCGCCCAGACCTACACGGCGCGCACCGCCTTTTCCGGCGAAAACCGCCCCTGGACCCGCCATCGCTATTATGACTGGCGCAGTCGCAGCTTCAATCTTCCCGTCGATGATGATGAGGAGGGGGATGAGCAGCCTTGAAGTCTTGACCCTGTGTGAATCCTTATTTGCGAAAACTGCATCGTTGCAGTACATCGTAGGGCGGCGAGGGAGACGCCTTTATACGAAGAGTCATTGAAAATGACTCTTCGTATTCCCTTTTCGAATATCTCAAGCCCCTGACGCAATTGAGATATTCGAAATCCTTGCAAGGCGAGGATGCTTTAGCATCTTCGAGCCTTTGTATTATTGGGAGGAGACATGATCCGAAATCCGATTTTGCCGGGCTTCAACCCGGACCCATCCATTTGCCGGGTAGGCGAGGATTATTATATCGCGACCTCCACCTTCGAGTGGTATCCCGGCGTTCAAATTCATCATTCCCGCGATCTGGTAAACTGGCGGCTGATTCGCAGGCCGCTGGAGCGGAAAAGCCAGCTGGACATGCGAGGAGACCCCGATAGCTGCGGCATCTGGGCGCCGTGCCTGTCTTATGCCGATGGCCGCTTCTGGCTCGTCTATACGGATGTCAAACGCTATGACGGCAGCTTCAAGGATGCGCCGAACTACATCGTCACCGCTGATAGCATTGAAGGCGAGTGGTCCGATCCCGTCTATGTGAATTCCTCTGGCTTTGATCCCTCGCTGTTTCATGATGAGGACGGGCGCAAGTGGTTTGTTAACATGCAGTGGAATCATCGTCCCGAAGCGTTCAGCACCATCGGCGGCCATCCGGCCTTTGACGGCATTCTGCTGCAGGAATGGGATGCCGGTGCTGAGAAGCTGATCGGTCTGATCCATAACATCTATGCCGGAACGGAACTGGGCCTCGTCGAAGGGCCGCATCTCTTCAAGCGCAATGGCTGGTATTATCTGACGGTGGCCGAGGGCGGCACCGGCTATGATCACGCCGTGACCATGGCGCGCTCCCGTTCGATCACCGGCCCTTATGAGACCCATCCGGATAAGTATCTGATCACCTCCAAGGATCATCCGGAGGCGGTGCTGCAACGGGCAGGCCATGGCCAATATGTGGAAACGCCAGACGGGCAGGCCTATCATACACATCTATGTGGACGCCCGCTTCAACCCGAACGACGCTGTACGCTGGGCCGTGAAACCGCCATCCAGAAATGCATCTGGCGGGACGATTGGCTTTACCTTGCAACAGGCGGCCCGGTCCCGTCCGTCGAGGTTGAGCCGCCGCGGCCAGCGGCGCGTCAGGCAGAAGATAAACGCATCACCTATGCCTTCGACGGACCGGAACTGCCGCTCGATTTCCAATGGCTGCGAACGCCTGAGCCGCACCGCATTTTCAGCCTCACCGCCAAGCCCGGCGTGTTGCGGCTTTATGGCCGCCAAAGCATCGGCTCCTGGTTCGAGCAGGCCTTGGTCGCACGGCGGCAGCAGCATCATCGTTTCCGGGCGGAAACGCGCATCGAGTTTCAGCCGGATACCTATCAACAGGTGGCTGGGCTCACGCACTACTATAACCGCTTCAAGCTGCACGCGCTGGCCGTGACCTGGCATGAAAAGCTGGGCCGCTGCCTGACCATTCTGTCCTGCCCCGGCGATTATCCGGATGGCAAGCTGACCTTTCCTGCCGGTGCAGGGGTCTCTGTTGCCGAAGGGCCGGTGGACCTTGCCGTCGAAGTCATCGACAACGATCTGCAATTTTTCTGGCGGCAGCAGGGAGACTGGGTGGCCTTCGGGCCAAAGCTGGATGGCGGGGTGATTTCCGACGAGGGAGGGCGCGGCGAGCATGGCTCGTTCACGGGCGCCTTTGTCGGTGCTTTTGCCTTCGATCTGAGCGGCAGAGCACAGCCTGCGGATTTCGAGCACTTTGTTTACGAGGTGCTTTGACGCTTTTCTCATGCCAAGGCGAGGAGGCAAACGAATCCTCGCCTTTAAGATTATGCTTCAAAAAGAAAATGTTAGAGCTCCGATCTGATTCAATCAGATCCGCGCTTTAAAGGTAAGGTAGAAGAAAGCGTGTAAAGGAGGAAAGCGGCTCCGGCAGGTCATCCAGGGCAAACCAGCCGAAATCCGAAAGCTTGTCCGGTTCGGTCAGGTGCGGTTCGCCGGAAAAGTCTTCCGTTTTGTAAAGCAGTGAAACCCAATGCTGGCGATCGGCTGCAATGATTTGTTCGCAGAGGGTCACGAAGGTAAGCTGGCCGATGGTGAGGCCGGTTTCTTCCTCGACCTCGCGGCGGGCAGCCTGCTCGGCAGGCTCCAGCACGTCCACCTTGCCGCCGACAATGTTCCAGTAACCCGCTTCCGGGGCTTTGCGGCGCTTGTAGAGCAAAAGCTTGCCGTCGCGCAGGATGGCAAGGCCGACGCCAACGCCGGGAAAATCAATTCCCGGCTGGCCGGTAACGCCTGTCATGAGGTTTTACGCCTTGGCGTTGGCAACGATCAGCATGAAGGCCGGGATGTCGTCGCCGAAGCCCAGCGGAGTGGGGCCGTCATCGTGATCGCGATAATGGCGGCGGCGTTCGCGGTTATCGTCATTCGCCGCCTGACCGGAACGCTGGTCGCGATTGTTCTGGTTCTGGCGTCTGTTGTCGCTGCGGCGATCCTGTTTCACGCTGTCCACCTTGCTTGCGGCGTTTTCGGAAGCAGCTTCCACGGCGACTTCCACTGGCTTCGTCTCTTCCCGCTCGGCCTTGCCCCGGCCACGGTCGCGTCCGCGCTCACGGCCACGGTCCTTGCCTCGGCCACGGCGCTCTTCCTTGTCGTCTTCCGACGGTTCCGGCAGCGCGGAAAGGTCACCGTTCAGCCATTCGATCTTCTGATCGATCAGCTTTTCAATGGCATCCAGGAATTTGGTGTCGCGCCGTGTGACCAGCGTGAACGCTGCGCCGGAACGGCCAGCCCGACCGGTACGGCCGATGCGGTGTACGTAGTCTTCGGCGTGGATCGGAATGTCGAAGTTGAAGACGTGGCTGACATCGGGAATATCGAGGCCGCGTGCGGCTACATCGGATGCCACCAGCAGCGTGATATTATTGTCCTTGAAGTTCGCCAGCATGGTCGTGCGCGAGCGCTGGTCCATGTCCCCATGCAGAGCGCCAACGGAGAAGCCGTGGCGGTCGAGCGAACGGAACAGGTCTGCCACATCTTTCTTGCGGTTGCAGAAGATAATGGCGTTCTTCAAATCGTCCTGGGCGCGGATCAGATCGCGCAACACAGCGCGTTTTTCCCAATCCTTCGACTGCGAGGCCACCAGCCGTTGCGTTACGGTCTTGGCGGTGGAGGAGGGTGGCGCCACCTCGATCCGTTCCGGATTTTGCAGGAAGCGGTCTGCCAGCTTCTGGATTTCCGGCGGCATGGTGGCCGAGAAGAACAGGGTCTGGCGGGTGAAGGGAATGAGCTTGGCGATGCGCTCGATATCCGGAATGAAGCCCATGTCCAACATGCGGTCGGCTTCATCGATGACGAGAATTTCCACGCCGGTCATCAGCAATTTGCCCCGCTCGCAATGATCGAGCAGGCGGCCCGGCGTGCAGATCAGCACGTCCGCGCCGCGCTCCAGCTTGCGATCCTGCTCGTCGAAGGAGACGCCGCCGATCAGAAGGGCGATATTGAGCTTGTGGTTCTTGCCGTATTTCTCGAAATTCTCCGCCACCTGGGCGGCAAGCTCGCGCGTCGGCTCAAGGATCAGCGTGCGCGGCATGCGGGCGCGGGCGCGGCCTTTTTCTAGCAGTGTGAGCATGGGCAGCACGAAGGATGCCGTTTTCCCGGTTCCCGTCTGCGCGATGCCGCAGATGTCACGCCGCTGCAAGGCCGGCGGAATGGCGCCTGCCTGGATCGGGGTGGGCGTGGTGTAGCCGGCGTCCGTGACGGCGGAAAGGACTTTTTGGCTCAGGCCAAGATCAGCAAAGGTCGTCAAAGGGAAATATTTTCCGTTCCGTTCTTGCGAACACGAGGTGGCAAACCCGTTTATCGGGTGATTGTGCAAGCGCGGAATAGTCCGAAACCCGGCCAAAGTCAAGGAAAGAGACATTGTTGTGGCAGTAAAGCTTAACGGGGACGGGCTTTTGCGATTTTCTTGGCCTAAACCCTGTCATCTCCAAGTCACAGAGCGGGTCGACTCGCTTTATTTGCCCTGAAAAGCCGCCGTTTCACTCGATCAACGTGCCGAGTTTCAGCCCCGCCGTCAGATAGCGCATCGGGTCCACCGGGACCCCGTTGCGCCGCACCTCGTAATGGAGATGAGAGCCGGTGGAGCGGCCCGTGGAACCGGCAAGCCCGACCACGTCGCCCCCTTGCAGCTTTTGTCCCACCCGGACCAGGATTTTCGACATGTGGCCGTAGCGGGTGGTGACGCCCTGGCCGTGGTCGATCTCCACCATATTGCCATAGCCGCCGGTATATCCCGCCGAAATCACGGTTCCGGCTCCGGCTGCCTTGATCTCGTTGCCGCTCGGGGCGCGTAAATCCACGCCTGTGTGCATGGCAAGCCTCCCCAGCAGAGGATCTGTCCGGTTGCCGAAGGGGCTCGTGATTTCCCGGGTGGGCGCCGGG
Source organism: Allorhizobium paknamense (assembly GCF_030815125.1). Classification (GTDB taxonomy): domain Bacteria; phylum Pseudomonadota; class Alphaproteobacteria; order Rhizobiales; family Rhizobiaceae; genus Allorhizobium; species Allorhizobium paknamense. The sequence goes on from NZ_JAUSWH010000006.1 coordinate 69,538, forward strand.
TTGGCGAAGGGCATGTCCCGGGCGGTTTCGCGGGCGGCCTCCAGCCGGGTCAGGGCACCGTCCAGCCCGTCCAGCGAGGTGTCGAAACCGAGTTTCGGATCGGCCTCCACCAGCGGTCCGCCCATGGCGTCCGCACCCTCGCGCGGCGTATCCACCTTGATGTCTGTTCGCTTCAGCACGTCCTCGATGCGCTCGGCCATGCCATCGGCATTGGCCGTCAACTCATGGATCTTGTCCATCTGCTGCTGTTCGATGGTCTTGAGCGACAGCGTCACATTTTGAAAGGTCCGGTCGGCACGCTCGGCCATGCTTTCCTGGCCGCTTGCCGGTATCGAAGGCTCAGGCGCTTCGGCCTTCTGCTGAAGGGCCGGATTTTGCTTGAGGTTGCGGCCAGGATTGCCGGTGATGATCGGGTCGATGCCGTTTTCCTCGGCCCGGTCGAGCAGCGTTCCCAGCTTGCCGCTGCGCGAGGAAAGCGCCATCTGCTGCTCCAGCAGTTTCTCGATCTTGTCTTCCACCACCTGCTGATCGAGCAATTGCCGTGAGGTGACGCGATCCACCTGGGCGCGCAGCGCCGAAATGCGGTCTTCATACTCATATTGTAATTGCGCCTGCCGGGCCATGGAAGCGCCGATCAGATTATCGCGCATCACCAGATAGGCTGTGGCGCCAAGATAGGCCGTTGCGCCGCCGATGGCGCAGGCAAGCGCAAGACCCGCCATCCACGGGCGGATGGTGATGTGACGGATCGTTTCGCCGGAGGCCAGAATGAGCACATGTGGCTCCCTGGCCTTTCTGCCGAAACGGTTCTGTCTGGCCTTGCCCATCGCATCCCCCGGTCAGCGGCAGCGGATGACGAGACATCCGCGAGAAAACGAACCTGTGGCGGCGTCCTCGTCGGGTGGACCCGACGATCCGAGAGGTGGAGCGAGCCCCAGGATTCGTGATGGGTTTATTACACTTCGTTAGGGTTAACGATTTCTTACTTTTCGCGCGATCATGCGGGAATTTCAGGCGTGACTGATGGAAGAGAGGGTGCGGTAGAAGGATGGCGTCAACCCCGCTTCCGCCCTTGCCACGTCGTTGAACGGCGCTTTGAGGGCGCCGCGAAAATTGGCGCGGACAAGCTCCTGAAAGGTGCGGGCAGCGTCGCGTTTTTCCCGCGCGCAGAGAAAGCGAAACCATTTGGCGCCCACGGCCACATGGCCTTTTTCATCGTCATAGATGATTTTCAGCACCTCGGCGCTTTCCAGATCGCCGGTCTCTCGCATTTTTTCCTGGAGAGAGGGCGTTACATCCAGTCCGCGCGCTTCCAGAATGAGGGGCACGACGGCAAGCCGCGCCGTCAGGTCCGTGCGCGTGGCGTGCGCCGCCTGCCAAAGACCGTCATGGGCGGGCATGTCGCCATAATCGGCGCCGAGCGCCCTCAACCGGTCACGCACGAGCCCGAAATGTTTGGCTTCCTCGAAGGCCACCTGCATCCAGCCATCGAAAAAGGAGTTCGGCACCGGCTCGGTAGCGAAGCGGGCGACGATATCCAAAGCCAGATCCACGGCATTCAACTCGATATGCGCCAGCGCATGCAGCATGGCGATGCGCCCGGGCAGCGTGTGCAGCGAGCGTTTTCCCACCGCCTTGGGCGGCACCAGAACCGGTTTTTCCGGCCTTCCAGGCCTATCCGGCAGCGGCGGATCGAGCGGCGAGCGCAAGGAGAGCCGCCGCGCATGCCAGCGGCGGGCCGTTTCCTGGGCAAGGCCGGTTTTCACATCGAGATCGGTCGCGGCAATGGCAAGTGTCGCCCCGGCACGCAGGGTGGGAATATCGAATTCGGTCATGGGGTGGGTTTAAAGCATTTGCAGCAAAAGTGCGAAGCGGTTTTGCGTCCGCAAATGCGTAAAAAGGAACTATTTGCAGCAAAAGTGCGAAGCGGTTTTGCGTCCGCAAATGCGTGAAAGGAGCTATTTGCAGCAAAAGTGCGAAGCGGTTTTGCGTTCGCAAATGCGTGAAAGGAACTATTTGCAGCAAAAGTGCCTGGCGGTTTTGAAGGGAACTTGTGTTGGCAATGCCTTCTCCCGCAGGGGAGAAGGCGCTCTTGTCACTGATGCGCTCAGGCCAGTTCCTGCACCGCCTTCAGCACGGCTTCGGCATGGCCGGGCACTTTCACCTTCGGCCAGATCGCGGCAATCTTGCCGTTGGCGTCGATCAGATAGGTGGTGCGCTCCACGCCCATGTAGGTCTTGCCGTACATGCTCTTTTCCTTCCAGACGCCATAGGCTTCCAGCGTCTTCTTTTCCTCGTCGGAGCCGAGGATGATGGAGAGGCCGTGCTTCGCCACGAATTTGTCATGGCTCTTTACCGAATCCGGCGAGACGCCGATGACAGCAGCGCTAGCCTTGGCAAAGTCTGCGGCAAGGCCGGTAAAGGAGGTTGCTTCCGTGGTGCAGCCGCTGGTGTCGTCTTTGGGATAGAAATAAAGAACGACGGGCTTTCCTTTGAAATCACTGAGAGAAATGGTTTTTCCGCCATCGCGGGGTAGGGTGAAATCGGGTGCCGTGTCGCCAATCTGCAATTCAGCCATTGCATGACCTTTCTTTTGCCGGTTTTGTGGCCCTATAAGGCCGACGGCTATATAGCGTTCGCCTGGCAGACTCCAAGTCCGTTTCCGGAATGGAATGAGCTTCACGGCGGCGGCTGCCGCATTCAAAAATAATCCTGAGCATTTGCGCGGTGTGGGCCGGGGATTGTATTGTGCGGCTTAAGACGAATCGCGCTGATGGCTTCACGTGCCGCATGGGCAAGAAACACATCCACGACCAGGAGAGATGGCCGGGACATGGGAGAAATCCGGGGCGAGAAAGTCCGTTTTCGCAAGAAAGATCTGATCGCCCTTGAAAGCCTGCCGAGTGCGCAGGTGGATGATCCGATGATCGTGCACTGTCCGCCGCGTCGTGGCATGCTGACCCGGCTGTGGCGCGGGCTTGCGTTTTTATGCGGGCTGGCTGCCGTCCTGCTGGCCGTGTTCGTGGCGGCGGTGGAAACGGGGACGCTGGACAGGCTTCTTTCGACCGGGGCCCAGGCGGCTTTCCAGTCGGCTGTCGGACCCGGATTGAAAGCGGAAATCGGCGGCACGTCCATTCGCTTTTCCAAGCATTACCGGCTGGCTGTTGCCGCTGAGAACGTGACGATCACCGATGGCGAGACCGGCAAGCAGGTCTCGCGGACGGATACGGTGAAACTGGTGATCGATCCGCTTGCCCTGCTGACAGGGCGTGTGGCGGTCAATGAGATCGAGGCGGAGGGCACGACCTTCGACAGCAGCCTCTTTCCCGCGGGCGGCCAGACGGATTTCTCCAAGGTCAGGGTCGATGCCGTGCCGTCCTTCCTGGAAAAGCTGTTCATCAATCTCGATCAGGTGCGCGGCTTCATCGCGCGCGGCAGTCTGGACCGGCTGCGGCTTGGCGGCATCACCTTCAATGCGCAGGACAATCTGGGGCATCCGGTAGCGATTTCCGTGGATGATCTGGCGCTGATCCGCCGCAAGGATGGGGCGCTTGCCATTCACGGGCAGATCGGCGTCAATGGCAAGGATAGCATCCTGTCCGCTGAAGCCACGGTCGAGGGGGATCGCACCACCTCGCTTGCGGCGACGATGACGGATCTGGAACCGGGCGCGCTGCTTTTGAAGCGCCTGCCGGATGGCACGCTGCGCGAGGGAGCCGATGCCCGCTTCAATCTGGATTTCGTTGCCCGCCGAGGCACGATAGACCGCGCGCCGGTGCTGTCGGCCCGGGTGCGGGCTGACAAGGGGACGATCTATCTGGACGGTGATGCCCAGGAACTGACCCGCGCCGATCTCAACCTGTTTTATGATTTTGACAAGCTGACGGTAGAGCTGAAGCCCTCGGTGCTGGACTTTGGCCGCATGCATGTACCTTTCAGCGGCGGCGTGATCGATCTCGACCGCCTGCCGCAGGGCCAGGGGCAGCCCGCCGGCTACGGCCTGGATCTCGTGGTGCAGAATGGCACGGCCTTCGTGGAATCGGCGGGGGAGGAAGCTTTCCCCTTCTCTATCAAAGCCTTCGGGACATTTATTCATCAAACGAAAGAGCTGAATGTCAGCGAATTTTCGGTACTGACGCCTTACGGTAATATGAGTTCGCAGGTGCGGGTGTTGTTCGGTGATCAATCGCCGGAAATTCATTTCCATGGTGAGATTGGCACTATGCGCACGCTGGCGGTAAAGCAGCTCTGGCCTTTCTGGATGGCCTCCAAGCCACGCGCCTGGGTACTGGCCAATCTGTTCGGCGGTACGATCAGCAATGCATCGATCGATGTCTTCATTCCGGCGGGGCGGATGAAATTCATTCCCACCCCGCTCAATCTCGGCCCGGATGAATTGCAGATCCGCTTCGACATTGCCGACTCACGGATGAATGTGACCGGAGAGATACCGCCAATCCGGGATATGACCGGCCACTTCGACTTGAAGGGGCCGCATATGGAGGTGAAGGTCAAGGAGGGCACCAGCTACTTTGCGTCTGGACGCAAGGTTCAGATCGATGACGGCCTTTTCACGATCGCCAATACCTATCAGAAGCCGCTGATGGGCAATATTGCCCTTTCGCTGAGCGGTTCGGCGGATGCGATGGCCGAACTGGCGACCTTCAAGCCAATGGCGGCTCTTCAGAAGACGGAGTTCGTGCCGGAAGATTTCGCCGGTGATGTGAAAGCGGATGTGACGCTGACCACCGGTCTGATCAATGACCAGAACCCGCCGCCGCCGGAATGGAAGGCTGATCTGGAATTGTCCAACGTGGATTTGAAGCGTCCCTTCATGGATCGCAAGATTGCCGATTTCGATGGCACGCTGTCTCTCGATCAAAAGGCTGCCTTGCTGGCGGGCAAGGCGAAGATCGATGACGTGCCGATGGAGATTTCCCTTCGCGAGCCGGTGGACAAGAAATATGGTGTGACGCCGGACTGGAAGGTGAAGGGCCGGTTAAGCGATGACGATCGCAACAAGCTGACGCCGGGGCTTGGCGCGCTGGTCAGCGGGCCGGTGGATATCGAGATTTCCCGTCTGGATGACAAGCGGCAACTGGTCAAATCCGACCTGACGGCAGCGACGCTGTCGGTTCCGTGGGTGGGCTGGAGCAAGGGCAGTGGTATCGCGGCCAAAGCCAGCGTAGAACTGACACCGCAGGGCCAGTTGCAATCGCTCGACAAATTCGAGCTGGATGGTGAAGGCTTTGGCGCCAGCGGCAAACTGGTCGTTTCCAAAAACGGCCTGGTCTCGGCGGATCTGGACAAGGTTCGTCTTGCGAGTGCCGATGATTTTGGCGTGTCCGTGCAGATGAACAAGGGCGTCACCTCCATCAAAGTGGTGGGCAAGGCCATGGACGGCAGGCCGCTGTTCAAGAAGCTGAAATCCAGCGGCACCAATGGCGCGCCCGGCTCCGGCAAATCGGACGACGTCGACGTGCGCGTCGATCTGGACAAGATCCTCGGCTTCAATGACGAGGTTCTGACCGGCGTCAAGCTGAACTACGCGACGCGCGGCGGCAACATGACCGCGCTCAAACTGTCCGGTGTCACCGATAGCGGGCAGGCTGTTGTGGCGCAGAGCGATCTTTCCAAGGGTGAGCCGCTGATCTCCGTGATTGCCGGTGATGCGGGCGATGTGGCACGGCTTGCCGATGTCTACAGCCACATGCGCGGCGGTTTGCTGGATCTGAAGATCAGGGGGGCATTGGGCGAAAACTGGTCCGGCAATCTCGATATCCGCAATTTCCGGGTCGAGAATGAGGATCGGCTCCAGAAGATCGTCTCTACCCCGGCTGATGATGAGGGCCGGAGTCTCAACAGCGCCGTCAAGAAGGACATCGATGTGCGCTCGGAAAAATTCCAGCGGGCCTTTTCGCGCATCATCTATCGTGACGGTGTTTTGCGCACGGAAAACGGCATTGTGCGGGGCGAGCAGGTGGGCGCCACCTTCCAGGGCGTGCTGAAAGATGCGGCTGGCCGCATGGATATGACCGGAACCTTCATGCCTGCCTATGGGCTGAACCGGCTGTTTGCGGAAGTGCCGGTGATCGGCTTCATCCTCGGCAATGGCCGGGATCGCGGCTTGCTGGGGATTACCTTCAAGCTGACCGGGCCGATCGAATCGCCACGCCTCACCGTCAATCCGCTGTCATTGATCGCGCCCGGCGTGTTCCGGCAGATTTTCGAGTTTCAATAGGGTGTGTGGACGTTCGGTGAACTTCCGAACGCTGTGCCCCGTCACGGCTGCACGGGTTGCGGTCCCGGCAGGGCAGGATGTTGCAAGTCCAGCGCGCCTTCTTCGGCAGGCAGGAATTTCGGCCCGACCTGACGCACTTTGTCGGTGGTGGGATCATAGGGGCGTTCCGGCGCATCCTTCGCGGGCTTTTCTTCCGCCGGCACTGCGGGTGCGGCAGCCTCTACCGGTTTTTCGATCTTCGGCGCAGTCTTGATCTCCAGAACGGAAGGGCTTTGCGGCGTGCTGATGCCATTTGCCGCCGTGCAACTGCAGCGGTTTTCGCTGCCGGGCTGACGGTTTCGATAGGCAAAGGCAAAGGGCATGTCACGGTAGGACCGGCCGGTGGAGGTAGATACCATCTCTTCCGCTTCCTGGGTCAGCAGCGAGTGATAGTAAAGCTCGGTTTCCGCCCCTGGGCATTGGCGCTGGCACTGGGCGGCATCGGCTGCGAAATTGGCAGGCGTTGAAAAGGCGGAAATCGGGAAGAAGGACCCATCGCAGGTGCGTACACACATGGTGCGGAACCCCTGGCCGGGCGTGATGGCGCCCTGATGCCCGGGCGGCATTTCGTGCACAGCCTGATCCTCGGGATAGGTCGGGGTCGCGTAGGGGCGAGGCGCGTCTTCGGTGGTGGGTTTCGTCTGATCGGCGCTGTCGCAGCGGTTTTGCTCGAGGGCGGCCATCAACTGCTGCCGGCGGGGGTTGAGGCCTCCGGCAGCGCCAGCCTGCTGGCGCTTGTCCATCAGATCCCGCTTGTTCGCTTCCATCCCCGCAAGCGCGGTCTCCATCTGGGCGCAGACATCCTTGCCGGATTGATCGATCACGCTGATGCTTTGCGAGCAGCCGAGCCGCAGCATGTTCTGCCGGGTCTTGCGGATTTCGAAATCCTGCCGGGTGATGGCCGAGGCGTAGAGCCGGGTTTCCGACGGATTGCCGATCACGATGGGCGTGCGTTGCAGTTCCGCCCGGATTGCCTCGCAGACCTCACTGGCAATGGCGGAGTGGCCATAGGCCTGGCCACCCAGAAGAGCCGAGGCCAGAACCAGCTTTTTCACGATGTGCATGCAGGACCATCAAGATCGAGAGATCGGATTTCGGCCCCGGCATGGATCGCTTGGGGCCGCGATTCACGATACACTACTGCATAATTCCTTAAATCGGAATCGATTTAAGGATAAAATTATGCAGCAGATTTAAAGCGTTACAGCGTCCTTTGTGCGTTTGATAAAAACGCACGGCGCTGTAAAACGCGCGCCGCTCGCTGTGAAGCGTTTTCCACGCATTGAGGCGAGCCTCTTGTCGCAAACAGATTGCAGCCATCTCCCCCGGATCGGGGGAGAGTGAATACGGATTTCAAACCTATCACGACATCAGGCGGCGCGGGCCTGTTCCAGCGACATGGCGGCGGGAAGCAGGCGGCCGGGAATTTCCGCGATCTTCTTCATGTTTTCCAGCAGGTCCTCACTGACTTCCCAGGCGATGGCGACCGCATAGACGGAGCCGATCTTCTGCGGGTCGGCAATGCGCTCACCCGGGCAGCCCATGCGCCGGAACATGCGTTCCAGGAAAACATCCGTCACCGTGACGATATGGCTGAGACCGGAGGCGATGCCCAATTCGCCTACGCCGCACATCATCTCGGCAGCCGCAATGCTCACCTGATTGGAGGAGCGGTCGGATGAGATTTCCGGATCGATGCAGAAGCGGCTGGATTCCCACACGGCCGCGCTTCGGATTTCCGGCTGATCGCCGAGAAGGACAGGAAAAGTGTCGTCGAGCATGTTGGGACCAAGCGTCGGCAGAAGCCGCAATGCCCCGCGAAGCTTCTCCGTGCCCGGCGTATAGGAGAGCACATAGATCGGATTGGCATCGTCATAATGATCGACTTCGAAATCACCATCGACCTGAACGTCCCACTTCAGGAGATCATGAAACACTTTCTTTCTGAGGCGAAACATGTCTTCGAGTTCCGCCTTGTGGTTGTGCTTATTCAGTCCGTTGAGAATCTTGATCATTTCGGTCTTCCTTTTTTTTGGACAAACCGAGGATCGCGAAATTTGATCCAAATTTAAACTGTCGGTAGAGACAGTATAAATTAGCGCAATTATAAAGTAATACTATGGGTTCAAGGAACCCCCATTATTGAGGAGCTGGAGGAATGAGTCCCTGAGACATGGCTTTTGCCACAGCTTGCGTATTTGATACAGCATCGAGCTTATTTCGCGCATTTGCCATGAAGTAGCGCACGGTACGCTCGGATATGCCGAGAATGATCGATGTTTCCCAATAGCTCTTGCCTGCAGCGGTCCAGAGCAGGGCCTCTTTTTCGCGCTGGGTCAGGCTTGCCTGTTCGTCATGAAGAGGTTCCGTATGCTGTCTGTCGATCTGGCGCGCGTGGAATTTTCCGGCCAGACGGTAGATGTCGCGGTCATAGCACCGGCGCGCCAGTCGCCATTCCTCGGTGTCGCAACTTCGGGCGATGACGAAGAAGGCATTGCGGGAATCACGCGACAGAAGCGGATAACAGACCGCGCGCAGGCGATTGTTGACCTGATAGATGCGCTGCTTGAACTCGATCGTATGCCGGTTCTGCCGCGAGAGTTCCTGAAGGTCGATGGGTTCCAGGGCGCGGCTGCAGCGAGAGAAGATGTGGCTGAGGCCCGGGCCGCCCATTTCGGACACGGCCCGGTAGACGTCTTGGTCGAAGCTGTGATGCAATTGATGGATTACCGCACCGGAAATGCTGACGGCGGCATCTACGTAGAGGCAGCCTGCGAGATCGTATGAATTTTGCAAACGGCGCAGGAATTCCGCGGGCCGGATTTCCCCCGCGCCGTCCAGCCAATCGAGCAGTTCGAAATAAATTTTTGCGTCAAACATGAAAGCCCCGCTGGAATTCAGGGGCTATTTTCTAAGGCTTGCAGAAAAAGTCCATCAGATTAGCGGGGCTTGTCGCCACCATGTGTTGTTGCGGTGCAAAATTACCTCAAATACCCCTAAAATTTTTTGGGTTTTTTGCTGTTTTTCTCAAAGGTTTTCCACGTTTTCCTTTGTTACAATAACGTAAAATAAAGCTTATTAGGCTTACCCGATGAACATCGGTGGTTGCGAGGTTCCCGTTTTCCTGCGCAAGACGATCTTAAACAGGGTGAACACTCTGTTGGAGCCGTCTGAAAATGCGTTCTATAAAAGTGCAATTTCAGCGGTACATCTGGGGAAAACCCACACCTTGATGGGGAGATCAATTGGCGTCGATGCCGGCATTCTGCTGCACGGCCTGCTGCCTGTCCTTGAGCAGCACTTCCACATCGGTGTTGACGCCCGCCTTCACCGAGAATTCCTTTTGGTAGATATTGTCCTTGTTGCGCGCCACGGCCATGTAGCGGCCTTCGGAAAGCACCATGACCGGATAGGCACTGACACTTTCCGCCACTGCGTCTCCTGAGGCCGTCAGGATGGACCAGGCGGTATCGGCAATCGCTTCGCCGCCTTGGTCAGCAACAAGCTTGAAGGTGATCTGGGCTGCGCGATGCTGAAGGGTGGCTTCCGTCAGCTTTCCCGCCTCCACCTTGATATCGGCGCGCACCACGGCATTCACGTCGCCATATTCAGATACGACGTGATAGGTGCCGGTATTGAGGCTGACAATCGTGTTCGGCTCGATATTTTCCATCACCAGGCCGCGATTGCTGTCTTCCTGGGCATCGCCTGCATAGATCTTGAATTTGAGGGTGGATGGCTTGATGCGGGTATCGGTTCCGGAAACGGCGTTCAACACCAGGCCACCCGCATCCAGCACCATCACCTGACGCGGCACATCGCCTTGCTCCGGCACTTCCAGCTTCTTGGTTACCCCCGCCCGGCCAAGCGAGACATTGACGAAATAGCTGCCGGGAGAAAGTTGCAGTTCAGCCGAACCGCCCTCGCTGCTGGCCACCAGCGGCAGCTTGCCCTCGGCATCGGCCACGGGGCTGAAGACGCGCCAGCGCAGGCCGCGCTTCAGGGGTGCGCCATCCGGAGTCAGTTTTGCTTCCAGCGCCACCATGCGGGCATTGGCGTTGTGGACCGAACCCAGCCGCGGTGAAAAGGAATTCAGCTTCGGCATTTTCGGCGGGCTTTGCAGTTGCTTGAAAGACTGGAACGCATCTTCCGCCCGCACCGGCAGGGCCGGCATGGTCAGCGCCACGGCCATGAAGACCTGCGCAAGGCGGGGGAGAAGAGATGTCATGCGTCCGCAAAACCGATTCATATCGCAATGTTGCCGAAGTAGAACCGGAATGCCATGGCAATTTCAAGGCCCTGCCTTTGCCAGACTGTGAAAGACCGGGGCGCTTCTTGTTTAAACGCAGGTCTTGCGTCAAAAGAGAGCGACATTTTTCAGCCAGTACCGCAAGGACATCTTTTCCAATGTACGAAAACATCACGCTTCTCGATTATCTGGCGACGCGTCGTTCTGTTCCTGCTTTTCAGATGTGCGAGCCCGGGCCTTCGGGAGAGCAGTTGCAATCCATTCTGTCGCTTGCCGTGCGGGTGCCGGACCATGGCAAGCTCGCGCCCTGGCGGTTCATCGTCTATCGTGGCCAGAAGCGGGTGGACATTGGCGAGGCCTTGCTGGAGATGGCGCTCAGCAAAAATCCCGAGCTGAGCGAGGAGATGATCAAGGTGGAGCGTACGCGTTTCACGCGCGCGCCCGTCGTGATCGGCGTGATCAGCCGGGCGGGACCGCATGTGAAGATCCCGGAATGGGAACAGGTCATGTCGGCGGGGGCGGTGTGCCTCAACCTGCTGATGGCGGCCAATGCCCACGGCTTTGTGGCAAACTGGCTATCGGAATGGTTTGCCTTCGATGAGGCGGCGCATCCGCTGCTCGGCATCGAGCCGGGTGAAAAGGTGGCCGGCTTCATTCATATGGGCTCGACCACCTTCCCGATTGTCGAGCGTCCACGCCCGGCGCTTGAGGACGTTGTTACCTGGATGGGAGAGGAAGGCTGATGTTCTACGAAACCGCCACCAATCAGCATGGCTTGCCGCATGATCCCTTCAAGGCGATCGTTTCGCCCCGGCCCATCGGCTGGATTGGCACGAAGGCCGCAGACGGCAGCCTCAACCTCGCGCCCTATTCCTTCTTCAATGCCATTTCCGACCGCCCGAAGCTGGTAATGTTTTCGTCGAGCGGCCGCAAGGATTCCGTTCGAAACATCGAGGAAACCGGTTGTTTCACGGCCAATTTCGTCAGCCACGATCTGTTGCAGCAGATGAATACCTCGTCTGCTCCCTTCGATCACGGCGTCAGCGAGTTTGAAAGGGCAGGGCTGACGCCTGTCACGGGCCGCCTTGTTGCTGCGCCCTATGTGGCGGAAGCCATGGCGGTGCTGGAATGCCAGGTCACCGAAATCATGGTGCCGAAGGATATTTCCGGTGGTGAGTCGGAGAATATTGCCGTCTTCGGTCAGGTGCTCGGCATCCATATCGCCGAACGGGCGCTCCGGGACGGGCGCTTCGATGTCACGCTCGCACAGCCCGTCTCGCGTCTGGGATATATGGATTATGCGACGGTGACCGAGGTTTTCGAACTGCGCAGACCCCAAGCAAAGTAATGCTGCCAAGATGCCTGCATTGCCTTGGTTAAGAGATATGGTGAACCAATCTTAAACCATTTTCCCGTAAGCCTTGATTGTGCCGGGTAGGGCGCGGTTTTCTTCAGGGTCGGGATGCGAAAGCACTTGCCTGTCCTGATGTAGCGGCTGGGGTTTCGAGTGCTGGTAAAGGCTTTTTTTCGCTGGGCGGAAACGGCAAGGGCAGGGGATCGCGCCAAGGCCGCCAATGCCTTCGGGCGTGCTTATCTGACCTCGGCCATGACGGAAGACGAACGTCAGGCCGCCTTGATGGCCATGACCTATCTTCTGGACGATCCCTCGCCGCTGGTTCGTCAGGGTCTTGCCGAAGCGCTTGGACATTCGGCGGATGCGCCGCGCAGTCTCATTCTGGCGCTTGCGGAAGATCAGCCGGAGATCGCATCCCGCGTCATTCTGTTTTCCCCGGTGCTGAGCGAGGCCGATCTTGTTGAGCTTTGCGGGCGCGGTGGCAGCTATACCCGCGCATTTGTTGCTGCGCGTCCGCATCTTGCGGCAACGGTTGCGGCGGCCTTGGCCGAAATCGGCGATGGTTGCGATGTGCTGGTGCTGCTGGATAACGCAACCGCCCAGCTTTCCGCCTTCAGCCTGATCCGCATTGCCGAGCGTTTCGGCGATCGCGAGGCGGTGCGCGGCGCCTTGCTCGCCCGTAACGATCTGCCTGCACAGGCGCGCAATCTTCTGGTTCGGCAGGTGGCGGAGGCTTTTTCGGAGGCGGCTTTGCTGCGTCTGTCGTTGGGAGAGGTGAAAAGCCGGGCTCTCTGCCGGAATGTTCAGGCCTCTGCCGCAGCGGCCATCGCGGGAGAGGTCGATCCGGCTGAAATGCCCGATCTTGTTGAGGATATGCGCAGGGCTGGTCAATTGACGCCCGCTTTCCTCATGCAGGTGTTGTGCCAGGGGCATGCTGATTTCTTTGCCGTGGCGATCGAAATGCTGAGCGGTCTCGATGAACGCCGCGTTCGCTCGATCCTGGCGGGCGGGCGGCTTCATGCCGTCAAGGCGCTGGTTCAGGCGGCGGGGCTCGATCACACCATCGCGCCACTCTTTGCCGAAGCCGTGCTGCTATGGCGCGAGACGATTCGCACAAGCACCGAAGCTCAGCGCGCCATGATCTGCGAAGGCTTGCTGAAGCGCGGCAAAGCGCTGACGCAGGGGCCGGAAGCTGCCGCACTGCTCACTCTCGTGCACCAGCTCTGGCGCGAAGAAGAGCGCCGCATGACCCGGCAGCAGGCAAGGCTTTTTGCCCTCGAGGCTGCGGCCTAGGGTGTGTGGACATTCGGCTTTGGGCGTGGCGAAAACGGTGATTTTCGAGAACCGGAGCGGAGTGTACTTGAGTACATGAGCACCGGAAGCGCAGGAAATTGCCGTTTGCAGCCCGCTCAGGGGCGAATGTCCACACACCCTAAACCGCTCGGTAAACCTCCCTTCAATACAGGCGGCCAATCGCTGTTGCTCCAGAGTTTCGTCGCCCCTGTCAAACCACTGACGATGCTGTTCAAACCAGTTCCGGTTTTGAACGGAATGCAGTAGAGGTGAGGCCATGACAGGCGATCTCTTGCAGCATCTTCCCCCTCTGGAACCGGGCCATGTCTGGCTGGCCGGTGCCGGGCCGGGTGATCCCGGCTTGCTCACGCTGCTTGCGCTGCGCGGGCTGACCCAGGCGGATGTGATCGTGCATGACGCGCTGGTGGATGATGCCTGCCTTGCCTTTGCCCGCAAGGATGCGGTGCTGGAATATGCGGGAAAGCGCGGCGGCAAGCCCTCGGCAAAGCAGCGGGATATTTCACTGCGGCTCGTGGAACTGGCCAGATCCGGCAAGCGGGTGTTGCGGCTGAAGGGTGGCGATCCCTTCGTGTTCGGGCGGGGCGGCGAAGAGGCGTTGACGCTGGTGGATCATGGCGTGCCGTTCCGCATCGTGCCCGGCGTCACTGCTGGCATTGGCGGTATGGCCTATGCAGGCATTCCCGCCACCCACCGCGAGGTAAACCATGCCGTCACCTTTCTCACCGGGCATGATTCCTCCGGCACTGTGCCGGACAGGATCGATTGGCAGGCCATTGCCCGCGGCTCCCCCGTCATCGTCATGTATATGGCCATGAAACATATCGGTCATATTCGTGCGCAATTGCTGGCGGCGGGGCGGCGGGCGGATGAGCCGCTGGCCTTTCTGTGTGACGCCGCAACTTCCCGCCAGCGCGTGCTGGAAACCACGCTGGGCGAGGCGGAAACGGCCATGCTGGCCGCCGGGCTGGAGCCGCCTGCCATCATCGTGCTGGGTGAGGTGGTGCGGCTGCGCCCCTCGCTGGACTGGCTGGGCGCGCTTGCCGGACGCAGGCTGGAAACCGATCCCTTTGCTCCCAAAACCGGACGCGAGGACGCGCCATGAGCGGGCTGTTGATCGCGGCCCCGCATTCTGGCGCGGGCAAGACCACCATAACCCTTGGCCTGCTCAGGGCGCTGAAGCGGGCGGGGGTGGCGCTGGCACCGGGCAAGGCGGGGCCGGATTATATCGATCCTGCCTTTCATGCCGCCGCCAGCGGTGAGCCTTGCCTGAATTTCGATGCCTGGGCCATGCGGCCGGAGTTGATTTCGGCCAATGCCGCCCTGCATCGACAGGGCGGAAGACTGCTGCTGATCGAAGCGATGATGGGGCTTTTCGATGGTGCTGCGGATGGCACCGGTTCCGCCGCCGATCTGGCCGCCCTGCTCGGGCTTTCGGTGGTGCTGGTGGTGGATTGCGCCGCCACATCCCATTCCGTCGCGGCACTGGTGAAGGGCTTTGCTGATTTCCGTCCCGGCGTGCTGGTGGTGGGCGTCATCCTCAACCGTGTCGGCAGCCCGCGTCATGAGGCCATGCTGCGGCAGGCGCTGGAGGCCATCCGCATGCCGGTGCTGGGCGTGATCGGCACCGAGGCGGGGCTTGCTTTGCCAAGGCGGCATCTCGGTCTGGTTCAGGCCGCAGAACATGGCGATCTGGACGGCTTTATCGATCAGGCCGCCAGTCTGGTGGAGCGGGGCTGCGATCTCGCCGCTTTGCAGAAGGCTGCCAAACGCATGCCGGATAAAGTATCCGAAGCCAATATTGCCCGCCTGCCGCCGCTCGGGCAGCGGATTGCCGTGGCGCGGGATGAAGCCTTTGCGTTTTGCTACGAGCACATGCTGATGGGCTGGAAACGGCGCGGCGCGGAGATCCGCTTCTTCTCGCCGCTTGAAAATGAGGCCCCCGCTCAGGATGCCGACGCCATCTATCTGCCCGGCGGCTATCCCGAGCTTCATGCCGCAAGGCTGGTTGAGGCGCTCAGCTTCAAGGCCGCGCTTCACGCCGCAGCGCGATCTGCCACGAAAATTTTCGGCGAGTGCGGCGGTTATATGGTGCTGGGCGACGCGCTGGTGGATGCCGAGGGCCGGTCTCACGCCATGACGGGCCTGCTGCCTTTGACCACCAGTTTCGCCGATCGCAAGCGGTATCTCGGCTATCGGCGGCTGACGCCGCTGCAAAAGGACTTTTTTGCCGGAGCGATGACCGCGCATGAATTTCATTACTCCACCGTGCAGCAGGAGGGCGAGGCGGATCGGCTGTTCAGAGCGGAAGACGCGCTGGGCGAGGATCTGGGTCCTGTCGGCCTGCGGCGGGGTTCGGTGGCAGGTTCCTACATGCATCTGATCGATCTTGCCGGAGATCTGCCGCAATGACGGGGCCGATCCAGCATGGCGGCGGGCTTGCTGCCGCCGCCCGTCTTTATGGCGGACGCATCGAGGGCTGGCTGGACCTTTCCACCGGCATCAATCCCTGTCCGCCCTGCTTGCCCACCATCGACCCACGCGCCTGGCACCGGCTGCCGGATCGCGAACGGGAGGAGGAGGCGCGGCTCGCGGCACGGGATTTTTACGGCAGTGGTACGCGTCTGCCGCTGCCGGTACCGGGAACGCAGGCTGCCATCCAGCTCTTGCCGAAGCTGATCGATCCATCCGCTCAAGGTCGAATGTCCACCCGCCCTCGAGCCGCAATTCTCTCACCTACCTATGGCGAATATGCCCGCAGTCTTGCAGCTTCAGGTATCGCGGTGGATGCGGTGGGTTCGCTGGACAAGATCGATGAGCGGTACAGCCTTGCCGTGATCGTCAATCCCAATAACCCCACGGGCCGGGTGTTCGAGGCGGAAGAATTGCTGGCGCTTGCCCGGCGGATGGCGGCGCATGGCGGATTGCTGGTGGTGGACGAGGCCTTTGCCGATGCCGAGGCGGCGCAATCGCTGGCGGGTGCGGTGGAGCATGAGGAAAACCTCGTCGTCTTCCGTTCCTTTGGCAAGTTTTTCGGCATGGCAGGTCTGCGTCTTGGCTTTGTGATCGCCAATCCGGCCATCGAGGCAAAACTTGTGGAAGGATTGGGGCCTTGGGCGGTCTCCGGTCCGGCCTTGGCGGTGGCGACAGGTCTTTTCCGCGCCAACCGGAGTGCCATCGTCGCCAGCATCCTTGAACGGCGGGCGGCTCTTCAAGCCATTCTGGATCAGCACGATCTCAAGGTCATTGGCGGCACTGCGTTGTTTGCGCTGGTGGAGCATGAGAAGGCAGCGGCGCTGCATGCACATCTCTGCCGGGCGCATATTCTCACCCGTATTTTCGATTATGCGCCGGGCTGGATGCGTTTTGGCCTTGCGCCCGATGCCGAGGCGGATGAAAGGCTGCGGGCAGCACTCTCCAGCTTTACGGGGGCAGGGGCATGACGGTGCAATTCCTGTCCCTGATCGCAGCCCTTTTTCTCGACCGCTGGGTTGGCGATCCACCATGGCTCTGGGCGCGGCTGCCGCATCCGGTGGTGATCTTCGGCAAGGCCATCAGCTTTCTGGATAGCTTGCTCAACCGCCGCAGCCTCGCCCCCTCCCTCCGGCGTCTGGCGGGGGTGGCGGCGATCGTGATTCTGCTTCTTGCAAGCCTGGTCGGGGGATATGCGCTGCACCGCCTTTTCATGCTGCTTGGGCCGCTCGGTTTTCTGCTGGAAATTGCGGTTGCGGCGGTGTTTCTGGCGCAGAAGAGCCTGCTCGATCACGTCAAGGCCGTGGCAGATGCCTTGAAGGCCGAGGGCCTTGCTGCGGGCCGCCGCGCCGTTTCCATGATTGTCGGGCGCGATACCACCGTGCTGGACGAGGCGGGCGTCACGCGAGCGGCGCTCGAAAGCCTTTCTGAAAACTTTGCCGATGGGGTCGTGGCACCCGCATTCTGGTACGGGCTCTTCGGTCTGCCGGGACTTCTTGCCTACAAGATGCTGAACACCGCCGATTCGATGATCGGCCACAAGAGCGAGACCTATCTGCATTTCGGCTGGGCCTCGGCGCGGCTGGATGATCTTGCCAATTGGCCCGCCGCACGGCTGGCTGGCTGGCTGATCGTTGCGGCGGCCTGGGCGGGCGAGGGCAGGATTGCCGCCCACCGCGCGTTCAGTGTGATGATGGCCGATCACGGCCTGCATCGTTCGCCCAATTCCGGCTGGCCGGAAGCGGCTTGTGCGGGGGCGCTGGATGTGGCGCTGGCAGGCCCGAGACTTTATGCCGGAGCGCGGGTAAGCGAACCGATGATGAATGCCGCCGGGCGCCGCAATGTGTCTGCGAAGGATATCCTGTCCGGGCTCGGCCTCATCGACAGGGCATGGGCCGGTCTGGTGCTGGTTTCAGTCATCTGCATGCTGCTGACATAGGCACAAAAACCTGCCTATAGGCATGAAAAATACCTTCTTTCGAATTTGCAACCGTGTGGATATGCATGCATCGGCCTTTAGAGCATTTCCAGGAAAAGTGGAAAACGGTGTTCCGTCCGGAAATGCGTAAAAACAAGGAGTTATGGCGCTTCATTGTTTCCGTGAAACAATGAAGCGTTCTAGGGGCCGCTGTATAATTCTTTGGGTCAGGGATCATCCAGCCGGATGAGTCCCAGGGGTTTTCAAGAAAAAGGGTGTGTCATGACCAAAGTTGCCGTCGTATTTCATTCGGGCTACGGCCACACGAAGCGTGTGGCGGAATATGTTGCCAAGGGGGCAGGCGCTGATCTGCTCGAAATCGACGCCGAGGGCAATCTGCCGGAATCGGCCTGGGAAACGCTCGGTGCTGCCGATGCGATCATTTTCGGTTCGCCGACTTATATGGGCAATGTCAGCTGGCAGTTCAAAAAATTCGCGGACGCCTCCTCGAAGGTGTGGTTCGCGCGCGGCTGGCAGGACAAGGTTTTTGGCGGTTTCGTCAACAGCGCCAGCCTGAACGGTGACAAGCAGGTGGCCTTGATTTCGCTCCAGACGCTGGCTTCGCAGCATGGCGGCATCTGGGTCAGCCTCGGTCTGATGCCGAGCAACACCAAGGCAGCCCAGCGGACCGATATCAACAATCTCGGTGGTTCTGTGGGCGCGCTGGTTCAGTCGCCTTCGGATGTCGGCGCGGATGAAATTCCGCAAGGCGATCTCGATACCGCCGAAGCCTATGGCAAGCGTGTTGCGGTCATCGCAGCCCGCCTCAAGACGGCTTGAATTTCGAGGAAGGTGGCGCAAGAACGCGCCGCCTTCCTTACCATTGCAGGTGCGCATCCTGTTCCCGCCATGGAACATTTGCAGCTTTCCGCTCATTGTCGAAACGTCTTTGAACGTCTGTCGAGACAAGGCTCTTTCCGTTCTGGACGAGGGCTTGCTTAACCGTTTATGCGGTAGGTGTGTGATCTCGCCGATTCCCTTTCCATTCCGGTGGAACTGAAGACGGAAGAGGGCGCAGCCTTCCTGCTTTTGCCGAAAAAAGCAGGTGCAAGAGAGACCGGGAGCGCAAGAATGAGCGATTTGGAAGAAGACCTGCGCCCACTGGACCACCGCCCGGAGGAGGATCACGAAGACATCTATGATGAAGATGGCTCGATCCGCGGGGATTTCCTGGCGCTCGTCTGCGCCGCCATCGCGGACCGTGATGTGCTTTATCTGCGCCAGCACGTCGCCAAGCTTCATGAATCCGAACTCGGCCACCTGATCGAGGCGATCCAGCCTGACCAGCGCGTGGCGCTGGTGCGCCTGCTGGGCGATGATTTCGACATGACGGCGCTGACGGAGGTGGATGAAGGCATCCGTCTGCAAATCGTCGAGCAGATGCCGAATGCGCAGATTGCCGCCGCCATTGGCGAACTGGATTCAGACGACGCCGTCTACATTCTCGAAGACCTAGACCAGGAAGACCGCGAGGAAATCCTGGCGCAACTGCCCTTTACCGAGCGGGTACGCTTGCGCCGGGCGCTGGATTATCCTGAAAGCTCCGCTGGCCGCCGTATGCAGACGGAATTCGTGGCCGTGCCGCCGTTCTGGACCGTGGGCCAGACCATCGATTACATGCGCGATGAGGAAGAGCTGCCCGAAAGCTTCACGCAGATCTTCGTCATCGACCCGACCTTCAAGCTGCTCGGCGCGGTCGATCTCGACCGCATTCTGCGCACCAAGCGGCAGACGAAGATCGAAGCGGTGATGCGGGAAACCAACCATCCCATTCCCGCGCATATGGACCAGGAAGAGGCCGCCCAGCTTTTCGAGCAATATGACCTTCTTTCCGCCGCCGTGGTCGATGAGGGCGGCAGGCTCGTGGGCGTGCTCACCATTGATGACGTGGTGGACGTTATCCAGGAAGAGGCCGAGGAAGACCTGATGCGCCTCGGCGGCGTGGGTGACGAAGAGCTGTCGGACACCATTCCCGAAACCTCGCGCTCCCGTGTGCCGTGGCTGCTGGTCAACCTGCTGACGGCCTTTCTCGCAGCCTCGGTCATTTCCCTTTTCGAGGCCACCATCGAGCAGATCGTGGCGCTAGCCGTGCTGATGCCGATCGTGGCGGGCATGGGCGGCAATGCCGGGTCGCAAACCATGACGGTGACGGTGCGGGCGCTTGCCACCCGCAATCTCGATATTCACAACGCCTTCCGCGTCGTGCGGCGAGAGGTGGGGGTCGGGCTGGTCAATGGCATGATTTTTGGCGTGTTGATCGGTGTCGTCGCAGGCCTCTGGTTTCAGGACCCCAATATCGGCGGCATCATCGCAACCGCCATGCTCATCAACATGCTGGCGGCGGCGCTGGCGGGAATTATGATTCCCTTGCTGCTGGATCGGGTGGGCATCGATCCCGCCGTCGCTTCGGCGGTTTTTGTGACCACCGTTACCGATATTACCGGCTTCTTTTCGTTCCTTGGGCTCGCGACATGGTGGTTTTCCATATCCTGATGCTTTCATAGGTTTAGCTGAATTCGCTAAAATTGACTTTTACGTCAAAGTCAATAAAATGCTGCGAAAAACAGAGGCTGAGCGGCATTGAAGAAGTTTTACAGCATTACCGAGCTCACGCGCGAATTCGGTGTCTCCACCCGTACCCTTCGCTTCTATGAGGACGAGGGGCTGCTCAATCCCGAGCGGCGCGGACGCACCAGACTTTACCGCGCAGCGGATCGCCGCCTGCTGCAGGAAATTCTGCGTGGCCGGCGCATTGGCTTCACCATAGCCGAAATTCGCGAAATCGTCCATGTTTACAAGGAGCCGCCAGGCGAGATTGGCCAGCTCAAGCTGATGATGAAACGCA
This sequence comes from Allorhizobium paknamense, assembly GCF_030815125.1. Classification (GTDB taxonomy): domain Bacteria; phylum Pseudomonadota; class Alphaproteobacteria; order Rhizobiales; family Rhizobiaceae; genus Allorhizobium; species Allorhizobium paknamense. The sequence goes on from NZ_JAUSWH010000006.1 coordinate 90,027, forward strand.
TCGACGAAAAGCGCGATGAATTGCGTCAGAAGCGCAAGGATATCGAGGAAACGCTGAGCGAACTGGATCAGGCGGAAGAAGCCTGTCTCACCCGCCTCGTGGAAATCGGCGTTGGGACGTGAGCTATAATCTTTGAACTCATTACGCTTATGGCAAGGCCGTTTCCGGCCTTGCTTTTGTTGTAGAGCAACTGGTCTCCAGAGTCTGTCCGAAGGTGTATGGGCAGGCCCTCAGATCCACCTGCGGGTCTGGCGGCAGTAGCGTTCGAAGTCGACGCCAAAGCGCACGAGAAGGTGCATTTCCTCATTGCGGATGGCAATCAGCGTGGTAACCAGCGCCGTGATGGGGGCTGCCATCAGCATCCAGCTGTTTTGCAGGATCAGCCCGCCGCCGATCATCAGCAGCGTGTAGCTGAGATAGATCGGGTTGCGGGTGTAGCGAAACGGCCCTTCGGTCACCAGCCGCTGTGCGCAGCGGTCAAGGCGGACGGGGGTCTGACTGGTCATCATGGTATTGACGGCCCAAAGATCCAGAGCCACCGCAGCTGTTGCGATCAGGCAGCCCGCCAGCACGGGCATCATGCCTTGCAGCGCCGGAATGGCGCTGGGCGAAATATAAAACTCGAGAAACAGGGCAAGGACGCAGGCACCGCCATAGAGAAGCGGCAGCCAAGGGTATTTCAGCGGCTTCATTCGATAGGCGTTCATGTTCAGGTTCCTTCGAACGCATCCGAAGGAAAGATGACAAGGCATTTTCCCGGAAGCGTCTGTTCGGTTACCGCGCCTGCGAAAACCGGACAGGCCGATCCGGCAGGCGCTTAAGGACTGGCGATTGTGCATTCCCGCGCCAGTTTCAGGACACGATCATCCTGCTCGGGAATGATTGCGCCAGACTGGAGAGGCGCAAGTAGCTGTTGTTGCTGAAGTTTTTCCAGCGTGCAGCTGCAGAATCGGTTGCAGAACCGGGCCTCGTTGCCGCCTGCAACGCAGGAACGCTGGCAGCTTTTGCTATAGCTGAGCGCCGGGTCTGGCGCTGGCGGCGGGGCAACGAGGCTGGCAAGATAGACCAGCGAGATCAGAACCGGCTGATGAACGAGATAGAAGATAAGGCTGTGTCGCCCCGCCCATTGCAGCAGGCGCGGCCCGCCCGGCAGGCCGGCAAGCCTTTCCGTCCAGCCAAAGCGCAGGGCAAGCCTGGCGGCGGCAATGCCAAACAGCACGGCAGCAAACCAGGGAAAGACCGGCACGTAATCATTGGAGCGGGGCAGGGTTTCCGACAGGCCCAGCCACCAGAGGGCCGGAGTGTCGAACAGCGGTGAGTGCCCGTAAGCCCCAAGCCACAAACAGCCAAGGGCAGCGGCAAGCGTCACCACCTCCGGCAGTTTCACAAACAGCAGTCCCGCCAGACTCGTCACCGCAATGGCGTGCAGGATGCCGAAGAAGATCCAGCCAGCCCCCATGGTGAAATAGGTGGCGACGGAGATCAGAACCGCCGCCGCCGCGATCTGCCCGAGACGCTTTCCAAAGGACTGCCAGCGAATGCCGCGACCATGGGCAAGCACGAGACTGACACCCACAAGGAAGAGGAAGGTCGAGGCAATGCCGCGCGCATAATATTTCCACGGGCCGGAGACCGCCGTTCCCTCTTCCACATAACCGAAGAATTCCAGATCCCAGGTGAAGTGATAGGAAGCCATGGCGATGAGCGCCAGTCCGCGCAGCCCGTCCAGCAGGGTAATGCGCCGGGAAGCGCTGGAAGTGGGTGTTGAAACGGTCAAGGCTGTCATCCTGTCGGTCAAAAAGCGCCGGGGCCGGGGTTTCCGGCGGCATCCCGCGCACGGGAAAAGAACTGACGCCGCAACAGGACAAAGAAAATGAAACCCGTCATCAGCATGAACATGGTGGCATTGAGAAACCAGCCGAGATAGCCGATGGACATGAAAATGGCCCTGAGCCCGGCATTGAAATGCTTGCCCGCCAGAATGTTCATGTCGATCACCCGTTCCGCCGCGGTTTCCGCCGCCTGAGGATCGTTGTGCACCTCCTGCGCCATCGGCAGGCCTCCAAAGAGAATGGTGCAGTAGTTGAACAGCCGGTAAGACCAGCCGAACTTGAAAAACGCATAGCCGAAAATCGCAATCAGCCCGCACACTTTCATTTCGAAGGCGGTGCGGCCAGCCGCACCGAACAGTGGCAGGTCGCGCAAGACGGCGTCCACCTTTTCCGTGGAGCCGAGCATGGCAAAACAGCCGCCTATGGCGATGATCGAAGTCGAGGCGAAGAAGGCCGTGCCATTTTGCAGCCCGGCCATGATCTGCGTATCGATCATGCGCAGATCGCGCTTCATGGCGTTGTGAATCCAGATGCGCCGGTGATGCTGCATAACGCGGCTGAGACTGGTGCGGGAACGAAACACATGGCCGCCGCTCATCAGCCCGAAGCCGAACCAGCTGAAGCCGAAGAAGGCAAGCGCGATATAATCCAGCAGCGTCAGGGGCAAGGGGTTCACGGGTAAGGTCGTCCAGTGCGTTTCGAAGTTTCAGGGTCGATTCCCGGCGCGATGATAGAGCATTTCGGGGAAATGGGTAGAGTGTGGCTTCTGGGGAAGCCTTTTGAAACAAAGGCTTGTGTTGCGAGGACGACGTCTTGGCCGGCTTGGGGCGTGTGATCCTGTCACCAGCCGCTTGAGCAGGTAACAGGAATGATTTAAGACAAATCACGTGCCTATCGGGGGATAGGGCACGACCCGTTGAATTTCCGGCGGGGGACGAGGCAGCGTGATCCGAACAGATCACGCTGCCTTTCTGTTATATAGATGTGCAGGCAGGATGTCGCTGCCGCTCAAGAGAATGCCGGTGGCTCATGGGGCAGAGCCTGCTGTTTTCTTGGATAAATGGTTTTGGCGGCGGCGAGCAGGGCAGGTATTGAATGTTTCTTTCGGTATTTGACGTTTTCAAAATTGGCATCGGACCGTCGAGTTCGCATACCATGGGGCCGATGACGGCAGCCTGCCGGTTTCTGGAGCTTATTCTTTCCAATGAATGGCCAAGGCCCGCAGGCGCGCAGGTGGCGGCGCTGAAGGTCAGCCTGCATGGTTCGCTAGCCTTTACCGGTGTGGGCCATGGCACGGACCGCGCTGTCATCATCGGGCTGACGGGCGAAGTGCCTGACAGTGTCGATCCCGACCGGATGGAAGAGATCGTGCAGTCCGTCATGGCAAGCGGCAAGGTCTGTCCTCCCGGCCACCCGGCCTATCTGTTCCAGCCTGCCAGCGATCTGGTGCTGGACAAGAAAACCCCGTTGCCGGGTCACGCCAACGGCATGCGCTTTTCCGCACTGGACAAGGACGGACGCCTGCTCCTGTCGCGCATCTATTACTCGATCGGCGGCGGTTTCGTGGTGACCGATACCGAACTTGCCGCCATGCAGATGGCCAAAAAGGCCGAGCAGGCCGTAAAGGTGCCCTATCCCTTTTCCACGGCGCGGCAGATGCTGGCCATGGCGCAATCCTCCGGACTAACCATCGCCCAGATGAAGCGCGCCAATGAAGAGGCGGTGATGAGCCGTCAGGCGCTGGATGCCGGGCTGGACCGGCTCTGGGAGGCCATGAGCGGCTGCATTGACCGGGGTCTGAGGGTCGAGGGGGAATTGCCGGGCGGGCTCAAGGTCAAGCGCCGCGCCAAGACCATTCACGATAAACTGCAGGAGGAATGGCGCAGCAACCGCTTCAACCCGGTTCTCGCCAATGATTGGCTCTCGGTCTATGCCATGGCGGTGAACGAGGAAAATGCCGCCGGTGGCCGTGTCGTGACCGCGCCCACCAACGGGGCTGCTGGCGTCGTGCCTGCCACCATCCGCTATTATCTGCATTTTCATCCAGATGCCGACCAGCAGGGCGTGCGCGATTATCTTCTGACCGCAGCCGCCATTGGCGGCATCATCAAGCACAATGCTTCGATTTCCGGGGCGGAAGTGGGCTGTCAGGGAGAGGTGGGGTCGGCTGCGGCCATGGCGGCTGCAGGGCTTGCCGCCGTGATGGGCGGCACGCCGGAGCAGGTGGAAAATGCCGCCGAAATCGCCCTCGAACATCATCTCGGCATGACCTGTGACCCCATTGCCGGACTGGTGCAGGTGCCCTGCATCGAGCGCAATGCGGTGGGTGCGGTCAAGGCCGTCACGGCGGCATCGCTTGCCATCAAGGGCGATGGCAGCCATTTCGTGCCGCTGGACGCTTGCGTGGAAACCATGCGCCAGACCGGTAATGACATGAGCGAGAAATACAAGGAAACCTCGCTGGGCGGTCTGGCCGTCAATGTCGTGGAATGTTGATGACCACCCCACAGACATCCCGTTGAAACATCTTGACGGCGGCGGCGAAAGGTCTATCTCGTCGCATCATGGCTCTTCATCTGATCAAACTCTGCGTCGGGGCAGACAGTCTCGACGATCTGCGCCAATGGGTGGCGGAACGCTCCATGGTGGCCATGGCCGCCGGTTTGCAGCCGCATAGCTCGCATGTGACCCGCATGGTGCCGAAGCGGGTGGAGGAGTTGCTGGATGGCGGCTCGCTCTACTGGATCATCAAGGGTCAGGTCATGGCGCGGCAAAAGCTGCTGGACATTGTCAGCTTTACCGGTGGCGATGGCATTACCCGCTGCGAACTGCTGCTGGGGCCGGAAGTGGTGGAAACGACGCCCGCGCCGCGCAGGCCCTTCCAGGGCTGGCGCTATCTCGAAGACAAGGATGCGCCGCGCGACCTCTCCGCTTCGGGCGCCAATCTGGAAGACATGCCGGATGACCTGAAGCGTGAGCTGGCGGAACTCGGACTGCTATAACTAAATTGTTTTGTAAGAAAGCTAACGCCCCACAAGCTCCTGCCAACTGCCTATAAAGCGGCGGCGCTGATTTTCGTCCTGGGCGGCAAGAAGCGCTGGCCCAATGCGGATGGGGCGGCCGATGCCACTTTCCATGAGGGATGCGGGACCGGAAACCCCTGCGGGCAGTGGAAAGCCTTCGGCAAAGAAAAACGACTTTTCCCGCGCCACACGCCGCCCCCGCACAGACAGCAGATAATCGAGAAAGCGGCGGGCAAGCGCCGCATGACTGGCCGAGCCCGGGATCAGCGCGCCGCGAGACAGGATCAGCGTGTAATCCTGCGGAATGACGACCTTGAGATCCGGATTTCGTTTTGCTGCGGCATAGGCGTAGGACCCCAGCACGTTATAAGCGATGGACACGTTGCCCGCGGCAAGTTCGCCCAGCACTTCGTTGTTACAGCAGCGGGTCACGGTACGGATTCGGCTCAGGCTTTCCAGCAGTCTGCCATAAACGGTCGGCGCCTGGCGGGAATCGTAATAGGCCAGCAGATAGCCGATGCCCGAGGCACTGATGTCATAGGTGCCGATCCGGTTGCGATAATCTTCCGGCTTGATGCGAAGCAGATCCGCCAGTGCCTCGTGGCTCGTCGGAACATCCGTCGGGGGCACCAGCTTGCTATTGTAGACGAAGACCGCTGGCTCGAAGGTGAAGCCAAAAACCTCGTCGCGCCAATTGGCCCATTCGGGCACCCTGCTGGCTTCATTGGAGTGGTGCGGCTGGGCGCAGCCGTCATTGGCGAGCTTGACCAGTTGATCGACCGCCGAAGACAGAAGAATGTCCGCCGTTTTCTGGCCGTTGCGGCAGGCGCGGGCGGCATCGCGGAAAAGATCGGTCGTGACGTAGTCGACCAGCTCCACCGTGACATCCGGTGCGGTTTCCTGAAAGTCCAGGATGAGCGGGCGCATGGCATCGAGATCGGTGGCGGCATGCACCACCAGCCGCTGCTGCTCCTGCCCGGGTGCAGGAAACAGCGCCGTTTCGCCCTCCGCGGCCAATGCCGGGCCGGATAAAAGGGTAAAAAGCAGGAAAACCGCTCTGCACTTTTGCTGGAAAGGCACCCTCATGCTTTTATTCCCTGCGCAAGCGGCAGCGCGATGAACACGATGAAGCCGTGGTTTTTGCCCGCTTCGCGAAAGCCCAGTTCGCCGCCAAGAGCGGTGGCCACTTCTGCCGCGATGGCAAAGCCGAGGCCGGAGCTTTCGCCATCGGTGCGGGAGGAAACGAAGCGCTGCGTGACATGCGGCCATTGCTCCGGCGCAATTCCCGGTCCGTCATCTTCCACCTCGATCACCGCCTGCGCGCCAAGTTGCAGCACGCGCACATCGAGCCGCGCCTTCACCCCATGCCGGATGGCATTGTCGATGATGTTGACGATCGCTTCCCGCAGGCTGAGGGCGTCGCCCTGGATGACCAGTTCCTCATCATCCGCCGCATAGGAGACGACGATATCCGGGTCGATGGTGATCGGCACCGCCACGCGGAAGGCCTGGCGCGCCACATCCTGCACGATGACGGGCGTCAGCTGGGTCGAATCGAAGCGGTGAATGACCATGGCGTGGTTGAGGAGTTGATTGGTAAAGCGAGCCAGTTCGGCGGCCCGGTCACGCATGCGCTCCAGATGGCGGCGGTCTTCCTGCGGCAGCCGCGTTTCATCGATCAGGCTGAGCTGGGCGGAAAGTGCTGTCAGCGGCGTGCGCAGCTGATGGGCGCTATCGGCCACATAGCGTTGCAGCAGCTTCACCCGCTGGTCCAGCCGCTGGATGAAATGGTTGATCGAGGTGACGAACGGCGAAAGCTCGCGCGGCACGCTGACGGAAAGCGGCGTCAGATCCTGTGGCTCCCGCCGCTTCAGTGCTTCGCCGACGGTGGCCACCGGTTTCAGGGCATAGCGCACGGCAATGGCGGCGCCCATCAGCGCCAGCCCGCTCATGATCGCGACCAGAAAAAGTGCCCGGGCGGTGAGTTCGGAGACGAGATCCTGCCGCGCTTCCGTGGTCTGGGCCAGCACGACATAGGCCCAGCCCGAACCCGCCGCATCGGTAATGGCGCGGGCCGTGGTGACGATCCGGATATCGACACCCTGATAGGTGCCATTGCTCAGTTGCGGCTCCAGATGGGTCGATTCCAGCGACACCTTGCCGTTCAGATCATTATAGCCGGTGAGGGTGGCGCCATTGGAATCGATCACGCGGTAGAAAATGCGATCGCGACCGGCAAGGCCGAGAAGTTCGAAAGCCGAGGCAGGAAGATCGAAATTCAGCACACCGTCATTCACCACCAGATTTTCTGTCATCTGGAGTGCTGCGCCAACGAGAATACGGTCATAGGCGTCGTCGGCGGCTTCGCGGGCATAGAACCAGGCGGCGGTCACCAGCAGGGCGGCGCCGCAGAGCACGATGGCCCCGAAGCGCAGCATCAGGCGTCCGAAAAGCGATGTCTCAGCCGTTGTCATCGGCCACCAGTTGATAGCCGAGGCCGCGCACGGTGACGATGCGGGCGGCTGCCCCCTCCAGCTTCTTGCGCAGTCGGCCCACATACAGTTCCACCGCGTTCGGCCCAGCCGATTGTTCAAAGCCGAAAAGCTGATCCAGCAGCTCTTCCTTGCTGAACACCTTGCCGGGCCGGGAGGCCAGAATTTCCAAAAGCGTGATCTCGCGGCGCTTCAACTGCACTTCCCGCTTGCCGACCTTGACGCTGCGATTGGCACGATCAAGGCTGACATCGCCGAAATTCAGGATATTGGTGGCGTGGCCGCTGTTTCTGCGGCGCATCAGCACGCGGGCGCGGGCTTCGAGTTCGCGGAAGTCGAAGGGTTTGACGAGATAATCATCAGCCCCAAGGTCAAGCGCGCCCACCCTGTCATCGATTTCGGAACGCGCCGTCAGCACCAGAACCGGCACATCCCGCTTGGCGCTGCGCAATCCCTTCAGCACCGAAAACCCGTCGAGGCCCGGCAGCATCACGTCGAGAATGACCAGATCGTATTCGGTGAATTCCAGGATTTCTGCGGCATGCGCGCCATTGGTCTGCCAATCGACCGTGTGGCCGGCAGACTGAAAGCGCCGACACACGGCCTCGCCGACATCGTGGGTATCTTCGACCAGCAATATGCGCATGACGGGTGAAACTCGAACGGATTGCAAGCATAAATGCTGACATGTCAGCCGCGTTCGATCAAGAGTCTCAGCAATTTTTAACGATGACAGGAGGGTGACAGCAATACGGCATAAGCTGGGCATCACTGCCGGTTCAGAGGAATACCGGCAGACCGGGGAGGGTATTCCGGAACGAGCATGGCTTGTGTTTGACGCGCTGACCGACGGTTTGCGCGGCGGATGCGTGTGGCTTTCGGACCCTCTTTGTCTGAGACAATTGGGAGGAACGCATGAACAGAATTTTCACGAGCCTTGCTGCCGGCGCGGCACTCATGGTCATCCAGGCGGGTGTGGCCATGGCGGAGCCCTCAAAGCCCGAATGCCTTGCTGGCGCAAAGCCAGGCGGCGGTTTCGATCTGACCTGCCGCCTGGCAGCCAATAGCCTGCTGGAAGCCAAGGAAATCTCCCGCCCCATGGTCGTCACCTATATGGAAGGTGGCGTCGGCGCGGTGGCCTATAACCATATGATCGGCAAACGCGGCAAGGATGGCAATGTTATCTCGGCTGCGTCTTCCGGCTCGGCGCTTTTGATCGCCCAGGGCAAGTTCGGCCAGTATGATGAGACGGCAGTGCGCTGGCTGGGCGCCCTTGGCGCGGATTACGGCGTTTTGGTCGTGTCGGCCAACTCTCCCTACAAGACCCTTGGCGAACTGGTTGAGGCTTATAAGGCCGATCCGACCGGCTTTGCCATTGCCGGTGGCGGAGCCGTCGGTTCGCAGGACTGGATGAAGGGTTCGCTTTTGGCAAAGGCGGCAGGTCAAGAGCCGAAGAAAATGCGCTATGTGGCGCTGGAGGGTGGCGGAGCCGTGCTGACGGCGCTGGAAGGCGGCCATGTGAAGGTGGGCTCCGGTGATGCTGCGGAAATGGTCAAGCACCATACGGCAGGCAAGGTACGCATTCTGGCCGTGATGGCGCCTGAGCGGCTGCCGGGAGAATTGTCGAGCGTGCCGACCGCCAAGGAACAGGGCTTCGACATCGACTGGCCGGTATGGCGCGGTTACTACGTCGGCAAGGATGTTTCCGATGCCGATTACCAATGGTGGACCCAGGCTTTCGAAAAGATCTCCAAGACGCCTGAATTTGCCAAGGAGCGTGAAGCGCGTGGCCTTTTTGAATTCACCTTGGTTGGCGATGCTTTCCAGGAGCGCGTGAAGCAGGACGTGGCTCGCTTCAAGATCCTCGCCAAGGAAGCGGGAATGTAAACCCTTCTGCTCCCGGCGCCTCTGGTCCGGGAGCTTTCCCATTTTCATCTTCAAAGGGTGACAGCCATGTCGGACCTTCCTACACCGTCCTCGGCTTCGAGGCGGCTTGTCGGCCGTATCTCGGCCATATGCCTGCTGGCGCTCGCCGCCGCTTACGGCATTGGCGGCAGCATGATCGAATATGCCTTTGCTTCCGACCCGCTAGGGCCTCGGGTGTTTCCCGTCGCGCTGGCCGTGGTGCTGGCGGGGCTCAGCCTGTTTTACCTCAAATCACCCGGCTGGGCGGAGGGCTTTCCCTCCGGTACCCTTCTGCTGCGCATTTTGAGCGTCCCCGCGCTTTTGGTCGTTTCCGTGCTGTTGTTCGAGCCAGCGGGCTTTGCAGTCTCCGTCTTTGTTCTGACCTTCGGCACCGGCATCATCTTCGGCGCGCCCTGGCTGAAATCACTGATCGGCGCGGCGGGTCACGCCGCACTCTGGTGGGTGGTGTTTTCGCTGCTGCTCGAAGTCTATCTGCCGGCCGGCAATTGGTTTGGCTGAGGCCCCTGCCTGTCTCCTTGTTTTGATGGATTTCCTGAAGGAGAGCCGCTCTGCGGCTTTCCCGGAAATGCTGTAGGAAGGAAAATCCTATGAGTTTTGATTATCTCTGGCAGGGTTTTGCCGTGGCCTTGACCTGGCAAAACCTGCTGATCGGCTTTATCGGCTGCTTCTTCGGCACCATGGTCGGTGCGCTGCCCGCCATCGGCCCGATCAACGGCATCGCGCTTTTGATGCCCATCGCCTATTCCATGGGGCTTCCGGCTGAAAGCACCATGATCCTGCTGGCCGCCGTCTATTGCGGGGCGGAATATGGCGGGCGCATCTCGTCCATCCTGCTCAACGTGCCCGGCGATGCCGGGGCGGTGATGACCGCCATGGATGGCTATCCCATGGCAAAGCAGGGCAGGGCGGGCGAGGCGCTGGCGCTGTCCGGCATCGCCTCCTTCGTTGGCGGTATTCTGGGGGTGATTGGGCTTGCCTTCTTCGCACCCATGCTGGCAGGACTCGCCATCGGCTTCGGCCCGGCGGAATATTTCGTGCTGATGATCTTCGCCTTCGCGACACTCGGCTCCATGGTGGGCAGCGATCCGGCCAAGACGCTGATCGGCTGCACGCTTGGCCTGATGCTGGCAACCGTGGGTCTCGATGCGACATCGGGAGCTTATCGCTTTACCTTCAACGAGCCGGAACTCGGCGACGGCATCGAATTCGTGACGCTGGTGATCGGACTGTTCTCGATCTCGGAAGCGCTGATCATTCTGGAACATCAAAACAGTGGCGTCACTGTCATTCGCGAACTTGGCCGTATGACGGCGCGGGCCAGCGATCTCGTCAAATCCATCGGGGCGACCCTGCGCGGTTCTGTGATTGGCTTCGTGGTCGGCGTGCTACCGGGTACGGGGGCCTCTGTGTCCAGTGCGGTGTCCTACACGACAGAAAAGCGCTTTTCCGATAGCGAAGGCACGTTCGGCAAGGGTGACGTGCGCGGGCTGGCCGCTCCCGAGGCGGCCAATAACGCCACCGCCTGCGGGGCCTTCGTGCCGATGCTGACGCTGGGCATTCCGGGTTCCGGCACTACGGCGGTCATGCTGGGGGCGCTGATGCTCTACAATATCCAGCCCGGTCCGATGCTTCTCAATGAACGGCCGGAAATCGTCGGCGGTCTGGTGGCTTCGCTGTTCATCGGCAACTTCATCCTGCTGGCGCTGAACCTGCCGCTGGTGCAGATCTTCGCCCGCGTGCTGACTGTGCCGAACTGGCTGCTGGTGCCCGGCATTCTGGTGCTCTCCATCGTTGGCGTCTATTCCACCCATGCCTCCGTCTTTGCCATTTTCCTGATGCTCGGCATCGGCATGCTGGGCTGGCTGCTGCGCAAGGCCGGTTTCGACATGGCGCCGATCATCCTCGGCTTCGTGCTGGGACGGGTGATGGAAGTGAACCTGCGCAATGCGCTGGCAATCAGCGGCGGCGATGTCTCGATCCTGTTCAGCAGCACCATCAGCATTGTGCTCTGGGTTCTGGCGGCAGCCGTTGCCATTCTGCCCTTCTGGCTGTCGCGCCGTGCACGCCGCCGTGCAACCGCCATTTCGGGCAATGCGTAAGCACTCTCGCCAGCAACTGGCAACGACGTCTGTGTGAGGAGATTAGGCCTTTCCGGTCTTAGAGCGTCGATCTGGTTGAAGCAGATCGGCGCTCTAAGGCTTTAAATCTGCTGCATAATTTTTGCCTTCAATCGCTTCCGATTTAAGGAATTAGGCAGTAGCCGGAAAGGCTGTGATAACCATATATTTTTACCCTGCCCGAACAATTCTGGGCCGATCAACGCGCAAAGATTGACCTGTTTGGAACCCTGATTATAGCTAACAAAGGGTAAACAGGGGAACGTTATGCGGTTTTACTTCCTGGATGGGGTCAGGGGCATCGCAGCACTTACGGTTGCGCTCTATCATTTCACGCAGCACAGCAATCTGGCGGTTGCGCCACTTGCCTATTTCGCCGTCGATCTGTTTTTCGTGCTCAGCGGTTTCGTTATCGCCTTCAGCTATGAGCAGAAGATATTGAACGGCCTGTCTTTTTCGTCGTTCATGACACAGAGGGCGATCCGGCTTTATCCGCTGTTTCTCATCGGGCTCATTCTCGGCACAGCCTTTCTGCTGGTGGAATGCAGCCTGGGGCTGACGACCGCGGATCAAGGCCAGATTCTTCTGGGTTCAGCCGTGAACCTGCTTTATGTGCCGTTTCTGAACAGCAACAGCGTCACCATGTTCGGTGACGTGGTGACGGGAGCGATTTTTCCCGCCAATGATCCGGCCTGGTCGCTGTTCTTCGAGTTGGCGGTCAACATCGCGTTCTTCTTTGCGTTGAAGATCGGGCGCTGGCCGCTTTACATCGCCACGGCTGCGGTGTTTGCCGTGTTTCTGCGGCTTTGCCTGCTGGACAAGGGCGGCTTGGGTTGGGGGGCGGATAATATTCTCTACGGCGTGCCCCGCGTGCTGGCGGGTTTCTTTGCCGGCGTTTGTGTCTGGCATTTTCTGCGCAGCGGGCGGCTTGCCTGGAGCTATGGCTGGATTGGCCGTTTTTCTCTTCCCGTCGCGTTGGCAATCATCGCCTTTTTCCTGACGGTCAGCTTCTGGCCCTATGACGGGCGGCGGGTGTTCACGCTTGCTGTCGCCGCAGCGCCCTTTCTGGTGCTGGCGGGCGCGAAAGTTTCGCTGCCGCGCCTTGATGGTTTTTTCAGCTGGCTCGGAGCCCTGTCCTATCCGGTTTACTGCCTGCATTTCCCGATGATGCATCTCACCAATGTGGTGCTGCATCAGACAGGCAGCACGCTGGCCTGGTGGCATGTGGCGCTGGGGCTTGCGGCCACCATTGCGCTCTCGCAACTGGCGCTGGTGTATTGGGATGCGCCGCTGCGGACCCAACTGCGCCGCCTGCTAGAGCATTTCCAGGAAAAGTGGCGTCACGGTTTTCCGTCTGGAAATGCTTAAAAACAAAGAATGAGACCGCTTCAGTCTTTCACGGAAACACTGAAGCGGTCCAACGCGGTATCGTTGACGGACTGCGTGAAGGTTCAGGCGCTTGCCAGACGCGGCGGCGCCCAGTCCGGGAAGGGGTCTTTCAGGTTGCGCCAGCGTTCTGGCGTGAAAGCCTCGGCGTCAACGAGGCAGGCATCCAACTGTTCGGTGATTTCGTCTTCGTCCATGGGTTCCATGCCGATGAAGACGATTTCCTGCCGCCGGTCGCCCCAGATCGGGTCCATATAGGGATCGATAGCCCGCAGAAATCCCTGATCCTGCGGCCATTGCTGGCGAGGTACGGAAGACCACCACAGCCCCATGCGGCCTGTGCGCACCAGCGGCCCGGCCTGACTGATTTCGCCGACATGATGAGGGCGGGTTGCCAGCCAGAAAAAGCCTTTGGCACGGATCACGCCCGGCCAGGACTGATCGATAAACGCCTGGAATCGTGCCGGATGAAAGGGTCGCCTGGCCTTGTAGACGAAGGAGCGGATGCCGTATTCCTCGGTTTCCGGCACATGGTCCTTGAAGCCGTGCAACTCCTTGAACCAGAGCGGGTGCGTTTCCGCCCGGCCCAGATCGAAGCTGCCGGTGCCAAGAATGGCGGCAGGCTCGATCATGCCGAAATCGGTCTCGATCAGCCGGGCATCGGCATTGAGCCCGTGAATGATTTTGCGCGCGGCATCCCGCTGTTCCGGCGTGGCTGTGCCCACCTTGTTCAGAACCACGACATCGGCAAATTCGATCTGTTCGACGAGAAGATCGACCAGCGTGCGGTTATCGTCATCCCCGGCGGTTTCGCCGCGATCCGCCAGGAAGTCGGTGGAGCTATAGTCTCGCAACAGATTGGCCGCATCCACCACCGTGACCATGGTATCCAGCGCGGCAATATCGGAAAGGCTGTGGCCGTCCTCATCCCGGAATTCGAAAGTCGTGGCAATCGGCAGCGGTTCGGCAATGCCGGTTGCCTCGATCAGCAGATAATCGAACCGGCCGGAGGCGGCAATCGCCCGCACTTCTGTGAGCAGATCCTCGCGCAGCGTGCAGCAGATGCAGCCATTGCTCATTTCCACCAATTGCTCATGGGTGCGCGACAGATTGGCTCCTCCGTCCCGAACCAGCGCCGCATCGATATTCACCTCGCTCATATCGTTGACGATCACCGCCACCTTCAGTCCGGCGCGATTGTGCAGCACATGGTTCAGCAGCGTGGTCTTTCCGGCTCCGAGAAAGCCGGAGAGCACGGTCACGGGCAGTTTCTTCACCATTGTCATCTCCTTGGGTGCAGGGCGGGTCGGAGAGGTCTCACTCCAATCCACCTTAATGTAATAACATAACATATTCGGGTCTGAAAAAAGCAGGCTTCGCCTTACCGCCTGCTTCTTCCGGTTCTTCAGTTCTTCAGTTTTTCAGGCACTTGACCAGATTGTCAGCCAGTTGCCGCATCAAGGTGGGGTAAAGGTCCGGCCCATCCTTCAGGTCGGCGCCCAGCGGGTCCAGCACGCCGGTCTTTGCATCTGTCCCCTCAGCCACCACCTTGATCAGCTTCGGCGGAAATTGCGGCTCGGCAAAAATGCAGGTGGCCTTCAGCGACTTCACCTTGGCATGGATCTCTGCCACCCGCTCGGCACCGGGCGCCGTTTCGGGGCTGACGGTGATGGAGCCTGCAACGCTGACCGGGTAGTGATGCTCGAAATACTGATAGGCATCGTGGAAGACGATGAAGGGCTTGTCCTTCACCGGTTGCAGCTTGGTCTTCAATTCCGCATCCAGGCCATCCAGCGTCTTTTCGAAGGAGGCGAGGTTCTGGCGATACTGGTCGGCATGGGCGGGGTCCTTGCTGGCCAGCGTGTCCGCCACTGTCTTTGCAATGATGCGGGCATTGTCCGGGTCCAGCCAGACATGCATGTCCATGCCCTCATGACCATGATCGTCATGACCATGATCGGCGTGGGCATCATGCGCATGCTCCTTATGCGCCCCATGATCATGGCCGGCCTCTTCATGCTCATCATCATGGGCATCGAAGGCTCCGCCTTCACGATAGGGCAACAGGGTCAGGCCCGGGGCTTCGGCCAGGGACACAACGGTGGCCTTGGAGGCCAGGGCATCGAGCGGCTTGTCGAGAAAGCTTTCCAGTCCGGGACCGATCCAGAAAATCACATCCGCCTTTTCCAGCGCGCGGGCTTTGGAGGGCTTGAGGCTATAGCTGTGGGGAGAGCCAGCGCCTTCCACCAGGAGATCAGGCTTGCCGACACCCTGCATCACCGCGGCGACGATAGAATGCAGCGGCTTGACCGAGGCCACTACCTCAGCTTGCGCCAAGGCAAGACCCGGAAAGGCAAGGCTTGGTAGGGCAAAGCTGAAAACACCGGCCAGAACAGCATATCGGAAGGAAAACATACGGGTCAGCACCTCAGGTCTTGTACAGGAATGTTACTTTATTACATTGGTTGCGTAACGCTATAACGTGTGTCATAGGCTGATGCAAGTTTCTTTCCCGGAGGCCTTCCACCCTTGTCCGCAAGCTTCGGCAAACCGCTGGTAACGCTCACCAATGCCGGCCTTCAACGGGAGGGCCGCTGGCTGGTGCGCGGCGTGGACCTGACGGTGCATGCGGGCGAGATCATTACGTTGATCGGCCCGAATGGCTCGGGAAAATCCACCACGGCAAAGCTTTCCATAGGCATTCTCAAACCCGACGAGGGCAGGGCGGAACGCAGCGCGGGTGTAAAAATCGGCTATGTGCCGCAAAAGCTTGCGGTAGATCGAACCATGCCGCTGACCGTGCGGCGCATGATGACGCTGACGGCAAAGCTCTCTGCCACCGAGATCGGGGCGGCGCTTGAGGCTGTCGGTGTACCGCATCTGGCGGAGGCCGAAGTGCACCGGCTTTCCGGTGGTGAGTTTCAGCGCGCGCTTCTGGCGAGGGCCATTGCCCTGACGCCGGATCTGCTGGTGCTGGACGAGCCGGTTCAAGGGGTGGATTTCGCCGGTGAAATTGCGCTCTATGACCTTATTTCCCGCATTCGCCGCGAAAGCGGCTGCGGCGTGCTGCTGATTT
This sequence comes from Allorhizobium paknamense, assembly GCF_030815125.1. GTDB lineage: Bacteria > Pseudomonadota > Alphaproteobacteria > Rhizobiales > Rhizobiaceae > Allorhizobium > Allorhizobium paknamense. The sequence continues at coordinate 105,879 of NZ_JAUSWH010000006.1, forward strand.
CCCACGACCTGCATCTGGTCATGGCCGAAACCGATACGGTGATCTGCCTGAACGGTCATGTCTGCTGCCGGGGCACGCCGCAAAGCGTCAGCCGCAGCGAGGAATATCAGCGGCTGTTCGGTGCGGCGGCGGCACGCACGCTGGCGGTTTACAATCATCAGCACGACCATACCCATCTGCCGGATGGCCGGGTGCTGCATCAGGACGGGTCGATCACCGATCACTGCCACCCGGGCGACGGTCATCATCATGACCATCCTGGTAATGCTCATCATCATGACCATCCTGGTAATGCTCATCATCATGACCATCCCCATCCCCATCATCATGATGGCCATGGGCACGATCACGGACCGGAGCATCGCCATGGATGACTTTTTCCTGCGCGCCCTGCTGGCCGGAACGGGGCTGGCGCTGACAGTCGGTCCGCTCGGCTGCTTCGTCATCTGGCGGCGCATGGCCTATTTCGGCGATACCATGGCGCATTCCTCGCTGTTGGGCGTGGCGCTGGCGCTGATGTTTTCGCTCAATCTCACTTTGAGCGTTTTTGTGGTCGCTGCCGCCGTCTCGCTCCTGCTGCTCGTTCTGCAAAAGCGCGGTGGGCTTTCGGCGGACTCGCTGCTCGGCATTCTCAGTCATTCGACGTTGGCCATCGGCCTGGTGCTGGTGGCCTTCATGAGCTGGGTGCGGATTGATCTGATGTCCTACCTGTTCGGGGATATTCTGGCCGTGGAGCCAGTGGATATCGCAACAGTCTGGCTGGGCGGCGCCTTTGTCCTTGCCGTTCTGGCGCTGATCTGGCGGCCCTTGCTGGCCTCCACCGTCAGCGAGGATGTGGCCGAGGCGGAGGGGCTCAACCCGGCGCGGGCACGGCTGGTATTCATGCTGCTGATGGCGTTGGTGATTGCCATTGCCATGAAGATCGTCGGTATTCTGCTCATCACCGCGCTCCTGATCATTCCGGCCGCAACGGCCCGACGCTTTGCCGCCACGCCTGAACGCATGGCGATCCTGGCATCGTTGATCGGCGCGGTCGCGGTGATTGGCGGCCTTTACGGCTCTCTCAGCTACGATACGCCGTCCGGACCCTCAATCGTCGTTGCGGCGCTGGTGCTTTTCGTGATCAGCCTTTTGCCCGTCGTCAGACGCGGCAACGTGTTGAAAGGATGACTATCATGCCGACACAGCCACTCACCCGAAATCAATCGCTGGTTTTTCAGGCTCTGGAAAAGGCGGAAGGTCCGCTTTCGGCCTATTCCATTCTGGACAAGTTGCGCGACGATGGCTTTCGCGCGCCGCTGCAGGTCTACCGGGCGCTCGACAAGCTGCTGGAATTTGGCCTTGTGCACCGGCTGGAAAGCCTGAACGCCTTTGTGATCTGCTCCCATCCACAGCATGATTGCTGCAGCCACGGAACTGTGGCCTTCGCCATCTGCGAGCGCTGCGGCAATGTGCGGGAATTTCACGATCACACCATCGACCATCGGCTTGAAGACTGGTCGAAGGGGCAGGGCTTCAAAGCCGAGAAGACGACTATTGAAATTCGCGGCGTCTGCGCGGAGTGCTTGGCGTAAATCACGTCAGAGCGGCTTCAACTCCCGGGCGAAGCGTTGCCAGTTGGCGATATAGTTTTGGGCAGACCGCTTCAGGCCTTCCACGGCCTTGTCATCCAGGGTTCGCAGCACGCGCGCCGGTGATCCGACGATCAGGGAATTGTCGGGAAATTCCTTGCCTTCCGTCACAAGGGCATTGGCTCCAATCAGGCAGTTATTGCCGATCCTGGCGCCGTTCAGCACCGTGGCTCCCATGCCCACCAGCGTATTGTTGCCGAGAAGGCAGCCGTGGATGATGGCATTGTGACCAATCGTGCAGCCTTGCCCGATGGTGGCCGGAAAACCCATATCGGTATGAATGGTCACGTTTTCCTGCACATTGGAGCCAGCGCCGATGGTGATCGGCTCGTTATCGCCTCGGAGCACCGCGCCAAACCAGATGCCGACATCCTCACCGAGAATAACATTGCCGATAACCTGCGCACCGGGTGCAATCCAGTAGCGGTCAGCGGCAGGCAGATGCGGTTTCAAATCTCCCAGGGCATAAAGCGGCATGACGGCAGGTCCTTTTCATGATCTGCCGCCGATTTTTCGGGATAGGGTTTAGAAAAGCAAGGGCTTTCCAGCCTGTATCAGTCGGGATTTCTGCCGTGATTTCGGGCCGGGCTCCTCGCCCGGCCCCGCCTGTCCGGATGAGTCAGCGGACATACAGCACGAAGCTGCCATCAGAGGCTTCGTCCGCGTAAATCACGTTTTTGAGTTCAACATTCTGCGACATCAATTCCTTGCGCAGAACCTTGTTTTCACGAATGGCCGCCTGCACCTCGCGCGCTTCCGGACTGGTCGATGTCAGGGAGCCTAGATAATCCTGAAAGGAATCATGCTTTTCGATTTCATCCGGCGTGCTGATGATGAAGCGGGGATTGTGATCTTTCGCCAATGCCTGATCGGCTGCTGACATGGCGGCCTGGCTGATACCGGTCATGGCGGCGGTTGCAAGAACGGCGACAAGAGAGACTTTGATCATGCTGGACATGGCTCGCTCCTCCTCGAACGAAACCGGCCTATAAATCGTTAGCCGGTGAAGAAGATCGTCGTGCTTTGTCCGTTCAAATCCAACTCACCTCACGGTGAAATCGGATTAATTCTTTGTCATGTTCCGGCAATGTTTACCGCAGCCGCAGCTTCACAGGCAGCCGTCTGGAATGAGGTGCCACATGCAGGTGAATGCTGGCTTCCGGCTGTGAATAGCGGAAGGCGCGTGCGCCATGGCAGAGCAGCAGCGTCATGAGTTCCTTGGTTTTGGAGCGCGGCTTGTTGATGCCGAAATCCGCCAGGCGTATGGCCGCTTCGTGCAGCGGCGACAGGCCGCTACGCGGATTATACCGGCCTCCCTCGGTTTCCGCTCCGAACTCCCGGAAATTCTCGTTGTTCGACATCTTTACTACCTCGTACGCATGACTTTCGAGGGACCCATCAGGCAAAGACAACACACCCGAACTGGATCATTTACTGCATGGCCGCCCAGCATTTGACGCCGGACTTTTTCAGCGCGTTGCAGGCATTCACGGCATCTTTCTGGTCCTGGAAGCCGCCAAAGCGTGCGCGGTAGACCTGAGAACTGCCTTCACCAAAGGCAACTGCCAGCGGCTTTGCACCACGCAGCGATTTACCGGCCTTGCCTTGCGCGGATTTCAGCAGGTCCATCGCGCCGTCACGGCTGTCGGATGTGCCGATCTGCACGGTCCAGCCACTGGAGGCAGCGGTCGAGTTGGTCACTGTGTGATCGACGCTGGCCGGCGGGGTGGTCTTGGCGGCGGCACCATGCTTGCGTTTTTGCGGCATGGGCGCCTGAGCCGCCAGCGCTGCGACCGCCGCACTGGTATCGCTGGGCTTGGCATAGGCCTGAGCATCTGGCGCATCGCTTTCATCGGAGGCGACTTCGGCCATTTCCTGATAGCGGGCACCGGGAACCGGAACATCAGCCTTGGGCAGGCGCGGGGCTTCCGCAACGCGGGTCTGCACCGGTTCAACCGGTTCCGGCACGCGGTTTGCCCGGGCAATGGCAGCGCCCGAACCGCGGCTTGAAGCTTCCGGCAGGGCTGCCAGCACCAGTTGACGCATGCGGCTGTCACGCGAGGCGCCCGAAGCACCGCCCAGTACGACGCCAACCAGTGAACGGCCTTCGAGTTGCAGCGAGGTTACGAGATTGAAGCCCGAGGCATTGGTGAAGCCGGTCTTGATCCCGTCCACGCCCTTGACGTTGCCAAGCAGCCGGTTGTGGTTGCCGATCACCTGCTTGCCGAAGGCAAAGCTGCGGGTAGAGAAATACGGATAATATTGCGGAAAATGCTGACGCAGCGCGATGCCGAGCCGCGCCTGATCGCGCGCCGTCGTCATCTGCGAAGGGTTGGGCAGTCCGTTGGCATTGCGATAGGTAGTTCGCGACATGCCGAGTGCCCGGGCCTTGGAGGTCATCATCTGGGCAAAGCGAGGTTCGGAACCGCCGATATATTCGCCAAGTGCTGTGGCGGCGTCATTGGCGGAGCGAGTGACAAGGCCAAGAATAGCCTGCTCAACGGTGATGCTGCTGCCCGGCTTCAGGCCAAGCTTGGAAGGCGGTTCGGAGGCGGCGTGCGCAGAGACCGGCACGCGGCTGTCCAGACGGATACGCCCCTTTTCCAGCGCTTCGAAGGTGAGATAGAGCGTCATCATCTTGGTAAGCGACGCCGGGTAGCGCAGGCCGTCCGGATCGGTGGCGTGCAGCACCTTGCCATTATTGGCATCGATGACGATGTCGGCATAGCGTGGCCCTGCAGCTTCGGCAGGCGTTTGCGCAACAAGCGCCGACCCCACCACCAGCAGGGCAAGCGAAAAACGGGATACGCGCCGGATTGTGACGCTCCGGCCAAGGAGGCTAGCAATAGACCTGTTCACCACGTCAACTCTTTTCCTGAATGCTTTTCTTGGCCGCCCCCCAGCGACTACGGGAGAGAGTTTAGGCGCTCAGCGTTACCAAGTGGTTTATGATGAATTTCCGCTTTACGATTTTGCGCAATTTTGAGCGGATTGCGGAAAGTGGCCCGTTACGGGTCAGTTCAGCGGCTCGGGGTCGTTTCAGGGCTTCAAACGCGCCGTGACATAGCGCTGGACGGCCTCATCGATGGCCCGCCACTCCTGAAGATGGCGGCTGGAAAAGCGGTAAAGCACCGTCAGATCGCGCCCCAGATGCAGATCCCGCTGGCAGTCCGCCGTGATCTGGAAAGCGCCGTTGGCTGCATCTATGCAGCGCACGGCGTAATCCGGCTGGCCGGGGCGGGGGGCGGAATACATGATCTCGCCGTCATAGCCCGCGCCCTTGCGGAAGCGGTGGATGGTCAGGCCAAAAGGACCGGCTTCTTCGGCACCTTCGAACAATTGCGCATAGATCGGCCCCATCCGGCCCGACATGTCGCGCGACATGACGCTTTGCGTCAGTTGCAGGAAGAGAAGGCCCGGTGCTTGGGCGGGATCGGTGAAACGCAAACGCGTTTCGGCGCTGAAGCCGGTCATCTCCGGCCAACTGACAACCAGATCGAGCCGCGAAGCCGCGCCATCCTGCCGTTGCCGCGCAAAGCGGAAGGCATTTTCCTCAACGGCAAGCCTGTCGAGGCCGATCGTCACCCAATGTGGACTGGTGGTTTCACTGTAAGTGGCAGTGTCGAGCAGGGCGGAGAGACGCCCGCCGAACAGTGTAAGGCTAAGCGAAACAAGGGCAAGGGCGGCCACGGCCAGCACGCTGCGAAAGAACCAGCGCGAGGAAAGCCAGTCTTCGCTGTGGTGCATGTCCTCTGCTGAAAAATCCGCCACGCTCGCCCCCAGTCCTGACCTTTGCGGACAAGGCGGACGATCAGAATCGCGCCCTTGCCGTAAGGTATTGTTTTTCTGTCATCTCCTGCCGCGACACCGGTTTCGCTGGCGGATGCAGAACAGGGTTGGGTCTTTATGGTTAACGAAGGCTTAAGGATGAGTCATTTCGTCAAAAAGTGAGCCGGCCCCATGGCAGTGGAGCCGGCTCATGGCCGCGGTCGGGGACGGGTGTGCGGGGATGACCGGGCCAAGCTCCTCCCTGTGTTGAATTCCTTCCCGTGGTCAGTTGCCGGAAACGCTGGCAACCGTTGCTGCGTTGCTGGAGCGGCCATCCTGGATTTTCATCCAGCGGCCGGGATCATCGGCGGCCTGCCGTTTCAGGTAGGTATATTCTGTATCCGACCACAGCAGCACCTTGTTGCGCATGTTATCGAGAATGAAATCGCCGCGATCCGTGCGGACGGTGAGCACGGCATGGCCTTCGCCGCTCGGCTGGAGCACAACGGTGATCAGCAGATCGGAGGCGGGAACGCCCTTCTGCATCAACATCCGGCGCTTCAGCAGCGCGAAATCCTCGCAATCGCCCGCCGTGGTCGGGTAGGCCCAATATTCCTCCTGGCCATACACTTCCATGTCCGTTGCGGGCTTTATGGTGGTGTTGACGGTGTAATTGACGTCCAGAACAGCCTGCCAAAGCTCTGGCGAGAGCGGCAAGGGGCCGGCGTCGCCGCCCAGCGGCTTGCATTCCGAAGGGCTGCGCTTGCAAAACTCATAATGACCAATCGGCTGGCTGGCGCGGCCCATGATCTTCATGGCCGGCGATGCGGCAAGCGTATCCGATGCCCCCGCAATCAGCAGGAAGGCGGCGCTTATGGCGAAAGCTTTTCTGTTTTTCTTGGCCATTGCGGTTCTCCTTGTCATGAGACCACAATGGCACTCGAGTTTTGAGCTCCGGCAAATCCAGGCGCTCAAAAACGATGTAAGTTTATCTAAAATCCAAGCAATTCCGGAGAGGATTTGGAGATATACTTATGAAGAATTTATCTAAAATTTTATCTGTTTCAGTTGCGCAGAGTTCCGAATAAAGACCGATATTTCAATGGATTAATCGGGAAGACATGGCCAAAATACCGCCTTGCGCGTCATGAGGGTGGGTGCGGGGTGTTAGGAATGTACCTGAATGAAACGCCTCATTTCGCTGCCGAAGCGGTATGAACAGGCATTCATATCTTTGAAAACCGTTTTTTGTGGTGACCCAAGGGTTAATACGAAGAGCCGTTGATGCATTTCAGATATTCGAAATCCCCTCAAGGCGAGGAGGCTCACGCATCTTCGAGCCTTGGCATAATTGCCGGGCGAGGGGAGTTGATGTGAGGCTGTGCCGGGACGAAGCGGCCAAAAGGCGGCTGGTTCCCGCATGAATAGGATGCGTGATCGGTGCGACTGGCTTTCGTCAGGGAGAAGACGTGGGCTTTACAGGAATTCCGTCAGTGCTTCACGGGATTGCAGCGTTGTGAATTCAATGGCCACACCTTCCAGGAAGTGGCGGACGACGCGCCCGCGCATGCTGCCAAGGCGGACGACGGACCCGAGAGCAGGGCGAATTTCGACATTGACCGCAGCGCCGGATAGCGAAAGGTCGATGATGCGGCAGGGATAGCTTCTGCCGTCCTCAAGGTCGAGCTTGGTCATCGTCTTGCGCGGCGTCAGGCGGTCGTGGCGACGATCTTCCGGCAGGCCAAGTTCATGCTTATTGGCGATCCAGGTCAACTGGGCGGCCAGTTTCTCGCGCTTGCGGTCCGTTGCGGTGATGGTGATGACGAAGCCATCTTCGGTCGTCTTGACGACAGAGCCTTCGATGCGGCCGATATGGTCGATATAGGCGATGATCCGCTCGCCCGGCAGGGGACGGGCCGCGCAGATGAAACGCACGTCGCCGGGAGACATATCAACCGTCACGCAGACATATTCATCCTGGCTTGGCAGCATCAGCCTGCCTTCCAGACTGACGGCAACCCGCTGGAAAGCGCGCTGTACATGCGGTCTGGCGGGGGCGTTGCCGTGAGCGGATTGAAACGAATACATGCGCGCGCTTCTACAATCGGATGAATCACCCTGATTATTAGCAGTCAGGCGTTAATAGAATATTGTAGAGGGCGGGCTGTTGGTGATCTCTGATTGTTGGGGCAGGGATGGACCTGCCCCATTCCGATGCATTTTCTGGCAAGGGGTCTATCTGATCGTCACGGTTACGCCGGTCTTGCCATAGGCCACATCCAGCTTGTGTCCATCCAGGCTGACATCGGAAAACGTCCCGCGCAGCGAACCGGCGCCGATCAGCTGGATTTTCTTGCCCTTGGCAGGCTTGTACCCTTCGGCGAGATGCAGCACCAGCTTGCCGCCGGCAAGAGTGGCCCGATCGGCGACTTTCAGCGTTCCGTGCCCCTTGTCGCCCACCGTCAGGTCGAGAGTGCCGGTTTTCAGCAGGGTCAATTTACCGCCGACGGTCAAGGGCTCGTTCGCAGCCACTTTCAGCACGCCGCTCTGGATATAGACATCACCGCTGCCCAGCGCCGTTTCGGAGAGGGCCTGAAGCGTGCCGCCATTGACGAGGGTGCCGCCGCTATAGGTGTTGGCACCGTTCAGCGAAAGCGAACCACTGCCCAGTTTCGTCAGCCTGCCGGGGCCGGAAATAGTGTTTTTCCAGCTGTCCTCCGCGTTATAGCCGCCCTTGGCCGCATCCATGGTGACGGTGACATCGCCGTCGAACGCGCCATAGCCATCGGCGGCGGCAAAGAGGTTTAACCGGCCCCAGCCCTCGGCGTCGTTGAGGATCGGGTAGCCGGAGGGCAGTTCCGTGGTTTTCAACACGACGCGGCGCTGTTGCGCCGTCAGATAGGGAAGGCGGGTTTCCAGCAATACTTCCGCGCCCTTCGGCACGCTGGGCTTCAGGTTGGGATCGGTGATCTGCGGATAGCCATAGGTCAGGCGTTCGGTGAAATAGGCCTTGTTGGCGGCATAATCGCCAAAGGTGTCCTGCGCCGTCTTGTCATGCGCCCGCGCCAGGAGCGCGCTGAGATTTGCTGCACCCGTGGCCTTGCCGAGCCAGGTCTGGGTCTGTTGATAGGCCTCGCCTTTCAGCGCAGCATAGTCCGGGCGGTTGAGATTATAGGCCACCACGGCGGTTGCCTGCACACGCCCGCCCAGCACGTCGAAGGTCTGATGCATGCCCGCGAGGATGCGGTTTTCACCCATCCTTGCGGCGCGGGTCAGCATTTCCTGATAACGCTGCGGCACCAGATAGGCCATGGTCAGCGCATCGCGCCAGCCTTCTGCGGTGTGACCGCTGGGAAAGCCGCCATCGGCAGCGGGCTTGGAGCTTTTGGCGGGCTCAAGTTGCGGCAGCACGATCACCTTGTCGCTGGCGCGGTAAGGGCGTGCATATTTGTAATAGCGCTTGGCGGGTTCTGTGGAGCCGTTTTCGCTGGTGGCGTTCATCAGGTCCACGGCCTTGCCGAGATCCTCGTTATCCTTCGAGCCGACGCCGCGATCATTGCCCTTGTCTTCATACTTTACCTTGACCGCATCGGCGGGCATGTCGGTGATGGTGGTGATCTGGCGGGTGCCCTTGCGCCAGGCATCCGTCAGCGGCCCCAAACCATCGGTGACGCTGTAAGCCTTGTTGCGACGATCATCGAGATAGGCGGCCAGCGCCTGTTCCGGCGTGCGGGCGCTGGTGACCTTGACCGAATAGGCAATATTCGCCTCATGCAATTCCGGATGCTTCTTCACACCGTCGGTGGCGCTGCCGGGAATACCATCCCAATCGGATTTTACCACCGGCGGGCAGCCATTGGCTTCCGGCGCATCCTGGTCTGCATCGACGAAGGGGCTGCGCGGTGTCCAGAGATCGAGGAAGCCGGAGAGGACGCGCACGCCCGCATTGGTTTCGATGGTTGCCATGCAGGCAATGCCGCGCTGGTTGGTGGCGCCGGTATCGACATAAGCGGCCACGCCCTGCGGAATGGGAGCGCTGTCTTCATGACCGACACCGGCAGGCGGCATGGGCAGAGCAATATCGGCAGCATGCGCCGTCTGCGCCAGAGGAGGCGTGAGGCAGGTGGCAAGGGCAAGCAGGGCAAGGGACTGCGTAAAATGGCTTTTGATCATGGCGCACTCTGGTTTCGAGGTTTGATGCCTCCTGCCGCAACCGGGTTGTGGGCGGGAAACATGCGGTCTAACGATTGGGGCGAAGACATAATCGTCGTTTTGCGCAGTTCACGTCGCGTCGATTATGTTTTACGTCCACAATGAAATTTTCGCAGGCAGGTAAAAGGCGATAAATGTTACAAACGTTTGTGGATGTTTGTGAATACGGAAAAAATAAACGACGCACACCCACGCGAAAGGGAATGATGCATGGCTGATGGCCCGAAGGGACCGTGGAGCGAGGATGAGCGGCATGACCTGCCGCCACTGGAGGAAGTAAGCGAAGAGGGCGGACGCGAACCCTTCTTCAATATGCCGGGCGGCGTGCTGGTCGCGCTCGCATTGCTGTTCCTGATCTTTGCCATCCAGGACTGGATCGTTTCTCCCGCGCTCTCGGAATGGATCGTGCTGGAATTCGGCTTTTCACCGATTCGCTATGCCTATCCTCTGGCCCAGCAGGATCTCGCCTGGATCTGGACACCATTGACCTATTCCCTCCTGCATGGCGGGGTGCAGCACCTGCTGTTCAACGGCCTTTGGCTTGCGGTGTTCGGCACGCCGGTTTTCCGGCGCATCGGCGCGATACGCTTCTGTCTGTTGTGGTTGGTAACGGCTGTTGGCGGGGCGGCGCTTCACATGCTGTTGAACTGGGGGGATGCGACGCTTCTGGTCGGCTCCTCCGCCGTGATTGCCGGAATGATGGGCTGCGCCTGCCGGTTTGCCTTCGGGGCCGGCCGGCATGCTTTCCGATTCGCGGATGATGTGCGGTTTCTCAGGCGATTCGGCATTCTCGAGGCGCTGAAGATCCGAATGGTTGTAACCTTTATTCTTGTTTTCGGCGTGAGCAACCTGATTTTCGCGGTCGGCCCACCGATCTTTGGCGATCCGGGCGGCCCAATTGCCTGGGATGCGCATCTCGGCGGTTTCCTCGTAGGTTTCCTGGGGTTTGCAGCTTTTGACAGAGATGCGCCGCGATAGGACATTGCGTCGCAGGTAAATTGCAGGCACAATCTCGTGATCGGCTGTGCGTTTGGAGGACAAACCGCCGGGTTGCAGGGAGGCCTGGACTGGGAAGTCCTCAAGCCATTGCATGACGAGAATGCTGGGATTTGCTGAGGAGGAAGCAATGTCTGTAACCGTGAGGATGATTCTCGAGGAAAAAGGCCGTGACGTCGTGACCGTCGGGCCGACAGTGACGCTGGCGGAAGCCGCAACCGTTCTGCATGAGAAGAAGATTGGTGCCATCGTGGTGATCGGCATGGAAAACCGCATCGTCGGCATCTTTACCGAACGCGACCTTGCCTCGGCCATTGGCCGTCTTGGTCCTGAATCTCTGAGCCTGCCGGTCTCCAAGGTGATGACCGCCAATGTACATCGCTGCACCGAGGAAACCACCGTCAACGAGCTGATGGAACTGATGAGCCGCAGGCGCTTCCGTCACGTTCCGGTTGAAAGCGGCGGCAAGCTCTGTGGCATCGTCTCCATCGGTGACGTGGTCAAGCAGCGCATCCGCGAGGTAGAACTCGAGGCTGAGCACATCAAGGCCTATATCGCCGGGTAATATCGAGCTGTTGCACGATTAAACCGCTTTGACTGCCTGAAATATCAATATGCCCGGCATGGCCCTTGATGGGGCCGTGTCGGGCATATTTCGTGTTAAAATCACAGGGTGCGGCTTCGGTTCAAGCACTCTACCGTGTAAACGCTTCCTGCATGCGGCGGATTTCGCTGATGCGGGCCATGGTTTCCTCATAGCCGCGTGCAATCGTCTCTTCCGCCCGGTGAAACTCGGAGAGCCCGATATCGTTGACGCGGGGGTGCAGCGCCAGATCCGGCGGATCGCCAGCCAGCCGGGCGCGGGAAATACGATCCTGGATGATGTTGAAGGATTGCACCATCACGGAGGTCAGGCCGAGCTTGTCGCGTAGCAGCGAACTGCCCTCGTGCAGGGCTTCGCCCACCTTGTGCTTGACCACGGCGGAGCGTCCGAACACGTCATAGTTCAGGTTCACGGCCACCACCAGCGGCTGCTCATAGGAACGGCAGACCGAAACCGGTACTGGATTGACCAGGGCGCCATCTACTAGCGTTCGGCCATTGCTGCGGATGGGCTCGAAAATTCCAGGCAGTGCGTAGGATGCGCGAAGAGCGGTAATCAAGGAACCGCCATCGATCCAGACCTCATGACCGCTTTTCAATTCGGAGGCGACCGCGACGAACGGCTTGGGAAGGTCCTCGATGGTCATGCCTTCCAGATGTTCCTGCATGCGCTTGGTCAGCCGCATGCCGCCCAGGAGACCGCCGCCGCCAATGGTGAGGTCCAGCAGCGACGCAATGCGGCGCATGGTCAGCGAGCGGGCAAATTCCTCCAGTTCGGCAAGTTTCCCCGCGAGATAGCAGCCACCCGCCAGCGCGCCGATGGACGTGCCTGCCACCATGCCGATTTCAATTCCGGCTTCATCCAGCGCCTTCAGCACGCCGATATGCGCCCAGCCCCGCGCGGCTCCGCCACCTAGCGCCAGTGCTATCTTGGGTTTTGGGGGCGGCAGGGCCACGGGTTCGTTTTCCGCCGGTTTCCCGGCTCCACCAGCACCGTGGGATTTCAAGCTCCAGTTCAGCATGCTCCGTCTCCAGCCCAAGGTATGATGATGAGCGTTTGAAGCTTACCAAAGTCTTGAGGAACGGCGCAGAAAAATGACAGCGCTTGTCAAATTTCGTTTACGCCCGAAAAACGACGTGGGATTATCGAGCTTGACCATCGTCGCCGTAAACGGCCTGCGGGTCGAAATGCCGATGATCGTCAACGATCACCGTTTTCGCGGCGCCATTTTCCACCGTCACGGCGCGGTAGAAACATGAGCGCCGTCCGGTATGGCAGGTGGCATCATGGCCTGCCACTTCCACCTTCAACCACACGGCATCCTGGTCGCAATCCACCCGGATTTCCTTGACGCTCTGGAGATTGCCCGAGCTTTCGCCCTTCTTCCAGATCGCCTTGCGCGAGCGGCTGTAATAATGGGCGACGCCGCTTTCCAGCGTCAACGACAGCGCCTCAGCATTCATATGCGCCACCATCAGCAGTTCGCCGTCCCGATGATCGGTCACCACTGCCGTCAGTAGCCCATGCGCGTCGAATTTCGGCGTCAGCAGGCCGGCATCTTCCAGTTCGCTCTTGTCTTTGGAGGGGGCAGGGAAATCGATCATGGCGGGAGTTCTCACAAAGAAAAAACGCGGATCGTTTTCTCCGATCCGCGTTATGCCGTTACATCATTTCCCGTGAGGTGAAAAGCGGCTCAGCGTCCACGCACCATGGTCATGAAGCGCACCTGCTCGGCGGCATTGTTCTTGAAATCGCCGGTGAAGGTGGTGGTGAGCGTGGTGGAACCGGACTTCTGAATGCCGCGCATGGCCATGCACATGTGTTCTGCATCCACCATGACAGCAACGCCGCGCGGCTTCAGATGCGTATCGATGGCCTCGGCGATCTGTGCGGTCATCGCTTCCTGCGTTTGCAGGCGGCGCGCAAACACATCGACGATGCGGGCGATCTTGGAAAGACCCAGAACCCGCCCGGCTGGCAGGTACGCGACATGCGCCTTGCCGATCACCGGCAGCATATGGTGCTCGCAGTGGGAGAAGAACGGAATGTCGCGCACCAGAACGATGTCGTCATACCCGGCAACTTCCTCGAAGGTCGTGCCCAGAACGTCGTCAACATCGGCATGATAGCCGCTGAACAATTCCGCATAAGCCTTGGCCACGCGCTTCGGCGTATCGAGAAGCCCTTCGCGGGTGGGGTCGTCGCCTGCCCAGCGCAGAAGCGTGCGAACAGCGTCTTCCGCTTCTTCGCGGCTGGGGCGAGCCGCTTCCGGCGACAATTTCTTTACGATGGCATCCATGCCCTTTGTCTCCTGTTCAGTCGCCTTGGACGGAACCTTTAAAGAGGAACCCGGTTGTAAATGCGTAATTCTACTCATAATGCAAGTCCAATCCTGCTTCCGACGCTCGCTTCAGCCTCTCACTGTCACGTTTGCGGCTTTCCCGTCCTGTTTGCGTCACCGGAAAAGCGCACGATCTTAAGTAGAGAATGCGCATGCATCATAGAGCCTTGCTTTTCTCATATGGTCCGCGTGTCTCACGTTTTCGAGTGAGCCGGCAGACAAATTGATCTTACGCCTGCCGGGGTCTACCGGATCAGTCCTTCAATCCCATTCCTGAAAAAACCATCTGTTTCCGTTTCTCTCCCCCCTGCTATATAATGCATGAAGCAGACCGGTTGAGAACCGCAAACGCAACACAGTGTTGCGCAAAGCTTTACGGTGACAAGGGCCCGTTTTTCGTTTTTACGCCTTGGCGGAGCAAAGTTTCCCGATGGATGACATTTACAACAGCAAGATCCTCGAATTTGCAGGCAATATCAGCCACATCGGCGTGCTGGACCCGGCAGATGCCAGCGCTGAGAAGCATTCCCGCCTGTGCGGCTCGCGCCTGAAAGTCTATCTGACGGTTGACGCCGGGAAAATCAGGGGTTTTTCCCATGAGGTGAAGGCCTGCGCCCTGGGCCAGGCCTCTGCATCGGTGATGGCGCGCACGATCGTTGGCGCAAGCTTTGCCGAAGTGCGGCAGGCGCGGGCGGATATGCTCGCCATGCTGAAGCAAGGCGGAGATGGCCCCTCCGGCCGCTTTGAAGACATGCGCTATCTGAAGCCTGTGAAGGATTATCCCGCCCGGCACGCCTCAACCATGCTCACCTTTGAGGCGGTGGTGGACTGTCTCGACCAGATCGAGGCCAAAGATCACGCCATGGCGGGGTAAAATGTGCCAGTTCTGCGAACTTGCCGAAGATGAGGATGAAAAGCCGCGCGCCGGGCGCAACTATGTCGGGCCGTTTCGCAAAACCCCGGGGCGGCTGATCGGCATGGGGGTGATCCGTCTTTATCAGCTTACGCTCTCCAGCCTTGTCGGAAGTCACTGCCGTCATAGCCCCACCTGTTCGGAATATGGCTATGAGGCAATTGCCCGTCATGGCATGTGGAGCGGCGGCTGGCTTACGCTTTTTCGGGTCCTGCGCTGCGGGCCCGGCGGCACCTGGGGGGTGGATGATGTGCCGCCTGTGCTGGGCAATGGCTTTCGCTTCTGGCAGGTCTGGCGGCTGTGGCGGTTCGGGCGCAAGCGGGCCGGGGCACGCCTTTGACCGTGCCTGAGGAATATCGTCAGGCCTCGCGTGATTTTGAGGCTGTGCTCGTCGATCTGCGGGATCATGCCATGCTTGCCACCACGCATCGGGCGTTTACCACGCTGGAAGCAGTGCTGCGGGTTTTCCGCCGCCGCCTGACCGTTGCGGAGGGGCTTGCCTTTGCCGACCTTCTGCCCGTTGGGCTCCGGGCGCTGTTTGTCAGCCATTGGGATTGCCATCAGCCCGCTTTGCCGTTTCTGTCGCGCACGGAAATGATGGCGGAGGTGCTGGCGCTTCGGCACAATCACAATCTTTCGACGGACACCGCGATCGAGGATGTGGTCACGGTGCTGCGCCGTCATCTGGATGAGAACGCGTTGCAGATGTTTCTGGCAGGCCTTTCATCGCCGGCGCTTTCCTTCTGGGGCTTTGAGCCCCTTGCCGATTAGACTTTACTGACAAGGCGAATTTCAGTATCCAGCCGCTTCATTCCCGGCGGTATCGCGCCGGTTCATATCACCACCCGCATTGGTTGGCGGGACTGGAGTGGAGCTATCATGTCTGAAGCCGTTTCCCTTACATTTCCCGATGGTTCCGTGCGCAGCTTCGAGGCTGGCGCAACGGGCAAGGACGTCGCCGAATCGATCTCTAAATCGCTGGCCAAGAAGGCGGTTGCGATCGCGCTGGATGGCGAAGTTCGCGACCTTGCCGATCCGGTGACCAGCGGAAAAATCGAAATCATCACCCGCACCGATCCGCGCGCGCTGGAACTGATCCGCCACGACTGCGCTCACGTCATGGCAGAAGCCGTGCAGGAGCTGTGGCCCGGCACGCAGGTAACCATCGGTCCGGTGATCGAAAACGGCTTCTATTACGACTTCGCCAAGAATGAGCCCTTCACCCCGGACGATCTGCCGAAGATCGAAAAGAAGATGAAGGAAATCATTGGCCGCAACCAGGCCTTCCGCAAGGAAGTCTGGCCGCGCAACAAGGCCAAGGAGGTTTTCGCCGCCAAGGGGGAAGCCTACAAGGTCGAGCTGGTCGATGCGATCCCGGAAGATCAGGACGTCAAGATTTACTATCAGGGCGATTGGTTCGACCTCTGCCGTGGCCCGCATATGGCGTCGACCGGCCAGATCGGCACGGCCTTCAAGCTGATGAAGGTGGCAGGGGCTTACTGGCGCGGCGATAGCAATAATCCGATGCTGACGCGCATCTACGGCACCGCCTGGGCCGAGCAGGCCGATCTCGACCAGTATCTGCATGTGCTGGCGGAAGCTGAAAAGCGCGATCACCGCAAGCTGGGCCGGGAAATGGATCTCTTTCATTTCCAGGAAGAAGGCCCCGGCGTTGTGTTCTGGCACGGCAAGGGCTGGCGCATGTTCCAGGCGCTGACGGCCTATATGCGCCGCCGCCTGTCCGGCACCTATCAGGAAGTCAACGCGCCGCAGGTGCTGGACAAGTCGCTGTGGGAAACCTCCGGTCACTGGGGCTGGTATCAGGAAAACATGTTTGCCGTGAAATCGGCGCATGCCTTTACCCATCCCGACGATGAAGAGGCCGACCAGCGCATCTTTGCCTTGAAGCCGATGAACTGCCCCGGCCATGTTCAGATCTTCAAGCACGGGTTGAAGTCTTACCGTGATATGCCTGTGCGCCTTGCGGAATTCGGTCTCGTGCATCGTTATGAGGCGTCTGGTGCGCTGCACGGCCTGATGCGCGTGCGCGGCTTTACCCAGGACGATGCACATGTCTTCTGCACGGAAGAGCAGATGGCGGCGGAATGCTTGCGCATCAACGATCTCATCCTGTCGGTTTACGAGGATTTCGGCTTCAAGGAAGTGGTGGTGAAGCTTTCCACCCGTCCGGAAAAGCGCGTCGGGTCTGATGCTCTGTGGGATCGCGCCGAAAGCGTGATGATGGATGTGTTGAAGACCATCGAGGAGCAGTCTGGCGGCCGCATCAAGACCGGCATTCTGCCGGGCGAAGGCGCCTTCTACGGTCCGAAGTTCGAATACACGCTGAAAGACGCCATCGGGCGTGACTGGCAGTGCGGAACCACACAGGTTGACTTCAACCTGCCGGAACGCTTCGGCGCCTTCTACATCGACCAGAATTCGGAAAAGACCCAGCCGGTGATGATCCACCGTGCCATTTGCGGCTCGATGGAGCGGTTCCTCGGCATTCTGATCGAGAACTTCGCCGGTCACATGCCGTTGTGGTTTGCGCCGCTTCAGGTGGTCGTGGCGACGATCACCTCCGATGCCGACGATTACGGCCGTGAAGTGGCCGAACTGCTGCGCGATGCGGGGCTTGAGGTGGAAACCGATTTCCGCAACGAAAAGATCAATTACAAGATCCGCGAGCATTCGGTGACCAAGGTGCCGGTCATCATCGTCTGCGGCCGCAAGGAAGCGGAAGAGCGTACGGTCAATATTCGCCGCCTCGGCTCGCAGGAGCAGGTTTCGCTTTCGCTGGATGAGGCGGTGGCAAGGCTTGCCGACGAGGCAACGCCGCCGGATGTAAAGCGCAAGGCCACTAAAAAGACGGCCTGAACTAAAATTTGCCCGAAAAGAGAAGGGGATGGCGTAGGGTGTGTGGACATTCGGCTTTGGGCGTGGCGAAAACGGTGATTTTCGAGAACCGGAGCGGAGTGTACTTGAGTACATGAGCCTAGGTAAGCGTAGGAAATCGCCGTTTGCAGCCCGCTCAGGGGCGAATGTCCACATACCCTAAAGCCATCCCCTTTTCGCATTATTAGCTATGCGGCACGTAAGGCAGCGAAGAATGCTGGATATTGATCTTCAGCTTTCCATCCGCCGTTTTGATGAAGCCCATGGTGTAGTCCACCTTGGTGACGGAGCCATCCTTGCCGGTAAAGTAATAATTGCCCATGGAAATGGCGGTGTTGCAGTCATAGGTGATGGCGTGATTTTCAAACCGGACATTCGTGTAGGGCGCAAGCGCAAAGCCCTGATCTTCCGGCAGTGAACCCTTGACGAAGTAAGACAGCGCCTCGTCAGGCGTGTCACGGAATTCGGTGACGGCTGCCTTGGTGGGTTTGAACAGAACCTTGCCATCCTGATAGGCATAGGTTTCCGAAATGAACTTTTCCGCCGTGGCCTTGGGATCTTGCGCTGCACCAATTGCGACAAGTCCTTTTCCCCAATTCTGCTGGGCCTGTTGTACCTCTGCTTCAGTAATGGACGGCGTACAACTTGCAGCCCATGTGGCTGCTGGCGCTGCAAGCACGGTCATCAAGGCGGAGACGGTGAATATACTTTTACGGTTCATAGGTGCCCCTGTGGTGTTGTGTGTGCATTTACGATAATGCAGATCGTTATTTCTGATATTGAATAACAGATCGACAAAATGTCGCATGACCTGAAATTGAGTTATATTTTAGAAATTTATATCTATATTTATATCACAATAATATCATTTTGTTTTATTTGAAATTCTTCACTGGAGTATAATATTCGGATTTAAAGCGTGTATCGCGGTAGGATGCTCTCGTTTTCGGTGAATATGTTTTGCTATTCTTGATTGCCTCGTAAATTAAGGAGGTTTCCGGGGAGGGGGCCGTCAACGGGCGGCAGGCTTCCAAGCCCATGGATATGAAATCAAAGGACTTTCTCCTTCGGGCGTTTGCGGATAAAACACATATGTTCTTCTTTGGCGGGCTCTGCCGCTTTCCACAGGTTGTTCAGAACAGGTCGTGAAGGGGCTTAATTTCTTGCTGGGTGCGACGGCTCATGCCGAATTGATTGCCGTTCTGACCGCCGTGACCGGCGATGAGCCGCGCGTGATGACGGTGCGCAGCGGCGAGGCTTTGCCTTCGGGTCCGTTCGAAGTCAGCCACCGTAGCTTGCAAGGCGGGCTGCGCGAATGGATCGAAGAGCAGACGGGGCATCCCGTTGGCTATCTGGAGCAGCTCTATACCTTCGCCGACAAGGACCGCGCGCCTGGCGAGGGCGGCAGGACGATTTCCATCAGCTATCTCGGTCTTGTGCGCGAGCAGGCCGCGCCGGGCCCCGGTCATCCGGGTTGGCATGGCTGGTACGGCTATTTTCCGTGGGAGGATCATCGCAACGGTCGCCCCGCCTGCCTCGAGCCCATTATCGGCGCGCTTAACCTTTGGGCGGCGCGGGAGGCCAGTCGCCGTGAGAACCGGCAGAGGCGGATCGATTTTTCCTTCGGCCTCAACGGTATGGACTGGAATGAGGATCTCGTCTTGCAGCGCTACGAACTGATGTTCGAGGCAGGCCTCGTGCAGGAGGCTGGCGCCGATCAAGGCTCCGGGCGTGTCATGTTTTCCGATCATCGCCGTATTCTGGCAACGGGCATTGCCCGCTTGCGCGCCAAGATCAAATACCGTCCAGTCGTCTTCGAACTGATGCCGGAGAGCTTCACACTGCTGCAATTGCAGCGCTGTGTGGAGGCGTTGGCGGGATTGACTCTGCACAAGCCCAATTTTCGCAGGCAGATCGACCAGCAAAACCTCATCGAGGAAACCGGCGAGATGGCGAGCGAGACCGGGGGCCGGCCCGCAAAGCTGTTCCGCTACCGGCATGCGGTGCTGGAAGAGCGGGCGCTTTCGGGCTCCAAACTGCCGCTTTCGCGCAATTGATAGCACCTTTCTAAAAAAGATCCTCCCGTGATTGACATAAACTCGAAACGAGAATAACCCTTTCTCCCCATATACTCATTGTGAGTAGAAAGGGAGTGAGCCATGAATATCGCCTTGCCGTCGCTTTATGAGCGGGTGTCGCGTGTGATTCCCCAGGCCGAATGGCTGTCTTTTGAGGATGATGTGGAGGCGATCCTGGCGCTGAAGCAGCGCCGCAATGCGGTGATCCTGGCGCATAACTATCAGACGCCAGAGATTTTCCATGGCGTGGCCGACATTGTCGGCGACAGCCTGGCGCTGGCGCGCAAGGCGATGGAGGTTGAAGCCGATGTCATCGTGCTGGCAGGCGTGCATTTCATGGCCGAGACCGCCAAGCTGCTCAACCCGGAAAAGACCGTGCTGATCCCGGATATGGGGGCAGGCTGTTCGCTGGCCGATTCGATCACGCCCGAGGACATTGCCCTGTTGCGGCAGGCGCATCCCGGCGTGCCGGTCATCACCTATGTGAATACGTCCGCTGCGGTGAAGGCTGCCTCCGATATCTGCTGCACCTCTGGCAATGCCCGGCAGGTGGTGGAATCGCTCGGCGTGCCGAAGGTGCTGATGCTGCCGGATGAATATCTGGCGCAAAATGTGGCGCGGGAAACGAGCGTGGAAATCCTGACCTGGCATGGCCATTGCGAGGTGCATGAACTGTTCACCGCCGACGATATTCGGGAATTGCGGGCGGCGCATCCGGGCGTTGTGGTTCTGGCCCATCCTGAATGCCCGCCGGATGTGGTAAAGGCGGCCGATTTCGCGGGCTCCACCGCTGGCATGTCGGATTATGTCGGACGCGAAAAGCCTGGGCGCGTGGTGCTGATCACCGAATGCTCGATGAGCGACAATGTCGCCGTGCATCACCCCGATGTGGAATTCGTGCGACCCTGCAATCTCTGCCCGCACATGAAGCGGATCACGCTCAAGAACATCCGGCAGGCACTGGAGGAAAACCGCCATGAAGTGACGGTCGATCCAACCATAGCCGATGCCGCCCGCCGGGCGGTGGAAAGGATGCTGGCGGTATGAGCTCATTGCCCGACAATCCCGTCATCGTAGTCGGCAGCGGACTGGCGGGGCTGATGACCGCGCTTTGCCTTGCGCCGCAGCCGGTGGTGGTCGTCACTCGCGCCGGACTTGGTGAGGAAAGCTCCAGCCAATGGGCACAGGGCGGCATTGCCGCCGCATTGGGCGAAGATGACGATGCAGCGCTGCACGCCGAAGATACACTTGCCGCAGGCGATGGGCTTTGCGATTCGGATGCCGTCCATGCCATCACCGGCGCGGCGCGGGAGGCGATTGCAACACTGGAAGGATTCGGTGTCGTCTTCGATCGCGACGGACAAGGAAGGCTGGCGCTCGGCCTTGAGGCCGCCCATGGCCGCCGCCGTATCGTGCATGCGGCGGGTGATTCCTCCGGGGCTGAGATCCTGCGGGCCATGGTACGCGCCGCCCGGGCCACGCCCTCCATCCATTTTCTGGAGCATCACAGCGCGGAGCGATTGCTCACCACGGATGGCCGAATGGCAGGTTTGGTGGTGGCGGGGCAGGATGGAGAGCGAAAGTTCATCGCCGCCAGCCGTGTCGTGCTGGCTACCGGCGGGCTCGGCGGGCTTTTTCAGGCCACGACCAATCCTGCGGGCAATTTCGGTCAGGGCATTGTGCTGGCGGCACGGGCCGGGGCAAAGCTCGCGGATATGGAATTCGTGCAATTTCACCCAACCGCACTTGCGGGCAGAACACGACCTCTGGCGCTGGTGAGCGAGGCCGTGCGCGGCGAGGGGGCTTTGCTCGTCAATGACCGGGGCGAACGTTTCATGAGCACGATTGCCGGCCAGGAGCTTGCGCCGCGTGATGTGGTGGCGCGGGCCATCAGCGCTGAACTCGCCACGGGTCGCCGGGTTTTTCTCGATGCCCGCCAAGCACTCGGAGAACGATTCGGCGCTCGCTTTCCCGCCATCCATACCCTGTGCCGCGCCACGGGCGTGGATCCGGCGCGGGATCTCATTCCCGTCAGCCCGGCGGCACATTATCACATGGGTGGGGTCGCAACCGATTTGCGGGGGCGCAGCTCTGTTCCAGGCCTTTGGGCGGCGGGCGAAGTGGCCTGCACCGGGCTGCACGGGGCAAACCGTCTGGCCAGCAATTCCCTGCTGGAGGCTGCTGTCATGGGCCAGCGCGTCGCCGAGGATATTCGCCGGGCACCGGTGGTGATGCCATCATTCCATGCCCTGCCATCGGCAGAATGCGCGGTGGAGGATGAGGCTGTCCGCCCTATTGTCTCGCGCCATTTCGGCGTCATTCGCCATGCCGCTGGCCTCTATGCGGCGCTCGAAGAGCTGTTGCCGATGGTGGAAGAGGACGGTCCAGCCACCCAGCCGGCGCTGGTGGCGCTGTTGATCGGCGTTTTCGCCTATCAGCGCCGTGAATCGCGGGGCGGCCATGCGCGCAGCGATTTTCCCCTGCCGCAGCCCCGATCCCAGCGGCAGATCATGACGCTCAGCGAGGCACTGGCCGCCGCACGCGCCATTCTTTCCCATCCCGAAGCACGGAGTGCCTGATATGACTGCTGTTTCTCTCCCGCGCCTGATGGTGGAGCCACTGGTTCATGCGGCGCTGGTGGAAGATCTCGGGCTTGCCGGTGACGTTACCTCGAATGCCGTCATCCCCGCCGATCACCGCTCCCGCGTGGTGATGGCGGTGCGGCGCGATGGCGTGATTGCCGGGCTGGACCTCGCGGAAATGGCTTTTCGGCTGGTCGATCCGGCCATTGTCTTTGAGCGGCATCGGCATGTGTTTGACGGCGCAAAGGTGCGGGCGGGAGCCGTTCTGGCGACGATCAGCGGCCCGTCCCGCGCTCTGCTGACGGCGGAACGGGTGGCGTTGAATTTTCTCGGCCATCTCTCCGGCATCGCCACCGTCACGTCGCAGGTGGTGGAGGCCGTCTCTCATACCAAAGCGCGCGTCGTCTGCACCCGCAAGACAACGCCCGGCCTGCGCGCGCTGGAAAAATACGCGGTACGAATGGGCGGCGGCATGAACCACCGCTTTTCGCTGGCGGACGCCGTGTTGATCAAGGACAACCATATCGCCATTGCAGGCGGCGTGAAGGAGGCGCTGAAACGCGCCAAGACTTCGGCGGGCCATCTTCTGAAAATCGAGGTAGAGGTCGATACGCTCGAACAGCTTCACGAAGCGATGGAAGAAGGTGCCGATGCCGTGCTGCTGGACAATATGACGCCCGAGCAGTTGCGGAAAGCCGTGACCATCGTTGCCGGTCGCGCCATTACCGAGGCGTCTGGCGGTATTTCGCTTGCCAATGCGGCGGCGGTTGCTGAAAGCGGCGTCGATCTCCTGTCCATGGGCTGGCTCACCCATTCCGCACCGGTGCTGGATATCGGACTGGATTTTCTGGATTCGTAAGGATGCTTTTTAGAGCGCTTAGAACTGCTCGGTGGTTCAAAGAAACACCGAGCAGTTCTAAGGCTTTGTTTTTACGCATTTCCGGACGGAAAACCGCTATGCACTTTTCTGGAATTGCTTGAGCGCCTTGCCACCATGAAAACCCGCGGAAAGCGCAGCAGCACCTTGCCATCGGCGGCGGGTTTGTAGAAGGTTGCGAGCCTGTCGCGGTAGCGGGCGAGAAACTCGGCGCGCTCATCCTCTTGCAGCGGGTCGATGAAGGGTCGAAGGCCCGTGCCCTTCACCCATTCGACGATGGCATCCACACTGTCCAGCGGGTGGTTGTAGATCGTGTGCCACAGGTCGATCTGCTGGCTGAACGGGCTCAAGGCGTCATAATAATCCTCCACCCGCGCCAATGGCGCACGATGAACGGCGGCGAGTCTCTCCGCCCAAGGCCCTTCCGATGCCACTTCGCGCATCAGCACATGGGTCGGTTCCTGAAGATTATCCGGCATCTGCACGGCCAGAATGCCGTGCGGGGCCAGCGCCTCATTCATCAGCCGTGGCAGCACAGCCAGGTGATCGGGCAGCCATTGAAACATTGCGTTGGAAAACACCACATCCACCGGCTCTTCCGGTCGCCAGGTCGCAGCATCGGCCTGTTCGAAGTGCAGGCCGGGCAGGGTTTGTCTCGCCTTGGCGAGCATGTCGGGAGAGCTGTCGAGACCGGAAATCCCGGCCTCCGGCCAGCGGGCAACCAGAAGCCCGGTGGAGTTTCCCGGCCCGCAGCCGAGATCCACCACACTCTTCGGATTGGCAACAGCCACCTGGGCCAGAAGGTCGCGGGCAGGGCGGCTGCGTTCGTCATTGAACTTCAGATATTGCGCTGACGACCAGTCCGACATGTTTTTTCCTTCCAGATGAACACCGGGGCGCATTGGACCACCCCGGTTTAGCTCTTTCACTCCGGCTGGTTGGCCTCGACCACCGCAAGTGCTGCCATGTTGACGACGCCACGCGAGGTGACCGACGTTGATAGCACATGCGCGGGCATAGCGGCCCCCAGCAGGATCGGTCCTACATGCAGGGCGTCCGTCATGGTGCGTACCAGACCCAGCGAGATATTGGCCGAATCGAGATTGGGGAAGACCAGCAGATTGGCCTCGCCCGTCAGCGTGCTATCCGGCATGGCGCGGCGGCGCAGGCTGTCGGAAAGGGCAGAACCTCCCTGCATTTCACCATCCACTTCCAGTTCCGGCGCTTCCTGGCGCAGGATCTGCAAGGCGGCGCGCATCTTGCGGGCGCTTTCGGAATTGCGCGAACCGAAATTGGAATGCGACAGCAGAGCCGCCTTCGGGGCAATGCCGAAGCGGCGAATGGTCTGGGCGGCGAGAATGGTCATTTCCGCAATCTCCTCCGAGGAGGGATTTTCGGTTACGAACGTATCCGTCATGAACACCGCACCGCGCGGCGAAATCAGCAGGCTGAGGCCGGAGAAATCCCGCACGCCGGGCTTCTTGCCCAGGATCTGCCGCACGTCGCGCACATGCTTGTCGAAGCGGCCTTCCAGACCGCAGATCAGCGCATCGGCTTCACCACGTTTCACCGACAGTGCGCCGATCACCGTCGTATTGGTGCGCACGATGGTGCGGGCGGCTTCCGGGTTGATACCGGCGCGGCCAACCAGCGCGAAATAGTCATCGACATAATCGCGGTAGCGCGGATCGTCTTCCGGATTGACGATGGAGAAATCGACACCGGGACGAATGCGCAGACCGAAACGCTTCAGGCGCGTCTCAACGATCTGCGGGCGGCCGATCAGGATCGGCTCGCCAATCCCGTCTTCCAGCAGCACCTGCGCGGCGCGCAGCACGCGCTCATCCTCGCCTTCGGCAAAGATAACCCGCTTCTTCTGGGCGTTCTTGGCCGCCGCAAAGATCGGCTTCATCACGAAACCGGAGCGGAAGACGAAGCGGTTCAACTGATCCAGATAGGCATCATAATCGGCAATCGGGCGGCGGGCGACACCGCTTTCCTCGGCAGCCTTTGCGACAGCCGGGGCGATCCGCAGGATGAGACGCGGATCGAAGGGCGAGGGTATCAGATATTCCGGACCGAAGGTAGGCGTATCGCCGCTATAGGCCTTGGCGGCCACTTCCGACACCTCCTCGCGGGCCAGAGCGGCGATCGCCTTCACGGCGGCCATCTTCATCTGCTCGTTGATGGTGGTGGCGCCGCAATCCAGCGCGCCCCGGAAGATATAGGGGAAGCAGAGGACGTTGTTGACCTGGTTGGGATAGTCCGACCGGCCGGTGCAGATCATGGCATCCGGGCGGGCGGCGCGCGCCTCTTCCGGCATGATTTCGGGCTTCGGATTGGCCAGCGCCATGATCAGCGGCTTTTCGGCCATCTGCGCCAGCAATTCCTGCTTCAGGACGCCAGCGGCGGAGAGGCCGAGGAAGACATCGGCGCCGGGAATGCTGTCGGCCAGCACCCGGTTGTCGCTTTCCTGGGCATAGACCTCTTTCCAGCGGTCCATGAGTTCATTGCGGCCCTTGTAGACAAGGCCCTCGATGTCGTGAACCCAGATGTTTTCGCGCTTGGCACCAAGCTCCACCAGAAGGTTGAGGCAGGCAAGCGCTGCGGCGCCGGCACCGGAGGTGACGATCTTCACGTCTTCCAGCTTCTTGCCAGCCAGTTCCAGCCCGTTCAGCACGGCGGCGGCGACGATGATGGCAGTACCATGCTGGTCGTCGTGGAACACCGGAATGTTCATGCGGTCGCGCAATTGCTGCTCGATCTCGAAGCATTCCGGCGCCTTGATGTCTTCGAGATTGATGCCGCCGAAGGTGGGCTCGAGAGCCGCTACCGTGGATACCATGCCCTCGACGGTGGTGGCATCGACTTCGATATCGAAGACATCAATGGCGGCGAATTTCTTGAAAAGAACCGCCTTACCTTCCATGACCGGCTTGGAGGCCAGCGGGCCGATATTGCCAAGGCCGAGAACCGCGGTTCCGTTGGAAATCACCGCAACGAGGTTGGAGCGGGCGGTATAATCATCTGCTGCGGCCGGATTGTCGCGAATGGCAAGACAGGGAGCGGCAACACCCGGCGAATAGGCCAGCGCCAGGTCGCGCTGGTTGCCCAGCGGCTTGGTCGGCTGGATTTCCAGCTTACCCGGACGCGGATGCAGGTGATAGAACAGGGCCTGGGAGTCCAGGTCGCCAGATGGTACGGATGTTTTTGTCTTGTCGTCAGTCATCATCTTGCCGGTTTGGTCTATCTATCTCACTTTGTCCCTCATACAACAAAAGTGCGACGGAGCCAGAACATATTTCCATGATCTGGGGATTGTGCCGGGCGTTCTGATTTTTCCCACAACCGTGGTCAAACAGCCAAGCTTTTTGTTTTTTCATCGGATTTTCCGGGAAATCCCCGACTTTTGACTGGTTTTCCGCTGCGCGCGCGGCTGCAATGTCATCATCCTGAAATACGAGTCTGGTTTTCAGAATGCCATGGGTTGTGACCGCGAAAAGGACAAATTCCGTGAGCGAACCGTTTGATATCCGATCCGGCGAAACGCGGCATGTAAGAACTCTCTTTATTTCTGATGTTCATCTTGGCTCCAAGGCGGCCAAGACGGATTTTCTGCTGGATTTTCTTCGTCTCTACGAAGCCGACACCATCGTGCTGGTAGGCGATATTGTCGATGGCTGGCGGCTGAAACGCAGCTGGTACTGGCCGCAGGGCTGCAATGACGTGGTGCAGAAGCTCTTGCGCAAGGCACGCAAGGGCACGCGCATCATCTATATTCCCGGTAATCACGACGAGTTCCTGCGGGATTTCCCCGGCACGCATTTCGGCGGTATCGAGGTGAAGGATCGCATCATCCACGAAGCGGCGGACGGCAAGCGCTATCTGGTGCTGCATGGCGACGAGTTCGACGTTGTAGTGCGCAATGCCCGGCTTCTCGCCTATCTGGGTGATTGGGCCTATGACACGGCCATTGCCATCAATGTCTTGCTGTCCGCCGTGCGCCGCCGTCTCGGCATGCCCTACTGGTCGTTCTCGGCCTGGGCCAAGCTGCAGGTGAAGCATGCCGTCAACTTCATCGGCGAGTTTCAGAAGGTGGTGGTGGAAGAGGCGCGCCGCGCCGAGGTGGATGGCGTGATCTGCGGCCACATCCATCACGCGGTCATCGCCAATATGGACGGGATCGACTACATCAATACAGGCGATTGGGTGGAAAGCTGCACTGCCGTGGTGGAGCATTATGACGGTGCCTTCGAACTGATCGAGTGGGGCGATATGCAAGGTCTCGAACCGGAGCCGAAAATGCTGCCGAAACCGGCTGCGATTCGCCCGGTTTCCGAGCCGGTGGTTATCGCCGCCGAGAGCCGGATGGCCTGATCAAGAGGTTTTCCGGGCTGGCGGGCGAAAAAGCCTGTGCATGAAAGTGTCGTTTTAGGGCTGGCCGACACTTTTCACGTTGCGGTGAGTGGAATTGCTGGACAGGCTCTATATATTCCCCGTGGTTTCGAGGTCTCCTCGGTGATGTAATCCAGCAATGGCTTTGAAAGTTTACCTAAATTGACGTCCACCCCCGCGGAGATGGCAACGGTTGAGGCCGAAGAACTGGAAGGTGGAGCCGGTCTCAGGCTGCGCCTGAGTGGTCCGTGGCGCAACCACACGATCCATACGGTTCTGCCGCAATTACAGGATCTGAAGCCTGAAGGCGCCGCGCGGACGGAAGTGGACCTGTCCGGCATTTCTTCTCTCGATACATCCGGTGCGTGGCTCATCCGCCGCATCCAGCTTGCAGCCGGTGACAAGGGCGATGTGTCCCTCGTCGGCGGCAGCGATGTCATGCGCGAGCTGGTCGCGGCCCTGCCGGAAAAACCGCCGACGCCTGAAAAGAAAAAGGATGACCGCCCGCTTTATCAGCGCGTGCTGGAGCCTGTGGGGCGGGGCACTGTTTCACTATGGCATGACATGGTCGACATGACCTATGTGCTGGGGTCCGCCGTGCGCGGCACCCAGTCGAAGGAAAAGCGCGGCGGCACGGCATCCATCGCCTCCATCGTCAATCAGATGGACCATATGGGTGTGCGGGCGGTTCCCATCATCACGCTGATGTCCTTTTTGATTGGGGCGATCATCGCCCAGCAAGGCGCTTTCCAGTTGCGCTATTTCGGCGCGGAAGTCTTCGTGGTCGATCTCGTCGGCATTTTGCAGTTGCGTGAAATCGGCGTGCTGTTGACAGCCATCATGATCGCCGGTCGCTCCGGCAGTGCCATCACCGCCGAAATCGGCTCCATGAAGATGCGCGAGGAAATCGACGCCCTGAAGGTGATTGGTCTCAACCCGATCGGCGTTCTCGTGCTGCCCCGCCTGGTGGCGCTGGTTATCGTGCTGCCGCTATTGACGATCATTGCCAATTTCGCGGCTCTCTATGGAGCAGCCATTGTCTCCTGGGTCTATTCCGGCATCACCTTCCAGGTGTTTTTGTCGCGCCTGCATGAGGCGGTGGATTTTTCCACGCTGATGGCGGGCATGATCAAGGCGCCGTTCATGGCGGTGATCATTGCCATCGTGGCGGCCGTGGAAGGCAAGAAAGTCGGCGGCAGCGCCGAATCGCTCGGTCATCACGTTACCGCTTCCGTGGTGAAATCCATCTTCGTCGTCATCCTCGTGGACGGGCTTTTTGCCATGTTCTACGGCGCTATCAATTTCTAGGAGCCGGAAGATGGCGGACGAAGAGGCAAGAGAGGAACATTCGGAGCGCGAGGCCGTCTTGTCTGTGCGCGACCTGACTGTTGCCTTCGGTGACAAGGTGGTGCTCGACAATCTCAACCTCGATGTCTATCGCGGAGAGGTGCTGGGCTTCATCGGTCCGTCAGGGGCGGGCAAATCGGTATTGATGCGGACCGTGCTGAGGCTTCTGGAGCGGCGTTCGGGAACGATCAAGATCCTGGGTGCCGATTACGACAAGGTGACCGATGCGGAGCGCGTGACGCTGGATACGCGGCTTGGGGTTCTCTTTCAGCACGGCGCGCTGTTCTCGGCGCTGACGGTGAAGGAGAATATCCAGCTGCCGATGCGTGAATATCTGAAGCTGCCGCCATGGCTGATGGATGAACTGGCCTATATGAAGATCCAGATGGTGGGGCTTCATCCCGATGCGGGGGACAAATATCCGTCCGAGCTTTCCGGCGGCATGATCAAGCGTGCGGGTCTTGCGCGTGCGCTGGCGCTGGACCCGGATCTCGTATTCCTCGATGAGCCCACCTCAGGCCTGGATCCCATCGGCGCTGCGGAGTTCGACGATCTGATCGCCCGCTTGCGCGATACGCTGGGCCTGACCGTCTACATGGTCACCCATGACCTGGACAGCCTGTTTTCCGTCTGTGACCGCATCGCGGTGCTGGGGGAGAGACGGGTCTTGGTTGAGGGAACGTTAACCGATATGCTCAACTGCGACGACGACTGGGTGAAGTCCTACTTCCGGGGCAAGCGCGCCCGTTCCATTCCCCAGAAAAAAGACGCCAGAAACCCAAATCGCGACTGATCGAGACCCATGGAAACCAAAGCAAACTACTCCATCGTCGGCTTTTTCACGATCATCGTGATCCTCGCGGCCTTCGGCTTCATTTACTGGATGGCGGAATATGGCCGTGGCGGACCGATGGAACCGCTGACGATCCGCATTCCCGGTTCCGCCAACGGGTTGAGCGTCGGCTCGCCGGTGCGGTTCAACGGTATTCAGGTGGGCTCGGTGCTGTCGCTCAGCATCGACCGGGATGATCCGGCCTTCTCGATTGCCCAGACCGAAGTGCAGCAGGATTCGCCCATTCGCTCCAATACCAAGGCGGTTCTGGAAATCCAGGGCCTGACGGGTGCCGCCTATATTGAGCTTTCCGGCGGCGTGGGCGGTGACAATCTTTTTGACAGGGCCCGGGAATCGGGCAAGCAGGCGACGCTGACGGCAGACCAGTCGAGCGTCACCAACCTGCTGGCGACCGCCGACAAGATCATGCGCCGGGCGGATAACGCGATTTCCGACATTCAGGGCTTCGTGGCCGATGCACGCGGGCCGCTGACCAATACGGTGCGCAATGCCGAGACCTTTTCCAAGGCGCTGGCTGACAATGCCGGTGGCATCGATACGTTCCTGAAGAGCGTGAGCGCCCTTTCGGATACGGTTTCCGGTCTTTCGGGACGTCTGGATGCAACACTGGCGGCGGCGGAAGACCTGCTGAAGGCGGTGGACCGCCAGAAGGTCAACCAGATCCTCACCAATGCGGAAACCTTCACGCAGCGCATTTCCGATGCCTCCGACAAGATCGGCACGGCCATCGACAGCTTCAACGCCACGGCGCAGACCTACAATCAGTTCGGCGTAAAGGCACAGGGCACGCTGGATAAGGTGGACAAGCTCATCGCCTCGGTGGATGACCAGAAGGTGGCGCGGATTGTCGATGACGTGTCCGTGGCGGTGGCGGATGCGCGCAAGAGCGTCGATGATTTCCGCTCGGTCAGCGAGAAGATCCGCAATCGCCAGGAAGATATCGACAAGGCGATCACCGATTTCACCCAGCTTGCCAATACGCTCAACAACGCCTCCGGCCGTGTCGATGGCATTCTGGTGAAGGTGGATCAACTGCTCGGATCGGACGATACGAATTCGCTCTCTGCCGAAGCGCGGCGCACGCTGGAATCGATCCGTGCGGTTGCCGATAATCTCAACCAGAAGATCGGGCCGATTGCCGACAATCTGTCGAAATTCTCTTCGTCGGGCCTGAAGGATATCCAATCGCTGGTCAACGACACCCGCGCGACGGTGAAGAACCTTGATGACACCATCAGCAATTTCGACCGCGATCCGCAGCGGCTTATCTTCGGCGGCGATAACGTGAAACAATATGACGGACGGGTGCGGCGCTGATCGGGAGCGCTGCTTGACGAGCCGCATGACATGGACACCGAAATGACGATCGGGATCATCAAGGCCGGGAAAGACCGGCAATGGGTAAGAGGGCTGGTTATGGGTGCTGGGAGTACAGGCACGGTGCGCAGGGCTTCCCTGCGGGTTTTGGCGGCCTCGGCCATGGTTCTTGCCCTATCCGCCTGCGGCAGCACGCCGAACGATACCTATGACCTGGCGACACGGGACCTCATGGCTTCCCCGGTCAAGGCTCAGGCGCAGAAGCGGCAGATTCTGGTGCAGGATCCGACGGCGCTGAAGGTGCTGGACAGTGAAATGATTGTGGTGCGCGTTTCCGGTACGGAAATGCAGTATCTGGCGAAATCGCAGTGGAGCGACAAGCTGCCGCGCATGGTGCAGGCCAAGCTGGTCGAAGCCTTTGAAAATACCGGCAAGCTCGGCGGTGTCGGCAAGCCGGGGCAGGGGCTGGCCATCGATTACCAGCTGATCTCGGATATTCGCAGCTTCGAGATCGAGGCAAGCGGCGGCCGTCATGCCAAGGTGGAAATCTCGGCCAAGCTGCTCAACGACCGCAATGGCACGGTGATTGCACAACGCGTTTTCTCAGCCGTTGTCCCCGCCCGCAGCGGCGACAATCAGGCCATGGTGGATGCATTGTCGCAGGCCTTCGCCAAGGTCAGCGGCGATATCGTGGCCTGGACGCTGACGGTTATCTGATCCGCGCTCCGGAACTGTTTGAACGCATGAAAAAGGGGCGGCTTGCGGGCCGCCCCTTTTCCGTTGCTGGATCTCGGAGAGATTACTCCGAGATTGCCTTTTTCTCGTCTTCCTTCCGCGTCGCCCAGAGCGAGCCGATGATACCGGCGGCCAGGATGCCGAGCGTGATGGTCAGCGAGATCATCGGCGGGATCTTGGCAAGGCCGAGCATGTCGGCGATGAAGATCTTGGAACCGATGAAGATCAGCACGACCGACAGCGCATATTTGAGGTAAGCGAAGCGGTGGATCAGGGCTGACAGGGCGAAATAGAGCGCCCGGAGACCCAGAATGGCGAAGATGTTCGAGGTGTAGACGATATAAGGGTCGGTGGTGATGGCGAAGATGGCCGGGATCGAGTCGACCGCGAAGACGAGGTCCACGAATTCGACCATGATCAGCGCCAGCAGCAGTGGCGTGATATAGGTCTTCATCTTGCCGGTCTGTTCATCGGCCTTGCGCACCACGAAGTGATCGCCTTCCAGCTTTTCGGTCACCGGCAGGTGCCGGCGCACGAATTTCAGCACGGGATTGGAGGCGACGTCATATTCCTTGTCGGCGCTCAGCAGCATCTTCACGCCGGTAAAGACCAGGAAGGCTGCGAAGAAATAGAGAACCCAATGGTAGCTTTCGACAATGGCCGCACCGGCGGCGATCATGATGCCACGCAGGATGATGACGCCCAGGATACCGTAAAGCAGCACACGGTGCTGGTAGGCGCGGGGAATGGCGAAATAGCTGAAGATCATGGCAATGACGAAGATATTGTCCATCGCCAGACTTTTTTCGATCACGAAGCCGGTGAGATATTCAAGGCCCGCCTGCTGGCCTGATTGCCACCAAATCCAGCCGCCGAACAGCACGCCGAGCGCAATATAGAAGGCAGAAAAGGCAAAGCTCTCGGCCATGCCGATTTCCTTGCTTTTCTTATGGAGAACGCCGAGATCGAGAACGAGAAGAAAGAGAACGATTGCGATGAAGAAAAGCCACATCCAGACTGGCTTGCCCATCATGTCGACCCAAAGAAAATCCATAGGAGGGTTTCCTTACCGGAAGGGTTTTTGATTACAGCATCGACATCACGGGAATCCGGCACTCGCGTCAGAGGGGCCCGATGCTGCATTGCCCCGTAGATGTGGCGGCCACGATCACGTTTCAAGCCTTCTTCTTGACATTTTTGTTGGGCGGGACTAGAGACCCCGCCAGCACAGGGTAGAAATGTCCGGTGTTACCATGACATGTCCCGTGGCGACTTCCTTTCTTATGAAAAATGAAGTGCCTGTCAGGAGCGCCGCAAGGCAATCCAAAGGAGGGCGTGTTTCCTGAACAACAAGCCCGCAAGGGCATAAAAACCAAGGAAATACGATGAGCAAGCGCGCATCTTCCAAGTACAAAATCGATCGTCGTATGGGCGAAAACATCTGGGGCCGTCCGAAGTCCCCGGTCAATCGCCGCGAATACGGCCCGGGCCAGCACGGCCAGCGCCGCAAGGGCAAGCTCTCCGACTTCGGCGTGCAGCTGCGCGCCAAGCAGAAGCTGAAGGGCTATTACGGCGATATCCGCGAGAAGCAGTTCCGCGCCATCTATGAAGAAGCCAACCGCCGCAAGGGCGACACCGGCGAAAACCTGATCGGCCTGCTCGAATCGCGCCTGGACGCCATCGTCTATCGCGCCAAGTTCGTTCCGACCGTCTGGGCGGCTCGCCAGTTCGTCAACCACGGCCACGTGACCGTGAACGGCGTTCGCGTCAACATCGGCTCCTATCGCTGCAAGCCCGGCGATGTGATCGAAGTTCGTCAGAAGTCCAAGCAGCTCGTTACGGTTCTGGAATCCGTCCAGCTCGCCGAGCGTGATGTTCCGGACTACATCGAAGTTGACCACAACAAGATGGTTGCAACCTTCGCCCGCATTCCCGGCCTCACCGATGTTCCGTACCCGGTCATCATGGAGCCGCAGCTGGTCGTCGAATTCTATTCGCGCTGATTTTGCTTGTGCAATGGGGAAAGCCGTCCTT
Source organism: Allorhizobium paknamense (assembly GCF_030815125.1). Taxonomy (GTDB): domain Bacteria; phylum Pseudomonadota; class Alphaproteobacteria; order Rhizobiales; family Rhizobiaceae; genus Allorhizobium; species Allorhizobium paknamense. Next base: position 139,457 of record NZ_JAUSWH010000006.1, read on the forward strand.
CGGGGCGGCTTTTTCTGTTTGCAGTGCAGCAGGAACAAGGCAGAATGGCTTTGGGGAAAGACGAGGGACAGATGGATCTGCAAGCCATTGTGGATGACATCGCAAGTATGATGGCGCCGCGCCTGGGTGAAGGGCGCGTGGCGGATTACATACCCGAGCTTGCCAATATCGATCCCCGGCAGTTTGGTCTTGCCGTTACCACGGTGGATGGCCAGACTTTCCACTCCGGCGATGCGACCACCGCCTTTTCGGTGCAGAGCATTTCCAAGGTCTTCATGCTCACGCTGGCTTTGGGCAAGGCTGGGGAAAGCATCTGGAAGCGGGTGGGGCGTGAACCTTCGGGTTCGGCTTTCAACTCTATCGTCCAGCTGGAGCACGAGCACGGCATTCCGCGTAACCCCTTCATCAATGCCGGGGCCATCGTCATCACCGACATGGTGCTGGCCGGCCACAAGCCGCGTGAGGCGATTGGCGAGTTCCTGCGGTTCATTCGCTTTCTGGCGGATGACGAGAGCATAACCATTGATGAGAAGGTGGCGCGCTCAGAGCAGGCCACAGGCTTCCGCAACTTTGCGCTTGCCAATTTCATGCGCTCCTTCGGCAATCTGGAGCATCCGGCGGATCTGGTGCTCGGCACCTATTTTCACCAGTGCGCCCTTGCCATGAGCTGCGTGCAGCTTTCGCGGGCCGGTCTGTTCCTTGCCAATCGCGGCACCAATCCGCTGACGGGCTTTTCCGTGGTCTCACCGAAGCGGGCGCGCCGTATCAATGCGCTGATGCTGACCTGCGGCCATTACGACGGCTCGGGTGATTTTGCCTATCACGTCGGCCTGCCAGGCAAGAGCGGCGTAGGTGGCGGCATTCTGGCGATAGCACCGGGCAAGGCATCCATTGCAGTCTGGTCGCCTGGCTTGAACAAGGTCGGCAATTCGGCGCTCGGCTCCGAAGCGCTGGAGATGCTGGCCATCCGCACCGGATGGTCGGTGTTCGGAAATTGAGTTTTGCCGCTCTTCGGAGCATGTCCGGGTCCTTGGAAGGATTTCCTGCCCCGGCTGCTTCAGGCGGCTTCGTGAAACAGGTGCAGGCGCGATCTGAAAAAAAAGTCGGCGTCTGCCACAACAGGGAACCTGGGTTTTTCCTGAGTTGCCGCAGTGCAAAAAAATGTGTCTGCTGAGGGGTCGCCGAAGGGCGATACACGCAGATACCCGCATGGCGACAGCCGCAACACAGTGAGAGTCTCGATGCTGATGATGGATATACGAGCCAATAAAAAGCCGCTCCATATCATTGCGGACGGATATGGTCTGTCGCCCGGGGTGGATGCGGCCATTCGTGCCCTCCTGGAGCAGCGCAAGGTGCGCGGCACCAGCTGCATGACCGTGTTTGCCGATTGGCGTGATGAAGCCGAATTGCTGATGCCGGTGATTGACGCCTGTGGCGGCGAGGTCGGTCTGCATCTGACCCTGACGAGTTTCATGCCGCTGAGCGGGGTTAAGCCGATGTGTTCGCTGCGGCGGCGCATTTCGCAATGGCTGCTGGGCGGGGTGGACAAGGGCAAGCTGCAGCGGGAGCTGGATGCCCAGCTCAACGCCTTCGTGGATGCCGTAGGCCGCGTGCCGGATTATATCGATGGCTACCAGCATGTGCACTTCCTGCCGGTGGTGCGTGACTGGCTGAAGGCGCGGCGGGAACTGCTGATCAGCCCGCGTGGCAAGAGCCCATGGCTGCGCGGCGAGCCGCAGCAGGGGCTGGCGCTGGGCCTGCCGCAGCGAGGCAAGATTGCCGTGGTGGAGCGCATGGCCAATGGCTTCAACGCGGAAATGCGCGAGGCCGGTTATGAAGTGCGCGGCCCGCTGGTCGGCTTTTATGAAAAGCGCAATCCGCAGCGGTTCCGCGAGACCCTGCAATTCGTGCTGCGCAACGCGCCGGATGATGCGGTCATGATGTGCCGTCCCGGCATCGTGGATCCGGTTTTGGTTGCCCGCGAGCGCCGGGTGGCAACGCGAGAGGTTGAATTCGCGGAACTGATGCGGCAGTAAGGGTTGAGACCGGACGGGCAGCGACCGGCTTACAGATGGGGAACCCTATTGATGACAGCCGCCTTGCAGCCTGCGCTGGATGAGAATGAGAGTGTGATAGCCGAAGACGAGGTCTCCGGTCATGCGCTCTTTGCCCATGCGCCGCGCAGCGTTTCCTTCAACAAGCTGAGAAAGCGGCTGCTGCGGCAGTTGCGGCAGGCGCTGGAGGATTTCGACATGCTGAAAGGCCAGAAGCGCTGGCTGATCGGCCTTTCCGGCGGCAAGGACAGCTATGGCCTGCTGGCGCTGCTCCTGGATCTCAAGTGGCGCGGCCTGCTGCCGGTGGAGCTCATTACCTGCAATCTCGATCAGGGCCAGCCCAATTTTCCCAAGCATGTCCTGCCGGACTATCTGACCTCGATCGGCGTGGCTCATCGGATCGAATATCGCGATACCTATTCCATCGTGAAGGAAAAGGTGCCGCAGGGCGCTACCTATTGCTCGCTTTGTTCAAGGCTGCGGCGTGGCAATCTTTACCGAATCGCCCGGGAGGAAGGCTGTGATGCGCTGGTGCTCGGCCATCACCGCGAGGATATTCTCGAAACCTTCTTCATGAATTTCTTTCACGGTGGCCGGCTTGCGGCCATGCCGCCAAAGCTTCTCAATGACGAAGGGGACCTGATGGTGCTGCGCCCGCTGGCCTATGCGGCGGAGGACGATCTGGCCAAATTTGCCGCCGCCATGCAGTTTCCCATCATTCCCTGCGATCTCTGCGGCTCGCAGGATGGCTTGCAGCGCAATGCGATGAAGGAGATGCTGGCGGGCATCGAGGCGAAAATGCCGGGCCGCAAGGATGCCATGCTGCGGGCGCTGGCGCATGTAAACCCCTCGCATCTGATGGATCGCACGCTTTTTGACTTTTCTGCCCTTGCTGTCACGAAGCCTTCACATGAGGAGAGCAAAGGCGCAGGTCTCGACTTTATCTAAGGATCATCTTCCGTGTTTCAGGATCAGGATGTCGAACTGGTGCTCCAGTTCGTCCAGCAGGCTGCCGCAGCCGAAATCTTCCCCCGCTTCCGCCGTCTTGCCGCCACCGATGTGGTGGAAAAGAAATCCTCCATCGATCTCGTGACCGATGCCGACCTTCTGTCGGAAAAGCACATGACGGAGAACCTGCTGGCGCGCTGGCCGGATGCGCTGGTGGTGGGCGAGGAGGCCTGCGAGACCAATCCGGCGCTGATCGAGGCGTTGCGCGAAGCCGAGCTTGCCTTCGTCATCGACCCCGTCGACGGCACCTTCAATTTCCAGGCCGGGCTGCCGATCTATGGCACCAATATGGCTGTCGTTAGTAAGGGGCAGACGGTGGCTGGCATCATTCATGATTCCGTGCTGGGAGACAGCCTGATTGCGATAAAGGGCGCAGGCGCGCGCATGCGGCGGGCCGATGGGGTGGAAACCGCCGTGAAGGTGGCAGCGCCTGTCGATCTCTCTCTAATGGTCGGCACCATTTCCATCAACGACCTCGGCTACGGCGAAAAGCGCCGCATTGCCGGCAATCTTGCCAAGACCAAGATGGCCTTCGGCTATAATTGCTCGGCCTATGAATATTGGATGGCCGCGACCGGAAAGGTGCATTTCATCGGCCATCACAAGCTGATGCCGTGGGATCATCTGGCGGGCGTGCTGATCCACGCCGAGGCCGGTGGCATCACGGCGAAATTCGACGGCTCGCCCTATCTGCCGGGCGAGACGACAGGAGGCATTCTCTCCGCGCCCGACCGGGAGAGCTGGGAGATGATACTGCGGGAAATCGTTCACGCTGAATAAAGCACGTTGCGGCTTATCAGCCTCATGCAACGTGCTTTACTGCATAATTCCTTAAATCGGAATCGATTTAAGGCTAAAATTATGCAGCAGATTTAAAGCGTTACAGCGAACCTTTGTGCGCCATATATGGCGCACGGCGCTGTAATGTCTTGTTTTAGCGCATGTCGCGCAAAGCCGCTGCGCACTTTTGCGCGACATGCTTTAGTCAATGAAAGGACGCGCCATGGATACGCTTGATATCGCCGCACTCGCAAACCTGCTGCAGGAGGCGGCGGTACAGGAAATCCTGCCGCGGTTCCGCAATCTCGGTGAGGACGATGTCCGCATTAAGACGGAGGCCATCGACCTCGTCACCGAGGCGGATGAGGCCGCTGAAAGGGTAATCCGTGCCGGGATCGAGCGTCTTCTGCCTGAGGCGCTGTTCATTGGCGAGGAGGCCGTGGCGGCAGATCCGGCACTCCTTGGCAAGATCAAGGATGCCGACCTTGCCGTCATCGTCGATCCCATTGACGGCACTTTCAATTTTGCCGCCGGTCTGACGCTGTTCGGCGTCATGATGAGTGTGGTGAAGGCGGGCGAGACGGTGGCCGGGCTCATCTACGATCCCATCGGCAATGACTGGGCAATTGCGGAAAAGGGCAGCGGCGCGTGGCTCTGCAAGGCTGATGGCGAGCAGGAGCAGATGAATGTCGTTCCGGCGCCTGAGCTTTCCCAGATGATCGGCATTGCCAATACCGGCTTTTTCGATCTGGAGACGCGGCGAAAAATCCTGGCCAATCTGGCGGATGTGCGGCTCTTCACCAGCTATCGCTGTGCGGCGCACGAGTACCGCATCCTGGCGCAGGGGCACCTGCATTTCGCCATGTATAACAAGCTGATGCCCTGGGACCATCTGGCCGGAACGCTGCTGATGCAGGAAGCTGGAGCCTATGCTGCCCGCTTCGATGGCACGCCCTATCTGCCGCATCATACCGATGGCGGGCTGCTGATTGCGCCCGACAAGGACGCTTGGCAGGAGTTGCGGGAAAAAGTTTTTACCGTTTGATTTCGGAATAAGTGTAAATGCGTTCATGATCCGCCGCCTGACAGGCGGCGGATTTTTCGTTTACCATCATGTCCCCAGAACTCGGAAGTTCCTGTTCTGCTTGAATTGCGTCACTCTTTGACAGGTGCGTTCTGCGGACGGAACAGCTTGCCCTTCTCCGCCAGCAGCACAAAAAGCAAGCCGATGATGCCGAGGAAGAAATAGCCGCAGACGAGCGGCGTTGCCGTTCCATCATAGGCCTGACCGATAAACGCGCCGATGGTGGAGCCACCCACCGTACCCATGAAGCCCAGCACGGAAGAGGCCGTTCCGGCCACATGGCCCAGCGGCTCCATGGCAAGCGCGTTGAAATTGGCGCCGATCCAGCCGAACTGGAACATGGAGAAGCTGAAAAAGGCCATGAACAGCAGGAAAGGCATGGGACTTGGCCCCATGACCTGCACAAGCAGCCATATGCCTGTGGTGCAGATGAAGCCGATCAGCGACCAATGCGAAAGCTTGCGAATGCCAAGCTTGACGACGAGCTTTGAATTGATGAAGGCGGAGCCGGACATCAGCACCGCCACGGTGGCGAAGGCCACGGGTGTCCATTTTCCAAGACCATAGATTTCTCCATAGACCTGCTGCGCCGAGTTGATGAAGCCGAAGAGCGCACCGAAGACGAAGGCGCTGGCGATCGTATAACAAAGCGCCGTCCGGTTTGTCAGAACGATCTTGAAGCCGGAGAGAATGACCGAAGGTGTGAACGGACGGACATTCTGAGGGTCCAGGGTCTCCGGCATCCGCAGGAACATCCAGCCACCGACGAGCATGCCGCCCAGGCCGATGAAGATGAAGATCAGGTGCCATTCGCCCAGGAACAGGATGGCCTGACCCGTGCCCGGTGCGATGATCGGCACGATCATGAAGACCATCATGATGAGCGAGGAGACCTCGGCCATCTGGCGTCCGCCATAGACGTCACGAACGATGGAAATGGTGATGACACGCGTTCCCGCCGAGCCCGCACCCTGAATGAAGCGCAGGATGAGCAGCGTGGTAAAGGAGGAGGTTGCGGTAATCGCGAAGGCGCCGATGACATAGACCACAAGGCCCAGCAACAGCGGAATGCGCCGGCCGAAACGGTCGGAAAGCGGTCCATAGAACAATTGTGCAACGCCAAAGCCGAGAAGGTAGGCGGTGACGATCAACTGGCGGTGGTTTTCGTTGGTGACCTGCAGCGATTCGCCAATCTGCTGCAGGGCTGGAAGCATGATATCGACGGCGAGGGCATTCAACGCCATCAATGCCGCGCAAATGGCAACAAATTCTGCCTTGCCCATGCCTCTGAGGACCGTGGGCGTGCTTGTGGATGAAACGGACATTGCGTAATCCAGAACAACAAAAAAGCGCCGCAACGCGACGCTTCGTGGGGGAGGGTTGCCCCTATCTCTTAACGGCTAAACCGCTGGCTGTCGCCCAAAAAAATCAGGCAGCACCCTTTGTGGTTATTCCTTTTTCCTGCAGATGCGTCTGCAATTCCCCAGCCTGGAACATTTCGCGGACAATATCGCAGCCGCCGATGAATTCGCCCTTGACATAGAGCTGCGGAATGGTCGGCCAGTTGGAATAATCTTTGATGCCCTGGCGGATTTCCTGATCGGCCAGCACATTGATGCCCTTATAGTCGACACCGATATAATCGAGAATCTGCACGACCTGACCGGAGAAGCCGCACTGCGGAAACTGCGGCGTGCCCTTCATGAACAGAACCACGTCGTTGTTCTTGATTTCGTTGCTAATGAATTCCTGTACGCCGCTCATGGTTTTTCCTTTCACATGCGGGTCAAGGCCGCTGCTTTGCCGGATATCTGTTGTCTCGTATATAGGTAGTTTTTTCGTCCGAGAAAAGCACTCTACAGTAAAACAGGCCGTTTTCAGCCGCGATTGCGGGTGATGCGGCGCGCCTGACGGGCCGACTTGCTGCGATGATTGGCGCGGGCCACCACCACTTTTTTCTCGGAAACCGGCTCCGCTGAGGCGGGACGGCGGCGATTTTCCTTGTGGCGGCGACGTTCGGCGAATTCCGCCTTGATGGTGCGCACGAGGTCGCGGATGAAACTGGTCAGCGGATTGCTCATCTTGCAAGATCCATTAGGGTGCCGGGGAAGACTGTCATCATCCCGAAAGGCAGGCAAAGACAAAAAGACGTGATAGTTTGAAGACCCGCCAGAAATGGCAGGTCAGGCTTCAGGAACCGAAGTTTGCAGGGCGAGTGCGTGCAGCACTCCGCCCATATTGCCCTTCAGCGCGTCATAGACCATCTGGTGCTGCTGCACGCGGGTCTTGCCGCGAAAGGCCTCCGCAACGACTTCCGCTGCATAATGGTCGCCGTCGCCCGCCAGGTCGCGTATCACCACCTTGGCGCCGGGAATGCCCGCCTTGATCAGGTCTTCAATATCGCCGGGTTTCATGGCCATGATGCTGCTCCCTCTCTCGTTATTCTGCGGCGGCCAGAACGTCGCCCGTGCCATCCATGAAGGCAGGGAACCATGATTCATGCGCCTTGCGCAATTCGTCAACGGCAATCGTGCAAACGCCGCTGATTGAAAGCGCAGAACCGCCCACCTTGCCAAGACGGCGGAAGGGCACACCGGCACCTTCGGCATTGGCACAGATGAAATTGGCGAGATCGGCAGGCACCGTCACGACGTAGCGGGCCTGATCCTCACCGAACAGCAGTGCATGGTTCGGGCCGCGGCTTTCGGAGAGGTCGATGTCCAGACCCTTGGCCGATGCGATGGCCATTTCCGCCAGCGCCAGCGCCAGACCGCCCGAGGAAATATCGTGGGCTGCCGTGATCTGACCGTTGCGGATGGCCGAGCGGACGAAATCGCCATTGCGGCGTTCGGCGTGCAGATCCACTTCCGGAGCGGGGCCATCGGTGCGGCCCAGGATATCGCGCAGATAAATGGAGCTGCCGAGATGCGAACCGTCCGTGCCGATCAACAGCACATGATCGCCTTCCTCAGCCGAGCCGATCTTGGCCATGCGCTTCCAATCCGGCAGCAGGCCAACACCCGCAATGGTCGGCGTGGGCAGAATGGCAACACCATTCGTCTCGTTGTAAAGCGAGACATTGCCCGAAACGATCGGGAAATCGAGAGCCCGGCAGGCTTCGCCGATGCCCTTGATGGCTTCCACGAACTGGCCCATGATTTCCGGCTTCTCCGGATTGCCGAAGTTCAGATTGTCGGTCGCGGCCAGCGGCTCTGCGCCGGTTGCGGTGATGTTGCGCCAGCATTCCGCCACCGCCTGCTTACCGCCCTCGAAGGGATCCGCCTCGACATAACGCGGCGTGACATCGGAGGAGAAGGCGAGTGCCTTGCTGGGATGATTTTCCACGCGGATCACACCCGCATCCCCACCCGGCACCTGCAGGGAATTGCCCTGGATCAGCGTATCATATTGTTCATAGACCCAGCGGCGGCTGGACTGGTTGGGCGAGCCGACGAGCTTGAGGATAGCTTCGCGGTAATCCGCCGGTTCGTCCACCAGATTAGCCGGCAGCGGCGCACGCTTGTCGGACTGACGCCAGGGGCGATCATATTCCGGTGCCTCATCGCCCAGTTCCTTGATCGGCAGGTTTGCGACTTCCTCACCCTGATGGATGATGCGAAAACGCAGATCGTCGGTGGTCTTGCCGACGATGGCGAAATCCAGACCCCACTTGACGAAGATTGCCTTGGCTTCGGCCTCCTTTTCCGGCTTCAGCACCATGAGCATGCGCTCCTGGCTTTCCGAAAGCATCATTTCATAGGCCGTCATGTTCTCTTCACGCACCGGCACCTTATCGAGGTCGAGTTCGATGCCGAGATCGCCCTTGGCGCCCATTTCAACCGCAGAACAGGTGAGGCCTGCGGCTCCCATGTCCTGAATGGCGATGACGGCTCCGGTTGCCATCAATTCAAGGCATGCTTCCAGCAAGCATTTTTCGGTGAAGGGATCGCCGACCTGCACGGTCGGGCGCTTTTCCTCGATGGATTCGTCAAATTCAGCAGAAGCCATGGTTGCGCCGCCGACGCCGTCACGGCCAGTCTTGGCGCCGAGATAGACCACCGGCAGGCCTACGCCTTCCGCCTTGGAATAGAAGATGGCATCGGTACGGGCGAGACCGGCGGCAAAGGCGTTGACGAGAATATTGCCGTTATAGCGTTCGTCGAACTCCACTTCGCCGCCGACGGTGGGCACGCCGAAGGAATTGCCGTAACCACCGACACCGGCCACCACGCCAGCCACCAGATGCTTGGTCTTGGGATGATCCGGCGCGCCGAAGCGCAGCGCATTCATGGCCGCAACAGGCCGTGCGCCCATGGTGAAGACGTCACGCAGAATGCCGCCAACGCCGGTGGCAGCGCCCTGATAGGGCTCGATATAGGAGGGATGGTTATGGCTCTCCATTTTGAAGACAACGCAATCGCCGTCGTCGATATCCACGACACCGGCATTTTCACCCGGTCCCTGGATAACGCGCGGGCCTTTGGTGGGCAGGGTGCGCAGCCATCTCTTGGAGGACTTGTAGGAGCAGTGCTCGTTCCACATGGCAGAGAAAATGCCAAGCTCGGTAAAACTCGGCTCACGCCCGATCAATTGCAGGATCCGGTCATATTCCTCCGGCTTCAATCCGTGGGATGCAACCAGTTCCGGGGTGATCGGGATGGAGTTCGGGATCGTCATGGCTCTCTCTGCTATCCGGCGTGGGCGTTTTGCCGCTCTTTTATAGCAGGCTTGCGGCTTGCGCGACTGGAAAATGCGGCTTTTCCATGCTGTGGATGACGCGTGGCGCAACCGGGTTGGGGATAGCGCGAATCTTTCCACATTTTTGCCCCGGCCTGCGCTACACTTGTGGCTGATTTGTGCAGCGGCTTTTCCTAACCAAAAGACGAGGAACAGCCTGCAAACTCCTCAGATTTCTGGTGAAAAGGTGTTTCTGTGATCGATCCCTATGCCATGCTCGGATTGGAGCGCGATGCCGATGAAGCGGCCATCAAGGCGGCCTATCGCAGAAAGGCAAAGAATGCCCATCCCGATACGGGCGGCGACACGGAAGAGTTTGGCCGCATCACCGCCTCTTATGAATTGTTGAAGGATCCGGTGCGCCGGAAGGTCTATGACGACACCGGTTACGATCCGCAACTGGCCGATGTGGCCGACCTCAAGGGCCTGATGGTGCTGGAAACGCTGATCAACGACATGATTCTCGATGAGCGCGAACCGGGCAGCTTCGATCCCGTGGCCGGGCTGCGTCGCAAGCTCACCGATGATATCCTGAAAGCGCGTTTTCATATTCTGGAACTGGAGCGGCATCGCACGCGCATCCGCAAGCACATGGACCGGCTGGGCCGCAAGCCGGAGACGGATGTGCTGGGCTCCATGCTGCGCGCCCGCACCCAGTCCATTGCCGATGCTATCAAAACCGCTGAAACGCAGATCGATGCCATAGAGCGGGCTTATTCCATGCTGGAGGGATATTCCTACGAACTGGAACCTCCGGCGATCGGGCTGTCCGAGGCCGTTCCGGACTTGCCGAAGGCAGCGGAATAATACCAAGCGCCATTGAAAATGGCGCTTGGTATTCTTTTTTCGAATATCTCAAGCGTCTGACGCATCTTCGAGCCTTTGTATAAATCATATTTTTTGAATGTTTTAAGCTGATCCCGGTGATGCTTGCCTTTTTGCAAAACACCGGTCGCGAAGCTCCGAGAGCGTGCCGCAAACAAGACTGCATAATTCCTTAAATCGCAATAGGTTTAAGGTAAAATTGCGCAGCAGATATAAGGCGTTACAGCGATCTCTTATGCGCCATGCAGGGCGCACGGTGTTGTCATGCCCCATCCCTGCCACATTGGTAGGCTTTGAGCCTGACCGGAAATTTTTTTCCGACCATGGAACAAAACCGCCGTCACCGCCTTTGAGCGGCGATAGATCAAGTGGCGTCCGTGGCCAAGGCTACGAGCGCGCCGTCAAGGAGAAGGGACTCTATGGCTCGCTACGATCTGAACCTGCTTCTCAACATCAACGACGATACGTTGGGTGGGAGGCTGTCTGCTGCGCGGGACGCGGCTGGCATCGACCTTTCGACACTGGCGCTGCTGGCTGGCGTGCCGGTGCAAAGCCTGAAGGCCTGGGAAGCTGACCGCTGTGAAGCGGATCCGCATGGCTTGGCCGATGTGGCCGAGGCTCTCGGCGTTTGCGGCACCTGGCTTGCAACGGGTGAGGGAGCCGGACCCGATGAGGACCGCGCAAGCGGCAGCATGATTCCCGTCATGCGTCAGGAACTGACACGCCTGATGAAAATGTACGAGGAAACCGGTTCGATGATCGAAAAGCTTCATCAGCGTATCGATGATCTGGAGCAGCGCCGCGCCAGTTGATCGGCTGCCTCCTTTTTTGATTGTGGATTTTTTAAACCTATTCAGCAGAAAGCCGCTTGTTCAAGCGGCTTCCCCATCGTTGACGGTTTCACCGAAAACACTCTCGAACGCCTCCCTGAGGCGAATATCCACATCCGTCATCATCACTGGCAGCCCAAGGTCGGCAAGGCTTGTCACCCCATAGGCTGAAATGCCGCAAGGCACGATTCCGCCGTAATGGGAAAGGTCGGGTTCCACGTTCAGCGACAAGCCGTGGAAACTGACCCAACGCCGCAGCCGGATGCCAAGGGCGGCGATCTTGTCTTCGGTCACGGAGCCATCGGGCAGGGGTGGTTTGTCCGGCCGCCGTACCCAGACACCGACACGATCTTCGCGGCGCTCGCCCCGGACATTCATCAGACCAAGCGTGCGGATGACCACCTCTTCCAAAGCTGCCACATAGGCGCGCACATCCTGCCGCCGCCGTTTCAGGTCCAGCATCACATAGGCAATGCGCTGGCCGGGCCCATGATAGGTATATTCGCCGCCACGCCCCGTTGCGAAGACCGGAAAACGCTCCTTGTCCACCAGATCCTTCTCATCGGCACTGGTGCCGGCGGTATAAAGCGGCGGATGCTCCAAAAGCCAGACCAGTTCGTCAGCGCGGCCATCGGCAATGGCAGCCACTTCAGCCTCCATGGCGGCAAGTGCCTGATCATAGGGCACCAAATGATCGGAGATACGCCAACGTACGGGCGGGGAACCGGCCTTAGGGAACATTTCAAGCTGAAGATCGGTGCGGAGCATAGCAATCCCTTCCCTTATCAAAGGCCAGCGAATGACCGCGTCATTGACAGGAAAAGCGCGTGATTTCAAGGCTGCGAAAGCCGCAGGCCTTCAATCGCGAAAAATGTCATTTTCCCAAGGTCTTGGCAGGGGCATGGAAAGATTTCACAAAAATGTTGCAGTCTACCCTTGTGCACCCCCAAGGCATTTGCTAGATGCCTCCTCGCCGACGCAAATCGGCTCTGAAAGCTACCACGATGCGGTCGTGGCGGAATTGGTAGACGCGCAGCGTTGAGGTCGCTGTGGGGTAACCCGTGGAAGTTCGAGTCTTCTCGACCGCACCAAAGAACCCGGCCTTGAGCCGGGTTTTCTTTTTTCTCCAAAGGCTTAAGTTTTGATGTGTCCCACGTCAAAATGAGCGTGGGACACATTAAGTTTTTCTACCGATTGCCCGCCGAACTTCCGACGTGCTTGTGAACTGGTGAATTGCGCTAGGTTCAGCCTCTAGGTGGGTGTCTCGTGCGTGGATTGCTAAGGACTCGGAAAAGCCCAATTTTTAACGTACACCTAGACGGTAACGAATTCGGGGAAAGCCGTGAAAGAGATCACTGCGCAAAGGGTACAAGAGCCTGAGCTTCGCTCGACCATTACCGTGCGGGACGCAATACAGCAGAAATTCAACGTGATGCATGCTGTTATTTTGCGTGACATTCGTAGTCGCTATTTTAATCACGGGTTAGGGTTTTTGATTGTTCCACTTTTCCCGTTTGTTCACATCCTGTTGCTTCTCGGCGTTTATTTCGCTGTTTCGAAAAATTCTGAGTTTGGTGACGATCTTCAGCTTTTTTTTGCAACAGGTTTGCTACCTGTTATGACTTTCATGTACGTGTCTCGATTCATGTCGATTTCATTGTTGGCAAACAAATCGATGATGGCTTTTCCTGTTGTGCGTTTGCTGGATATAGTTCTGGCTCGAGCTTTTCTTGAATTTGTTGGTATAGTTATATCATTTTTATTTATTTATGTATACCTAATTTTTACAGGTTCAAATCCTGTTCCCATTCATCCTTCTGAGGCTTTGCTTGCCTTTTTCTTTACAGTAATACTGTCAATTGGATTCGGCATAACTGCCAGTGTTATTTCCGCCGTTGCGCCTGTATTTCCTATGATTTATGGTTTCTCTATGGTGATATTTTATCTCTCCTCTGGAGCTCCGATATATCTTCATTCTTTTCCAGAGTTAGCTTTGTATGGCTGCTCTTGGAACCCCGTGTTTCATGCTGTCGAATGGGTACGGTCTGCTTATTATCTCGGCTATCCGACTGATTATCTGGACAAGCGATATTTTATTGGTTTTGCTATTGGCAGTGTGTGCTTTGGGCTAATGCTAGAGCGTTTGCTGCGAAAAGTTGCTCTAGAAAATTGACAAAGGTGATGATTATGGGGCGGTCAGGGTGTCACAGCCAGGCCTCAGACACGTCTAACCGGTCCATGGCTTGCTGTGCCAGCTTCCACCTCTCCACACGCCGCGTGTAAACCTCGCTCGTCTTGGCCTCTGAATGGCCGAGAATGGCCATGATTTCATATTGGCTGCAGCCTTGTTCGGCCAGCAGCTCGGCTAGGCCCTTGCGCACACCATGTGCAGAGAGATGGGGCAGCCCAGCATCGATGCACCAGCGCTTGAACATGGCCGACATGGAATCACCGCTGGCAAACGGTTTGTTGCCGCGAGCGACGATGTAGGTTTCAGCTATTGTGCCCTGGCTATGGATTGCTGCTTTCAGGGGCTTGAGCAGGGGGATGGTCACTTCCGTTGATCCCTTTTTGGCAGGCACCCATCTTAGTGCCTCGAGGCCGTCCAGCATGCACTCGTGCCGGGGGCCAAGGAATGTCAGGTCTTCGATCCGGCATCCCGTCCAGAGCAGAATCGACATGGCAATGAAAGGCTTAGAGCCCGGTTTGTGATGGGCAAAGAAACGCTTCACGTCTGCCGACTTCCACGGGGTGGCGCCGTCGCCTTTCTTGTAGATTCGCTCGATGCCCTTGGCAGGATTGGTTTTGATGTGGCCGCGCTTGATCGCCCACTCATACATGACGCTTATGGCCTCGATAAAGGCGTCTGCCTGGGCGGGAGTGCTCGCCATTTTGTCCTGCATCTCGATCAGCTTCGCTTGCGGGATGAGCATGACCCGATCTGGATCCTCGATCAGGCGAGCCAGAAGGTTTCTTTTCTTTTTCAGCGTCTTGGCACTAGTAAGCTTCGCCTTTACCCTTTGCTCCATATGCTCAAAATAGCTATGCACCAGCCAGCCGATGGAACGGGGTTTCACAACCTCCGATGCCTTCTTTAACGGTGCTGGCTGCTCGCCATAACGGGCGAGCGTATATTGACGGCTGAAATCTTCATCGCCCGGCAGGCAAAAGATGCGAATGCGCTGCTTGGGGTTGCCAATCACCCTCACGCGGTAACGGATATTGCCCGAAGGCAGCTCTTCCTTGATAAGGCCTGGATAGCTGACTTTCATGGTTTTCTACCATTCCTTGAGGTCAGGGGAGGCTGGCTCGGCATCGCCTTCGACGCTCCCTGCAAATCGAATCTCAACAGTGCCGTCCTGAATAAGAAGACGATCGACCATGAGGCCTGCGCGTTTGGCGGCCTTCAAGGCTGCGGCCATTGCGTGTTCGCTGGCGCGTTTTCTGATGGGGCTTGCCCCCGGCACCTGTTCAGCCTTCCGCATTTTTTCTCTCCCCGTTCTGTGATTGCCAGTTCTTGAAATTGATCACGCTGCGGCGCTTTTGTTGCTGTTCAACCATTTCCACGTGGGCGGTGATACGCGCCACGGTGATCCAAACGCCGTCCTTGGTGCGCATTTGGAAGCGCGGAATGGTTTCGGCGGTGGCGCGGTTGGGAAGGGTGGAGGTTTTCGGCTTTCGCCGGGGCTTTGCGTTGCTCATGCGTGTTCCTTTCCTCCGGCACAAAGGCACGGCTGATCCGACGCGGCTGTAGAGGCGCGCGCTGCATGGATGGTCTGGGGATTGTCGAAAGGGTATCCGTTCGGGAAACCGCAGCGCCGTGGCTGCGGAAACCGGAAAGGATGTTAGGGAGGCGCTATTCCTGTCAGTTTTGCCGTCTGGCTTTCTCCTACTGTTGCTTCAATAGATAAATGCGAAGCTGCTGCTTAAGCCGCAGAAGGTATTTTGGATATTGAAGCGAAATTCACACTAACAGCCGTATACGCGGGACATGTCCCGCAGTCAAGAGGGATGACGGATATGTCCCTCTGTCTTTTGAGCTCTTTCATCGTAAATCCTTAGGTTGTGGGGCTAATTGATGGGGGCGTCTGTGGCCATATCTGACTTTCTTACGGTGATGTCTGAGCATGTTGAGGCTCGACCATATCGAGCGGCGAAGCCGATTATCTTGCCGGAAACTGATGACGACGATTTAGCCGATGTTTCTGATGTTCTTGGCTATGCCGAAGGACAAAGTTTTATGATCGAGTATGTTGACTCCCGAGGCAGGGGATCTGCACGGCGTGTCACTGTCTGGTCTATTGTTGCGGGGGCTGGTGGCACTCCCTGTCTCTTTGCTAAATGCCACGAACGTAACGCGATGCGGCAATTTCGCATTGACAGGATTAAATGCTGCATCGATTACGATGGTGAAGTTTTTGAAGACGTACCGCTTTTCCTGAGGGAAAATTTCGGTATGAGCCTGCCTGCCTCTCTTGCTGCCGGGCTTGATAAGGATTGGGCGCGCATCCTGGAAGATGTTCGTGTGCACGCTGTATTGATAGCGGCGGTCATGCGATCCGATGGGAGAGTGCACGAGCAAGAAGTCGAGATTGGTCTCATTCATTTGATTGCAGTTGCTGAAAGAAGCGGTCACTTCTTGGATGAATTGCGGCAGGCTTCGCTGCAACGTTATTTGTTGAGGCTGCGCCCAACTGACTCTGCAATAAAAAGTGCTATCGATTCGCTTATTGGGGAAGATAAGCGTCAGATCGAGCGTCTGCTGCGTGTGTGTGTTGCGGTAATGGATGCGGATGGAAAGCGCGACGTTCGTGAGAAGGCCGCAATAAATGCTCTTGCGGACGAAATTTTAGGGGTTGTCGTGGTTTGACGTTGCTTAATAAAAGCATTCTTAGGGGCTAGTAGGCAAATTTAAAATTCTGCCGGAATCATCCTAATCGCCTGACCACTATGACAAGTCTGTTATGACCTTCACGACTTGACCAAGAACAGTTGTGTCAGCATCCAGGCTGATTGCTTCGTGTTCTTGATTGGTTGAATAGGGCTCAAGCCTGTCCGGGTTTCTCATAAAGCGCTTAAAGGTCGCGGCATCGCCTTTTTGAAATATAAAGAACTTGCGTGGAAGAAGCTCTTTTATGGACGCATTTACAATAATTTTTGCGCCTTCTGGGGCGATTCGATTCATGGAATCGCCTGAAACCAGAAGGGCAAAATGCTTGCCGGGTTTCAGGCCATCCACTGCTAAACGCTGCGCCGTCGCTTCATATTCTGTAAAGCCCGTCTCCGAGTAGGGGCTTGCTGCCACCCAGCTTATCAGGGGCACCCGCGTCACGGAATGCGAGGGGTCCTCTCCGACCTCACCAAAAGCTAGCCATCCCGCCGACACATTAAGTACCGACGCGATCTTCTGGATGCTATCTAGTCTGGGTAAAACGGATTTTGGTCTTCGCCAATCGCGGATCAAGTCTGGCCCGTGCCCAGACAACAGAGATACCTTTCGCAGGGAAAGACCGAGCTCTTTCGCGCGATTTTCAACCCTTTCAATAATCTCCACAGTTTGAAGCGTTTCCATGGGGGAAATATCCCTTATCCCTTGTCACTAAAAAAGAGGGACATATCCTGTTGACATGTGAGGGATATGTCCCTTATTCAGTTCGCCATAAGGCGATTAACGATGTTGTGCAGCCAGATTTTTGTCTGGTTGCGAACACCTAAGAGTTTTCGCGCCCTTCAACATTCCCTGTTCGACCAGGGTCTTGAGGTGTCAAATGCACGAACTCCATTTCAAAAATTCGTTTGCCGAGCTTGAGGCCCGGCTTGATGCGCTGGCCTTTCCGTCTGAGTGGCGGGAATCGCTGCGCGTGGTGACCAGCAAGGGTGTTTACATGCTCACGGTGGAGCCTGTCTCTCTCCACAATCATCATATTCGTCTCGGAATGCCGGAGTTGGAAACGCGCCCGTCCGAAGATGGATTTGTTGTGGTCCTGCCCGAAAGCTTTTTGGGGAAGAGGTGCGCCTGACGGTGCTGTCGTTCTCAATATTGGCATGCGGGCCTCCGTAACGCGTTCACGGCCCATTCCTCACATTTTCGATCACTTCCCACCACGGGAATAACGCCGGGCTTTTCCCGGCGCGGGAAAGGTTTTGCCTTATGAAGACTGATGCATGGTTTCACCGGATCAAAGCCGCGCAGCGGGATCTGATCCGTCTGGTGGGTGGCATTGAGCGGGCGGCGCTGATTTCCTCGGTTTCCAAGAGCCATATTGGCCGGATGAACAATGCCACGGACCCGGAGCTGATGCCGATTTCCGTGGTGTTTGCACTGGAAAGCGAATGCGGGGTGCCGCTGGTGACCTCGGCGCTGGCGGAACTGAACGGGCGGCGGCTTTCTGATCCTGGCGCCGAGCAGGCTGCCGATCGCAATGTGCTGACCAGCTATACGGCTGTGGTGCAACGGGCTGCTGATCTGACCTCGGGCGGGGCGGTGGCGATTGCCGATATGGTGGTGACGCCGGTTGAGGCGCGGAAGATGGACCGCGATGCCGCCGAGGTGGAGCTTGCCGTTTCCGAGCTTCGCAAGGCGCTGGCCGTGGTGATCGAGCGCGGCGGCGAGAAGCTTGGGCCGCGCCTGGTGCACGGGGGCCTGTGATGGAGGCTTTCGACGCTCTTCCGGCTCCTGTCCGCCGCGCTATCGCCAGCGCGGCTTTTCCTTTTCCGCCGCTGGTGGCGCTGCGGTTTCTGCGGCGCGGGCTTTCTGCCGAGCGGGTGGCGGGCCTGATTGCGGCTGCCGATCTGCGGCTTTCGCGCGAGGTGGCGGCATGAGTGGCGCCGTCTCTGTCCCTGCACCACTGTCGGCTCCTCTCAAGGTTCTCGTCGGATGCGAAACTTCCGGGGTTGTCCGGCGCGCGTTTTCCGCTCTCGGCCACGATGTGTGGTCGTGTGACTTGCTGCCAGCCGATGATGGCAGCAACCGGCATATTGTCTGTGATGTTCGGGAATTGCTGCATGAGGGTTGGGATTTGCTCGCCGTCATGCATCCCCCGTGCACCCGTCTTTGCAATTCCGGTGTGCGCTGGCTGAAAGTGCCGCCTCCCGGGAAGACACTGGAACAGATGTGGGCGGAACTGGACGAGGGCGCTGCACTGTTTTCAGATTGCTGGAATGCGCCGATCGAGCGCATTGCCATCGAAAACCCCATCATGCACTGCCACGCCAAGGCGCGGATCAGGAACTACCGGCAACCGGCACAGACCGTGCAGCCGTGGTGGTTCGGTGATGAGGCTTTCAAGGCAACCAGCTTTTACCTGCGCAATCTTCCCAAGCTTCAGGCGACCAACCGGTTGACGCCACCGAAAGCGGGTACCGAGGAGCACCGGAAATGGTCGAAAGTCCATCGTGCGCCGCCACGGGCTGATCGCTGGAAGATCCGGTCCAAGACCTATCCGGGTATCGCAAATGCAATGGCCGTTCAGTGGGGCGGATATGCGCTGGAGGCCGCATCATGCAGGATGTGAACCGCCAGCGGGAGGCGGCGACGCTCAACCGGCTCAAGGGCTCGGCGGAGCGGTTGCAGGATGATGTCTGGACGCTGGAGGCGACCCGCGAGGGTACGCGGCTGATCGTGCACAGGCCGATGGGTGAGCAGGCGCATATTGCCACCATCCACACGGCGGCGCTGCATGATGAGCGTGACCTGATTTGCGGGGCGCTGGATCATTTGCGGCTGTTTCTGCGGCTTTTTGATCGGGCAAGTGCGACGGTTCTCGATCTTCGCGGGCAGTTGGCTGTGCAGCCGGAGCGCAAGAGGCCGGATCATGCGGCGCAGGCGTCCATTCTGCTGTCCAGGCCTTCTTTCCAGCAATTCCTGAGCCGCGCCGGACAGGCGGCGGCGGATGACAAGACCAGTGCCGATGCGGCTTTGAAGGCCCGCCTCGGCATAACTAGCAAAAAACAGATCAATGAGGATGACCGCGCAAGGTCTGCCTGGCTCTCGCTGCATGGCGAGTATGAGGCTTGGCTGCGCGGCGGGGGTGATGCATGAGCGGGGATTTGCCCATCATCGAACAGCTTTATGACTGCCAGGACCATGCCGAGCGGGCCGACTGGCTGCTGCGGGTGCCGCAAAGCCTGCTGCTTCGCGAGGAAATGAGCATTCGGCTGGCTTTGCGGTCGGCGGGCTTCATGGCCGGTATCGATTATCTGGATTGCGAGCTTTCGGCGCTGCGCTCGGTGCGCGGGGAGGCGGGCGGCTGGCGTGATGGCGTCAGCCGTGCCGTGGAGGACGTGCGCCAGCATATGCGCCGGATCGTGAAAGGGGGTGGGCTGTGAGCAGCAACGCCCGTTTCAGCATTATTCCCGGCTGGATCGTGACCGATCCACGGCTGCGGGGCAGGGATCTGCAAATCCTCTGCCTGCTGGGCCGTCATACCGACAAGCAGGGCTGGTGCCGCCGTTCTCAGGTGAAGATGGCGGATCAGCTCGGCTGCGCACGTTCTACCGTTCAGCTTTCGCTTGATCGGCTTATCGAGATGGGTGTGGTGGAGCGGCATATCGTGACCGTCAATGATGGCCGCGATACCGCGCATCTCTATCGGGTGGTTTATGACCGTCAGCCGCCGCAGGGCTATGCATTCGATGCAGATCTTGATGACGACGAGAATGAAGCGGAATTAGAAAATTGTTCTAATACCCCTGCCGACCAGTCGGCACCCCCTGCCGATATATCGGCACCCCCTGCCGACTCTGGATCGGCACCCCCTGCCGATCCTGGATCGGCACCTATTAACGATCCTCTTAGAACGACCCTCTCTGAACGAAACGGCGGGCGTGGGCGCGAGAAGCAGGAAGAGAAAAAAATTTCTTCCGATTTGGAGGGGCAGGAGCCGCAGGCCTCTCGCCGTGCGGAACGGGAGCGTAGCGAACGGCAGTTCCAGCGCTGGTTCAAGACCTGGCCGGGGCTGGGCGATCTGGAATTTGCCCGCAATGCCTGGATGGCGCTGTCTGCCGAGGAGCGGGCGGCCTGTGTGGAGCTGACGCCGGTCTACCTTTCCTGGCCGGGGCGGAAGGTGACGGCCCCTGCGGTCTATCTCAAAAACCGGGCCTGGGAAGACATGCCTGCCGATGCGGCAGAGCAGCAGGGGCCGACCCATGGCGCAGCCGCCTATTGCGGCAAGCTGTGGATGGGGCGGTGGTTCCAGGAACTGCTTTCGCCGCCGACCGGGCGGTTCATGATCACCCGCACCGAGGAGGCGCAGGTGAGCGCCGGAAAGATCAGCCGGGAGGCGTTGATCCGGGAAAAGCGGATGCGAAACGGCTGGCCGGTGGCGAACAAGATGCTGGATCTGGCCCGGAGCTGCGAGCCGTTCGTGACTTCGCTGGCGCTGAAACCGCATGTGGCTGGCTTCCAGGCCGTGAGCCGGGACAGCGCGCTTTTCCAGGCATGGCAGCGGCTGCATGAGCGGCGCGGCTGGCCGCAGATCCAGAAGCCGCTCGGGCATGTGTGGCTTCCGGCTGTTGCCCCGGATGCGAGCGATCTCGACGCCGCTGTCGAAGCGGCATTGGCGAATTTTGAACAGGCAATCAGCGAAGGGCGTGGCAAGGATGCAGCTTAGGGCAAACGAGATCGAGCTTCCTGTTTCCGATCGCGGGCAGGAACGGCTGGCACGGCTCACCGCCGAGCAGCAGGCGCGCAAGCGCTGGCTTTCCATGGCAAGCCGCGAGGTGGCGGATCAGCGGCCAGACCAGACGCAATGGCTCTGCCTGCGGGTGATGACGGGCCGGGAAAAGGCTGTGGAAAACTTGCTGGAGGCGATGAACATCGAGGCCTTGGTGCCGACCCGCAAGGGCAAGGTGCACTATCGGCGCGGGCGGACAATTCCGGCTGCCGATGTGCCGGTGCTGCTGGGTTACGTGCCGGTTCGCTGCGCTGTCACCGGCTCTGCCATGGCCGGGCTGAAGACGGTGGAGCATGTGATCGGCGTTCTCGGGACATGGGAAGCGCCGTTGATGATCGAAGCTGATTTCATCAATCGATACAGAGAGAAAGCGCGGTTTGGTGATTTTGATTATGAACGGCAGGGAATGCCGGTGCGGCGCGGTCAGCGGGTGCGGATTGCCGAGGGACCGTTCGCGACGATGAGCGGCGAGGTGGTGACCGAGTGCCTGAGCGGCGTGGGAGACGTGGTGGTTGAGGTTGAAATGATGGGCCGAAAAATTCCTGTGTTGATGCCTATTGCATTCCTGAGCGAGCTGTGATTCTTTTTGCGCATTGGATGAGCTGATGATCCTGCTAGTGAGCCTCTGAGAACGCGGTAGAACGCGGGGAGTAATCCCGAGGTTGGTACACCGGTCAGCCCCCGCCTTGAAGCAAGCCAATAGGCAACCGCTTCAGGGCCAGTGCGTAAGCTATGTTTTGACGAGGGCGGCCAGAGGGTCGCCTTTTTTCGTTTTAGGGTTATGGCGATAGATCAACGATCCGACGAGGCCAAGGGCTGGCGCTCCTGGTATTACACCCCGGCTTGGCGGGCGGTGCGGGCAACCCAGCTGAAGCGGGAACCCTACTGCCGGATGTGCCGACAGCAAGGCAAGCTGGTGAAAGGCTTCATCTGCGATCACGTCGAGCGCCATCGCGGCAATCCCGAGGCATTCTGGAACGGCCCGTTCCAGACCCTTTGCAAGAAGCACCATGACGCGACCAAGCAGCGGGAAGAGCTTCGTGGTTTCTCAACGGCCATGGGCGCGGACGGCTGGCCGACCGACCCCAGGCACCCGGCGAACCGGCGGTGAGGCCGTCGATCCAAGGGGTAGGGGTGGGTCAGTCTTGAGGGGCATTCACGGCCCGCACCGGCGTCCAACATTTCTGTGTAACGAGTGGAAATTGAAGGCAAAAAGCCACAGGGCAGGAGGGGCTGATGAAGGGACGGAAGCCTTCCAGCGAAAACGTCGTGCCGCTCAAATCGGAAGACGGCGGCGGGGCGAACTTTGAGGCGCGGGCGGCGGCACGGGCGCGGGAGTTGCGACCGGCAGAGCTGCCCTTTGATGTGCGGGCGATCTATGACCGGATTGCGCCGCCGCTATGTGATCCGCGCAAGAACCGGCTGAACGAGACGAACATCTTCATGTTCGAACAGCTGTGCTGGACGATTTCGCGGTACGAAAAACTCCGGCTTGATGTGCGCGAGAACGGCGAAACCTATGAGAGCGAGACACGCAACGGCGTGCAGCTCAAGAGCCGCCCGGAGGTCGGGCAGCTCAACGAAACATGGCGGCAGATGCGGGCGCTGGCGAGCGACTTCGGCATGACGCCTTCGGCAGAGCGCGGCCTGCAAACGAGCGGACAAATGGGTTTCAACTTCGATGATGATGATGGGTTTGATTGACGTCTTGCCGAGGGAAGCTGAAGCGCTATCTTCTGCGGAATGTGGGAACTCATCGTTATTGTGCCGGTTTTGGCAGTCGTCGCTTTTGCTATCGTTCACCAGCTCTCGGTGCAGGTGAATGAGTATCGCTTTTATCAGTCCGTTGATTGGGACTTCTCGATCGACAGCAAAATCGACCGGCTGAACATCGATGAGCGCATGTTTGGATATAGCCTTAACCTGACGAACTGGCAAAGGTTCTATCTCTTCAGGCCCTTTTTCATATTTATCCTGTTGTTCGTGCTGGTCATGATGATTGTCAGCCTCTTCTAGGCTCGGCTTCCCGGCGACCGCGCCATTCCCAAAATTTGAGTTCTCCACCGATGACGGGTTCGATTGAGATCGACATCCCGGATGTGTCCTATGAGGATGATCCGGTGACCGCCTGGGCGGCGGATGTGCTGCGGGGCGTCGTTGTGGCGGGGCCGCATGTGCGCAACACCTGCCGCCGCCATCTGCTCGATCTTCGCGACGGCCCGGCGCGGGGTCTGGTCTGGGATCTGGACGAGGCGAAGAAGCGGATTGCGTGGTTCTCGAAGCACCTGCGGCTGAATGGCGGGCAGTTCGAGGGCATCCGGTTTACCCCGCATCCAAGCCAGGCTTTCCGCATCGGCTCGCTGTTCGGCTGGAAATGGGCAGATACCGGGCTTCGCCGGTTCCGCCGTTTCTACGATGAAGAGGGCAAGGGCAACGGCAAGTCGCCGCTTCTCGGCGGTATCGGCCTGATGATGATGGTGGCGGATGGCGAGCCGCGTGCCGAGGTCTATGCGGCGGCAGCCAAGAAGGATCAGGCGCAGGTTTTGTTCCGCGATGCCGTTGCCATGCGCGACCAGTCGCCGACGCTTTCCCGGAAGGTGACGAGCCAGGGGGAAAACCCGGTCTGGCAGCTGACCTATCATGCCAAGGGCGGCGACAAGCGGTTCTTCAAGCCGATTTCGTCGGACAAGGCGCAATCGGGGCCACGTCCTTCCTGCGCGCTCTGCGATGAGGTGCATGAACATCCCAACCGCGACGTGATCGAGATGCTGGAGCGCGGCTTCAAGTTCCGCAGACAGCCGCTCCTGGTCATGGCGACCAATTCCGGGTCCGACCGTAACTCGATCTGCTGGGAAGAGCATCAGCATGCGGTGAATGTCGCGGCGGGCGTCGTTGAGGACGATACCACCTTTTCCTTTGTCTGCTCGCTCGATGAGGGCGATGATTGGGAAAATGACCCGGACTGCTGGGTGAAGGCCAATCCGCTCCTCGATGTGACGATCACGCGGGAATATCTGGCGGGTGTCGTGGCGCAGGCGAAGGCGATGCCCGGCAAGCGCAACGGCATTGCGCGGCTGCACTTTTGCGAATGGACGCAATCGGTGAATGCCGCGATCCGCCGCGAGGCGTGGATGGCCTGCCAGCGGCAGGCAGATCTTGACTGGCTTATCGAGCAGGGCTTCCCCTGCTATGGCGGTCTTGATCTGTCGCGCACGCGGGACTTTACGGCGCTGACGCTGATCTGGGTGCTGGACAGCACCAAGGACGCCGAGCGCTTTGCCTCGAAAACATGGTTCTGGACGCCCGCCGACACGCTGGCGGATCGGGCCAGCACCGACCAGGCCCCCTATGATCTCTGGCGCGATCAGGGGCATATCGAGGCGGTTCCGGGTCAGCGGCTCAAATATTCCTGGCTGGCCTCTGCGGTGGCGGAGATCTGTGCGCGGTTTGAACCGATCGAGATCGGCGCCGACCAATACGGGCTTGAGCAGCTTTCCGAGCATCTGGAAGATCAGGGCGTTTCCCTGCCGCTCACCATCCACCCGCAAGGCTTCCAGCGCCGGGTGCTGGAGCGTGATCCGAGCGCCCCGGATGGCGAGCAGGAGATTTACCTCTGGATGCCGCACAGCATCAACATGCTGGAAAACGCGCTTTATGAGGAGCGGATCGCAATCGACCCGAACCCGATGCTGGATAGCTGTGCTGCCAGTGTCGTCTATGCGGAAAACCGCACCGGCCACCGGATGTTCGACAAGGAACATGCCTTTGGCCGCATCGACGGCATGGTGTCTCTCGCCATGGCGACGGGCATGGCGCTCTGCCGTGTTCGCCCATCGCAGGCCTCGCCCTGGGATGATCCGGATTTTTCCATGAACAAGTAAAAGGGGTGGCCTGATGGCTTCCAAAAAGGGCAAGGCCGAGCGGCGTTCAACGTCGCTCGAAAGCGAAACCGTGCCGATCAGCGCCGCAAACTTCATGGAGTTCTTCGGCCTGGGCGGCGGGGCACTGCCGACTGTCAGCATTGAAACGGCGCTGAAGGTGCCAGCGGTGCAGGCGGCGGTATCGTTTCTGTCGCGCACGCTGGCAACCCTGCCGCTCCATGTTTACAAAACGACGGATCGCGGGCCGGAGCGCCTCGGCGGCAAGCTTGCCGTGGTGCTGGAAGAAAACCCGAATGAGGAAATGGACACCTCGAAATTCCGGCGTTTCTTCTGGGAGCAGGTGTTTACCGGCGGGCGCGGGCTGGCGTGGATC
Source organism: Allorhizobium paknamense (assembly GCF_030815125.1). GTDB lineage: Bacteria > Pseudomonadota > Alphaproteobacteria > Rhizobiales > Rhizobiaceae > Allorhizobium > Allorhizobium paknamense. The sequence continues at coordinate 164,706 of NZ_JAUSWH010000006.1, forward strand.
GAGCGCAAGGGCAGCGGTATCGAGGCGCTCTGGCCGATTGATCCGGGAGCCTGCTCGATCCGCCGCCGCCATGGCCGGTTGTCGTACAGTTTCGAGGGTCGTGAATATCCGGCCTCGGACGTGATCGACATTCCCTATATGCTGAAGCGCAATTTGGTCCAACATCGCGGACCGATTGCTATGGCGGAAAAGGCCATCCAGCTGGCGCTTGCCATGAACGACTATGCCTCGAATTTTTTCGCAGGCGGCGGGGTGCCGCCCTTGGCGCTAGAGGGGCCAGCGCCAGCCAATGCCAGGGCCATGCAGCGGGCGCGCGAGGATATCCATCGGGCTGTCCGCCAAGCGCAGCAGGACAATCTCCCGGTCATTCACCTCCCGACGGGGTATAAGTTGACCCAGGTCGGCTATGATCCGGCAAAGGGCCAGATGACCGAGGCGCGACTTTATCAGGTGCAGGAGATTGCCCGCGCCTATCAGATCCCGCCGAACTTTCTTCAGGATCTGAGCCGGGCCACCTTCTCGAATGTCGAGCAGAACGACCTTTATCTGGTCAAGCATCTGGTCAGCCAGTGGGCGACCGCCCTTGAGGGAGAAATGAACCTCAAGATCTTCGGGCGGATGAACACGCGCCGCTATGTCCGTCACAACCTCGACGGCCTGATGCGCGGCGACTTCAAGAGCCGCGTCGAGGCGCTGGCGGCGGGCGTCAACTCGGCGCTGCTCACCCCGAACGAGGGCCGCGAGATCGAGGGCAGGCCGCGCGATCCGAACCCGGCAGCAGACCAGCTTTACATTCAGGGTGCGACCGTCCCCATCGGGAGCGCTGCCCGGCTCGGCCATAATGGCGGTCCGCCGCTCGATAATCCCACACAAGAGACAGAAAGGGAGGTGGATGATGATGGCACCGAAACCGGGGGAGCGTGAGCGCCGCTCACTGGCCCAGCCGGTGGAAACCCGCGCCGATGGCGAGCGCATGACGGTCGCCGGGTATGCGGCGATCTTCGGGGAGGTCACGATGGTTGGCGATCTCTTCGAGGAGACCATTGCGCCGGGCACGTTTGCCCGCTCGCTGCGCGGCGATGATATCCGCGCCTTTTATGACCATGACACGGCGCTGGTGCTGGGTCGCAACCGGGCGGGCACGCTGCGGCTCGCCGAGGATGCGCGGGGGCTTTCGGTCGAGATCGACCTGCCCGACACCACGGCGGGCCGGGATGTGCGCACGCTGATTGCGCGCGGCGATGTCTCGGGCATGTCCTTCGGCTTCGAGGCGGTTGGCGAGGAGTGGGATTTTACCCGCGCCCTGCCGCGCCGCACGATTACCGATGTCAACCTCTTCGAGGTCTCTATCGTCTCGATCCCGGCCTATGCCGGAACCTCGATTGCGCTGCGGTCGCTTGAATGCGCCCGCCGCTCAGACACCCGCTCTTTCCTGCCCGCCACGCGGCTTCGCATGAAAATGAGCCTCGACCTGGCGCGCCGCTCCTAACCGGCTCGCCATTCTTCTTTCCCCAACAATCAGGAGCATGACATGTCGCAGAGACTGAAAGAACTGCGTGAGAAACAATCGCGTCTCGTGGCGGAGGCCCGCGAACGGCTGGAGGCGATGACGCCCGATACCGACGAGGTGCGCGCCAAGGAACTGGAAGCCGCCCACGACAAGGCCATGGCCGAGCATGACCGGCTGCAATCGATCATCGACCGCGAGGAAAGGTTGGCGGAGCTGGAAAAGCGCCATGAGGAGCGGGATGAACAGCGCCGCGCCCAGAGCCGCCCGTTGCGCGACACGCCGGAAACGCGGGGCCTTGATCTGCCGGAAAGCGGCAAGGTGGAATATCGCAGCGTGTTTGCCAAGGTGGTCTGCGGCGTCAATCCGTCCGATCTTTCGGCGGAAGAGCGCTCGGTCCTGAAACAGGGCATCGCCACCTTCGAGACCCGTGATCAGGTGACCAGCAGCGCCATTGCCGGTGGCTATACCGTGCCGACCGAGCTGGAAGCGGAGATCATCAAGGCTATGAAGGCCTGGGGGCCGCTTTATGACGAAAACATCTGCACGGTGCTTTCCACCTCCAAGGGCAATGAAATGCTGGTGCCGACGATTGACGACACCGACCATGAGGCCGATGCGCTGGCCGAAGCCGCCGACCTTCTGGAAGACGGCAGCGGTGATGCCGAGTTCGGCCAGAAAACCCTGAACGCCTATGTCTATGCGACGCCGTTCATCAAGTGGTCCTTCGAGCTGGAGGCGGATTCGCTGTTCAACATGGAAAGCCTGCTGGGCGGGTTGATCGGGGAACGGCTGGGCCGGATCGGCAACCGCAAGCTCACCACCGGCACGGGGCAGGACCAGCCGCACGGCGTTGCCAATGCCGCCTCGCTCGGCGTCACCACGGCAACGGCCAATGGCTTCACCTGGGACAATATCCTTGAACATGAGCATTCGCTCGATCCGGCCTATCGCGCCAGCCCCAAGTGCCGCTGGATGTTCAACGACAAGTTCCTGCTGGCGGCGCGCAAGCTGAAGGACGGTAACGGCAATTACCTGTGGCAGCAGGGCGATGTGCAGAAGGGCGTGCCTGCGAGCTTCAACGGTCGGCCCTATTCGATCAACCAGCATATGGACGAGATCGAGGCGGGCAAGCGCATCGCGCTCTTTGGCGACTTCTCGAAATACTATGTCCGCAAGGTCGGTGCGCCGGTGATCGGCGTGCTGCGCGAGCGCTTCTGGCCGAAGGTCGGCATTGCCGGTCTGATCCGCTTCGACGGTGAGCTGGGCGACACAAACGCCATCAAGGCGATGAAGACCGCCGCCTGATGCCTGAGCCGGGCAGGCATGACCCTGCCTGCCCGTTTCCTGAACAGGAGACATCCCATGAGCTGGTATACGGCAACCGTTGCCGCCAGATCGGACGCCTTGCCGGTCTCCGTCGCGACCGTCAAGGATCGCTGCGCCATCGATACCGCAAGCGACGACGCCCTGCTGGAAATGATGATTGCGGAGATCGCCACGGTCATCGAGCAGAGCTGCAATCTCAGCCTCTGGCCGCGCACGCTGGTGGCGCAATGCGACGGCTGGGAGGATTTGCAGCGCCTGCCGGATGGGCCGGTAAAGCCCGGCAGCAAACCGGCGATCACCTACACGAAACCGGACGGCCAGGAGGCGGTTCTCGACCCCGCCAGCTACCGGCTGCGCTGCCGTGAACTGGACGCCTGGCTGGAGCCGGTCCGGCGCTGGCCGCAGGCCCATCGCGGCGCGCCGGTCACGGTCACCTATGAGGTGGGCTTTGCCGAACTGCCGCTGGATTTGCGCCTCGGCATCATCATGCGCGTGGCGGAGATCTATGGCCGACCGGAAAATCAGGCGGCGGAGAAGATCACGGATTTTGACCGGCTGCTGGTCAACTGGCGGCGGGGGGCATGATGCGGGTGCGGTTTCTGGACGATTACGACTTCAAACCCACCCGCGCCACCACCATCGCCTATCGCGCCGGGACGGAAGCGACGGTGCGCAAGCTCTGCGGCGAGCGGGCGATTGCCGCAGGCAAGGCGGTGGAACTGCCCGCACCATCCCGACACCAGACAGGAGAGGCCGATGGCGCTGAAGCGAACGCCGGGTGACCTGAAGCGCCGCATTGTCTTTGAACAGCGGCAGGAGATCGATCGCGGCGACGGCGTGACCGTGGCCGGATGGATCGAGCGCTTTCGCTGCCGGGCCGGTTTCCAGCATCTGCGCGGCGGCGAAACCGTGATGGCCGACCGCCTTCAGGGCGAGCATGTGCAGATCGTCTTCGTCCGCGATTGCCCGGAGGTGGCGGCGGTCGGGACGGCCTGGCGTATCCGCGATCTCGACAGCGGCCAGACCTTCAACATCACCGATGTCACGCCAGGCGAATGGACCGATGAGGACCGGCGCTGGCGCGACTTTCTCACCAAAACAGGCGGAGTGACCGGATGAGCAGGATCCTCAATCTCGTCAAGCTCGACCGCAAGCTGAAACGCCTGCCGGATCAGGCAAAGGCGGAGATCAAAGCGGGCATGGAAGCGGCGGCTAACGGTGTCGTGACCATGATGAAAAACCTTGTGCCCACAGATGACGGCACCTTGCGCGACAGCATCGGCTGGACCTGGGGCAAGGTGCCGAAGGGGGCGGGCATCGTTGCGGCAGTGAAGGCATCAACCGGCAGTGACATGACCATCACCATCTATGCCGGATCGTCCGAGGCCTATTATGCCCGCTGGGTGGAATATGGCACGGCTCCGCACAAGAACGGCGGCAGGTTTGCCGGATCGCAAAACCCCGGTACGACGGCGCGGCCCTTCTTCTATGTGTCGTGGCGGGCGAGCAAGAAATCGGCCAAGCGCAGGGTTCGCAAAGCCGTTCGCACGGCAGCGCGCAAGGTGGCGGCGTCATGAGCGAGGATGCAGCCCATGAAGTGCAGGTGGCGATCATCACCTGCCTGAAAGCCGACGCGGCGGTCACCGCCCTGATCGGCACCCGGATCTATGATCGCGTGCCGGATGGCGTGACGCTGCCTTATGTCTCCTTCGGCCCCACGCAGGAGGTGCCGGAAGAGGTGGATGGTCTCGATCTCTCTGAACTCTTCGTCCAGCTCAGCATCTGGTCGGAAGATCCCGGCTTTGCCGAGGGGCGGCGCATTGCCAAGGCCATCGTCAAGGCGCTCGCCAGAGATGCGCTGACGCTTGCCGACAATGCAATTGCCTATTTCCTGCCGGATGGGCGGCGCGATCTGCGCGACCCGGATGGCCTGACCACCCATATCGCGCTGACCTTCCGCGCCGGTATCGAAAACCACTGACTTTTCCCAAACATCAGGAGGCCGTCATGGCACAAGCAACCACCATTCGTGGCGGGAAAATCCGCGTTCTTCTTGGCAATGATGCCAATCCGATCGTCTATTCCGCGCCTTGCGGCTTCACCCAGCGCTCCGTCTCGCTGGACAAGGGGCTGGAGGAAACGACCATTCCCGACTGCGACGATCCCGATGCGGTGGATTGGGTGGGGCGTGATGCCTCCTCGCTCTCCATGTCGATCTCGGGCGAGGGGGTGCTGGCGCAGGAAAGCGTCGAGACCTGGCTCGATGCCTGGGAGAGCATCGACAGCGTGCCGGTGAAGGTCGAGATGGAATTCCCGGCCAAGACCATCACCTGGACCGGGCACATGCATGTCGAGAAGTTTGAGAGCGCAGGCGACAACGGCAAGCGCGCCACCGCCAGCATCTCCATGCAGAGCGACGGCAAGATGACGCGCGTGGTGAACCCGAAATGAGGGATGCCTCGATCACACTGACCTGGGCGGATGGCGATTACACCTTCCGCCTCGGCTGGGGCGAACTAGAAGGATTGCAGGAGGCCTGCGACGCCGGGCCTTACGTCATCCTCGACCGGCTCCAGACCAGCACCTGGCGCGTGGGCGATATCGCCCATGTGATCCGCTTCGGCCTGATCGGCGGCGGCAAGACGCCGGTCGAGGCGCTCAAACTGGTGCGCAGCTGGGTCGAGGCCCGGCCACCGGCAGAAAGCCTGCTGATCGCCCAGGCCATCCTCACCGCTGGCATTATCGGTGCCCCGGATGAAAAGCCGGGGGAGCAAGACGCGGCAAATCCAGAGGCTCCGCCCTCGATGACCTTCCCAACGGAAAGTTGAGATTTGCCGCGATCTACGGAAACGGCGCGGCCATGGGGTTTTCCCCGCAACAGGTCCGCGCCATGTCGATGTTCCAGTTCTTCGCAGCGCTCCACGGCTGGATGACGGCGAATGTGCCGGAAGAGGAAAATGCGCTGTCGGACAGGGAGAGGGAGGAGTTATGGGCGTTTGTCAGTTCATGACATGGACTGTGGACATCTGATCGTAAACAAGCGCCTCTTATGCCGCCCGAACATTCTCTTTGGCCTTGATTGCGTCTTGGGCGGCTTTTGCCAGAAAGCCCGATCTGGTGAGGCCGTGTGCTTCTGCATAGCGATCGATTTCCGTCAGAACCTCTTCCGGAAAGGTGATGTTGACGCGGACAGATTTCCTGCTTTGCGCCTTGAGAGAAACCAGAATGGCAACTGCATCTCTGTTGTCCGGATCAGCCATCACCGCGTCGAGGGTTGACGGCTCCGGAATGGCTTCGCCGTCTTCCAGCAGACCCTCGACATGAAGCGCCAAGGCTTCCTCCGCCATATGGCGCGCATCATCAAGATTGATGCCAGCGGTTACGAGGCCAGGGAAATCAGGGAAGGAGACGCCGAAATCGCTATCAGCGTCCTTATGGATCAGTCCGATATAATTGCGCATGGGCTTACCTCAGCTTCAGTCCTGCTTGCTTCTCAATGCTTTTGAGCGTGCCAATCGGAAGGTCACGCTTTGGATGCGGAACCGTAACTCGACCCGGCTTTGTCGGATGCTTGAATTGTACGTGACTGCCTCTGGTCGCGACCTCGTACCAGCCGTCTGCTTTCAAAGCCGAGATAATGTCGCCGCTCTTCATCGGTAAAATATACACACTGGATGTGTATAAATCAATCATCGAACAGGCTGACCTTCAACTCAAGTCTGCCTTTCTCTCCCATTTCCTAAGAGGCATTCATGGCGACCGATCTTGAACGGCTGGTGGTCCAGCTTTCGGCTGACATCAAGGGCTATCAGCGCGAGATGCTGAAGGCGGCGAACGTCACCAATGCGCAGGCGCGGGCGATCGAAAACCGGATGAAGGCGCTGGATGGCCGGTTTTCGGCGCTCGGCACGTCGATGGCGCGGGGGCTGACGGCACCTTTGGCGGGGATTTCGGCGGCGCTGACGGTGGATACTGTCATGCATTATGCCGATGCCTGGACCAGCGCGAAGAACAGTCTGGCGGTGGCGGGGGTTGTCGGCAATCAGCAGGTTGCGGTTCTGGACCAGATTTATAACTCCGCCCAGCGCAATGCCGCACCGATCGGCGCGATGGCGGATTTGTTCGGCAAGGCGGCGCAGGCGGGTGATGCGCTGGGCGCCTCGCAAGCGGATCTGCTGACCTTTACCGATGGCGTCGGCACGGCGCTGAAGATCGAGGGCAAGTCGGCGACGGAAGCGCAAGGGGCGCTGACGCAGCTCGGCCAGCTTCTGGGGTCGGCCCGCGTGCAGGCGGAAGAGTTCAATTCCGTGAATGAGGGCGCGCGTCCGATCCTGATGGCGGTTGCCAATGGGCTTGATGCGGCGGGCGGCTCGGTGAGCAAGCTGAAGCAGCTGGTGAATGACGGGGAGGTTTCCAACCGCGATTTCTTCCAGGCGTTTTTGAAAGGCTTGCCGACCATCCAGAGCATGGCGGCCAATGCCACCCAGACGATTGAGCAGGGCGTTACCAAGGTGAACAACGCCTTCACCCGCTATATCGGCCAGACGGATGAGGGGTTGGGCGCGTCACAGCGCCTGGTCACCGGCCTGAATGCGTTGGCGGATCATTTCGGGGAGACGGCGGATGTGGTGCTGAAGCTTGCCGCAGCCATTGCCGGGGCGCTGGTCGGGCGGTCGATGGTTTCCATGATCTCCACGATGGTCACGGGCGCTTCGGCAGTGATGCGGCTGGTGACGGCGCTGCGGGCTGCGTCTTCCGCCGCAGGCGTTGCGACAGCCATTGGTGGCATCGGTGCGGCGGCAGGCCCGCTTGGGGTCCTGATCGGCGGCACGGTGGCCGGGGCACTGGCGCTCTTCTCCTCCTCCTCGGATGAGGCGAGCACGGCGGCAAAGACCTATGCCAAGGCTTTGGCGGAGGTTGAGGCGGCGGCAAACAAGACCGCGCCTGCGGTCGAGGGCATGGCAAAGGGGATCAATGAGAAGACCCGCAATCTGCTGACGGCAGGCGTCGATGAGGGCGTCTCGAAGATCGGCGAGGCAAAGACGGCGGTGCTCGATCTTTTCGACAGCCTGTTCCAGAATGTCGACCGCGACACCATCAGCCCGGACCAGCTGAAGCAGCTGGAGGATCTGCGCGACCGGCTGGATCAGGGCAAGATCTCGGCCAAAGATGCGGATGAGGCCCTTTATGCCCTGGCCAATTCCAACCCCAGTTTCCAGGCGGTGGCCGATGCGTTCTCGCCGCTGCTCGATCAGTTGCAGAAGGCAATTGAGGCGACAGGCCTGCTCAAAAAGCAGTTGGGCGAGGTCTCGGCCATCGATCCGAAGGTGACGGCAAACTATCAGCAATATGCGCAATCCCGCGCCCAGGGCGAGGAAATGGTGCGGCTCGGCAAGGCCTATGCCGATGAGGCGCAGCGGCAGAACACCCTGTCCAAGGAACAGCTCGCGGTCGAGAAGGAGATTGCCAGGATCAAGGCCGATCTGAAGAAGAACGGCGGTTTCCTGACCGACGATGAGATCAAGAGCCTGGCGCAATCGAATGTCGCGGCGGATGAGCGCCGGTCCAAATCCGGATCGAAAGAGAAGGTGCCGAGGGCAACGGCGGATGACCGGCTGGATATGGATATCCAGTCGATCCGCGACCGCACGGCGGCGCTGATCGAGGAGCAGTCGGTTGTCGGCCAATCCTATCGCGAGCAGGAGAAGCGGCGCATGGCGCTCGATCTGGAAGCGCAGGCGCTTCAGGACGTGCGGGAAGAGGCGCGGCGCAAGGGCGATCAGGACTGGCAGAATGCCAAGCTGTCACCTGAGCAGATCGACAAGATCAAAGCCGCCTCCGAAGCCTATGCCGAACAGGCCGACGCGCTGCGCAAGGTGCAGGAAGCTCAGGAGCGGGCCGAAAGTGCCGCCCAGGATTTCTACAACACCTTCAAGGACGGCATGATCGATGCCATCACCGGGGCGGAAAGCTTCGAGGATGCGCTGGCGAATGTCGGCAAGAAGCTGGCCGATCTCTTCCTGAACAGCGCCTTTGACAGCCTGTTCAGCGGGGCGACCGGAAGCGGCGGCTGGCTGACCAACGCCTTCAAAGCCGTGGGCTTTGCCTCCGGCGGCTATACCGGGCCGGGTGGCAAATATGAGCCTGCGGGCGTGGTGCACAAGGGCGAATATGTCTTCGATCAGGCCTCCGTCCGGGCAGCGGGCGGACCTGCCGCGCTCGATGCCATGCGTAGCCGCCTGAAGGGCTATTCCAGCGGCGGCTATGTCGGCAGTGCGCCGCGCATGCCGAACCTCTCGCAGGCGGCGTCCAGCCGGGGCGGTTCGGTGCAGCTCACCTATGCGCCGCAGAATGATTTTCGTGGGGCATCGGCGGAAACCGTGGCGCAGCTCAAGCAGCAACAGGACCAGGACCGCAAGCTTCTGGAAGCCCGCGTGGTGAGCATCGTCAAAAACGCCAGACAGCGGGGAGTGCAGATATGACCATTGCCTATCCGCTCGACCTGCTGGCCGAGTTTCCCGGCTGGTCCACGAAGTTCGAACTGTTGCACCGGCAGGAGCAATCGCGCACGGAAGGCGGGCGCACCATCGTCAAGGATCTCGGCTCGCCGCTCTGGCAGGCGACCTATCAGACGCGCACGCTTTCCGCCAATGATCTCGATTATTGGCGGGCGCGGCTCGATCTGCTGGAAGGTGGGCTTCAGATCTTCCGCGGCTATCCGCTGTCGCGGGCGCGGCCCGTCGCCTATCCCGGTGCGTCCGCTCTGCCGCAGGCGGTGACGCTTGCGGCGCTGGGCGACGATAACAAGAGCATTACGCTCGCGGGCCTGCCTGCGGGCTTTCAGTTCAGCGTCGGCGATATGATCGAGATTGCCGATAGCGGGCTTTACCGGGTGATGGAGGCGGCCAGCGCCACGGCTGAAGGGCTCACCGGGCCGTTTGAGCTTCGTCCGCATCTTTGGCCCGGCACGGTCACCGGCAGGGCGGTGCGGCTGTTACGGCCCGCCTGTCGCATGACGCTCATTCCCGGTTCTTTGTCCTCCGACGCGGATGTGTCCAGCGGTCGGGGTTCTCTTTCATTCCAGGCTATCGAGGTGCGTTGATGCGCTCATTATCCCAACCCATTCTTGACGCGCTGGCGGCGCGGCAACTGGTGGCGCGTGACTTTCTCTGGATCGTTGCGCGTGACCGTGATGACGGCTCGGCCAAATCGGTCGGCTTCTGGTCGGATGTCGGCACGATCGAGGCGGAGGTGGTGAACCCGGAGACGGGCAGCGCCGACACCCGCAAATTCTACGGTTCCGGCACGCTGATTGCGATTACCGAGATCCCGCTGGTCTCGACGCTGGAGACGCAAAACGTCACCATCACCATGTCCCAGATCGATGACCTGGTGGCGGAGGCGGTGCGGCTTTATGATTGCCGGCAGGCCCGTGTCGAGATCTATCGCGGCCTGTTTTCGCCTGAGACCCGCAAGATGGTCGCGCCCGCCGAGCTGCGCTTTCTCGGCTTCATCGACAATATCGAGATCCTCACCCCGCCCGAAGGGGATGCCGGGGCGGTGACGCTCACCTGTGTGTCGCACACACAGGAAATGGGCCGCAGCAATCCCGATACCCGATCCGATGCCAGCCAGCGGCTGCGCAGCGCCACCGACAATTTCTATCAGGACACGGCGGTGGTGGGCGACTGGGAACTGTTCTGGGGGCAGGTGAATGGCAAGATCACCACCACGACCACTGTGAGCATGTCCGAGCTTCTGGCAAAGGCGCTTGGATGATGGAGGTTCGGTCCGGCTCCTTTGCCGACCGTTTCCAGGCTGTGACATTGCTGCGCCAGGCGCATGCGGCGGCGGGTTCCACCTTCCGCTTCGAGGCGGCGCGCGCCGATCTCGTCTACCGGCAGCATCTCGACAATCCGCAGGCTTGCGCGCTCGTCCTCGATGACGGCGGCACGGCACACGGCCTGCTGCTGGCTGCCGCCTTCGATCATCCCTTCGGGGCGGGGCTTTATGCCAAGGAAACGGTCTGGTTCATCGCGCCGCAGGCTCGCGGGCGCGGTGGCCTTAAAATGCTCGATGCCTATGAGGCCTGGGCGCGCACCATCGGCTGCGCAGCCATCGGCATGGCGGCACTCTCCACCAATGATGTGTCGAGGCTCTATCAGCGGCGCGGCTACAGCGCCGCCGAGACCCATTTTCTCAAACACCTGTGAGATCCTGATATGGCAATCTTTTCCAGCATCGCTGCCGCTGTCGGCAGCGCGATTGCGGCTGTCTCCACCTTTGTCGGCAGTCTTGGCGCCATTGGCGGCGCGCTGCTCAAGGCTGCTGTCGGCGTCGGCATCAACCTGATCGCCAGCAAGATCGCTGGCAACAAGACCAGCAAGGCGTCTTTTTCCGTCAAGGGCCAGTTGCAGAGCGGTGGCACGGTTCCGCGCTCCGTCCTGTTCGGCATGACGGCAACGGCGGGATCTCTGGTCTATGCCAACACCTGGGGAACGGCGGGCGGCACACCCAACGCCTATCTCAGCCAGGTCATTGCGCTGTCCGACATGCCAAGCCGGGAATTGCTGGCGCTGACAGTCAACGGCGTGGCCTGCGAGATCGATTTCGACAATCCGCATGCCGATTACGGCTATCCGGTGAAGGATTACCGCAAGGACGGCAAGAACTACCTCTGGATCAAGTTCTATGACGGCAGCCAGACCGTGGCCGATCCGTTCATGGTCTCCAAGGTCTCGTCCAGCGAGCGGCCTTATGAGGCAACCCGCGTCGGCCATGGCATTACCTATGTCATCGCCACCTCGCGGGTGAACCAGGAACTGTTTTCCGGCTTTCCGTCCTTCAAGTTCGTGGTTCTCGGCATGCGGCTCTATGATCCGTCCAAGGACAGCTCCGTGGGCGGCAATGGCACCCAGCGCTGGAGCGATGCCTCGACCTGGGGCGGGGATGGCGATCTTCTGCCGATGGTGCAGCTTTATAACCTGCTGCGCGGCATTCGCTGGAACGGTCAGTGGCTTTATGGCCTGCAAACGGTCGGCACACGGCAATTGCCCGCCGCCCACTGGATCAGGCAGATCGGCAAGTGCCGCACCGAGATCGAAGGCGCAAGCGGTGCGGAGCCGACCTATCGTTCGGGCGCGGAAGTCTCTGTCGATGCGCAGATCCGCGATGCGGCGGACGCCATGCTCACCGCCTGCCAGGGCAGGCTTGCCGAGATCGGCGGCACCTACAAGCCTTATGTCGGCGTGCCGGATGATCCTGTTCTGGCCTTCACCGATGCCGATATCATCTCCACCCAGCAGCAGAGCTTTACGCCGTTCTTCGGCCTTTCCAATACCGTGAACGGTATAACTGCCTCCTATCCCTCGCCGGATGACGGCTGGTCGATGACGGAAGCGCCGCCGCTCTATAGCAGCGATTACGAGGCGGAGGATGGCGGGCGGCGGTTGCTGGCCGATGTGCAGCTGGATTTCGTGCCCTATGCCGAGCAGGTGCAGCGTCTCATCAAATCCGCCCTGGAAGAAGCACGGCGGGCGCGGCGGCATACCTTCTATATGCCGCCCGGTTTCTGGATGCTGGAGCCCGGCGATGTCATCTCCTGGACCAGCAGCCGCAACGGCTATGCCACCAAGCGGTTCCGGGTGGATGGGGTTCTCGACCAGCCAAACCTCGATGTCGTTCTCGATCTGACGGAAGTCGATCCGACCGACTATAGCTGGGACAGCGCCACGCAATACCAGCCGCCCACCAGTGGCTCGCTGGTGACGGTGCGGCCTGCAACGCAATCGGCGACCGGCTGGGCCGTCGAGGCTGGATCGGTGACCGATGCCGACAGTAATGCCCGCAAACCGGCCATCGTCGTGTCCTGCACGGCAGGCCTCGACGATGTGGCGCGGGTCTGGGTGCAGGTGCGGATCGCAGCCACGGGCGTCGTTGTCTATGACAGCGATGCGCAGCCTTATAACGATGCGGCCAAATGGACGCTCTCGGGGAGCTGGTGCCTCGGCAGCACCGATTATGAGGTACGGGGCAAGCTGGTTCCGGTCTCCAGCCGCGCCACCGAATGGTCGGACTGGATCGCGGTGACCACGCTGGCGATCTCGGACAGTGTTGACGTGCTGGACAATTCCATCACGGCAGCAAAGCTGGCCGATGCGGCGGTGACGGCGGCGAAGATCATGGACGAGGCAATCACCAGCCTCAAACTGGCCGATGAGGCCGTGACCACCGCCAAGCTTGCGGTGGCTGCGGTCACCTCGGAGATCCTCGCGGCGAAAGCCGTGACAGCGGCGAAGATAGACGATGCGGCGATCACGGCGCGGGCGCTTGCGGCGGGGGCGGTGGATGCCACCAAGCTCGCCGCCAGCATCGAGCCGGTGACTGTGGTCTCGGCCCTGCCGACCAGCCGGGTCACGGCCTATGTCTCCTATGGCGGGCAAAGCTACCGCTGGAACGGTTCGGCCTATGTGAAGACCGTTGCCACCGCCGAACTGACCGGCACAATTTCGGCGGCACAGATCGCAGCCAATGCGATCACTGCCGACAAAATCGCCGCCAATGCCATCACCACGGCGGCAATTGCGGCCGGGGCGGTCTCGGCGGATCAGATTGCCGCGAATGCCATCACTGCGGCCAAGATTGCAGCCGGTGCCATCAGCGCCGACAAGCTGGCCGTGGGGACGGGGGCGAACTGGTTCGTCAACTCCGACTGCCAGGCTGGCAAGGCCTATTGGGGTGTCACCTGGACAAGCGGCGGGACTTGGGATTTCAGCGTTCGGACGACTGATAGCTGGGTTCCGCCCGGCGGTGCATTCCAGATCCTGCAAACCGATGGATCGACCGCAGGCTATTATGCCGATCTGGTGCAGATCGATGCCAACGGGGCTCTCAAGTATTGGGATGTGGTGGCGGGCAACTGGTATGAGGTTTCCTGCTACTACTACGGCCACCGGGGCAGCGCGTTTTCCGCCTATCTGATCTTTACAAAAGCGGATGGTACATGGGTGAACGCGTGGCAATTGTGGGGTTTGGGGGCGGCGCAGAACAGCGATCCGCAAAATAGCCTCGCCAGCTATCTGCGGCCCTGGGCGAAGGCGCAGGCTCCCGCCGGGGCCGTCAAGGCCTATGTGATCTTTCGTTCGCATGGCTCGGCCACAGCAGGGGTGACGAACTCCTACCTCTGGCTGACCCGGATGTATCTCGGGGATGCGACGGCCAACCAGTCGCAGCCGTCCGCTTGGCAACCGGCAGGGGCAACGCTCATCAATGGCGGTAGCATCGTCGCCAATGCGATCACGACCGATCTGTTGGCGGCGAATGCCGTGACGGCGGCAAAATTAGCGGCGGGGTCCGTGGTGGCGGAGAAAATTGCGGCGGGCGCGGTGACTGCCGACAAGATCGCCGCCGCCTCGATCACTGGCGACAAGGTTGCGGCCAACACCATCGGTGCCAACCAGATCGCCGCCGACAGCATCACGGCTAAACACCTGGTGCTGACGGATTTCAGCAATCTGGTGCCGGATAATCAGGTGCAGGCCTTCGGCTCCAGCTGGATCGGGAATAAATGGACCAACTGGAACGACCCGAACCTGTACTCCTCCGGCATGAGCGTGGTGCAGATGCGTTACCCCTATCAAGCGGGGACGGCGGAATACGGGGATGAACTATCTTCGGAAATGTTCACGGTCGAATCCAGCACCGGTTACCGCATCTATGCGGCGGCCTACTCCAATAATCCCTATGGTGTCTGGTTGCGCCTGCACTGGTTCGACACGAACAAGACGTTGCTCGGCTGGAGTGACTTTCTCAACACCAGCAGCGGGACAGGTGCAGGCTTGCAAAAAGCCACGCAAAACGTCACCTCGCCCGGAACGGCAAAATATGCCCGTGTCCATGCCTATGTGCAGCGAAGCGTAACCAGCGGTGATGTCTGGGTGGGCGGGTTTTCCGTCCAGAAGCGCAACGCCGCCGACCTGATCGTGGATGGCTCGATCACCGCCAACCAGCTTTCGGTCAACTCGCTCTCCGCCATTACTGCCAACCTGGGCACGGTAACGGCGGGGGTGATCCAAAGCTCCAACGGCAAGATGCAGATCAGCCTCAATGCCGGAACAATCCTGATCACTGACTGAGGAAGGGAGGCTCACATGAGCAACCGACTGTCCATCACGCCGGGCCGGATGATCATCACCCGCGAGGGCTATGATGCGGCTGACCTGTCTGTCGCGGACCAGAACAAGGTTTTCGACAGCAATTGGGGCTTTACCGGCCTGATCATCGCGCGGGGTCAAACCACTGACCCCGCGACGGCACTCGGCTCCGGCGAGGATGCCTATTACACCAAGACCAGCACGCCGTTGATCATCACCTTTCCGACTGTGGGCTATGTGCCTGCGGCCTATGTCTTCAATGACTACACGCCGCTTGCCAACAGCTTCCAGTCCCAGGGGGTGGGGATGGTGTGCACCGAGCCGGTGGGCAACAAGTTTGCAACCAGCCCGCCGACCATTGCCGATGGTTCGATCACCATTCCCCGGCGCTCCTACAACAACGGCAATTATGAGCGCTTTACCGGCGTTCTCCGCTACATCGTGTTTGCGATCTCCCAATGACCAACAGAATCCATATTGGCAGCCTGAACGGCGAGGTCGGCATTTTCATCAGCCAGCCGGGCGATGATGTCTATGCGCCGACCAAAAGCCGTTTGCTCGATACCCGCTTCGAGACGCTCGACATTCATGTGAAGGGCAGCGTCAACATGCAGAGCACCTATTACAGCAGCTCGACGCAGACAGCGACGATCTACTATTCCGAGGTGACCTTTCCCGATCTCGGCTATACGCCGATCTTCCACGCGTCGTTTTACAACCGCATCGGCGGGCTCTCCGACCTGCCGGTCGGCAGTTGCTTCTATCCGACCACCTGGGGCCAGAACGACCGCCGCAGCAACATGGCAAACGCGTTGAGCGGCACGGACGGGCAAAGCTCGATCCTGCGCTATACCGGGGCCTGGCTTGCCAACAACACGACGCTGAGAGCCAAGGTGGTCATTCTCAACACGTCGAGCGACGTGAACCGGTTTCAGTTCTGCTACATGATTTTCAGGAACAGGGCGGCGTGATGACCAGCAGGATCTTCATCGGCCAGAACGGCAACAGCTACCAGATCCGCGTCTCGAAGCCAGGCTATGACGTGACCACCGTCACCGATCCGACGCAACTGGCTTTCTATGAGAACCTCTCCGGCCTAGTGCCCTTTGAGCAGGGCTTGGTCACAGTCGGGGCAGGGGCGACGGCCTCCGTGACGCTCACCGGCACCTATACCTATTACCCCTTCATCGTGCTGCGCAACAACCTCAACCAGCTGCCGGGCAACTGGTATTACGCAAGGCTGACGCTCTCCTCGAAGACGCTGACCTTCAAGAACAATTACAGCGCCAGCATGGTCATCAAATACTGCGTTTTTCGCGAGCTGGACTGGTGAGGCTTACCAGCGCTTTCCAGCATCAACATCCCTGAAGGAAACACAATGTATAGCTTGGACAGTATGTATCCGCCCATGGTTGAGGCGGTGGTGGAAGCCGTGCGCGCGCGCAAGGTGGCGCTCTGGGTGGCCAATGCCGCCTGGTGGCTGGGGCGGCAGGACATTGTCGGCGCGCGTGACTTCTGGCAGGCCTCGGCGGCCATGGTGACGCTGGCGCTGACTGAGGCGGAGCGAACCGAAATCGAAAAGCAGCTTTCCAAGGCAGAAAGCGCGCTGCTTGAAACTGTGACCGAATTTCCCGCCGTGCCGGAGGCCGTGACCTCGACGCTGAGCGCCTGGCAGCCTGCCGGGGAGACGGCGGAACAGATCAGGGCGCGCTATGTCGCGGCCATCCAGGCGCTGCTGAATGCCAAGGCCCGCGAGCGCAACTATGACAGCATCGGCACGGCTGTTTCCTATCTCGATGATCCGAACCCGGTCTTTGCTGCCGAGGCGCGGGCGCTGTTCGACTGGCGCTCTGCCGTCTGGACCTATGCCACCGAACAGCTCGCAACGGTCACGGCAGGCGGCGATATCCCATCCCTCGAAACCTTTCTGGCGGGTGTTCCGGCCTTCGCCTGGCCGGATGCGTCAGCAGTAGATACCGCCGCTTAAGCCAGGCCGAACGGGTTCCGTTCGCATTTTCCAAAAGAGGATAACATATATGAACCACGCGATGTTTTTCGCGGGGGTGCGCAGCTCGTTGTTTGGCGGCGCGCTCTCTCAGTCTCAAGTCGATGGCATCAATGCCATTCTGGAGGCGGCCAAAGCCTCCATTACCGACAGCCGCATGCTGGCCTATATGCTGGCAACGGCGCTGCACGAAACCGACCATACCATGCAGCCGATCCGCGAACGGGGCGGGGAGGCATACTTCACCCGCATGTATGACCCGAAAGGCTCGCGCCCCAAGGTGGCGGCGGCGCTGGGCAATGTGCTTCAGGGCGATGGCGCGCTCTTTGCCGGGCGCGGCTATGTGCAGCTCACCGGGCGGCGCAATTACCAGCTCTTCGGGCGGCTTTTGGGCCTTGATCTGCTTGCCAATCCTGACCGGGCCATGGAGCCGGAAATTGCGGGCCGGATCATGGTGCTGGGCATGACCGGCGGGCTGTTCACCGGCAAGAAGCTTTCCGACTACTTCACCGTCAAAGCCAGCGACTGGACGAATGCACGGCGGATCATCAACGGCACGGATTGCGCGGCGCTGATCGCTGGCTATGGGCGGCGGTTTCATGCGGCGCTGGAGGCAGCGGCATGAGGATGTGGGATTATATCAGCCGCTCCACCCTGAAGCGCGAGGTGGCAGCTTTGCTGATGCTGTGGCTTCTCGCGCTGGCCACATGGCACGCGGTGACCGGCGGCACGCCACAGGCCTGGCAGGTGATCGAGCTTTTCACCCTGCCGATCGGGGTGATCTTTGCCGGTGCCTTTGGCCTCGACTGGATTGCCAAGCAGACCACCCTTGCCGGGCCACCCATGGGTCCGCCCCGGCGCGATCTCGATCCGCCCGAGGGGGACCGGCCATGATCGCGCTGCTCGTCACCTTTCTGCCTTGGGCGCGCACCATCGGCGCCCGGATCTGGAATGGCCTTGGCTGGCGCGGGCTTCTGGCGGCGCTGGCCGTGGTGATGCTGGTAATCTGGCATTTGCGCGCCATTGCCGCCGCCCGTGAGGCTGGCGCTCAAGGCATCCGCCTGGAATGGGCGGAGGCTAACCGCAAGGCGGAGCTTTTGGCGCTCCAGCGCCAGCGGGAGCAGCAGGAAAAAATCAATGAAGCGGAACGTGAGCTGGTGGAAGCGCGGGCGGCAAATGCTGCCCGCCAGGGCGAGCTTGCGGCGGCGCTGGCAGAAGAAAGGAAAGCCCATGCAAAAGCTGGCGCTGATGGCCGCTGTGGCGGCATGTCTGAGCGGGTGCGCAGCGCGCTCAACGCTATCCGGTAGTGCAGACGACCGCCGCCCGACCACCTCGGCCTCCGTGCTGGCGGATTGTGCCTCCCCGGTGGAGATCCCACGCGATCCGCCGCCGGATCTGCAACATCAATTATGGGCTGCCGACCGGCTGGCGCTGGCCGATTGCAAAGCCCTGAACAGAGCCAAGGGCCGGGCGCTTGCCGCTGCCGGTCTGGCACCGGAATAACCAAGGAAGGGCAGGGGATGTCTGAGAAGATTTCAACGGTGGCGGAGGTGCTGACCGCCTGGTTTGGCGGCGCTGGCGCCACCATCATCGGCGCCATCATCGGGCGAACCATGTGGCATGTACAGGAAGTGCGCCGCGCCCACCGCCGCCCGCTCGGCCCGGAACTGTTCTGGGAACTACCGATCGCCATCGGCATGGCGCTAATCGGTGAGGGGCTGGCCGGATGGCTTGGGCTCGGCCAGCCGGTTTCTACCGGACTGATTGCCGCGCTGGCCTATCTCGGGCCGCGCGGTGCCGAGGTGATCTTTATGCGATGGTGGATGGGGCGGAAGGGGGGATAGCAGTTGCGACCAAGGTTGAAGTCTAGGTGCCCGACTAAGAAGCCAAGGTGCCGCTCACTGCACATCTAGGAAGCGTCGTCAAAGTCAAGCATCAAATTATCACGGTTGCGCAACTTTTTGCGAGCCTTGTCAGCCCATGGGCTATTTAAATTTAACCCAATCGAAGTAGGATAATGCTAATAAACCTGCTGATCGCCAAATCTGACCATGAAACAAGCGTTCTAACGCCAACCTCAAAAGCCCCTTGAGCTAAGCTGCTCAATTGCCTGAACATAAAATACAAAAACTGTGAGCAGATAAGTTAGAAGAAATGGAAGCAAAAAAAAGCGTTAGCAATGTAATATGGTGGTGCTGCTTTTTAGAATGCGGCGATAAAATTTACGAATCGATTTCTGAAATCGGATTAATAATTAAAAAATATGGTCACCAGTTAGTAGTAATAGGTTCGCCCGGAGATTATACAAGATATGCCGGGTTTGAACATATTGCTGTATCGGTCAGTCTCGTTGCCCAAGGTCAGGAGCTGGTAGAAATACCTGGAGCGTCATCGCTGCCAATGACACTAACCAGCTTGCCTGAGTTGCTCGAGACGGAAAGTTTTTGGACAGGCGCTAAGCCGACGTTTGAAACCGAATTCAATATACTAAAGGCGGCAAGATTTTGGGAGAAATCATTCGAGATAATGCAGCCCTCAGTGATTATTGTATGGGGGTCAACAGCGCCGTTCTCAAGATTGTTGTTACGTATAGCAAATTTGACTCAAACGCCAAGTTATGTGGCTGAGCGTGGCCTTACCGAAAACACGTTGATGCTCAATTTGTTGGGTCAGTGTATAGTCAGTAATATAGGAACAAAGCTATCATTCATACAGAGCAAGGTTTCTGAAAAAGAAGTCGCCAAAGAATGGGAAATCATCAAGAATTACTATAAAAATACGAAAGAACGAAATTATAAAAAATCACAAGCGAACTTAGGTGCTGCATTAATCGCTGAGAAGGCATCGGGCGGCGGTCCGAAGGTATTGTTTCTTGGAGCCTTTGATCTAGGTAGCGGACTAGCTTTTAGAGATAAAGCATTGGGAGGGAGATTTGCTCGCGCGCATTTGTCATCTCAAGAGGCGGCTCAAGCTGTTGCAAGCGCTCTAAGCTCTAATCATCCAGGCGCGATGCTTATAAACAAGGCCCATCCAGCATCACCGTATGATTTAGCCAATGATCATGAAAATATAAATATACTGAATGTGAAAGACGCAGATTTTAGAGAGTTAATCGAGGCAAGTGACGTCATTGTAACTCCAATTTCGACAACTCAAGTATACGGTTTCATATATGAAAAACCGGTTGTGACTCTTTCCAATAGTTTTTTTACCGGAAGAAACATCACATACGATGTAACAGAAGATTACAGTTTAGGCACTGCTCTCAACGATGCCATAAACCACGTTGATTGGGAAAAGAAATTTAGGAGAGCAAGATCTTTAATAGTAAATCTGTTTCGGGACGAATTCGTCGGCTTAACGGACGATGTGCCTTGTCGTTTGAAGGTGGCTGATCTTGCGCGACATCTGGCGCTTTTCAAAGAGTACAGGCCCTATCAATCAGAAGACGCAAAGAGACGATTGCAGAGTTACCGCCTGCTTGAATCTTTTGCGAAAGGACGACCAGATAATTGGTCTGCCGGACGAATCAAATCACTCCTGGGCGCTGATTGCTGGAACTCTATTGCATCAGAAATCGTCACTGAAGCAAACCACGCCTTAGAGGCGGAATTGCACGGCAGAATTGGTTTGAAGCAGATTGGGGGCGATTTAGCCGCAAATATCGAAGGACGATTTAATGAAATCCTTGCTGATACCGCTCACGCATTAGAAGCAAGATTGCAGAGCACAATTGGCTTGAAGCGTGTTGATGGCGATCTAGCGGCCAACATCGAGGAAGCGGTCCGGGAGGCTATTGGTGAATCACGCAGAAGCCTGGAAGCTGAGCTTGAAAGTAGAATTGGCTTGAAGCACGCTGGACACGATCTTGTCACCAGCATTGCAGATGCAGTCAGTGACCGAATTGCAGACTCTAATCGCATCTTGGAAACCGAGTTGCAGAGCAGAATTGGTTTCAGGCAATTCGGAGGCGGCTTGGCGGCAGATATTGAGGAGAATTTTCATCAGTTTCTTAGGGAGTCTCACCGGAAACTGGAGTCTGAACTACAAAACAGGATCGGCTTGGACCAAGTTGACGGAGATTTGGTTTCAAGGATCGAAACAAAATTTAAACGCACGGTCGAAGATCTGATTCTAAAATCTGAAGAGGAGCTGAAATCAGCTCATCGGGAAATTGAAAAACTTACGCAAGATATACAAAAGAGCGTAGAAAAGGAAAAGGATTATCAACGACTGATTGAGGAAATGCGTCAGCGTATCAAAACGGCCGCTGAAGAAAACGCAATAACTCAGGATATCCTTCATCAAGAAATCGAAAGCCTTAAAGCGCAAATAGAGTTGATTGAAGGTATCGTTCAAGAGACTCAGAACGCTCATATGGCACTGGAAAAAGCTCACGCTGACGCAAAAGCTTCTGCTGAAATAGTTGCTACTTGGGTGGTTAGTTACACTCGCAAAAGACATGGCACTAGCTATATCGGAGCGTGGGGGCTTAAAAAAAATTCAGAGGTGGTTTGGGAGATAAATCCTGTAAAATACCTGATAGCGAATCCGGACGTAGCAGAGGCGGGCGTTGATCCGCTCGATCACTGGCAGCGCCATGGAAAGCATGAAGGACGAAGCAGGGGGACCGAGAGCTAATTCATGCGGCTACCGAAAATGGCGCCACTGAGTTTTGCGTCCAATTATTTAAAAGGTAAAATGCCAAAATGACGCTGACAGACAAGAAGCTGAAAATAGTCGCCTTTGTGCCTGCAAAGGGTGAAAGTTCTCGTGTTCCGTCGAAGAACACGAGAATTCTGGATGGCGATTTATTGTTCCGCAGGAAACTAAAACAACTCCTACGATGCCCGCTGATTGACGAGGTCTGGCTCGACACCGAATCCGATGAAATAATTGCTCTTGCAGAAGGCCTGCCTGTCAAAGTTCTGAAGAGGGATCCTACGCTGGCAACTAATGCCACTGATGGACATGAGATGTTCGCTAATGAGTGTGCTGCCACGCCAGATGCAGATATCGTGATACAAGCGCTGTGCACTGCCCCTTTTCTCGATGAAGTTGGCATATCGCGCGCAATTGAGGAGCTGTTGGCTCACCCGGAAAACGATAGTCTGGTTGCGACGCGTAAGGTTCGCCAATATTCTTGGGATGAAGGAAGACCGAGCTACGGAACAGGCCGTATTCCGAACAGCAGTGACCTGAAGCAAATCACCTTGGAATGCATGAGCCTTTATATGGTGAGGAGAACAAGTGAGGCGTTTAACAAGCGTCGCTTTGGCACCTCTCCTCTGCTATTTGAACTCGCCGAAATCGAAGATCTCGATATCAACTATGAGGCAGATTTGGAGTTGGCTGAGACCATCTGTCTGGGCCGACGCATGCGAGAGTTCAACTACTTTCGCTTGATCAAGCATCATCTTTCATCGTCAATTATTTCAGATGTTTCCAAAGAGATGGGATATTCGTTCATGCTGGACCCAGCATTGCGCGAGATATCAGAAGGTAAGATTCTCGGGCGTGTCAAAACCTTGCGCTTGGGCGGTTTGCGAGCGGAAGAGCGGAACATCCACGAAAGTGACGCTTGGAAGGGGATATATAAGGCGCTTAAGTCGTACAGCTTTGTACGCACTGGAGATGTGATTGTTGTCGAAAATGAAGTTCCAGGGCGCGCCTATTTCGGCGATTTAAATTGCCATCTTGCAATCCGTGCCGGTGCGGTCGGTGTTTTGGTGGATGGTTTTACGCGCGACGTAAGTCATGTGAAAGCCATGGGAATGCCAGTTTATGCGCGTGGCGCGTGGAGCAATGACATCAAATATGAAGGCACCACATTATCTTACAATTTGCCAATTACGGTCGGGGGAGTGTCCGCCTCAAACGATGATGTAATTTTTGCAGATTCCGAGGGAGTGTTGATCATTCCCCAGGATATTTGGCCTCAAGTACTGGAGCGTGCATTGCAGGCAGTTTCGAATGAATCCGGCATACGCACCAAGCTTATAAACGGCGCTGCCGTTGCTGAAATTATTGATGAACACGGGTTTTTCTGAGTCATTACGTGTTCATATGGCCGTGCATTTTCAAAGCCGCCCCCCTAATAGGGGCGGCTTATTTTGTCATGTATTTTCAGCCTAAGGTCGCCGTTGCAAGCAGGTCGAAGTTTTTGGAACTACCCCATGCATCGAAGTTTTTCACCTCTTCAAATTGGGCCAGCTGCTCTTTGGTTGCGCTTGATAGATATTCTATAAACGGTTGGATGGCGTCTATTGGGGGGATTTGTAATCCAAGTTTCAGATGCAAATTACGGTACTTTTCATAAAATTTAGCCATTCCGCGCATCAAAGACGGACTTGCTCTGTTTTCTACCTGAGTCAGAGAACGACCCTTATCGAGGACAAAGCCAATTTCGCTTTCAGAAGAGCTATAAGAGTAGCCGATCACTGAGGCATGTGGCGCTGTAAACATCAATTCCGCAATCACACGATTTTGGTAAATTGATCGGATCTTGCTTTCAGCAAACTTATCGCTATTCAGCAAACTCTTCATCCGCAACGTTTTGCTGCGTTCTACCCGCTCAGGCGTGTCAACAAGGCAAAGAAAGTATCCTACCAATTCGACGTCGAGCAATTCGGTAAGTGCCCGTGATAGGGCTTCCAAAGTCGTTCCCGACCATCCTACGTCAACCAAGCCGATCTTCGTTCCCTGTTTGATGCCAAGACTTGTCAGGTAGTTAAACAGCGCCTTCCTGTTTTCTGCCGCGCGATTAATTATGGGCCACTTATACGCTACCAAGAAGTCCAAGAGCTTATCCAGGTTTTCTTGCGTTATCGGCACATCGTCGCCTAGCCCAATGTCGCTAAGAAACTTCGGGGATGGGCATTCGACGTCAATCCGCTCTAGGACTTCGTGGGTACTTAACCCAAAGCAACCTGAGACAAGAAAAGGCAAAAACTCATCAAAGTTGTCGAGCGTAATGGCACTCATATTAAACGATGTTCGAGAGCCTTTAAAATAATTCGTTTTTATATCATGGCATTCAAAGAGGTCTTTGCTGACTTCATTTAGAATATACCCGTCGCGTGATACGAATAACAGATGATCAATGTCATCTTTTTTTGCTTCAGTCTCAAGGAATCCCACAAAAGCAGATAATGCTGGCCCCCCATACTTAAAGCCGATCTCCTCAAAATTATCCGCGAATGTCGTTTTTTCAGTCCTGTAAAGAGAAAACGCTAGAGATTCTGAAAATCCGGCAGGAGTTTTCGGTTCGTCTCTCAACTCAACGTAGTGGAACGTGTTGAACAATTTCTCTTTTGCTCGTTCTACGTCTGATCTGAGGCTGTCGCCGATGTGTAGGATACGGGCAGGATCGACGCCCAAGGATCGCGCGGCCAACGAAAAAATTTCTCCGTCATCGCGTTTGGTCGCGTTCAGATCACAGGAAACAAAGATCTCGTCAAACTCCAATTGGTGCCTGGCGAGCAGCCTCTCGAAAAAATCCTTTGGAAGGTACATGTCCGAAATTACAGCGACCTTCTTTGTCTTTCGACAAAACTGATAAAATTCAATCATTTCGCTGTTTGGATGTAAAAGCATTTCCTCCAGTTCAACTTCAAAATCTCTGACTTTTTGCTTTGTTAAAACAGGTAGGTCAAAGCATGTATATATATCGTCAAACAGAATTTCCTTCCTGTTTTCCGAATGCATTTTCTCGAACCCAAGCCTTTGAGCATTTTGACGGAGCGCCCTGAAATTCTCTATTTTGAATTTTTGCCCAATTCCGTCAAACAGGTCTTCGGGGTCGCGAAGAGGCCGCACAAATAGCGTGTCAAAGAAATCAAACGTGACAGCGTCGATTGTATGCTGCAACTTATTGTATTCCGAAAAAATGTCGAGCCGCTCGTTCAAATTCATATTCTCCTGCTTTCAACGCACCGCGGATTGGCTTTAATAACCCCTTGTCTCGTTTGATTAAAACGGTCTCCATTTGGTGGCTAAATCAAACTGTACGTCCAAGGGGTGCATGTTCACGTTATAGTAGGGATCATGCTGGAAAAGGTCCGGATGCTTGCAGTAAAGATTGTGCCTTTCCTGTTTGAGCCTTTCGAATTTTTCCGAGTTTTCGTGATCAATTCCGCGGGAGACCGATTCATGATGGATAACTTGAACAATGGGCAGATTGACGTTGTGCCAACCCGCCTTTTTCAGCCGGAAACACAGGTCAATGTCATTATATGCGACCGGAAAGCCCTCATCGAAACCACCTACACTCCAAAACTTGTGTTTCTCGATCGCCATCAAAGCGCCGGTTACAGCAATCCAGTTGTAAGGCAGTACCGAGCGACCAAAATAGCCAGGAAAATCGGGAGTTTGGCGAGCAAATGCATGACAAGGGCCCGGCTGCAGATTCAGTATACCATTATGCTGAATTGAGTTTTCCTCACCGTAAATAAGTTTTGCTCCTACTGCGCCAGCGTGTGCAAGCTGCGCGTGACCGGTAATTGCGCCCAGCCAATCTCCTTCCAAAATTTCTGTGTCGTCATTCAGGAAGACGTAGACATCTCCAGCAGCCTTGGATGCCCCATAATTGCATAACTCGGAAAAATTGAACGGTGCGTCACGAGTTAGGACGGTTATTGCCGAGTTACGGTTTATCTCGTCCAGATAATTAATTGTTCTTTCTTCGGAGGAGCCGTTGTTAATCACGACGATTTCAAAATTTTTGTAAAGGGTATTGCTCAGAATGCTGGAAATGCACTCCGATAAATAGGGGAAATTGTTTTTCGTCGGGATGATTATGGAAACAAGGGTGCCTGGCTTCGGAAGATAAACGGGGGTGTAGTGGCTAGGAAGGGCATCCACATGGACCATCGAACCCGAGTGATTTCTGCGCTTAAGCGCGTTGCTCCTCGCCAATCTCCCATGTTCGACAGCTTTAGGCTTCGCATTGAGATCTGCCGCTATCGAATTGGGAATTATTCTCCAATGATACAGCACTTTCGCAATGTGCTCAATTCTGGAGGCTTTCTCGCTGACTTTGAGGATAAAATCCCAATCTTGAGCTCCATCCAAACTAGGATCAAGCGGGCCTGCGCTAAGCGCCAAAGAGCGTTTGACGCATGAAACGTGGCAGGTGTACATCGTTGACATTAGCGTGTCGGGAGACCAATCCGGCTTGAAAAACGGCTGGACGAAATTCCCGTGCTCGTCGATTTTGTCCTCGTCGGAGTAAATGAAATCAGCCGTCGTTTCGTGGATTCGTTTGGCCAGTTCATATAGGCAGTCGCTCGTCAACTCGTCATCGTGATCAAGAAAGACGATGTAGTCACCGCGTGCCGCTGATATCCCTACATTGGTAGCCCCTGCGATCCCCTGATTTGAAGGAGTCTCTACGAGCTTAACGCGCGAGTCCCCCCGGCTAATTCGGGCGAGATCAGAGGGCACCCGTGCTTCAGTGCTATGATCATCTACGAATATCAGTTCCCAGTTGGGGTACCATTGCGATTTAACGCTTTCGTAGGCCTTGTCTAGCAAGCCAATAGGCGTGTTATAGACGGGCACAATGATACTGAACTTAATCTGTGCGGAGTTCCTCTGGATAAACTCCAAAGCCGATGGGCGGGGTCTTAAGGGGATATATGTATACGGCATTCGATCAAGTGAGAGCGAATAACTGTTTTTCCCCGCATTGAAGCTCACGAACGTGTCGGTGCGTGCACCCGGATTCGGACGCCAAGGCTGACCTTCTTTTATGCCGTAATACACATAATGATAAATTGCGCTCATGTTTGCTGCCTGGACATCTGGCCGGAGCTTCAGATACCATTCAGAGTCAAACATACTGTTGGGCATCCGCCCTTCTTGAATTCCGTGTCGTAAGAAATGAAGAAGAGGGTTCATTCCCTGCTTTTTGACATCAGGATAAGTGTCAAGATACCAGCCGCTATCAAAAAATGAGTGAGGATTACGGCCTTCCTTGGCTCCAAACTTCATATAATGCGCGAGCGGAGACATCCCCTTCTGTTTGACGTCCGCATATGCTTCGAGATAATAAACAGTTGAAAAAAGAGGGTTCGGATCACGCCCTTCCTGTTCGCCATACTTCCGGAAGTGAACCCAAGGATTAATTCCCGCATTAGCGACATCGGGATAGGTGGAAACGTACCAATTTTCATCAAAAAACTTTGGTGCACTGCCGAATCTTACCCTGTCGATACACGTTATTAAGGGTCTCGCTATTTTATAAAATAAATTTTTCCTGTGGCGAGATGTTAATAAATTAATATTGCTTTGCATAACCGCAATTTCTGCGTTAAGTGCATTTATTTCAGCTCTGCTTCTCTGAATTTCTGCAAGAATTGTGTCCAGTTTATCTTCTTTTTTCATGTGGCGTCTGACTTCTTTTTTATCTTGCAGTAATGCAAAGGTGATATTTAGATGAGACCGTTCGGATTGAAAGCGGGCGTCATCTGTGGGTGTTATCAAATGTCACTTACGGGCGACCCTTTTTGCAAAACTTGCATTAGATTTATCTAATTCATACTGTTTGCAGCTAGGTAGCATCTAATCTTGTTTGGAGTGTGAGTAAATTTTTTTTGGCGGTGCGGCGACATTTCGGTGCGTTTTTAAACAAAATTTCGACTCGTGAAAAAATGCGAGTTTGAATGAGTGAGATTGGGAAGGGACCATGTCAGCTACTTTTGCTGACAAAGTCCGAGGTCATTGGGCAGGCTTAGCAAAAAGGGCGCTACAGTAGGTGCCTATTATGCGTTACCCACGCTTCTCAATAGGCTTCATTAAATCAAGAAAAAGAAGATCGATTGCACAAGGCTCTGATTTTTCCAGCTCAATTCTCGCGTTTCAAACGTGGGACACGCTCTCTGTAAACTATTGTTTTTCCAAGGGAATGGGAATGGGGTGCCTGGGACACATCACACCATATTTTGCAGGCGTTGTCTCGTCCGTTACATTCGTCTCGACCGCACCAAAGAACCCGGCCTTGAGCCGGGTTCTTGCTTTTATCCAGGTTCTTCCGCTGAACTTTTTCAATCGTCGTCGGGTTGGTGGGTGTCCACGCCCAGTGTTTCGATCTGGTTGATCACGTGGCGGATACCGGTGACGCCAAGTGCCATACGGGCAGCGATGCGGCGTTCCTCGTTGGTGTCGACAGTGCCGGTCATGGTGACGCTATGGCCTTCGACATGTAGCTCCACGTTTGAGAAGTCGGCGTTATCGACAAGTTCCAGGCGCTCCTGAAGACGGCTTTCAATTTCGTCGGCGTCTTCGCGGCCTTGAGTTTCGGGCAAAAGGCGATCATGCAGGCGTTCTTCCTGCCCATCGGCGTCTGTTTCGTCCACGCGATAGCCTGGGTTGGAGTCGCGATCGAAATTGGCGGGTGTTTCGCCATAGGCACGATTTTCCGCGGGTTGCGACACAGCGCCTTCCTGATCGGAATAGGGCCAGCCGTCCCGAAGATCGCGCTCTTCCTGATCTCGAAAATCTTCTTCTCCGGCAACAGCGTTTTTCGTTTTCGGATGAGCCATGACGCATCTCCTCTTGCGTGCCTGCTTTCGTGCTCAAGAGCCGAAGGCGGCGGTAAACCATGCTCCCTTGTTCAAGGGCAGCGCTCTCACGTTTGTTCTGACAACGCTTGAGAGAGGTTTTGGTTCATGGACCTTCGAAGAAGGGGCTTTGTCAGCGCTTTTGCCATTTCTTCAGCAGGCGGTCGCGTTTTAGCCGCGAAAGGCGCTGAAGCCAGAAGATGCCGTCCAGCTGGTCGATTTCATGTTGCAGGCAGATGGCAGCAAAACCCGAGGCGGTTTCCTGGCGCTCTTCGCCGTCCAGCGTCTGATAACGAAGCGTAATGTTTCGGGGGCGGGTGACTTTTTCCACCGCGCCCGGCATGGAGACGCTGCCTTCTTCATGCTCCATCGTCTCTTGTGAAAAGGAGAGGATGACCGGATTGACGAAATCCCGTCTGCCGCCAAAATCCGGCAGGTCAATGATCGTCAATCGCCGGCGATCGCCGACATGGGCAGCCGTGATGCCGATGCCTGGCGCGGCGATCATGGTGGCGTAAAGCGCGTCTGCAAAGGCTTTAAGGTCCGCATCGAAGGCTGAAACCGGTTCGCAGACCGTTGCCAGTGCGGGGTGCGGATAGCGGACGATCGTGAGCGCCATGCTCAATCCACGCCTGCTGCATCCTTCAGCCGGTGGGCATCGGGAACGGTGACATGGCGGTTGTTCTCGATAACAATGACGCCATCCTTGCGCAGCTTCGTCATCTGACGGCTGACCGTTTCGATCGTCAGGCCCAGAAAGTCAGCGATGTCGGCACGCGAGAGCGGCAGGTCGAAGCTTTTGGAAAACTTTTCCATCGGATTGATGTGAGTGGCGATCAGGTAGAGAAAGCTTGCCACTTTTTCCTGGGCTGTCTTGCGGCCCAGCGTCAGCATCCAGTCGCGGGCTTCATCCAGCTCCTTCAGAGACTGAGTATGCAGCTTGTGTTCGAAGTCAGGCGATTCGTTGACGATCCGGTCGATGACGGCGCGGGGGAAGGCGCAGATTTCGGCATCGGTGGCAGCTTCCGCCGTCAGGCTGCTTTCCTTGAGGAAAGGGCGGCCCATGAAATCGGGAGCGAATTGCAGGCCAACGATCTGCTGGCGGCCATCAGCCATCATTTTGGAGAGTTTCACCACCCCGTTCAGAATGTTGCTGTAGGTGGAAATCTGCTCGCCCTGGCCGATCACCTCATCGCCTGCGCCCACGCGGCGGCGTGTCGAATGCCGGTTGAGTTCGATCAATTGCAGAACCGACAAGGTAGAGCATACTCCACCATGCCGGGCTTCGCAGGCCTTGCACACCTGAGGCGCTTCGGCCTCTGCATTCATTCGCTTGCCTTGCATATCCATTTGTCCGCCACCCACTATGCCAAAGCGCCTGTTTCGATCTCGTGTCCCGGAAGCGCCCTTGGGGCTGGCTCCCGAAATTTCAACTATCCAAAATTGTTTAACCGCAAGAAGCCTAGCACAAATTGATCGAAGTCAAAGTTGATACCCAAAATTGGCCCTAAGACCTTGGGCCAAGACAAATCCTTGAAGAGTTCCTTCCATGTCCGCCCATGCGCTCCTGGCCAAATATGCCGCTCCGGTTCCCCGCTATACGAGCTATCCTACCGCACCGCATTTTCACAGCGGTGTGAACTGCGGCAAATATGCGCAATGGCTTTGCGAGCTTAAGGTCGGGAGCAAGATTTCCCTATACCTGCACATTCCCTATTGCGACCGGCTTTGCTGGTTCTGCGCCTGTCATACGAAGCATACGTTGCGATATGAGCCTATTGCAACCTATCTTCAGGCGCTTTATCTCGAAATTGACAGGGTTGGCTCCTTGGTGGGGGCGCGCGCCAGTGTCAGCGCCGTGCATTTTGGCGGCGGCTCGCCCACCATGCTGACACCTGAGGACATGCAGGCCGTGATGCAGCGGCTGCGCCGGGCCTTCCATTTTGCCGGGAATGTGGAGATCAGCGTCGAGATGGATCCCAACGATCTGGATGATCAGCGCTATGATGGGCTGGCGTCCATGGGGCTGACCCGGGCAAGCCTTGGTATCCAGGATTTCGAACCGAAGGTGCAGGCCTCGATCAACCGCATCCAGACCTTCGAGCAGACGCGGGCGGCAATCGAAGCCGTGCGGGCGAGGGGTGTTCAATCCGTCAATTGCGATCTGCTCTACGGACTGCCTTACCAGACGCTGGACACGCTGGAAAAGACGGTCAACCAGGTCCTGTCGCTCAATCCGGATCGGTTGGCGCTGTTTGGCTACGCGCATGTGCCGTGGATGAAAAAACACCAGACGATGATCCCGGAATCAGCGCTTCCCGATGCAGTGCAGCGGTTCGAGCAGATGCGGCTTGCGGGAGATATGCTGATGGCCGCGGGCTATCGTCCCATTGGGATCGATCATTTCGCCAAGCCGGAGGACAGCATGGCGAAAGCGGATGCCGAAGGCCGCCTGAAGCGCAATTTTCAGGGTTATACCGTGGATACCGCCGATGCCTTGATCGGGCTCGGGGCGTCTTCCATCAGCCAGTTGCCGCAGGGCTATGTGCAGAATATCGCCGCCACGGGCGAATATCAGCGCAGCGTGGAAGAAAGTGGCCTTGCTGCCCAGCGTGGCATCGAACTGTCTGCGGAGGATCGCGTCCGGGCGCGAGCCATCGAATCCATCATGTGTGACTTCCGCCTTTCCTTCGCTGATCTGCGGCGTCTTCATCCGGGCAAAGCGGAGGCCGTCATCGAGGAAGCCATTGATTTTGCGAGCACCAATGAAGACAATCTCTGCCGTATCGAGGAGGACTGTCTGGTGGTGACGGAGCAGGGAAGGCCCCTCGCGCGGGTCATTGCCGCCGTGTTCGATACCTACCTGGCCAATGGCAAGGCGCGCCATTCCATCGCGGTTTGAGCAACAGGCCCGCATTTTGTTCCGCGCGCCATAAAAGAGACCATTGGCTTTTGAAAGAGATTTGCCTATGTGGGACGCTGAATCGGACTTCTAAAAGGAATATGCTTGTGACTGCCACTTTCGACAAGGTCGCCGACATCATTGCTGAAACCAGCGAGATCGACCGCGAAACCATCACCCCGGAAAGCCACACGATCGACGATCTCGGCATCGACAGCCTGGACTTCCTGGACATCGTGTTCGCCATCGACAAGGAATTCGGCATCAAGATCCCGCTCGAGCAGTGGACGCAGGAAGTGAACGAAGGCAAGGTTTCCACCGAGGAATACTTCGTTCTGAAGAACCTCTGCGCCAAGATCGACGAACTGCGCGCCGCCAAGGCCTGATCTTTCCGAAGGTCCCCAGCGAGGATCAGCCATGCTGCTGGAATACTTCCAGATGATCGATGAGGTGGTGAGCCTCGATGGTCCCCTGACCAGGCTCACGGCCCGTTCCGTCGTGCCGGAAAACAGCCCCGTCTTCGAAGGGCATTTTCCAGGCATGCCGCTGGTGCCGGGTGTGCTGCTCATAGAGACCATGGCGCAGGCTTCCGGCCTTCTCGTGCTCGCAGCCACGAAATTCGTTGCCATGCCCTTCCTGATGTCGGTGGACGGGGCGAAGATGCGCAGTTTCGTGGAGCCGCGCGCCGTACTGGATATCGAGGCGGATCTGGAGCATGAAGGGTCCGGCTTTGCTGTCACCAAGGCGCGCATCACCTCTGCAGGCAAGAAAGTGGCGGATTGCCAGCTAAAGCTGCGCACCATGCCGTTTTCCGAAGTGCCGCTGGGCGATATTGTCCGTGGCCGAGCCGAGGAGATCGGCTTGATGAAAGCGATTGCTGCTGCGGGATAAGGTTCATCTTCCTGAACCTCCGCGCTGACGCACCATTCAGGAAAAATCATTAAGTGACTTTTCCCCCAAATCGTCATCAAGGCCGCCGCTTTTGCGCGCGGCCTTATTGCATCTGCAAAAGCTTCGGAGTAGGGCACTCTCACCTGGAGTTCGTCACGGTAAAACGGATGACCTGACCTGCTCAGGCGCAGCACTGGGGTCAGGTTTGCCGCGCGAAAGCATGACGCGCGCCCACCCTGTTGATGCGGCACAGGCTTGCGCCCTTGTTTGAAGGATTTGACATGCAGAAGACGCTGAGCGACGTCGTTATTACCGGTATCGGTATCGTCACTTGCCACGGCACCGGCAAGACGCCGCATCTTGCGCTGCTGACGGCGGACAAGGCACCGTCGCCGGTGGTGGAAAACGAACGATTTGCCCCTTACCCCATTCATCCCATGCCGGAGATCGACTGGTCCGCCCAGATCCCGAAGCGCGGCGATCAGCGCCAGATGGAAAACTGGCAGCGCCTCGGCGTGTATGCCGCAGGTCTTGCGCTGGACGATGCCGGGCTGAAGGACAATGCGGAAGCCTGCGCCAGCATGGATATGATCGTTGCTGCCGGTGGCGGCGAGCGCGACGTCAATGTCGATACGCTGATCGTTGCTGAAGGGCTGAAAAGCAACGATCGCGCCTCACTGGTCAATGCCAAGCTGACGACGGAACTGCGCCCGACGCTGTTTCTCGCCCAGCTTTCCAACCTGATGGCTGGCAATATTTCCATTGTCCACAAAGTCACGGGGTCCTCGCGCACCTTCATGGGTGAGGAAGCTGCGGGTATTACGGCCATCGAAACGGCCTTTGCCCGCATCCGCGCCGGGCAATCCACCCATTCGCTGGTCGGCGGCGCCTTCGTGGCGGATCGCGACGATATCTTCCTGCTGGTGGAAGGCGCCCAGGCGCATGCGCGTGGCGATTGGCAGCCGCTCTGGCAGCGTGAGAGCGGCGAAGGCGGCGGCATGATCTTCGGCACCATCGGTGCCTTTCTGGTGCTGGAGCAACGCGCGCATGCCGAGGCGCGGGGCGCGCATATCTATGCCACCATCAATGCCATCGAAGGGGACCGTGGCCGTCGCGATGAAAGCGGACTGGAAAAGCGGCTGAACCGTCTGGCAGCCTCCGTTGGCTCCGGGCTCGGCGAAAACACGCTGGTGCTTTCCGGCGCGACCGGCCTGCATGACATCACCGCACGAGAAAAGCAGGCTCTGCAGCAGGCCTTCCCGAAGGCTGCGCTGCGCGGCTTTGCCGGGGCGACCGGGCATGGGCTCGAGGCGCAGTTCCCGCTCGGTCTGGCGCTTGCGGCCCTGGCACTGGACAATAAAGCGGTTATCCCGCCCTTCGATCCGCAAGCCGAAGGTGCGATGCAAAACCCTGCTTCCGAAGCCATCGTCACCACCGTCGGCTATGTGCGCGGCGAAGGCATGGCGCGGCTTTCCGCCGAGGCGTGAGGAGAAGAGACATGACAGACAGCCGTTTCAAGGATCATCTCGGCCGCCCCATCGTCGCCGTTACCGGCATGGGCGTCATCACCTCGCTCGGTCAGGGGTTGCAGGACAATTGGGCCAAGCTTACCGGCGGCATTTCCGGTATCCACGCCATCACCCGCTTTCCGACGGACGGGCTGAACACCCGCATCAGCGGCACGGTGGATTTCATCGATATCCCGGCGGTCAATGCCGTCGAGCGTTCCTATGCCATGGCGCGGGAAACGACGCTGGAGGCGCTGGCCCAGGCCGGGCTGAACGGCGATTTCGTAGGGCCGCTTTTCCTCGCAGCTCCGCCGGTGGAGCCGGAATGGGAGGATCGCTTCCGTCTGGCCGAGCGCATTGAGGATGGCGATTATGAGCATGCCTATAAGCGGCTTCTCGCCTCGGTGCGCGCCAAAGCCGATCCGGTCTTCAACGAAGCCGTTCAGTTCGGCTCGATTTCCGAGCGGCTGGCCGACCGTTTCGGTACGCGTGGCCTGCCGGTGACGCTGTCCACGGCCTGCGCGTCCGGTGCGACCGCTATTCAACTGGGCGTCGAAGCGATCCGCCAGGGCCGCACAGACCGTGCGTTGACGGTCGCCACGGACGGTTCCGTTGGGGCCGAGGCGCTGATCCGGTTTGCCTTGCTGTCCGCGCTCTCCACCCAGAATGATCCGCCACAAAAGGCATCCAAGCCCTTCAGCAAGGACCGCGACGGTTTCGTGATTGCCGAGGGGGCCGCGACCCTGGTGCTGGAATCGCTGGAGGCCGCCGTGGCGCGCGGCGCAAAGGTGCTGGGCATTATGAAGGGATGCGGCGAAAAGGCCGATCACTTCCACCGCACCCGCTCTTCGCCGGATGGTGGGCCTGCGATTGCGACGATCCGCGCGGCGCTGGAAGATGCCGGACTTTCGGAAAACGAAATCGGCTATATCAATGCCCACGGCACCTCGACGCCGGAAAACGACAAGATGGAGTATGGCGCCATGCTTTCCGTCTTCGGTGAGCGGCTGAAGGATCAGATTCCGGTTTCCTCGAACAAGTCGATGATCGGCCACACGCTGACGGCGGCGGGTGCGGTGGAGGCGGTGTTCTCCATCCAGACCATGCTGACCGGCACGCTGCCGCCGACGATCAATTACAACAATCCCGATCCATCCATCGTGCTAGATGTGGTGCCGAATGTGAAGCGGGAGGCGCAGGTCTCTGCCGTGCTGTCCAACAGCTTCGGCTTCGGCGGTCAGAATGCCAGCCTGGTGATGACGCTCGCCTGAGTGAAAGAGATGCGTGGGCAGCCGTGGCGTAAGCCTGTTTGCTGCCCGGGCAAAAAATAGAGATAAAAGGACAAGACCCCATGCGCGCATTGCAGCTTCTTGAAGATCGCAAGCTGGAAATCACCGAGGTTCCGGAGCCGGAAGCACCGGGCCCGGGTGAGGTAACGCTGCGCGTCAAGGCGGTGGCGCTGAACCATATCGATGTCTGGGGCTGGCGCGGCATGGCTTTCGCAAAGCGCAAGCTGCCGCTGACCATCGGGGCGGAAGCCTCCGGCGTGGTCGAGGCGATTGGTCCCGGCGTGGCGAATGTGCTGCCGGGGCAGCTTGTTTCCATCTACGGCGCGCGCGTCTGCGGGCTCTGCAAGCCCTGCCGCGAAGGCCGCGACAATCTCTGCGAACATGTGGGCGGCGTTCACGGCTTCCACCTGGACGGCTTTGCCCAGGAAAAGATGAATGTGCCCGCACGCCAGCTCGTTCCCGCGCCGCCCGGCGTGGATGAAATTGGTGCAGCCCTTGCGCCCGTGACCTTCGGGACAGTGGAACACATGCTGTTCGACAATGCCAAGCTGGAGCCGGGCGAAACCATTCTCGTGCATGCCGGTGGCTCCGGCATCGGCACCGCTGCCATTCAGCTTGCCAAGAAGATCGGCTGCACGGTGATCACCACCGTCGGCTCCGATGACAAGATTGAGCCTGCCAAGGCGCTGGGGGCGGATCACGTCATTAACTACCGCACCGACCGCTTTGAAGGCGTGGTGCGCAAGCTGACGAAGAAGAAGGGCGTGGATGTCGTGTTCGAGCATGTCGGCAAGGATACCTGGGCTGGCTCCATGCTGTGCATGAAGCGCGGTGGCCGTCTGGTGACCTGCGGCTCCACCTCCGGCGTGTCCACCGAGGTCAATCTGATGATGCTCTTCCAGCAGCAGTTGAAGCTGCTGGGCTCCTTTGGCTGCCGGATGGAAAACATGGCCAATGCCATGCAGAAGATGGCGCGCGGCGTGGTGCACCCCGTGATCGATACGCTGGTGACGCTGGACGATATCGAGCGCGCGCTGCATCGTATGGAAGGCCGTCAGGTTTTCGGCAAGATCGTGCTGAAGATGGATTGAGCCGGTGCTGCGCCGGATCATAACGAAGCTGGTGCTGGCCACGCGGAATTTTCCGCAGTGGCTGGTGGCGCAGTTTCTGTTTCTGCTGCTGAAATTCCTGAAGCTGTTTCCAGCCGATGCGGCGATCGATTTCTCTGACCGACTGGTGCGCTTCATCGGCCCGAAACTTCAGCGCCATCAATTGATGCTGACCAATCTGCGCAACGCCTTTCCAGAAAAGAGCGAGGCGGAGATTCAGGATATCGCCTTGAAGGCCTGGGGCCATATGGGCCGTCAGATGGCGGAATATGTGTTTCTGGACGAACTGTTCGATTTCGATCCTGCGCGCATTGGCGAGGGCAGGGTGGAGGTTTCAGGCATCCCGATCTTTGTGGATCTCTTGGAAAATCCGCGGCCCTTCATCGTCTTTACCGGCCATACCGGCAATTTTGAAATGCTGCCCGTGGCAGGCTCTGCCTTCGGGCTCTATGTGACGGTGCTGTTTCGGCCGCCGAACAACCCCTATATCGCCGATATGGTGTTCAATTTCCGCCGCGCCCGCATGGGGCGGCTGGTGCCCTCGCATGCAGGCTCGTCCTTTCAACTGGCTCGGCAACTGGAGGCGGGGCAGGGCGTCGGCGTGCTGGTGGATCAGAAGTTCAAGAAGGGACAGGCCACCACCTTCTTTGGCCGCGATGTACGCACCAATCCCTTGCTGGCAAAGCTTTCCCGTCAGTTCGAATGCGAGGTCTATCCCGCCCGCTGCATTCGCCTTCCCGGCAATCGCTACCGGCTGGAAATCGAGCCGAAGGTCGAGCTTCCGCGCGATGCAGCAGGCCGTATCGATGTGAACGCCACGGCACAATTGCTGAACGACAAGGTGGAAGCCTGGGTGCGGGAATATCCCGAACAGTGGCTGTGGTATCACGACCGCTGGAATATCAAGAAGACGCTAAAGTAATACAGCCAGAACTTGATTGTTATCAAGTAAAGCCTTCCGCCCGGTGCGGAGGGCTTTATGTTTCATGCCGCGTTGGAAGCGATGTCCGGTACCGGATTGGTGATTACGCCCAAGCTTTTGCAGGCTTCCCAGAAGGCTGCGTTCACACCATCGAACTTGGCGGCCTGCCAGTTGAAATAATCTGTGACAAAGGACTTCGATAGCCAGAGATTGCCGCGCCTTCTGGGCTGCTCCCACCCTAACAACTGCTCCACCTCGGCCTTCTTGAACATCCGCTTCAGATTGGTGGAGGAGATGAGATAGGTGTCGCCGAGTCTTGCCAGCGTCACAGGCCCCAGACTGTAGCGGCCATCCTCTTCGGGCTGATCCGGCAGGTGGCTGATCAGATCATGCAGCACCATGCCTCCCATGTCGGAATTCAGGAAATGGCTGGAGCTTTCCGGCGGGATGCGCCACCAGGGATCAGCAACCAGCTTCTCCGCAATGAGCGGCTGGGCGGTGTAGAAAATCCGCTCATCCGCTGCCGCCAACGCCTGCCGGTTGCCATGATCCAGCCGATCCAGGCACTCCAGATGGCCCATGAACCAGGATTTCATGGCCTCAGTGCTGGCTTCGGTCAAAATAAGCACCCGTACCCGGCGATCCGTCACGCCCTCGGCGTCCTTCAGGAATTTATAAGCGACGAGTTCGGACAGAAAGGCCGCCGCCGTGTTGCGGCTGGCCGCGCCAAGCTGCATGACGGTATCGATAAAGCGCGTGGCCGTCAGGCCGGAAAGGGGATCGTCAGGCCTGCGTTGCAGCGCCAGCGCAAACAGCGAATGGGTCATCAGCCATTTGCGATGCGATGCCTTCAGCCGCGACAGTCGTGGCGTCTTCAGATGAATGCTGATGAGATGCAGCGCGATCTTGCGCTCGATCTCGGGAAAAAGTTCATGCTCGGCAATTGTCTGCCGGCTCAGGTGTACGGCAGGATAAAGATGTACCACCGGATCGGTCGTCATGTCGTCAGCCCCAGGGAAGGTCACGGCACAAGGTCGCGGAGCTTGCCGCTCCCTCATTCTTACCCATATGCCCGTTTTGATGATTACAATGGAATTCATTGGAATTCCAACTAAATCTAAGGGTAATTTAGCGCCTTGCCATCGAGTCTTGCTTTAACCTTACCAGACCGGGAATCAATAAAGATTCACCACCTTCTGCGCAAATTTATCTTCTTGCGCGGGGCACGGTTGAAACCAGCCTCTGTCCTGACTGTTATGCATCCAAATTGCCAGGTTCAGCCACATGGTCGACGGGTCACGCAAAGGCCCGTTGCGAAGGAAGCCTCTTGAGGATAAACCGGGGATCATGACCGAGATATTGACCAGACCCGATACGCTCCGCATTGCGGTGGCCCAGTTCAATCCAACTGTCGGCGATGTGGCCGGCAATCTCGCCAAGGCCCGTTCAGCCCGGGCGCAGGCCGCGGCGGAAGGCGCGGATTTGCTGCTTTTGTCAGAGCTTTTCATCTCCGGCTATCCGCCGGAAGACCTTGTGCTCAAGCCGGCCTTTCTCCAGGCCTGCAAGAAGGCGGTGGATGAGCTGGCGTCAGAGACGGCGGATGGCGGCCCCGGCATTATTATTGGTTTTCCGCGTCAGGGAGAAAAGGGTCGGCATAATTCCGTTGCCATTATCGACGGCGGTAAAATCCTGGCGCTGCGCGACAAGATCGATCTGCCCAATTACGGCGAATTCGATGAGAAGCGTGTGTTCGTCGAAGGGGAAATGCCCGGCCCGGTCAATTTCCGTGGCGTGCGGCTCGGCGTGCCGATCTGTGAAGAAATCTGGAACGATCTTGGCGTCTGCGAGACGCTCGCCGAAAGCGGCGCCGAAATCCTGCTGGTGCCGAACGGCTCGCCCTATTATCGCGGCAAGGTGGATGTGCGCTATCAGGTCGCCCTGCGCCAGGTGATCGAAAGTGGCTTGCCGCTGATTTTCTGCAATCAAGTCGGCGGTCAGGATGAACTGGTCTTCGATGGCGCAAGCTTCGGCTTTAATGCCGACAAGTCGCTGGCCTTCCAGATGAGCCAGTTCGAGGAAGCACTTTCCGTCGTCACCTGGAAACGCGGGGAAGATGGCTGGCGTGCCACCTCCGGCGTGATGTCGCATATTCCGGAGGGCGAGGAGGCCGATTACCGTGCCTGTATGCTGGGTTTCCGCGACTATGTGAACAAGAACGGCTTCAAGAGCGTGGTGCTCGGCCTTTCCGGCGGCATTGATTCGGCGCTTTGCGCGGCACTGGCCGTGGATGCGCTGGGCGAGGAGCGGGTGCGCACCATCATGCTGCCCTATCACTACACCTCGGAGGAATCCTTCGCGGATGCCGCCGCCTGCGCCAAGGCGCTGGGCTGCCCCTATGACATCATTCCGATTGCCGAGCCGGTGGAAGGTTTCCTTTCGAGCTTGTCGGAGCTTTTCGAGGGGACAGAAAGCGGCATTACGGAAGAAAATCTGCAAAGCCGCACGCGCGGCACCATTCTTATGGCCGTTTCCAACAAGTTCGGCTCCATGGTGGTGACGACGGGCAACAAGTCGGAAATGTCGGTCGGCTATGCGACCCTTTACGGCGACATGAATGGCGGCTTCAACCCGATCAAGGACCTCTACAAGATGCAGGTCTATGCGCTTTCGGCCTGGCGCAATGCCCATGTGCCGCCTGGCGCGCTTGGCCCCTCCGGTGAAGTCATTCCAACCAACATTATTACCAAGGCGCCATCTGCCGAGCTTCGCCCGAACCAGACCGACCAGGATTCGCTGCCGCCCTATCCGGTGCTGGACGACATTCTGGAATGCCTGGTGGAAAAGGAAATGTCGGTGGAGGAGATCGTGGCGCGCGGTCATGATGTGGCCACCGTGCATCGGGTCGAGCATCTTCTCTATCTGGCCGAATACAAGCGCCGCCAATCGGCTCCCGGTGTGAAAATCACCAAAAAGAACTTTGGCCGCGACCGCCGCTATCCCATCACCAACCGGTTCCGGGACCGATAGAAGATGCGAAGCTCGGTCGAGATCTACAATATCGAGACCCGCCAGTCGCGGATCGTGTGGCAGACGGAGCGGCTGGTGGAGGCGCCCAACTGGTCGCGGGACGGGGCATTCCTCATCATCAACGATGACGGGTTGATGTATAAGTTGCCGCTGACCGATGACCCTGTGCCGGAGAAGATTGAAACCGGCTTTGCGTCCCGCTGCAATAATGACCACGGCCTTTCCCCGGATGGTGCATGGCTTGCGATTTGCGACAAGGTGCAGCATGGCAAGAGTTGTATTTACATCCTGCCGGCGGCCGGCGGTGAGCCCCGGCAGGTGACGGAAAACCTGCCCTCCTATTGGCATGGCTGGTCACCGGATGGTGAACGGGTCTGCTATTGCGGCATTCGCGATCAGGTTTTCGATATCTATACCATCAACGTCGATGGCAGCGATGAGCAGAGGCTCACCCACGGCGAAGGCCGTAATGACGGGCCGGACTGGTCCTCGGACGGGCAGTGGATCTATTTCAACTCCAGCCGCAGCGGCACCATGCAGATCTGGCGCATTCGCCCGGATGGCAGCGATGTTGAGCGCTTGACGGATGACGGCTATGGCGACTGGTTTCCGCATCCCTGCCCGAACAACCGCAAGGTCCTGTTCATTTCCTATGATGCGGATGTGTTCGATCACCCCCGTGACCTCAATGTCCGCATGCGGATGATGGACATGGATGGCGGCAATGTCGAAACCCTGTTCGATCTCTTCGGCGGTCAAGGTTCGATCAACGTGCCCAACTGGTCACCTTCCGGCCAGGAGTTTGCATATGTCCGCTATTTTCCGGTGGCGCAGTAGGCAACGTTTCCGCAACAGGATAGAACCGTTTCCGTCAGGTGCTCGTGATACCACGGGAGAATCGGGAATGCGGTGAAACTCCGCAACGTGCCCAACGCTGTGAGGTGGATGGCTGCTGCTTATTATGCCACTGGTGAAAACCGGGAAGGTGCAGCCGCCAGGAGAAGCCCAGTCAGAAGACCGGCCTGACAGGATAGCCAACCGCGCATGGACAGCGTGGCGGGTGTTCGGCCTGGCGCGAGTTTCCGCGCAGGGCCCTTGCATTGTTGGGGTTTGAACGATGCAGACTGAAGCATTGATGGAAGCAGGCGCCTTTTCGGACGAGGAGCGCGCCGCCGTTTACCGTGCAATCATGACGCGCCGCGATGTGCGCGATGAATTTCTGCCCGATGAAATTGAGGACGAGGCGCTGTGGCGCATTCTGACAGCCGCCCATCACGCGCCCTCCGTCGGCTTCATGCAGCCGTGGAATTTCATTCTGGTGCGCGATGAAGCTCGAAAAAAACAGGTCTGGCAGGCTTTCGCCAAAGCCAATGACGAGGCGGCCTCCATGTTCGAAGGGGAAAAGGCGGCGCTTTACCGCAGCCTCAAGCTTGAAGGTATCCTGAAGGCGCCGCTCGGCATTTGCGTCACCTGCGATCCCGACCGGGCCGGGCCGGTCGTGTTGGGGCGTACCCATAATCCGCGCATGGATAGCTACTCCACCGTCTGCGCCATCCAGAATCTCTGGCTCGCCGCCCGGGCGGAAGGCATCGGCGTCGGCTGGGTCAGTATTTTCCATGAGGCGGATTTGCGCGCCGTCCTCGGCATTCCCGACCGCATCGAGATCGTCGGCTGGCTCTGCCTTGGCAAGGTCAAAGCGCTCTATGGCGAGCCGGAATTGCAAGTGAAGGGCTGGCGAAAGCGGCTGGCGCTGGAGGAGCTGGTGTTTGAGGAGAGGTGGAAAGCTCCGGGGTGAGAGAGAGCACGTCCGGTGAACATAGGTTCACCGGACGTGCTCTAGGCTTTTGTTTTTACGCATTTCCGGACGGAAAACTGTGATAACACTTTTCCTGGAAATGCTCTAGATCCTGCGCCTTCAAGCTTCGTTTGATCGCCGTCGGAGGCCGTTGATAGACCTCCTGAAACACCGCGTTGAAGCGTCTCAGGCTGGTAAAGCCGGCCTGAAGCGCGATCTCGGTAATCGGCATATCCGTTTCCGTCAGCAGGCGCTTGGCCCTTTGCACGCGGGCCGTCTTCGCCACCTGAAGAGGGCTTGCGCCGAGATGCCTTTGGAACAGGCGGGAGAGATGGCGGGCACCGACACCGACCCGGGCAGCCAGCCTGTCCACAGTGGCATCGCGGCCATCCAGCGCGCCTTCCTCCTTGATCATCCGGGCCGCCTTTTCCACCGTCGTCGCCGTCCCTTTCCAGGCAGGGCAGAAAGGGGCGGTTTCAGGCCTGCACCGAAGGCATGGCCTGTACCCAGCCAGTTCGGCAGCCGTGGCACTCGGCAGGAATTCGACATTGCGCCGATAGGGAAGCCGCACCGGACAAACGCAGCGGCAATAAATTCCCGTTGTTCGAACGCCGATGAAAAACCGGCCATCGAATTCAGGATCGCGGGCGAGCCACGCTTGCTCGCATGTGTCAATATCCAAGCTCATGACGTTATCTTAGCGCAGCTTTCGCCTGTGAAAAACGACCACGTCCGATTCCGGCGAGTCTGAAAGCGCATGTGATTTAGATTGAGAATGACAAAACAGCCCTGCAAAAGCAGGGCAGCGGAGCAGGTGAGATAGAAGACATGCGCTATGATATGATGGAAAGCCCGATCGGCGATCTGCTGCTGGCCGGAGACGGTGAGGTTCTGTCACGGATCGGTTTCCCAAGGGGAAAGGGCGCGATTACCCCAAAACCGTCATGGGTTCGGGATCGTTCAGCTTTCGGCCTCGCAAAAGCGCAGCTGCGGGATTATTTCGAGGGCGAAAGGCGGGAATTCGAGTTACCGCTCGCGATGCAGGGTACCAGCTTCCAGGTTTCGGTCTGGCGGGAATTGGCAAAGATTCCGTTCGGCTTGACGATCAGTTATGGCGAACTGGCGCGCCGGCTGGGCAATCCCGCGGCGGTTCGCGCCGTGGGCACCGCAAATGGTGCCAACCCGCTACCCATCGTCATTCCCTGCCATCGGGTTATCGGTTCAAATGGCAGTCTCACCGGCTTTGGTGGTGGGCTTGAAACGAAGAAATGGCTTTTGGAGCTGGAGCAGGCGGTGCCTGAGGTTTCACAGCTCCGGTTGATTTGACCGGCAAGGTCAAACCTTCTGCGCCTGATATAGCGCAGAAGGTCTTTTACGTTTCAGACGGGCCGAACCAGAATGTGCTTCTTCTTGCCAAGCGACAGCTTGATCACGCCGTCTGCGGTCACCTCGCCGGTGCCGATGGTGGCGCGTTCATCGGACATGCCCTGATCGTTGATCTTCACGGCACCGCCCTGGACGTGGCGGCGAGCTTCGCCGTTGGAGGCGGCAAGACCGGCCTTGACGATGAGCGACAGCAGGCCGATCCCGGCTTCCAGTTCGGTTTTCGCCACCTCGATGGAAGGCAGGTTATCGGCAAGTGCGCCTTCCTCGAAGGTTTTGCGGGCCGTTTCGGCGGCCTCTTCGGCGGCAGCCCGGCCATGGAGAATGGCGGTAACTTCCGTCGCCAGCACCTTCTTCGCCTCGTTGATTTCCGAGCCGCCAAGGGCTGCAAGCCGGGCAATTTCATCCATCGGCAGGGTGGTGAAGAGCTTCAGGAAGCGCTCGACATCAGCGTCTTCCGTGTTGCGCCAGTACTGCCAGAAGTCATAGACCGGCAGCAGGTCGGCGTTCAACCACACCGCACCAGACGCGCTCTTGCCCATTTTCTGGCCGGAGGACGTGGTCAGCAGCGGTGCGGTCAGCGCGTAAAGCTGCGGCGTATCCATACGATGGCCGAGGTCGATACCGTTGATGATATTGCCCCACTGGTCGGAGCCCCCCATCTGCAGGCGGCAGTCGTAGCGCTTGTTCAGCTCCACGAAGTCATAGGCCTGGAGGATCATGTAGTTGAATTCCAGGAAGGACAGCGATTGCTCACGGTCAAGGCGGGTCTTGACGCTGTCGAAGGACAGCATGCGATTGACGGAGAAATGCCGCCCGACATCGCGCAGGAATTCGAGATAGTTGAGCGAACGCAGCCATTCGGCATTGTTCAGCATCAGCGCGCCGCCCTTCGGGCCCTTGTCGTAATCCAAGTAATGCGAGAAGCAGCGCTTGATCGAGGCAATGTTGTCCTCGATCATGTCGAGTGTCATCAGCTTGCGGGCTTCTTCCTTGAAGGAGGGATCGCCCACCATGCCCGTGCCGCCGCCCATCAGCGAGATGGGCTGGTGGCCCGTCTGCTGGAACCAGCGCAGCATCATGATCTGCATGAGATGGCCGACATGCAGGCTGGAGGCCGTCGGATCATACCCGATATAGGCCGTCACGCTTTCCTTGGCGAGCAGATCGTCCAGCCCGGTTTCATCGGACACTTGATGAATGAACCCACGCTCGGAGAGAATGTTCAGGAAATCGGATTTGAACTTGGCCATGACGCACACGCCTTCTGGTATCTGAAATTTTCCGGGCGGCTTTAGCATTGTTTTTTGAATTGTGCATCCATTTCGGCCATCAATTTGCCCAGGCTCTTCGGGAGAATCGCATGACGGAATTGCTACGC
Organism: Allorhizobium paknamense; assembly: GCF_030815125.1. GTDB lineage: Bacteria > Pseudomonadota > Alphaproteobacteria > Rhizobiales > Rhizobiaceae > Allorhizobium > Allorhizobium paknamense. Next base: position 209,467 of record NZ_JAUSWH010000006.1, read on the forward strand.
GCCATTGGCTTGATGAGCGGCACCTCGCTGGATGGGGTGGATGTGGCGTTTTTGGCCACGGATGGGCAATCTAGCGTCACACGGGGCCCGTCCATGGCCTTTCCCTATGACGCGGCCTTTCGCGAGCGGCTGAAACAGGGGCTGGAAGAGGCAAAATCCATCGAAAATCGCGATGAACGCCCCGGGAACCTTGCCGAACTTGAACGAGATCAGACGCTTCTGCATGCCAAGGCGGTGAGAGAGTTTTTGAGTCAAAACAATATCTTGCCGCAGGATGTTCATGTGATCGGCTTTCACGGCCAGACGGTGCTGCACAGGCCGCAAAAAGCACTGACCGTGCAGATCGGCGATGGCGCGCTTCTGGCGCGGGAAACCGGAATCGATGTCGTCTATGACATGCGTGCCAATGATATGGTGCATGGCGGGCAGGGCGCGCCGCTGGTGCCCGTTTATCATGCAGCGCTGGCGGCGGGGCTGGGGAGAGATGCCTTTCCGGTCTGTTTCGTCAATATCGGCGGCATTTCCAATCTGACCGCCATAGACAGCCATGGCGAGATCACCGCTTTCGACAGCGGTCCCGGCAATACGCTGATCGATCAATGGGTGGAGGCGCATACCGGGCAGGCCTTCGATGCGGGCGGTGAGATCGCGGCGCGCGGCACCGTGCGGTCTGCGCTGACGGATCGTTATCTCCGCCATCGCTTCTTTACCGCTAATCAGCGTGTTTCGCTGGATCGCAATGATTTTTCGCCACCGGTGAAGGGGGAAATCGGGCTGGAAGACGGCGCGCGCAGCCTTGCCCATGTGACGGCGGCTGCGATTTTTGCGTCTGTCCGGCATGTGCGGGAAAAGCCGAAAACCTATGTCGTCTGTGGTGGCGGACGCCTGAACCCTGTGATCATGGGGGATATGGCCATGATTGCCGCCAAAGAGGAGGCGCACGTCGTCAATGCTGACGAACTGGGCCTGAACGGCGATTCCATGGAAGCTGAGGCCTGGGCCTATCTTGCTGTGCGCTCTTTGAAAGGCTTGCCACTCACCTTTCCGGGCACCACGGGGGTACGGGCGCCGGTCACCGGCGGAGTGCTCGTAAAAGCAGAATAAAGCAAAGCCGCCCTAGGGTGTGTGGGGATTCAGTTTTGGGTGAGGCGAAAACGGTGATTTTCGAGAACCGGAGCGGAGTGTACTTAAGGTACATGAGCACCGGAAGCGCAGGAAATTGCCGTTTGCAGCCCACCCAAAGCTGAATACCCACACACCCTAAGGCGGCTTTATAGTCTTTGTATCAGCGCAGGCGCTTGGCCGCTGGTTCCGGAACCAGTTCGCCTTCCAGGCGACGGTCCAGATAATCTTCGCATTCGGCCATCAGTGTTTCGATCTGGCCGTTGAAGAAGTGGTTGGCGCCGGGAATGGTTTTCTGGGTGATCAGAATGCCCTTCTGGGTCTTCAGCTTGTCCACCAGACCCTGCACGTCCTTCTCCGGGGCGACCTTGTCGGAATCGCCATGGATGATCAGGCCGGAAGACGGGCAGGGTGCGAGGAAGGAGAAGTCATAGGTGTTCGGCTGCGGCGCAATGGACATGAAGCCTTCGATTTCCGGACGGCGCATCAGAAGCTGCATGCCGATCCACGCGCCGAAGGAATAGCCGGCCACCCAGCAGCTCTTCGAATCGGGATGCAGGCTCTGCACCCAGTCGAGCGCAGAGGCCGCATCCGACAATTCACCCGCGCCGTGGTCGAACTCGCCCTGGCTGCGGCCAATGCCGCGGAAGTTGAACCTGAGCGTGGTGAAGCCGCGCTTCTGGAACATGTAGAAGAGCTGGTAGACGATCTGGTTGTTCATCGTGCCGCCGAACTGCGGGTGCGGATGAAGAATGATCGCTATCGGCGCGCTCTTTTCCTTGGAGGGCTGGTAGCGACCTTCAAGACGACCTGCGGGTCCGTTGAAGATGACTTCGGGCATGGATACTCCGATCTTAACTTTCTTTTTTTCGTCTCAGAGCCCGTTGACATCAAAGAGATGACTTGACGGGAGCAGTCAGCTTTTCTAGAAGTTTAGAACAATTCAAAAATGAAAGGCCGACCACGGGTTGGTCAGTGTCATAGGACATACGGGCCGGAAATTTCAAGAAAAATGCGCTTTTCTTGAAGTTCGGGGCAAAGGAAGTCGGGATCGTCGGAAATTATGGCTGGCAAACGCATCTACCTTGACTGGAATGCGACCGCACCCCTCTTGAATGAGGCGCGGGAAGCCATGCTGGCGGCCTTGGCTATGCCGGGCAATCCCTCTTCCGTGCATTCCGAAGGGCGCGCGGCCCGGGCGCTGGTGGAAAAGGCCAGGCGGCAGGTGGCAAGCCTTGTGGGGGCGGAAACCCAGCATGTGGTGTTTACCTCCACCGCCACGGAAGCGGCCAATCTGGCGCTTTCGCCGCGGTACCGGATGGGACGTTCTCCTCTGTCTCTGACGCGTCTTTACGTCTCGGCCATCGAGCATCCCGCCGTGCGGCTGGGCGGACGTTTTGCGGCAGAAGCGATTACGGAAATTGCGGTGACGCCGCAAGGACAGGTTGATCTTGCCGCCCTTGAAGCGCTGCTGGCGGCTCATCCGGCAGATGCCGGTCTGCCGCTGGTGGCTGTAATGCTTGCCAATAATGAAACCGGCATCGTGCAGCCGATCGCGGAGATCGCCCGGCTGGTGCATGGCAAGGGCGGATTGCTGGTGGTGGATGCCGTTCAGGCTGCAGGCCGCATTCCGGTGAATATTGCGGCGCTGGATGCGGATTTCCTGATGATTTCCGCCCACAAGCTCGGCGGCCCGAAGGGCGCTGGCGCGCTGATCGCCCGTGGCGAAACGCTGATGCCGGAACCATTGATCCGGGGTGGCGGCCAGGAAAAGGGCCATCGCGGCGGCACGGAGAACCTGGCCGGGATCGCCGGCTTTGGAGCAGCGTGCGAAATTGCGGAAAAACAATTGATAGAACGCAATTTTCGCATTGCCGCCTTGCGCGAAAAGCTGGAAGAAGGCATGCGAAAGGCCGCGCCGGATGTGATCATCCACGGTGCTGAGGTGGACAGAATTGCCAATACGACGTTTTTCAGCCTGCCGGGGCTGAAGGCGGAAACGGGACAGATCGCCTTCGATCTGGAAGGTGTTGCGCTCTCTGCGGGTGCGGCCTGCTCTTCCGGCAAGGTGGGGCAAAGCCATGTATTGACCGCCATGGGGCGAGATGCGGCTTTGGGTGGCTTACGGCTTTCGCTGGGGCCGGAAACGACGGAAGAAGATATTGACCATGCCCTTGCGGCCTTTGCGCGGATTGCCGCGCGTCGGCGTGTAACGGGGCATGCGGCATGAGAAATGGGTAGAAACCCCAGATAAACTTTGGGGAGAGGGTGAATTTTTCGCACTCCGTTCCTAGATAAGGGGCATTCCCCTAGACAGTATCGCATGGCTGGCCAGACCGGCGATGCGGAGTTTACAAGCTGCCGGACCTTGGACCCGGCAAGATTGGAGAACGAGAATGGCTGCCGTACAGGAAACGATCGATCAGGTTCGCCAGATCGACGTCGATCAGTACAAGTATGGTTTTGAAACGACCATCGAAGTGGATAAGGCGCCGAAGGGGCTTTCGGAAGACATCGTTCGTTTCATCTCCGCGAAGAAGCGTGAGCCGGAATGGATGCTGGAATGGCGTCTGGACGCCTATCGCCGCTGGCTGACGATGGAAGAGCCGACCTGGGCGCGCGTCGATTATCCGAAAATCGACTTCAATGACATTTATTATTATGCCGCGCCAAAAACGGCGGAAGGCCCGAAGTCTCTGGATGATGTCGATCCCGAACTGCTGAAGGTCTATGAAAAGCTCGGCATTCCGCTGAAGGAACAGGAAATCCTGGCGGGTGTGCAGTCTTCGAAGATTGCTGTCGATGCCGTCTTCGATTCCGTTTCGGTCGTCACAACCTTCAAGGAAGAGCTGAAGAAGGCGGGCGTGATCTTCATGTCCATTTCCGAAGCCGTTCGCGAACATCCGGAACTGGTGCAGAAATATCTGGGCTCGGTGGTTCCGACCACGGACAATTACTATGCCACGTTGAATTCGGCGGTCTTTACCGACGGTTCCTTCGTCTTCGTGCCGAAGGGCGTGCGGTGCCCGATGGAGCTTTCCACCTATTTCCGCATCAATGAGAAGAACACGGGCCAGTTCGAGCGCACGCTGATCATTGCGGAAGAGGGGGCTTACGTTTCCTATCTGGAAGGCTGCACCGCGCCGCAACGCGATGAAAACCAGCTTCACGCCGCCGTGGTGGAACTGGTGGCGCTGGACGATGCCGAAATCAAGTATTCCACCGTCCAGAACTGGTATCCGGGCGACAAGGACGGCAAGGGCGGCATCTACAACTTCGTGACCAAGCGCGGCGATTGCCGTGGCGCGCGGTCTAAGATTTCCTGGACGCAGGTGGAAACCGGCTCGGCCATTACCTGGAAATATCCCTCCTGCATTCTGCGCGGGGATGACAGCCGTGGCGAGTTCTACTCGATTGCCGTTTCCAACGGCCATCAGCAGGTGGATAGCGGCACCAAGATGATCCATCTCGGCAAGAACACGTCGAGCCGCATCATCTCCAAGGGCATTTCGGCTGGCGTTTCGCAGAACACCTATCGCGGTCAGGTATCCATGCATCGCAAGGCGGCCAATGCGCGCAATTTCACCAATTGCGATTCGCTGCTGATCGGCGACAAGTGCGGCGCCCATACCGTGCCCTATATCGAGGTGAAGAACTCGACCGGCAAGGTGGAGCACGAAGCCACGACCTCGAAGATCTCCGAGGACCAGAAGTTCTACGCCATGCAGCGCGGCATTCCGGAAGAGGAAGCCATCGCGCTCATCGTCAACGGCTTCGTCCGCGAGGTGATCCAGGAACTGCCGATGGAATTCGCCGTGGAAGCGCAGAAGCTGATCAATATCAGCCTTGAGGGCTCGGTCGGCTGATCAGGCCGACTTCACCGTTTCATTTTTGCGCTGCGGCGCCGACCCATTTCGTCCGAAAGGATTGTCACATGCTTGAAATCAAGAACTTGCACGCCCGGATCGCTGAAGACGGCACCGAGATCATTCGTGGCCTGAACCTTACCGTCAAGGCCGGAGAAGTGGCTGCCATCATGGGCCCGAACGGCTCCGGCAAATCCACGCTGTCCTACATTCTCTCCGGTCGCGAAGACTATGAAGTCACCGAAGGGGAAATCCTCTTCAACGGCGAGAACATTCTGGAGCTGGACCCGGCGGAGCGCGCCGCAAAGGGCGTGTTCCTGGCCTTCCAGTATCCGGTCGAGATCCCGGGCGTTGCCACCATGCAGTTCCTGAAGGTGGCCATGAACGAGCAGCGCAAGGCGCGTGGCGAAGAGGAGCTTTCGACGCCGGACTTCATGCGCCGCGTCAAGGAAGCGGCAGGCGAGTTGAAGATCAACCCGGATATGCTGAAGCGCCCGTTGAATGTCGGCTTCTCCGGCGGTGAGAAGAAGCGTGCGGAAATCCTGCAGATGGCGCTGCTGGAGCCGAAGCTCTGCATTCTCGACGAGACCGATTCCGGCCTGGATATCGACGCGCTGAAGATCGTCGCCGATGGCGTCAACGCCTTGAAGCGTCCGGATCGCGCCACCATCGTCATCACCCACTATCAGCGCCTTCTGGATTACATCGTGCCGGATACGGTTCACGTTCTCTACAAGGGCCAGATCGTCAAGACCGGCGACAAGAACCTTGCGCTGGAACTGGAAGCCAATGGCTATGCCGACATTACCGGCCAGGCGGCCTGAGTGCGGCAGGGACAAGGAGCTTTGACATGAACATGCAAGCGGCCAATCGGTCCACTGCGGCCGAGACGCAGCTCGTAGAGGCCTATGGTGCCCAGCTCGGCGAATTGCCGGGCGATGGCGCTGTCCTCGGCGCGCGCGACATTTTGTTCGATGACCTGAAAAAGGGCGGCCTGCCCTCCAGGCGCATCGAAAGCTGGCACTATACCGACCTCAAGACGCTGCTGCGCGCCATTCCGGATGCGCTTCCCGCCAAGGATGCCAAGGGCGGCGCGCCGCTGGTGGAAGGCTCCAAGGTGGTGGAACTGCGTCAGGGCAAGTCCATCGACATGCATGCGCCGGAAGGTGTGACGATCACCCGTTACCAGCAGAGCCTGCTGGAGGGAACTGCTGCTGCCGGTCTGGTGGCGCGGGGCGATGACGATGCCATTGGCCGGTTGAACGGCAGCTTCGTGCGGGATGGTTATTCTCTTGCCGTGGCCGACGAGGCCGAGGTGGAGCAGATCATCGAAATCCAGGCCGTGCAGGCGGGCGGGCAATCGCATATCCGTATTCCGGCATCGTTCGGTGCTGGTTCGAAGGCCACGGTGATCGAGCGGCACTTCAACACCTCGGAAGCCGAAGGGCTGGTGTCTTCCGTCAGCGATCTGGTGCTGGGCGATGGCGCGGAGGTTCTCTGGATCATCGTGCAGCAGCAGGGCAAGGGCGATACGCATCTGGCCCAGTGCAAGGCCAGCCTTGGTGCCAATTCCCGGCTCAAGCTGTTCATCATCAATGCCGGCGGCAAGCTTGTCCGTCAGGAAGTGCATGTGGCGACGGCGGGCGAGGGCGCGGACTTCACGCTGCGCGGCGTCAATCTCCTGGGTGGCGAAAGCCATACGGATGTAACCATGACGCTCGGTCATGACGTGCCGAACACCACCTCTACGGAAATCATCCGCAACGTGGTGTTCGACAAGGCGCGCGGCGTTTTTCAGGGGCAGATCCGGGTGGCGCCCGATGCGCAGAAAACCGATGCCCGTATGGCTTGCAACACGCTGCTGATGTCGGACGACGCCGAGTTTTCGGTGAAGCCGGAGCTTGAAATCTTTGCCGACGACGTGCAATGCGCCCATGGTGCGACGGTTGCCGACATTCTGAAAACTCATCTCTACTACCTCATGTCGCGCGGCATTCCGGAAAAGAAGGCGCGCGGCCTTCTGATCAACGCCTTCGTGGCCGAGATCGTCGAGGAACTGGAAGACGAGGCGCTGGTTGAGGCCCTGGAAGGGGTCATTTCCAACTGGCTGGAGCATCATGGCTGATCAGGCAAAGCGGATGGGCGGATATGATGTCGAAGCGGTGCGGCGGGATTTTCCGATCCTGTCGCGCACCGTTCATGGCAACAAGCCGTTGGTCTATCTCGACAACGGCGCATCCGCTCAAAAGCCGCAGGTGGTGATCGATGCGGTGACTCATGCCTATTCGCATGAATATGCCAATGTGCATCGCGGCCTGCATTTTCTCTCCAATGCCGCCACGGACGCCTATGAGGCAGCCCGCGAAAAGGTGCGGTGTTTTCTCAATGCACCCTCGGTGGATGAGGTGGTGTTTACCAAGTCATCCACCGAGGCCATCAATACGGTGGCCTATGGCTATGGCATGAAGGAGATCGGCGAGGGCGACGAGATCGTTCTCACCATCATGGAGCATCACTCCAACATTGTGCCCTGGCATTTCATCCGGGAGCGCAAGGGCGCAAAGCTCGTCTGGGTGCCGGTGGACGATGACGGTGCTTTTCACCTCGAAGAGTTTGAAAAGCGGTTGACCGAGCGCACCAAGCTGATCGCCATCACCCATATGTCCAATGCCCTGGGCACTGTGGTCCCGGTCAAGGACGTGTGCCGCATTGCGCGTGAGCGTGGCATTCCGGTTCTGGTCGATGGCAGCCAGGGCGCGGTGCATATGCCTGTCGATGTGCAGGATATCGGTTGCGACTGGTATGTGATGACCGGGCACAAGCTTTATGGTCCTTCAGGCATTGGCGTACTCTATGGTCGCATGGACCGGCTGCGCGAAATGCAGCCCTTCATGGGCGGTGGCGAGATGATCGTCGACGTCACCGAGGATATGGTGACCTATAACGAGCCGCCGCATCGCTTCGAAGCCGGTACGCCGCCGATCGTTCAGGCGATTGGTCTGGGTTATGCGCTGGATTACATGGAGACGCTGGGCCGGGAGGCCATTGCAGCCCATGAGGCGGATCTGGCGTCTTACGCCCGTGAGCGGTTGAGCGCGATCAATTCGCTGCGGATCATTGGCGATGCGCCGGGCAAGGGAGCCATTTTCTCCTTCGAGCTCAAGGGCATCCATGCTCATGACGTTTCCATGGTCATTGACCGCCGCGGTGTGGCCGTGCGGGCCGGAACCCATTGCGCCCAGCCGCTGTTGAACCGTTTTGGCGTGACATCCACTTGCCGCGCCTCGTTTGCACTTTACAATACGCGGGAAGAAGTGGACGCGCTGGCCGAGGCGCTTGCCTATGCCAGGGACTTCTTCGCCTGAGGAAAGATCATGAGCGTGAGTGAAAACGAACAGAAGCCGGATGTCCGCGAAGGCATCGTGCAGTCCAGCATTCCGCAGGAGGAACTGGCGCGTTTGTCCGATGATATCGTGGCGGCTCTGAAGACCGTTTACGACCCGGAAATTCCGGCGGATATCTTCGAACTGGGGCTGATCTACAAGATCGACATCGAAGACGACCGCATGGTCAAAATCGTCATGACTCTGACCGCGCCGGGCTGCCCGGTGGCCGGGGAAATGCCGAGCTGGGTGCAGAACGCCGTTGGCGCGGTCGAAGGTGTCTCCGGCGTGGATGTAGAGCTGACCTTCGATCCGCCGTGGACGCCGGACCGGATGTCTGAAGAAGCACAGGTGGCTGTCGGCTGGTATTGACAGTTGCTGCTTGTCCTGAGCCTTGCTGAGAATTACATTTCCTGAACGAAGCGCCGGACCTTGAACCCGGTTGCGAGAAGGAGACTGACATGGGCTTCGCTGTGATGACCATGACCGACGTGGCTGCAAACCGCGTCAAGGAAATTGTCGAGGGTTCGAACTCTGATGCCAAGGGCATTCGGGTGGGCGTGAAAAAGGGCGGTTGCGCCGGGATGGAATATACCATCGATCTCGTAACGGAACCCAACCCGAAGGATGATCATATCGAGCGGGATGGTGCGCATGTCTGGATCGATCCGGCAGCCATTCTCTATCTGCTCGGCACCGAAATCGATTTCGAAACCACGACCCTGCGCTCCGGCTTTACCTTCCGCAACCCGAACCAGACCTCGGCCTGCGGCTGTGGCGAATCTGTGGAATTGAAGGCAGCCGATCTGGCCGAACTGGCCAAGGCGAAGGAAGCCGCCACCGCCTGATGGCAGCGATCATTATCGCCGACCGTGCCTCTGTTTGATCCTGCGAACGCTGCTGACCTGTGCCTTCAAGGCATTCAAGGCGTGGGTCTCGTCTTCGGAAAGCTTCTCCAGAGGGACATGGCGGATGAGCACTTCAAGCGCCTCGCTGATCCGGCCGATCTGCCGGCCATAACTTCCCACTTCATCGAGAACATCCTGCTCGGTTTCCGGTGACGGGGTCGAGCCGAGGGAGATATTGATCAGGCCGACCTGCTGCACCCCTTGCTGAACATAGGTCCAGGGATTGATTGCCTGCCAGAGCTTTTGCGGCGCGAGGCCCAGAGTGAATGATTTCATGATGATTGCCCCCGTTCTGTTTCTGCCAGTATAGGGACAATCTCTCGTTGTGCTATCGTCTCGACGGGTAAGACCGGAAAAGGTCAGCTACAGCGCCGTGCGCCATATATGGCGTACGGCGCTGTAGCGCTTTATATCCGCTGCATAATTTTAGCCTTAAATCGATTCCGAGTTAAGGAATTATGCAGTATCGCGATCGATATGCGAGGTCTGGCGGGTATCCGGCATGATGGCGTAGATGACCAGAGAAATGGCAATGCAGCCGGATACATACCAGTAGAACCAGCTTTCATGCCCCGCCTGCTTGAACCAGAGCGCCACATATTCCGCCGTGCCGCCGAAGATGGACACGGTAAGCGCATAGGGCAGGCCAACGCCGAGCGCCCTTATGGTGGTGGGGAAAAGTTCGGCTTTCACCACGGCATTGATGGCCGTATAGCCTGAAACGATGGCGAGCGCGAGAATGATGATGATCACCGCTTCCAGGGCCGAACCGGCATGGCTGAGTGTCGTCAGCAGGGGCACGGTGCAGAGCGTGCCGAGAACGCCGAAGGTGAGCAGCACCGGACGTCGGCCAACCTTGTCGGAAATCGCACCCACCACGGGCTGCAGGCACATATAGACAAACAGAGCGCCAGCGGAGACGAGGGTGGAATCGGTCTTGGTCAGGCCCACCGTGTTTACCAGGAATTTCTGCATATAGGTGGTGTAGGTATAGAAGGCGACCGTGCCGCCCAGAGTGAGGCCGATAACGATGGCGACTTCCTTCGGATAGTTCATCAACTCCCGAAGCGGGCTGATTTTTTGCCCGGCGGCCTTGCGGGTGAATTGCTCGGTTTCCGCCATGCCGCGACGCAGGTAGAGGGCAATGATGGCCAGGCCCGCACCGATCACGAAGGGGATGCGCCAACCCCAGGCTTCCAGTTCCTGCGGTGTCAGCAGCACCTGTTGCAGCAGAAGCAGCACGAGAATGGCCGAAAGCTGGCCCATGATCAGCGTGACATATTGAAAGCTGGAATAAAAACCGCGCCGTTCTCTCGTCGCCATTTCAGAGAGATAGGTGGCGCTGGTGCCGTATTCACCGCCCAGGCTCAAGCCCTGCAGCATGCGGGCGACCATGAGGATGACGGGTGCCGCATAGCCGATCGTCGCAAAGCCCGGCGTGACCGCAACCATCAGCGATCCAAAGCACATGAGAAGCACGGAGAGCGTCAGCGCCTCCTTGCGGCCGCGCCGGTCGGCATAGGCGCCAAAGAACCAGCCGCCGATAGGCCGCATGATGAAACCGACGGCAAAAATGCCTGCGGCATTCAGAAGCTGGGCCGTGGGGTCGGAATTGGGAAAAAAGCTCTGCGCGAAATAAAGGGAAAAAGCCGAATACACATAGAAATCATAATACTCGACGAGATTGCCGATGGAGCCGCTGAAGATCGATTTCAGCCGCCGTCCCATGTCGGCATAGTCCTCGCCATCCTGCTTTTGAAGCTGTTGGCCGTGGGTCATGTTACCTCCCCTGGAAATACAATCCTGAATTTCACTGCAAATGCTCCAAAGAACAAGAAAATTTTCGCCCAGGCGCTTTTTTTCCCCCTTATTTTGCGGTATGCGAGGGAAAACATCGCAAAAAACATTGAAAATCGATAGAGAGGCCGGAAAGGTTCCAAGTTGGATCAGATAGATCGTAAAATTCTGGACCTTCTGGTCGATGATTCGCGTCGCTCGCTTGCTGAGATCGGCGAGGGGGTGGGGCTGTCACCCTCCTCGGTCAATGACCGGATTCGCCGTCTGACCCAGCAAGGCGTCGTGAAGCGCTTCACGGTAGAGGTGGATCACGCCAAAATCGGCCTGCCGATCACCGCCTTCGTCTTCGTGCAATTGCATACGGAAGCCTCGGAGGAGGCCTTTCGTGCCTTCGCGGCATCCCATGCTGCGGTGGAGGAATGCCACCACCTGACGGGGGGCTGGTCCTATCTCTTGAAGCTGCGGCTCAGGGATCTTCAGGATATTGAAACCTTCCTCGCGGAAACCAAGAGCCGTCGCTTCCTTGCCCGGAGCGAAACCATGATTTCGCTGTCCGCCGTGGCGGAAAAGACCTGCACCGGAACGGAGACCGCATGATCCTGCTTCTGCTCGTCAAGGGTTTTCTGCTCGGCTTTGCGGTTGCCGCGCCGATTGGTCCCATTGGCACGCTCTGCATCAACCGCACCATGGAGCGCGGCTTCTGGTACGGGGTGTCCGCCGGTCTGGGGGCCGCGATCGGTGACATGATTTTTGCGGTCATTGCCGCCGCAGGCTTTGCCGCCACGCAGCACGTGCTGGAAACGATCTCCCTGCCGCTGAAGATTATCGGTGGCCTGCTCATTCTCATCATGGGCATCCGCATCTTTCAGGCACGGCCCGCCGTTGCCGCCGCCAAGGTGGAGGCTGCGGATCTGGTGAAGACCACGATTTCCACATTTCTGCTGACCATCACCAATCCAGCCACGATCTTCGGCTTTGCCGTGCTGTTTGCCGGGGCAGGGCTGGCCGATACGAAAGGCGTCAGCCCGTTCTTTCTGGTAGCGGGGGTGTTTCTGGGCTCACTGGCCTGGTGGTGCATTCTGTGCGGCACGGTAAACTGGCTGCATAGACGGTTGCCGGATCATTTTACCGTCTGGGTCAGCCGCGCGTCCGCCGTTTTCCTCATCGGGTTCGGCGTGGTCACGCTATCGCTTGCAGCGCGGCAGTATTGGGCTTGAACCCGATATGGGACGACCATCGTTCTGTAGACGGAGTCAGTCGTCCTTCTTCATGGTCATCAGCACGTCCCAAAGATCGGCACCTGCCTCGAACACCTTGGCATTGGCCTTGAAGCTGTTTTCGCTGGAGATGAGATCGACCATTTCATCGAGGGGATCGACAGTGGAGCTATCCGGCGTGGCAGGCTCTTCCTGAGACTGGACTGTCTTCGCTTTCACGCCGGAGGCAGTGGAGGACAGCTCGGTGCGCAGGCGCTTGTAGCCGGGCGTATCCATATTGGCGATGTTCTGCGCCGCGTTGTTGACCCGGGTCTGCTGCGCCAGCATGCCGGATGTCGCGGTGTTCATGATCGCGGAAATGCTCATTTGGGCCGTCCCCATCATCCTCTGTGAGGCAATACTTATAGAGGACGGCGGAGGCTTGCGCTGAAGAGCTTCAACTCATGCTTTACGAGGCGTGAAGGACTGCATGCGCCACCATCGCAGTTGATGGCGGCGCTAGTGGAATGAATTTGACATTTGATACCCATTTGCGGTGATCTCGAGGATCAAATGTCAAATTCGAAAATTCCACTAGAATCATAAGGTTGCTAGTGGTTTTCATGATTGTGACATTTGCTCTCGAGGGTGCTGCACAGGGTAGCAAATGTCACAATCAAACCACTAGAAAGGTCGAGGGCTATCAAGCCTTCTTCAGAGAGGAAAGCGTATCCTTGGAAACACCCGCAAAATTGTTGCCCAGCAGATAGTTGGGGCTGGTGGCGATCCAGCGGTCGAGATCGATTTCCTCGAATTTGCCATTGTCCCAGGTCTGGACAATTTCCAGATCCTCATCGCCGACATTGCGGATGGCGTGGCCGAAGCCCATGGGAATATAGGCGACATCGCCCGGTTTGAATTCGGCAACCTTGCCGCGCCCGCCAGAGCCGAACATTGCCACCTGTCCCTTGCCGCGCAGATAATAGTGCCATTCATTGGCGTTGACGTTCCAGTGCAGCCTGCGCATTTCGCCGGGCTTCAGCACCATCAGGCCGCCGGACATGGTGGAGGAGGCGGGGAATTCATCCACGGTCGCCAGACGGAAGCTGCCGCCATCGAAATCACGCACGGCACGGTTATCGGCCAGAAGGCGGAATTTGTGTGTAGATTCCTTCGGCCACGGCGCCTCCGTGGCATCCGCCGCCTTCAGGATCGGGCCTTGCTGGATATAGACCTCCCCCTTGGGGAAGGCGTCGAAGATATCCTTGGGCACGCCGAATTCCTTGGCCAGCATATCCTTCGGCGTCAGGTCCACCCAATCGGTGATGGAGAAGGTGCCATGCTCGGAAAAGGCGCCATTGTCGAAGGAGAGGATGAAGTGGCACGGCTTGTCGCCGATACACTGGATGGCGTGACCATGGCCGCGCTTGAAATACCAGAGATCGCCCGGCTTGAAATTGTTGATTTCACTGGCGCCCGAGGGCTCCAGCACCACCGTCTGGCATTCGCCCTCGATAACGAAAGCCCATTCGGCGGCAATGGCATGCCAGTGCAATTCGCGCGAGGCCCCGGGGTTCAGGTACATATGCACACCGGCAATGCCCTTGCTGATCGGGAACTGGTGCACGGTGGCTTCCTTGGCCCAGCCCCCGGAGGTTACCTTGGGCGCATTGCCATCCAGCGAAAAGCGGAAATCGGGCATTTCGGCCACGTCTTTGGGATCGTGATAGGCCACATCCACGCCGCCCGAAAGCGGAGAGGCATTGCGGCCAAAGCCGCCTGCACCCGGATCACCATGATCGTGCACCATGGCCGCCTCCGCCAGCTTCTCGAAGGAAACCAAACCCGCCCCAAGGGCCGCGGCACCCAGAAAACCACGTCGACCTGTCTGCATATCATTCTCCTGTCGCTTGAATCGCAAGGACTGAACCTCACCGTGCAACAGCTATGACGTGCATCCATGAATTGGTACGTTTGCTTTGCCTATAACAGTTATAGGCGCTTCTTATGAAGTGAATTAAATGCTTGTTCCGCCTTGAATTTCGTCAATTTTGGCCAAGCTCCGACCACTCCTCGCTTCCACCAGAACCTTGGCCTGGATGGCTTCGCACAGCGCCTTGAGCGGCGCCATCAGCATCTTGCGGTGCAGCAGCACGAATTCCAGCTCGCCAAGCGGCGGCAGGTCGGGAAAGCCATAACATTCAAGCAGGCCGGGAGGAGCCAGCAGGCGCGCATGCGCCATCATGCCAAGCCCGATGCGTGCCGCAGCCGCAAGCCCGTTCAAGGTGCTGCTGCTAAAGGCAATGCGCCAGGGCCGCGAAGCCCTTGCCATAGCCTCCACCGCCTTGAAACGGGTAATGCTGGGGGGCGGATAGAGCACCAGTTGCGTTTCTCCATCGCGGATCACCGGCGTGCCAGTGGCCGAGAGCCAGACGAGCGGCTCGCGCCAGATCACGTCCCCCTTCTTCTGACTTTGCGGCCCGCGCTTGCACAAGACGATATCCAGAGCGCCATCGTCGAATTTCTGAATAAGCTCTTCGCTGAGAGCAATGGTGAAATCGATATCGATCTCGGGATGATTGGCGGTGAAAGTGCGAATGACATCCGGCAGCCATTCATTCACCAGATCCTCCGACGCGCCGAAACGCAGGCTGTGGCGCTTGCTGGCCGATTCGAAGAAGGAGCGCGCCTTTTCCGTGGTTTCGGTTATGGATCGGGCAAAGGGCACCATGGCCTCCCCATGCCGGGTCAGCGCCAGAGAATGCGTATCGCGCTCAAACAGCCGCTGGCCGGCAAACTGCTCCAGACGCTTGATATGGTCACTGACGGTGGGCTGCGAGAGTCCCAGCACCCTGGCAGCGCCTGAAAAGCTGCCGCAATCGATCACGGTCAAAAATGTCTTTAAATGAATAGGGTCCACTCGAAGCCTCCCAGCTTCGCTGCGAAAAGAGTGGATGGATACTATCAACCTTTACGGGAAATGTATGACAAAAATCACTTACTCAAATCAAAACCCACCTTTGCAGAACAAAGGTGGGTTTCAGGGGTAAGGCGGTTTTATTCTGCGGCTTCCGCATATTCGCTCATCGGCGGGCAAGTGCAGACGAGGTTGCGGTCGCCATAGACATTGTCCACCCGGTTCACCGGCGACCAGTATTTGTCCACGCGGAAAGCGCCCGGCGGATAGCAAGCCTCTTCGCGGCTATAGGGACGATCCCATTCGCCGACGAGGTCTTCCACCGTGTGCGGGGCGTTTTTCAGCGGGTTGTTGACCTTGTCCATCCGGCCTTCCTCGATGGCGCGGGCCTCCTCGCGGATGGCCAGCATCGCCTCGCAGAAGCGGTCGAGTTCGGCCTTGGTTTCCGACTCGGTTGGCTCGATCATCAGCGTGCCCGCCACCGGCCAGCTCATGGTCGGCGCGTGGAAGCCGCAATCGATCAGGCGCTTGGCCACATCATCGACGGAAACGCCGGCGCTTTCATTCAGCGGGCGGGTGTCGATGATGCATTCATGCGCCACGCGGCCAGCCTTGGAGGTGTAAAGCACCTCGTAGGCGCCTTTCAGCCGGGCCGCGATATAGTTGGCGTTCAGGATCGCCACCTTGGTCGCCTGCGTCAGGCCCTCGCCACCCATCATCAGGCAGTAGGACCAGCTGATCGGCAGAATGGAGGGCGAACCGTAAGGACCGGCAGAGACCGCACCCGGACGGCCATCGGTGGTCACATGGCCGGGCAGATAGGCGGCCAGATGCGCCTTGACGCCGATCGGCCCCATGCCCGGACCGCCGCCGCCATGGGGAATGCAGAAGGTCTTGTGCAGATTGAGGTGGCTGACATCCGAGCCGATATCGCCGGGGCGGGAGAGGCCGACCATGGCGTTCATGTTTGCGCCATCCAGATAGACCTGGCCGCCATGCTGATGGGTAATGGCGCAGATTTCCCGCACCGTTTCCTCAAACACGCCATGGGTGGACGGGTAGGTGATCATGCAGCAGGAGAGGTTTGCCGCATATTGCTCGGCTTTGGCGCGGAAATCGTCGAGATCCACATCGCCATTGTCGCGGGATTTCACCGGCACCACCGTCATGCCCACCATCTGCGCCGAGGCGGGATTGGTGCCGTGCGCGGAGGTTGGAATGAGGCAGACGTGGCGATGCGCTTCGCCGCGGGCAATGTGATAGTTGCGGATGGTGAGAAGCCCCGCATATTCGCCCTGCGCGCCGGAATTGGGCTGCATGGAAATCGCGTCATAGCCGGTCACGGCACAGAGCTTTTCGGAAAGATCGTCGATCATTTCCTTATAGCCCAGGGCCTGATCGGCAGGCGCGAAGGGATGCATGTCGGAAAATTCCGGCCAGGTGATCGGCAGCATTTCCGCTGTAGAATTCAGCTTCATCGTGCAGGAGCCAAGCGGGATCATCGCCCGGTCCAGCGCCAGATCGCGGTCGGACAACCGGCGGATATAGCGGGTCATCTCGCTTTCCGCACGGTTCATGTGAAAGATCGGATGCGTCAGGTAATCGCTTGTTCTCAGGAGGTTTTTCGGCAACCGGTATTCCGGTGCGAAATCCTCCACCCTGAAATTGCCGCCAAAGGCGCGCCACACCGCTTCCAGCGTTGCGGGCCGTGTGCGCTCATCCAGCGACATACCGATTTTCGTGGCGCCGACCTTGCGGAGATTGACCCCTTCCGCCACGGCGGCCCTGAGGATCAGGCCCTGCATATGGCCGACATCGACGGTGATGGTGTCGAAGAATGTTTCCGGCTCGATGGTGTAGCCCAGCTTTTCCAAGCCCTTGGCCATCAGAACCGTCTTCTGGTGCACCTGCTGGGCAATGGCTTTCAGGCCCTGCGGGCCATGGAACACCGCATACATGGAGGCCATCACCGCCAGCAGCACCTGCGCGGTGCAGATGTTGGAGGTGGCCTTTTCGCGGCGGATATGCTGTTCGCGGGTCTGGAGCGACAGGCGGTAGGCGCGGTTGCCGCGCGCATCGACGGAGACACCGACAAGACGGCCCGGCATGGAACGCTTATAGGCGTCCTTCACGGCCATATAGGCCGCATGCGGACCGCCATAGCCCATGGGCACGCCGAAGCGCTGGGTGGAGCCGATGGCGATATCCGCCCCCATTTCGCCCGGAGACTTCAGAAGCAGCAGCGCCAGCGGATCGGCCGCCACGGCGGCAATCGCCTGCGCATTGTGAAGCGCATCGATCAGCGGCGTGAAATCATGCGCGTGGCCGTTGGTGCCGGGATATTGGAAAATGGCGCCAAAGACTTCGCCGGGATTGAGATCGGTGAAGGGATTGCCGACGATCACCTTCCAGCCCAGCGGCTCGGCGCGGGTCTGGATCACGGCGATGGTTTGCGGGTGGCATGCGGCGTCGACGAAGAAGGCTTTCGATTTCGCCTTGGCCACGCGCTCGGCCATGGCCATGGCTTCGGCGGCGGCGGTGCCTTCATCCAGGAGCGAGGCGTTAGCGACATCGAGGCCGGTCAGGTCGCAAACCATGGTCTGGAAGTTCAACAGCGCTTCCAGACGGCCTTGCGAAATCTCGGGCTGATAGGGCGTATAGGCCGTGTACCAGGCCGGATTTTCCAGAATATTGCGCTGGATGACCGGCGGCGTGATGGTGCCGTAATAGCCCTGACCGATCAGCGAGGTCAAAACCTTGTTCTTGTTGGCCGTTTCGCGCAGCTTGTCCAGCGCCTCGCGCTCCGTCATGGCCGCGCCCCAGGTGAGCGGCACGGGCTGGCGGATGGAAGCGGGGACCGTGGCGTCGATCAGCGCATCGAGGCTGTTATAGCCCACCACCTTCAGCATATCCGCCATTTCGCTGGGCGAGGGGCCGATATGCCGCCGATTGGCGAAATCATAGGGCTGGTAGTCGGTAAACTGAAATTCCGTGGTCATGCGATCAGCTCGTTATAGGCGGCTTCATCGAGAAGGCTGTTGGCGTCGGCAGGGTTGGCGAGCTTCAACTTGTAGAACCAGCCCGCCCCCTGCGGGTCGGAATTGACCAGCGACGGGTCATCGACAATCGCCGGGTTGACCTCGACCACTTCGCCTTCCAGCGGACAATAGACATCCGAAGCCGCCTTGACGCTTTCAACCGTGGCGGACGACGCATCCTTGGCAAAGGTGGCGCCCACTTCCGGCAGTTCCACGAACACCAGATCGCCAAGCTGGCCAGCGGCGTGGGCCGTGATGCCAACCGTGGCAACATCGCCTTCGATCTTCAGCCATTCATGTTCAGGGGTGAATTTCAGCATGGGTCTCTCCGGAGGATCAGCGTTTGTAGGTGGGAGTGATGAAAGGAAGCGTCGCAACGGTCACGGCGAGATATTTGCCGCGAACCTCCGCGAAAATCTGCGTGCCGGGGGCGGCATGGCTGACCGGCACATAGCCCATGGCGACCGGGCCTTCGACGGTCGGCCCAAAGCCACCGGAGGTGACTTCACCGATCTCGGTCTTGCCCTCGGCATCGGCATAGAGCTTGGCGTGGCCGCGCACCGGGGCCTTGCCTTCCGGCTTCAGGCCCACGCGGCGGCGCGTGG
Source organism: Allorhizobium paknamense (assembly GCF_030815125.1). Classification (GTDB taxonomy): domain Bacteria; phylum Pseudomonadota; class Alphaproteobacteria; order Rhizobiales; family Rhizobiaceae; genus Allorhizobium; species Allorhizobium paknamense. The sequence continues at coordinate 228,299 of NZ_JAUSWH010000006.1, forward strand.
TGCCACTCTGCAATTCGCGGAGAATGCGAGCAGCACCCGGAAAGCCGCCTTCGCGCTCGCCACCGCTGCGGCGGGCCTTCTGAATGGCCCATTCCAGCGAGGCTTCGATGGGCGAGGTGGTGGCGTCGATGTCATTGCCATAGAGGCAGAGACCGGCTTCCAACCGAAGCGAATCGCGCGCGCCAAGGCCAATGGCCTCGCAATCTGGATGCTCCAGCAGTGCCTTGGCGAGAGCTTCGGCCTTGTTTGCCGGGACGGAGATCTCAAACCCGTCCTCACCGGAATAGCCGGAGCGGGAGACGATACAGGCGACATCCAGCAGCATCACTTCCCGCACATCCATGAACTTCATGCCTGCGACACCGGCAAACAGCTCGCTCAGCACCTGTTCGGCACGCGGGCCTTGCAGGGCCAGCAGCGCGCGATCTTCCAGAAGCTTGATGGTGCAGCTTTCGGAAAGATAGGCCTGCATATGGTGAAGGTCCGCCTCCTTGCAGGCGGCGTTGACCACCACGAAGAGGTGATCGCCGAGATTGGTGATCATCAGGTCATCGAGAATGCCGCCGGTCTCATCCGTGAAGAAGCCGTAGCGCTGGCGGCCTTCCTTGAGGCCGAGAATATCGACGGGCACGAGGCTTTCCAGCGCGCGGGCGGCATCTTCCAGCTTGCCGCTCTTCGGGGTGAGGACAACCTGCCCCATGTGCGAAACGTCGAAAAGCCCGGCATTGGCGCGGGTGTGCAGATGCTCTTTCAGCACGCCTGCGGGATATTGCACCGGCATGTCATAACCGGCAAAGGGCACCATGCGTGCGCCGAGCGCCACATGCAGATCGTAAAGCGGGGTGCGTTTGAGAGGGGTCGGGTCGGTCACATGCGCCTCCGGTTTGTGCGGCTTTGCCTGCACATGCTCAAGTCTAGGCACGGTTGTGCCGGTTCATGAGCCCCCTCTGTCCCTTTGCCTGAGATTGTTATCCCTTCGGCGTGGCTTGTTTGAGACAAGCCTCTCTCCAGAGTCCGTTGACGCCTTGTGGTCCTTTCGCCTGAGAGTTTCCGGGGCGGTTGCTCCTTCGGCACCGGAGTGAACCGGTTTCTCCCTACAAGGTCATGCGGGCATTATCCGGGGTGAGGGTGGCTTGGCAAGGGGGAGGGTCGCTCAGAAACAAAATTTTGTCGTTTGGATACAGCATCGGACCGAAAAGTAGGAACCGGTTTGCGGCACGATGCTCCAGGGTTGATCTGGCGCAAGGTGTAGCCCCAGCCTTGCATGCGAAAGCTCTCTTGTTTTTCAGGCCAAGTCCGATAAGCCTGTGGGCGGGGAGGATTTTTACAGCATGCGGAGAGGGCGAGTTTCAGGGCCATATTCACGTAAAGCCAGCTTCAGTGCATGGCTGCGTGTGGCCTGTGCGCTGGCCCTGCTGGCGCTGGGCTTTGCCCACCGTGCGCCGCCCGCCTTTGCCGATCTGGCGCTGCGGCTGGAATTTCAATTGCCCGATGGCAGTAATCCAGACATCTGCTTCGGCGATCATGGCCTTGGCCAGCCGGGCGATTCGGCGGCGCTGCTTTCACCTTGCGAAGCCTGCATTCTGGCAGGCTCCATTCTTCTGCCCGCCGCGCCGGAGGATGGCGCGAGCCACCCCGAAACCGCGACGCTCTCCAACCCTCTGCGGTTTGCCGCTGGCAGCCTTCATGCTCTCGCCACGCCAAAGCCGCGCTCGCGGGGGCCACCCGTTTCGATCTGACGCTTCTGTTTCCGGAAACACTGTTGCACAGATCGAAATCGCGGATGCGCGCCTCAACACCATAAATGCGCCGCTCCGCCGGGAGACCCATGATGAGCTATCGTTCTTTTTCCGCCCTTCTGCTGGCGATGCCCGCCGCCTTTGCCGCCTCGCAGGCCATGGCGCATGCCACTTTTGCCAATGGCGCGGTAAACCCCGAATCCTACGTGAGCGCGGTGTTGCAGGTGCCGCATGGCTGTGATGGCAAGGCCACGACCGAGGTGCAGGTCAAGCTGCCTGAAGGCTTCATTGCCGCCAAGCCGCAGCCGAAACCCGGCTGGGAGCTGGATCTGACCAAGGGAAAATACGAGAAATCCTATGATAACCACGGCAAACCGCTGACCGAGGGGCTGGTGGAAGTGCGCTGGAAAAACGGCAATCTGCCGGATGATTTCTACGATACCTTTGTGATTTACGGCAAAGTCTCCGGTGTTCAGCCGGGCACGGCGCTGCCTTTCAAGGTGGTGCAACTGTGCGGGGCGGATGCCAAGGTGGCGTGGGATGAAATCGCGCCTGCCGGAACCAATCCGCACAGCCTGAAATCGCCCGCTCCGCTGCTGATGGTGGCGCAGGCTGCCCCCGCCGAAGAGCACGACCACACGGCAATGGCCAATCACGATATGGCCGGTATGGAGGCAAGCACCGCACCGGCGGAAGCAGGCAGCGGCAAGCTTGGCACGCTGGCGCTGAGCGGCGGCTATGTAAAGGCCATGCTGCCGGGCCAGCCGGTGGGCGGCGGCTATGTGACCATCGAAAACAAGGGCGAGGGGCAGGATCGCCTCCTCTCGCTGTCCTCGCCCGCTGCGGGCCGGGTGGAACTGCATGAAATGGCCATGCAGGACAATGTGATGAAAATGCGCAAGGTGGATGGCGGCCTGCCCATCGCCGCCGGCGGCAAGCTGGAAATGAAGCCCGGCGGCTATCACCTGATGTTCATGGAGGTGCGCCAGCCCTTCAAAGCCGGAGACAAGGTGCCCGTGCAACTGACCTTCGAAAAAGCCGGAACCGTCACCCTGGATCTGCCGGTGACTGGGAAATAGAGCATTGCCCCGAGAAAAGTGTAGTTGCGGTTTTCCGCCCGGAAATGCGTAAAAACAAAAGCTTAGAGCGCGCCCGGTGAACCCTTGTTCACCGGGCGTGCTCTAAGTCCGTGGCGGGCTGCGCTGCCGCCCCCGAATTTCTTCGGGATAAAACCCGATAACCCTTAAAAGTAGCAGTGGGCAGCACAACCCGAATGCGCTAGGGTGCGAACGGGACCGGAGGTAACGGGCCGGTCCTGAGGCGTAGAAACCTCACGGATTACGGCTGGCATCCCCCGCACGGGATGCCCCCTCAGCCATAGGTTTGTGGCTGGGCGGAAGAACCATGTCTATATGGTATCTCTCTGACCATCGCTATGGCTGGGGAGGCCCTGTCGTATGTCCAAGGCGCAAGTCTAAAGGGCAGGGCGGTCGTTTAATCCGCGATTTTCTAACTCTCCCGGCCACCAGAGGCTTTCAGCCTCTGTGGTCGCTCCCGTTTTCACCTTCCAGCACGGGTGCGGAAACAGAGCTTTCCCGCCACGCCGCTGGCGCTGATCCGGCACATCTGCCGCAAGGTTCAGCGATATGGACACGAGACCGAGAGCGCCAATGCATAACGAATACAGCTTTCTAGCCGACCTCCTCGCCACCTACCGCGCATCCCCCGATCTGGTGAAAGCCCTCTGGCTCCTGATCCCCCCAGCCTTCACCCTCGGCGTGCTGGCCTTGCTGCTGCGCTATCGGCTGCGCGTGAAAAGCGTGCAGCAGGAGGCGTTGGTGCGTGTACCGCAGGCGGTGCGGCATTATGAGATGCTGCCGCTTGGGGAGGGTGATGGGCCGAGGGAATTAGACAGTAAATTCTACTGACACTGCCTGCAAGCGGAAGCATCTAATCCTTCTTCATCCACCAACACTCTTCATCAAAAGCATCAAAAAATCTTTTAAAGCTAAAAGAAGCCTCCGATAGCTTTCTGGCTGTGACCTTCTTAAAAAGGCTCACACCATCTACAACCTCCACATATTTCTGACCCGATGCCTTGAATTTTTCACGAGCTATCGATTTACCGTTGCAACCCTCCGCATTTGATTGGACATCTGTAGAAATTTTACAAGAAGAATTTAAAAATGGAACGAACCAGCTCTCAAAATTTCTATCAGGTGAGGCAACTATTACAGAAGATATATCAATTTTTAAATCAGATAATTTATTTAATATATCTTTCTCAAATTCTTCTGAGCTTACATCTCTTTGTTCTCGGTCAATGATCAAAATAAATTTCTTGACTCCTTTGCGTCTCAATAAAGAAATATGAGGACAAACGCGTTCAGCAATCTTTTCTACAGGAAATTTACTTCCATTTATTTGAAGGCGTCTTACCTCTGAACCCTTGCACATTTCACGTATTATTTTCTCTTCCATTTGGCCTTCAACAATAAAACCAATCATCAAAAGCCACCCGTGACGTAGAAATATCCAAGGCCAAAGCCGCAGTCAGCAATAATTTTAGAAATTTCCTCTGGGTCTGGAATTCTTTCGGCGCATGTCCTGCCGTCATTCATTTTGACAATTATAATTTCTTCTGGATTAAGTTTATTCAAAAGAGTTTCACTATGAGTCGTAATAAGTGAAAATCTCTCACCATCCCCTCCGTCTATCTCACCTCTGATTATCTCAACTATACTTTCTTGAAGTTTTGGATGTAAAAAATTTTCTGGCTCCTCGATAAATATTGCCTTTCTTTCTGTTGAAATTGCAGTTATTAGAGATATCCATTTTGCTGTTCCATCCGAAAGAAGGAATATAGGAACTTTGTAAGTACTAGATTCATTTTTGTATTCTACCTCCAATGTAAATTCGTTTCGAAAATTCTCTATCTCAATATTTATGTCACTTATATTTGAATCGCTTAGCTTAAAATAATCTATAAGACGAGGAAGTGTAGTCTTTTGCCTAAATCGGTCAAGTGGCGTAAGCTTATAACGATTTCTCTCACCAAGTGCCTGAGATTTTATTTCATAGAGTGTCGAAACAGTTCCTGCGCCGTCAAATTGAACGTTAGGTTGAGACGAGATATCTATGGCTGATCGCACCTGAGAAGGATTGATATTAAATGCCTTCCGATAAGATATATCAGTCTTGATGGCGAACAGGTAGTCAATAGGGAATATTTGCCCGGGCACAATCATTGATTCAAGCATTGAATGAGAATTTAAAACCTCTTCCAAAAATTTCTTTTCAAAATAAAAATGCTCAAGGCTGTCCTTCTTGAAACTTTTAGGGGCTGCCGTTTCAATTTTGCATTCTATCTTATCAGTAAGTATATCATAACTCCAATCAATATATATATTTTTTGATGAAGGTTTATTGTTGCTTGATATGAAGACAGAAATTGTTTGCCTTGAGAAAAAAATTTGATTTTTTACAACGGAAATTGTCCCATCGTATTCATAGTCAATATATATCTTTGAGCCATTTCTGCTATTTCTGCGAGAAAATGAATTTATTTGAGTGGTGCCAGTGAAACTAAAATTTAGCATTTCCGAATATTTTTCGCCCTTTCGACGAAAAACATGATTGGCACCACCAATTTTTCCTATGCTTTCTCTTAAAGAAAAGCTTCCCAATAACGACAGAAATTCAAACCATTTGATAATACTTGTCTTGCCAGCGCCGTTTGGGCCAACTAAGGCGTTGAGGCCAGGGCGTATCTCCATGCTAAAATCTTCAAGAGACCGAAAGTTATTTACTGCTATTTTTTTTAACATCTGATGCTCCTTGCAGCCTTAGATTGCAAATTTTTACAAATTTGTAAAGTGGAACACAAGGAAATGTATACTTTTAAAAATAAAATTTTTAAAAGTACCGTTTGATTAAATTGGTGAATTTTACTTAATTTAATCTCCAATAACAATATGGCGTCTTCACCGCCCCGGCCTGCCCGTTTTCCCCTTCGTCCGCCCTTTGCGCTTCTGCTCCGACGGGTCCTCATAAGATCCGGCACCCACTTTGCCGCGGATGATGGGGCGGGGGTCTGTCTCAGTCTGCCCCGCCCGTAAGCTTTTCTTGCCGTCGTCGCTGGCGGTGACCCCGGCGGGCTTTTCCGGGAGCTTGCCGGGTACGGGTTTTTCCGTGCGGCCAACGGTCATTTCGTCCAGCGTGTTTTTGCGGAAGAGGGTGGGGGCGGCGCCTGTATTCTCTCCCTCCGTCCTGCCGGACATTTCCCCCTCAAGGGGGGAGATCGATTCACGGTTCGGCGCTCGTTCCATGGCCTTTGACTCGTCGCGGGAGATCTTGTCGTCCATGGTCTCCAGTTCGACGGCCTTGAGGCGTTTGATTTCGTCGCGCAGGCGGGCGGCGGTTTCGAAATCGAGGTCGGCGGCGGCGTCGCGCATCTGTTTTTCCAGCGCGGTGAGGTGGCTTTGCAGGTTGTTGCCCACCAGATGGCCGCCTGCTGCAAAGCCCTTGCCGCTGGCGCCGGAGATATCGGCGCGGACGTGGTCGCGTTCGTAGACCGAGTCCAGAATGTCCGAAATCTTCGCCTTGACGGATTCCGGCGTAATGCCGTGTTCCTGGTTATAGGCCACCTGCTTTTCACGGCGGCGGGTGGTTTCATCCATGGCGCGCTGCATGGAGCCGGTGATCTGGTCCGCATAGAGGATGACCTTGCCATCCACGTTACGCGCGGCGCGGCCAATGGTCTGGATCAGTGAGGTTTCCGAGCGCAGGAAGCCTTCCTTGTCCGCATCCAGAATGGCTACGAAGCCGCATTCGGGAATATCCAGGCCCTCGCGCAGCAGGTTGATGCCCACCAGCACGTCAAACGCGCCGAGGCGCAGGTCGCGGATGATTTCGATGCGTTCCAGCGTGTCGATATCCGAGTGCATGTAGCGCACGCGAACGCCCTGTTCGTGCAGATATTCCGTCAGGTCTTCCGCCATGCGCTTGGTCAGCACGGTCACCAGTGTGCGGTAGCCCTTCTTGCTGGTTTCGCGGATTTCGCCCAGCACGTCATCCACCTGCGTCTTGGCGCTGCGCACCTCCACCGGCGGATCGATAAGACCCGTGGGGCGGATGACCTGTTCGGCAAAGACGCCGCCTGCGGCTTCCATTTCCCAATTGCCCGGCGTGGCGGAGACGGCCACGGTCTGCGGGCGCATGGCATCCCACTCCTCGAAGCGCAGGGGCCGGTTGTCCATGCAGGAGGGCAGGCGGAAGCCATATTCCGCAAGCGTCGCCTTACGCCGGAAGTCGCCCCTATACATGCCACCGATCTGCGGAATGGTGACGTGGGACTCGTCGATGAAGATCAGCGCGTTATCCGGGATATATTCAAACAGCGTCGGCGGCGGCTCGCCCGGCTTGCGGCCCGTGAGATAGCGCGAATAGTTTTCGATCCCCGCGCAGGAGCCGGTGGCTTCCAGCATTTCCAGATCGTATTTCGTGCGCTGTTCCAGTCGCTGCGCTTCCAGCAGGCGGCCTGCCTTTTCCAGCTCGGCCAGCCGCTGCCGCAACTCGTCCTTGATGGATTTGATCGCGCCGTTCAGCGTCGGGCGAGGGGTGACATAGTGCGAATTGGCGTAGATCTTCACCGTCTTCATATCGCCGGTTTTCTTGCCGGTCAGCGGGTCGAATTCGGTGATGGATTCGATTTCATCGCCAAACATGGTGATGCGCCAGGCGGCATCCTCCAGGTGGGCGGGGAAGAGTTCGATGGTATCGCCGCGCACGCGGAAGGAGCCGCGCACGAAATTGATATCCTGCCGCTTATATTGCTGGGCCACCAGATCGGCCAGCAATTGCCGCTGGTCCAGCCGGTCGCCCACTGACATCTGGAAGGTCATGGCGGTGTAGGTTTCCACCGAGCCGATACCGTAGATGCAGGAGACAGAGGCGACGATGATACAATCGTCCCGCTCCAGAATGGCGCGAGTCGCGGCGTGGCGCATACGGTCGATCTGCTCGTTGATCGAGCTTTCCTTCTCGATATAGGTATCCGAGCGCGGCACATAGGCTTCCGGCTGGTAATAATCGTAATAGGAAACGAAATATTCCACCGCATTATCGGGGAAGAAGTTCTTGAACTCCGAATAGAGCTGCGCCGCCAGCGTCTTGTTAGGCGCCAGGATCACGGCGGGGCGCTGGGTTTCCTCAATCACCTTGGCCATGGTGAAGGTCTTGCCCGAGCCGGTGACGCCGAGCAGCACCTGCGAACGCTCGCCGCTGTTCAGCCCTTCCACCAGATCGCGGATGGCCGTAGGCTGGTCGCCCGCCGGCTGGTAATCCGACGCCATGCGGATGGCGATGCCGCCCTCGGATTTCTGCGGCCGGGCAGGGCGGTGCGGGGTCCAGATCTCGCCGTTCTTGAACAGCGGATTGCCGCTCTCGATCAGTTTGGACAGTGCATCCACCGTGGCGGTCACGCCGTTTTTCGCCAGTTGCCCGGCTTCCTCCAGGCTGACATCCATGCCCGCGACCGGGTTGAGGCCAGCGGCGGCGCGGGTTTTCGGATCCGACGAGGCGCCGATGGAAACCCCGCGTGAGGTTTTCGCAGCAGTGGCTTTTTGCGGCGTGGCTTCCGCAGCCTTGCGGCGGTGCTTGCCCGCCTTGGAAGCGATCTCGCGCTGCGATTCGACGCCGGAGGATTCCGCCTCCGCCTCCAATTGCTTCACCCAATCGGCGACGGAGCCGGAAAGTTGCACGGGCGCTCCTTCAAAGGCGGATTGAGGCGCTTCTTCGAAGCCGGGATTGGTGGAGGATTTTTTCGGTGCTTTGGCCATGCGCCGAATATGGATAATACCCGCCCGGAAGAAAAGGGGCAGGTTGACATCAAGAACAAAAAAGCAACAAAAATGATCTATGCCACAGCACGGCGCGACTTTTTCTGCTCGGTTTTGAACCGGTGCAGCCAGTTGGGCAGCATTTCGGCAGGCATGGGGCGGCTGAAGAAATAGCCCTGACCGATATCGCAGCCCATAGCGCGCAGGGTTTGCAGTTCCGCCTCCGTTTCCACACCTTCCACCACGATATCGACGTTCAGCGAGTTTCCGAGGCTTACCATGGCGGCAATCAGCGCTCGGTTGGTGTGGTTGTTGCTGACATCGGTGACGAAACTACGATCGATTTTCAGACGGTGGACCTTCAGCCCGATGAGATAGGCGAGGGAGGAGTGCCCCATGCCGAAATCGTCTACAGCCAGCTTGTACCCGGCGTTTTCCAGCTTTTGCAACTGTTCGCCCGCCAGTTCAGGGTCCAGCATCGCCTCTTCGGTGATTTCGATTTCCAGCAGACGGCAATCGATACGGTGGTGTTTCGTCAGGCGGTCCAGCATGTCCGAGACGGGGTAGAGGGTGAATTCACGCGGAGAGACGTTGAGGCTCACCGTGGCATCCGGCAATCCCAGCTCTGGTAGCGCTTGCAAGAGGCGGCAAGCGCTGTCAGCGATGCAAACGGTCAACCTCTCGCTCAATTGCATGGCATGCGCCGCGCGAACGATGTCCGGCGGCGCAATATGTCCAAGCTCGGGATGAAACCAGCGCACCAGCGCCTCGAAGCCCACGACTTTCTGGCTCGCCAGATGCACCTGTGGCTGGAACCATGCTTCGATCTTGCCGGAGAGAATGGCCTTTTCCAGATCCTGTTCAATCTTGCGCTGGCGGTCAATGCGTTGTTTGAGTTGCGGATCGAAAAGCCGCCATTGTTTTCGGCCCGCCTGCTTGGCTTCAAACAGAGCCATGCTGGCCGATGTGAAAAGGCCGTCGGTGTCGTCGGCGTGATCGGGAAAAAAGGCCAGTCCGCCGCTGATCCCGGGCAGAACGCCGGTATTGCCCAGGCTCACCGGCTCGCGTGCCGCTTCCAGAAGCGTTTGTGCCAGCGCTTTGCTTTTGTCCCGCACATCCGGGCCGGTGATGAGAATGGCGAATTCATCCGCGCTGATTCGCGACACAACGGCATCCTGCCCCGCGGCATCACGAAATCGCTGCCCCAAAATCTTCAGCAATTGATCGCCGCCGCGATGGCCGAATGCGTCGTTGATCAGCTTGAAGCGGTCGATATCCAGGAGCAGCAGGGCAACGCGCTCATTATTGAGCCGGGCGGTGATAATTTCGCCCGACATGCGGCCGTTGAAGTAAATGCGGTTGAAAAGGCCGGTGACGATATCGCCATTCGCCAGGGTTTCCAGGCGCAGGTTCTTTTGCCGGATATCCTCGTTGGCGATGGTGAGGGAGCGGGTGGCGTCCTCGTTCTGCAGCTTGGCGATTTCGCCGCGCAGAAAACGTCGTTCGGAAACGAACATCAAATGGTAGACAAGTGAGATCAGAATGGCGAGTTCAAACGTGGCAATCAGGCCAACATAGCCGCCATGGGAAATGAAATTCCAGCCCAGCGACAGACCTATAGGACTTGAAAAGCCCATGGACATCAGACTGCTGCCGGATTGGCGCAGGGCAGCGCCGCTGATAAGGCCGCCCATGATCACCGCAATTGGAGCGTCATGCCCCAGAAGGTCCAGATCCACAAAGCAGATCGGCAACAAAGCCCAGGCCATTCCGTTGACGGTGGCGCCTGCAGCAAGGAAGTAAACGGTTTCTCTGGGGCGTGTCGAGGCAAGGTGGTGATGCTGTAACTTTCGGGTCATCTGCCAACGGCCCAAAATGGCCATTGCAAAAACGAGCAGCCACCAGATCAGCCCATCGGCAACACCGTGGCGCAGAAGGATGAGGCATGTCACAGCCGCCGCCACGCCGATATTGAGCAACAAGGCTCCCTTGCAGTTTTCAAGCAGGGAAATGGCCTGGAATCTGCGGGCAGACGAAAGCAACACTGAATTTTCCCCGCCTTAAAACAATGAATGCAACATGACTGTCTAAAACAACGATTGCAGCAGCTTTAATTCACTACCTTTAATGTAGCGTTACGGCTTAATGCTAAAGAAAGTTGAAAGCCAAAAGTCGCATTCTTATTATTAGACGCGAAACGTCAATTTTCTTGCGGGATCAGGCAGACGGGTGAGGGTGGGGGTTGTCCCTTCGGGTTTTTACGCCGCCCATTCTGCCGCATGTCTTCTTAAACGCCCTGCTGGGCTCGTCCAGAACATTGGTGCGAAAGAAACAGACAGCGGCGCACGCAGGCGTTTGAGAGGTCCCCACTCCGTCATTTCTATCTCGGGCGCATAGTCATCCTCGGTCAGCACGGGCAGGGAGGTCTCCACCGTCATATCCTGTCTGGCCTGACATAAAGACCAGGCAATCCGGGCCAGAGATGTTCGCGCCGCCATGATCCTGCCTGAGCGCGCATGCCGCAGCGCTTCCATGCAGCAAGCAGCCATCAGATATCCTGCGGCATGATCGAGACCCTGCAAGGGCAATTTACCCGGCGCACCGTTTGCGCCGGCGCAGATGTCGGCAATGCCGGAACTGAATTGAACAAGGCTGTCGAAACCGCGCCTTGCCATCCAGGGACCTTGCCAGCCATAAGCGTTCAGGCTCACGTCGATACGGCCCGGATTGATGTGATCGAGCACCGCCGCTCCATAACCAAGTCGGTCGAGCGCGCCGGGGCGATAGCCGTGAACAAAAATATCCGCGTCCCGCAGAAGCGCCTCAAATCGCTTGCGATCCGCTGAGGAATGAAGATCCAAGCCGGCGCACTGCTTTCCAACCGTGGTATCCTGAAGCAGGCCCGGATCATCCCAACCGGCGGGATCAATTCGCAGGACTTCCGCGCCGAAAGCGGCGAGGGTGCGTGTTGCAACCGGACCCGCCAGGACGCGGGTAAGGTCCAGAACCCGGATGCCGGACAGGACGCGGCCATCGTGGAAAGGCTTCTGCTGCAATCGCCGGGAAGCCTCACCCGGCTTTTGAACCCACTCGACCAGTGGCGCCTCTGCCAGCGCCTTGCCTTGGCGGTGGCTCTGCCACTCGGCCCATGGGATCATTCTGGCTGCCGCACCGTTTTCAGCAAGAATGCGTTCCTCGATCGTGGCAACGGGGTGACGCGAAATAACCTCCGTAACAGCCTCGAAGGTGCTGGCGCCGTCCAGGGCGCGCAAAACTGCTGCCTTATGATGAGGTGCATTGGTATGCAATCTGATCCAGCCGTCAGCACCTTTGAACGTCGCGGAAAGCTGATCCCAGGGCTCGGGCGGCGTCCATCCGAGAGGCTGACAGGATGTCATGCCCCAATAGGCGCAGAGCTTGGCATCCACCGTAACCGGTTCGTCCGGGCGCTCACAAAGACGCGCAAGGGCCACGCCGACAAGGCCAACTGTTTCGGCCAGCAAATCAGAAACCGGTAAAGGCCCGGAAAGACGTCCATTATAGTGGATGACCGGAGGGGAAACGGCTTTGGCAAACACAGCCTCTGCAAATTGCCGCCAAAAAACTGTCGCCAAATATCACCTCCATATATGTATATCAGGCCTGAAAATGGGATCTGCCCGGTGTGAGTTCATGCTGAAGCGCGACTTGCGGGCAGGGCGAAGCTACCCGGTACGCCTTAATTGTGCGAGCAGCTTCTTGCGGAAGACTTCTGCCGGTGTCCTGTATCCCAGGCATTTGCGAGGCGTCTCATT